>NZ_ASWO01000008.1 GCF_000407605.1 Enterococcus sulfureus ATCC 49903 | reverse complement strand
TTTTTTTTTTTTTCGAAAGTTGTTAAAAATCTAGTTTTATAGAAAATAGAAATTAGCTAGAATCACGTGCTTTATCTATAATTTTATACTGGAATTCGATATAATATATTGAATCATACATGAATCGGAGTGAATCAAACGATCAAACACTTATAATGGCGTTAAATTCTCAAATTGAAACTCAGAATAATCAACTTTTTATAAAAGATACTCAAATTGCAAATTTACAAAAATCAAATGATCAATTACAGCAATTACTTCTTTACGAACAACAAAAAACCACTCAACTATTGGAACAAACACAAAAAGAACCAGAATCAAAGTGGTGGCAATTTTGGAAGTAACTCTCTCAATCTTTTTCTATGGTTGTTAGGGCTTGCCCTGACCGTCTGAAAGACACGTATAACTAAAATATAGGATTGATCTATCTAAATGCTTAGGAGAGCGTTTAATGGCGTTTTAAACACGCTATAGCCTTTCCTAAGTATTTTTCTTTTGTCTTTTCGCAAAGGAGCGTAAGCGACTGCTGCAACAAGCCTTTGAATTATTAAATCTGAACATCACAAAAATAGGACCTACATCAAACAATATAGGCCCAATTTCTTATCTTTTAAAGATATATTAATTATCTTATCTGAATAATTGAATATAATATAAAAGCTCCAATAATAAATAAGATTATTTTTTGAATAATTGGATATTTTTTTAGAATAGGATTGTACTCAGCACCCATACATATAACAACTAAGAAGATTGCGCAAGACAATATAAATACAGGATCAAACATTTTAATCCCTACTTTCTATTATAAATTTAGAGTAATTTTAAAATCATTGTGCAGAAATCCAATGAACAATTGGTGGGGGACTAATCTGTTTTCCTAAAAAAGCAACAATAACTCCATTGCTTTTATTTACTCTATTGATTACTTAAAGAAGTCCCTTGAAGTATCGCACCCATAACAGAACCTAGAGGTCCTCCAACGAAAGGTGTCACAATAGCCGCAGCTTGTTGTGCATCTGAAAGATTTCTAGTATGTGAATCCTTAAAATATAAGTCAAACCCTTTCCATGTATTCACTAATTTTGTAACTCCTCCACCTGAACGAGACATCATTTCATATTTGTTTATTAATATTATTGCATTACCATCTGCAATAACTTCGTAATCAGGAGAAACAGTTGCTTTTATGCGATCAATCCATTGTTGAGTTACTTGAAGATTTCCCTCACTGTCTACTAATAAATCTCCTGATTGTATTTTCATTTGAGTAAATTGTTCTCCTAACATTTGTGCGATATTTATTTCCTCATCAGAATTGGAGAAATAAATTTTCTGAGAATAGTTATTATTTTCTAAAGTATTAGCATGTACATTACGATTTAAATCAAAGAAACAAATCATACCTACTAAGAATAAAGCCAGTGCAAAGAAGATTTTTCTTTTTTTCTTATTCATGAGAATTTCTCCTTATTGTCATTGCCTTAAGTAATTGAATAATTATTTCAGTCAATTTTTTTGCGTCATGTGTTTGCTAATATATTTCAAGTTCTTTAATTTTTTAAATTCACCCTATACCAATAATTAATTATATCTTATTTATTATCTGTCAATCCTTTCATGATAGTGTATTCTAATAGATTAAATTGATTATACCATTTTTTATTTAACATATAAATAAAAAATGTAAGCGCGATCAAAAAGGTGGCGATTTTGGAAGTAAATCTATAGATCTTCTTGTAGGGTTGTTAGGGCTTGCCCTGACCGTCTGAAAGACGCGTATAACTAAATATAGGATCTATCTAAATGCTTAGGAGAGCGTTTAATGGCGTTTTAAACACGCTATAGTCTTTCCTAAGTATTTTTCTTTTGTCTTTTCGCAAAGGAGCGTAAGCGACTGCTGTAAGTTTAATGTGAGAGTGTAGCGATCACTCCTTTAGTTTTTAAGCTTAGTACGTGTAGATCTATTTTTAAATAAAGGAGTATTTTTAGGCAGGAAAATTTCCGTGCCTCTTTATAAACTCTTTTTAAACCTCTTTTAACCCTCTTTACCCCATTCTGTATCCCTACTCTCCCAAGGTTTTCATTCGTTTATAAACTACATTTTGTCTGTTTATAAACTACATTTTGTCTGTTTATAAACTTGTTTATAGACTACATTTCGTATGTATTGTAGTTAAAAAGGAGTTAAGTATGGCTAACGAAATTGTAAAGTATCATAATGAATTAAATACCATTCCTTTACGGAAGTTTACACCTGTAGAAATGAATTTATTTTTTTCCATCGTGTCTCGTATGAGAGATAAAGGCGACACAACTGTTCGTTTTACATTTGATCAATTAAAAGATTTAAGCAATTATAAAGCAACCGCAAATAAACGATTTATTGATGATTTAAAAACAACCTATATCAAGTTGCTACAACTTCATTTTGGAAGAACTAGCCAAACTGGATTAAGTTTTGAAGCTTTTGTTATGTTCACTGAATTTAAAATCAACGGAGATATAGAAGTTCCTTATGTAGATATTCAGGTTCACAAAAAAGCTATTCCTTTATTAAATGATTTGGATTCTTGGGTACGATATTCTCTACAACAATTTAATGAACTACAAAGCAGCTATTCGAAAACAATGTTTCGTTTATTAAAACAATTTCGTACAAAAGGTTTTGCTTATTTTTCAAAAGAGGATTTATTTGAGTTATTAGATATTCCTAAAAGTTATTGGAATAAACAAGTGAATGTAGATACACGAGTTATAACTCCAATTCGTCAAGAATTAACGGCTATCTTTTTAGGATTAACCATCACAAAAAAATATGGTAAAGGTCGAGGAAAACCTGTGATTGGGTATCAGTTTTCATTTAAACCCGAACCAAAAAATGCAAATGACTTTAACAAACATGCTCCAACAAAGATCGAACAAGACGCTGCATTGATCAAAGCAAATGCTCAACTTGAAGTTGAAAAAGAGTATTCAGTTCAAGATAAAGTAAAACAAAAACAACGAGAATTAGAATTACTTGAACAATATATTGCGCTACAAAAATTAGAAATGACAAAAGAAAAATTGACTACTCCTAAACCAAAAGAAGAAAAAAGTAGTGGCATGACAGCTGAGGATAAACGAGAATTACTATCTGGCCTACGCAATTTATTTTCAGAACAAGATTGAAATAAACAATTAAAAAGAAAAAAATAAAGTTTTTTTATGCCTTTATTTTTCTTTTTAGCCTATCTATTTTTCCTGTTAACTATAGTTAACAGGATCTTTTTTTTTGGGTTAACTGTGGTTAACCCGCGTTTATTCGGTTAACCACAGTTAACCAAGAGTGTTTTTAGATTGTTTTAGTGGTTAACCATAGTTAACCGCGAGAAAGATTGACGTCTTGGAAAACGTTGATACTATCAACGCGCCAGCTTGTCTGGCGCCAGTTTCCCTTATGCTCTTTCAGATAGTTTGAACAGTGTTTTGGGAGAAAAAATGCTATTTATCCATTTTTGGTCATTATCTGGGGTTAGGCAATAAATTGGATCGGTCCACCCAAAAATAAATTTTATTTTTGAATGTATAGAATTTATTTTGAGCGCATAATCTTTTTATTTTTTGTCCGTTCTTTATTTTTTTGCTATAAAAAAACTTGCGAAAAAATTTTTAACAAATGAAAAAACTCGTTTAATCTAAAAAATAAATTCATTTTTTTACCACTCAAAAAATTTTAACTCTCTTTCATTTATACTTTTTGTTTTGTAAATGCACTTAAAATTTTTTTTGAATTCGATTGAACTCTTGTCTAAGTTCACTGAAATAGATATTGTTTAACAATCCACTTCCTCATGAACTGTGTAAAAAATTAAGGTGTTGCGCTTCCGTTGCTTTGCTTAAAATAGAGCATATGCTAATTTGAATTGAAGGAGGTTATGATGGATATTTCGACACAATTAAAACAAAAAAGAGAAGCGTTACATCTTACACAGCAACAAGTAGCCGACAAAGTATTTGTGACAAGACAAACCATTTCTAAATGGGAGCTAGGAAAAAGCCAGCCTGATTTAGTCAGTTTAACATTGCTCAAGAATGTATTACAGCTAGATGATCTAGATCTTGATGGCGCAAAAAATGCGAAAGGAGATAGATACATGAAGCCCACTTTATCTTGGAAAGATCTTCTCTTCACTTTATTTTTTGGTATTCTTTTTTTACCGATTCGCCTGTTGTATACCGTAAATCTGCAACACAAACACTCTAAATTTGTAAAATTTTTCGTCAAACCGATTTTACTTGGTTTGTTTTTCCTGTATATCGGCTCATTAAATACTAAAGCACTTCTTGTCATTACGGCTCTCACCGTAATCCTTTACTATACGATGACGTTTTATTATACAAACGAGTAATTGCCTTTTATGGTTTCATAGTCCTTCTGTAGACGATTAATTCATAAGTAACAAAACTGATGGATACTCCCTTTAAAAATAGACTATTGGACACAAAAAAACTTACTAGCGGGGACTAGTAAGTTAGGGAGAAAGAAATGAACATCATTGGTTTCGTTTGTTTGGGTATGAAGTTACTTTACCTTGATTTCCTTAACCTAACCTTAACAGAATTTGGATTTTTTTCTATTCTAGATAACACGACGAGATTTTAGATCTACTAGGATTTCACAATCTTTTTAAACATCTCTAGCTGCTCCAATAGGCTTTTTGGGACGAGTTGAGGTAGACCAATCAAAATTCACAAAGAAAGGGCCTGTATCGCTCGATACAGGCCCTGCTTCGTCTTTTCGAGATTATGTAAAACAGGGAATTAAATAATATTTTTAAAATAATATGTAAAAATGTTTTGACAATAAATAGATCAATGGATAAACTATAAGTGTAAAATACTTTTGACAAAAAGAATGGAGAGATTTTATGAATAAGGGTTATTTAGCTTTGTGGATACTAGGGTTTATTTTATTGTTTCTAGATTTAGGTATTATAGTATCGCTATTTAAAAAAGGTGATGAAAGAAGACAAATGATCATTTGGAAGTCTAGTACATTTACTTTTGGAATAGTTATAGGAGTGCTCATTATAGAGTGTATATCGAAATTAGTGGTATCTGCGTTCAATCTTACTACTGCAACCTTTGATAATGGTTCAAGCCCATTCTCATTTCTAACTATAATTGCGATAGTATATTTTATATCTCTAAAATACAATCAAAAGAAACTTGGCGATTAGTATGAAAAATAGAATTAAAAATATACGTACTTCAATGAAACTTTCGCAAGAAGAATTGGCAAAAAAGTGCAATGTATCAAGACAAACAATAAATGCAATAGAAAATAATAAATATGATCCTACGCTCTCTCTGGCTTTTAATTTAGCAAAGGTATTGAATGTTTCAGTAGATGAATTATTTAAAAATGAGCGTTAACTTTAAAATAAAAGAGAATATTATTTTAGCCAAAAGAGGAAGTATTCCAAAAACTGAATACTTCCTCTTTTGGCTTATAATTTTAAAAATAAATCTGTTACAAAGGCTACAATTAAAGCGAGTATTCCAAAAATTAATGTAAAAGTGAATACAATCAATATTTGCTCCTTGAAATAACTTTTATTCTTTCGTTTTCTTTGTAATTCCTCTAAATTTGAATCCCCTTCAGAAAAAGCAATAATCTCTTTAAATGTTTTTACATTGTATTTCTTTTTTGCTATCTCTATTTTTATAGCAAAATACATACTGAATACCCACAATACAACGAATGGTATGTATCCTTTTATTCCAAATATAATTATACTTGGAACACCTATAATCAACTCTAAACATACAAATAGGAGCATTCCTTTAGTATCTCTATCCATTTTTTCTTTTGCTACAATATTTTTCATAGTCATCATATCCCCTTTAACTAATTCATCTAAAGAGATCTCAAAAAGAATACTTAGTGCAACTAAATTATGTATATCAGGATAAGTCTTATCATTTTCCCATTTTGAAATAGTTTGACGAGTAACATATATTTTCTCGGCTAATACTTCTTGAGAATATCCTTTTAATTCACGATATTTTTTTAATTGCTGACTAAAATTCATTTTTGTTTCCTCCTTGTAATTTTAGAGTACATTCTGTTAAAGAAAATATCTGTCTATTGTAAGTTCCAATCGCTATTTATATAGTGTATATGTTTGTTTACATTGCTGTAAAGAAGATACATGAACTTGGTTTAACATGATTTATGTTGAATAAAAAATTAGTCTCACAAAAAGTATATTGATGTAATCACATTATATAAATACACTTTAAATCTAAAATGATATACTTAAAGCAAAAAAGGAAATGAAAATTATGAAGCGTAATCAAATAAGAAACTTAGTTATTATCCTATTTGTTTTCTTAGTTATCAGATTTATTTTTAACGGCATTCAAGGAAATTGGTCGCTTATTTTTCTTTTTAAAGATACTTGGATAATTTTATTATCGTTGATTGTCGGATTTTGTTTAGCAACTTATTTTTTTAATAAAAATAAAAATTAGTTGATTTTATCTTAGCCTATATTAAATAAAAAAAGCTCTTTATTTACTAAAGAGTTTTTTTTAGATTCATTAACTTTTAACTTTTTGATACTGAATTTATTTGTTGATATATTTGAGTTACAAAGGTATCAAAAACTAAGGTTCTGAAAGTGATCATAGATTTTGTATTGATGGTGTTTTTTGCTTTTTAAGGAATAATTTTATTTCCAAAACTGATACCACTTTTTTTCTTTTAATTCTTGAATCTCATTCTCTTTAGTTTCCAACAATTGTACTTTTTCTTCCAGCAATTTTTGTGTATTGAGTTGAAGCTGCTGTTGTTGGTCGAGTAGATTATGAAGATGATCGATTTGTTTGAATTGTTCTGTCTTTGTTTTTTTCAAGTCTTCAATTTGGAGAGCTTGACTATCGATTTGCTTCAATAATTGCTCATTTAAATCATAAACTTGGTGGTTATTGGTTTGCGTTCCTAAGTTTTCAGTTATCAATTCTTGGTTATCGGTTTGCAGTTTACGTTTTTTATTTTTGGTTTCAAACTTTGATTTAATAACTTTTTGTCCTTCTTCACTAATCACAAACCTATTTCCGATTTTCGAAAACCAGAGTTTACGTTGATTTTCGTTTACTTTTTTATAAATAGCTGTCTTAGATACCCCAATTTCATCAGCTAACTCTTTGACAGTTTTATTCAAATGTCATATTCCCCCTTCCAATCGATCCCTTGATCTTCAATTTTCACTTGTACAAGATACTGTTTAATCGACTTATGTAGATATTTCGCTACATTGGTTTTAGAGAAAGCAGTCTGTTTCGCAGTAACATAAGATAAATGCTTATCCACGCCTTTCAGGCCACGTAATTCTTTTAATTTATCATACAAAGGATAGACATTTTTTTGTAAACCGATCATGAGATCCATATCGGTCAATTCGAGAGCATCTAATAAAAATAGTTTCAGTAACATTTGCGTATAAGGATTGGTCATTGCGACAGTATATAATGCCTGATTATTTTGCGTATCTTGTTCTTTTTTCGCTAAATAAGCTTCATCGGCTTGTTCGTCTTTATAATCAATTGGTGCTACAAATTTTTTCTTCACGTAAAATTGGATAGATTCAACTTTACGTCCTTTTTTGATTTTCTCATATGATACATTTAGATGAGTATGTGTATTGATATCTTCGAGCGTATCGATCAAAATTCGTTTTTCAAAGTTATCTAATCGTTCATATTTTGTTACTGTATCGGTTAGTGTTCGCAGCTCTTCAATACTTATAGTTGGATTCTGATAAGCATTTAGCTGGCTTTGAGTTCGATTTCCTTTGTACTGATAGTGCTCGAATTGGTTATAATTCATCGATAACCACTTATACAAAGTTATCGAATGTTTGCTATTTAGTTGCATCACATCAGATAGCGCATATTGCGTAAAATTATTTTTTAAATCGATCAAATAAGGCATAATTTGAGGGGTAAACTGGACTAATACTTGATCGTCATAGTCTGTCCACTCAACGAAAGGAATCGGAACGATATTTCGGAAACGCACACCTTTATTTTCAGTTACAGCAATTTCGAAAAAGGCTTGTTTCTGCATATGTTCAATCGCTAATTTGAACCTGGCGTGCTTACTTGCGCTAGATAGATTAAAAAATGAAAATAATTCACTCTTAGAAAGATAGACGATATTATCTTTTGGTGGATTCTGGGTGTCGATACAGGAAACAGCTAATTCAAAAATCTGGAGTGGAACTTTATCCATTTTCGCAGCAGAGCTAATTAAATCATTGTGTTCTACCACTTTCCTATTTTGTGGTAAAATATCCATAAAATACACTCCTTTTGTTTGTATTTTTGAAGCGTAAAGAATCACTTGTCTAGGGAGATTTCTTTACGCTTTTTATTATACACAAAAATACCTACAATAAAAATAAATTTGTAGGTATATGCATCGCTTTTTGTAGGTATATGCATCGCCTTTTGTAGGTATATGCATCGCTTTTTGTAGGTATTTAATCGCTGTAACCCTTGATAAAACTGAATTTTTTTTCACCCAAAAGAACAAAAGAACAAAATATATAAGATAAATGTAAATTAAACCCATATAAATTATTCTTAAAATTAAAAAATAAACATGTAGAACAAAATACATGAAGAATTAATAAATCAATTAACGAAGTATGAAAAAAAATCATAAAAAACTATTAAAATAACGAAAATAATTATTAACTTTGTTAACTATGGTTAACCCTAAATAGGCTCTAAAAATAGGTCTGGTTAATTGGAGTTAACCGAACTAAATAGACTGATTAGTTGTTATATACAGTCGCTTTTTCCTTCGTTAGACAACATACCTGGATTTTAGATCAGCGAGGAATTCACAATCTTTCATTACGGTTGCTAGTTGCTCCGATAGGCTTTTTTGGACAGTTTAAGATAGCCCCCCCAATTGGCATTCACAAAGAAAGAACCTGTATCGCGTGATACAGGCTCTACTCGTATCCTATGGATTATGTTAGCTATCTAGTCAATAAAAAAATTTGATAAACTTTTTGGGATTTTTACTATTTCATAGTTAAGACCTTTTTTATAAAATCTTCTAGAAAAGACTATAAGAAAAAAGCATCAATTAGTGATGTAAAAAAAGAAAAATAAATTTGAAAGAAAATCTCGAATTAAAGAAAAAATATAAGTTTTTACTTTACATTTTTTCTTTATAATTCTAAACTATTTATAAAGAAAGAAGGGGTATATATGAAAAAGTTTAGCATTTTATTTATCTCAAGTTTATTGCTAAGTGTTGTTGTTGTTCCTTCTGTTTCTGTATTTGCAGATGAATATAACGCACCGGTCACTAAGGCAAACATAAGCACTTCTAGCAAATTAACTAATTCAGACTTAACTTATCTCAAAAATTTAGGACTGACAGATTTAGATATTAATCAATCTTTAAATCGCTCAGAAAAAAATGTTGATCTATTGAATGGTTACGTAGTTAGTAAACAACGTGGGAAATGGTCAGCTGCTGCTAAAATTTTAGTTAAAAATTATAATAAATTACCTGGATGGATTAAAGGTGTAGTAGGTTATGGAGCAGCAAATTCATTAGCTAAAACGCTAGAGACATTTAACGGAACACTTACTGATGGCTTAACAATAGGTTTAGAAGGTTTAGGATTTAGCCCTGGTGTTGCAAGATATTTTGCTAATGGTATAGCTTGGGCTCTATTTTAAAAAATTATTTTATTCATTTTCGCTTATCTTTATTAGATAAATATAAATAATATAAATAAATAATTAATGCACCCATAACAATACTTATAATTATTGTTAAAATTTTATTTAAAAAAATATCTGGTTGAATAAAGATATCAAGTATTTTCGAACTAATTAAAATGCTTGATAGCCATATTAAAATCTGTTTCCAGAAAGAAATATAACCGAATATATCATCAATTTTTTTTTTCATAGATTGAATAGTCTCCTTTAATTTAAATTAATAGACTAATTATATTAATTTTCATATGATAAAACAAACTATTAAATTATTCTTAATAAGAATTATTTTTAAAATCTATTATAGTCTTTTTGCAATGTACAAAAGAAACAAAAAATTAGATGTATATATAGTTACAGTGAATCGAATCTTTAAATGTGATTATTTTTTTGTTAATAGAATAGGATTTCAATTTAGATATTACTGTGTGAACGAGTCTAAAAAGACTCGTTTTTTTTTTTTT
>NZ_ASWO01000007.1 GCF_000407605.1 Enterococcus sulfureus ATCC 49903 | reverse complement strand
AAATGAAAAAACTCGACGAGTTTTGATGAAGTACTTCAATCCAGTTTTGAGTGAATAACTCACCATAGTGTGGTGGCGATAGCGAGAAGGACACACCTGTTCCCATGCCGAACACAGAAGTTAAGCTTCTTAGCGCCGATTGTAGTGAAGGGTTTCCCTTTGTGAGAGTAGGACGTCGCCATGCAAGTAAAGCAAGAGCTGAGGCTCTTGCTTTTTTTAGTTAACGAATTGTTAAATTGAATCCGTTCTAATGGACTTTCTGGTATTTCTCTGTAGAATGTTAGTATAGAGATAGAGGGGAGCGTTTTTTATGAACAAAGATGAATTGAAACATAAACTAACTGATATTCAATATGCTGTCACACAAGAAAATGCTACAGAGCGTCCGTTTACTGGAGAATACGATGACTTTTACGAAAAAGGAATATATGTAGATATCGTAGATGGTACACCTTTATTTGCTTCCACAGATAAATACGATGCAGGATGTGGATGGCCTGCATTTTCTAAACCGATTGAAAAAGAACAAATCGATGAAAAAAAAGATCGAACATTTGGAATGATCCGTACAGAAGTCAGAAGTAAAGAAGCAGATTCTCATCTGGGACATGTCTTTACTGATGGACCTCAAGAATTAGGAGGATTACGTTACTGCATCAATTCTGCAGCTTTAAAGTTTATCCCTTATGCTGAAATGGACGAAAAAGGATACGGCAAATATAAATCTTTAGTTGAATAAAAAAGAGATGACTTTGTCATTTCTTTTTTTTTAACTTTAAATATGATACAATTAAGGGAACATATGTACAGAAAGGAACGTTTATGTACGAATATATTAAAGGAAAAGTGATGGCAATCCACCCAGGTTATATTGTGTTGGAAAATGCTGGAATTGGGTATCAAATTTCGATGGGGAACCCCTATCGGTATTCTGGATCATTGGAACAAGAAATTACGGTATACATATATTTAGCTATTCGTGAGGATGCACATACATTATATGGATTTTCACGACTAGAAGAAAAATTATTATTTTTAAAATTATTAGGTGTCTCAGGTATCGGGCCTAAGAGTGCTTTAGCAATCATGGCCAATGAAGACCATGAGGGGCTTATTTTTGCTGTAGAACACGATGATGTGGGGTATTTAACTAAGTTTCCTGGAGTAGGTAAAAAAACCGCTCAACAAATGATTCTGGATTTAAAGGGAAAAGTTGGCAATCTGTCTGGCGAGTTGCAAGGAGAATTATCTATGCCCTTATTTGAAACAGATAGCTTAGCATTATCTGAAGCTTTAGCTGCCTTAAAAGCATTGGGCTATTCAGATAAAGAGATCAAACGAGTCGAAAAAGAATTGAAGCAACAAGGAATGCTCACAACGGATGAATATCTTCGTCTAGCATTGAAATTATTGATGAAAAAGTAAGAGAGGAGGGAAAATATGGAAAGAATGGTTTCTGGAGACTCACTTCCTGAAGAAAATACTATCGAAAAAACATTACGTCCTCAGTGGCTAGCACAGTATATTGGACAAGAAAAAGTAAAACACGAATTAGAAATTTATATTAAAGCAGCGAAAAATCGTGAAGAAGCATTAGATCACGTTTTATTGTATGGTCCTCCGGGATTGGGAAAAACGACAATGGCTGCTGTCATTGCAAATGAGATGGGCGTACAATTACGTACAGCAAGTGGACCAGCAATCGATAAACCTGGTGACTTAGTGGCATTGTTGAACGAGTTAGAACCTGGAGATGTCTTATTTATCGATGAGATTCACCGCTTGCCACGAGTAGCAGAAGAAATGCTTTATTCTGCTATGGAAGACTTTTTTGTTGATATTATGATTGGGCAAGGACCTACAGCGCATCCTGTCCATTTTCCACTCCCTCCTTTCACGTTGATTGGCGCGACGACTCGTGCAGGGATGTTATCGGCACCATTGAGAGATCGATTTGGAATTATTAGTCATATGCAATACTACACTGAACAAGAACTAACGGAAATCGTATTGCGATCAGCAGATATTTTTGAAACAAATATTTTAGCAGAAGGAGCAATTGAGTTAGCTAGGCGTTCTAGAGGAACCCCCAGAATCGCCAATCGCTTATTAAAACGAGTACGCGATTTTGCACAAGTCCAATCGGATGGTATGATTACAAAAGAAATAGCAGATCAAGCTTTAACGTTGCTACAAGTCGATCATGCAGGATTAGACTATATCGATCAGAAGTTGTTGCGTTCTATGATTGAGAGTTATCAAGGTGGTCCCGTTGGATTGAGTACTATCGCAGTCAATATAGGGGAAGAGACAGAAACTGTTGAAGATATGTATGAGCCTTATTTGATCCAACGTGGCTTTTTAAAACGAACGGCTAGAGGAAGAGTCGTTACAGCTTTTGCTTATGAACACTTTGGATATCCCTATCCAGAACAGTAAGGAGTACGCTTATGCGAGCGAGTGCAACAAAACAAAAAATCAAAGAAAGTTTTATTATTGCCTGTGAGCAAGTAGGCTATCGACAAGTTAGTATTCAACAAGTCGCGCAACTTGCTCAAATCAATCGTCAAACGTTTTATTATCATTTTAAAGACAAACAAAGTGTTTTACGCTATGTTTACGATCAAGATGCATTGATTTATCTTCACCAAGAAGGATTACATATCGATAATTGGGAAGAGCAAGCGCTCAAAATGTTGCAAGCTTTGAAGCGACATGCTACATTTTATACAACCATTATCGAAGAAGCTCGAGATATTTTTATCGCAGATGTATTCACATTAGTTGAACAACATTTCTCACGATTGTTTCATCAAGTCGATGTTGAAGGAGAACTATCTGAAAAAGATATCCAATTTTATAGCCGCTTTTTTTCTTATGGCTGTTGTGGTATTTTGGAAAATTGGATCCGTACAGAGTATCAAGAAACACCTTTAGAAATTGCAGGTCAGTTATTTCAGTTAGCGAAAGATGTAGAATTTTTTTGTTTCCGATTGTATCAACAAATGAAGGAGTGAGAAAATGAAACGTTGTTTAGTTGTTTGTTTAGGAAATATTTGTCGTTCGCCAATGGCAGAAGGACTGTTGAAAAAAGCGGTCTTAGAACGTGATTTACCCATTGAAATCGATTCTGCAGCTACAAGTTCATGGGAGGCAGGAAATCCACCTCATGAGGGGACACAGGCCGTTTTAAGGGCTAATGAAATCTCAAGTGAAGGGATGCAATCGAGACAAATCATGCGAGCTGATTTTGAACAGTATGATTGGATTATTGGAATGGACCATCAAAATATAGCCGATCTAAAGAAAAAAGCACCACGGTATTGCCAGCCTAAAATCCATCTATTTTTAGAAGGATTTGAAGATCAAGACGTTCCTGATCCATGGTATACGGGTGATTTTTTAGAAACAGAAACGTTGATTAAGAAAGCAATACCTTACTGGTTAGCTAAATTTGAACAATCACTCATATAAAGGAGGGAAAAACGGTGAAGAAAGAACATAGATTACCAACTAAAATGGGGCAACTCTTATCATTTTCTTCAAAAATCCTTGTAAACCGTTTTTTGACTGACGAAGAAGATGAAGTGCTTGCTAGAATTCAACAAGAAGAACTGAAACAACGTCTGCAACTTGCTGCAACACAATCGGTCTTAGTTGTTTTGCATATCGAGACGAAAAAAGCGACTCAATTTGAGACGATTTCCGGTTTTATTGCGAATAAAACGGTAGATGGTTCACATATTATCGTCAAATCGGCTACTGCAAAGAAACAATTACGGATGATTGAAGTAGCTTCAATCGTTAAAATGAGTCAATTACCGCTCACGCCACCAAATAAGCCTGCGCACGAGGCCTAAAAAAACCTGCTAGAATTCTAGCAGGCGGGAGTAAGAAATGAAAAAATGTTAGTTAGGGTTGTTTGATTGGTATGAGTACACTATAACCAGAAAATATGAATTTTTTGTGATAAATTACTTGATAAGTAATTAAAAAACTGACTTGTAGCGATGTGCTACAAGTCAGTTTTTTTAATGTTTTGTTTTTGTCGTTTGATGCCAAATCAAGCCAATGACCAGTCCAACAATTGAAGGAGCGATCCATCCCATTCCAAAAGTGAAGAATGGTAAGTAGGATTCAGCAAAACCAATCAGGCTGTGACCAAACGTACTTTTTTTAATAAAATCTGGTGTGACATTCAATCCATCAAAAAAGGCAGCAATCAAGGTAAAGTAGGTCGTCATTTGATACACCTTACTAGATAGTGGAATAAAATAATCGATGATCGTTAATAAAATCAAAATAATCGCTAAAGGATAAATAAAGAATAAGACAGGTGTCGAATACGTAATGATATTTGTTAGGCCAACGTTTGCAAATAGACAAGGTAAAAGACTAACGATCGTCGCAAAGAATAAGTACGATCGTGAAGGGAATAATTCAACGAAGGTTTCTGAGAACGCAGAGATTAGACCGACTGCTGTTTTCAAACAAGCCACGATGACGATCAATGCTAAAATAATCGCACCAAATGTTCCTAAATAATAATTCGCTAATTGTGCGAGTGCGATGCCTCCATTTTCACTAACAGCAAATTTCCCAACACTCATGGTACCTAGATAAGCTAATAAAGTATAAATGATTCCCATTAAAATAATGCTGATTGATCCTGCTTTGATGGTATCAGTAGCAATTTGTTGTGGTTTGGTGATACCACGTTGTTTGATTGTAGTCACTACGATAATTCCAAAAGCTAATGCGGCTAGTGCATCCAAAGTATTGTAACCTTGTGTGAACCCAGTTAAAAATGGAGCGCTTTGGTAAGTAGGCGCAACAGCTGCACTGGATACGTGTCCAAGTGGATGAATAAATGCCACAATTAGTAAAATCGCGAGTAAAATCAAGAAAATCGGATTTAAAAATTTTCCAATATATTCCAATAGATTCGAAGGTTTTCTTGAAAAAAACCAAGCAAGTAAAAAGAAAGCAATACTAAAAATAGCTAGAATCGGTGTTTGCATCGAATCGGATAAAAAAGGTGCGATCCCAATCTCAAATGAGGTGGTAGCTAAGCGAGGAAGGGCGAAGAATGGTCCAATGACAAGATAAAGTAAGATCGTGAATACGTACGCATACCAACGGTTCACACGCATGGCTACTTCAAATAAGCCACTTGTTTTGGATAGTCCAATCGCAATAATTCCTAAAAAAGGAAGCCCGATCCCGGTTACTAAAAATCCTAAGTTTGCTAAAAATACATTTGCTCCGGCTTCTTGTCCCATATGAACTGGAAAGATTAGATTTCCAGCACCAAAGAACATGCCGAATAAGAGTGAACCTAAAAAGAGGTACTCTTTCATAGATAGTTGTTTTTTCATGATATTCTCCTTAAAAAAGTCTAATGTAAAAATAACAAAAGAACTAATGTGATGCAAGATAAATTTCAGAAATCCATTAAAATAAACAAAAACCACTCCCCAAAATCATTAAAATTGGGAGAGTGGAAAATTTTACGACAATACTCGAGATAGAAATGCTTTTGTGCGGTCTTCTTTTGGATTGACAAACAAGTCTTCAGGTGTGCCTTCTTCAGCAATCACCCCTTTGTCCATGAAAATTACGCGATCTGACACGTCACGTGCAAATTGCATCTCATGTGTTACAATGACCATCGTTAACCCGGTTTGAGCAAGATCTTTCATCGTTTTTAACACTTCGCCAACCATTTCTGGATCAAGTGCTGAAGTGGGTTCATCAAAAAGCATCACATCAGGATTCATTGAAAGGGAACGTGCAATAGCGACCCGTTGTTTTTGTCCACCAGATAATTGTGCTGGTTTTGCTGAAACAAATCGACTCATCCCAACTTTTTCAAGATTCTCAAAGGCTATTTTTTTCGCTTCTTCACGAGAACGTTTTAAGACCGTGATCTGTCCACTCATACAGTTTTCGAGTACATCCATGTTGTTAAATAGATTAAACGATTGGAAAACCATCCCTAAATGAGTACGATATTTTGGTAAGTTATAGCCTTTTTGTAGAACATTTTCGCCTTGATAGACGATTTCACCACTCGTTGGTTTTTCTAATAGATTGATACAACGTAGTAAAGTCGATTTACCAGAACCAGAAGATCCGATAATCGTTAACACTTCGCCTTTTTCAACAGAGACGTTGATATCTTTTAAGACTTCATTCTCACCAAAATTTTTCTTTAAGTGATTGATTTCAATAATTGCTGTCATAGTAAGCTCCTTACTTTTCTTGTCCTTCTAATACATCATCCATTTTAATATAAGAATCTGGACCGTCAATGCGTTTTTCAAACAAGCGTAATAGTTTTGTCGCTGTAATCGTCATGATCAAGTAGATGATCCCGATAATCGTAAAGGTTGGGAAGAACTGTAAGTTTGTTCCAGAAGCAACGGATCCAGCAAAGAATAGATCGGTTACACTGATAACACTTAATACAGCCGTATCTTTGATGTTGATTACTGTTTCGTTTCCAATCGCAGGTAAAATGTTACGCAAAACTTGAGGCAACACGACTTTCATCATTGTTTGACGATGATTCATCCCGATTGCTTGAGCGGCTTCAAACTGTCCTTTATCCACAGCAAAAATCCCACCACGAACGATTTCAGACATATACGCTCCAGTATTCACAGATACGATTAAAAGCGCTGCGACTGTACGATTCAAATCGATTTGGAACGCAAGAGCTAATCCGTAAAAGATGACCATAGCTTGTACCATCATCGGTGTACCACGGAAAACTTCAATATAGATGGACAAGAACCAATTGAATACTTTTTGGAAGAAACGTGCAACTGGATTTTCAGAATCAGGTAAGGTACGGAATACTCCAACGAGTAATCCAATAATCGTACCTGCAATGGTTGAAAAGATGGCGATGAATAAAGTTAACGCGGCACCACTTAAGAATAATTTCCAATACTGTTGGATAATTTGTTTAAAGGTCCCAATTAATCCAGTTTGCTCATCTTCAGTAGCAGTAGGTTGTTCTTTTACCGCTTGATCCATTAATTTCGTACGTTCTTCACTAGAAATCGTACTTAAGATCTCGTTGATTTTCGCAGCATCTGGATCGCCTTTACGTAGTCCGATTGCAGTTTGAACATCTTCAGCTGCGGCTTTAAATCCTTGGCCTTCTGGAAACTCTAACATGGTCAATTTTTTATTGACATTCGTAGCAGTAATACCTTCAGGACGTTCACTCACATAGCCATCGATAACACCTGAGGCTAGCGCCACACGCATAGCTGAAAAGTCTTTTTGTGCTTGCTGTTTTTTAACACCTGGAATTTGATCGATCAAATCGTAGTGTAATGTATTTAATTGTGCCGTAATTTTTGCACCTTCTAAATCAGATAAACTTTTTGCTTTACCATATTTTCCATCTTTTTGCACGATCACAACAAATTGTGATTCGTAGTAAGGATCGGTAAAGTCGATTTGTTTACGACGTTCTTCAGTAGGAGACATACCGGCGATGATCGCATCGATTTTACCCGATTGTAAAGCAGGGACTAAACCATCCCATTGTGTTGGGACAACGACCAATTTTTTACCTAATTTATCCGCGATGATTTGGGCGATCGAAACATCATACCCTCCGACATATTTTTGTTTGGATAATTCCACAGTATGTGGTCCAGGCGATGTTTGCGTCCAGTTGAATGGAGCATAGGCAGCTTCCATTCCAACGCGAAACTCATCAGATGACGTTTGATCATCTGCATGTGCTTGCGGCATAAAACCAATTATGGCAAACAAGGCAAGAATTAATGGGAGAAACACTTTCTTTTTCATAGGTTGTAACGCATCCTTTCTTTTAGTAAACAACCAAATGAACTACCGACAACAAAAAAACAGCCGCATTCCCATGATTGGAAAGCGGCTGTATTGGATACAAACCTCTCACAAAACATAGCGCAACTTAGCAAATGCTAAGACAGTTCGCAAATTATTGATTTGCGCCCCAATCAAAAAAAAGAAGCAACTCTCTTTTGATTTCGGCGTGACTCCCTAGGCCTGCTTCTTTGTGTTGCTCCACTCGACAGGATTAATGACTCACGCGACCTCTACCTCAATGTTGAAGGTAATTCTTATTTAGTTCTTCATCATTAGGTATGATAGTCAATTTTTGCTGAAAAGTCAATGAAAAAAAAGGAATTTCTTTAAGAAATTCCTTGTGAAGAGCATCTTTATCTTTACTTTGTAGCCGGTGTCAATTTTGGTTCACGACCTAAGATCGCTTGTAAAATGGTTACGACACCTAACACGATCATGATCGTGTAAACTAAATTTGAGTATTGGGTAATTCCCCAACCCCACGTATGGTAAACCAATAACATAATTTCTAAAACGATGATTGAAAGGACATTTAAAGCTGCAAAAACCCATAAATTCCCATTTTCTTTACGAACTAAATAGAATAATCCAAAATAGATACTTAGGACTAACCATGCAATGTTTACTAGGATTAATCCCCAATAAATGATAGGAGCTAACATCAAATTTCACCTCACTTTGTTTGTCGCACTTATTGTACCATTAATTGTGAAAAATGTCATGAACTCTTCGATGAGAAAAAGAAGAGAAAAATTTCCCATATCCTTTTTACTAAATGTATGGGTATAGTATACTTAAAATAGTAGAAAAGAGCAGTAGGAGGAGATTTTATGAAATCCGAAAAAGAAAAAATGATTGCCGGAGAATTATATTTTTCAGCAGACCCAGAACTAGTCGCAGATCGCACGTTTGCGAGAGAACAGATGCGCTTGATCAATTATGAGACAGACAGTGCGATTCGTGAACAACTACTAAAAGAAACGTTTGGCCAAGTAGCCAACCGTATTTATATGGAACCTAACGTACGCTTTGATTACGGCTATAATATTTTTGTTGGGAAAAACTTTTATGCAAATTTCGATACCGTATTTTTAGATGTTTGTCCGATTACGTTTGGTGATAATTGTATGCTTGGTCCAAATGTTAAACTTTACACGGCAACTCATCCTTTAAATCCAGTAAAACGAAATAGCGGTTTAGAAGATGGTTCACCAATCACTGTTGGCGACAATGCTTGGATCGGGGGAGGCGCAACATTATTAGCTGGTGTGACATTAGGCGATAATGTCGTCGTCGGTGCTGGAAGCGTCGTGACAAAATCATTTCCTGATAATGTCGTGATTGCTGGAAATCCCGCCCAAATTATCCGTGAACTAGGGGAAGAAGAACCAACAGATTCACTGCCATTCTATCGTGCCAAAATTGATGAAATCGATCAAAAAATCGCGCGTTTATTGGAAGAACGTATGGACGCTGTAAAGCAAATCGTAACGATCAAAAAAACACAAAAAACCGCTGTATTTGATGAATCACGTGAAGAAAAAGTACTAGAAAATGTTCGTAAAGCATTATCCAATCTTGATTATCAAGCAACGATTGAGCAAACTTTTGAAGATATCATGAAACGGTCACGTGAGTATCAACAACAACATATGGAGCGTGAAGAAAAATGAAGGGTGAAGAAAGACGTGCTTTGATCTTGGAAAGTTTAGGTCAGGCACAACAGCCTATCAGTGCCAGTCGTTTTGCTAAACGTTTTGTTGTGAGTCGTCAGATTATTGTGGGAGATATTGCCTTACTTCGAGCGAGCGGTCATGAGATTATTGCGACAGCGCGTGGATATTTATTAGAGCATGCCACTACAGGTAAAGAAGTAACGATTGCTGTATGCCATACGCCAGAAGAAGTCCTAGACGAATTGACGATTTTTGTGACACATCATATTGATGTGATCAATGTCATGGTAGATCATGCGATTTATGGGGAGATTCAAAGTCCGCTCGAAATCACTTCAATGGAAGATGCACACGATTTTGTTGAGAAATACCATCAATCAAAAGAGAAATTATTATCCAATCTAACAAATGGCGTACATTTACATACGATTCGCTATCAAGATGAAGCAGATTTAAGAGCAGCTAAACAAGCATTGGCAACACGAGGCTTTTTATTTAGTGAAAATGAAGTAGAATAACAAAAAAAAGTTGTCCTTTTAGAAGGGCAACTGTTTTTTTGTTACAAAATCTCACGATAGAGCCGAGTTACATTTTTTTCTCCAAGATAATCTAATTCGCGCGCTGTAAATCCAAAGTGTGTTAAGCGATCGATAAATTGCTCCACAATAGTAACATCTTTTAATTCAGGATGTGTTGGAATACCATCAAAATCAGATCCCAAGGCTAGACATTCAAGACCACCAACGGTTTTTAAATGAAGTGCGTGGCGGCATAATTGATCGAGGAGTGTTTCATCGTTAAATCGAATGAAGGTTTCAAAGTAATTCAATCCAATCAGTCCACCTTGATTGGCAATTTTTTTGATGAGATCATCAGGCAAATTACGATAATGTGGACAAAGTGCTCGACAATTGGAGTGGCTCGCTACGATAGGTTGTTTAGAAATCGCTAAAACGTCTCGCGTTAATTGGTCTGAGCCATGTGATACGTCAATAATCATCCCAAGCTCATTCATTTTTTCCACAACTTGATAGCCAAAGGGTTTTAGTCCTTGTTGGCTAGTGTGACTCAATTGTCCATCATGTGATTCGTACAAGGCGCTTGGATAGCCGATCTCATTTTCAAAATTCCACATCAAAGTTAATAAGCGTACTCCATCTTCGTACATTTGAGTTAAATGTTCTAACTTTCCTTCTAGTGTTGCGCCTTCTTCTACCGTTAATAAAGCAGCAAGTTGATTGTTTTCTTTCAATTTAAGGTATTGATCATACGTCGTAAAGGGCGTGATCCACTCATTAAATTGCGCCATTTGTTGGTTAAAACAAGCAAGTAACTTTTGATAATAGGCATAGGGCGCAGTTGTTTGGGATAGTTCTACAAATAAAGCAAACTGCTGCACATCGATAATACTTTTTTTCAAACGGATCAAATCAAGTTGAAAAGGATTTTCGTAAAGCGATGTTTCAGGGTGTTCATAGATTTTTAAAATCGTATCGCAATGTAAGTCGATCATGGATAATTCTCCTTTATAAAAAAATGCTCCTTTTATATAAGGAGCATTTGGATAGATTTAGTCTAAAATAAGTACACCATCTTTTAATTCAAATGGATTTTTACTATTGATATGGTCATAAAACATCACGCCATTTAGATGGTCGATTTCGTGTTGAACGACAATTGCCGGATAGTTTTTTAAACGTACTTTATGGGTTTCACCTGTTTCATCTTGATAGCTTAATGTGATACGTGCATGGCGCACGACATAACCAGGTACATCACGATCGACCGATAAACATCCTTCACCATCACCTAAACAAGCATCTTGTACGGAATGACTGACGATTTTAGGATTATAGAGTACTCCGCTAAATTCAGGTACATCCGGATTTTCAGGATCCATAGAGGGAACCAAAACGGCGATCATACGTTTTTTGACATCGATCTGTGGGGCAGCTAGTCCAACACCACCGCGTAATTCTAATTCTTCTGCTTTTTCTGGGTCTTGGCTGTTGGCTAAAAATTCCAACATATCATTTCCGATTTTTTTTTCTGCATCACTTAAAGGAAATTCAACTTCGGCTGCGACTTCACGCAATGTTGGATTGCCTTCGCGGATAATATCTTTCATTGTTAACATTAAGAATGTCAGCTCCTTTTGCTCATTTCTCGTTTAGTGTACCATAATTTGGGATTTCTGTGAAAAAAGGACGGTTGGAAAAAGTTTGAAAAATACAATAGTTATGAGTTGCCTTTTTTTTGAATCAGCGTATAATGACACTATGTCATATGACGGTATGTCATGTTTGTAAAGGAGGGACGAAATGCCAACAGACACTTTTTTAAACTTACCCAAGGAAAAACAAGCACGAATTATCGATGCTGCACGAATCGAATTTTCAAGAGCATCTTTAAAAGAGGCTTCGATCGCCAACGTAATCAAGATTGCTGAGATCCCTAGAGGAAGTTTTTATCAATATTTTGCGGATAAAGAAGATCTTTATTTTTATTATTTTCAATCTTTACGACAAAATAGTAAGCGCGATTTGATTGAATCTATTAAAACGGCTAAAGGTGATCTATTTTTAGGAATCAATGATTATTTCTCAAAATTAGTACCTGAAATATTTGAAGGTGAGCACGCACTCTTTTACAAAAACCTATTTATGAATATGGATTATCGTGAATTTAAACGTGTGACACCAGAATGGGAAAAAAATCGTAGACAGCAACGTGATGCTCATCAAAAAGAAAAAAATGAACTGCTAGAGATGATTGATAGTTCTAAATTGATGTTGAACTCGACAGATGAGCTCAAATTGTTGTTTCAATTGCTGATGCAGATTACGATGTCTACAATTTCAGAAGCACAAGTACAACAATTTGAACAACCAAATTATGAACTAGAACAAGTGTATGAAAAATTTTATTTAAAGATCAATTGGATTAAAAATGGAGTCCAACGAAAGGAGCGAGAAAATGCTTAAAGTAGTCAAACGAGTATCCTATATTTCAGCCTTATTAGCTGTAATTTTTATGTTTATTCAAGTTTTTTCAGATTTATACTTGCCGACACTGACATCAAATATTATTAATAATGGTGTAGCCAAAGGTGATATCGACTACATTTGGAATACTGGGTTTTTAATGATGGGATTTTCTGTCATCAGTATTATTGCGGCAGTCGGAAATACTTTCTTTGCCACACGTGAAGCACAAAAATTAGGAAGAGAATTACGAACAGATGTGTATCGCAAAGTCGAAAATGCATCAACACGTTCGTTTGATCATTTTGGGACCTCTTCTTTGATCACACGTACGACCAATGATATCAACCAAGTTCAATTGGTCACCCAAATGTTTTTACGAATGATGATCAATGCGCCGATTACGTTGATTGGAGCCAGCATCTTGGCGTATCAAAAAGATCCTCAATTAACGAAGATCTTTTTAGTGGTGATTCCAATCATTGCCGCTGTTATCGGAATCGTGATGTATTTTGCTGTTCCTTTATTTAAGAGCATGCAAAAGAAAACGGACCGTTTAAATTTAGTGTTTCGTGAAGGATTGACCGGCGTACGGGTGATTCGTGCTTTTAATAAACAAGGATACGAAGAAGCCCGTTTTGAAGAAGCGAATAAAGACTATACGAATACGGCGATCAAAGTCAATACGATCGTATCTGTTATGATGCCGATCATGACATTGATCATGAGTGGAACCAATATTGCGATCACATGGTTTGGTGGACACTATATTGCTGATCAAACATTAGAAGTCGGAAATTTAATTGCCTTTATGACGTATGCAATGCAAATTTTAATGAGTTTCATGATGTTGACGGTAATTTTTGTAATGGTACCAAGAGCACAAGCATCAGCTGATCGCATCAATGAAGTATTAGATGAAATCGATGAAATCAAAGATCCAACAAGTCCACAAACCTTGTCTTTAGCTAAAACCAATGCAACTTTAGACTTTGATCATGTCGACTATCGTTTTAAAGGTGCTGAAAATTTAGCTCTTCATGACGTGAATTTCCATGTGAAATCAGGTGAGACCTTAGCGATCATTGGCGGAACTGGTTCTGGGAAAACGACGTTGATTAATTTGATCCCACGTCTTTATGATCTAGCTTCAGGTACGATCAAATTAAATGGGAAGGATATTACGACGATCACTCAAGCAAATTTACGTGATCTGATTGGATTTGTTCCACAAAAAGCCGTGTTGTTTTCCGGTACGATTCGTGAAAATATGAAATATGGCGATGCTGAGGCTAGTGATGAAGTCATCTGGGAAGCTTTACGCATCGCACAGGCAGAAGATTTTGTTAAAGAACTACCAGATGGGCTGGATAGTCGCGTGGAACAAGGTGGCGGAAACTTTTCTGGTGGGCAACGTCAACGTTTAGCAATCGCCCGTGCCTTAGTGAAACAAGCTGATCTTTATGTATTCGATGATTCATTTTCAGCGCTGGATTTTAAAACCGATGCGAAGTTACGAACAGTATTAAAAGAAGAAATGACAGACAGTATTTTAGTGATCGTGGCACAACGCGTGAGTACCGTGATTGATGCCGATAAAATTTTAGTGTTAGATGAAGGAAATGTGGTAGGACTTGGCACGCATCAAGAGTTATTAGATACCAATGAAACGTACCAAGAAATCGTCCATTCACAATTACGAGAGGAGGATCTTGCATGAGCGAAAAACAACCAGCAAAAGGCCCAAGCATGGGAAGACCTGGCGGCGGACCTGGTCGTGGAATTGGAAAAGCCGTAGAAAAACCGAAAAATTTCAAAAAAACTACGTTCCGTTTGTTTCGTTATTTATCAAAAAAAATGTGGGCAATCCTATTCGTTTTGATTTTAGCGATCGCTTCGGTCGTCTTCCAAATCCAAACACCTAAAATTTTAGGGGAAGCGACGACGGAAATTTTTAAAGGGGTCATGAAAGGGGTTCAACTGCTTCAAAAAGGTGAAAAAGTGACGACCTTCCCAATCGATTTTGATAAAATCGCTCAAATCATTGGAATCGTTGTCGTCTTGTATCTTTTCTCAGCGGTCTTCAACTTTTTGCAACAGTTTATTATGACTCGCGTTTCACAACGTACAGTCTATCAATTGCGCCGTGAATTAGAAGAGAAAATGCACCGGATGCCGATTTCTTACTATGATACCCATAGTAATGGAGATATCATGTCACGTGCGATCAATGATATGGATAATATCGCCAGTACGCTCCAACAAAACTTAACGCAACTTGTGACCAGTGTGGTAACGTTTATTGGTGTATTGTGGATGATGTTGACGATCAGTTGGCAACTCACGCTTGTGGCATTAGCAACTGTACCTTTAAGTTTAGTTGTCGTGATGATCGTCGCACCAAAATCACAAAAATATTTTGCGGCACAACAAAAAAGCTTGGGACTATTAAACAATCAAGTCGAAGAAACATATGGTGGCCATACTGTGGTTAAAGTCTTTAATCATGAAGCAGCCGATCAAAAAGTCTTTGAAATTGAAAATGAAAAATTGTATCAAGCCGGTTGGAAAGCCCAATTTATCTCAGCGATCATTATTCCATTGATGAATTTTGTTAAAAACTTAGGTTATGTCTTTGTAGCCGTTTTGGGTGGGATCAAAGTAGCCAACGGGAATATGAATCTAGGGGATGTTCAAGCGTTCTTACAATATACGAGCCAATTTTCACAACCAATCACCCAAATTGCGAGCTTGATCAATACGATCCAATCAACGATCGCCTCAGCAGAACGAATTTTCGAAGTCTTAGATGAACCTGAGATGGAAGATCAAGCCGTCAATGCACCGATCGAAGAAAGTGAGTATAAAGTCCGCTTTAAAAATGTTCAATTTGGTTATCAGCCTGATCAATTATTGATGACTGATTTTAATTTGGATGTCAAACCAGGTGAAATGGTCGCAATCGTTGGACCTACTGGAGCAGGGAAAACGACGATGATCAATTTATTGGAACGTTTTTATGATATCACTGGTGGTAGTATCCGTTATGATGGAAAAGATACCCGTGATATTCCAAGAACAGAATTACGTGAACACTTCTCGATGGTCTTACAAGATACGTGGTTATTTACGGGGAGTATTTTAGATAATATCAAATATGGGAATGAAAAAGCGACCGACGAACAAGTCTATGCCGCAACTAAAGCAGCCCATGTGGATGATTTTGTTCGTAAATTACCAGATGGCTATGACACTGTCTTAAATGAAGATGCAAGTAACATCTCCCAAGGGCAACGTCAATTGATTACGATCGCTCGGGCCTTTTTAGCTAATCCAGATGTCTTGATTTTAGATGAAGCGACAAGTTCAGTCGATACGAGAACAGAAGTCTTGATCCAACAAGCGATGAATCGCTTATTAGAAAATCGGACAAGTTTCGTAGTCGCTCACCGCTTGTCGACGATTCGTGATGCGGACAATATCATTGTGATGAATCACGGCGATATTGTCGAAACCGGGAACCATGATGAATTGATGGCGAAAAATGGCTTCTATGCCGATCTATACAATAGTCAATTTAATGAAGAAGTAGCGTAAAAATGAGGCTGTGACAGGAACTACTTCTGGAACACCGTTAGGGGATGTGACAGACTTTTGTCACATCCCCATTTTTTTTAGAGCATGGTATAATAAGCTATTCAAAGGAGGAACGAACATGACCTTAAGTGTAAAAAATATTACAGGTGGGTACAATCAAATGCCTGTTTTAAAAGATCTATCTTTCGAATTGAACAAAGGAGAGTTAGTCGGCTTAATTGGATTAAACGGTGCGGGAAAAAGCACAACGATCAAAGAAATTATTGGCCTTTTACGTCCTACTAAAGGAACGATCGAAATCGATGGATTAACTTTAGAAGCCGACCCTGAAGCGTATCGTAAAAAAATTGGCTTTATTCCAGAAACCCCAACTTTATATGAAGAATTAACTTTAAGAGAACATATTGAAATTACAGCGATGGCGTATGATCTACCACTTGAAGAAGCGATGAACCGAGCAGAAAAACTATTGACGCTTTTTCGTTTAGAAAAACGTTTGGATTGGTTTCCAGCAAATTTTTCTAAAGGAATGAAACAAAAAGTCATGATCTTATGTGCCTTTTTAATCGAGCCGAGTTTATATATCATTGATGAGCCTTTTTTAGGATTGGACCCGCTAGCGATTCATGCTTTATTAGAATTGATGTATGAAATGAAGCAAAATGGAGCGTCGATCTTGATGTCAACACACGTTTTAGCAACGGCTGAACGGTATTGCGATCGCTTTATCTTGTTGCACAACGGTCAAATTAGAGCTCAAGGAACGTTAGCTGAGATACAGGAAACTTTTGCGATGCCACATGCGACGTTAGATGAATTATATCTAGCCTTGACGAAGGAGGCATAAAGATGCACGCTTTTTTTAGTCAACGAGTCAAAAAACATCAACAACAAATGCAGCGGTATCTGAAATATGTCTTCAATGATCATTTCGCGTTGTTGATGACATTGTTATTAGGTGCAGGTGGACTATATTACTCCAACTTTTTAAAAACCTTGACGCCACCATTTTCAATCGGTCGCTTTGTGGTCGTCTTGATTTTTGTATTGGTGTTAACTTTCGGGCGCTATGCCAGTTTGACGAAACCCGCCGATCAGCTATTTTTATTACCTAAAGAAATCCAAATGCGTACGTATCTTCAAAAAGCCTTACGGTATTCATGTATCGTGCCTTTTGCGGGACTATTTTTAATCGTAGGAGCAGTCATGCCGTTATATGCGGTATCTACGGCCAAAGGATTCAGTCAGTTTTTTATTTTGTTGCTCATGATGTGGAGCTTAAAATGGAGTCATTTATTGGTCCAACAAGCACGAGTGTTTTTGATTTTAAACAAAACTAAACAACTACTAACACTAAGTTTTTGGCTCTATGCCTTTGTGACGATCGTTTTGGGGATCTTTGTGACGCCTTTGATCGGACTTGTTTTAGGGGTGTTGGCTGCAGTAGGGTATTACATCGTCACGTGGAAAAAACAGACTGCTTCACTCGATTGGGAAGTCATGATCGACATGGAGCAAGATCGCTTGTATCGGGTGTATCAATTTATCAATTTATTCACCGATGTTCCAGCGGTCAAAGCCGTGGTCAGACGTCGGAAATATGCAGATGTATTGTTAGCACGCATCAAAAAAATCCAATCCAATACGTATTTGTACTTGTATAGCCGTCAGTTTGTACGTGGAACGGAGTATAGTGGTTTATTTATTCGTTTAGTCGCGATCTATTGTGTGATGCTATACTTTATTGAAGAATACTGGATCGTCTTGATTTTAGGTGTTTTATTCTTGTATCTTATCGGCTTCCAAATGATCCCGATGTACCATCGTTTCCGTTATATGTTATTGAGTGAACTCTATCCAGTCAGTGAAGGCATGCAAAAACGTTCATTCCGAACGATTTTAACGGTGATTCTAATGAGTGCAACATTGGTTTTTGCAATCGGTG
Source organism: Enterococcus sulfureus ATCC 49903 (assembly GCF_000407605.1). Lineage (GTDB taxonomy): Bacteria > Bacillota > Bacilli > Lactobacillales > Enterococcaceae > Enterococcus_G > Enterococcus_G sulfureus. The sequence goes on along the minus strand of NZ_ASWO01000007.1, from coordinate 231,810 downwards.
TACTCTTGATGCAGCCACTTACTCAAGCGGGAATCATCATATTCATCTTTTTAGCCTTTGATCTCTTCTTTTTATATGTATACGTGCCACAACGTTTGAAAAAAATGGCAAAAATGAATCCTTAATGAGACAGTTTTTCATGGAAGATGAGATTTGCTTGACGTTGGCTACTTGGGCGACTAGAATAGGAAGTACTGTTAATTTAAGGAGAGAAGTTCGATGGATATTCGTATTGATAACGATTGGGATCTACAGCCGATCAAAGGCGATACTGGAAAAGCATATATTGGTATACGGGCCGACGATAAAGTCTTTATCAAACGAAATACGACGCCCATGTTGGCTGCGTTATCCAAAGAAGGGATCACCCCTAAACTAGTTTGGACAAAGCGAGTTGGAAATGGCGATACATTATCAGCTCAAGAATGGTTAGAAGGTCGGTTGCTGACTGCGGATGAAATCGGCGAACGAAATGATGTCATCGACGTGTTGTATCATTTGCATCATTCTAATTCATTAAAAGATATTCTGACAAAAATCGGAGGACAGACCCGATCACCACGACAAATGCTCGATGCCTATACACATGAATTGCCTTCAGAGCTTGCGACACATAGTTTTTTAATTATGGTGCAAGAATACTTAACGACATATTTGCCGGTGTTTAAGGCTGATGAGAAAACAGTAGTGCATGGCGATGTCCATTGTCGCAATTGGTTAGTTTGCGAAAATTATTTATACTTGGTGGATTGGGATTCGATTATGTTTGCAGATCCGGCTTATGATATTGCTACAGTATTAGGACACTATGTTCCCACATCATTATGGAGTCGGTGGTTGGTTAGTTATGGAATCCAACCAGAACCAGTTTTTTTAGAAAAAGTATATTGGTATGCACTATTAAACTTATTAGAAGAAATAAAAAAATACGCATTGCGAAATGAAACAAAGCAAATGAATGCGGCAATTTTACAGTTGAAGCGAATTTATCGTGGATAAAGAGTTAGAAAAAAAAGAATTAGAGGAGATTTTAACGATGCGCGTTAGAAAACGAACGGGTGCTGAAGAAATGTTGGCTGAAAATCCACAGTATGTAGTATCAGAACCGGAAATATTCAAAGGGAAATGGGCAGAACGCTTTGGAAATGACCATCCAATCCATATCGAAATTGGAATGGGAAAAGGACAATTTATTACTGGAATGGCGAAGGCTCATCCTGAAATCAACTATATTGGAATCGACATGCAAGTTAGCGTGGTTTCATTTGCACTTGATAAGGTATTAGAGCAAGAACTGCCAAACGTACAACTTTTACACGTAGATGGGTCTGCATTGACGAATTATTTTGCTAAAGGAGAAGTGGATCAGATTTATTTGAATTTTTCAGATCCTTGGCCTAAAACACGTCACGAAAAACGTCGCTTAACTTCCAAAGAATTTTTAGCTGTAGATGAAGTGATTTTAAAACCCAATGGTGAAATCCATTTTAAAACAGATAATAGAGGGTTATTTGAATACTCACTAGCTAGTTTTTCTCAATATGGCATGATCTTGAAAAAAGTATGGCTAGATTTACATGCTTCGACTTATGAAGGAAATGTTATGACAGAATACGAGCAAAAGTTTTCAGCAAAAGGGCAACCGATTTATCGTGTAGAAGCTTACTTTAAAACTAAAGAAGAAAAATAGGATGAGGAATTTTCCTCGTCCTATTTTTTTGCGTATCTAGTAAGAAAGGAGGTTAGCTAGTGGAAGTAGAGGAAATCTCAAATGAATGGATTCGCTATGGATATCAACAGGGGGTTCAGGATCTTTATGTTTATCTTAGTCCTAAAGAAGGCATAGTCAAAATTCGAATGCATCAACAGGTTACGCAATACGCGACATATTCCACTCAAATCACCCAACAGTTGATTGCACGGTTTAAATATCTGGGTGCAATGGATATTGGCGAAACGCGTAAAGCACAGTTGGGTGCGATCAGTTACTTAGTGGATCAACAAGTCATTCGTTTACGATTATCCACAGTAGGTGATTATCAAGGTTTAGAATCATTAGTCATTCGTTTTTTGACCCCGCAAAAATCAGTTAGTTACAGTCAGCACGCGGCATATCATCAGCTTTTAGAACAAGTTCAACAGCAAACAGGGCTTTTTTTATTCAGTGGGGCAACTGGTTCAGGGAAAACTACACTGATGTACCATTTAGCTCAACAAGTTAGAGGTCAAGTGATCACGATTGAAGATCCAGTAGAAATTGAACACGCGACATTTTTACAACTACAAATTAATGAAAAAATTGATCAAACATATGATGAATTAATCAAGTTGGCTTTGCGTCATCGTCCAGATCTATTGATTATTGGTGAGATTAGAGACTATCTAACGGCTAAAGCCGCGATTCGTGCTGCATTAACGGGACATCAAGTTTTTGCGACGATTCATGCTAAAAGTACGACCGAAACCATCACACGATTGCTTGAATTAGGATGTAGTCAATGGGAAATCGACAATACTGTAGTTGGGATCGTGTATCAGCAATTTAAAGGAACAGATTTAAAACTAGATTATGCGATAGTAAAGCCGGATCGATTATGAAACAGCCGAAACAATCTCAAATCAAACGATTTTTATTTTCATTGACGTTATTGCTTGAGAATGGATTTGAACTCAAAGAGAGTATTCAAATTATGCAACGAAGCCAGCAAATTTCAAATGCGATCTTTATTCAATTTACGAAAGGTTTAAGTAAAGGGGCTTCTATTGCAGAAGCGTTCCGTCAATTAGGATGTAGTGAAAAAGAAGTCACACAGATCGAATTTGCTCTGATGCATGGAAATCTAGCTTCGACGTTACGCACGGTGGTCAATCAACGAACCCAACGTGAAAAACAACTGGTTCTCTTTCGTAAGGCTAGTGTGTACCCTACATTTTTATTGATTATTATTTGTTTTGTTCTTCTTGTATTGCGCCAGTATTTACTCCCTCAATTACTCGCTGCAGGATTATTGGAATCGGGATATTGGGGGGTGAGATTTATTTTACAACTCCCGATTTATTTGGGGATAAGCACATTGATAATAGGAATGATTGTTTTGGGACTTCGCTATAGCAAACGGGTGCATAGTCCACTGCAACAAGCAGTTTGGTTCAGTAAACTCCCTATTTTTGGGACATTCTATCGCTTGTACCAAACGAGTTATTTTACATTAGAGTGGGGGAATTTATATAAACAAGGACTAGAAAGCAAGCAAATTGTCGCTTGTATGTTGCGTTTATCCAATAGGACATTGATGTATGAAATTGCAAAACAAATGGAGCAACGCTTTACCAAAGGAGAGAGTTTTGCTCAAATGATCGATCAGTATCCTTTTTTAGCCCCAGAGTTAGCCGTCATTATTTATCAAGGTGAACAAGCAGGACGCTTAGGCGATGAGTTACTCCTTTATAGTCGCTTATCTTTACAAAATTTTTCGGAGCGCTTGGAACGTTTTTTTCATTGGCTACAACCAATTTTATTTTTATTAGTTGCAGCGTTAGTCATTAGTATCTATGCGGCGATGTTTATCCCGCTTTACCAAAATATGGGAGGAGATTTTTTATGAAAAAAAAGAAAAAAGCATTTACGTTGATTGAGATCTTAATTGTACTAGTAGTGATCGGTGCATTAATGATGGTGTTATTACCTGGGATGATTACAAGAGCAAAAGACGCAAATGAAAACAAAACTACGATCTCATCTGAATTGGATAAAAGTTATAAAGAAATTGGGACGTTTCCTTTGAAAAAAGGAGAATGAAAAAAACTGGCTTTACGATAGTTGAAGTCTGTATAAGTCTAGTTTTGATTTTATTATTTTTGATACTACCAATCCATGCGGCGAAGGAAGCCAAAGAAATGATCGACGCGTACCGTTTTTTGACTGAATTTGAAAAAATAGTGAAACTACATCATCAACGAGCCGTATTGTCTAGCGATGAAGCGAAATTTACAGTGAGTAAGCAGTATGTTCATTTTTATTATCAAAAAGAGAGTTTCTTAGTATATCCTAAAGGTGTTTCCTATGCAGTTAGTGAACAAATTTCGATAAAGTTTATTCAGCGTACTGGAACCAGTAATAGCACGTCGACGATTCGTTTTTTACTGCCTTCTAATCAATATGTATCGTATACCTTTAAATTAGGGAGAGGAGATTATGAAAAATCGATCAACTAAACAAGCTTTCTTCTTTTTAGAGGCCTGCGTGGCATTATTTATTTTAACGAGTTGTCTCTTGCTTTTATTAGAAGGCTATCACACGATTTTTTTATATCAAGAACAGATGTCGGAAAAACAAGCCCTGAGTCAAACGCTTTATAGAATTTGCGGGCGAGAAAACCCACTATTTTAATGGTGGGATGATAGCCCGTAGACGTACTGTAAGAATGTAGGGAAACTTGCATTTAGAGGCAATACAAATACTCGTATTGTCCAATGAAGAAACTGAATTGCTGGGAACTCGTAAAGCTAACGAAACGACAACGTAGGGATAATAAACCCAAGCGTGAACGTGGTGAAAACAGAAAAAATTCGTTAGATAGCATAAGGTTAAATCCTACGTGCCCATACAATCGAAAATCAGCAGCCAAGCCTAGAAATAGGAAGGTTCAACGACTATTCCTCTTGAGGGAAGTACACACAAGCGTGTGGAAGTGGTTTCGCCTGAACAAGTAAAGTTGAAGGATAAGATATAGTCTGTGCTTGCATGAAAGTGCAAGAAGTTCATCAGAGAACTGCATGGGGATTAGCGAACCTGTGTGAACAAACTCTACATGATAAAGTCAAAATAAGGGTTAATATTTATGCTTACATTTAGGATTCTCACACCGATTTTAGTATACTTAGGGTATACAGCAAGGAGGTGTACAGATATGAAAAAAGCCCATAAAATCAGAATCTATCCGAATTCAAGACAGGAAATCCAAATTCAAAAAACTTTTGGTTGTGTCCGATTCTACTGGAATTTTTTACTCGACCAGCGAATTACCAACTACAAGCAGAAAAAAGAAAATCCTGAATATATTGAAAACAAACTGACCTATGCTGGACTGAAAAAGCAAGAAGAATTTGCTTGGTTGAAAGAAATTGAAGCACAACCTCTAAGTCAAGTAAATATGGATTTGAATAAAGCGTACAAAAATACGTTCAACTCTAAATTTGGATTTCCTAAATTCAAGAGTAAAAAATATTCTAAGAAGTCCTATCGAACTGCCGTAGGCATGAAAGTCAACGGTCGTTACTTTTATGTGTCTAAAGTAGGTTGGGTCAAGATGGCAGAAGAATTACGTTTCAAAGGTAAATTAATGAACGTCACGATCAGTCAATCAAAATCAGGGAAATACTTTGCGACATTCTTAGTGGAAACAGAGAATGTTTTAAAAGAACCTGTAACAGATAGTATTGGATTAGATTTAGGCTTAACTCATTTCTGTATCACATCCGCAGGAGAAAAAATCGACAGTAAACGATTTTATCGTTCTCTTGAACAACGGTTGATACGTGAACAACGAAAACTTTCTAAACGTTTAGAAGTTGCGAAACAGCACAATCGAAAATTAGATGAGTGTCGTAACTACCAAAAACAAAAAGTAAAAGTGGCACGTATCCATGAGAAAATTGCCAACCAACGTATGGATTTTTTACATAAACTTTCTTCACGACTAACTGATGAGAACCAAATCATTTGTGTTGAAGAGTTGAATGTAAAAGGGTTGGTTAAAAATCATAAATTAGCGAAGTCAATTTCAGATGTATCTTGGAGTGAATTCGTTCGACAATTAGACTATAAATGCCAGTGGAAAGGTCGTACTTTAGTTAAAGTTGACCGCTTTTTTCCAAGTTCACAGCTTTGTTCTTCTTGTGGTCACAATGACGGCAAAAAAGAGCTAAATATTCGTGAATGGATATGTTCAAATTGTGGAACACTTCATGACAGAGATATTAATGCAAGCATAAATATTAAAACCGAAGGACTTTCGGGGATAGCTTAGTCAATTTGCGCCCGTTAGGGTGTATTACCTAAGAACCCCATGACTTTAGTCGTGTGGAGTGTCAGGAGAACAGTTTACGTCGTCAAATGATTGATACAAGTGAGATGACGGTCTCAAAAACACGAGCCTATATCAAGAAGGGGGCAAATGTACTTGAAATTTACGAAAAGTAACGCCACCACGATGATTGATGTCTTGCTTACTTTATCGATCAGTTTGACTTGTGTCTTTTTGATTACGAGTGCTTTACAATATGGAAAAATCATGACACTGAAATTAGATGAAACACGTGAGCAAGAGTGGGGGATTTTTTTAGCTCAATTAGAACAGCAAATGATGTATTCCAAACGAGTACGTATCGAACAAGGCAGTTTGCGTTTTGATAGCCTAGAAGATCCCTATTCGTTTACAACGCCAATCAAAGACCAAGTCTGGAAACCGATCACGTTAAAAATTGGAAACGAGGGATGGTTGAATTATTCAATCAATGGTGGAACCAATATTATCTTAACGAGTGTGGGCAGTTGCGTATATGAAATTTTTCCAAGATATGTCAAGCTCTATATTACGTTTAAAGATGGGCAAAAGAAAATGGGAGTGGTCGCACGTGGATTCGACTAAAAAAGGATCGACTATCGTAACGGTATTGGTTGGATTGGCCTTGTTGATGAGCCTATTTATGATCATGGTTAAAAGCGTTCGTTACACATCTAGTGCAAAAGAAGAGATGACAGAATATTATACATTACGGATTATGGGAGAACTCTTTTTAAATCGGTATTTAAGTGAGATTCGTACACAACCTGTCAATCCGAATTATCAAACGATCGAGTACAATGTCGGGAAGATTCGTTATAAAATCGATTCAGAAAAGATTATCTACGAAGTGTATACATCGAAACAAAAATTATACCGAAGATATCAGGTCATGAACGAAAAATGAATACAGCTTGAAGTAAAAGATAGTACAGAAATCTGGACTATCTTCTTTTTCGTTGAAATTTAGATATCTATTTATAACACTCTTTACTTTTCTGTTCGAAGTAGGGGAAGTTGGTTGATTATTTTGGATAAATCGGCTAGAATTATACAGGGAATTGTAGTGTTATAGTGATAAAGAGAGGTGTACAATGTCTCCAGAAAAAATGGAAGAACTTTTTGAATTACAACTTCAAGCAGTTCAGCTTATGCAAAATGCGTTAAAAAGTTCCTTTTATGACGCGTATATCGAACATATCGAAAATATGATCGATTCATATCAAGTTCGGGTGATCGACGGTGTGCCAGAAAAAGAAATTGCGCAACAATTGCAAGAAATTTACGATCGTTTGGCGCAGTATGAGTTAACAGCTGAAGAAAAGCGCAAATTAGTTCAATTGTTACTATTAAAAGGAATGCAAACAGAACCTTTACAACCTAATCATCAGCTTACTCCAGATGGGATTGGATTTTTGTTTGTTTATTTGATCGAACAATTGGCACCACAAAAAGATCAATCCTTGCGTTTATTGGATTTAACGGTTGGAATGGGAAATCTATTGTTGACCGCTATTGCCAATTTACGTTTAGCAAAGTACACCAATGTTCTAGGAATTGGTGTGGATAACGATGAGACGTTACTTGAAATCGCCGCGGCTAATACCGAATGGATCGAATCTTCTGTTCAACTCTTTCATCAAGATGGATTACAAGAATTATTGATCGAACCAATGGATATCGCTTTTTCTGATTTACCAATTGGGTATTACCCGAATGATGAAAAAGCACAAAATTTCATTACTGGTGTTTCAGATGAACATTCTTATGCGCATCATCTTTTAATGGAACAAAGTATGAATTATGTGAAAGAAGCAGGCTTTGGCTTGTTTTTAATCCCATCTAACTTTTTAGAATCTGAACAAAGTGACGCATTGAAAACATGGTTTAAAGAACGTGTGTATATGCAAGGGATTATCCAGTTACCAGATGATTTGTTTAAACATGAATCTGCACGAAAAAGTATTTTACTTGTGCAAAATCATGGGGAACATGCAGTTCAAGCAAAAGAAGTCTTAGTAGCGAAATTAGCAACATTGAAAAATCCAGAAAGTGTTGCATCATTCTTTAAACAATTTGAAGAATGGAAACAAGAACAAGATATCCTCTAATTTGATACTATCAAATAGAGTGAAAATATAGAAATGAGGAAAATCGATGTCAAAAACAATTGCAATTAATGCAGGTAGTTCAAGTTTAAAATGGCAATTATATACAATGCCAGAAGAAACAGTAATCGCTAAAGGAATCGTAGAACGTATTGGAATGAACGATTCAATCTTTACAATCAAACATGGTGAAGGCGAAAAATATGAAGTGATCATTGATATTCCAGATCACGAAGTGGCTGTAAAAATGTTATTGGATCAATTGATCGACTTAAATATTTTAGGTTCTTACGATGAAATCACAGGTGTGGGACACCGCGTGGTTCATGGTGGAGAATACTTCGATCGTTCTGTTGTGATTACAGACGACGTAATGGAAAAAATTGAAGAATTAGCAGATTTTGCTCCATTACACAACCCAGCAAACTTGATGGGAATTAAAGCATTTAAACACTTATTACCAGAAATTATCAGTGTAGCCGTATTTGATACAGCTTTCCATGCTACAATGCCAAAACCAGCTTACTTATATAGCTTACCAATCGAGTATTACAATGACTACAAAGTACGTAAATATGGTGCACATGGAACAAGCCATTTATACGTTTCTCAACGTGCAGCAGAAATGCTAGGCAAACCTGTTGAAGAGTTGAAAATCATCACTTGTCATTTAGGTAATGGTGGGTCAATCACAGCGGTTGACGGTGGAAAATCTGTGGATACATCAATGGGCTTCACACCACTAGCTGGAATCACAATGGGCACTCGTTCAGGTGATCTAGATGCTGCGATCTTACCTTACTTGATGCATAAATTAGATATCGATATCGATGAAATGGTTTCTATCTTAAATAAAAAATCAGGTCTTTTAGGTCTAACAGGCGGATTATCTAGCGATATGCGTGATTTACAAGACAACAAAGACAAAGAAGATGTACGTGTAGCTCTAGATGTCTTTTATGACCGTGTACGCAAATATATCGGAAGTTACGCAGCTGTAATGAACGGTGTAGACGCGATTGTCTTCACAGCGGGAATCGGTGAGAATTCTGCTATCGTGCGCTCTGAAATTATGGACGGCTTGACTTGGTTTGGTGCTGAATTAGACCCAGAACAAAATGCCAAATTTGGTGAACACGTGATTTCAACTGAAGATTCTAAAGTCAAAGTATTATTAATTCCAACAGACGAAGAATTAATGATTGCACGTGACGTAGAAGCACTACGTTAAAGATAAAAAGATCTCCTTCCTACGTTTAGGAAGGGGATCTTTTTTCTTACAAAAATGTTCGGGATAATAGTAGGATATTCATAGGAAAAATCATCGGAATGGGCGTAAACTAAAGATATATAAAATGTAAGCGGAATCACTTTAAGGAGGAGATTTAGATGACTGAAGTCTTACAATTTTTATCGCCAGTTACTGGTCAGTTATTGCCGATGGAACAAGTGGCAGATCCTATTTTTTCACAAAAAACGATGGGAGAAGGGTATGGTGTTGTCCCAATCGATGGCAAGATCGTATCACCAGTAAGTGGTGTGATCATGTTGATTGCAGAAACCAAGCATGCAATTGGCATAAAAACCAAAGAAGGCATTGAAGTATTGATCCATATGGGGATCGATACGGTCGATCTAAACGGAATCCCATTTGAAATCAATGTGTCAAAAGGTGACGAAATCCAAGCTGGCGCGTTATTGGCGACAGTCGATTTAGAAAAAGTGAAGGCGGCAGGAAAAGATACAACGATTATTGTGGCGATTACGAATACACAAACCATGGTCGATATTTTTGGTGTTAAAACGAGTCGCGAGGCTCATGCGGGTGAAACAGTGGCCACATTAACCATGAAAGCAATTGCTGAAACAAACTCAATATCAACTGATGGATCACTTGATAAAAATCAATATGCCAAGACTGCACGAATGGTTTTAAAAGCAGTAGGCGGCAAAGAAAATATCAATCAACTCATCCACTGTATTACGAGACTGCGTTTTTATTTAAAAGACGAATCGATTCCACAGGATGAGGCTATTCGAAAAATTCCAGGTGTAATCGATGTAGCTCGAGCAGGTGGTCAATATCAAGTGGTTATTGGGCAAACAGTTGAGGATGTTTTCAATGAAGCCATTGCGCAGTTGGGAGAAGGTTTTAGCTCTGAATCTGAAACACAGTCGAAAGTGTCTTTTAAAGACCAACACGGTCTATGGGCAAAAACAAAATTTGGTGCATCCAATTTGATCGGCACCATTACCGGATCAATGATGCCAGTTGTAGGATTACTTGCCGCTAGCGGGATGTTAAAAGGGATTTTAACGATTTTAACCACGTGGGGTGGCGTATCGACCAGTTCTCAAACGTATGTCATCATTAGTGCGATGGGCGATGCAACCTTTTATTTTCTACCAGTATTAGTCGGCTTTACAGCTGCTCAAAAACTTGGATCCAATCCAGTCGTTGTCGCCATTATTGGTGCTTTTTTGATCTATCCTTCGCTTGTACAAATCTATGCAACAGGTAAATTTTCATCCCATATTTTGGGAATGGGAATCAATTCAAACTTTCTAGGTATCCCGATTCATATTCCACAGTATACGTATTCGATTTTTCCAATGATTTTTGCAGCGTGGATGGCAGCGAAACTTGAACCATGGATCAAAAGTTGGATGCCGGTCGTTTTGAGAATGATCTTTACGCCGTTAGTGGAGATCTTTTTAGTTGGAATGACCGTATTAATCGTAGTAGGTCCGATCATTACATTGATTTCAACTGGGATTTCAAATGGGTTACAAGCCCTTCTTCATTTAAGTTTGCCACTATCTGGCTTGATTATTGGTGGTTTTTATCAAGTATTAGTTATTTTTGGTTTACATTGGGCAGTGATTCCAATTATTTCGGCACAATTATCTGTTCCAGGAGGGCATTCGGTTTTAAATGGAATCGTATCTGTGACCATGATTGCTCAAGGCGCGGGCGCTCTAGCTGTATACGTGAAAACACGTCATAATGAAAATCTTAAAGGATTATCTGCTTCCGCTGCAATTTCAGCATTTTGTGGAATTACCGAGCCTGCGATGTATGGGGTCAATTTAAAATACGGCCGTGTATTTATAACTGCAAGTATCGGAGCAGCCATTGGTGGATTGGTCAATGGATTATTAAAAGTCGATATGTTTGGCTTTACAGGTTCTTTGATTGGATTCCCATCATTTGCAAGTAAAACAGATCCGAATAATTTCTTGTATTTTTGGATCGTATCTGCGATTACCATCGTAGCAGCTTTTACTTTGACTTATTTATTTGGGTATAAAGAAGAAGATGGACTACATGCTAAACAAGCACCTGAAAAACGTCATCTAGGTCAATAAAAAATCCCTGTCTGTTTGTTCGAATTTCGAGCAAACAGACGGGGATTTAGCTTTGAATGAAAAATTGAGAATAGTCAGGATGGTAATAATTTTTTGAAAAATCAAAAGGTCTCCCCGACGCAGTATAATAAAGTTCTTCGATAAATAAAACGGGATCTTTAGCCGAGAGCTCTAGAAATTCAGCAATTTCTTTTTTTACACGAGCTACTTTTAAATATTTATCTGAAAATCCAATTTGAAGATTCAGTCCTTTTTCTAAATAATCAAAAATCGAATCTTCTGCAATGGCTCGATTTAAAAACGTGACGATTTCTTGATTGTAATAAGACTGTTCAAAACAAAATACCTGTCCTCGAATAGCATGCACCCGTTCAACGAAATAAACCGGATCACCGATCGTACATTGCAAGTTCGTTGCGATCTCCTCAGTTGCCGAAATTGTCTCTAATGTAATTACTTTTGACGTCTCATCGGCAGCTTTTAAATCATCGGTAAAGCCTCTATTTTGAATTAAACTGATGTATCCTCGACGTTTTTTCCTGCGAACAAAAATTCCGCTACCTTGAACTTGATAAATACTACCACGTTCTTCTAAAAGTTGTAGTGTTTTTAAAATCGTATTTTTACTTACACTATACTGCGAAGCAAGTGCAGTGATATTTGCTAATTTCGTTCCTTGCAAGAGATCTTGCGCTTTGATACGTTGCTCGATATCTTGAGCGATTTCTACATATTTTGGCATCTCTTTTCCTCCATTTTGAATTTAATCTAAGTGTAGCAAAAAAAATAATAAAATTATACCCAAACAATATTTGACTTATTGTATGGGTATAATTTATGATATAAGTAAATCAAACGTTTACAATAAGGAGGAATAGACATGGTACAAAAAAATTTTTTATGGGGTGGCGCTCTAGCCGCACATCAATTTGAAGGTGGATGGAATGCTGATGGGAAAGGACCAAGCGTTGTCGACGTGATGACAGCAGGAGCTCATGGTGTAGCACGTGAGATTACAGAAGAAATCGAAACAGATAAATTTTATCCTAATCATGAAGCAATCGATTTTTATCATCACTATAAAGAAGATATTGCACTATTTGCTGAAATGGGATTAAAATGCTTACGTACATCGATTGCTTGGAGTCGAATTTTTCCAAAAGGTGATGAAGCCACACCAAATGAAGCAGGTCTAAAATTTTATGATGATGTTTTTGATGAATTATTAAAATACGGGATCGAACCTGTAATTACCTTGTCACATTTTGAGATGCCACTCCATTTAGCTCGCGAGTATGGCGGATTTAGAAATCGTAAAGTGATTGATTTCTTTGCAAAATTTGCTGAAGTTGTATTTGAACGTTATCAAGATAAAGTAAAATATTGGATGACATTCAATGAAATCAATAATCAAATGGATGTACACAACCCAATCTTTTTATGGACCAATTCTGGTGTAATGGTAGAAGACGATGAAAATGCTAAAGAAGTCATGTATCAAGTCGCGCATAACGAATTAGTAGCAAGTGCTAAAGCGGTCATGATTGGTCGCGCTATCAATCCAGAATTTCAAATTGGATGTATGGTATCTCATGTTCCGATTTATCCTTATTCTTGTAATCCAGCTGATATTATGGCAGCTGAAGAAGCAAATCGTCAACGATTCTTCTTTGCTGATGTTCATGTTCGTGGAGAATATCCAAACTATGCATTAAAAGAATTTGAACGTGAAGGATATGAGTTAGATATTCGTTTAGAAGATTTAGCGGTGTTAAAAGAAGGAACAGTAGATTACATCGGATTTAGTTATTATATGTCGACGGTTGTCAAAGCAGACGCTGAAAATACGGTAGATAATAATGTTGTCAATGGTGGACTACCAAATGGCGTTGAAAATCCTTATATCAAATCAAGTGATTGGGGCTGGGCGATTGATCCAGAAGGGTTACGCTATAGCTTGAACCGATTATATGATCGTTACCAGTTGCCGTTATTTATCGTAGAAAATGGCTTTGGTGCTATTGATAAATTAGAAGACGGTCAAGTTCATGATCAAGCACGTATCGATTATTTAACTGCACATATCGAAGCTTTAACGAAAGCTGTAGATTACGATGGTGTTGACTTATTAGGCTATACACCATGGGGAATTATCGATCTAGTCTCATTTACTACTGGTGAAATGAAAAAACGCTATGGTATGATCTATGTGGACCGTGATAATGAAGGAAACGGCTCTATGACACGATACAAGAAAGATTCATTTGCATGGTATAAAGACGTTATCGCATCAAATGGAGATACACTTAAGTAAAAGACGACGCGTAGAAGGAGTTTCTACGCGTTTTTTTGTCTTCAAATATATATATTAAAGTAATATTTGTAATGTAATTGCAATGAAAGTATTTACAATTAAATGGATTGTGCTAAAATAAAAAAGAAGACAACTAGAAAAGGACGTGTCAGCATGAAAAAAACAATTTTAATGGGAACATTTGCAGCGTTATTGATTGCGCCAAGTTTATTTGGACAAGTTGCAGTCGCGCAAGAAGTTCAAGGACCAGTTGCAACACCAGTTCAAGAAAGTGCTATGGCCTCACGTAGTTTACGTAGTGCAAGTGATTTTGTCATTGATCCAAATGGAAAAAAAGTAACCATCACTGTAGATCCATATACGTCGACTACAATTTATGATGAAAAAGGCAATAAATTAGTTCCTTTAGGCTATGATTCTGGCAGTACAAAAATGTACGTTTGGTTTGAATTGAATCGTAAATTACAACCGAATGAACGAATCTATGCTCAATCTGTTTCACTACAAACAGGAAAAGTGACAGATAAATTATGGGCAACATTTGAGCCAGCAGCAGAAACAACTAGCATGCCAATTTATCGTGTTTATAATCCAAATAATGGTGGTCATTTGTATACAGCGAATCAAGCTGAAGCGATGCATGTGGTATCACTTGGTTGGAACGACGAAAACATTGCTTGGGATGCCCCAACAGAAGGTCAACCAATTTATCGCTTATACAATCCAAATAGTGGCGAACATTTTTACACAGTCAATGTCGCAGAATACGATGCAGTAGGTAAAGCTGGTTGGAATCAAGAAGGACAAGTTTTCTTCTCTGATTTAGCCAAACAAGTACCTGTTTACCGTGTATTTAATCCAAATGCTAAAGGACCTGGTTCTCATCACTACACAACGAGTGCAGGAGAGCGCGATAACTTAGTAAATATCGGCTGGAAAAATGAAGGTACAGCCTTTTATGGTGTAACGAACTAAATAATGACTCAAGCTAATCTAAATGAAATGATCACAGTATCTTAGTATACCTAACGTCATGGAGTGTAGATTAGCTTTTTTGATAGTATTAGTCGTACTTTTTGACGACTTGCGCTATAATAAAGCCACTTTCAAGAAAAGAGGGGATGAAGATGAATCGACATGTGTATTGTTTAACGTATAATGATGAACGCGGTGTGTGGATCGAGTCCTTAGATATTCAAGAGATACAAGAAAAATATGTAATCTTAAGTGAAGATAGTCAGGTATTCACCCAGCATAAGCTTCCGTTACACGATCAGTATCGGGTACAACAAACAGCAGATGGCTATATTACTTGGTGTATTGATCGCGAGAATATTTTAAAAATGAAAGCAAACTTTTTACATGATCTAGCAAAAGATCTAACTTATTTCAAACGACAAGCACAAGCATTGGAACTTGCGATTTCTGATGTGGAACAATTAACAGTGACAAAATGGGAAGTTCGAGAATAAGGAGTAATCAAGATGGAATTACGTGTTTTACGCTATTTTTTATATGTAGCTGAAGAAGGCTCGATTACAAAAGCAGCTGCACGATTACATTTAACTCAACCAACACTATCAAGACAGTTGAAACAATTAGAAGAAGAGCTTCACTGTCGGTTATTTGAACGAAATACCAAAGGTTTACGCCTAACTGAAGCTGGCTTATTATTGCAACAACGCGCAGTTGAAATGTTTCGTCTAGAAGAAAAAATACGAGATGAATTCCAGCAATCTGAAGAACTTTCGGGAACCATAACAATCGGTGCTGGAGAATTTAAGAGTATGGCTGAATTTGCTGCGCTTTTCCAACAATTTCAACAACGTTATCCTAATGTTAAGCTTGAATTGGTTAGCGGAAATGCGGAATTGATCCAGCAGCAATTGGCACAAGGCCTCCTAGATTTAGGTATCATTTTAGCAATCAATAAAAAAGAAGGATATACGATGCATCCTTTTTCAAAACAAGAACGTTTTGGTGTGTATGTTGATCGATCACATGTATTGGCGCATAACCAAACGCTCGATACTAGCGATCTTGAGGAGTTTCCACTTTGGATATCGAAGAATGACACGGTACAAAACTATTTGCAAACTAAACTTGGTTCAGCTTACCATCAAGCACAAATCGCCGGAGAATATACATTATTGCATAACTGTCTATACTTTATTCACGCAACTAATGCGCTATGTGTATCTCTTGAACTTCCTTTACAGCATCCAGAACTTGTATTTATACCTTTTCAAACTGAACTTGAGCTAGCTACAGCTATTGTATACCCGACACAACAATTGCGTTCTCCTTTGGTACAAACCTTTATTGCTTATCTTAATGCTATGCTTGAAAAGCATAGTTAAGGGAAAAAAGAGGTATTCGACAACTCTCTCTTTTTTTTGCATACTAAAGACACAATGATTTATCGGAGGGGTTTTGTATGAAAACTTTGTATTTAATGCGTCATGGTCAGACACTATTTAATCAATTAGGTAAAATTCAAGGAGCGTGTGATTCACCATTAACACAATTAGGCATCACACAAGCGCAACAAGCAAAAGCTTATTTTCAAATGAATCAAATTGTATTTGATGAAGTCTATGCTTCTACACAAGAACGTGCAGTCGATACAGCGAAAATTGTGGCTGAATGTGAAGAAGTGATTTCTAAAAAAGGACTGAAAGAATGGAATTTTGGTATTTTTGAAGGTGAAAGTGAACGCTTAAATCCGAAACATCAGCCAGGAGAAACATCTTATGGGAATTTTTTTGTTCCATATGGCGGTGAGGGTGCAGATGATGTGCAATTGCGCATGTATAACACAATCAAACAGATGATGGAATCTACGCCAGGCGATACGATTTTAGCCGTTAGTCACGGTGGGGCGATGTATCGCTTTATTCAAAAAATCGTTCCAGAAGAGATCGTCTCTACATTAAAATTTAGTAACTGCTGCATTTTAGTGTTTGAGTTTGAGAAAGAAACAGTTACGTTTCGTGAAATCATCCATCCGACGACATTGATTTCTTAAATTTTTCTAAAGGAATAGTAAATGATATATCGATCTATTTCGTTATTATAATGAGCATTATAAAAAGAAAACGATTTATTTAATAAATGCATATACCAAATTGAAGCTGAAACTTATACAAAGAAACAGGTGCTGCATTGTTGTAGCATCTGTTTTTTCTTGTGTCAAAAAAGGTGTTATCTAGTTAAAAAGTGACAAAATTGTCAGTGAAATCATTTATCTTGTTCGTGGAATACCAAAGTAAAGTTCGCTACACTAACTATATAAACTTAGAAAGTAGGGTGTAGGTATGACAGATAAACGAGTAGAACCATTTAGAGATTCAGATGGTAAAGGTTGGATCGATCACGGACCACGCAATCTTATGCGTGATCAAGAAAATCCGGATATTTTAGTACCACCTGCAACAGATCACGGTACGATTGAAAATTTACGTTTTAGCTATTCAGATGCACATCAACGATTGGAAGAAGGCGGATGGACACGCGAAATTACAAATCGTGAATTACCTTCATCACGCGATGTAGCAGGAGTAAATATGAGCTTGGAACCAGGTGCGTATCGCGAAATGCATTGGCACAAAGAAGCTGAATGGGGCTTGATGTTATATGGAAATGCTCGTGTAACCGCAATCGATGAGCATGGTCGCAGTTTCATTGACGACGTTAAAGAAGGCGATATTTGGAATTTTGAAGCGGGAATTCCACATTCGATTGAAGCACTAGATCAAGGATGTGAATTTTTATTAGTCTTTAGCGAACCTGACTTCTCAGAAAACAACACCTTTTTAGTTTCAGATTGGCTTGCTCACACTCCAAAAGATATTGTAGCGGCAAATTTCAAAAAACATATTAGTGATTTAGAAAGTTTTCCAAAGTCAGAAAAATATATTTTTAAAGCAAATGTTCCAGGACCAATCTCAGAAGTGGATCGTCCAAGTAGTCAAGGGACCGTGCCGTCACCGTTTACTTTCCATATCGATACATTAGATCCAATCATGTCAGAAGCTGGAAAAGTAAAAATCGTGGACCAAAGTGTGTTCCCAGCAGCAACAACGATTTCTGCTGCTTTTGTTGAAGTAGAGCCTGGTGGAATGCGCGAACTACACTGGCATCCACAAGCTGCTGAATGGCAATACTATATTCAAGGAAAAGCCAAAATGACCGTGTTTAATTCAGCAGGATTAGCTCGGACATTCAATTTTCAAGCAGGTGATGTAGGTGTTGTGCCAATCGTTGCCGGACATTATGTTCAAAATATTGGAGATGAGCCATTGCGCTTTGTGGAAGTCTTCAAAAATCCTGATTATTCAGATATTTCACTAAACAAATGGCTTGGTACCTCACCGGCTCAAATGGTGGCCGATCACTTAAATGTGACCAAGCAATTTGCTGAGTCATTGCCTGTACCAGAAACTCCACAACCTGTCATTTGGTACAAAAAACCTGAATAATTTTAACATTGTCTGGAAAAGCCTCTTTTCTGGACAATTTTTTTATAGACTAATAAGGAGGAAATCAATATGAATAACCGGCGTGTACCGACTTTTCCAGTTATGGAATTGCCGATGATCGCATTTTTATTAGCCATTGCTGCAGGATCAATGGATGGGTATACCTATTTTATTGGAAAGGCATTTAGCACGGTTCAATCTGGAAATATTATTTTGATCGGACAAACGATTGCTACAAAAAGTTGGGACCATTTAGGAACAGTTTTGATTACGATTTTATGTTTTGGATTAGGTTCGGTTGCAACTGGAATCTTAGAAGTAATTGGTGTGAAGAAAAAAGAAATTTGGGCATTTGAAATTTTGATAATTGAAGCAATCATCTTGATTTTACTTGGATTTTCTGGGATCAATGGCCTATTTGAAACGCTACATATTTGTATGATCATTTCATTTTTAGCAGGTATGCAAGGGAATGCATTTCACAAAATCGATGGGATGCTTTATGGAAACGTTGCGGTCACGCTAGTTGTCCAATTGGCATTTAACTATATCGTTCAAGCATTTGCCGGACAGAAAGGAGCATTGAAAAATAGCTGGTTGTACTTTTCTGTATTACTTGGTTTTGCTTGCGGAGGCTTGATTGGAACTTTGTTAACGGTCCAATTTGTTGAAAAATCATTATGGTTTACAGCATTATTTTTGATCGGCATTGCGATTTATTCGAAAATCATTAAAGCAGAAAATCATGCGATTGTGATCGACCCAGATTAGGAGGAGAGAAAATGTATGATGTAATTGTTATTGGGAGTGGTTTAGCAGGATTGACTGTGGCATTTGGTTTGAAAAAAGCAGGGAAAACGGTGTTAGTGATCGAAAATCGTGATTTTGGCGGTGTCGTGAACAATGCAGGAAGTACCAAGAAAAAAGAACTCGTGGCCATGGCGAAACATTATTATCAAAATCAACGTTTCGCTGATTATGGGATTACCGAACCACAACAGTTGGATTGGCAACAAGCAATGAATCGCATCAACATGATAGAAGGAAATGAATCATTACTTCATGAGCAAGCTCTTGAAAAAGCAGGAATTGATACCGTATTTGGGCAAGCTGTTTTTCAATCGCCACAAGAAGTCGTAGTGGATGGAATCATCTACCAAGGAAAACAATTTATTTTGGCAACAGGTGGACAAGATCGAACGTTTACGTTTGAAGGGGCTGACTATACATATGACAGTCGTCACTTTTTAACACAACATACCTTGCCTAAAGACATTTTATTTATTGGTGCAGGGATTATTTCATTTGCGTTCATGTCGATTGCGACAGCCTTTGGTGCGACTGTAAATGTTTGGCAACATAACGACCAAGCGTTACGTATCTTTGATCGTTCTTTTGTTCAACAATTGATTGAGATCAATAAAAAACGTGGTGTACGATTTGAATTCAATCAGACGATCAAATCGATTGAACGTTTAGAAAATGGACGATTGAACGTAACGAGTCAAACAGGAAAACAACAAGAAGTTGATGCTGTCTATCGTGTTGCAGGTCGCGTGGCACAAATAGAAGCGCTTGAACTTGAGAAAGCGGGCGTTTACTTTGATACACACGGCATCAAAGTAAACGATCATTTACAGACATCGCAGCCACATATTTTTGCTTGTGGAGATTGCAATAATCAAGCAGTTCCGAAATTAGCCACATATGCTGTTTTACAAGCTCAATATCTAGTCGAACATTTGACAGAATATCAATTAGCGCCGATACGTTATCCGATTCCAGCGATGTCAACATTTAGCCAGCCCAAACTAGCGCAAGCAGGTGTGCTCATTCACGAGGCACAAGACGATCCAGAACACTATGACATCAAAGAACTGAACATGGATGATTGGATCGATAGTCGAAAGGTTGCTGAAGAAGGTGCACGCTTAAAAATTATCAAACGAAAAAGTGATAATCATATCGTGGGGGCAACGGCCCTTGCTCAAGAAGCCGATTTATTGATCAATTATATTACCCAAAGTCTACATGCGAATTGGACAAAAGAAGAACGGCGTCATCAACTCTATGCCTATCCTTCTTTAATTAATGAGTTGGATCGTTTCTGGAGTTAACCAAACATCATCGAGTATCTGATAAAGAGATAGTCGATGATGTTTTTTTATTTTCTATGAAACATTATTAAAAATAAAGTTAATAAATGTTGAAATTTTATTTCTTAAACGGTATACTAGCATTAGAAATGAAATTTCAAAAAAATATAAAAATTATAGATTATAAGAAACAACAATAAAGGAAGGAAGATTGAGATGACTCAAATCAATTTAGACCGATTGACGACAGAAAGACGAAATGAGCGAACAACACATTTGGATGAAATGAGTATTCATGAAGCACTGGCGATCATGAATCAAGAAGATCATCAAGTCCCAGAAGCGATTGCGCTTATTTTGCCACAAATCGAGCGTGTGATTCAGGCAGTAATCGTTGCTTTTCAACAAGGTGGTCGTTTAATTTATATGGGAGCAGGTACGAGTGGTCGTTTAGGTGTCTTGGATGCAGCAGAGTGTGTGCCAACGTTTGGTGTTTCTGCTGATATGGTCATTGGATTGATTGCCGGTGGACAGCAAGCGATGACCGTTGCAGTCGAAGGAGCAGAGGATTCGACAAATCTTGGAGCAAAAGATTTAGCTGAATTAAATTTATCAGAAAAAGATGTTGTATTAGGTATTGCTGCCAGTGGGCGTACACCTTACGTGATCGGTGGTTTAGATTACGCACAAGAAATTGGTGCGACTACAGCGAGTTTGTCATGCAATCAAGATGCTGAAATCAGTCAACATGCGATGTATCCCATCGAAGTCGACGCTGGACCAGAATTTCTAACGGGTTCAACGCGTTTAAAATCAGGTAGTGCGCAAAAAATGATTCTAAATATGATTTCAACGATCAGTATGATCGGTATCGGTAAAGTATTTGGAAATTTAATGGTCGATGTCCAACCGACTAATGAAAAATTAGTCGAACGTTCAAAACGAATTATCATGCAAGCCACCGATGTATCTTATGAAGTAGCTAGCGACTATTTTGAACAAGCTGATCAAGAAGTTAAATTAGCAATTGTTATGATTTTGACAGATACTTCAAAAGAAGAAGCCAAAGAAAAATTAGCAAACGCAAAAGGATTCATTAAAGAAACACTTTAAAAAGAATACAATTGTATTCTTTTTTTTATACATAAAATAGAATATGCTATACTAATGCAGTTGTGAAAAAGAAGGAGGAATTCAGATGACATTTGAAGAGATTTTACCAGAAGTAAAAAAAGGTGCTAAAATCATTCGTAAAGGTTGGAGTGGATTTGAACTTTATGTCACGCTAGTCAGCGATGATGTATTTGATCACTGTCCCGTCACCCCTTATTTTTTGATCAAAACAAGTGATGAAGGATTTTCAAGTTTTGCACCGACTGTATGTGATATTTTAGCCGATGATTGGGCTATCGTCGAATGAACCAATATCCTTCACTGAATCAAAAAGTGGTATTGATCACAGGTGTAGCTTCAGGTATTGGGAAGGCACAAATGGACGCTTTTTTAGCTCAAGGTGCGCGGGTTTTTGGCATCGACCGTCAATCTTTAGTCATAGATCCACAGTCTAACTTAAGCTATTTTCAAGGAGATATCACGCAAAACGAAGTCCTAGAAGAAGCCGTTAGATTATGTGAAGCAACATTTGGAACGATTGATATTTTAGTGAATACTGCTGGTGTTTTAGATGCGTATAAACCCTTACTTGAAACAGATGAAACATTGTGGCAAACGATTTATGAGACGAATGTCTTGAGTTATTTTCGTCTGACGAAAACCGTATTGCCTCAGATGCTTGAAAAAAAAGCAGGTGTCATTCTCAATATGGCTTCGATTGCTGGATTAGTTGCGGGTGGCGGCGGTATCGCCTACACCACATTCAAACATGCGATTGTCGGATTTACCAAACAACTGGCACTCGATTATGCCGCTCAAGGGATATCGGTTAAAGCCATTGCACCAGGTGCCATCAAAACACCGATGAATGCGGCTGATTTTCAAGGAGATGGTGAACTGGCACAATGGGTCGCAAAAGAAACCCCAGTTCAGCGTTGGGCAGAACCTGAAGAGGTCGCAGCGTTAACCTTATTTTTGGCTAGTTCTGATTCTAATTATCTTCAAGGAGCCATCGTACCCATCGATGGTGGTTGGACATTAAAATAATTTTCCTGTATGATAGCAACTAGCGGTAAACGCCCTATAACACTTCAGTTGGAACACATTCCCGTCCTTTGGTTATAGGTAATCAGCAAGTGAAACACTTGTAAAGGAGAACTACATATGGAAAATAAACACGAAACAACAGCGAACATGTCTACAAATGAATTGGCGAAATTAGGGATTGTGACGGGATTATATGTTGCGATCACAATCGTTTTAGCCGTAATCAGCTTTGGTGCGATACAAATTCGTTTATCGGAGATGTTCAATTATTTGTCGTTATACAATAAAAAATATATTTGGGCAGTAACATTAGGTGTTTTGATCGCTAATTTATTGTCTCCTCTAGGCATGCTTGATGTTGTAGTAGGAAGTGTAAGTACATTGATCGTATTGTGGATTAATTATTATATCACGCGCCAAATCACTTCTAGAAAAATCCAAATGATCGTAACAGCCTGTGTATTTGCCTTTTCAATGTTTACGATTGCAGGACAGCTGACACTTGTTACCGGAGCACCATTCTTTTTAAACTGGTTGGTTATTGGAGTAGGTGAATTGGCTTCGATGGCAGTAGGTGGTGTGATCATCTACTGGGTAGCAAAACGCATCGATTTTACAAAATAAGTAGCTATAGGGAATGAAAAAAAGAATGACTCGCATCAGAGTTGTTCTTTTTTTGTGGATTGAGTTCGGTATAATATTCTTAGTACAGATAAAAGGAGACATTTATGAAATTTTTACATACCGCAGACTGGCACATCGGTCGCACGTTGAATGGATTTAGTTTAAAAGAAGAACAACGCTATGCATATGAACAGATCGTCGCACTTGCTAAAGCAGAAGCAGTCGATGGCATTGTGATCGCAGGAGATTTATACGATCGATCGATCCCACCTCTATCTGCTGTTGAAGAATTAAATGAGATGCTTGAGCATTTAGTCGTAGACGAACAGATTCCAGTCTATGCCATCAGCGGCAATCATGATAGTGCCAAACGACTTGGATTTGGGCAAGCTTTTTATCCAAGCCATCAATTATTTTTACATACGACACTTCTTCAAAGTATTCAGCCGATTGAAACAAAAGAGGTACAATTGTATTTGTTACCGTTTGTAGATCCAAGTGAGATACGAATCTTTTGTCAGCATGTGTTGCAAGAGACAATAGAACAAGTCAAAGAATACCGAACATTAGCACAAGGAATCACTCGGATTATTGAAGAAATGCGTCAAACCTTTGATCCAACAAAACGTCAAGTACTGGTCACGCATTTTGCAGTAACAAAAAAAGAACAAACAGAGCATGCCTTAACCAATTGGCGGACATCTGAAACAAGTTCAACAGTAGGTGGATTGGCTTCATTAACGAGTGATCTATTCCATGATTTTTCCTATGTCGCACTCGGCCATATCCATACGCATTTTGCGAGCCCGAGTAAAACGATTGTCTACAGTGGAAGTCCAGTTCATTTTGATAGTCAAGAAGCAAAAAAAGAAGATCGTAAAGGGGTCTATATCGTAGATGTGACTCAAGAGGGGATCAAAAAAAACTATCACGAACTTGATGTAAAACGTCCGATCATCACTTTAGAAGCAACTTTTGAACAATTGTGCGACCGTGAGTTTTATGCGCAGTATCCTTGTGGTGAAGCATGGTTTAGTATCAAGTTACTCGCATACGATCGCAGACAACTTGCAGGTATCAATATTCGATCGCGTCTAGAAGAGATTTATGGTACGGTCATCGAATTAACATTTGAAGAACGAGTGAAAAACGAGCGTAAAGAAGATCCGACGATTGGGCTAAAAGAAAGAGCACCAGAACAAACGATCCAAATGTTTTATGAAACGATCACGAAACAAGTACCATCTGATTATCAACGAACAGTTATCGAAGAGGTTGTAAATGAGGTATTAAAGGAGAAATAAGATGAAACCTGTACAATTAGAAATGGTCAATTTTGGTCCCTATCAACATTTGACATTAAATTTCGAATCGCTTGAAACTTCACCGTTGTTTTTGATCAGCGGAGATACAGGAGCTGGAAAAAGTACATTATTTGATGCCATGACCGTTGCGCTATTTTACCAAACAACAAATGAACGTAAAGTAGAAGAAATGCGCTCTACTTTTGCGACACTTGAAGATGAGCTTACGCAAGTGACCTTATATTTTCGACATCATGATACGTTATATAAAATCGAACGTACGATCAAGCAAATGCGAAAATCGGCTAGAGGAAAAGGTGTGACTGAGCATAAACCAACAGCAAAACTGACGATTGTCGATCAAATCGACGGAACAGAGCTTGAATTTATCGCAGGAAAACCAGTAGACGTTGCTCAGGCAATCGATGAATTATTGCAGCTCAATGCGGCTCAGTTCAAGCAGATCATGTTGTTGCCACAAAATGATGTCCAACGTTTTTTACACTCAAAAACAGAAGAAAAATTACCAATTTTAAAAACGATTTTTGGCACACAATTATTTGCGGAGTTTACGAAACAATTAGAAGCACGCTATAAAGAAGAAAAACACGCAGCAGAAAGTTTGCAACAACGTTTAGACGAACGCTATGACAGTCCAAGTTGGCCAGAAGAACTTCAAAATACATTGTCGCATACACCAACTGCAGATAAGATCACGATAATCAAAACAACGATTGGTGAATATGAGGAAAAAATCCAACAAGCAAAGGCAGAATTAAAAACTGCTGAGTCTACATATAAACTAGCAGACAAAGAGTATCAAAAAGTAGTGATTCTCGAAAACGATTTTGAAAATTTAGCACATGTGACATCGCAATATGAGAAAGAGATCGTTGGACAACACGACTACTATACGCAACTAAGTGAAAAATTAGCGAGATATCGCTTGATTCAGCCATTAGACGCTTGGCAAAAAGAACGAGAGATATTACAAGTAAAACTAAAAGAAAGCACAAAAAAACGACTACATCAGCAAGGTGTAGTCGATCAAATTCAGATAAAATGGACTGAATTTTCATCACGGTTTGATCAGCTTTCTACGTTAAAAGCATCATTAAAAAAACAGCAAGAAAAAGTTTCTCATTTTACTGAATATAGTCAACTTGCAGCTCAAATCAAAGCGGAGACCACAAAATTAGAGGTACAACATGAACTCTGTGACAGACTAACTCAAGAACAAACTACACTCACTGATCAACTCGAACAACTTGAAACATCTAAACAAGAACTTATGCTTCAACAAGCCAAGTTGCCTAATCAGGAAGAATTGACTAACCAATTAGCCATGATCACGCAAAGCTATACTAGGCTTGTGGCTTTAGCCAAAGAACTACAAAATGAAGAAGAACAAATAAATGTATGTACACAACAACTCCAACACGATCGTCAAAAAATTGAAGAATTAGAACATAAAAAACAAGAGTATGATGCAATACTTCAGGAATTAGAGTCTGATCGGCGTGCGCTTATGATTGCGCAACTTCAAACTGAATTGACGCTAGGAGAAGTCTGTATGGTTTGTGGTGAAACAGTTCATCACATTCATGAAGTACAAGCAGATGAAAAAAAATTGCTAGATAAAATGACTGCAGTCGACGAAATTCGTAGACAGTTACAAGACTGTATCGTTGAGTTGACCCAATTGAACCAGCAAAATGAATATACTACAAAACAACGTGAAGTTCATACCTCAAGATACAAAGAATATGAGCTTGAACAGCACACTCTTTATCAACAGGTTGCAACGCAATGTTCAGTAAAAACAGAGCAACTAGAAGAACTAGCTCAAGAAGTGACAAAGAAAGAGCAACACCTTGCTGAAGTTCAAGAAAAAGAAAGAAACGTGGCAGAACAGCTTGCAACACTTACAAATGAAGTTGATACTCTAACACGTAAGCAAATAAACATCCAACAAGACGATGCAACAGGCCGTGCGATTTGTCAGAGTATTAAGACACGAATCGAAGAATTGTATAAACAAGCAACTGATCTTGATACCACACAAGATTATGAAGTGCAAACAATCGAGGGTCAACAAGAGGTTCTCGCTCTTGAAACAACAATCGCAGAATTAGAAGAAACGCATCACACCCTATCAGAGGAAAAAATGAGTCATGAGTTGATGTTAAATAGCTTCATCGAGCAAGAACAAATGCAACAAAACGAATTAGCAGAAGTGGAAAGTCGTATCGAAAGCTATACGCTTGAGCATCAACTTTCGTTTACACAAGAGGAACTTTCGGTACTGTTTGAAGAAGGGTTAGCGCATGAAAGTTGGACTAAATTTATTCATGCATATGAGGAAAAATCGCGGTATTTATCCTCTGAGATCGAGCGTTTAAAGACACGCTTAGTAGATCAAACAAAACCAAATCTTATCGAAAAAGAAAGAGAAAAAGACGAAAAGTATGCCCTACAGCAAACACAAGCCGCTCATGTGACAAAGTTGGTATACACAGTTGAGCAAATGAATGAACTGACACAATCCATCGAAGCAATCCTAGAAAAACAGGGGATCAAAGGACAACAATTTAATGAGTTGAGTGAATTGTATCAAGTCATCAAGGGTGTGAAAGGAAACAAACTAAAGTTAGAGACTTATGTCATTCAAGAATATTTGATGCAAGTGTTAGACTATGCAAATCAACGCTATATTCGTCAGTTGACCAAAGGGCGCTATGAGTTTTTACTGAATACCTCACAAGAAAATGGACGTCGAGATACAGGATTAGATATCGATGTATTTGATTTTGCAACGGGAACGATTCGTTCGACTAAAACCTTATCTGGCGGCGAAACCTTTATAGCAGCCTTATCGATTGCATTATCACTATCTGATGTCGTCCAAAATACAACCAATGGTGCGATGATCGATGCATTGTTTATCGACGAAGGATTTGGTTCACTAGATAAGGATACATTAGAGCAAGCGATGGAGGCTTTAGAAAAAATTGGTGAAAATCGGATGGTTGGTGTCATCAGTCATGTGGAAGAAATGAAGGAACGAATCGGACAACAATTGATCATCAAAAAATTAGGCAATGGAAGTAGCCGATTATCCATTCGTGAAATAAAATAAAATTTAGTTATTTAATTTGTTAGTTAAGCCTATTGATGTGTAAATTTCTTCTTTTGTAAAGAGACTATATTATAGTAGAAACGATCTATAATCTTCGATAATAAAGCTAAAAAAGATCAGCTGAAATAAAGGAGTTAATCGAGTGTATGTTATAGTCTTATTCATTCGATAAGCAAGTATCTTGAAATATGTTATTTTTTGTGATAAGATAATATTAACTTAATAAAGACAAAAGGTTGAGCGTAAGCTTCAAGACATAGTTCCCAAGGGTGAGGGAACAGTCTTGTTGCGCGCTCTTTTTTTGTGTTCAAATACGAAAGGATGAGGACAGATATGCTGCATTATAAAAAAGAAAAAGAACTGATTTTAGAGGAATTCTCAGTAGATCCAAACACTGGATTATCACCAAAGCAAGTAATCAACCAACGAGAAGTATACGGAGAAAATAAATTACCGGAAGAAGCAGAAGATCCCTATTGGAAGGTCTTTTTGAAAAATTTTAAAGAACCGATCGTCATTGTATTACTTGGGGCGGTTGTGCTCTCATTTTTAAGCTCTTATTATGCCTTTCAAATTCAAAATGATCCAAAACATGGCGTTGAAGCGCTCTATGAAGCGATTGCAATCTTGATTTTGATTTTGATCAATGCTTGTTTAGGATTTTGGCAAGAGATCAGTGCGCGTAAAAGTTTAAATGCACTAAAAGAAATGAATAATCGACAAACGACCGTACTGCGAGATGGGCAGTGGCAAAAAATCGTGGCAACAGAACTCGTGGTAGGCGATATTGTTCGAGCACAAGTTGGCGATTTTGTGGAAGCAGATGTTCGTTGGATTGAAGCCAATGAATTACAAGTCATCGAATCACATTTGACTGGTGAAGCCGATGCAATCCAAAAAACAACAGAAGTCATTACAGAAACCGTTGAAGTTGGTGATCGGATCAATATGGGATTTTCTGGTTCAACCGTTTCCAATGGTCAAGGGATCGGTGTGGTTGTCGGTGTTGGAAAAGATACGGAATTAGGGAACATCGCACAATTGATTCAATCAGTTGGCTCAAAAAAATCACCGTTACAAAACACCGTTAGTCAATTAACAAAAACACTGATGTTGATTTCTGGTGGTATCGTAGTGTTAACGTTTATCGTAGGAATCATTCGTGCTGGAGAATTTAGTATCGACTCGATTACATCTGTTTTGTCGACTTCGATTGCCTTAGCTGTAGCCTCGATTCCCGATGCATTACCCGCAGTGTTGTCGATCGTGTTGACGATCGGTGCTGCGAAAATGGCGAAAAACAAAGGCTTGATCAAATCGTTAACCAGTGTGGAAACACTAGGTGGAACGTCTTATATTTGTTCTGATAAAACCGGAACCTTAACGAAAAATGAAATGACAGTAGTAAAATTTACTGCTAATGGAACTTCTTATGACGTAACGGGTCTAGGGTATGCACCAAAAGGATCGATCAAAGTATTATCTGATCAAAAAACTAATGCGCAACCGTTTTTATATGGTGCAGTTTTATGTAACGAAGCGACCGTTAAAGAAGTCGATGGCGACTATAAGCCTTTTGGTAATCCTACTGAAGTTGCCTTAACTGTATTAGGTCAAAAAGCTAACGTTCGAAAAAATGATTTATTAGAAAACGAAACGATCATACGTACGTTACCATTTACAAGTGATCGTAAAATGATGAGTGTGGTTATTCAAAACCAAGATGGCTACATGTTGTATACGAAAGGCGCTCCTGATGTAGTCCTAAATCAAAGCCAAGGCGTCTTAGTTGCAGATAAGATCGATACTCGTGATCATGCCAAACAACAATTCAATCAAACCGTTGAAGAGTATGCTGAGAAAGCATTGCGTACTTTGGCAGTGGCGTATCGTCCATTGACCAAAGAACAAGCAATGGAGGCAAGCGTTGAGGAATTAGAGCAAGAATTGATTTTAACGGGCGTAGCTGGAATTATCGATCCTGCACGCGAAGAAGTCAAAGAATCGATCAAAGTCCTTCATGAAGCAAATGTTGAAGTCGTGATGATCACAGGGGATCATGAAAAAACAGCACGTGCGATCGCTTATGAATTAGGGATCGTCAACGATAAACAAGCACCTGTTATCAAAGGTGTCGAACTTGAAGAGATGACAGACGATGAATTATTTGAAAAAGTTAAAACGACGAACGTCTATGCACGTGTATCTCCTGAGCATAAACAACGAATCGTGAAACAATTACAAGCACATGGAGAAGTTGTAGCGATGACAGGTGATGGTGTAAATGACGCACCCGCTTTACGTGTAGCAGATATCGGAATCGCGATGGGGATTGCCGGAACTGAGGTCACCAAAGATTCAGCTGATTTGATCTTACTTGATGATAAATTTACGACGATCGAAAAATCGGTTCAAAGTGGACGAACGATCTATGGCAATATCAAAAACTTTATGCGTCATGAGTTAACGACAAACGTAGCCGAGGTCTTGTCTTTACTTATTGGATTGTTCTTCTTTACGCACACGATTGGCAATGTTCCGGGATCAACGCCGGTATTAACTGCATTAATGGTGCTATGGGTCAATATGGTCAGTGATGCAGTCCCTTCATTTTCTCTAGGATATGATGTTGCAGAGTCTGATATTATGAAAGAACAACCACGTGATCCTAAAGAATCTGTTTTAGCCAATTATACGTGGTCACGTGTCTTGATTCGCGGTACTGTAATGGGATTAGTTGTATTTGCAGCTTTTTATCTTGCAGCAAAAGCTGGAATGTCATCTAATGAAGCACAAACGGTTGCCTTTTTAACTTTAGTTTACGGTCAATTGTGGCATGTATTTGATGCAAGAAGTTCAAAAACGTTGTTTAGACGAAATCCATTTGGAAATCCTCGATTGTTATTGGCAGTTGGATTTGCAGCGATTTCTTCGTTCTTAGTGACGATCATTCCATTCTTTAATACAGTCATGGGAACAGCACCATTGACATTACCAATTTATATGATGGTGATTTTTATCCCAGCATTACCAACCTTTGTCTTATCAGGAATCAAAGAAGTTTTTGGGATCAAGATTTGGTAAAATAACTTAAGAAGAAACAAGGAAACTTGTTTCTTCTTTTTTTCATCTCGTGAGTTTGGTATAGTAAGAGTATTCTAAATGACAAAGGAGTATGCTCGTGCACTCGTTACGCAAAAAACGTCGTCCCTTTCATTTTTCGCCGGCAGAGATCATTACTGGGACATTTATTGGTCTGATCTTACTTGGAACGGGTTTGCTGATGTTGCCTATTAGTAATCAACAAGATAGTCCACAATGGATCGATGCTTTATTTATTGCCACATCCGCAATTTGTGTTACCGGTCTGTCACCACTTTTAATTGATCAACAATTTAGTTTATTTGGTCAAAGCGTGATCTTGATGTTGATTGAAATAGGCGGATTAGGATTCATGTCGATTCCAATTTTTATTTATTTTGTTGGGAAAAAACGAATTCATTTAAGCACACGTCTAGTATTACGTGAATCGATGAATATGGAAAGCCGTTCTGGAGAAGTAAAGTTGGCTTTAGCGATTTTAAAGATCGCAGGTAGTATTCAATTAGTCGGGATCGGACTATTAGCGATTCGTTTTATTCCAAAGTATGGAGTTGCAACAGGTATTTGGTATAGCGTATTCCATGCTATCTCTAGTTTTTGTAATGCAGGATTTGATTTATTTGGGACAAGTATGGTGGCTTTTAAAGGAGATCCTATTATTATTTTGACCATCAGTTTCTTGATCATTTCAGGGGGGCTTGGATTTCTAGTATGGACAGATCTTTTACAAATCAGACATAAAAAATTGAGTTTACATAGTCGTTTGGCACTAAAAATGACGGGGATCTTACTGCTTGTCGGATGGGGTTTATTTTATTTGATCATGCCCAAAACATCTCTTGGAAAGAGTTTATTGGATAGTTTTTTCTTGAGTGTAACGCCTAGAACAGCTGGCTTTTTTACGTTAGACTATGCCAATATGCCACAAGCTGGATTGATGCTTACGATGATGTTGATGTTTATCGGTGGAACGTCAGGTTCGACGGCTGGAGGACTAAAAACAACGACCTTAGCCGTATTGATCGCAAAAGTTCGTTCCTTGTTCAAAGGACGAACACGTACCGAAATTTCTGGACGTACCATCCGAGAAGTTGCGGTGGCAAAGGCAATGACGTTATTTTTCTTAGCTCTAGCCATTTGTACAATCAGCTTATTTATTTTAACGATTACAGAGACAACGTCTAATGAAACACTGGTTGTGTTAGGATTTGAAGTGGTCTCAGCATTTGGAACAGTTGGATTGACAATGGGCGCAACCTCTAGTCTAAGTTTGGTTGGAAAATTGGTGATCATTAGTTTAATGTTTATTGGACGTGTCGGGATTTTGACGATTCTATATTCGTTATCTCGTAAAATTTATCAGCAAGAAGTGAAAATAAAGTATCCTGAAGAATCTGTTTTATTAGGATAGTTAGGTTTAGATTGGTAAAATTGTAAAAATTTTTTTATACTATTAGCAAGGGGTGAAAAACGATGTTAACAACTGGTGTGATTATCTTTTTTATTGGGTTATTCTTTTTAGCAGCGGCAGGAATCAGTTACCGTTGGCGGGCCTTTACCAATAAAAAAGCGTGGAACGGAATGGCTGTTCCTTTTACGGTGATTGGATTGATTGTTTTTGTTATCGGTCTTGTTATTATTTATGTGAATTATCCATAAAAAGTCGCTTAGGCGGCTTTTTTTATTTATAACCTATAAAAGTTGCGTTACATTTTATCAAAAATAATATCTAATGTTATTTTTAATTGAGACTATATTAGAATAGTTTTTACTGTTTCATTCATTAAATAAAATGAATGGAATTATTTTTTTGCTCAAATTTGTTGTTTTTAAAATGATGAATAATAGGTCTATTCTAAGAAGTATAGTATTTTTTGTTTTTTTTTATTTTTTAGCACATCGGACTTTAATTTAGAAAATTAGCACAAAATAGCTTACAAAATTGTTCGCTCATATTTATAACTTGTTCGTGTTAAGTTATTTTATTCTCTGTATACTAAAGAAAATATAACTAGATACGTTGTAGGGGATAAAAGTTAAGGAGGAACGACAATGGGAGTCAAAAAGATCGGAAAATATATGATAGCGCTATTAAGTGGAATAATCTATCTTGTACTTTCTTCAACTCCGGTTCATGCGGCAGTACAACCTTTGGGTCAGGTTTATGGTGGAGATGGTGAGCCTAAGTATGACTTTACAGTATATACACAAACTAAAAATAAACAATTACTTGATTGGGCAATTTGTGGAAACAGGTATCTAATTCCACCTGATCCAGATGATTTGGTAACTTATGACCAATACTATCTTTATGAAGGAGCTGAAAAGTTTAGGAATCGTAACGATGGTTCCAATGGTAATCCTTCATCAACGGGTAAGGGGAATAATTTATATAAAAATCTAGACCAAATTGTAGCGTCTTGGTTTGCGATTAGTGAAGATAGTGATGTGTTGATGGATTATTATCGGAATACTGTATTTAATGGAGTTACTCCAAATGATGTTATTAACCAATCTTTTTCTGATTATAAAAAAAAGAATTCAAAATTCGAAAAATATGCTGACTTGGAAGCCTTTCGATATGCAACTGCACAAAATATAGCTTGGTATTTTACAGATGGTATTACACCAGGAAAATATTATACAAATACAACATTTAGCAATAAAGTATTCGATTTTTCTAAAAATACTGCAAATAAGGCCACGCAGACTAGTGCATTTGCGTTGAATGTTCAAATTATTGATCAAAATGGGAATGCAGTCAATACGCAAAATCCATTGGTTATTGATTCAACTACACGAACTAGTGGTACCTTTGAATTGACTGGATATGATTATCCCGTTCGTGCGGATTTAACGAATATGCCTTATACACTTATTGATGCTGCAACAAATACTGAGTTAACCAATATGGCAAGTTCTGCAGATAAAAATAATGGGAAAACAATCAATTATATTTTAAAAAATAAAAAATATTATGTGAAACTAAAAGATGGAGCTTCTATTGAGAGTATTCCTAATTTAAATCTTAGTTATTTACGTTTGAAAAAGGCTTATTTTTATGTACCGGTAAAAAGTCCAACTTGGCCAGCAGCAAACTATCAGGCTCTTTTAACTTGGCAAGTAGAAAAAGTCGATCTATCGATACCTTTCAAAGTCGAAGTCAAAGAAACACAAGTCGAAGGCGAGAAAAAATGGCAAGATTACAACAACAAATTTAATACTCGACCAGATAAAATTACGATCAACTTATTAAAAGATGGTCAAGTCTACAAACAACAAGAAGTCAGTAAAGAAACCAACTGGAAATACCAATTTGATCATTTGCCATTAGGTCCTACGTATACGATTACCGAGGAACCAGTCGCAAATTATACGCCAACGATCGTAGGCAACGATATCACTAACACTTATGTCAATACCGAAAAAGTCAATAAAACGGGACATAAGATTTGGGATGACCTAGATAATCAGTACAATACGCGTCCAGATCATTTGACCTTTGTGTTGTATCAAAACAATAAGGAAATCGCTCGTCAAACAGTGAAACCAGATGAATCGGGAAATTGGAGTTATGCCTTTAACGATTTGCCTAAATATGACGAAAATGGCGATGAATACAAATACAGAGTAAGTGAAGTTCAAGTAGGTGGTTACAGTACATCTACAAAAAATGATGCGAATGGTGTCAACTTTGTCAATAAGCTAAGATTAACAGATGTAGCTGGTGAGAAAAAATGGAATGATTTAAATAACCACTATCAACTTCGTCCGGAAAAAATTACCGTTCGTTTGTATCAAAATAATAAAGAATTTGCTCATCAGGAAGTCAGTGCACAAACAAATTGGGCTTATCATTTCTCAAATCTTCCTTTACAAAATAAAAGTGGAAAAAACTACACCTATACTGTAAAAGAAGATCCAGTTCCAGGATATGAAGCTGTACTTGATGGCACAACGATCACGAATAATCTATTGCTGACTGCGATCAAAGGTGAAAAAAAGTGGGATGATCAAAATAATGCCGCTAATTTACGTCCAACACAAATCGTAGTGGAATTATTACAAAACGGTACGAAAATTCAAGAACAAGTCATCAAACCAGATAGTAACGGCAACTGGTCGTATACCTTTGATAACTTGCTAAAACAAGATCAAAATGGGAAAGATTATGTCTATACTGTAAATGAACAAAAAGTTCCTTATTATACAACAACGATCGACGGCACAACGATTACGAATACATTGAAATTAACTGAAATTAAAGGTGAAAAACAGTGGATTGACAGCGATGATCAAGCGGGAATGCGACCAAAAGAAATTACGATTTGGTTAGTTCGCGATGGAAAACGACTTGAAAAACAAGTGATCCAAGCAGGAAGTAACGGCAAATGGACGTATGCATTTACGAATCTTCCAGTAAACGATGCAGATGGAAAAGTCTATACGTACACCATTGAAGAAGAACCGGTAGACAATTATACAACGGCAATCGATGGGACAACAATCATCAATACGTTCAAACCAAATGGTGTGTTACCTGATACTGGTGGACGTTACAAACAATCGATGATCTATGTAGGACTTGCGATCGTCATTGTCGCAATTGTCAGTGGTATTGTTTATGCAATTAAATCTCGTAAAGAGTGGTAGTACAAATAAACGCAGCGGTTTGTTAACCGCTGCGTTTATTTGTACTATAAAAACGGTAAAATCCAATTTGCCCAGATCCAACTGATAGGAAAAATTAAAACCATTGCTGGAATCATATCGGCAGTAGGGAACATTTTGACTTTAATAATCCGAAAGCCTGTCGCAATCATTAACACGCCCCCGCAGGCTTTAAAATCTAAAATCATATCCGGCGTCGTCAACGGAAAAATAAATTGTGCTAACACGAATAAGATAAAAAAGATAATAAATTGCGGAATGATAATAAAAGAAACGACGATCCCTAATTGACTAGCAAAAATCGCTGCCGTAAAAAAGTCTAAAACCGATTTGGCAATCAACACCGAGTGATCACCAGACATTCCAGAATCTAAACTGCCATAAATCCCTGTACCGCTTGCACAAAATAATACAATAATCGTCACTAGGTTTTGAATGAAATCATCCTGATCTAAAGCTAGTTTATCATTTTTCATGTATTTACTGATTGGTTTTTGCATCCAGGCGGCTCCGCGATTGATTTTATCTCCAAGATGAATGGCTAAGCCAAGTGCAGTTCCAATCACTACAGCGAAAATAACAGCGGGCATGTATTTCATTGGTCCGATAGCATAGATTCCCATCGCCATTGAACAAACACCAAAAATCATAGTAAGTTCAAGTTTGAATTTTTCTGAAACCTGTTGGCCAAAAAATGCACCTAAAATACCGCCAATAAAAATTGCGGCTGAATTGATCATAATCCCTAATGGCAAATTCTTCACGTCCTTTTTCGTAGTCTTATCTATTCTAACAAGTAGATTTTAAGAAAACAATGAGTAAATATTAAGATGAGTTTTTTAGATATAGATA
This sequence comes from Enterococcus sulfureus ATCC 49903, assembly GCF_000407605.1. GTDB lineage: Bacteria > Bacillota > Bacilli > Lactobacillales > Enterococcaceae > Enterococcus_G > Enterococcus_G sulfureus. The sequence continues at coordinate 195,525 of NZ_ASWO01000007.1, read as the reverse complement.
GTATCTAAAAATAGGTGATATCTTTTCTTGTTAAGAAGTTTTTGCTTTGTAGCGCTTAAAATATAGGCGATTATGATGGAATAGTTTTTTTATAAAGAAAACAAATGAAAGTAGTGCGAGTAAAAAGACCTGACAGAAAATTTCTGTCAGGTCTTTTAAAAGCGAATCCAGCGTGTACTCATATTGGCATCATAAGGACGTGTCACTGTGAGTTGGTCTTGGCTTAAATGACACTCCTTACAAATCAGTTCTTGTAGTTGTATTGTCGATAGAGCTACCGTTCCTTGATAGGTTGATTGATCGTAAGGTGTCCATGTTGTTAGCATTTGTAATTTTTTATTGTTTAAAAAAGTACTACTCGCTGCTTCTGAGTGAAACTTTACTAAAACATCATTGGTCGTAGTTTGATAAACGGGCGATCGATTCATTTTAAAAATAACTATAAATACAACGACTAACATTCCAATTCCAAGTAGTTGCCACATCCTGCTCACTCCTTAAGAAACCCTTTTCTTAAGTATACGCTTTTCTAACTGATTCAACAATTAATAACTGGTTTCAATTGGATAAAGCGCTAAAAATTCTTCTTCTTTTTTTGATAAAGGAACCACTTGGTAATCTAGTGTAATCCTTTTTGTAATGTAACTTTCTAATTGAGAAACAGGTACAGTAAATTGAGTTGAGATCATAAACAACACTCCTTTAGTTGGTATACAGCTAGTATAAAAGCCCAACCTTAAGTTTACCTAAACTAAATCAACACTTAACGAATAATCGGTAATTTGAAATCCTACTTTTTCATAAACATGTAAAGCACGCTGGTTATGACCAAATACATGCAATGAAAGTTTTGTAGCCCCTAACTGACTACAAAACACCTTGATTGCTTGCATGGCTTCTTGACCGTATCCTTTACCACGATAGTCTTCAACGAGTAAAAAATCATAGACAAAGGCTTCCTCTGTGTTTTCTGATTCAAAATAAATCCAAGTATAGCCAATCGCTTGATCAGCTAATGCAATAGTCAATAAATAATGTCCTTTAGTAGCTAATCCTTCCGGTAATAAAGAGCGAAAGCTAGCTTTAGAAAGCGCAAGTGCCTCTTCTTTGTTCCATGTTTTTGCTTGGACTTTATCTTCAGCAAAATCTTTGATTGCTTGTTTTAAATAAATAGGATAAATGTCTTGTGTCATTGGGAGAAGTTTCATTTGAAATCCACCTTTTTAGATGTAGTATAGCACATTGTTTATACTCAGATAACAAAATTGATAGCGTAGATCGTGATTAATCAATGGTTGAATCCCTTCGATTTTAGTAGGCTTAAAGGAAGAGTAAAGAGAAAGGACAGATCATATGCGAGTATGTAAAGAAGGGCTAAAATACGTACCAATTGTGATGATTCTCTCTTTTTTTATCGTAGCAGCGGATCGTACAGGTAAACTTGGTATTTTTGGAACATTGATTACATTGATGATCGATCCTCAAAACTTTGCTTTAAAATACGATATCCAGTTAAAAAAATCTGTACAACGAAAAGTTTATTATTTTCGTGATATCTCGCTGAGTCTCTATTGTAGTTGGTATGCAACGTATATCGTCAATCGTTTGATTCAAAATAGATATACCTTATGGATCGATTTAGTCCTTCCGAGTTGCTTTTTTCTATTGATTTGGTGGCATTTACGCTATTTGGTTCCAAAAACGATGCACTATTTAAATGAAAAAAATTAAACTGCTCTGATCTATTGATCAGAGCAGTTCTTTAGTTTTCTTTTTTCTTTTTCCCAAGTCCAAATGTTAAGAAGAAGCTTAATAACATAATGAGTGAAGAGATCCCAATTGTTTTGGCAACACTCGTTGTAAAAGTAGCATCGATCTTATCAAATACGTTTGTTTTTGTTTCTTGGGTAATCGCCAATTTTTCAGCAGGAACTTCACGTAGTCCAGGAATAGAGGAGCCTGCACTATCGATGACGGATTTCTCAACCATTGTTTGTACGGGTTGTGCAAGTTCATATTGATTTAAAGAAGAAGGGACATCGTGTTGTAGATAGCTAACAAAAATCGTACCAATGATTGCGATGCCAAGAGCGGAACCAATTTGACGAATGGTCGATTGAACAGAAGAAGCTTGACCAGATTGAGTCGTTGGCACATCTTGCAAGACGATCGAAGTCAACTGAGCTGAAGCCAATCCTAATCCAAATCCGTAAACGACTAGCCATAAAATAATGACCCATAAAGAGATTCCTGGATCAACAGTTAAAAAGAATCCTACAAAGCCTAATGTTTCAAGTAATAATCCCAATGAAACGACAAAACGTGCGGAAGTTTTTTGTACGATAAAGGAAGCTGAACCTCCAGCAAAGAACGCTCCTACACCCATCACGGCTAGAATACCACCAGATTTCATTGGAGAAAGATTTAAAATATTTTGTAAGAATAATGGAAGTAAGAACAATAAGCCAGATTCTCCGATAGCGACAACACCCGCTACAATATTTCCTAACGAGAAGCTTTGGAAAGAGAACAAACTTAAATTTAACAAAACGGACTTGTGTTGTTTACGAAGATGATTTTCCCAAAATAAGAAGATCGCCATCAAAATCAGACCGGCTGCTAATAAGAAAGGAATGATCGATAATCCTAAAAATGTTGGATGATCTCCTTTGACAGTCCACCAGCCGTAATTGCGGCCTTCGATGATTCCGAATACTAATAGCAACAAGCTAGCAGTAGATAAAAGAAATCCTAGGATATCAAAACCATTTGTCATTTTCTCACCATATGTTTCAGGTAAGACTTTAAGTGCTACTAGAATAATGAAAATCCCAATTGGCAGGTTGATATAAAAAATCCAATGCCAATTCAAATACGTTGTAAAATATCCACCTAGTAAAGGTCCTAAAGCAGCCATACCGGAAATTACAGATCCCCATACCGCAAATGCTAAGATCCGATCTTTACCGAAAAATAGAGAATTCACTGCAGATAAAGTTGTTGGCAATACAACAGCACCGCCAATTCCTTGTAAAGCACGCGCGATTAACATCGTCGTAATATCTGTTGAAAAACTAGCTAAAATAGAACCAGCAATAAAAATAATAATTCCCGTAATTAAGACTTTTTTACGTCCGACGTGGTCAGCGATTCGACCCATTGTAATCAAAAGTGCAGAAAAAATTAAAGAATAAAGAGTAATGATCCATTCTGCGTCTGTAAAATCTAAATTTAGATCTCGCATGATCACAGGTAAAGAGACATTGACGATCGTTCCATCAATGACGACTAACGAAACAGATAGTGCTAAAACCGTTAATGCCCACCACTTATGTGGAAAAGATTTCGTTGTTTTTTCCATAGTTTTCACCTCAAATTTAATGTAATTGATTGATTCGTTGTTTAGTATACCGCTAAAGTGACACTTTGTCACTTTTAAAGCAAGACAAAGACTCAAGTTTTTATTAAAAAATATTTGTTATTCGATTTTATTGATAAACGTCACTAAAATTAAGGAAAAAGCCAAGAATACAAGTGAAAGATAACGTAAAAACATACCTAGAGGAAAACACCATGCATGATGAAAAAGCATCGGTAAAGTAGGATTTAGAAGTTGATAAAGCCATTGACTACTATCTAAAAGGGTCAAAAACATTCCTATCAAAAACGAATATACAGCCAAGGCTAAATAGACAGAAAAAGAACAACGTGTACATTTTCGGTAAAGTTTTTTCATAGATATACTCCTTTATCGATTAAAGTAAGTTCTGATGTTAGTATACCTGAAATGGTGTGAATCATGTGACTAGATGACTTGAAATGAAAAAATAGCAACCGTTTTCTTTTCACATGGTATACTAAAAATAGAATTTAAGTAAAGGAGTCTCGACATGAGTGAGTTTTTAGAAATCCCAACCTGGCCGTTGTCCTTGCCTTTTCGTACATTTGAAAATGAAGGAGAAGTCGTTGTTCCTCCTCATTGGCATAAAGAAATCGAAATTATTTATGTAGTTGAAGGGACTGTTACGATTGGCTATCGTCAAAAACTATTTCAAGTACACGAAGGAGAAATTTTTGTCTTTGCTAGTGGAGAAACGCACTATTTTTTAGCTTCTCCGCACAGTAAACGCCGCGTTTTCCAATTTGATTTGAGCTTATTTCGTAATGGGATGATCCAACATTTGGAGATGCATGAGTTACCACAGCAATTTCAACAAGCACATTTTCACAGTGTGATGTGGCCAAGTCAAACACAAGAAATAATGCGTGCAACACTCGATCAATTATTCATAGAGATGATGCAGTGCCCTATTGGATATGAATATGCGATTACTAGTCTTTTATTAAAGATTGCTGTTTTGTATTATCGTGAGATTCCAAAAATCAATGAAAAGAATCAAGATAGTTTTGTTGAAGCTACAGTTAATCAAGAAGCATTAGAGCGTTTAAATGAAGTTTTTATTTATATCGAAACTCAATTTGATACGCCGATTACATTAGATGAAGTCGCCAATGTCGTTGGATTTAGTCCTTATTATTTTGCTCGTTTTTTTAAAAAACATACGGGTCAAACTTTTGTTCAATTTTTAACGGCGTACCGGATCAATCAAGCCAAATACATTCTAGCTAATGAGAAATGCCCGATGATCGAAGTAGCAGAACGTGCAGGGTTTCATAGTGTGAAAACGTTCCATCATGTCTTCAAAGAACAAGTCGGTATCTCACCACTAAAATTTCAAAAAGCAATATTCGGGAATAAATCCCATTAAATAAAGGAAGAAACCGTTCACTATATTTTGTAGGATAAGAGTATACAAAATGTAATGGAGGGTTTTTTTAATGACAGTAAAAGTAGGAATTATTGGGTGTGGTGGAATCGCAAATGGAAAACATTTACCAGCATTGAGCCAAATTTCAGAAGTCGAATTGATTGCCTTTTGCGATATTGAGATTGAGCGTGCAGTAAAAGCAAAAGAACAATATGGAATGCCAGAAGCTAACGTCTATATGGATTACAAAGAAATGATAACGGATACATCGATCGATATCATTCACGTATGTACGCCTAATAGCTCACATGCAGAAATCAGTATTGCAAGTTTAGAAGCCAATAAACATGTAATGTGTGAAAAACCAATGGCCAAAACGAGTCAAGAAGCACGCGCGATGATCGATGCTGCGAAAAAAAGTGGGAAAAAACTAACGATCGGTTACCAAAATCGATTTCGAACGGATTCACGATACTTACACGAAGTGTGCCAAGATGGCGCATTAGGTGATATCTACGTTGGAAAAGCGCACGCAATTAGAAGAAGAGCAGTCCCTACTTGGGGAGTCTTTTTAGATGAAGAGGCTCAAGGTGGAGGACCGTTGATTGATATCGGGACACATGCCTTAGATTTGACGCTTTGGATGATGAACAATTATCGACCAAAATATGTTGTCGGAAATACGTACCATCATTTATCAAAAACCGAAAATGTTGCAAATGCCTGGGGAGCTTGGGATCCTGAAAAATTCACTGTTGAAGATTCTGCTTTTGGTTTTGTAGTGATGGAAAATGGTGCAACGATCTTTCTAGAAGCGAGTTGGGCATTAAATAGCTTAGATGTAAAAGAAGCCAAAACGACTTTGATGGGCACTAAAGGCGGAGCAGATATGAACGATGGCTTGACCATAAATGGAGAAGACCATGGACTGCTCTATGAAAAACAAATCGAATTGGAAACTGGTGGAGTTGATTTTTATGAAGGAGAAGGAAATGACCCTGCAGTATTAGAAGCACGCTCGTTTATTCAGGCGGTTTTAAATGATACCGAACCAGTTATAAAACCAGAAGAAGCTTTAGTCGTCACAGAAATTTTAGAAGCGATTTATGAATCGGCACGTACGGGAGAACCTGTAATGATGAAAGGAGTAAGCGCATGATCCACGTTACGATTTGGAATGAGTATCGACATGAGAAAACTGATGAAAAAGTCAAAGAAGTCTATCCTGAAGGAATCCACGAGCAATTGAAGTCTTTTTTAAACGAAGAATTTATGGTACACACCGCTACATTAGATGAAGTCGAACACGGACTGACTGAAGCACGTTTAAATGAAACCGATGTCTTGATTTGGTGGGGACATATCGCGCATGACGAGGTGGACGATGAGATCGTCAATCGTGTGCACACTCGTGTTCTACAAGGAATGGGATTGATCGTTTTACATTCGGGACATTTTTCGAAAATCTTTAAAAAATTGATGGGAACATCTTGTGATTTAAAGTGGCGTGAAGCCAATGAACGGTGTCGAATTTGGAATATCGCACCGAGCCATCCGATTACGAAAGGGATCGGTGAATGGATCGAATTGGAGGAAGAAGAGATGTATGGCGAACATTTTGATATCCCTACACCAGATGAATTGATTTTTATTAATTGGTATCAAGGCGGCGAAGTATTTCGTGGTGGATGTACGTATACGCGAGGAAACGGAAAGATTTTTTATTTCCAACCAGGTCACGAGACATATCCATCTTATTACAATGCACAAGTCCAACGGGTCATTAAAAATGCGATTTACTGGGCAGCTCCGACAGATAGTGTCTACCCAACGTATGGGCATCATCACGCTTTGGAAAACTTCGAGGTGTAGATGAATGAAAATTAGTTTACAGTTGTGGAGTATTAAAGAAGTGTGTGAAAAAGATCTCCTTACTGCATTGAAAAATGTAAAACGCTTTGGTTATCAAGGTGTTGAATTTGCCGGGTACTTTGGTCATTCAGCAGCCCAAATCAAAGCGTGCTTAGATGAATTAGGCTTAGAAGTTTCAGGAACGCATTATCCTATTGAACAACTAGAAGAGCAATTAGAAAACGTGCTTATGTTTGAAGAAACGATTGGCAATTACAACTTGATTGTTCCTTATTTAGATGGTCATAGCATTGAAGAGTGGAAAGACTATGCGAAACGGATGGCGATGATCCAAGAAAAGTTAGTCAATACGCCATTTCGTCTAGGCTATCATAATCATGCGCATGAATTTGATGTAGTGCCACACGCATTTGATCTCTTATTAGAAGAAGTGCCCACTTTGGCATTAGAAGTCGATACGTATTGGGTAGCCTACGCCAAGGAGAGCGTCCTTGATTTCTTAGATCATTATCAACAAAATATTGGCTGGTTACACATAAAAGATATGCAAAAAGAGCCGATAGAAAGTACTGAAATTGCTTCTGGCATCTTGCCGATCAAACACTATCTAGATTGGGCAGTCCAACGTAATATTGACTGGTTGATTGTGGAGCAAGAAGCATTTCAATCATATGCTCCTTTAGAAAGTGCACAAAAAAACTATCAAGCACTTGAACGATTGCGAATAGAAAGCGAGGAAAATTAAATGAAATTAGGTGTGTTTACGCCATTATTTAACCAACTAAGTTTTGATGATATGCTTGAAGAAGTCGCAAAACGAGAACTACAAACAGTTGAAATTGGGACTGGTGGATTTCCAGGAAATGCCCATTGCGATATCGATGCACTACTAGCAAGTAGTCAAAAAAGAACAGAATATCTTCATCGTTTAGCAGATAAAAATTTAACCATCAGCGCGTTTAGTGCGCATAATAATCCATTATCACCTGACCCTAAAGAAGCAAAAATCGCAGATGAGTTGTTACAAAAAACGATTCGGCTTGCTAGTTTGATGAATGTGCCAGTCGTGAACGGATTTTCTGGTATCTCAGGTGGAAATGCAACCGATACCAGTGTCAATTGGCCAGTCTTGCCATGGCCTACGGAGTATGGAGATAATTATCACTATCAATGGGAAGAGAAATTGATTCCCTATTGGAAAATGATTAATGAGCAGTGTGAACAAGCTGGAGTTAAAATCGGGATCGAACTTCACGGTGGTTTTTTAGCGCATACGCCGTATACGATGCTAAAATTACGCGATGCAGCGGGTAAAAATATTGGCTGTAATTTAGATCCTTCTCATCTTTGGTGGCAGGGAATAGATCCTGTAGGTGCCATCAAGATTTTAGGAAAAGAACAGGCGATTCATCATTTTCATGCAAAAGATACGTATTTAGATCAAGACAATATCAATATGTACGGTCTAACGGATATGCAACCTTATGATCAAGTCCAAACACGTGCATGGACGTTTCGTTCTGTAGGTTGTGGACATTCGATGACAGAATGGTCGAATATTATCAGTGCCTTACGTTTATATGAGTATGATTATGTCCTAAGTATCGAACATGAAGATCCATTGATGTCGATTTCTGAAGGATTTGATCGGGCAGTAACAAATTTAAAATCGATTATGATTCAAGAGCAACCAACTGACCTATGGTGGGCATAAAGGAGAACGTCATGCAAAAAAAATTACGATTGGCACTGATTGGCTACGGCGGAATGGGAAGTTATCATCTCAACACGTTAGTCCCTAAAGAATTATTCGAAATAAAAGGGATTTACGATAGCGATTCCTCTAAAAGAATTAAAGCACAAGAAAATGGCTTGTTTAGCTACGATACTGTAGAAGCCTTATTTGAAGATCCCATGATCGATATCGTGTTGATTGCAACACCGAATGATAGTCACAAAGAACTTGCGATACAAGCATTAACATCAGGAAAACATGTAATTTGTGAAAAACCAGTAATGATGAACACACAAGAATTAGACCAAGTTTTGGCTGTTGCAAAAGAATGTCAAAAAGAGTTTATCGTCCATCAAAATCGCCGTTGGGATCCGGATTTTTTAGTAGTGGCTCAAGCGTATCAAACGAATCAGTTAGGAAAGGTGTTTCAGTTCGAATCGCGAGTTCAAGGTGCGAACGGTATACCAGGAGATTGGCGTCATGAAGCAAAACATGGTGGTGGGATGCTTTTAGATTGGGGCGTACATCTATTGGATCAATTGCTTTATTTGATCGATGCACCAATCACTCATGTCATGGCAGAGTTAAGTTTTGTATTAGGAAATGAAGTCGATGATGGATTTATCGCGTATCTTTATTTTGAGGATGGTACACGTGCTCTCGTTGAAGTGGGGACTACAAATTTTATCCATTTACCTCGCTGGTATGTAAAAGGGTATGATGGCACTTTAGAAATTGACGATTGGGATTTATCTGGTGAACTCGTATTGCAAACAGGAACAATCGATCACCATCAGTTAAAACCAATCCAAGCTGGGGCAGGACTGACAAAAACGATGGCACCACCATCTGAAGAGGCCACAACGAACTATCCAGTTCCAACTCCGAATCTACCAGAAACGACGTTTTATGAGAATGTCTACCAAGTGATTTGTAAAGAAGGTGAACTTCTTATTAAACATAAAGAAGTGCGTCGTGTTTTAGCTTTGATCGAACGATTATTTGACTCACATGCACAACGTCAAATCCTTCCATTTGAATAAGCCATAAACCTCCTTTTATTTTTGATGAAAGGAGGTTTATTGTATACTAAATAAAAAAGGAGTGATACATATGGATGTGATTGAAGTACACGAAATTTCCAAATATTATCACCATCAACCCGCAATCAAAAACGTTTCATTTCATGTAGAAAAAGGAGAAGTATTTGGCTTTATTGGACCAAATGGAGCTGGAAAATCGACAACTATTAAAACGATGATCGATTTTATCAAACCAGACGAGGGAAATGTCCAAATTTTTGGTTTAGATAGTCAGCGAAATGCTAAAGCCATTCGCGAGAAAACGAGTTATGTATCCAGTGATGTTCGATTTTATCCGAATCTGACGAGTCTAGATCTAATGCGCGTAGTAGCAAAATCGGCACATCTAACAAAACAAGAACAAAATCAAAAAATCACCTATTATATAGAGCTGTTCGCTATGGATGCGACGAAAAAAATGCATCAACTTTCTTTAGGGAATAAGAAAAAACTAGCTTTAGCGTGTGGATTGCTCACACAACCACAACTTTTGATTTTGGACGAACCGACAAATGGATTAGATCCGTTGATGCAACACCGTTTTTATGAAGAGTTGACACGGCAAAAACAGCAAGGAATGACGATTTTTTTATCTAGCCATGATTTAACTGAAGTACAACGACAAGCTGATCGGGCTGCATTTATAAAAGAAGGAAAGATTGTAACGATTGAGCACATGAATCAAGAAACAGTCGGACAGATCATTTCTGTCACTGGACCTTCATTACCGATGGCTGCATTTAAAAGAATTGGCGCAACAGTATTGAAACAAGAAAAACAAACGGCTCGCCTTTGGTATGGTGGCACGCGACAATTACTTTTTCCAGTACTCGAAGATGAAGGGATTGATCATTTTATGATTACCGATCCAGAACTCGAAGATCGGTTTTTAACATTATATGAACATAAAGAGGAGGGAAAATCATGATTGAGCTTGAGTGGAAACAACTGACAAAAAGTTTAGTGATTTGGATCATTCTCTTTACACTGATCATTTGGGGATTTTCTGCGATTTACCCACAAATGCATAGTGCTGCTTTTGCACAATTAGTCAACGGAAAAGTAGATAGTTTGTCGCCGACTTTACTCAAAACATTTAATATCGAAGGAAGTGGAATCGCAAGCTTTACAAATTCGCTCGGTTTTTTTGCTTATTATTTCCAATATTTATTTCTAGCTGCTTGTTGTTTTGTATTGCTCAGTAGTACTCAAGAATTGATCAAAGAAGAAACGGAAGGAACGATCGAATTCTTGTATGCACTCCCGTTGACCCGAAAAGCAATTTTTTTAAAAAAAGCAGGTTTCATACTAATCACTAGTGGTCTTTTTTGGTTAGTAACATTTTTAAATGCTATAGCAGCAACGTTATTTTTTAAATCCTCTTCAGATCAGACCGAACTGATCGTCAAACGTCTCAGTAGTCTATTTGGACAAGAGTTATTGGTATTATGGCTATTAATTGGATTGGGCTTTTTTCTTTCGAGTTGGTTAGCTTCGAGTCGTCAAAGTATCGGTGTTAGTTTAGGAATTGTATTTGGTATCTATTTACTTGGCATTCTCTCAGTATTGAGTCAATCGTTCTCTTGGTTAGAAAATTGGGCATTTATTCATCGGACTGTACCTAGTAAATTATTGACAACTCCACTTTCTATTACTTATGCTGTCGTTTTATTTGGAGTAGGGATTTTCTTTTTTTCTTTAGGATATATACGCTATGAGAAAAAAGATTTAACGAACAAGTAACACGCGATTTCGTTAGTGAAGTCGCGTGTTTTTTTGCGAACATACAAGATTCTTGCAAAAAAAGTTAAACTTCTTTATAGTGATATAGATTGTTATCGATATGGAGGATAAACCATGGAAAATGAATTGCTTTCACTAAGACTAAAGGCATTGGCCGATCCACATCGCCGAAAAATCTTATCTTTGTTACAAGAAGAAGCCAAATGCGCGTGCGATATTTTACCTTACTTTGAATTTACACAACCCACACTTTCTCATCATATGAAGATTTTGGAACAAGTTGGTTTTGTGAGCGTAGAAAAACGAAAATCTTGGCATTATTATGCAGTACATAAAGACGTGATGGCAGAAGTTTTACATGAATTGACGATGTTGATGAACAAGAACGATACAAAAGAAGGAGTACAGAAATGACATATGCATTAGAGATCCAAGGATTAAAAAAGGTCTATGCTTCAGGTGTTGAAGCATTAAAGGGAATTGATTTAACTGTTGAAGCGGGCGACTTTTATGCACTTTTAGGACCAAATGGAGCTGGAAAATCGACAACGATTGGGATTATGACATCATTAGTTAATAAAACAGCAGGAAACGTCACGATTTTTGGATACGATCTAGATAAAGATCTAGTCAAAGCCAAGCAACAAATTGGATTAGTTCCACAAGAATTTAACTTCAATCCATTTGAAACAGTCCAGCAAATTGTTGTCAATCAAGCTGGTTATTATGGTGTGCCTCGCAAAGAAGCACTAAAACGTAGTGAAAAATATTTAAAACAATCCAATCTATGGGAAAAACGCAATGAACGGGCTCGAATGCTTTCTGGTGGGATGAAGCGTCGATTAATGATTGCACGTGCATTGATGCATGAGCCAAAACTATTGATCTTAGATGAACCAACAGCCGGTGTGGATATTGAATTGCGTCGCGAGATGTGGACATTTTTACGCGAACTAAATGAACAAGGGACGACGATTATTTTAACGACCCATTATTTGGAGGAAGCCGAAATGCTTTGTCGCAATATTGGGATCATCCAATCTGGTCAAGTGATTGAAAATACGAGTATGAAAGAATTACTAGCCAAATTGCAATTTGAAACGTTTATTTTTGATTTAGAGCCGTTTGACAATGAACCTAAAATTACAGGATACAACTATCAATTCGAAGATGAGCGTACATTAGAAGTTGAAGTGGCGCGTGATCAAGGAGTCAATCATGTATTTGAGCAATTGTCGGCTCAAGGTATCAAGGTATTATCGATGCGCAATAAATCCAATCGTTTAGAAGAATTATTCTTAAAAATCACAGAAGATAAGTAAGTGGAGGCAAAACATGTTTAATCTTTATTTAACAGCACTCAAAAGTTTAGCAGCAAAAGAAACCAATCGTTACATGCGAATCTGGGTTCAAACATTAGTTCCACCAGTCATCACGACATCCTTGTATTTTATTATTTTTGGAAATCTTATTGGAGGCCGAATCGGCGAAATGGGCGGCTTTTCCTATATGGAATTTATCGTACCAGGTTTGATTATGATGTCAGTGATCACTAGTTCTTATTCCAATGTAGCCTCATCATTTTTTTCTCAAAAATTTCAAAAAAATATTGAAGAACTTTTAGTCGCGCCCGTTCCGACGCATGTGATCATTTGGGGATTTGTATTTGGTGGGCTTGGTAGAAGTATTTTAGTTGGTGCATTGGTAACGTTGATTTCGTTATTTTTTGTGCCACTACACGTTTTCTCTTGGGGAATCGTTATTGTAACAGTATTGATGACGGCAATCGTCTTTTCTTTGGCTGGTCTTTTAAATGGGATTTTTGCTCAATCTTTTGATGATGTGTCGATTGTACCGACCTTTGTGTTACAACCGTTAACGTATTTAGGTGGTGTGTTCTATTCGGTTACGATGTTGCCACCATTTTGGCAAGCTGTTTCAAAAGTCAATCCTATCGTCTATATGGTATCAGGCTTTCGCTATGGGTTTTTAGGGACGATCGATGTGAACATTTGGATCTCACTAGGGATTTTGATTGTCTTTATTCTAGTATTGTACGCGTTAAGTTGGTACTTGATTGAACGTGGACGTGGATTAAGAAGTTAAAAAAAACGTCACGAGGGGGACTCGTGACGTTTTTTTGTACCCTTTTTTTAGGGAGTTGGGTACGGGTTATATGGAGGAAGTGATAAATTAGAAAAACTAATCGTAGTTATATAAGTTGGGGGCTTATATAACGTATGCTTCAAGGGGATGAAAGCATCACTTCTATGTCTATATAATACGCCGAAGATCGTAAAAATACCACGAACAAAACTGTAAAGCGGTCTTACATAAATGTTATATTATAAAGTTTAGTTTGTTATTATTATTTGAAAAATAGCAATACTAAGCTATTTTTTATAAAGTATAGTTTAGTTTGAAAAAAATCAAGTTATTGCTTGACTGTGCCCCTACGTCACCTTGTAAAGTAAAGAAAAGGAGGGAGAATCATGTATAGTATTCATGAACTTGCGGTGCTATCGGGCGTAAGCAAACGCACCTTACGCTATTACCATGAATTGAATCTATTGCTTCCTGAACAAGTGACCGATAAAGGCTATCGGGTGTATACAACCAAGCAAGTAGATCAATTACAGCAGATTTTATTTTATAAACAGTTCGGATTTTCGCTAGAACAGATAAAACAATTACTCGTTGAAGAAGAGGAAAACAAAAATAAGATGCTCGAGCAACAATATCGACGTCTAAAAGCAGAAAAAGAGCATTTAGATACCTTGCTTCAAACATTATCTAAAACAATTGAATATCAAAAAGGAGAGATTTTTATGACAGATCAAGAAAAATTTTTAGGCCTAAAAGCGCAACGGTTACAGGACTATGAAATGCATTATGAGACAGAAAGTCGTGAACGATATGGCGATCAACTTGTCGATCAAACAAAAGAAAAATTTTCAAGATTAACACTAGAAGCATATCAGACAAGTGAAGCTATTGAAAATCAGCTCATTTTATATTTACAACAAGCAAGTCTTACGGACAAAGAAAAACAAGAAGTGGTCGCACTCCATGCAAAATGGTTAACACAATCGGCGCCTTTTTATACAACAGAGTATCATCGACAACTAGCAGAGTTGTATCGTTTAGATGACCGATTTCAATCTTACTATGATCAAAAAGCCGGAGATGGAGCAGCAAAACGCTTAAGTTCAATAATTAAGGAAATTTTAATCTAAAATAGGTACAATCTATTGCAACCGGTCACAATATGACTACCTAGTGTGATACACTCCTTTTTGTGAAGAACGAAAGGGGGAAATCATGATGCATGAAATTCAAAAAAATGAGATTTATTTTTCGAAAGTGATTGGGCAAGAAGAATCATATCATGTGCGTGTGCGTACGATTTTAGAACGGACAGCAGTGGTTGAAATCCAAGAGTTAAATGAGTTACCTGCACTAGTCTTATTAGAAGATTTAAAAGTAGCGAATCTTCAAGAAGCGTAATTGCTTAAGTACGGAAATCTTGCTATACTAAACCGAATACATACAAAAAAAACAGTAGATCCCTACTGTTTTTTTTAATCTAAATCAATCGAGGGAAAATAATGCGCAATATTAAAATGACTATTGAATATGATGGAACACGTTACCAAGGGTGGCAACGTTTAGGAAATACCGATAAAACGATCCAAGGAAAAATTGAAAATATTATCAAACAATTGACAGGTGAAACAATTGAGATTATCGGTTCAGGACGAACAGATGCAGGAACTCATGCTCGTAACCAAGTAGCAAATTTCAAAACAGAATATACAGGAAGCCTTGCAGAAATGCTAAGTTTCTTCCATAAATATTTACCGCAAGATATTGTAGTCAAACATTTAGAAGAAGTTCCAGACCGATTTCATGCACGTTATAATGCTAAAGGTAAAACGTATAGTTATTATTTATGGAATGATCCGATTCCATCAGCCTTTAAGCGTCATTACAGCTATCATTATCCAGAAACATTGAACTTAGATGCGATGCAACAAGCTGCTGAGCTGTTATGTGGAACGCATGATTTTGCTGGGTTTTCTGCTTTGAAAAAATCGAAAAAATCGACTGTTCGCACCATCGAAGCAATCACGATCACTAGAGAAGGACACGAGCTTCATTTTACGTTTAAAGGAAATGGCTTTTTACATAAAATGGTTCGTATTTTAGTTGGAACGTTAGTTGAAATTGGAAGCGGACAAATGAAAATCAAACAGATCGAGACGATTTTTGAACAAAAAATTCGTAGCGAAGCGGGTGAAACAATGCCTGCGCAAGGATTATTTTTAGATTATGTAGAATATGAGTAAATTTGGTGTGAATTTTAATTATTCTATCTAAATTTAATTGAGATGCTCCGTAAAATCGAATATTTAATATTTTATTTTACTTAAATGTTAAGATTACATTACGAAGAGGAAATAACTTCAAAACAGACTGTACAAAGACATAAAAAAGATGTATGATGAATTAGTAGTATATTTGAACATTAATCAATTGGTAATTTTAAGCAACACCGAAATTCCTCTTTTTTAATCAAGAAATTATTGCAAAAAAATGATTGTGCTCAGCACAAGGAGGAATTTTATTATGAACAACGGTACAGTAAAATGGTTTAACGCAGACAAAGGTTTTGGATTTATCACTAAAGAAGACGGACAAGATGTATTTGCTCACTTCTCAGCTATCCAAAGCGAAGGTTTCAAAACTTTAGAAGAAGGTCAAGCAGTGACTTTCGACGTTGAAGAAGGCCAACGTGGACTTCAAGCAACTAACATCCAAAAAAACTAAAACTGACTTATACAACACGATTCAAGGTTCTTGAATCGTGTTTTTTTATAAGAAAATGAATCAGAAAGAGGTCTAAACTATGGTATTTAATACTTGGAAAAAAATCGTTCCTTCTGAAAAAGGTGAAGCCTTTCATGTAGGACAGAAAGTTTCAGTAGTCGGCCAGTCTCAAGCAGCAAATGGAACAATTGATGCATTGTTAGTCAATACGGCAGTTGTCTTAATGGAAGAAGAACAAGAAAAACAAGTTATTAAATATGAACATTTAGTTACTCTTTAATATAAATCAAGATCAAATCGCTAAATTTATTTAGCGATTTTTTTATTGACAAGGAAGTTAAAAAGGATTATGATCTGTTTATGAAATCGATATCATAAAAGGAGGCCCTTATGGCGACGATCAAACAAGTTGCAGAACGTGCGGGATTATCTGTCGCAACTGTTTCGAGATATTTGAATGATCATCCATATATCTCTGAAGAAAAGCGTGAGAAGATCAAGCAAGCAATGAAAGAACTCGATTACACACCAAGCAGTATTGCTACTCAGTTACGCTCAAAAAAAAATACAATGATCGGTGTGGTCGTTTCGCGTATTACAAATCCTTTTTTCTCTTATTTGATCAATACGATCGAGAAGCAAGCAAAGCAAAAAGGCTATCAGGTTTTGATCATGCAAACCTATGATGATGAACATGCACAACTAAAAATGTTCGAGTTATTGAAACAGCAAGTTGTGAGTGGAATCATTTTATGCTCTGTAGAAGGAAAAATCGATACGATTGCCCAGTATTTGGCTTATGGTCCTATCGTATTATGCAATGAAGAGATCCAGCATGAAGGACTCCCTCAAGTCTATACGAATCAAGAAGAAGCGACCTTTTTAGCAATGGAGTATTTGATTCAAAAAAATTATCAAAAAATCGCCTATTGTACAGGCGGAACACTGGTAAATGGAGGGCATGGGAATGCACGGACAAAAGGATTCGAACGGGCACTAGCACAATACGATTTACCTATACGAAAAGAATGGATTTTTAAACAAGTCCATACCAAACAAGATGGAGAACGGATCGCCAAAGAATTATTAGCGATGCCAAAGTCTAAACGTCCGGATGCTATTTTTACAAGTAGTGATGAAGTGGCAAGTGGTGTTCTCAAAATTTATTTGGAAGAAAAACAACGAATACCTGATGATTTAGCCATCTTAGGATTTGATAATCAGCCCTACACCGATTTATTGGCGGTTCCTCTTACGACGATCGAACAGCCAGTTCAAGGATTGGGTGAAGAAGCAACAAATTTATTATTTGCAAAAATTGAAAATCAACCGTATCAAATCAATACCAATCACTTACAATTACGCTTGATCAAACGAAAGTCCACTTGATGGCTTTTGTTTTTTGCTAAATATGATATCGATACCACAAGGAGGAAATCAAATGAAAACGAATAAACAACAAGCATGGTGGAAAGAAGAAGTCGTGTATCAAATTTATCCAAAAAGTTTTTATGATACAAATGAAGATGGGATTGGTGATATTAATGGAATCATTGAAAAATTACCTTATCTCGCAGATTTAGGTATCACGACTATCTGGATCTGTCCGATTTTTACTTCACCAATGGTAGATAATGGATATGATATTAGTGATTTTCAAAATATTCAGCCGGAATTTGGTACAATGGAAGACTTTGATCGTTTACTTCATCAAGCAAAACAAAATCAAATCAAAATCATTTTAGACTTAGTGGTAAATCATACTTCAGATGAACATGAATGGTTCCAAAAAGCACTCACAGATCAAGAGAGTCCTTATCGAGATTATTATATCTTTAAAGAAGGTTCAAACAATACACCGCCAAATAATTGGCGTTCTATTTTTGGCGGAAGTGTTTGGGAAGCGGTTCCTAACGAGAAGAATATGTATTATTTTCATACATTTGATAAACGTCAGCCTGATTTAAACTGGGAAAATCCTCGGTTGCGAGAAGAAATTTATGCAATGATCAACTGGTGGTTAGAAAAAGGAATTTCTGGTTTTCGGATTGATTCGATCACATTTATAAAAAAAGATCAGGATTACCAGAGTGTACCAGCAGATGGAGCAGATGGCTTAGCAAATGTAAAACATAAAGGACGTAATCGACCTGGAATTGAATTATTTTTGAAAGAACTAAATGACGAAACCTTTAAAAAATTTGATTGTGTCACCGTTGGCGAAGCTCCCGGAGTGATGTATGAGGAATATGACCAGTTTATTGGGAAAGATGGCTATTTTAACATGATTTTTGACTTTCACTATGCGGATATCGATGTTGAAAACGGAAGTGAATGGTTTCGACAACATCACTGGGATGTTCCAGAACTAAATGGATTGATCGAAAAAAGTCAGATGGAGTTACAACGTCATGGTTGGGGAGCCAATTTTTTAGAAAACCATGATCAGCCTCGCTCTTTGTCAAAATATATTCGTGATGAAGACTATCAAAATGAAATTGGTGCTAAAGCGCTGGCTACGTTATTTTTCTTATTACGAGGGACACCATTTATTTATCAGGGACAAGAAATTGGAATGCGGAATGCTGTGAGACAATCACTTGAGGAGTTTGATGATGTGTCGAGTATTGACAACTACCATCGAGCGTTATTAGAAGGTTATTCAAAAGAAGAAGCGATGCATTTTGTCAATTCACGTTCTAGAGACAATAGCCGAACACCGTTTCAATGGGATGCAACTCAGTATGCTGGATTTTCAAAACATCGTCCTTGGTTGGATTTAGCTCAAACACCACCTCAAATCAATTTGGAAAAAGAGTATCAAAACCAACATTCTGTGTATCATTATTACAAAAAATTAATTCAATTACGCAACCATTCCGCATATTCACAAACACTGATCTATGGTGAAATCGAGTTTAAAGATGTGGCAGATGATGTAATTTGTTATCAAAGAAAAGGAGAAAAAACGGTCACGATTTATATCAATTTATCGAAAAAAACAGCTGAACTGGACCTAACAGGAAAAATGATTTTAAGCAACTATCCACTGATCGAAACAAAGACGAGTTTAGCACCTTATCAAGCATTAGTATTGGAGGAAGTATAGTATGGGGACTATCGATTATAGAGAAATTGGGGATCGCATCATTGAGGCAGTTGGTTTAGATAATATTGAATCGATGACACATTGTGCCACACGATTGCGTTTAGAAGTTCGTGATCGTGACGCTATCGACGACAGTCAAGTCGAGCTAATCGATCAAGTAAAAGGTGTATTTTTTAATGCGGGTCAATATCAAATTATTCTCGGTACAGGAATCGTCAATAAAGTATATGAAGAGATCAATCAGTATTATCAATTTACTGAGCGTAGTGCTGCAGAAATGTCAAAACAATCAGCTTCTGGTTTGCAAATCGCTATTCGTAATGTAGCCGATATTTTCGTTCCGATTATTCCGATTCTGGGTGCTACAGGTTTATTCTTAGGCTTGAAAGGTGTCGTATTAAATGAACAGGTATTAGGCTTAGTCCATATGAATACTGCCGATATTCCAGCTTGGTTTACGGCTATCTTAACTGTTTTAACGGATACTGCGTTTGGTTTTTTAACAGCATTTATTTGTTGGTCAGCGTTTAAAAAAATTGGTGGATTGCCGATTATCGGTTTCTTGATCGGGTTGATGTTGGTATCACCAGCATTACCTAATGCCTATGCTGTTGCAAATGGAACAGCTGAACCCATCATGGCATTTGGAATTATTCCGCTAGTAGGCTACCAAGGTTCGATCTTAACAGCATTGATCACAGGGATTTTAGGTGCTTTATTAGAGAAAAAGTTACGTAAAATTATGCCAAATTCAATGGATTTAATTTTTACACCATTTGTAGTGATTTTACTCTCTGTATTTTTAGCCCTCTTTATTTTAGGTCCGATCGTGCATGGTTTTGAAGCTCAAGCGATTAAAGCAATCGAATGGTTCCTACATTTACCATTTGGAATTGGTGGGTTGATCATCGGATTTTTATATCCAATCGCAGTAATGACAGGGATGCATCATATGTTTATTGCGATTGAAACCTCTTTGATTGCCTCGACTGGATTTAATCCATTGATCACAGTTTGTGCGATGTATGGATTTTCAAATGCTGCAGTATGTTTAGCGATCGCTTTAAAAAGTAAAAGCCAAGCCTTTAAGACTGCAGGTGTTTCTGCTACCGCAACTCAAATTTTAGGTGTAAGTGAACCGGCTTTATTTGGAGTCGTGATGCGTACAGGGATGAAAGCAATTGGGGTGATGGTCATAAGTTCGGCACTAGGTGGCATGGTCTTATCCTTATTTGGAATTCAAGCAAATAGTTATGGTTTAGCTGTGTTATTATCTCCTTTAATGTATATTTACAGTCCTTATCAATTGATTGTTTACTGTATTACAGGACTCGCTACATTTTGTTTAGCATTTATTTTAACGCAACTTATCGTACTAAAAAAAGAAGCAGTCGTTATGAAAAAAGAAGTACACTCAACAGAAGAACCTGTACAAAAACACGAAGTATTACCTCCAGTAGAAGGTGAAATTTTACCTTTAGCTGAAGTCAACGATCCGGTCTTTTCTAATAAATTGATTGGTGAAGGATTTGGAGTTTATCCAGAAAATGATACAATCGTAGCGCCGATTACAGGTGAAATCGTGATGATTGCACCAACGAAACATGCGTTTGGAATTCGTGATAAG
This sequence comes from Enterococcus sulfureus ATCC 49903, assembly GCF_000407605.1. Classification (GTDB taxonomy): domain Bacteria; phylum Bacillota; class Bacilli; order Lactobacillales; family Enterococcaceae; genus Enterococcus_G; species Enterococcus_G sulfureus. The sequence continues at coordinate 174,758 of NZ_ASWO01000007.1, read as the reverse complement.
AACGGCTTTGAGCTATTGATCCATATGGGGATTGAAACAGTCGAATTAAATGGTATCCCTTTTGAATTGAAGATAAAATTGGGTCAACAGGTCACACAAGGGGAAACAATTGGACGCCTGGATCGTTCCTTTATCATTAAAGAACAAAAAGATCCAACTGTAATGGTTGTGGCTACGAGTGCTCAAAATCCAATTACTACGATTGAATTTTCAACACCTTTACTCACATTTTACTAAAAAAAAGGATCGAACAGTTTTTGTAGAAACTGTTCGATCCTTTTTTTATTCACCCCAATATGCTGCGGCGATTTCTTGTCCCTGTTTGATTTTTGCCCATTGTTGTTCATGAGATAATTCATTTCCACAATCACAAGAAGCAAAACCACATTGATGTGAGAGGTAAAGACGTTCTTTTGGTAAGATGCTACTGGCTTGATCTAACAGTTGTAGCACTCGTTTTTCATCATCTAGATGATTAGTTTTACTGGATAACAATCCTAAGACGACAGTTGTGTCTGGACGGTCTTGTAATACTTTCAAAGCTTCGATATCTCCTGCGCGTTCATCGTCCCATTCTAAAAAGAAGCGATCATAGTGTTGATCACGTAAAAATTTTTCAGCAATCGCTTGGTACGTTCCATTTGCTGCATGACGACTTTGATAATTACCACGACAGTTATGTGTCCAAACTTCTAATCCTAATTCATGCGCATACGCAATGATTTCGTTATTGATGGCGACAAATTCATCTGCTAAATCCTCAAGTCCTACAGTTCCTTCAGCGAAGAAACTTTTTTCGTTGTCTTCGGCAAAAAGCTCCCATAGACAATCATCAAATTGAACGATTTGACCACCTGCTTGTGCGAATTCGCTTAAAAATTCTTTATACGCAGTTAAGACACCTTCTTTTAAGGCTTCTTTAGTTTTGTAAATGTGATCCTCACCATAGAGTTGATTGAATACCGCAAGTTCAGTAAACGCATGAGCTGCACCCCAGACTGTTAATTTAGTTTGCGTCGTATCCGCTTGCGCATTTACTTGATTAAAAATCGTAATAAAGTGATGATTTTTTCCCGATAAAGGAGCGGTAATTCGAATCCCGATATCTTTTCGAGTCTCAAAATCACCACCATCTAAATCTTCAAATGAATAGCCATTTTCAGCAATAAACCGTTCAATGCCATCAAAACCCCATAAGAAATCAAGATGCCACATTGATTTAGAAAATTCTCCATCTGTAATAATCGTGATGCCTTCATCTTTTTGTTTTTGTATAATGGCATTGATTGCCTGTGCTTCGGTTTCTTGGTAGCCATCAAATGCATCATAAAAAGGATAGTGGATATCTTCGCGGTGCTCGATTTGATGTTTATAGTGAAGTAAATCGGTTGGGCGTAGTAGTGAGCCGACTAATTGAAAGCGATCTGTTGTCATAATATAAATCCCCCTGTTTGTAAGTGTTAGAAGAAGTGTATCAGAAATTGAAAAATAAAAATAATAGCTATTTATTTAATCTAGTTATAGTTTTTATTTATATTAAAGAATAAACTTACATTATTGTAGGGTCGTTTGTAAGAATCGTTAAACTTTCTTAAGCTATGTCGATGTTTTTTTATTTGCATGTAAAGGACGATTGTTTAAGTTAAATTCATATATCTAAAGTTATTTTATATAAAAAATTAGGTTTTCTTTTGTTGAGTGGATCAAATCGCGCTATACTCCAAGTGAATTATTGATCAAGTAGGAGGAAAACAATATGACAATCAAAACTGTAGTAGTCGCAGGCGCTGGTGTATTAGGTTCACAAATCGCCTTTCAAAATGCTTATCATGGGAAACAAGTGTGGGTATACGATATCAAAGATGAATTTTTAGATCGTGCAAAAGGAAATATGGAGCATTATCAAACGATTTATAGCAATTATTTTCAAACACCAGAACAAGCAAAAGATGCATTGACGAGATTGCATTACACAACAGATTTAAAACAAGCAGTTGCGGATGCGGATCTTGTTATTGAAGCTGTTCCAGAAGTGTTGACCATTAAACAAAACTTGTTTAAACAATTAGGGGAACTCGCACCTGAAAACACGATCTTAGCCACAAATACTTCGACTATGTTGCCAAGTCAATTTGCAGAAATCAGTGGGCGTCCTGAAAAAGTCTTGGCGCTACATTTTGCAAATGAAATTTGGTTATACAATACAGCAGAAATTATGGGGCAAGCGAAAACCAGTCCGGAATTAATCGATGAAGTGGTTGCATTTGCAAGAGAGATTGGGTTGATTCCGATTCGTTTAAATAAAGAACAACCAGGATATGTGCTTAATACGATGATCATGCCGTTATTAGATAGTGCAATGTACCTTTGGGTAAATGGTATCAGTGATCCACAAACCATCGATAAAGACTGGATGATTTCAACAAAAATGGGCATGGGACCATTTGGTATGCTCGATATGATCGGAATGCGCACTCAATACGATGTGTTACTACACCGGATCGAAATGGGAGAAACACAATTGCAGCCCCTCGCAGATCGTGTGAAAAAAGAATTTATCGATCAAAATAAATTAGGAATCAGCACTGGCGAAGGTTTCTATCATTATCCATCACCTGCATTTATGAATCCGAATTTTTTACGCTAACTACTAAAGGAGTCTTGGTGCTCCTTTTTTTCTTTGCAATCTTTTTGATAAATCGGTATCTTTAAAGAAAAGATAAAGGAGTAGAAGTATGGCTGTCATTATTTTGATATTATTGATCTATTTTATTCATGAACAGTTTGAATTTAGTGTAGTCAAGAAATTTACTTATTTTTTCTTACCAGGGTTTTCATTGATTCAAGTATTTTTAGTGTTTGAATCTTCTTCAAAAAACTGGCTCATTTTAGCTATCGCCATCTGTATCGGAGGAGCAGTTGGGTATTATCAAGCAAAATATTCGAAAATCAAACAGCAATTAACACCAGTCTATTATTTTTACGAAGCGAAGAAAGAACGAAAAATCTATAAAAAAGTTGTCTTAGTTAAAGGGGGGCGACACTATTTATACGGTTGGTTTACAATCTTTTTTGTCCAACTGTTTATTCAAATCGGCTTACTCGCACAAAAAGGAGATATCACCCATCACTTATATGAAGAGTTGTTAAATGACTTATTCAGTATCTATCGTTTTCAAGGCCTAGAAGAAAAATCAGATAGTTGGTATGCTTGGGCGCTATATGGAGCTTCTAGTTTGTTTTATCTCTTTTTCTTGATGCGCAAATATCCTAAAGTACGAGAGATTTTATTTCATACAGATAAAGAAGAATTAGTAGAAGAAGGAGGAATAAAGTAATGCGTAGATGGAGTAAATATTGTTTGTTTATCGGCGTAATCAGTGACTTTTTAACGCCTTATGTTTTAGGTTTATTCGATCCTACGTTGAATCAGTTTAAAGACGTGATGAGTTTGATCGGTGATGTAGGCAGTCCTGTACGTACACCATTTTTAATTTGGTCTGTTGTGGCCGGAACGTTTTATTGTTTAGGTCTTCCTTATTTATATCAAGTCGCTCGGCCAGTCTCAAAACTTGCAGCTTGGTTACTCGTACTTTCTATCGGTCTTTATGGTGTGGGTGATTGTATTTTTACAGGTCTATTTAGCGTGGATACACATGAAGCAAGTTGGAATCTTTCGACTTGGATTCACAATATTGGTTCCGGAGTAGGGTATAGTGGATTTTTCATCTTTCCTTTGCTTGCAGCCTTTTATGCACAACAAAAAAAAGACAAAAAAAGCATCATTCGCTACCTTCAATTTTTTGTATTAAGTATTGTCGTCGCACTAGGATATGCATTAGCTCGAGTACCTGAATTGCAATCAACACTTGTATTTGGTCAACTGGGATTATGGCAACGTATCAGTTTTTTATGTAATTATTTTCCGATCTTATATTTTATCAAAACGGAAACCGTCTCCCAAAAGAAACCCTTTTCAAAAAATATGGTACAATAATATCAGAACAGTTTGGAGGGAATGCAATGAAACAAGTACCATTTGGTAGTAGCGGTAAAGAAGTATCAGCAGTTATTTTAGGATGTATGCGTTTAGTAAATGCAACGAATCCTACAGCAGTTATTGAAGAAGCTTTTGCTCAAGGAATCAACTTTTTTGATCACGCAGATATTTATGGTCAGGGTGAATGTGAACGCATCTTTGGGAATTCTTTAAAAGAAGCTTCATTTGCTCGTGAAGACATTTTTATTCAAAGTAAATGTGGGATCCGTAAAGGTTTTTTTGATTTTTCAAAAGAACATATTATTGAATCAGTTGATGCAAGTTTGAGCCGTTTAGGTGTAGACTACTTAGATGCATTATTGTTGCATCGCCCAGATACTTTAGTTGAACCAGAAGAAGTAGCTGCCGCTTTTGATCAACTTGAAATGCAAGGCAAAGTACGTTATTTTGGCGTGAGCAATCAAAAACCAATGCAAATCGAGTTATTGAAAAAATCTTTAGCGCAACCGATTATGGCCAATCAATTACAATTTGGAATCAAACATACAGGTATGATTGATCAAGGGATTCATGTGAATATGAAAGATGAAGCCAGTATTGATCATGATGGAAGTATTTTAGATTATTCTCGCTTACATGATCAAACGATACAAGCGTGGTCACCGTATCAATATGGTTTTTTTGAAGGAGTATTTATTGGCAATGAAAAATTTGCAGAACTAAATACAGTGTTAGAAAAAATCGCCAAAGCGCATGAAATTACACCGACTGGACTAGCAACAGCATGGATTTTACGTCATCCAGCAAATATGCAAGTCATTGCTGGAACAATGAATCAAGATAGAATCAAAGAGATCGCACATGCTTCTGAAATCGTCTTGTCACGCGAAGAATGGTACGAAATCTATCGCGCTGCTGGAAATATCCTACCTTAATAAGTTGAAACATCGTTCACTTTTAGTTAGTAGAACGATGTTTTTTTTTATCTTTTAAAAAAGTAAGCGGATAATAAACGAATGATTTTTCCGTAAATGTGAATAAAATATGAAAAAAGTGTTGAGATTTTGTTGCGAAACAGGTACTCTATAGATGAATCGAAGACAAACTTCTAATTAAAAGAAAGTAGGGTTATGTGTGAGAAAGACAAGTAAAGGATTGTTCATGTTTTCTGCTGTATTGGGTTTAGGCGTATTTGCGGCGCAACCTTCAACCATTGATGCTGCAGAAGTACCAGTTCAAATTTTGGGGATTAATGATTTTCATGGAGCATTAAGTACTACTGGTAGTTATTATGATGGTTCAGGCAATAAAACGAGTGGTGCTGGAACTGCCGCTTTATTAGCAGGATATTTTAATCAAGCGACTAAAGACTTTGAAACACAGCACCAAGGCGGTGTCTCTTTACGTGTGCAGGCTGGAGATATGGTTGGAGCAAGTCCAGCAAATTCTGGGTTATTGCAAGATGAACCAACTATGCGTGTGCTACAAGCAATGAACTTTTCCGTGGGGACACTTGGAAATCATGAATTTGATGAAGGATTAGCAGAGTACAACCGTATTTTAACTGGAGCTGCTCCAAGTGCAAATGACAACTTTTACGATATTGTCAATCAATACAATAAAGACTTTACACAAGATCAATTAGCAGGAAAATATGATGTGGTCATTGCCAATGTCAAAAATAAAGCAGATGGATCGAATCCTTTTGGCTGGAAAGATTATACAGTAAAAGAATATGACGCAAATGGTGAAAAAGTCCGTATTGGATTTATCGGTGTCGTGACGACTGAGATTCCAAATCTAGTATTGGCTGCGAATCATCAAGAATATACATTTACAGATCCAGCTGAAGCAGTAGCAAAAAGTGCCCAATCTTTAGTTGAAAATGAAAAAGTTAATGCAATTATCGTGTTGGGACATACACCGTCTACACAAACTGGCGAAAATACTGCGGCAGGCGAAACGGTAGATATTATCAATAAAGTGAATCAATTATACCCAGATAACCATGTCGATGCTTACTTTGCTGGACATAATCATGTGTATACGAACGCTGTTGTGGGCAACACTCGTGTGGTGCAATCCACTTCACAAGGAAAAGGATATATTGATTTACAAGCAGTATACGATACAGATAAACAAGACTTTGTCACAACACCAACAGCGACGGTAAATCCAGTCAAACCTGGAGGATTAGTACAACCGGATCAAACGGTTCAAGCGATCGTGGATGATGCTTCTCAACGAGTGAAGACAGTAACAGAGGAAAAAATCGGTCAAGCAGCGACAGCTGAAGCGATTACCCGAAATGTCAATGAATTTGGGGAATCACCAGTTGGGAATCTGATCACAGATGCTCAAGTCCACATGGCCAATAAATCAGGTGCTCCCGGTGCTGATTTTGCGATTACAAACAATGGTGGAATCCGTGCAGATCTTGCGGTTAATACTGATGGTAGTATTACTTGGGGTGCAGCACAAGCTGTTCAACCATTTGGGAATATCTTACAAGTTGTAGAGATGACAGGAGCGCAATTGCGTGAAGCATTGAATCAACAAACATTTAGTTACGACGCAGCAACAGGTCAAAGCAATGGCTATTTCCTACAGCAGTCTGGATTTAAATATACTGTAAAAGAAAACCCATCGGATCCAACACATCCTTATATTGTGGATCAAATAATGAAATTGGACAATCAACCGATTACCGATGCTGGTGTGTATAAAGTAGTCATCAATGACTTCTTATACGGTGGAGGCGACGGATTTACTGCCTTTACGAAAACAAAACTAGTCGGCGCGATGGCTCCAGATACCGAAACGTTTATTGGCTATATTGAAGAACTGACAGCAAATAAACAATTGATTTCAGCAAAAGTAGAAGGTCGTAAAACGTTAGCTTCTGCTGTACAAACCACTGCGATTTATCGTACGTATAACCCAAATAGTGGCGAACATTTCTACACGACACATGAAGGTGAAAAAAATGATCTAGTCAAAGTTGGTTGGAAATTTGAAGGCGTAAGTTGGCAAGCACCAACAGCTGGTGTAGCGGTGTACCGTTTGTACAATAAAAATGCTGGCGATCATCACTATACAACATCTGAAAAAGAACGAAATGAATTAGTGAAACTTGGTTGGAAAGCAGAAGGAACAAGTTTCTATTCAGGCGGAGATAAAGATGTATACCGTCTATACAACAAGAATGCAAAAGCAGGAGCGCATCACTATACATTATCTGAAAAAGAACGTGATGAACTTGTTCAAGTTGGCTGGAAATCAGAAGGCGTAGGTTTTTCTGCCTATTAAGAAGGCAAGCAGGCGATTTTTCGTCTGCTTGTTTTTTGTTGAGCAAAAGGGTTTTCTTATTCGATGAAAGGGCTTATCATAGAAATAGAAAAGGAGCGTGAACGACATGACAACACAATATGAAAAAGCAATTTTTGCAGGTGGCTGTTTTTGGTGTATGGTCCATCCGTTTGATGAATATCCTGGTGTGATTTCAGTGATTTCTGGTTATACAGGAGGGCATGTTGAAAATCCAAGTTATGAGCAAGTGACAACTGGAACGACAGGACATACAGAAGCAGTTGAAATCACGTATGATCCGACGATTTTGCCTTATGAAAAACTAGTTGAGATTTACTGGCAACAAACAGATCCAACTGATGCATTCGGACAATTTGCTGATCGTGGCGATTCGTATCGTCCGGTGATTTTTTATACGACTCCTGAACAAAAAGAAATAGCCGAAGCTTCTAAACAAGCTTTAAATGAAAGTGGAAAATTCGACGCACCGATTGTCACGACGATCGAAGCTGCAGAACCATTTTATCCAGCAGAAGAGTACCACCAAGATTACTACAAAAAAAATAGTTTTCATTATAGTTTGTACCGTGAAGGTTCTGGTCGCGGAAAATTCTTGAGAAAACATTGGGAAAAAGAACAATAAAAGAGGGTGAGTCAAGGAATGTATACAGATTTAAAAGGAAAAGTAGCGGTAATCACTGGAGGTTCAAAAGGGATTGGAACAGCGATTGCTGAACGTCTAGGATCTGAAAAGATGCACGTTATTATCAATTATCGATCAGATGAAGATGGAGCGGATGAAGCTGTAGAGCTAGTCGAACAAGCTGGTGGAAAAGCGGTAGCTGTCCAATCAGATGTGAGTACTGAAGAGGGGATCGAGTGTCTGATCAAAGCTGCCGTCAAACATTTTGGCACGATAGATGCTTGGATCAACAATGCCGGTATGGAAAATCAACATCCTACCCATCAACTTGCTTTAGAAGATTGGCAACAGGTATTAGACGTTAATTTAACAGGTGTGTTTATTGGATCAAAAGCGGCCTTAGCTTATTTTATAAAAGAAGATAAGCCAGGTGTGATATTGACGATCTCATCTGTACACGAACAAATTCCGTGGCCAACTTTTGCGCATTATACTGCATCAAAATTTGGTGTAAAAGGATTCACTCAAGCAATCGCGATGGAATACGCAAGTCGAAATATTCGGGTCAATAGTATTGGACCTGGAGCCATTGAAACACCAATCAATGCTGAAAAATTTGAAGATGATCAACAGCGTGCGGAAACTGAACAGATGATTCCCATGAAACGAATTGGAGATCCAAAGGAAGTTGCCGCTGCTGCCGCGTGGTTATTATCAAACGAAGCAAGCTATGTGACAGGTGTGACCTTGTTTGTAGATGGTGGAATGACACTGTATCCAGCTTTTCAAGATGGAAAAGGTTAAAAAAACTCTCCTTAATAGGAGAGTTTTTTTAGTGTCTCATATCACCTGTAAAAAAGAGAGCGACTGTTCCGGGTCCAGTATGTGATCCAATCACTGTACCGATTGGATAGATGTCGATCTGCATGTTTTTCTGAGGTAATGCTTGTTTTAATTCATTGGCAAGTAGATGTGCTTCTTGCTCACAATCAGAATGCGAAATCAAACAACGAATCGGATCGGTCGTTTGAGAGACATGTGTCACACATTCATCAACGAGGGCGTGAAGCGCTTTTTTCTTACCTCGAACTTTATATTTTGGGACGAGTTTTCCTTGAATATCCATGGTCATGACCGGGCAAATATTGAGTAAACCACCAATTGTAGCAGAAGTTGCGCTAATGCGGCCACCTCGTTTGTAATGTGCAAGATCAGATGAAAAAAACCAATGCTGAATCGTCAAACGTTTGTCTAGCGCATAGGTCGCTAGTTCATCAAGTGTCAGACCGGCTTGTTTTTGAGCGATTAAATCTGTCAAAAGTAGACCGTATCCTGATGAAGCAGCTAATGAATCGATAATGTAGATATTTCGATCAGGATATGTTTCTTTTAGAAGATCTTTTGCGATACATGCAGATTGATAATCACCAGATAAACCTGAAGAAAAAGCTAAATGCAAGATATCTTCTCCTTTTTGTAAAAAAGGTTCAAAAAATATACAATATTCTTCGGGATTATTTTGTGATGTCGTGGGCAATGCACCTTGGCGGATGGCCTCGTAAAAATCAGAAAGTGAGAAACTTTGTCCAAAGTCATCTTGATAGTCGTTTTGATGCAATCGAAAATGAAACGGAAGATAAGCGATATGATGCTGAGTTAAATACTCAGGATCGATATCAACGGTGGAACTGCAAGTTATGTTATATGGATTCACGTGTCCGACTCCTTTATGTACTAGAAAGAAAACCCGCACAGGATTTGTACGGGTTTTCTTTAGTATAGATTATAAAGCTGTCCATGTCCATTCCGTAACTTCTGGAATATCTTCTCCATGTTCGCGAATAAAGTCATGGTGGTAGGCTAATGTGTTCTCCATTTGAGCGATGAAATCTTTTGCTTCTTCACCAAATACATGTTTGGCAGCATCTTTGGCTAAGTGGAAACGATCGAGTTCGCTAAAGACACGCATATCAAATGGTGTCGTAATATCCCCATTTTCTCGGTAACCATGGATCAGTACATGATGATTCTCACGGTCAAAGAAGATATCACGAATCATATTTTCATAGCCATGGAAAGCAAATAAAATAGGTTTATCTTTTGTAAAGTAACGATTGAATTCTTCATTTGTTAATCCACGAGGATCAATCGATGGATGACGTAATTTTAATAAGTCAACGACATTGACAAAGCGGATGTTTAGATCTGGGAATGCTTGATGCAAGATCGATACAGCTGCTAAAGCTTCTAAGTTTGGCTCTGTTCCCGCTGCAGCGACAACTAAATCAGGTTCTTCGTCTTCAGCTACCGTACTTGCCCAATCGATTATTTTTAACCCGTCTTTGACTAAAATCTCTGCTTCATCTGCAGAATAAAATTGTGGACGAGGATGTTTTGATGAAACGATCAAGTTGATCACTTCTTCATCTTGTAATGCATGATCCATCACGGCCATCAAACTATTCGCATCTGCTGGCAGATACTCACGAATGAATTCAGGTTTTTTCTCAGCCAAATGTGTTAAAATACCTGGATCTTGATGAGTATATCCATTATGGTCTTGTTGGAACACAGTAGATGTTGAAATAATATTTAATGCTGGATATGGTTTTCGCCAGTCATGTTCACTTGCTTTACGCATCCATTTAAAATGTTGAGTCAACATGGAATCCACTACACGTAAAAATGATTCGTAACTTGCAAAGAATCCGTGACGACCTGTTAACACATACCCTTCTAAGAATCCTTCTGCTTGGTGTTCTGATAGTTGCCCATCAATTACGCGACCAACTGAACTTTGCCATTCGTCATCACTATTTTTTGGTTCTAACCATTGTCGATCTGTGACATCAAACACTTTATTTAAGCGATTTGATTTGGTTTCATCCGGACCGAAAATACGGAAATTTGTAGGATTTTCTTTCACGATATCACGTGCATGATCACCAAAGACGATCATATCTTGCGCCATGATGGCACCAGGATTTGTTGTGTCGATCGCATATTGTTTCCAATCAGGCATGACAAGTGGTTTTGGATCCAATCCACCTGTAGTGATTGGGTTTGTCGACATGCGACGGTCTCCTTTAGGGGCCATTGCTTTTAATTCATCGATCAATTTACCCTCAGTAGTGAATAATTCTTCTGGGTGATAAGATTTTAGCCAATCGACTAATTTATCCACATGCTCCATATGGTGCGCATCTACTGGGATAGGAACTTGATGGGCACGGAATGTTCCTTCTATTTTTTCATGATCCCACTCTTTAGGACCTGTCCATCCTTTCGGTGTTCTAAATAAGATCACAGGCCATTTTGGCATTGTAGCCTCTTCAGCAGGATGTTTTCGAGCAGTTTCTTGGATGGCTTTGATTTCTTCAATTACCGTATCAAGTGTTTTCGCCATAAGTGGATGAACTTTCTTTGGATCATCACCTTCGACAAAATAAGGGTTCCAGCCCATTCCTTCGAAGTATTTTTGTAGATCCTCATCTGATTTACGTGATAGAATCGTTGGATTAGAAATTTTTCCACCATTTAAATAAAGAATAGGCAACACAGCACCGTCATTGACTGGATTAATAAATGTATTTGAAAACCATCCGGCAGCGAGTGGACCAGTTTCAGATTCGCCATCTCCGATGACAGTAGCGGCGATAACCTCAGGATTATCTAAAATTGCACCAGTAGCATGGGATAAGGCATACCCAAGTTCACCACCTTCGTGGATCGAACCAGGAGTCTCTGGAGCTGCGTGAGAGGCGATCCCGCCCGGAAAAGAAAATTGCTTGAACAATTCTTTTATTCCGTGTTTATCGGCAGAAATTTTAGGATAAATATCAGAATAACTACCATCTAAATAAGAATTTGAAACCATGACTTGGCCTCCATGACCGGGACCAGAGATATAAAACATATTTAGATCGTATTTATTGATGATACGATTTAAATGCGCGTAAACAAAATTTTGTCCCGCAATCGTACCCCAATGTCCGATTGGATGGACTTTTAAATCTTCAGCTGTAATAGGACGTTCTAACAATGGATTGTCTTTTAAATAGAGTTGGCCAACAGAAAGATAGTTTGCTGCCCGCCAATAAGCATCGACTTTGTCTAAGTAGTCTTGAGATGAAAAATCTGTCATAGGAAAAACTCCTTTTTAGTATTTTTTACCGTAATCTTACCCTTTAATTGTAAAATAAATCACAAAAAATGTAAACGAATCACACACGAAACGAACAAACTTGTTCGTTTCTTAAAATTTGGTCTAATCGGTGTGTGATAGTGAAAACGATTTCTTTATGTTAAACTTAAGGGAATAAAGAGGGGAGTTGAAAATATGCAATCAATTTGGCGACGAATTGTATTGTCGGGAACTTTTATTATAGGTAGTATCGTGCTTTCTAGCGCAGGCTATCTAGTAGTGAAGTCAAACGTATACGCACAAAGTGAAGAGCCGCCAATTTCAATTTCACAAGATGAGTCGAGAATGATGTCTCCAAAAACTCCGACGATGGCAACAACTTCAGCGACCACAATGAGTGATCCGCCTGAAATCGTAGCGTCTGATCCATCGACAAGTACGTCAGTAAATGAAGCATACACTTCACCATCTGATTCAAAAGCAAATCAACACGCTACGATCACGTCAGGAAGTAATGAAAATACTAAGCTCACAGTCGCATTAACAGAGGACACAATGCGTTTAGAGACCGCTCAAGTTATAGAAGGTACAGTATATTATCCAGCAGCAACGAAAGAAGAATTGACGAGTCAAGTGGGGAAAAAACGGAATGTTTATTTAGAGAACGATATCAATTTTGAAACAGGAGGTATTGAGTTATTTGATGGATTTAAACTTTATGGAAAAGATTTGGTTACAGGAAACCATCATCAATTAAATCTACAAAATGCGGGCAATGCAACGACGAGCACATTCTATACATCCACTAAAGCCGATATTACATTTTCAAACCTTAAGATCTTAGGGGGCAATCAATATGGGATTATCTATTACCCAAATAACGTAACTGGTACGATTTTTATGGAGCAAATAGACTACATGGCGATCAATGCACAACCGTTTTACGGAAATGATACACTAGTCCATATCAAAGATTCTACTTTTGTACAGCAAAAAGAAGACTCGGTTATGAATGGTGGTCAAGTGTATGCGAAAAATTTTATGACGGGGAATCAGTTGGTATTAGAAGGTCGCGTACAAATCGATCATAAGTCATTTTCTTTTTCAAGTACAGCACCGCAAAATGATAATCCATTTATCGCTTGGGGAAAAGAAAAATCGACATTGGCATCTTTTATTAAAGTGTTAGAAAATGCTGATGTAACAGTGAATACTGAAAAAACGTTGATCTTTACAGGCCCTGGAACACCAGAATCATTTGCCCTTGAAGTAGCAGAAGATGCGCGATTTGATCTAGGGATCGGAGCTTATTTTTTTAGTGGTAGTCCTAGGTTATCTAATGATTTTATTGTAGCGGCCAGAGGAAGTTTGCTTTTAACAGATAATTCAAAACAATATGGAAGGGCCCTATCAAACCACTTTATTCCGTTACTGCAAGAAGGCACATTTCGATTAGCAAAAGACTCGAATGTGAACATCTATTCAGATAATACGAAGGTATTGATCGAACAATTGACGACTACAGTCAAAAAACCTTTTACTATACCCGGTGATATCGGACAATTCGTTTTAGAAAATCAAACGTCTTTAATTCGTGATGGTTTTTTTGCTTTAAATAGTTATTTGCAGACCAGTGGAAATACTGTCGTGTTTAGCAATAGCTCGTTTATAGGAGATCATAGCCAAATTTCGTTTGCTCTTAATTCTCAAGGAACACGCCAAGCAAATGTTCTTCAAACCAATAATAATTATGATACGAATCCTAAAAATATCATGCAAAGTCGATATAATGCAGCAAAAAAAGTAACATATTTAAGTACCGATCCAAGTGTATATCGATTAACAGCCAAACCTATTTATGCCAATCCTGCTATTCTTGAAGGGACGGCGTTAACCAATACTACTGTTGCGATTACGTATCAAGATGTAAATGGTGTAACACAACGGGAACAAACCGTTGTCAAAGATGGAACATATCGGTTTGATCTGAAAAATAAAATTCGTTCGAAACAAGAGGTACTGATTCAAGCGAATATCGGTGGACAGGATTCATTAAAACAAGAATACACACCTGTTACGGATTTGAAGGAGACGGTGATCGATAATATTCCGCCTTCTGCGACTGCTGTATTCCAGAAAATCTCGAGTACAGCCATCGAATCAAACACATATGATTATCGTCAATCACTTGATAATATTCAAGATGATAGCTTAGAAGAAGTAACGATCGAGGTCTTAACACCTTTTACAAAAACAGTTGAATTGCAACAAGCAACACTTCGTTTGACCGATACGTCAGGTAATCATACAGATATTGGAATTTCGGCTTTTATTTACGATGACGATAGTGTGGTAGAGATGGAGGAGCCACGATATTTGTTAAATTACAATTATTTTGAGGTATATGATGACGAACTAAGAGGAGAAACTAGCCCTTATGAAGTTTATCTTCAAGCACTGCCTTATACAATTTGGTCACAGTATCAAACGTTGAATAATCAAGAAGCTATAATCGTTTCCTCTACACTTGCCTCTATTCCTAGAGCAGAACCGTATGAAGTGAAGCTGAAAAATAAAAATATCGAGTATAGTGTGTATATTAAAGTAAAAGAGGCCAAAACAAGTCCGGAATTGATCGATGTCACGGTCCCTACAAACATGTTTTTTTATTCATTAGGCACCTCACCAAAAATCTATGCTCCAGATTATTATTTTATCAACAATAGTTCAAGAAGACCTGTTGAACTAGTATTACAGCCGCTAAAAATTGAAGATGCAGACGGGACGCAGCTCACTGGAGAAAAACGAAATCTGTTTTTAGATTTTATTCTCGATGGGCAAACAATTGATAGTCTGGATCTTGAGAATCAAACCATTTCTTTAGCAGAAAATCAACAAAAAGTGTTCTCGCTTACAGGAGAGTATCTTGGTCCAGTCGATCGAATTAGAAGGCCAACATATAAGCTGGAGTTAACGATAAAATAAAAAAACTGACGATTTTTCGTCAGTTTTTTTAGGCAAATTGTTTTTTGGATTTATGGATAGAAGAAGTGTGTGTCGGATGCACAGAGATCGTTTTTAGCATTCGTAAACCATTTAAAATAACTAAAATCGTACTGCCTTCGTGACCAACTACACCAAGTGGAAGATTGATGACTTGAAACAGATTCGATAAAATCAAAATAAAGATGATCGAAGCTGAGAAAATAATATTTTGTAATACGATACGTTTTAATTTTTTCGACATCATGTGACTCATTTGCAATTTTTCTAAATCATTTTGCATCAATACCATATCTGCAACATCCATTGCGATATCTGTTCCACCACCCATCGCAATCCCAATTGAGGCATTGGCTAAAGCAGGGGCATCATTTATCCCATCTCCGACCATAGCATTGATTTCGTAAGTTTCTTTTTGTTGATTGATCAAAGTTGTTTTATTTTCAGGTAAAAAATCTGCATGGATCTCATCGATCTCAAGAGCATCTCCGATTACTTTAGCAGTAGCGTAATGATCACCTGTAATCATCGTAGTATGGATACCTTCTTGTTTGAAGTAAGCAATTGCCGCAGCTGCCTCAGGTTTAGGAACATCAAGTAATCCAAAGTATCCAAGAATCGTATCGTTTTTGGCTAAATAAATGACGGTTTTTCCTTCATTTTGCCATTGAACGACCTCTTGTTTGATCGTTTCAGAAAAAGCTGATCCTTCCAAAAAGCCTTCTTTCCCAACTTTCCAACTATCGTTTTGGATAATTCCTTCAAGCCCAAATCCTGTAACATCTTTGATTTCGATATCTGAAATTACGCGTTGATGCTCTGCTTTAAAACGAGAGGTGATCGCAGTAGCTAAAGGATGTGTCGATGTTCCTTCGATTGTTAGTAAAATATCGATTGCTTCTTGTTGTTGTTCTTGAGACGTTGTAGTGAATGTAAAATTAGTGACAACTGGCGTACCATTGGTCAGTGTTCCAGTTTTATCAAACGCAATGGCTTTTAAAGCAGCTAGGTTTTCTAAATAAATTCCACCTTTAAACAAGACACCGTTACGTGCACCATTTGAGATGGCAGCAAGTGTCGCTGGTGTTGCGGAAGCGACGAGGGCGCAAGGTGAAGCCACGACTAGTAAAACCATTCCTCGATAAAAACTTTCATAAAAACTCCAGCCTAAGAAAAGATAAGGAATAAAAATCATTAATGGAATAATGATCAAGACCGCTTTTACATAGATATTTTCGATTTTTTCAATAAATGATGCCGTTTGAGAGGGCGTACTTTGTGCTTCATTCACCAATTGGATGATTTTAGCAAATAAGGTATCGTCTGATTTTGTTGTAACCTTTAAGGTGATCGCGTTACCTAAATTGATTGTTCCGCCAAATAACATATCACCGGATGTTTTTTCAACTGGAATCGACTCACCGCTGATTGCTGCTTCGTCGATCGTAGAAAATCCTTTGATCATTTCACCATCGATAGGGATGCTTGCACCTTTTGGAACCAATACAAGATCTCCAATTTGAAGAGTAGCAACATCGACTTCTGTTGTTGTTCCATCTGCAGCTAAACGTAGTGCTGTTTCAGGTTGTAGTTGCATCAAACTTGCGATTTCTTTTTTACTTTTGTTCGTCGTATATTCTTCCAATGCACCACTTAGTGAGAAGATAAAGATCAACATTGCCCCTTCAAACCAATTGCCAATAATCGCGGCACCGATTGCTGCTAACGCCATCAATAAGTCAACATTTAAGGTTTTATTTTCAAATGTATCCGTTAGACCTTCAATGGTTTGTTTGGCACCACCAGATAAAATGGCGATTGCGAAAATCAATTGATAAAAAGGGATCGAGAAACGTTCCATAACAAAACCAATTGCCATAAAAACGAAACATGAAATCGTGGATAACATTGCTTTTTGTGAGTCGCTCATGAGAATAGCCTCCTTTTTTCTTTACAAGGATAGTATACCATGACAAAAATCTAATTGATAATAGAATCACCTAAATGAGAATGAAAGTGATTCTCATTTAGATGATAAGCTTCTCAACACGATGAAGGTTTAAAAATAAAATTTTAATCACTCTAATTTGAATCGAAATAAACAAAATGGTATTTAGTCTAAAATCACCGTTCTCATTCCTTCACTTGCTGAAGCGCCGTAACATGTTTGAATATATAAACCATGCGAAAAATCAAAATAATCACTTGCGTATTGGCCAGGATACACCGTTACGCTTGACGTAACGTGATAAAGATGACCATTTAAATAAACAGGATCACCGATTTGTAAAGCCAATACTTTTTGACCTAAGCCTGTTGAGTTACTATTATCTACTAAATAATAGTTATGTGACGCCATTTGTGGAGTATTCCAATGATAGGCTAAAGGGGTATAGGTTGGAACTTGACCGCCATCAACATTATATGAACCGATTTGAGCGCAAATGCCGTCGATATACAATCCAACGCTTGGGATCTGTGGCTGTGTATCAACTGTTCTTGTACTTTGTGTTTCTTGTGCTACGGGTTGCTGTGTGGTTTCTTGTGTTGTTTCTGGTACTTCAGAAGCATTTTGTTCTTGAGTAGTAGTCTGAAGGTTGCTAGCTTGTTTAGTTGCTGTTTGTTCTGTTAAGTTTGCAGTTTCTTGTGCTTGTTTTGCTACTTGCTCTTGTGCTGCTTGTTCTAGTTGTTCTTGTGCTGCTTGTTCTAGTTGTTCTTGTTCTGCTTTTTGTTTTTCTAATTGTTCCTGTACTTTTTTCGCTTCTTGTTCTTTGAGTTCTTGTGCTTTTTTCTGCTTTTCTAATTCAGTACGTTTTTGTTGTTGAGTAGAGGCCAAACTTTCTTGCGCTTTTTTTGCGCTAAGCGAATCAAACGAATCGTCTCGATAAGCAGTGGTAGTGTCTACGATACCGCTTGTACTTGTTGCGCTGATTTGATTGACAGTTATTCCACCGATAAGAGCACTCGCTACGAGTACGATTAGACTAGTTTTGATTCTTGCTTGTTTGTTTTTTTTCATGTTTTAAAACCCTTCTTGTTATAAAATTAGGGAGCACGTCTACTCACAAGAACTGATTATATAGATGTTGTTTTTTAATTGCAAAGAAGAACAGTAAAAATGAAGGGTCAAAAATTACGTGATTTAAACGTTTTAATGAGAAGGTCTTAGCACGCTAATTAGAACAATAGTTATTTAAACGTTTTAATTAACGTACACTCGTTGTTTAATTAGGAAAAAATAACACCTTCTTTGTGAAAAAAGAAGGTGTTATGCTTGTTTTTTGTTATTTAATTTGTATGTATTAGTTCAATACAATCGATTTGATGCTCGCTCCCGCAATTTTAGGAGGGAGACTACGTGCAATAATTGGGGCTTCTGTTAATGTAACTGTCAGCTGATTACCAGCTTTAAGCGCATCTCCTGTAAGTGGATTACCTTGTTTATCTTTTAGTGAAACGTCTTGTAAAAGCAAATAGCCTTCAAAATCTTGATCACCTAACACCGTTTGCTCTTTATTTTCATTGTGATCCATTGTTATGAGCACTTGATCATTTGTGCCATTTTCTTTTACTTTCATAGTATAACGGGCAGTAGATTCTGTCATTTGACTCGTTGTGGTCGTAGTTGATTCAGTGTCTGTTTGCTGTTCGTGGCTACATGCGCTTAATCCTAAGGCACATAAACCAGTAATTGCATAAAGAAACCATCGTTTTTTCATCTTTATCACCTCGAATAAACTTGTTTCATTTAGTATACCAAACTAAAAAATAAAAATAGCTGTAATTTAATGAAAGATAGGTTTTCTTAAAATTCGAACCAACTTCCATAGTCTTAACATAGGTTTTTTTACGAAAATAACGTATAATGACACTACCTTTATAAGAAGAAAGGATGAGGAAATGGCACTTTATCAGAAATTTGTAGCGCATACGAAATTAAGAAGAGTGGTAGTCTTGTTTTTATTGTTACTCTTATTTTATATCTTTCGCAGTATGCTGAGTTTATTTTTACTAACCTTTATCTTTACCTTTTTAGCGTATAAAACGATTCGTAAATTACGCAAATTTTTACCAGTTTCTTCTTTTATACTGACGATCGTCTTATATGGATTAGTCGTCTATCTAGCTTATTTTGCGTTAACGAAGTATGTTCCGATGTTGATCAATCAAACGATCCAAATGGTCAACTCTGTCGTTGACTTTTATGAACAAACTCCTGCAGAATCCAATGATTTTTTTGCTTTTATTCAAAAATATATTGAGCAATTCAATATATTAGGGCAACTTCAGAAAAGTGCGACGTTGATTTTAGCGTATATTCAAAATTTTGGAAAATTAGCAACAGCGATCGTAATGTCATTTATTTTAAGTTTTTTCTTTTTAATAGAAGAAAAGAAAACGTGGCACTTTTCTCGTTTGTTTTTAAAAGGTGAAGTTGCTTGGTTTTTTGAAGATATTCGCTATTTTGCACATAAGTTTGCCAATACATTTGGTGTCGTGATCGAGGCGCAATTTTTAATTGCGATCATCAATACTACCTTGACGATTATTTCCTTGTCTTTAATGGGATTTACTCAATTGCCAAGTTTAGCGATTATGATTTTCGTCTTAAGTTTGATTCCGGTGGCAGGGGTTATTGTATCGATTATTCCATTATCCTTTATTGCGTATTCACAAGGTGGTTTGCACGATGTCATTTTAGTATTGATTATTGTTGTAGTGATTCACTTGATTGAAGCATACCTGTTGAATCCTAAGTTGATGTCTAGTAAAACAGAATTGCCTATTTTTTATACCTTTGTCGTGTTATTAATTAGTGAACATTATTTCGGTACATGGGGATTAGTAATGGGCGTTCCAGTCTTTGTTTTTTTATTAGACTTATTGAAAGTCAAACCGATTACGCATGATTAAAAAGCAGGAAATCAAAATTTTTGATTTCCTGCTTTTTATACGTTAGGCTTTTAGCATAGAACGATTAAATAGAGGAGGAAGCATAAATGAATATTTTTGTTATTGGTTCTACCGGGCGTGTCGCAAAAGAATTGATTCCAGCATTAGTTGAAGAAGGGCATCATGTCTTTGCAGGTGCACGTCAGCCTGAAAAAATCGTCGAGTCAGAGTTTGTGACACCAGTGAAATTTGATTTGGAATGGGAAGTACCCGAAATGGCTCAAGCATTAAAAAATGCTGAAGTAGTATATTTTGTAGCAGGTTCACGTGGCAAAGCATTGTTGCAAACGGATCTATTTGGAGCAAAGAAAGCAATGGAAGCTACGGAAAAAGCTGGAATCGGACGCTATATCCAACTCAGCTCAGCTAATTCACTGCAGCCTGAAACCTGGAAAGGGACTGCTCTTGAAGCCTTGATGGATTACAATATCGCAAAATTCTTTGCAGATCACTGGTTGATGGATCATACCAATCTGGAGTATACGATTTTACAACCTGGAAGTTTAGAAGAAGCTCCTGCTACTGGGAAAATTTCTTTAAATAGTGGTGAATTAGGTAAAAATACGATTCCAGACGTGGCAAAAACACTGGCAGTGTTGCTCACTACCGATAAAACAAAAAATCAAGTAATCGCGATGCGAAACGGTGACGAAGAAATCGAAACGGCTGTGCACGCATTATAGTCTAAAAGAAACTTAGCTTAAATCGTTGATTAAGTTAAGTTTCTTTTTATTTTTGAGGACTTCAAGGCGAATTTTTTTATTTCAACTAGTTATTTTTCTCACAATTGGGTAGAATAAAGAAAAAGCTAAAGGAGAATCAACATGTCTGAATTACCAAAGTGTCCAATATGTCAAAGTAGTTATACTTATGAAGATCGCGGCGTATTTGTTTGTCCAGAATGTGGTCATGAATGGTCAGAGATCGAAGAAGAAGGCTTAGTTGTTCGTGATAGCAACGGAAACCTCTTATCTGAAGGAGACAGCGTTACTGTAATCAAAGATTTAAAAGTAAAAGGGTCGAGTACTCCTTTAAAACAAGGAACTAAAGTAAAAAATATCCGTTTAGTAGAAGGTGATCATAACATTGATTGTAAAATCGATGGCTTTGGTCCGATGAAGTTAAAATCAGAGTTTGTTAAAAAATTATCGTAATACAAAGGAGAAATTATGACATATATTGCGTTTTTTGATGTAGATGGCACACTTTGTACTAGTAGTGGAGATGTATTGCCGTCAACTGTCGAAGCGATTCAAGCGTTTCGAAAAGCTGGTAACTTAGCGTATATCTGTACGGGCCGTTCAAAACCTGAAATTTTAGATAGTATCTTAGCGATCGGGTTTGATGGAATCATCGGTGCAGGCGGTGGATACGTTACGATTGAAGATGACGTTTTGATCCATCAAACGATGCCTAAGCCTATGGTGCTCGATATGATTCGTTACTTCGATCAACACGACATTGGCTATTATTTAGAATCAAATGACGGGTTATTTGCAAGCGAAAATTGTGAACGTAAAATTACAGAATCTATCACTAAAATTGCAAAAGATACAAATGTTGAAGTGGAACCATTATTAGAAAAAATGACATGGTTTGTGGAACTTGTAAAACAATTTGAGGATATCGTGATTGATTATGGTAATGTGAATAAAATTTCGTTCATCAATAATACTGTACCGTTCCTAGAAATCGAACGACGTTATGGTGAAGAATTTCATATGTATCAGTCAACGGTAGCTCTATTTGGTCCAGAAAGTGGCGAAATCGCAGTACGTGGGGTCAACAAAAAAACGGCGATCGACTTTGTGCTAGAAACGTTGAATATTCCAAAAGAACATGCCATCGCTTTTGGTGATGGGGATAACGATCTAGCGATGTTTGACGCGGTAGGCTATAAAGTAGCGATGGATAATGCAACACCGCGTTTGAAAGCTGCAGCAAATGAAGTGACTGCGGATGCCGATGAAGACGGGATTGCAAAAAGTATGGCGAAAAAATTATGGGAACAACAATAAAGAGAGTGTGACAGAAGTCTGTCACACTCTCTTTATTTTGTCCAGATTTGTGTTAAATAATCGAATGTCAAAAATTCAGTAGACGAAACAAGTGGAATCGTATCTCCTAAAACTTCTGGTTTGCCTACACCAACTGGCTGGGCACCACTTTTTATGATTGCTTCGATTCCAGCTCGTGCATCTTCGATTCCAATACATTCTGCAGGGTCTAATCCAACTTCTTTTGCTGCTAAAATAAAAATATCTGGTGCTGGTTTACCGTGAGCGACTTTAGCTGGATCGGCAATGGCATCAAATGTGTCGAATAACTCCATTTTTTTTAGTAAAAACGGTCCATTTTTACTAGCAGAAGCTAAAGAACATTTGATTCCAGCTTGTTTTAAAGCCGTTAATAATTCAGTGATCCCAGGATAAATATCTTGAGGTGTCACGTTTTGGATCATTTCGACGTAGTATTCATTTTTTCGTGCTGCAAGTTCTGCTTTTTCAGTTTCAGAAAAATTAGCTTCGACACCACCATGAGCAAGTAAACGTGCAAGAGAATCTTCACGACTGACCCCTTTTAATTGTTCATTGAAATGACGATCAATGGTCACACCAATCTCGGCTCCAAGTTTTTTCCATGCTTGATAATGATACTCTGCTGTATCCGTAATCACACCATCCAAATCAAATAGTACGCCTTTAAACATCTCCATCTTCCTCTCATAGATCGTTTTCTTTTATAATAGGCGCAAACGATTGCGTTAGTCAACTAAAAATTTTTTTGCTTTAAATAAAATATATATTTAAAAAAATTAAGGGTTTACAAATTTCGGATTGCCGATTATAATTCAAATAGCGAAACCGGTTGCATTGATATGGAGGGGGATCTATATGAAAAAAATGTTTAGTTTTGAGTTTTGGCAGAAATTTGGTAAAGCGTTAATGGTCGTAGTTGCAGTGATGCCAGCTGCTGGATTGATGATCAGTATTGGAAAATCGATTCCATTGATCGATCCAAATTTAGCACCTTTAGTGACTACAGGTGGGGTTATTGAAAATATTGGTTGGGCAATTATTGGCAATCTAAGTTTATTATTTGCATTAGCCATTGGGGGAAGTTGGGCTAAAGAAAGAGCAGGCGGTGCATTTGCAGCGGGACTTGCTTTTGTATTGATCAATCGCATTACAGGATCGATCTTTGGTGTGACAAATGATATGTTGGCCAATGAGGAGGCATTTACGCATACTTTATTTGGTACAAAAATCATGATCAAAGGATTTTTTACAAGCGTATTAGAGGCACCAGCATTGAACATGGGTGTTTTTGTAGGAATTATTGCTGGTTTTGTGGGAGCAATGGCATTTAATAAATATTACAATTATCGTAAATTGCCAGATGCGCTGTCTTTCTTTAATGGAAAACGTTTTGTACCATTTGTTGTTATTGCATGGTCAACAGTAGTCGCATTAGCATTAGCAATAATTTGGCCGTATATTCAAGCTGGAATCAATAACTTTGGGTTATGGATTGCACAATCACAAGATAGCGCGCCAATTTTGGCACCATTTTTATATGGAACGCTTGAACGCTTATTGTTACCATTTGGGTTGCATCATATGCTAACGATTCCAATCAATTATACGCAACTCGGAGGAACTTATGAGATCTTATCAGGTGCGCAAGCAGGAACACAAGTATTCGGGCAAGATCCTTTATGGTTGGCTTGGGCAACTGATTTAGTGAACCTAAAAGGTGCTGGAGATATGAAACAATATGAATTTGTATTGACCAATTGGACACCAGCGCGTTTCAAAGTAGGACAAATGATTGGTTCATCAGGGATTTTAATGGGGATGGCTTTGGCGATGTATCGTAATGTCGATGTAGACAAACGGGCGAAATACAAATCAATGTATTTATCAGCTGCATTAGCGGTATTTTTAACAGGTGTAACTGAACCATTAGAATTTATGTTCATGTTCGCGGCAGTTCCATTGTACGTCGTGTATGCGTTCATTCAAGGAGCGGCATTTGCAATGGCGGATATCTTACCATTACGTGTACATTCTTTTGGAAATATTGAATTATTAACACGTACACCACTGGCAATCAAAGCAGGAATTGGTGGCGATTTGATCAACTTTGTGATTTGTGTGATTGGATTTGGACTCTTTACCTATTTCCTAGCCAACTTTTTGATCAAAAAATTCAATTTTGCAACGCCTGGTCGAAATGGAAATTATGATAATGATGACAGTCAACAAACAACGTCTGTCAACGCTGGCCAATTAGATCCACAAATCGTTCAGATCATTCATTTATTAGGTGGAAAAGCAAATATCAAAGATGTCGATGCCTGTATGACACGATTAAGAGTCAGTGTAAATGATCGGACAAAAGTTGGGACAGAAGAGGCTTGGAAAAAAGCAGGTGCAATGGGTTTGATTGTCAAAGACAATGGTGTTCAAGCAGTTTATGGTCCTAAAGCAGACGTCTTAAAATCAGATATCGAAGATTTACTTTCTTCAGGTGCTGAGATTCCAGAAACTATAGTTGTTCCAACTGAATCAACTGATGTCACACATACTTTTTTAAATCAGGAACTCGATCTATTTCCAGTCGCAAAAGGTGAAGTGTTGTTATTAGAACAAGTCGATGATCCAGTCTTCTCTCAAAAAATGATGGGAGATGGTTTTGCCATCACACCTAGTGAAGATGAAATTGTGGCACCACTAGCTGGAAAAGTAGTTAGTATTTTCCCAAGTAAACATGCAATCGGATTGCATACGAATGAAGGATTAGATGTATTGATCCATATGGGGATTGATACAGTTGAATTAAAAGCCGATGCATTTACAATCGCCGTTAACGAAGGAGATGACGTAAAAGTAGGCCAGTTATTGGCAAAAATGGATCGTCACACTATACAACAAGAAGGGAAACAAACTACGGTTATGGTTGTCTTTACGAATAGCGAAAAAGTAGAAAGCGTGAAGGTAACACCGAGCACGGTTAGAACAGTAGAGCATAAAATTGGTACCGTAACGATTTAAAAAACAAAACAAAAAAGACGGAGAAATGCCGTCTTTTTTGTTTGGAAAGCGAGTATAGTATGAAAATTTTGACTTTAAACACGCACAGTTGGATCGAAGAAGCTCCTATTGAAAAATTTGAGCTGTTACTAGACCATCTATTCACTGAAGATTACGATGTCATTGCACTTCAAGAAGTCAATCAGCGCTTGGATGCACCATGTATTAAATTTCCGATGACTTTTTGCCAAGTTGAACATCAAGTGTCATTACGTGCGGATAATTTTGCTCATTGTTTAGTAGAAAGACTAAGAGAAAAAGGACTGTCTTATTATTTTGGTTGGCAGATGTCTCATATTGGATATGATATCTTTGAAGAAGGAAATGCAATTTTAGCAAAAAAACCATTTGTAGCAGAGGCGATAACCGTATCGCCACAAGTCGATCCTCATGACTATCGCACTAGAGTGAATCTAGTGGCTACTTTTGTGACTAGTTCTCCAAAAAAAATTGCAAGTTGTCATTTTTCTTGGTGGGAGACTAAGACAAAAGGATTTGCTGTAGAGTGGGAACATTTTGTTCAACGGTGTGTCTCTAACTCTCAAGATGTAATCGTATGTGGGGATTTCAATAATCCAGCGTTGAGTGAAGGCTATCAACAAATTCTTGAATCTGAAACCTTGAGGGATAGTTATCAACTTGCGAAAACAAAACAAGGTGAAGCAACGATTTTAAAAAAAATAGATGGTTGGGAACAAAATACAACACCTTTACGTATCGATTATATTTTCGTGCCGGATAAAACTGTGGTTACACGGTATCAACGCGTACTAGATGGAGAACATTCTCCAATCGTTAGCGATCATTTTGGAATCCAGATTGAGTTAGAAAAATAAAGGAGTGTGACAGATTTCTGTCACACCCCCTAGAAAAATCAAGACATGCTGTGCCAAAAGGAGCTAATCTATTTTGGCATAGCTTTTTTAAAATGCAGCTGTAATAAAGCTGATTCCAATTAGCATAAAGTAAAAACCTACCAAAAAGGCTAAAGTCAGTGCTGCAGATAAAGGATTAAAGAGCAATAAAATACCCACTAAGATTCCAATAATGCTGATGACTAACATAAACCAATAATAACTATTGCTGACTTTTTGGAAATTCGGTGCAATCATGAGGCCACCAATCGAATCTAAGATAAACCAAAATGAAAATACGAATGGTAACGCAATCAATCCTAAAGGAATATTAAACAACAAAATCAATCCAAATAGAATATCGACAATGCCCATAAAGATGATCCAACTTTTAGAAGATCCAGTAAATTCTTCCATTTTTTTACGATAAAACAACTCAAAAATTCCTTTGACTAGCGCAACAAAGCCAAAGAAAATCACTAAAGCGATCAAATCGCCAGCTGGATCACGAAAGGCCATTAAAGCCATAAAAATAAAAATAATTCCTAAAATAAAATAGCTCCATTGAAATTTACGCATGATTCTCTTCCCCCTTACTCGTTGTCTTCACTATAACGCGTTTTTTACAAGATGAAAAGGATTCTTACTAGGATTGTGCGATCAAAACTGTAAGGCTGAAGATAATAAAAGTTATTGTTAAAGAATTGTTTAAAAAGTAACAAAGTTTTATTTTTTTCATGAAATAGGTTGACGAGATGAAAAATCATTGCTATTATCGGGTCGAAGAACAGAATAAAGATTTGTTAGGTGAGGCTCCTATACAAACACAGGCTACTGCCCAAAAATGTCGAGAGACGCCAATGGGTAGAACAGGGATTGTCGAGTACAAGGCTTTCCATAAGGTAGCTAAAAGAGAGTGATTTCTTTTTACGTTGTATAGTGCCAAAACTCAACGAATAGATCTCATTTTTGACATGTTTTTTTGTGCCGTAAAAAAGTGCGACCGTTCGCTGAGTCTAGCGAACGGTCTTTTTTGTAGTGGATGCAAATGAGTGAAAACAAATCTTTAACGTAATGTGAAAAAAAATACAATAATGAGGTGGTTAAATGGGAGACGATCCACAGAATAATAAGGAAGTGATCAGGAGGTAGGACGATCTTCTTCTGATCGAATAGACGATGAGGAAAGAAGGGAAACCAATGGCAAACAAACAAAAAACTAATTATGAATTATTTGCACGTAAAACCATCCAAAATATTTTAGAATATTTCGATACATCTCATAAAGGACTCACGGCTGAACAAGCAGATCAAATGCGTGAACGCTATGGGGATAATAAAATCAGCAGTGGGAAAAAAACACCGTTTATTTTAGAAGTGATCAAAGCATATATCACACCATTTACTTTAGTGTTGATTAGTTTAGGGATTATTTCATTTTTTACAGAATTTGTTTTACCACCAAAAGGCGATAAAGATTTATTTGGTGTGATTATCATTTTTACTATGGTTATTGTGAGTGGAACGATGACATTGATCCAATCGGTGAAGTCGAGTCAAGCAGCAGAAAAACTAACGTCGATGGTGAAAGTGACGTCACTTGTGAAACGAGATGGTGAATACAATGAGATCCCGATGGAAGATATCGTATGCGGCGATCGAGTGAAATTGGCAGCAGGGGATATGATTCCAGCGGATATGCGGATCATTTCAGCAAAAGATCTTTTTATTTCGCAGTCTGCTTTGACTGGTGAAAGCTATCCAGTGGAAAAACGAGCGGAAGAAGTTGGCAATACGCGTGATTCAGAAACAAGTTTTGAAAATTTGGTTTTTATGGGAAGCAATGTAATCAGTGGAAGTGCAGAAGGAATCGTGGTATCCACAGGAAATGCGACATTATTTGGAAATGTAGCGCAAGCGTTGTCTGATGCGCCGATTCAAACTAATTTTGAAATTGGAATCCATAAAACATCGATTTTATTGATTAAATTTATGGCCTTAATGGCACCGACTGTAATCGTCATCAATGGCTTGACGAAAGGGGACTGGATGGAAGCTTTTTTATTCGGGCTTTCAGTTGCTGTAGGTTTAACACCTGAGATGTTGCCTATGATCGTGACGACGAATTTAGTCAAAGGCGCGACCGCAATGGCGAAAAAAGGAACGATTATTAAAAATCTAAATTCAATCCAGAACTTTGGTGCGATTGATGTGTTATGTACGGATAAAACAGGAACGCTAACACAAGATAAAATTATTTTAGAATATCATTTAGATTGCGATGGTCATGAAGATCAGCGAGTATTACGTCATGCTTATTTGAATAGTTATTACCAAACAGGATTGAAAAATTTGATGGACGTAGCGATTATCGAATCAGCAAAAGAAGAATTACAAACTGATCGCATGACGTATGAAAAAATCGACGAGATTCCCTTTGATTTTGAACGTCGGCGGATGAGTGTGGTCGTACAAGATCAACATCATAAAACCCAAATGATTACAAAAGGCGCGATCGAAGAAATGCTTGAAATCTCAAGTTTTGTTGATTTACGCGGCGAAGTCGTAGCCTTAACTGAAGCAGTTAAACAAGAAATATTAGGGAAAGTTCGTGACTTAAATGAAGATGGGTTGCGTGTATTAGGTGTCTCACAAAAAACGAATCCTAGTGTGGTTGGTGAATTTTCGGTAAAAGATGAAAGTGAAATGGTATTAATCGGGTATTTAGCCTTTTTAGATCCACCGAAAGAATCTACTAAACAAGCGCTAGAAGCACTACATGCACATGGTGTTGATGTGAAAGTATTGACTGGTGATAATGCACTTGTAACAGAATCGGTTTGCAAGCAAGTTGGACTTGGTGCGGAGCGTTTGGTAAGTGGCGAACAAATCGCGCAAATGGATGATGAAACGCTACAAGGCGTCATTGAGCGTCATAATGTTTTTGTGAAATTAAATCCTCAACAAAAAAGTCGTATTACGAAACTATTACGTGAAAATGGGCATACAGTAGGGTTTTTAGGCGATGGGATCAATGATGCGCCAGCAATGAAAGTGGCTGATGTTGGGATTTCTGTGGATACTGCAGTAGATATTGCCAAAGAGTCAGCAGATGTGATTTTACTTGAAAAAGATTTAACGGTATTAGAACGAGGAATCGTCACTGGGCGCGAAACGTTTGGGAACATTATGAAGTACATTAAAGCTACCGCAAGCTCGAACTTTGGAAACATGTTCTCAGTAATTGTTGCGAGTACCTTTTTACCATTCTTACCGATGTTGCCGTTACAAATTTTATTCTTGAACTTGATCTATGATATTTCATGCGTGTCGATCCCTTGGGATAAAATGGATCGTGAATATTTAGAAGAGCCAAAAAAATGGGAAGCTTCTAGTATTGGGAAATTCATGGTTTGGTTTGGCCCAACCAGTTCTGTTTTTGATATTACCACGTATTTATTGATGTACTTTTTGATTTGTCCGGCTGTTGCAGGTGGATCTTATCATACATTAGATGCGCAACAAAAAATTATTTTTATCGCAGTCTTTCATGCAGGTTGGTTTGTGGAATCGTTATGGTCACAAACATTGGTATTGCATGCCTTACGTACGCCAAAACTACCATTTATCCAAAGTCATGGTTCGTTCATTATGACCTCGATCACAACATTAGGAATTGCAGTTGGAACCGTGTTACCATTTACCGCATTTGGTGAAGATCTAGGATTGATGGAGCTCCCAGGAACCTATTGGTTATGGTTAGCGTTAACGATCGTTGCTTATCTCATGTTAGTCACTGTCGTGAAAAAACTATATATTTCACGTTACCAAGAATTATTATAAGGATAGAAAAAGAACACACTAAATTGGTCTCAAGCCAAATTAGTGTGTTTCTTTTTGTGAAATCGGTACAATAATGACAGAGATAAGGGGAGGGGCATACATGTTAGAATCTTTGAATGAGATATTTCAACTTTTTGGAGCAACTGTTATTGTACCGATCATGATTTTTATCATCAGTCTTTGTTTACGTGTACCGGTAAAAAAAGCGATTGAAGGGAGTATTTATGCCGGTGTAGGATTGACTGGGTTTGGATGGATCATTTCTGCTTTTACACCGTTGATTACACCGATCGTAAAGCAAATGGTTGAAACAACAGGCATCGATCGTTCTGTCGTTGATATAGGCTGGCAGACCGGATCTTTGACAGCTTTTTCGACTTCGATCGGATTATCTTTTTTTATATTTGGGTTAGTTATTGAATTAATCTTATTTTTAGTGGGTATCACTCGTGTCTTTGTGCCATCTAACTTATGGAATAATTTTGGATATATGGTATGGGGCGCTGTGGCGTATCAAGTGACACATCAATTTTGGTTATCCTTTGGTTTGATGATTTTTTTATTGCTTTATACGCTATTATTATCTGAAGTGATTGCCGATCGATGGTCTGATTACTATGGAATCAAAAATGCAACGATCAATTCGATTCACAATATTGAGTCGGCTATTCCTGCTTTATTATTTGATCCAATTTGGAATAAATTAGGGTTAAATAAGGTCTCATTTAATCCTTTATTTTTAAAAGAAAAATTAGGATTATTTGGTCAACCGACTACTTTAGGTGCTATATTAGGCTTGATTATTGGAGTTTTAGGAAATTTGACTCGATTGTTTACGATTGAAGCATGGGGGCAAATTCTAACCTTTACTGTTGCGCTAGCTGCGGTCATGACAATCTTTCCTTTAGTGACCGATGTTTTTTCAAAAGCCTTTGTACCAATTGCACAAGCTGTCGAAAAAAATCGCAAGCAAGATGCCGACTCAGCTAAAAAACGTTGGTTTTTAGCAGTAGATGATGGGGTTGGTTATGGTGAACCGGCTACGATTTTATCGGGAATTTTACTAATTCCCATACTCGTTGTCTTAGCATTGATTTTACCTGGAAATAAAACACTACCAGTCGTTGATCTGATTTCGATTCCCTTTATGATTGAATCTATGGTGGCTTTATCCAAAGGAAATATGGTCAAAATATTACTCAATGGGACGATTTGGTTAGGTTTAGGGTTATATGCGAGTAGTTATATGGCGCCATTTTATACGGAAACCGTTATGACTTACGGAAGTGCATTACCTGCGGGCATCGTTTTGGTTACAAGTTTTAATTTGATGGCTCGACCATTAACTGTAGCCATTTTTGCTTTATGGATTACGAAAAATCCGTTGATCATTGGAAGTATGATCGGTATTTACCTTGTATTACTGTATTTCCTACGCACGCATCGTGAAGTTATCTATGCTTATTTAAAACGAAATGCTGAAAAAAACCGAGCGCATTGATGCTCGGTTTTTTATTGATATAAAGCAGTTCTGATTTGTTGATACACGTGCTTTGCATCAGTTACTTCTAAGATGACGGCTTGATATTCATCACCAATCAGGTGTAACACAAGGCCTTCTTTCCCTTGACGCATGTTCACAAATAATTTTCCTTCGTGTGTAAAAAAGGTACCTTCTGCTACAATACCAGGTAATGCCGTCCCAATTTTAAAGCTGTACCAATTAAGGTAATCGCTAGTCTTTAACTCAGGAACATATTCAACTGAGTCGATGGAATCAAAAGGAATCTCAAATTCACTTTTTAAAGCGAAAATTTTGTTGATCCCTACTAGACGAATCCGTACATATCCTTCTTCAACAGTGACTTCGGTCATTGAGATCGCCTCCAATAAATCGTTTTGTTCAGTGTAGCATAATTTAGTGAGAAAGGCTTTCATTTAGACAATCTAAATAGACAAAAATAAAAGACTTTACCATAATAAAAAGGATGAATATGTAAAGGAGTAATTATGAATAGTTTAGAATTGAAGCAAGTGACGTATCAAGATCAAGACCAAGTGATTTTAGCTCCACTGGATCTTACTGTAGAAAAAGGGGCGTTTCTTACACTAATCGGCCCTTCTGGAAGTGGGAAAAGTACGATTTTAAAACTTATTGCCTCGTTACTGACGCCTTCTGCAGGCACCATTATATTTGAAGGGAAAAAACAAGCTGAGTATTCGTATACCAAATATCGTCAAGAGGTCTCTTATTGTTTTCAGCAACCCTCTTTATTTGGAAAAACCGTACGAGACAATCTTGAATTTCCTTATTTAGTACGCAATCAGCAAGCAGATGACTCTCAAATGATCCAAGCATTAGCAAAAGTTGATCTAGCTGAATCTTATTTAGAAAAAAAAGTCACGCAATTATCGGGAGGAGAACGACAACGTGTGGCATTGCTTCGTAATGTCTTGTTTCAACCAAAAGTTTTACTATTAGATGAAGTCACAGTTGGATTAGATGAAGAAAGTAAAAAAATCGTTCAACAATTGATTCAGGAGTTATCGCAAAAACAAGTGACGATCCTCCAAGTGACTCACGATCAAAGTGAGATTCAAGCCGCAAAACAACTTATTGAAATAAAAGGAGGCAAACGAGTATGACTTCTCAAATTAATGTAAGTACAGGGTCGTTAGTGATTTCATTTGCATTGGTATTGATCGCGATATTCATTAGCATGCGTGAAAAACTAGATCTTTCAAAAGACATTATAGTGAGTATTTTGCGTGCGGTAATTCAGCTCGTGATCGTAGGATATGTATTAAAATATATTTTTCAAGTCAATCAAGTGTGGTTAACCATTGCGATGAGTTTATTTATTGTCGCCAATGCTTCGTACAACGCACACAAGCGTAATCCAAGTCAAACGAAGACATATTGGCATTCATTTGCGGCTATTTTTATTAGTACGTATATCACGCTAGGCATTTTATTAGCAGCAGGAGCGATATCTTTTATTCCATCTCAGATCGTGCCGATCACTGGGATGATTGCGAGTAATTCGATGATCGCAATCGGTTTATGTTATCGCCAACTAGCGTCACAATATGAAGATCAACGGCAACAAGTTCTTGAAAAATTAGCGCTTGGAGCATCGATTAAATTGGCTTCAAAACCTATTTTAAGACAAAGTATCAAAACTGCCATGCAACCGACGATTGATTCGGCTAAAACAGTCGGACTTGTCAGTCTTCCGGGCATGATGTCAGGCTTGATTTTTGCTGGACTTGATCCCGTTCATGCCATCAAATATCAAATCATGGTGATGTTTATGCTACTATCTACGACGAGTCTAGGCTCGATTATTGCCGGATACTATGCCTATAAGACTTATTTTACTAAAGCGCATCAGTTAAAATAATCGTATGAGCATTGCTTTTTTTGGATCGAAACTATAAGATAGAAAAGAATTCATAAAAAAGTAAAGTATTCACGCAAAGGAGAGACGATATGTCGAAAGGATTTTCTGTTAAAACTGTTGTTGCGATTGGGATCGGAGCAGCTGTTTATGTTATTTTAGGACGTTTTGTTACCATTCCAACGGGTATTCCGAATACAAATATTCAAACAACTTATCCATTCCTTGCATTGATGGCCGTTTTATTTGGTCCCGTTGCAGGTGGATTGATCGCGTTGATTGGTCATGCATTAACAGATTTTACCACTTATGGTGCTCCTTGGTGGAGTTGGGTAATTTGTTCTGGTATTTTAGGGGTTATTTTTGGATTAGCTGGTCGTAAAATCGATTTAGCTCATGGAGTATTTGAGAAGAAACAAATCATTTCGTTTAATATTGCCCAAATTTTAGGGAACCTTTTGGTTTGGATCTTGATCGCACCAACATTAGATATCTGGATCTATAGTGAACCCGCAAATAAAGTATATACTCAAGGTGTGATTTCGGCATTAGTAAATGCACTATCTGTTGCAATCATCGGCACGATTTTGATGAAAGCATATGCTGCAACACAAACAAAACAAGGTAGTCTAAGAAAAGATTGATCTTGAGAGGCCGAAAACTCAGGACGAGTGCCCGAGTTTTTGGCCTTTTTAGGTAGAGGAGGACGCATGAAAAAACCAATTATTGAATTTGAAGACTTCAGTTTTCAATATTTTACTCAAGCTGAGCCGACGTTACTTGCACTGAACGTGACAATTTATGAAGGTGAAAAAGTATTGGTTATCGGACCATCTGGAAGCGGAAAATCTACATTTGCGCATTGTATCAATGGACTGATTCCTAATCAATACGAAGGAAATGCAACAGGGAAATTTAGACTCAATGGTCGAGAAGTTTTTCACGATTCACTGTTTGAGCGTTCATTTGAAACGTCGACAGTATTACAAGATACAGACGGACAATTTATCGGGTTAACAGTTGCTGAAGATATTGCATTTGCTTTAGAAAATGATCAACAACCATTAGCGTATATGAACACTCAAGTTGAAAAATGGGCCGAAATTGTCGATATCAATCATCACTTGTCTCATCGACCACAAGACTTATCTGGTGGCCAAAAGCAACGTGTTTCGATGGCAGGAGTGTTGATCAATGAAGCACCGATATTGGTGTTTGATGAACCGCTAGCTAATTTAGATCCACATGCTGGAAAAGAAGCGATCGCATTAATCGACCGTATACATAAAGAAAGCAATACCACTATTTTAATTATCGAACACCGTTTAGAAGAAGTTTTAAGTCATGATGTCGACCGCATATTATTGTTTCATGAAGGAAGTATTGTGGCAGATGTAACGCCAACTGACCTATTGGCTTCAACAAAATTAAGTGAATACGGCATTCGAGAACCGCTTTATATCAGTGCATTACGGTATGCTGGAGTGGATCTTAAAACATTACCTACTTTAACACCATTAGCTAAACTAACTGGGGACAGTATTCGACCCTATCTAACACAGTGGCAAGAGCAATTGATGCACATGACGCCATCTATCGTGAAAGAACCGTTAGTACAATTGACGAAATTTAGTGCCGGCTACCAGAAAAATCAACCGACAATCAAAGATATCACAACCACGATCTATCGTAATGAACGAATCAGTATCGTTGGAAAGAATGGTGCTGGAAAGTCAACATTGATCAAAGCGATTTGTGGTTTTTTACCAAATGAGGGTGACATCGAATTTGCTGGACGCTCCATTAAAAAAGCTTCGATTAAAGAGCGAGCAGAGGTTATTGGTTATGTCATGCAAAATCCGAATCAAATGATTTCACAAAAAATGATTTTTGACGAAGTCGCTTTAGGGTTAGTATTGCGTGGGATTTCAGAAGAGAGAATCAAAGAAAAAGTTGAACGTGTGTTAAAAATTTGTGGATTGTATACCTTTCGGAATTGGCCGATTTCTGCTTTAAGTTATGGACAAAAAAAACGTGTGACGATTGCTTCGATATTAGTGTTGGAACCTGAGATTATTTTATTAGATGAGCCGACTGCTGGACAAGATTTTTATCATTATACTGAAATGATGACATTTATTGATACACTAGCTAAACAAGGAAATACGATCATCATGGTGACACATGATATGCATCTCATGTTAGAATATAGCGATCGTGTCTTAGTGGTCGACGAGGGAAAATTGATTGCTGATTCAACTCCAGTCGATGTGTTGACCGATCCAGAGTTGATTCAAAAAGCTTCATTAGAAGAGACAAGTCTATTTACGTTAGCTAAACAATTTCAGTTACATGATCCAGTAGAATTTACACGTCAATTTATTGCTCATGATCGGAAGGTGAGAAAAAAATGAATCAACAAACGCTAGGATATCATCCTGGAGAAACTATGATCCATCACATCAATGCAACAGCAAAACTAGTTTTTTTATTGGTTGTGACGATAGCATGTATGACGACCTATGACACCCGCTTTTTAGTTGTCATAAGTGTGGTATCATTGGCTTTAGTAAAATTATCTGGGATTAAATGGCATCAAGTCTCGTTTGTCGTGAAATTTATTGCATTTTTCTCAGTGTTAAATTTAATTGCGGTCTATGTCTTTCAACCCGCATATGGCTCACAACTTTATGGAAGCGAGCATGTGTTGATTTCAGGGATAGGGCGCTTCACTCTTACTCAAGAAGAAGTATTTTATCTATTTAATTTATTGTTGAAATATTTTTGTACGATTCCACTTACCTTGATTTTTTTACTGACCACAAATCCTAGTTCTTTTGCGGCTAGCTTGAATCAAATTGGGATCAGTTACAAAATTAGTTATGCAGTCTCACTTGCATTACGATATATCCCAGATATCCAAGAAGATTTTATGAATATCTCACAAGCACAGCAAGCTAGAGGATATGAGATGTCAAAAAAAGGTAAATTCTCTCAACGAATCAAAGGAACTGCGCGTATTGTGTTACCGCTAATTTTTTCTAGTCTAGAGCGAATTGAAGTCATCAGTACGGCGATGGAGTTACGTCGTTTTGGACAACATAAAAAACGAACATGGTATGTCTCTCAACCGTTTCGTCCACTAGATTATGTCGTCATGATTTTTGCGCTACTCATTTTAGGGATTAGTCTCGCTTTATTTGCGGTAAATGGTGGGCGTTTTTACAATCCATTTCATTAATGAGAAATGAGTACAAAAATAGAGTCGGATCGATAAATAAAAGTGAGGCCGAAAGAGTATGAGTAAAAAAATAACAACATCTTCTCGATTTTGGAATAAAACAACCCAACGTCTATCATTAGGATTTTCTGGTATTGTGGCGCTTTTTGGGATTCAACAAGAAGAACAAGTCATCGCCGCAGAACAATCCGATCGTTTAACAGGTAAGCAAAATGAATTAAATATGCAGACAGAAAAATTGTATGTTTATCAAAAGCAGACGAAAATTCCGGCGGCAAAAGAATTAAGCCAAGCATCAACTAAATTAGTGGCTTCAGCACCAATAGTGCAAGAAAATGAAGAGATGGTCGTTAAACCACTCCAATCTACATCTCACTCGAATTCAATTCAAGAGTCGAGCAGTCCGCATAGTGAAGAAAGTCAATCGAGTATAAGCCAATCGACAAGTCAAAAAGCAAGTCAAGCAATCAGCCAAAAAGCGAGCCAGTCGACAAGTCAAAAGGCAAGTCAAAGTGTGACCAATATGCAAAGTCAATCTAAATCTGATCAAGGTGTACACGTGAGTCAGACAAATAGCTCTGAACTATCTTCTGTTTCAGAAAGTAACACGATAAAAAGCGAAAATAGTCAAACCTCTTTTGTTGCTAGTGTGATGCACTCACAGTCACTTAGTTTATCTGCAAGTGAATCGTTGAAGGTACTAGAAAATTCACAGTTAGCTACAAGTGAACTTGTAAGCGACGCATTGAGTGATGATTTTGATCTTGATTTTTGGTTAAGCTAAAGTTAGGGGAACCTTAACTTTAGCTTTTTTATTGTTTAAGGAAAGTTTTAGTTATTCGTGAATTTTCGAACTTTTATTGAATATTTTCTAGAATCTCGCTAAGATAGGGAAGAAAAGAAACGCAAAATTGAATAAAACTTGTTAGGTGAGGCTCCTATACAAACACAAGCTATTGTTCAGAAACGTCGAAAGACGCCAACGGATGAAACAGAGATTGTCGAATTAAGGCTTTTTCAAAATAGCTAAGGTTATCCTTTACGTTGTATAGTGCTAAAACTCGGACGAAGAGATACGATGATCTAAAGGTCAGCTCCTTGTTCGGTGGGGGACTGACTTTTTTTATTGGATTTTTATAGTTAGGAGGCGAAGGTGTGCGACGTGTCAAACAGCTCGATTGGTTCTTATTACTCCCTTATCTGATTTTATCAGTTATTGGATTATTAGAAATCTATAGTGCGAGTTCATATCATTTAATAGCTAGCGATCGAGCAGCAACAAGTTTATTAATCAAACAATTTATCTTTATGTTACTAAGTTGGATTGTGATTGGTGTAACATATTCTATGAAATTACGTTATTTTTTACAATATCGAATTGCCAAGATTGGGATTTTTCTTTCTTTGGTCACACTAGTCATGGTTAAAATCGGTCTTTTCGCGGTCACCGTAAATGGTGCACAGCGTTGGCTCTCGATATTCGGGTTTCAATTCCAACCAGCAGAATTAGCCAATCTGGCATTGATCTTATATTTAGCTTATATTTTTCGGTCTTCGACTCAATTACCGAAATATGTGATCCGCCCGCTCTTGGTTGTGGCCGTAATGGCTATTTTAGTATTGTTTCAACCAAAAATCGCAGGAGCATTTATGATTTTATTTATTGCTAGTATGATGTGTTGGGCAGCATTACTTCCATTAAAAAAAGGCGCCATTCTTGCTGGAGGAGCTGTAGGTGGTATTTTGCTACTTGCCCTATTGGTCATGGTGTTAGGAAGTCATGATCTATTGCCGAGTATTTTTGCACATGCATATGATCGAATTGCCATCGTACGCAATCCTTTTTTGGATGAACATGGCTCAGGGTATCAAATGGCAAATTCATATTATGCCTTGTACAATGGTGGACTATTTGGACGTGGTATTGGCAATAGTATTACGAAAAAGGGCTACTTGCCGGAATCAGAAACCGATTTTATTTTTTCGATACTTACAGAAGAACTTGGTCTTTTCGTAGCACTTGCAGTAATTTTTTTATTGTTTATTCTATGTTTGCGTCTGTTTCAACTGGCAACAAAAACAGCCAATCAACAAGCCGCGTTGATTTTATTAGGTATTGGTCTTCTGATTTTTTCACAAACGTGTATCAATCTAGCGAGTATCTTAGGCTTTATTCCAATGACAGGAGTACCATTACCGTTCATTAGCTATGGTGGGACAAGTTACCTCATTTTATCTTTTGCGATTGGCTTATCATTAAATATTTCAGCAAATCAAAAGCGAGGTGATTTAGATGTCTAGAGTTCAACAAAGGCGCGAAACAATCAATTATGCCTTATTTTTACCTATTTTTTTATTGCTACTTGTTAGTGTATGGGTCCAATATCAAGCGGCAGTACTAGATGGAAATCCAGTACAAACAATCGTGATCAAGCAATTGATTTTTGCTTTTGGGATGTTGGTGATTTTATTTTGTGCTAGTTTGATCCCGTTTCGCTACTGGGTAAAATACGCTTATGTACTCTATGGTCTTTCTTTGATTCCTATGGTATTGCTACAAGTCTTTTACGATCCAACGATGTATCAATTAACTGGAACAAAACGTTGGTTGCATTTAGGTCCCATTACGTGGCAACCATCTGAACTAGTCAAAATTACGTTTGTCTTAGCAGTTGTTTTATTGACGATTACGATTCGACAAGAAAAAACACGCTATACGATAAAAGATGATTTATTGTTTATGCTAAAGATCTTTTTGTTGTCCTTACCAACGTTTATTTTAATGCTTTTACAAAGAGACTTTGGAACGAGTATTGTATTCGTTTGGGCATTGATGGCTATCTTTGTGATTTCTGGCGTGGATTGGCGTATTTTACTTACAGGATTTTTAATTGTGGCTACTGCGGCAAGTGCTTTATTACTTTTTGTATTTACAAAGTGGGGACAAGAAATTTTGTATCAGTTGCATTTCAAAGAATACCAACTTGATCGCGTACGTGCTTGGATCGATCCATTTGCCTATAAGGATACGATTGCGTATCAACAAGTCCGAAGTATGTTGGCGACAAGTTCAGGAGGAGTTTTCGGTCAAACTTTAGATGCACAATCCATCTATGTTCCAGTTCGAGAATCGGATATGGTCTTTACTGTTGTAGCCGAACGTTTTGGCTATCTAGGCAGTTGTACGGTACTGTTTACTTATTTTTATTTGTTCTATCAAATGATTATGACAGGATTAAAAACCAATCAACGGGCAAGTTTGTATTATTGTGTAGGATTTATTTTTATTATGTTGTTTCAAGTATTTGAAAATATTGGTGCTGCGATTGGAATCTTACCATTGACTGGTATTCCATTACCATTTTTAAGTCAAGGTGGCACTTCTTTACTGACAATCGGGTTAGGGTTAGGAATCATTTTGGGGATGAAACCACAATCTAATAACTGATCATTTCAAGATCTGAAAGGAAGAAAGAATGAAAGTATTTCGTAGAGTTTTATTAGGTATCATTGCTGTTGTTGTTGTGATTATTGGCTATATCGGTGTAGAATTTTTTATGGGGTATCAAGCGGCAAAAGAGGTCAACGGTTCTCAAGCCAATGCCCCCAAGGTGGTGAAACGAAAAGATATTCCAGATATCTTACAAGTCGCTTTGGTGGGATCAGACGCTCGTTCTTTAGATGAAAATGGACGCTCCGATTCATTGATGGTAGGACAATACAATCAAAAGAGTCATGATGCGAAATTAGTCTCGATCATGCGTGATTCATATGTCGATATTCCAGGTTATGGTCAAGACAAAATCAATGCAGCTTATTCCTATGGTGGATATCCACTGCTACAAGAAACATTAAAAGATAATTTTGCTATGGATGTCCCGTATTATGTAACCATTACATTCCAAAGTTTTATTGATTGTGTCAATGAAATTTTTCCTAAAGGTGTAACAATCGACGCAGAAAAAGAAATGGAATTAGATGGTGTAGAGATCCATCCAGGTGTTCAAAAAATGGATGGCAATACGTTATTGCAATATGCTCGTTTTCGTGAAGATGAAGAAGGAGATTTTGGACGTGTAAGACGTCAACAACAAGTCGTGACGGCACTAGCCGATCAAGTAAAAGATGTGACATCGATTTTAAAATTACCTAAAGCTGTTGGAAAATTAATGGGAAGTATCCAAACGAATTTACCACAAAGCTTTTTAGTGGAATGTGGATTAGATTTTGTACAAGGTGAAGTAAAAGAAATCAATACACTAGCCGTTCCTGTGGAAGGTAGTTGGGATTTCAATGACAATACACCATCTGGTAGTGTGTTAGAGTTAGATTTAGAACAAAATCAACAGGCAATCAAAAAATTTTTGAATGAAGAGTAAGCTTACAAGAATGATCGTAGAATACATGGTCAGATTCGGTTTAAACGTACTATAATCTACTCAACGTTTACAACATTGGGAGGAATAATTATGTGTACAGCAGCAACAATCCATTCATTACAAAACCATCCTTTCTGGGCTCGAACAATGGATTTTCCGATTGATTTTTTTGAAAGTGGAGGCGAAGTTCTGTATCTGCCAAAAGCGAAACCACTTGAAATGTTATCTGGCACAATTACCGCGAAATATGATTTTTTTGGTATGGGACTGCCAAATTCTTATATGTTGACAGATGGTGTCAATGAAGTAGGGTTAACAGGGGGCTTGTTTTTCTTTGAAGAAGCCACCTGGGCAAATGAAGCAAGTCTAAAGAAAAAAGATAAAGTACCGGTAGTATTAGATGAACTTGTGTCTTATTTCTTAGCACAATGCCAAAGTATTGAAGAAGTAGGAGCACTTGCTACACGTTTAGCTGTGATCGAAAAAAGTACTTCGCCAGAAAATGGACTCACACCATTACATTTGATGTTTACTGACGCAAATGGCCGTTCAATCGTTTTAGAACCTGTAGAAAATGGAGAATTTACGATTCATTACCAAACAACAGGCACGATGACAAATAGTCCGACCTATGATTGGCACGTGACGAATCTTAGAAATTATGTCAATTTATCGGATTATACCATTGCCAAATCACAAGTGGGCGATTTGACGATTAAAGATATCGAAAGTGGCTCAGGATTGTTAGGATTACCTGGTGATTATACAAGTCCATCACGATTTATCAAAATTACGATGCTGACAAAAATGATGAATCAAGTCTCAGACGAACAAGCACTAAATGCTTTATATACAGCATTTCATTCGGTTATTATTCCTAAAGGAGTTGAAAAAGATACACCGACTGTCGGCGATTCAACTTCTTATTGGGCAGGATATGATATAAAAAATCGACGCTTGCAATTGCTTCCAATCGCCTCACAAACCTTTACAACTGTTTCATTAGATGAATTGCAACATGCATTTGGCGATGAACCGCAGCATTTTCCAATCAATTTAAACGAAAATCTATACCATCATATCGTTGAATAAGTAAGCTCAATACAAATACTCCAGAGATATAGCACTTGTGGCTACGTCTCTGGAGTATTTTTTTACCAGCTAAAACTTTCGTAATAAATTTGTTCCTTAGCAATACCATGATCAATCAAAAAGGCTTCATATGCAAGATTCATCGCCATTGGCCCTGCAATTAAATAAATTGCTTCTTCATGTAACGGAACATGTTCTTGTAATTGTGCCTTAGTAAATCGGCCTTTTTGTAAAAAAAGAGTTCGATTTTGTTCTTGGCTCCACGTTTCGAGTTGTTCGGTTTCTAAAAATTCTTTTTCTTTTTTGATCGAGTAAAAGAAATACATCGTTTTTTCTTTGAATTCGGATAAAATCGAAAAGAAAGGGACTACGCCGATCCCACCTCCAAGAAGGATGATTTCTTGTGAAGGAGTTGTTTTTTGAATCATTTCATGCAGCACACCATAACCTTTTGAGAAAGTGACGGGTGTATTTGGTGTCACAAAAGCGAGTTGGTTTGTAAAATCACCTACAGTTTCAATCAATAACTGAATAGAACCAGATTGTCGTGGATCATTGGCAACAGAAAATGGATGCGGTTCTTTTAAAGCTTGGATTTGTGGAAAAGATAAGAAAATAAAGTCTCCTGCATGGATTTTCTTTAAAGACGTACGAGGCGCTTTAATGACGATTTCTAAAATCGTGGGTGAAACAAATGAAATCTCTTTGATGACTCCAGGCATAAGCGAGCGGTTGGTAATCAATAGATACCACGCATAACTAGCAAACGTTAAAATCGTATACAACGTCAGTAAAAAGAAAAATAGTGGTAAAGTCCGTAAATAGTCGATCAGCCATACATGAATGTATACAACCAGTGTTGCCACGATATTCAGCCGGTGTAACCAAACAGAAAATTCATGTTTAAAGATTTTTTCGAGACTATTTTTGATCCATGCAGCTGGTTTTACACGACTCGTAAACCAACCACCTAAAAAGAATAACGAATAGACGATCAGTCCAGTAAAGACATAGAGTGAAAAATCACCACTGGTTTTGATCCAGCCTGCTGAAGGTGAAAGATATTTATGCAACCAAGCAAGAAGTAGGGCAAAGATCGATAGCATACCGTGCACTAGATACATGTCTGGTAAACCAACTTTTTTATCGAGCCACTTTGGTTTTGTTGCTAAATAGATAATAGCTAGCATCCAAGTATAAGCAATTAATCCTGCATTGATGCCAATTTTTTCACCTTGATATAAACTTGGTAACTCTTGATAGATGGCAAATAATAGCGGTAACGGTAACATAAATAAAATGAAAAGCCATAAACTATTGACGCGAAAGCGATGGTTGTGAATCATAGGTGATCACTCCTTGTTGATAATGATAGCTGTGTTGGTCATCTAAATAGGTAAGACCAGTTAAAGCTTCTTTTCGGATGAGGTGCTGAAATTGTGACTCATCTGCTGCAACACCGACTGTAGCCCAGCAGTCGGCTAGTGAAAGATAAGGGGCTAGAATCGTGACTTGTTGGGTTGTGTCGCGTTTTGTTTGGATGTGCATTCCTCTTTTAGTATTTCCAGATGTTGCAAGTGCTCCATTTTTTAACTCATAGGTCGCTACGATTGTTTTTTTTATTGGATGTTCGATTCCGATCGTCCATCTAAAATCACTACCTTTTTGCACGCCGACTTGCATATCACCACCACCATTGATCGAGCCGGCAATCAAAAGATTAGCATCGAGTAGTGGCTGGATATAACGAAAGAACGCTTCTTCGATCGCCCATCCTTTTACTAACCCAGTCGGATCATAGTTTCCGTTGTAAAAAGGATCAAACAAGCCTTCACTTTTTTCTTTTACTAACAGACATTGTGCAAAAATGGCTTGATACTCAGTATTTTGAATAAAAAAATCGGATACTCCTTGTCCAGATGCTGGATGATGATTGACTAGACTTGTGGGATCGTAAGCAGAGTAATCACGATTGATACGTGCTAAAAACGTATCGATTTGTCGAATCGTATCTGTTTTTAAATTAGGATCGATCGGTTCTTTTGTGACGAGATGGATCGTAAAGGGAATCGTCATATGAGACAAGACCGTAATATCATAATGAGGGTACATAGTTATTCCTCCTTTAACTTAGTGCTTGATTCAATGCATCTTGCAATGAACCGGTAAATCCATTATAGGTTTCTGTTGCACCTGAAACCAATTGGATCGAACTTGATTGGGCATCGATAGCTTCTTGTTTATAAGTTGGTAAAGCTTGTTGGTTGATCATTTGTGATTTACGATCGTTTGTAGGATAAGAAAGGACATCTACATTAGATAAGACACCATTTTGAATCGTGATTTGTACTTGGACATCGCCCCAACGTGTACTAGTTGAACTTCCTGTATAGGTACCATCTTTATAAGTAGAACTGGTAGTAGTATTGTCGCTGGCTGA
Organism: Enterococcus sulfureus ATCC 49903; assembly: GCF_000407605.1. Lineage (GTDB taxonomy): Bacteria > Bacillota > Bacilli > Lactobacillales > Enterococcaceae > Enterococcus_G > Enterococcus_G sulfureus. The sequence goes on along the minus strand of NZ_ASWO01000007.1, from coordinate 130,360 downwards.
AGTAGTGGGAGTACTTTCATTTTGAGAAGTATTCCTACTAGTGCTGTCTTCAGTTTGAGTATTGGTTTGACTATTGGATTGAGTTGCAGTCTGATTCGTTTGAGCTACAGCTACTGTTTGTGTCGCAGCTTGTGTATCACTGTCTTTTTTAATTAAGGTAAAATAGGTATCTGCTAGAATCGCTGCTCCAGTTAGAGAGAGGAGCATGATTTTTGTAGGTAGATGTTTCATGTTGATTCCTCCTAGAAATATGATAAATTTAGTATAACGAGCAATCATTACAAAATTGACTGAAAAAAATTAACAAAGTATCAACAAATTCTTAAGAATACTCAGGAGTAATGGGATGAAGTTAAAAAAACGCTTATATATTTCGAATATCATGATGATTTTACTACCAATTGTTTTTGTAGTGTTATCTGGTTATGTGATTTTTTTTACTGTCAATCGTCATTTTGGCCAAGAATTTTATCAACATTGGCGCGAAAATGCGACGTATTTTAAGATGACGGAATCGATTGAAGAATTAGGGAAACAAAAAAAAGCCACGAATGCCGTAGAACAATTAGAAGATATCTACAATCAAAAAGGATCAAAGCAAGTAGAAGTTTTTTATTTTGACAGAAATGATCAGTTAATTTGGCAGAGTGAAAAAGAGGTAGAGGCAATCGTTGAACAGGTACTTGCGCAAACTGCGTTACGTCAAGTTTCATTTGATCAGCGATTGATCGAAAAAATCCCCTTTCAGTCTGGAACAGTAGTCGTCGTCAACAATGCCTATCATGCCATGATCGAAAAGCAATTATTCGAACATAAAGAACTAGTTCAGAAATTGATTTTGATCGCTCTTTTGATTGCGTTGTGTTTAACGATTGTCGCATTGATTATTTTTGCTCGGATTATTTATCGTCCGATCCAAAAAGGATTATCCGTTTTAATCACAGGTGTCGATACCATTAGCCAAGGTGAGTTGGATTATCGTATCTCTTATCAAACAAAAGATGAATTTCAAGAAGCAATCGATGATTTTAACCAAATGGCTACACGTTTAGAAATTATGGTCGAACAGCAGCAACAATTATTAGAAAATCGTAAAGCTTTGATTGCGGGAATGTCGCATGATATTAGAACACCGTTAACGTCGATCAAAGCGTATGTCGAAGGATTAGAAAAAGGAGTTGCGCAAACCCCTGAACAATATGCACGTTATCTACAGATCATTACACAAAAAACAAATGAATTGAACCGCTTAGTGGATCAGTTGTTTTTATTTTCGAAATTGGATATTGGAGCAGAAACGGTTCACTATGAGGAAGTCGCACTTGACCAAGCATTAAAACATTATGTTACGGAACATAATCTAGAGTTTGAAAATAAAAAAATCAAGGTAGAACTAGACTTAGCTGCACCAAATGCGAACATTTGGATCGATCCACAGCAACTACGTAATATTTGGCTAAATCTATTTGATAATAGTTTTAAATACGCCAACACGGATGAACTGATTGTTATTTGTAAAACGAAACAGACTTCAACTAAAGTGATCATGACGATTGAGGATAATGGCCAAGGCGTCGCAGAAGATCAATTGTCTCAACTATTTGATGTCTTTTATCGAGGTGATCAAGCAAGGACCAATCCGGGTAAGGGAAGTGGAATTGGATTGGCGATGGTAAGAAAAATTATGGACTATACAAAAGGGACAGTTCGAGCCTATCTTACACCACAAGGAGGATTAGGGATTGAATTGGTATTTCCTTTAGCTTCAGTAGAGGAGGGAGAAGTTGATGGAACGGATTTTAATTATTGAAGATGATGAAGCAATTGCCATGATCGAAAAAGACTTTTTAGAAATCAATGGGTATGAGGTCACGATCGCTTTAGATGGTGAGATAGGTCTAAACTATGCTCAAACAAAACCATTTGACTTGATTATTTTAGATATTATGGTGCCAAAACTAGATGGATTAACTTTGATGAAACAATTACGACCAGTTTTAGCGATTCCCATTTTATTTGTAACTGCAAAAACAGAAGAGCTAGATCGCTTACGTGGCTTAGGCATTGGCGCAGACGATTATATTTGCAAACCTTTTTCGCCTACGGAATTGGTTGCGCGTGTCAAATCAAATTTAGCTACATATGAACGGATCAAACAACAATTTGATCATACACCAGTTCAAAATGAGTTAGTGATTGGTCCGATTCGCATCCAACCCCAGACGTATCGCTTGTGGGTATCCGATCGAGAAGTGACATTAAAACGCAAAGAATTTGAGTTATTGCTTTTTTTGATGGAACATGTCGATCAGGTACTAAGTAAAGAACAGCTATACGATCATATTTGGGGTGGCGATGCATTTGGAGATTTACGTACTGTAGTCGTTCATATCAATCGCTTACGTGAAAAAATCGAACAAGATCCGTCTACTCCCAAACATATCCAAACGGTTTGGGGCGCGGGGTATAAATTTATTCCTTAAATGAGAAAATTCTCACTTACGAGCGAATCGAATTATGTGCTAGACTAAATTCTGTTCGAAAAATCTCAAGGGGGAATGAAATAAGATGCCAACAAACAAAAAAGAAGGATTATTTTTTACAACGATGATGTGTGGGTTAATGGTGATTGGAATGAGTATTTATAATCTTTCGTTACATCAGGCCTTAACTTTAGAAAGTTTTGCTATTGGATTGATTCCAGCATTTGTATTTGCGTTTATCTTAGATGTATTCATCGTTGGGGTGGTCGCAAAAAAAATCGCCTTTTCGTTACCAATCTCAAAAGAAAAACCTATTTTCTTGATTTTAACGATTTCTACATTAATGATTATTGGAATGGTAACCTTTATGTCGGCTTTTGGTATCGTAATGAATGGTCAAACTACTCAATTCGTAAGTGTATATGGTCAAACCTGGCTATTGAATTTTATCGTAGCGTTACCTTATCAATTACTGATCGTAGGTCCAATCTCACGTTTTATGTTATCACGCATGCGTCCGGCATTAGCACAATAAAAAAAATTGTACCGACTCCCAGAAGTTAGACCAAAAATCTAATTTCTGGGAGTCGGTATTTTTATAGCAAAATATAGGTTTATTTTTTTATTTATTCAAGTATTCATACTTTTTAAAATAACGATTAAAAAATTAAAAATTATATAAAAAATGATTTTAAAATAACGTTAATAATTAGTTAAATTAATATGTTCATAATTGAGCATTTCAATAAAATGTGATAAATTTAGCTTAAAATAGAGCGTGGAAAACGAAAATATTATTTTGAATATAACATTTTTTTAATAGGGTATTAAACTATTTGATAGATAAAAATACAGAGTGTCTAACACTGTACATAATAGCTTACAAAATTGTTTGAAAAATACTAATGAGATGTTCGTGATTAACCCTATAGAAAAATTATACTAGTAATTAAGATAGTTATAGTTGGCAAGATAACGTTCTTATATAAAAAGGGGAGAGAAGAATGAATCTCAAACGAATTATTACGATAGTGCTATTAGTAGGTGTTATAGGAGTATTATTTGGATACGAACAAAAGGCGATGGCAGATATGCAATCTATTGAATCGATTGCAACGTTAGAACAAGCAGAAGTCGTCAAAGGTGGAGAAAAAAATTTAGATGACATTTCAGTGGGGATGCCGTTAGTGGTGACATTGACCTTTAAAGTAAAAGAAGAGACTATAGCAAATGGAGAGTACGGGTATAATTTACCTTCGCAATTAGAATTATTTGCATCTAGTCAATTAGAATTTCGTGACACACAAGATCATCTATTTGGAATACAAGAAACAATCAAGATGGGACAACAATTTATCGTACTCAATTTAACGGACACACAAAATTTAAAACCAGGGCAACTGATTCAGTTTCAAGTATTAGCGGCATTAAAGGATGGAACCCCCACAGGTGACGTGAATCTAGAATTTGGGCATGATTTGAACACGCTGATTCATGTCAAACCGGCAAATGGCGGTTTTTTTGAGCTAGAACAAGCTCAAGAAATTACCGAATTACGTAAAGCTCGAGCATTAACGTCAACGAATTGGGTAGCTGATACGAGCACCATGGCAGAATATTTTCGTGTGCTTGTAGACACAAATGCTGTAAGTAGACGAAATCCTTATTACAGCAGTTCAATCGAAGGCTCAGGATATCCTTATTATTTCTGGGGACTGAATAGCCGTGGACAATATCTTCCGAATCAGCTTGCGATGTGTGTCGATATTTTCCATCCAAAAATTACTGGATCTGGACAATGGGATTCGGACTTAGCACGATATATCGGTGAATCAGCTGCAAAAGACGTTGTCTATACGATGCATATGGGCGCAATCTTAGCTGAAAATGCTGGAATGAATACACCAACTAAAGCACAATATGGTGTACCAAAATTGTTTAATAACCGTACGATGAGTTCGACAAATGTAGACATGGCTCGTTTATACATGTTTCGTATGCAAACAATGGTTTGGCAAATTGCGGCATCAAACAATTTAAACACATCCCAGCGTTTAGTGATCCATGATAGTGATTTCACGCCACAGTACAATTTAAATGGTAATGGGTTTAGTGGAGGCTATTCCACTTTTAATTGGACTTGGCAAACTAAATATGCTCAAGCGAAAACAGATATTGAGAATTTAAAGAAAGCCTTTAAAGATTTAAGTTATCTGAAATTTGAAAATGAAACGCCGACAAGTTCTACAGTAGTTAAAAAAAATAATAAAGAAGTTCCTGTAGATACCTATACCGTAGAACAAAACAAAACATATACTATCAATGTACCAGTTGGTCAACAACTGTTTTTGCATACGATTGATGAAGCAACAGGATGGACGTCGACTTCTAAAAATCTTGATCTTGTAAATATTGAAACGATAAATCAGTCAAAAATTAACGGATCGTTTACTACTGTTAACATTACACCTAAAAAAGACTTTGATGGAAAACAAGTGGTGATTGGTTTTAAGAAAAATACGTCTGATTTTTGGAATGGGGATAATGGGAAAACCGGTTTGATCAGTAACTCGAATCCAAATCAGTATAAAGCAATCTTTACGATGCCAGAAGCATTAAGATTAGAAAAAGAGATTGTTTTAAATATGAAACCTGTGGAAAAAACGTCAATTGCAGGTGAGAAGAAATGGTTTGATGATAATCAAAATCGACCGAATCAAATTATAGTTGCATTATTAAAAAATGGGCAAGAAACGGGTCAAACAAAAGTCGTCACAGCTGCCAATAATTGGGCATATGAATTTACGGATTTAGTAAAATATGATGAAACTGGAAAAGAGTATCAATATACAGTGAAAGAAATCACCGTTCCAGGATATGAAAGTCATGTTAATGGAACAACCATTACCAATATTCAGTTGATTGCATTAAAAGGCGAGAAAAAATGGTACGATGATAATGGATATGGCCGTCCAGATCAAATCACTGTTCATCTATATCGTAAACTAAAAGGGAGCGCAGATGATCCTGTCGATACAAAACAAACAAAAGTCGTCACAGCTGCTAATAATTGGACCTATGAATTTACGAATCTACCAAAATATGATGAAACCGGAAAAGAATTCGAGTACAGTGTGAAAGAAGAAACGGTCCCTGGATACGAATCAGTAATTTCAAATGATTCACAAGTGATTTCTAATTATGCACAAACAGAAGTAGACGGAGAAAAAACTTGGGATGATGGTAACAATCAATATGCGACTCGACCAAAAGAAATTATCGTCCAATTGCTTCAAAACGACAAAGTGATAAAAGAGCAAACGGTTATGGCCGATCAACAAGGACATTGGTACTACAAATTTACCGAATTACCGATGTATGATCAAAAAACAAATCAAAAATATCGTTACAGTGTAAAAGAAAAAGAAGTTCCTACTCACTACGTCAGTTCAGCAGAACAAACGGCAATAAAAAATGGGAAAATTACGGCTAATTTACGGAATACCTATCATCCAGAAGGAGTATTACCCGAAACAGGTGGAGGTACGACAAAACGCTTAGCATTGATCATCGGAGCAAGTATTACAGTAGTTAGTTTGGGCATGATGAGTGTGTATTGGTATCAAAAAAAATATCACTAAAGAAAAAGAGGGTGTGACAGAAGTCTGTCATATCCTCTTTTTAAGCTTCAGTTAAGTTGTCTACGGTATAGTCGTTGTAGATCATATCTACAGGAGGGACTTTATGAAAAAAATCAAAACTTATCTTGTATCAACAGCTCTATTGACACTGCTTTTAGCCGGTTGTAGCGTACAAGGTACAACGAGCACATCGTCTTCGACAACGAAAACGAATACGACAACAGTATCTACAACAAATGATACGACTACAACGGAAAATACATTTTTTACGGATGATAGTGTCCACACGATTGCTATTGACGTGAACGATGATGATTATCAAGCGGCATTGACAGCCTACAAAGAAGATGGGAAAAAGAAATGGATCTCTGCTACAGTAACGATCGATGGACAAAAGTTTGAAAATGTCGGTATAAAATTAAAAGGCAATTCAACTTTACGCAATGCATTATCTAGCGGTCAAGGAATTAAGAATGGTGAAGTCACTACAGATTCTAATACAACATCAACAGTAAATCCAGAAGAATTACCTTGGATTATTCGTTTGGATAAATATGTCGATGGTCAAAGTTATTCTGGTCGTACCGATTTTGTGATTCGTGGGAATAATAGCGAAACGTCATTAAATGAAGCAGTAGCGCTATCTATGTTAAGTGATGCAGATATTCCAACAGAACAAAGTGCATTTACGAAAGTTTCTTTTAATGGTTCGACACAAGCTTTACGGTTGGTGATCGATACACCAGATGATGATTTATGGACAGAAGAACATTTCGGAACAAATGTTTTAGTCTATAAAGCAGATGCAGATGGTGATTATTCTTATCGAGGAGAAGATGCAAGTTCGTATACGGATGTGTTTGATCAAAAATATGGCGATGATGATATGACACCGATGATCAATTTCTTAAAATTTATCAATGAAGCAAGTGATGAAGACTTTGCAAATAAATTAGCGGATTATGTCGATGTCGATGAATTTGCGACTTATTTAGCAATGCAAGATATCGTAGGAAATGATGACGATATCGATGGACCAGGAAATAATGCTTACTGGGTTTATGATAAAGACACGAAAAAATTCCAAATTATTGCTTGGGATCAAAATCTGTCCTTTGGTGGGATGGGACAAAATGGACCCGGTGGCGGCGGTCAAATGGGACAAATGAATGATGATGATCAAGGGAATACTCAAATGGGTACACCGCCAGATGGAGCACCTAGTGGTCAAACAGCACCAAATGGGCAAACTCCTCCAGATCAAACAGATACTCAAACACAAACCGATGACCAAACAGATACCAAAACTCAACGTGGTGGTATGAATAAAGAAAATCCTTTGACTGAAAAATTTAGAGCAAATAGTACATTTGCTGCATTGATTGAAGAAAAGAAAACAGAATTAATTGCTTTACTAGTCACTAGTGGTGATGCAGCAAAAATCGTTTCAGAAGATCAAGCCTTATTAGAAAAAGAAGCGAGTGACCTTGTAGATCAAAGTACGATCCAAAGTGAAGCATCTTCAATTACGACGTATCTAACTTCATTAAAATAAGAAACATGGACAACAAATACTCTCCTCCAAAAATTATGGAGAGAGTATTTGTTGTCCACTTTTTTAATCAAATAATTGAACGCCTAAACCCACAAGTCCAGGACCTGTATGCACGACTAGTGCAGGAGAGATCGTTCCAAACAACACTTCTTTTGCCTCGGGAAAGGTCTCTTGTACAAGTGATCTCACCCATTCGCCTTCTTCCAAAGCATCTCCGTGAGCAACCGCGATTCGATAGTTTTTGTGTTGGCCAATATCTGCCTTTAAAAGTTTTAATAAATTTTCTAAGCTTTTTTTACGTCCACGCGTTTTTGCAACTGTGTAATAAATCCCATCTTCATTACAAGAAATTGTTGGATTCAAACGCAGTGCAGTTCCTACTATAGATGACACTAGCCCGATACGACCACCTTTTTGTAAATATTCTAAAGTGGCTACATTGAAATAAAGCGTTGTTTTACTTACTTCACGTTTTAGTTTATGTACGATATCGTTGAACGGAAGCTTCGCTTGAATCAATTCATAAGCATGAATCGCCTGCAAACCAGCACCGATCCCAATGTTTTTACTATCTAAAACAAACATTTCTAAATCACTGTCTTCTGCGAGTAAGCGCAAAATATTATAAGTCCCGCTTAAACCGCTAGAAATCGAGACAGCGATGATTTTATTGTATCCGTCTGATTTGATTTGGTCTAAGACAGCTAAAATCTGACCACCATCGGGTAAAGAGGTACTTGGGATTTCTTGAGATAATCGCGCGTATACTTCTTCTGGCGTGATGTCGATTTTATCTTTATATACCGCATCTTTATAAATGATTTGCAACGGGATTGTATACACACCTTCTTGATTTGTAATTTCTACAGGTACATCTGTTCCAGAATCTACTAAAACAGCAATTTTTTCATTTGTCACGTTGTAGCCACCTTCGTTAAATAAACTTTTTCTAGTTCAATCATTTTTTCTGCAAGTAATTTTCCGGCAAAGCTTCGCGCAGCTGCAGTAACCGCAATTAGTTCCAAAGGAATATCGGTCATAGAGGTGGAAAATTCACCTTGTATTTGCAGGCCGATGAGCTGGATTGCTTGTTCTTGTGTTTCGCAAAAAACATCATATGCTTGACGGATCCCAATTTTTTTTCCTTGAAATAAAATCCCGGTACGAATTTCTTCAATCGCCAATACTTGTTTTAATGACGTAATAGCAATTAAAAAAGCTAAGTGCTTACGATTGTATTTCTTTTTGACAGGGGGGGGGATAATTTTTTTTTTAACATAATTGTTTACCATAGCAGCTGTCAATAAAGGGTGTTTTTCTGTTTGAATTACTGGAGACAAATAATTGTCTACTAATTTGATTACTTGGTCCATATACAGTTCCAGATCTGGAAGTTCTTGCCATCTAGGTAAATGAAAAGTAGTTAACGTTTGAGCCCAAGTATATAGCTCTTCTTGCAACTGTTTCATGTAACGACTCCTTTACTTGTTTTTTAAAACGTAGTTATCTAGTTTTAAAAACTAGATAAATCATATCATAAATAAAATGAAATAGATAGTTTGGGAACTTTATCTCTTGTTTTTTTGTAATATTTGTTATTTTATAGTGAGGATAAATATTTATAAAATAATTTATAAATATATGTGAAATATATAAATAATCAATCGTTTTTTTTATAAAAAAAACATAAGAAAAAAACGAAAAAATAAATTATGTTTGTTATAATGCTAATATTGAAATGATAATAAGAGTTAAGTTAGTTTTTAAATAACTGGTATTTTTTGTGATATTGTAAACTTTTTTTACTTTTTCAGGAATTTTATTTTAAAAAAATAACATTATTTCTTATTACGTTTTTGTTAGATAGTATAACGAAAGTGTACGGGAAATCGATTAAATACTTTGCTAGTATTCGTTATACTTGAGGTACAAATAAATCATAACTACTGAAAAAAACTAGTAGGGAGTAGTGAAACGAGGGGGATCAGTATGAATGAATAAAGTCTACGTAAAAAAAACTTCTATAGAGGGAGCAAATATTCAAATAAAGGGGGAGAACTATCATGAAAGAGGAGAAGAATGATGAAGAGACGACTTAGCAAACTGCTGGTGGCTTCGTTTTTAAGCAGCTTTTTTATGATAGTCACCACACACGCTATTCGAGCAGAGACGATTCCTGAAATGGTCACGATGATCGTGCATGAAGATGAAAGCGATAGCGAACATACTATTTTAGGAAATAGGCCGGTTGCGTTGTATGATATTACATCAATGTATTTAGAAGCAAAACAAGCTGCAGATTTCGACGAAAAAAAGTTTAGTGAAAGTTTGTCCGATAAAGTGTTACTGAGTGATGAAGGATTGCCTGCACCGATCAAAACGGCAACGACAAATTCAGAGGGTGAATGCACATTTACGGTTCCGATGAAAAATGGCGAACATTTCGCAGTATATCTAGTCCGTGAAACAAGTCAGACTCAAACGAAAAAGGTACTACCGTCTGTCATTATTTTACCGATTCGATCAGTGGAAACAAATGAGATCTTAACAACGATCGATGTCTATCCAAAATTTATCGACGGCACGATCCCATCAAAACCTGTTACACCAACAGAACCGAGTACACCAGATAAACCATTTACGCCAACAGAACCAAGTACACCAGAAGAACCTTACGTACCGACAGAACCGAGTACACCGACCGACTATACACCAACGACTGAAGAATCATCGAAATTTGGGCGTTTTCCCAGTACAAATGAGCTGAAAACCAAGGCTTCATGGCTGGGGGCAAGTATAGTGTTATTCGCTGGACTATTGATTTTTATTAAAAAACGACAAACTAAAGGAGAAAAAAAATGAAGAAGAAAAAAAGAAATCTTTGGATGAGTATGATGTTGATGTTACCGATCGTAGCAGGTGTATTGACTGCGGGTAGCCATCAAATAAAAGCAGAAGAAAGTGAAAGTGATTCAGTTAACATTACGTTAAATAAAAAAGCATTCGATAAAATGCCAGATGAAGTTACGAATACTGGGGTAGCGATGCCAGAATTTGATAGTGCAAAACCGTTACCTGGTGTGACGTTCAAGGCATACAATGTAACTGCTGAGTACAATACAGCATATAAAGAGGCATTAGGTGGCGTTACAAGTCCAACAACTGAGCAACAAAAAGCAGCTGTTAGTCAAGCACAAACGACCGTTAGCAAGCAATATACAAACGAGTCATTACCGACAAGTGATGTTGTAGGAACAAAAGTGACAGATGCGGATGGTAAAGCGACATTTAGTGTTCCATCAAAAATTGGTGGACAATATCAAGCGTATATGTTCTTTGAAACAAATGCACCAGCCAATGTGAAAGAAACAGCAGCACCGATGTTAGTTGTATTACCTGTAGAATATGATGGATCAACATTAAACGATATTCAATTATATCCAAAAAATGTGATCAAACATGATTTTGACAAACAAATGGTAGGCCATGAAAAAGAAACAACTGAAAATGGTCTAGCTGTTGGTAAAAAAGGTGAATACACAGTTAAAGAAGATACTGGATATGCACAATCTGTCGGCGATAAAATTCAATACTATGTAGATTTCACTGTCCCAAATGGTATTGGCGAAAGCGTAGCATATGAAGATGGAACAAGAACGTTATATGATCGCTTAAATATCAGCGATAAAATGAACGTTGTCGGTACAACATTTAATCAAATCGATAAATTTACTATACCAAGTGAAGAAAATAAAGATATTACTGCTGATTTAACTGCTCACTATACCTTAACAAACGTTACAGGTCCAGTAATAGTGAATGGCAAATTAACACAAAAAGACCCATCAGGATTTACGATTGCATTTAACTTAAATAACAAAGTAAACGATGAAACTTCAAAAGCAACTGCACAAGCTTTAGCACCATATGCAGGTCAAACATTGCGCGTATACTACACGATTACAATCAATGAATTTGCAGTCCCAGATGTATACATGCAAAATGGTGCGACATACGAATTCAAAAAATCAAATGAAGAAGACAGTCATAAACAACAAGCAGAAGCACCTAAATTAATCGTCGGTGGAAAACATTTCAAAAAAATTGACGGCAGTTCAGAAAATGGTTTAGCTGGAGCTCAATTCGTTGTTCAATTAAACAAAGCGGTTAAAAATAACCAAGGTGAAATCGTTGGGAAACCAGGACAATTCATCCAATATACGAATGGACCAGCAGATAAAGTTAATGGATTAGGAACTGGAGACGCACAAACAACCTACAATCCAGCAACAGCTCAAGGTGTTCGTTATGTCGACAATCAATCTGAAGCAAGTATTATTGAATCTGGTGAAAAAGGAAACTTTGAAGTAAAAGGGTTACTATATGCTGAAGAGAATGCTTACGCCATGGTCGAAGTGAAAGCGCCAGAAGGTTATGTCATTGTAAAAGAAAGAACAGATTTCACAATTAATGAAGGAAGCTACGGAACAGAAAGCGACAATTTAGAAATCACAATTATCAACAATCATGAAGGATTCCTACCAGGTACTGGTGGTAACGGAATTTATGCTTACTTAGCAGTAGGGGCACTTGTTGTAGCCGCAGCAGGTTTCTGGTTTGTAAGATCTAGAAAAAACGAAGCACGATTTTAATCGATTGCGATAAATAAAATGGGGGGTAACACGTATGAAGCGCACAAGAAAAAGTTCTGGTCCAAAAAATCAGTTGTTTAGTCGATTGATGGTCTTAGGCTTACTTTTAATTGGACTGCTGATTATGTGTTACCCTTTTTATATTGATGCTGTCAATGGATACATCGATCAATATCGAATTGCAAAATTCGAAAAAGAGATGACAGCACGTAATTCAGAAACGGTTGCAGCACAAAAAAAGAAAATGGAAGAAAAAAATAAAGAAATTGCAAAAAATGGTTTAGTCGCGAATTCTGATCCATTTACAGATATCGCAGAAGATGAGATCACATCAAATGCGATGCGCAAAGAACATCTAATCGGTTCGATTAGTATTCCAAAAATCAAAGTAACAATTCCTTTATTTGATACGACCAATGACTTTTTACTTCAAGATGGCGCAACGGTTTTGGATGATTATTCAATGCCAACAGGCGGTGAAGATACGCATGCAGTCATTGCTGGTCACCGTGGATTAGCGCAACGAAAACTGTTTACGGATTTAGATAAAATCAAACTAGGCGATACTTTTGTCATCAATGTTTTAAATGATAATTTAGCTTATGAAGTCGACAACATTCAAGTCGTAAAACCAAATGATATCTCAGCGCTTGCGATTCAACCTCATCGTGATTTAGTCACTTTAGTTACCTGTACACCTTATATGATCAATAGTCACCGCTTGTTGATCACAGGTCATCGTGTTCCTTATACAGCGACGATCGCAAAAGAAGTAGCTAAAGGAAATCAGGGGATGAATTTGCAACGAATAATCATTTTAAGTGCCTTTGTCGTAGGAATCGTTACGATTTTTGGAACGATGGGATATATGATCTATCGAGCTCGTCAAACAACACGGACGATTACCATACGCTTAATGGTCAAAAACCAAGCCGGACAACCGCTTAAGAATGAGCAAGTGCTTTTATATCCGAAAAAAGGCAATCAACCGTTGACACAAAATGGTCGTCGAGTAATTCAAACAACGGATGAAAAAGGGATTGTTGAGTTTCAGTATTTAAAAGCAGATATTTATCGAGCAAAATTAGTCTATCATGAAGATGTAGAAGTATTCGTAGGAATCAAAAATAAAAAACAAAGGACGATCGAAGTCTATCAATCACAAGCGAAAAAAAATCAACAGCCTGTTGCAAAAGAATGTCAAATTTCACTTGTCTTGCCGATTTCTTCAGTTTTTGCTTAAGTAAAACACGTTCTATTTTAAATAGAATGTGTTTTTTATTTTAGTTCGAAAAGTTTTAGTTATGTAAAAAAAAATGAACTTTGAATTTTGTTATTTTTTGATAAAATAAAAGTATCAAAAGAGCATGAAACAATATTTATATAAATAACGCTTTATATTTTTGTTGTTTTTTTATTAGAAATCAAAACGGATAAATACTGACAACCGTTATTCAAAAAAATATCTTTTATTGTTTTTTTATCTAATAAAATGGATATCTTTTGGTATACCTCCCCAAAAAACCTATGAAAACAAGCAGAGCAATGGATGTTTCGTTAAAACCATCCGTTGCTCTGCTTGTTTCATTATGCATAATGATGCCACAATTTCTTAAAATCACGTATACTAGATAAAAATGAGTGGGAGGAAATGATGATGACATCCGTAATGTGGTTTCGTAAAGATTTGAGACTTTCAGATAATAAAGCATTAGCTAAAGCTTGCGAAGAGTCAGAAGAATTGATTTTATTTTTTCAATTGAATCCAAAACAATTTATTGAGGGGAGTCCAAATCATCAAGCTTTTTTTTCAAGTGTAGCCTATTTAAAGCAACAACTTGATCAACATCGCCATTTACATGTTCACTTTGGTGATCCTAAAACATCTTTTCAAGCCTTGTTAGATAAAGTGCCTACAATAACGGATATCTATTTTAATACAGATGAAACAGGATATGGAGCAAAACGCGATCAAGAAATGCGGATATTTTTCAAAGACAAAAACATTCAAGTCCATGAATGCTTAGATGGATATCTGCACGGAGCGGATGAAATTACTCGTAATGGCAACTACTATAAAGTGTATACACCGTATTATAAAAAATGGATCGAAGAAATCAAAGAATCACCCGTTACAGTTGACTTAAGTCAAACTACCGTAAAGAGTCAAATTATATTTGAACAAGAGGAAGCAAATTTTAAAACATTTTGCGAAAAACTACCTGCACTTGATGGACAGCCTTTAGGTGAAGACTATGCAAGAGAACGACTAAAGGAATTTGTCAAAGAAGATCTTGCCGTTTACGATCAGCAACGTGATATACCAGAAGCTGACCAGACGAGCCGGTTGTCGCGTCATTTACGAACCGGAGAAATTTCGATTCGTACGGTGTGGCATGAAGTACAAAAGGCATCAAATTCAACTGGAAAAGCAACATTTGAAAAAGAATTGTGTTGGCGTGATTTCTATCATATGATCTACAAAGCTTTTCCAAAACAAAAAGAAGAAAGTATTCAAGAAAATTATCGTTATGTCGAATGGGATAATAAGCGCGAATTTTTTAAACAATGGCAAGCTGGTCAAACGGGATTTCCAATCGTTGATGCTGCAATGCGTCAGTTAAATGAAACTGGATGGATGCATAACCGTTTGCGAATGATCACGGCTTCTTTTTTAACAAAAGATTTATTGATCGATTGGCGTTGGGGTGAAAAATATTTCGAACAAATGCTTGTTGACTATGATCCAGCAAGTAATATCGGTGGTTGGCAGTGGGCTGCTTCAACAGGAACCGATGCTGTTCCGTATTTTCGGATTTTTAATCCAACGACCCAATCAGAAAAATTTGATAAACAAGGAAACTTTATCCGCACGTTTGTACCAGAGTTAAAACAAGTGCCCAATAAATTTATTCATCAACCTGAAAATATGACGCAAACGCAACAAAAAGAATATGGAGTAAGACTTGGAGAGGACTATCCATTACCGATTGTGGACCATAAAGAACAGCGAAAACAAGCATTAGCAAAATATGAATTTAGTAAAGAACGTGCTCAGGAACAGGCATAAAACAAAAGACTTACAGCAATGTAAGTCTTTTGTTTTGTTTAATTCTTGACTTCAAAAACGGCTTCGATTACAATCATGTACAAGAGGTGACGAAATGTCACTTTTGAAGGAGCGAGTAAAATGCCAACACAAACTTTTTATAATTTACCTGATGAAAAACGTTCACTAATTGAAGAAAGTTTAATCGAATTATTTAACGAATTTCATATCAGCCAAGTGAAAGTAGCTCAAGTTGTTGAAGCGACAGGAATCTCACGAGCAGCCTTTTACAAATATTTTGTAAATCTTGAGGATGCACATCGTTATATCGTACAAAAATTTGCCAATAAGATCCATCATGATATTTTAGATGCAGTGATGGCCACGCCAGACGATATATTTTTTGGTTTAAAAGAATATTTGGTTTCAAGTTTGACATTAGACCGGATGAGTCAAGAATTTAAAGGATTACATTTATTGATCAAAGGAGAAACAACGACACTTTATAAACGACCGACTGTCGATGAAAGCAAACATTTTATTGGGCAATGGATGCGTCTGTTGCAGCAAAATAAATTTACGATTCAAACAACGGAAGAGGCACATGCATTTTTATTTTTTTTAATGGATTTAGTAACAGATTCGATTACAGCAGCAATTGTCAATGAATGGTCAAAAGAAGAACTAATTGCTGATTTTGATTTTCGTACAAAATGGCTCGTAAGCGGATTAAAATAAACTACTGGAGGAATAGATATGTTTTTAGCATTAAACGAAATTCGACACTCAAAATTGCGCTATACATTGGTAATCGGTGTAATGTTTTTGATTGCCTACTTAGTATTTTTCTTAACAGGGTTATCTTATGGATTAGCCCAGGAATTTCAAATGTCGATCGACAAATGGCAAGCAGATAATATCGTATTAACGAGTGTATCAAACGACAACTTAAATATGTCGATGATCACACAAAAAGAGTTTGATGGTATCGATGCAAAAGAAAAAGCAGGTTTGGTTCAAAAACCAGGGATTTTAGTTAAGGATTCCGATAAAGACGATAAAGTGAATGTTACTTTTTTTGGAATCGACAAAAAGGAATTTATTGCACCGAATATTATTGAAGGAAAAATGTTTGATGCAAAAAACGAAGCAGTAGCAGATGAAAGTGTTAAAAAACAATACAACATTGATTTAGGAGATACAGTCAGTGTAGCTGGTACAGATGAAAAAGTGAAAATTGTAGGATTTACCGATAAAGCAAGTTATTCTGCTTCTCCTGTTTTATATGTATCCTATGAGACAACGACTGGTCTTGGTGGTGCGCCAACTAAGAACAATCAACAAATGTATAACGCTGTAGTCACACGTGGTACGATCAGTGAGTTACCAAAAGGATTAGAAAAACTAACAATCCCAACATTTATCAATAAATTACCAGGTTATAATGCACAAGTATTAACATTTACCTTTATGATTGGCTTCTTGGTCGTAATTGCAGCAGTCGTGATCGGAATTTTCGTTTACGTATTGACGATGCAAAAAATCAATATTTTTGGTGTGATGAAGGCTCAAGGAATTTCAAGTGGCTATATCGCTCGCTCAGTGATTGCCCAAACATTCTTTTTAGCGCTAGTTGGGGTAGCTGTAGGCTTGCTTGCGACATTGGGTTCTGCATTATTGCTACCACAAGCAGTACCATTTCAAGTGAACGCGTTATTCTTTGCTGGAATCAGTGTACTAATGGTGGTCATTGCTATTTTGGGAGCAATTTTCTCAGTACGAACAATTGTTAAAATTGATCCATTGAAAGCGATTGGATAAGGAGGGAAATAACGTGAAAGCAATTGAATTAAAAAATATCACTAAATATTTTAAAGATGGAGATGAAACCATCGAAGCGTTGAAACCAACGAACTTTTCTGTAGATAAAGGAGAATTTGTAGCGATCATCGGCCCTTCTGGTTCAGGAAAAAGTACTTTTTTAACCATTACAGGTGGATTGCAATCACCATCAGAAGGTGAAGTCTTGATCAACGGACAACCGTTTAGTAACAAAAAAGAAAAAGAACGTGCGAAATTGCGCTTTGATGAAATTGGCTTTATTCTACAAGCCTCTAATTTAGTCCCATTTTTAACGGTGAAACAACAAATGAAGTTGGTTGATAAGGTGACACATGCGAAATCTAAATTAGATGTGGAACAACTTTTTGATCAATTAGGGGTCGCGAAATTAAAAAATAAATACCCAGAAGAACTTTCTGGAGGAGAACGTCAACGAATCGCGATCATTCGCGCTTTATACAATGATCCAACGATTATTTTAGCTGACGAACCGACTGCAAGTTTAGATACAGAAAAATCATATGAAGTCGTTAAAATTTTAGCAAAAGAAACGAAAGAAAAAAACAAAGCAACGATCATGGTAACGCATGATATTCGATTGGTCGATTTTTGCGATAAAGTGTACGTTATGAAAGATGGTGTATTAACGCAAAAAGATCACGTGAAAGCAGAGGAAGTTTAGGGGGATGAATCAATGAAAAAACTAATCAGAGTGAGCATGTCGTACATGATTATCGGATTATTTTTTGGAATATACTATCGAGAACTTACAAAGTGGTATGATTTTACTGGAAAAACTCAGTTAAGTACCTTGCATACACATACACTTGTATTGGGGATGTTTTTCTTCTTGATCGTGTTATTATTAGAAAATAATTTTCAGATTATGCAACACAAATGGTATAAACGATTTTATATTACGTATAATATTGGTTTAGGCATTACGTTATTACTGATGCTGATTCACGGAACGATGACTGTGATGGGAATGGATAGTTCCGCTGCAATCTCGGGTATTGCAGGATTGGGGCATATTATTATGACGATTGGCTTAGGATTTTTCTTTGCTGTTTTATTTGGTTCAATTAAAGAAGAACAACACGCTTCGTAAGCATGTTGTTCTTCTTTTTTTTAAAATCACATCATAAATAAAAAATAATCGTTATTTAATTGTAAGAAAAAAACCTCTGATTTTGAGCAAAATCGTAGGTTCTAAAAATAAGGTATGCTAAAATTTGCTTATCAAGTGATAAGGGGGAGGAAGAAATGTCACAATTTTTTAAATTGTTTCTAACAAGTGCAATTGTATTTTTAATTTTTGATCTATTTTGGCTGCTAGTTGTTTCAAAAAAAATGTATCAACATTTTATTGGGCAGTTAATGGGAGAAGTCAAACTCGCTCCAGCAGTTATTTTTTACGTACTTTATGTGATTGGGGTCGTCTTTTTTGTATTATTACCAGGTGTAGAAAAACAAAGTATTTTATACACGATTGGAGCAGGTGCTTTATTTGGACTAATTTGTTATGCAACCTATGATTTAACAAATCTAGCTACACTAAAAGATTGGCCTGTTAAAATGACGATCATCGATTTAGCTTGGGGAACAGGAGTAACCGCTATCACATCAGCTATCGTATATTTTATACAAGCGAATTTTTTTAAGGGAATGTGAAGGAAATGAATGAATCAGAACAGACGGATTTGCTTCAAGGGTTTTTAAATGGAGCACAAGAAGTTGTGAATAAAAAACGTGAATTAAATAAAATAAATGTTTTTCCAGTGGCAGATGGCGATACTGGAAGTAATTTAGCTGCGTTGATGCAGACGATTTTAGACCAAGTCTCTTTAAAAACGCAAACAGTCAAAGAAGGTTTAGAACTAGTTTCGGATGCCGCTATGATAGGCGCTAGAGGGAATTCAGGTATGATTTTTGCACAATACTTTTATGGCTTAAGTTCTAGTTATGATGCAACCTTGACTTTTGATCAAGCTTTCGTGAGCGCTGCTAAAGAAGCGTCTAAAAAAGCCTATCAAGCAGTTTTAGATCCAAAAGAAGGAACGATTTTATCCGTGATGCATGTTTGGTCTGAACAACTAGCACAAGAGATCGCCACTAAAGGCTCATTTAATGAAGCATTACGTGCTGCTCAACTCAAAACAAAAGAAGCGTTGGAACAAACGCAATTTCAAATGGCGATTTTGAAAAAAAATAAACTAGTGGATGCTGGTGCAAAAGGATTTTATTATTTTATTACGGGTCTAACGGATTATGTATGTAACGGAACTACCGTGCAAAATTTACCTGAATCGTTTGACCAACAGGACGTAATAGAAGAGCATTTACTAAGTGAATCTCCGACATATCGCTATTGTTCCGAATTTATTGTAAAAAATATTCACACATCTTTTGAGACATTTAAAGACATATTAGCCTCATTTGGTGATTCGCTAGTCATACTTGGGGATACAAAACAAGTCAAGATTCATATCCATACCAATGAACCAGCCAATCTAATGACGTATTTAGTAAGTAATGGACAAGTCACGTATCAAAAAGTAGATGATATGAAGCTTCAATACGAAATTGGGCAACATCCTAAGGCTAAAATTGCTATTGTAACGGACTCGATTGCGGATTTACCAAAAGGATTTGATTTGGAGCATCAAGTGCATATCTTACCGATGAATTTGCTAATTGATGATGAGACTTTTCTAGATAAATTGACAGTTGAGCCACATTATTTGCAACAAAAATTAGCGACAGCTTCTTCGATGAGTACGGCTCAACCTACAATTAAAACTGTTGATGCTTTACTTTCATTTTTAGAAGGAAAGTATCAACATGTTATTGTAATTAGCGTCTCATCAAAATTAAGTGGGACCTATCAATTGATTACGCAGCGTATTAAAGAAAAAAATCTAGATTCTGATTGGATTCAAGTAATCGATTCAAAATTAAATTCGATTGCACAAGGATTACTTGTAAAGCGAGCAGTTGAATTAGTAGAATCGGGACAGTCTTTCCATCAAATCGTTCAGGAACTCTCGTCGTTGAGCAAGCGTATTTTTATCTATGTTGCGGTTGCTGATTTAAATCCGATGATTCAATCGGGAAGAATTCCCCAATTCTTAGGAAAATTTGCGCAAACCCTTTCTGTTCATCCGATTGTGAGTTTAACAGATGAAGGTGAAGGAAAGTTGATTGGTGCCTCATTTAGTCAAAAACAAAGTATAAATAAAATTACGAAAAAAATAATGCATTATGCTAAAAATCAGCAGTTAGAAGAAGTTTATCTAACGCATGTGTTTAATGAGCCGGCAGCAAAACATTGGCAACAACAATTGTCTAGTCAATCGATTTTAGTAGAAGCAATCGTAGACAGTTCAGCAGCGATCGCGATTAGCGCGGGCCAATCTAGTTTAGCCGTGGCTGGAGTATTGAAGGAGGAAGAAATATGATGTATGGGATCGTGGCGTTCGCACTTTTGATCTATTTTATTTGCTGGTTTATTATCTCAAAAAGTAAACGTAAATATTCATTAGTCGATATTGCTTGGGGTGGTGGTTTTGTTGTAGTCGCATGGGTAGGACTTGTAGCGACAGATTTAATCACGATGCAACAATGGGCAGTCTTACTATTAGTTACACTATGGGGAGGACGTTTGTTTTCGCATTTGGCAAGACGAAATTGGAACAAGCCAGAAGATTATCGTTATGTCAATATGCGTAAACGTTGGGGAACCAAATATGTTGATATTAAAGCGTTCTTGAATGTTTTTGTCTTACAAGGTGTACTCTTATTTATTATTGCGTTACCAATTACCTTTACTTTTGCGAATCCAAATGAATCCTTTATGTGGTGGCAATGGTTTGGCGTCGTGATTTGGTTAATTGGGTTTATTTTTGAAGTCGGTGGCGATCGCCAATTAGAGCATTTTAAAAAAAATCCAAACAATAAAGGAAAATTACTGACTACAGGTTTTTGGTCTGTGACACGTCATCCTAATTATTTTGGAGAAGCACTTTGTTGGTGGGGAATCTTCTTAGTGTCTCTGACAGGATTGTCGACGCTTTGGTTAATCTTAAGTCCAATTTGTATTACGTTATTACTATTATTCGTATCCGGTGTGCCATTACTTGAAAAAAAATACCGCGATCGCGAAGATTTTAAAGAATATGCAGCACATACTGCAAAATTCTTTCCAATCATTGGGAAAAAAGGGCTATAGTATAGCCTTTTTTTTCTATCAAAAAAGGAGGAAAATCAATGTTTTTAGCATTAAATGAGATTAAACATTCAAAATTACGTTATACCTTAGTGATAGGCGTCATGTTTTTAATTGCCTATCTGGTCTTTTTTTTAACTGGACTGGCTTACGGATTAGCACAAGAAAACCGCATGGGAATTGATAAATGGCAAGCAGATGACATTTTATTGTCCAGTGAAGCGAATGATAATTTAAATATGTCGATGATTGATCCAAAAGATTTTGACAAAGTAGAGGTCGATAAAAAAGCTGAATTATCTCAACTTTCAGGTATTGTATACCGTAAAGGAGATAAAGATGAAAAAGAAAATGTCAGTTTCTTTGGGATTGATACAGCTCAATTTATTACACCAGAAATTACAGAAGGAAAATTATTTACTAAGGACAATGAAGTCGTTGCAGATGAAAGCTTAAAAACGAACTCCAACTATAAAATAGGCGATACGATCATTTTAGCCACTAATGATGAAAAATTAACCATTACTGGTTTTACCAAAAATGCTAAATTTAATGTCGCCCCTATTTTATATACCAACCTTGAAACGGTTCATCAGTTGAAATATGGAGAGCGCGCAAAGATGCAACCGATGAAATTAAATGCGATTGTAACGAAAGGCGAAATCAAAGAAAAACCAGATAGTTTACAAAGTTTGACCATTGGCACATTTATCAATAAATTACCAGGGTATAACGCACAGGTGTTGACGTTTGGATTTATGATCGGCTTTTTAGTAGTTATAGCAGCAGTCGTGATTGGAATCTTTATTTATGTATTAACGATGCAAAAAACGGCGATCTTTGGCGTTATGAAAGCACAAGGGATTTCTAGTGGATATATCGCACGTTCGGTTATTGCACAAACGTTCTTTTTAGCTGTAGTCGGTGTAGGAATTGGCTTACTTGCCACGATTGGCTCAGGTTTAGTTTTACCAGAAGCTGTACCCTTTCAAAGTAATGCATTATTCTTTGCTGCAGTTAGTGTCATGATGATTGTTGTGGCGATCATCGGTGCATTCTTTTCAGTACGAACCATTGTCAAAATTGATCCATTAAAAGCGATTAGTTAGGAGGAGAAAACATGAGTGCAATTGAAATGAAACAAGTGACCAAGCAATTTCAAGATGGGGATGAAACGATCCAAGCGTTAAAAGAAACAAATTTTTCAGTTGAAAAAGGAGAATTTGTGGCAATTATCGGACCTTCTGGATCTGGAAAAAGTACGTTTTTAACCATTATTGGTGGCTTGCAAACACCTACAACTGGAGAAGTTTTGATCAACGGACAACCTTTTAGTCAAAAAAAGGAAAAACAACGAGCTGCACTACGGTTTAAAGAAATTGGCTTTATTTTACAAGCCTCTAATCTAGTTCCGTTTTTAACCGTCAAAGATCAGTTGAAGTTAGTCGATAAAGTCACAAAACAAAAACCACGAGCGGTAGGACAAGAGCTATTTTCACAACTAGGAGTTGACAAACTAACATCGAAATATCCAGAAGAATTATCTGGTGGTGAGCGTCAACGAATCGCAATCATCCGAGCGTTGTATCATGATCCGACAATCATTTTAGCGGACGAACCGACTGCGAGCTTAGATACTGAAAAAGCCTATGAAGTAGTAAAGATTTTAGCAAAAGAAACAAAAGAGAAAAATAAAGCAACAATAATGGTAACTCATGATCTCCGTTTAGTCGAATATTGTGATAAAGTATATATAATGAAAGATGGAATTTTAAGCGAAAAAAAAAGAAAAGTCAGGTGAGTAGTACATGAAAAAAATTATTGTTGTTGGAGCAGGTGTAGCAGGATTAAGTGCAGCCGTTCGGTTACAAAATTTAGGATATGACGTGCATTTATATGAAAAAGATGTCAAACCAGGCGGCAAGATGAACCAAATCGATAAAGACGGCTTTCGTTTTGATGTAGGTCCTACGATCGTGATGATGCCAGAAATCTATCGTGAAGTATTTGAAGTCTGTGGTAAAGATCCCGATGAGTATATTCCAATGGAAAAAGTCGACCCAATGCTAGAACTTTTTTTTGCTAACGATGATCCATTGCTGTTTTCAAGTGACTTAACCAAATTAACCAAAACATTAGAAGATATTTCAGAAGAAGATGCGCAAGGATATTTTGCTTTCTTAGCGGATATCTATAAACGGTATTTAGTTGCTAAAGAACATTTCATTACAAAGTCTTTTCGCGGACCGTTAGATTTTTATAATCCAAAATCATTATGGGCTGGAATCAAGTTACGTACATTCAGTGATGCGTATTCGTCTATTTCAAAATTTGTAAAAGATGATCGCTTGCGTAAATCACTTGCATTTCAAACCTTGTATATTGGGGTATCTCCTTACCAAGGACCATCCCTTTATACCATTATTCCGATGATCGAACTATTTTATGGTGTGCATTTTATGAAAGGTGGCATGTACACGTTAGCCAAATCTTTAGATCGTTTGTTTAAAGAGTTAGGGGGTACAGCACATTACGGTACACCAGTTGATGAAATTGTGATTGAAAACAAAATGACTAAAGGAATTCGAATTGGTCAAGAAATGATTAAAGCAGATGCAGTCGTTTGTGGAGCAGATTTTCCATATGCCATGAAACATTTGATTCCAGATGAAAAAAAACGTGGGAAATACAGTGATAAAAAAATCGATAAAATGGAATATTCATGCTCTTGCTTCTTGATGTATCTAGGATTAGATAAAGCCTATCCTGGTGAAACGCTACACAGTATTTATTTTGCTGAAGATTTTGAACGCAATGTTAGTGATTTGTTTGAAGATGGTGTACTTCCTGAAGATCCTTCATTTTATCTATACCGTCCAACTTTACTAGACAAAGATTTAGCACCTGAAGGAAAAGAAGGACTTTATGTGTTGATTCCTGTGCCAGAATTATCTAAATATCATGATTGGTCAGATCAGGCCATTCAAGTATACCGTGATAAAGTCGTAAAATTGATTCAAGAAAAAACACAATTTACCGATTTAGATGAACACATTGTATTCGAGAAATACTATACACCCGATAAATTCAAACAACAGTTCAACGCTTATAATGGCGCGACTTTTGGGTTAAAACCGATTTTATCGCAAAGTAATTATTATCGTCCTCATAATAAATTTGATTATGCAGAAAATCTCTATTTCTGTGGAAGTAGTACCCATCCTGGAGCGGGAGTGCCGATCGTCATGCAAAGTGCAAAACTTGCAGTAGAGGAGCTGGTCAAAGATGATCAATAAACAAATCTATACTTTTTCTTCTCAGCAAGCTGATTTTGCAGTTTGCGAGAAGAGTATCAAGAAACATTCGAAAACATTTTATTTTGCATTCTCACAATTGCCTAAAGAACAAGCGCAAAGTATCTTTGCTATTTATGCATTTTGTCGTACAGCAGATGATATCGTGGATCTAACAAAAAATTCAGATGAACTTGCGCGGTTGTATGAAAAATTAGAAGCATTTGAACAAGGTGAAATTCCAGACGAACCGATTTTTAGAGCATTAGCCGTTGTATTTGATCATTACGAGATGGAGATCCAACCCTTTTATGACATGCTAAATGGTCAAGCAAAAGATCTTGAATTTAAACAACCGAATACGTTGGCTGATTTACAAGAATATGCTTATTATGTTGCAGGAAGCGTCGGTTTGATGTTATTGCCGATCTTATCAAAACATGCACCCGAAATTCAAGAACCAGCTAAAAAATTAGGGGAAGCGATGCAAATTACGAATATTTTACGCGATATTGGAGAAGACTATCGAATGGGTCGTATCTATTTACCAAAAGAAATGATGGCGCAATTTCATGTATGTAATGCAGACTTAGGCGCAGATAGGCCCAATTCGCAATTAATCGAATTATGGGAATATCTAGCACAAATCGCTGAGCAAGCATACGACGAGTCTTTAGATATGTTACCTTTAATCGAGCCTGCTGCGCGTAAACCACTTTATCTAGCTGCAGTCGTTTACAGAGAGATCTTAACGGAAATCCGTACGCATCAGTATCAAATGTTGACCAAACGTCAAGCTGTCGGCCGTATTCGTAAATTGGAATTATTTCATCAGGCAACGAAAGAGTTACACCAGCTAACTGCAGGTGGAGCGAATGTATGAAGAGATTTTAGATGTTGCAGAGCAATTATTTATGACACAAGGATACCGAGCGACGTCGACACGACAGATTACGGAGAAATTAGGTGTTACACAGCCAACCTTGTATTATCATTTTAAGAAAAAAGAAGACATCTATTATCATGTCATGTTGCGTCTTTCTGAAACAGTCGAGACAGAGTTGCGAAAGATTGCGACTAACCCCAACTATACAGTTGAAGAAAAAATTTTACATATGGCGTTATTCTTACAGCAAAAGCATCCGTTTAATTTATTTGTTATGATGCATGATATCCAGCATACGTTATCTAAAGAAATGTCTCAAAAATTGTATCAATTATGGATAAAATCGTATAGAGCACCATTTATCGAATTATTTGAACAAAATCAATTTCATTTAAAAAATGAAATTGATCCATCATTTGCAGTTAGTCAATTATTTATTTTAATCGCTTCTTATTTAGAAACACCGAATCGGCAAGTCGATTTGTCCAAAAGTGTCCATGTGTTTTTATATGGTGTAATTGAAGAGAAAGTGGAGTAAAAAAGGAGAACAAATATGAAAAAGTGGCCTCGTTGGAAAAAGGTCTTGGGTATTTTATTTATAGTTATCATTGTACTCGTCATTGGAAGTGGACTGTTTATCAAAAGCAGCTTATATCCTGCTACAGCACAAGCACAACGACAAAGTGAAGTGGCAACGAAAACCAAAAATTATGAGCTGTATACAAATGGACGTAAAAATCCAACGAGTATCATTTTCTATCCGGGAGCGTTTGTAAGCTCAGAAAGTTATAGTCCTTGGGCATCTCAAGTAGCGTCCTCCGGGATTAATGTCTATATCTTGAAAGTTCCGCTAAGTTTAGCCGTGCTAAAACCTAATGCTGCACAAGAAATTATTGAACAACATCCTAATGAAAAATTTATACTGGCTGGGCACTCTCTAGGTGGTGTGATGGCTAGTCGATTTGCAAAAGCACATGAAAATGAAGTGGCTGGAGTCATCTTATTAGCAAGTTATCCAGATAAGAAAGGAAGTTTAGCACAGGCCGATTTTCCTGTACTTTCAATCACAGCATCAAATGATGGCGTGTTAAATTGGGATCGTTATGAGGAATCAAAAACCTATCTTCCAAAGCAAACAAAATATGTGGAAATCAAAGGTGGCAATCATGCTGGATTTGGAACATATGGTGATCAAAAAGGCGACAAAGATGCTACGATTTCTAATGCAATGCAGCAAACGAAAATTAGTACGTATATAACAGAGTGGGTTACTGAACAAGTAGTCACAAGTAAGACTTCTTAATCAACTGATTAGGAAGTCTTTTTTAGAAAGGAGCAAACTAATGCCAGTGGATGAATCATTAAAAGTATTTCAATTGTCTTGGGCATATCATAAATATTGGGTCATGTTGCATTCTCAACAAGCATACGAAGAAATTCGTCATCTAGCTAAAGGAAATAAGTGGAATCTTGAGAAGCAAAGACGCTATGAAGCCATTTTAATGGAATGTCAACAGGTGAGACCAACAAGAGGGAGTATAATTAATACAGCACTGCATATTTGGGGCTATTTTAAAAAAGAAGCCACGATTGAAGAAAAAAAAGAATTTTTTGCTTTGTTGGAACCTCAGGAAATCGAATTAAATAAAGTATTGGATAAGCTAGAAAAATTAAGTTCAAAATATAAAAATCGTTATTTAATTGATTCGAAAATTTTTGAAAAAAATTCACGTTAAGTTTGAATTTTTTGTGAACTTCGTTATAATGTAAGTGTAACCAATCGAATATAAATAGCACATGTACAGTTTTTTTACTTTAATGTTTACATTAGAAAAATAAAATCTATAGTACATGTGCTTTTTTATTTTTTTCGAATGTGAAAAAAATCATTTGTTTTTTTATTGAATGATAGTGTATGTAAGAGAGTGTGGCTAAAGACAATGAAAAAAGTTAGATTCAAATGGATATGGGATGTAGTGTTTTATGTAATTATTGTGACATTTTTGTTAGGTATCGGATTATTTGCTTTTATGCAAACGCAAAATCGTTCGGTCAATGGCTATCGAATTTTTGGAGTATTGACGGACTCTATGATTGCACCAAATAATACATTGAAAGAGGGTGGTTTTCGTTCAGGGGATATTTTAGTTGTTAAAGAGGTTGAACCAAGCAACTTAAAAGTGGGAGATGTGGTCACGATGCGTTTGAGTTCTTCTACTAACACAGAAGATGAAACGAATTATTTAACTCACCGAATCATCAAGATTGATTCGAGTGATTCAAATAATTACCAAATCACTACGCAAGGAGATGCGAACCGTTCACCTGATCGACCAACGAGCGCAAATGATATCGTTGGAAAAGAAGTGTTTCGAATTCCAGCAGTCGGCGGTTGGTTATTGTTTATTCGGGAACACCTTTTTCTTTCACTGATTATTTTTATTGCAGGACTTGCACTATTTTGGGGCATCAAGCAATTATTTTCTAAAGATTTCGCCTCAGATAAAGAATAATGAGCCAAAAGAAAAAGCAATTATGTAAGTTTGGAGGAAGAAGAAATGAAAAAAAACAATCGTAAAAAATGGATTGCAGCAGCAACAGCTTTAGCAGCAATCGGTGTATTAGTGGGAACATTTGCTTGGTTTACAAGTAATGACAGAACAGTCAATAAATTCGAAGGTGGCGTAGGCGGCAATGATGTTGAAATCGTCGAGGACTTTACACCACCAACAGACTGGCAACCGGGTCAAGAAGTTAAAAAAGAAGTTGGGATTTTAAATTCGGGTCTGTATAATTCTTTTGTTCGTGTGTCACTTGAAGGTACATTACAAAAACTAAAACCAGTGACGGGTGGCGAATTTGGGAAATTAAGTTCGGACCCAGCGAACATTACAGGGAAAAGCAAAGAGGAAATTTATGTGTATCCATATAATGGTACTTTAGAAGGATTTTCTCCAGTAACGAATCTATCTTATACCAATACATCAGGTGATGTAGTCCAAGGAGAACCTAAGTTTACAATTCCAAAACAAGATGAGGATCCAAATGACTATGCAGGTACGTATACCTTAAAAGTATTTTCTAAAAATAATCAATATACAGCTTATTGGTATGATGCAGAAAAAGATCTCAAATATTATGCAAAAGTGGATTCTTATAAAAAACTAGATAATGGTACAGTGTCTTTACAGACTACACCTCAATATGAGTTCATAACACTTGATTATGCTACAGCGACAACTTCAAATTGGACAATTGACAAACCGACTGTGTCTCCTGATCAAGATGGAAATGCAACTGTGGTATCGGCTACTGATGGTGGAAAACAAATCAAAATCAATTTTGTGAATTTAGCTAGTACACCAACACAAGGTAAATGGTACTACAATAGTGCTGGTGGACGCTTCTACTATGTTGGTAAATTAGCACCTCAAGATACTACACCATTATTAATTAAATCGGTTACTTTAGATGATGGAGCAGATAATAGTTATACAAAAGTTAAATATGATTTAACGGTTAATGCGGATAGTATCCAAGCAATTGAAGGTGCAGCTGGAAGCAATCAATGGGTAGGAACAACTAACGATACCTTAAAAAATGCTTTAGAATCAGTTGCAGATAAGAAAGTAACTACACCATCAAATTAAAAAATGAGAGCTGGTGAGCGACAGCTTACCAGCTTTCATTAACATTGGGGGAAGAATGGATGAAAAAATTTGTTTTTTCATATATCCCTTTACTATTTTTATTAGCTACATGTTTTCTATTGACCGTAACCGTGCACGCGCAAACTTTACCTTCTAGCGTTTTGATTGGGGATAATGAAGGAATTAAAGTACAAAATGATGGTGAGTATTTTGTAGATGTTACGGATGTGATGCCGGGAAAGAATTGGTATAAAAAACTTACGATTCAAAATACTGAAAAGGATGTTCCATATACGTTAGATTTAAGGATATCACCAGCAAAAGTATCCGGGATTTTAGATTTATCCAAAGCGATTCAAATGAAGTTAACATATGAAGGACAAATTGTATATGAAGGTCCAGCGTCTGGGATTAATGAGACACAAAATTTACAAAAAACACCACTTGATCTAGGTACTTTTGCTTCAGGAGATACACGTATTTTTGAAGTTGAATATTCTCTATCTGATAAATATACAAGTAAAGATTTTGCCGTTCGCAATAAAATGGAAAATATTTGGACATTCTCAGCTATTAAAAAAAAGCAAAGTGGTAAACCAGATCAACCAGGAACTTTTCCTGGAACAGGATCAAATAATCGACCATTTGGTAATTTACCGATGACTAATGAGCAATTAAAAAGTGGTATGCTAATCAGTTTGGGATTATTGATTATTTGGGCAGTATGTTTGATTATTATCAACCGAATGAAAAATAAGAAAGAGGTGTGAGGAAACTTATGAAGAATAAATTAATTAAAACAATTAGAACGTATCCAAAAGTTTTCCTCACAGCTTTGATCTTAATGTTAGGTGCATTTAGTTTTAGTGTCGGGACGTATGCATGGTATGTTTCTTCGGATCAAACGGTCAATAGTTTTAAAGGGACTGTTTTTCAATCTAAATTGACTGAAGTGTTCGCTCCAGTAGTAAACTGGAACCCGAACGAGACCAAAACTAAAGGTGTAGCTGTTCAAAATGCAGGGGATACCCCTTCAATGGTCCGAATCTCATTATATGAATTTTTACTTGATTTTGAGGTGAATTATACTGATAAAACAGGAAATGCGAATTTAAATACTCGAACAGGGCCTGTGAACCCTATTGTCAATGATCGTGACACGAGTACTTGGAAACCAGCTAGTAAAAGTAGTCCTAAAGGAACTTATTTAGCAGACAATGGGAAGTATTATATTGCAAATTATGCAATGGCACCTTCGACGAATCCTTTAGATAAAGAAATGTACACGTATAGTAAAGATCCAACAAAAGAACGAATGGAATACGTTTCTAATCAAAAAGAAGAAAATGTCCATAATAAATTACAGTATTTTCAGTTGAATTTTAATCCAAATCTAGTGACAGAATTCAATGCAAATAATCAAGAAGGATACTGGCTATATGAAAATGGCTTTTTCTATTACTCTAAACCTTTAAATCCAGGTGAAATGACCAGTAATTTATTAGAAAGTGTGACCTTAGCGTATAATTTCCCTAATAAATATAAAAATGCTTTATATGCAATCGAAGTTTATTTAGATGCACATGACTCGACAACTTCTATTTTTACAGATTGGCAGTTAGATCAAAACAGTGAAGCGAAAAAATTATTGAACGCACAAATCAACTAGGAGTGATGGAAGATGAAGGCTAAAAAACAAATAAATCCTAAATTAATGCTCATCTTGAGTACACTCCTAGTCGGTTTGATTGGTCTAGGTATTTTAGGTGGTTATACATATGCATCATTTACAGATAAAGATAGTCAAGAAAATAACTTTGCCGCTAGTGGATTAAAAGGATCCATTACAGAAGAATTTACACCTCCAGGAACAGTTGAAATTGGAAAGTCCTATTCGAAAAAAGTTACGATTAAAAATGAAGAAAAAGCACCATTGTTTGTTCGAGTTCTCGTACAACCAGAAATGACGATGAGTGATGGACAAGTGTTACTAGCGAGTAATATTGGAAAAGAGATTCAACTGGATATCGGTTCTGATTGGCTGTTGGGTGAAGATGGTTTTTATTATTACAAAAAAGTATTAAATGCCAATGAAACAACACAACCATTGTTTGCGAAAGTCACACTCGCGAATAATTTAGATGCAAATTATCAAAATATGAAATTAACAATCAGTATAAAAAGCGAAACAGTCTCCGCAGCAGGTGTAAACTTTAGAGATGCATATTTCCATGGCACAATACCATCTCAATCAAACTTAAAAATAATTGATTCGCTTTACGATTCTATTTCGATTAAGACTAAAGGAGGAAACTAATCATGCACTTATTCAAACAAAAATTAAAATATTTTTTCCTCTTTGTTCTTTTGATTGGAATCGCGATTGGCATTAATAGTACGACGATACAAGCTGTGGATGAAAGTGATGAAATAGTTGAGACAGAGAGTGAGGAGGCTCCTAAAGAATTTTTGAATGAGCGTGCTTTGACTTCTGTTTTAGATCCTGGAATTAGTTTTAATGATTGGCAAAATGACAGTGTTCTTAATAGAAGTAGAATAAATAACCCTCCTAAATCTACTAATACTAAAGATCCAAATAATAATAATAGAATGATATATAATGCTGGAATAGACACTACTTTCTCACTAGCAAAATTTGGTGATACGCATCCTTACGCTTATATCTATCGACACGGGATTGTCGCTAAAAATGTAAAAGCAGTGAATTATAGTCAAACTACTGTTTCTCCAGCTAGTAATTTTTATATCGATCGTTCTTGGGATATTAACAGTCGTGTAAATAAAAATGGATATACCAATGGAACAAATAAAACTGCACCAGCTAGCCAGTTATTAAATTTTGAAAATGCTAATTTTTTTGGAACTACAGAAGCATTTTTTGTATATTTTAATCCTAATCAGATTCCACCTTTTAATGCGAGTTTAACGAATCAACCTGATATCGAAAATATTTATTTTATTTTTAAAACAGGAAATGAAACAGCTAAATTAAGTAGTAATATGAAATACTCGACTAGTAGCACTAAAGGATTCTACGGGATCAACGATCCAAATACAGCATTTTTTGTAGGAAATGTTAATTTATCTAATCCCCAAATAGTAAAAGCTTATTATCGAGATATAGCTGCACCAAAAAAAGATTTAATAAACATGAAAAAATTTGGTGCTAGAATATCACCGGACGATGGAGTGTCTGGTTACTATAATCAACCGTTGTCAATCAGTAAACAAAATATTAATAATTATACCTTTTTATTCAATCAAAAAAGTATTTTAAATTCTTCCGACAATACAGTTGATACAAGTTACTCTACAGATGGATTTTGGAATACTTCTTTAAATAATACTAAACGTTATATGGTTTTCTGGTACGCTAAAAATATCAGTGATGCTAAAATTACGAAAAAAAATTCTGCTCAAAGTGCCGTGAAAGTTGGCGATGCAATCAACTATACTGTAAATGTATCTAGTCCAAGTGGTAAAGTAGTCGATCCGTATATTGTGGATACGATTCCAGCTGGGATGTCAGAACCTACAAATGTAAAACTTGATAACCAATCGATTAGTAAAACACCAAATAGTAATGGTGACTACTATACATTTAACAATAATGTATTAACTGTCTATTTTAATCAAACAACACAGGCACAAATGGACGCAGGTGCTTATAATGGATTGGATGGAACAGGAAAAACCTTGACTTATACGAGCTCTATTTTAAGTGGAAATGCAAATGAAACGAAAAAAAACGTAGCAGAATTACATGGTAAAAATGTACCTAATCCTCCTAAAGCCGACTCTAGTGTCACAATTAAGCAACCTGAAAAACTTACAGGTACACTAGATAAAACAAATGATCAAGCTAATCCGATTCCTTTAAATCAGATAGTCACTTATACATTGAAAGCGACAAATACTGCCAAAGAAACATCAATGGAAAAAGCGTATATCGAAGATACATTACCGGCTGAATTAACGGAACCAGGGAATATTAAATTAGGTACACAAGCGTTAACAAAAATAGTGAATGCCAATGGGAATTATTATAGTTGGGATGCAACAAAAAATAAATTAACGATTCATATGAATGGGACAAAAATTCAACCTGGCCAATCGGTAACGATCACGTATACAAATATTCCGACACGTACGGGGACGCTAACCAATAATGCAGAATTGTTCTTGGCAGATCAAACCTCTTTAGATAAAGCCGATTCGACAATTAAAGTAGTTGAAACAAAAGGTAGTGTAGAGAAACAAAATGATCGACCTGATCCTGTTTTAGCTGGAACAGATGTAACATACACGTTGACACCCAAAAATGATAGTACAGAACTAACGTTGAAAAAATTCACACTCGAAGATACGCTACCAGTCGGGTTAGACGCGCCAACAGCAGTTAAAGTGGGAAATACAAGTTTAAGTAATCAATTTTCTAATACGACAGACTATTACAGTTGGGATGCATCAAATCGTAAATTGATTATTCATTTTAATCAAACACAATTAGGTCCGAATCAAACGACAAATGTTACGTATGTCGCTAAAGTGAGCAAAGATGCAACAGTGGGAACAAAAGAGAATACCGTTGTATTAAAAGATATTAATGATAACACACTGGATACAAGCAGCTCGACTATTACAGTGTTTGAATCACTAAATGGATTGATTAAGAAAAACAATAACAAAGAGCAAGGTGCAATTGTAAACGATCTAATTTCGTACACGTTAGTCGCAACGAATACATCATCATTCACAGATCTTTCTAAAGGATATATTTACGATATATTACCGAGTGAATTAGGTGAACCAACAAATATTCGTTTAAATGGGGTTCCACTTCCTAAATATGATGTTAATCTAACGGGACAAGTGAAAGATGCTTACACGTGGTTAGCCGCTGATCGTAAGTTGATTATCCATATTAATGGAACGGATATTAAACCACAAGAGAGTATAACAGTAACGTATGATGCTAAATTACTATCAGGAATTCCTGGCAATAAGGTGACAAATACAGCTACATTATATGCTGCAACTGGAACTATATTAAGCAAAGATAATTCAGAGGTTCCAGTTTTAGAAGAAACTTTAAAGGGAGATTTAACAAAACAGAATTCTAAATCGAGCACAGGTGCAGTGCCTGGAGATGTAGTAGACTATACATTAATCGCAACAAATAAAACGCAATCAGTTTCAATTTCTAAATCATTTATTTATGATGATTTACCACCTGGGATGGACTTACCGACGAATATTCAGTTAAATGGAGTAGACTTACCAGCTTCAGGGAATACGACTAGCGATTATTATACATTTGATCAAGGGAATACCCGGTTAACGATTCATTTAAATGCAACGACGATTAAACCAGGTGAAAAAGTAACGATCACATATAAAAGTAAACTAGTTACAGGAACGGTAAATGAAATCAAAACCAATAAAGCTGATTGGCAAGATTCCAAAAACCAATCAATTGATAAAGCAGACTCGAATTTTGAAGTTTTATTAGGTGGGATAACAGGGAGTATTGAAAAATTAAATAATAAATCAGATACAGGAGCACGGATCAATGATGTAGTGAGCTATACGCTAAAAGCAAAAAATACATCTCCGAATGCAGATTTAGTTGGATCATATATTTACGATATACTGCCAGCTGAGTTAGAACAACCAACAAATATTCAACTGGTGTTATTAGACGAAAATGGAAATGAAGTAGCAGGATCTAAAAAAGTATTACAATTAAATTCAGTGGTCCAAAATAAAGATGATGCTTATAGTTGGGTAAAGGCAGATCGTAAATTAATCATTCATATCAATGGTACTACGATTAAACCGAATCAAGCAGTTAAAGTCACTTATGATGCAAAAGTATTATCTGGAAAAGAAAATCAAGCTGTACTAAACACAGCTACGTTTTATGCAGATAATCCTCAAAAACAATTGGATAAGGATACGTCGACTTTTAAAATCAAAGTTGTTCGAATCAATCTTAAACAAGAAGCGATCTATCCTAATTTTAGTAATCGAAATTATCGTTTAGTCATGCCGACGACTTCGTATTTCACATTAGATAATATTGATTTACAAACGAAAACATCCTTCTCGCGTTCAACTATTACAGCTAGTTCTTATGCAGAAAATACAAATGGTGCGTATCGAAAAATGCAACTCATTTTAGCAAGTGGAGCACAAGGGATCATTCCAAGTATTACCATTCCTGAATTCTATCAGTATGCTGGTTATCAAGTCACCACTACAAATGTGGCGCATAATTCAGCAAATCGTATCCAAACAGGCTTACCAACACTGGACTATACGAATGCAGATGAATATTGGGTCACCATGTATATCAAGCCTGATGATTGGATCAAACCAACGAACGAAGAAGTAGAACCACCGATGTACAATTGGGATTATGCCACAAATAAATTCAATTGAAAAATAGGCTATAGAGTATACTCTATAGCCTATTTTTATTGGGTGAGTCCCAGAATCTATTCCTTCTTAAATAAGCCGGATCATTTCCGAAATAGATGGGACTATTATCGAAATGATTAGGCTTATTTTTTTGGAGCTAGTTCCTTCTGTCACAGCCTCTTTTATTGATTAAAAGTCTGATGTTTTTTAATTTTTATCCTACGATTCCTTCTATTAATTCAAGCAAAACTTTGCTATCATTGAAGAATGAAGTGTTTTAATAGATGAAACTGATAAAGAAGGACGTATAATTTATGATAAAACAAAGAGAATTAATGCAGCGTTTTCTTTGGAGTGCGATGTTATTGGTCGTATTTCAAATTGGACGACATATCGATTTGCCGATGTTCTTATCTCAAGAAGCGAAACTAGATAGTGCAAACTCTGTATTAAAGTTTTTATCCACTGCTACTGGTGGGAATTTTTCTACTATCACACTTTTTTCTTTAGGGATGGGGCCGTATATGACGGCATTAATTATTTGGACGACGATCAGTATGATTGATGAAGAACGTGTGAATAATTTCTCAATGAAGCAAATAGGGTACATCCAACGAGGACTTACACTTATTTTTACTGTTATTCAAAGTATTGCTTTAGTGTTACGTTTCAAAACATCGATTGTAACGGTTGCCTTTTTTACAAGTGAAACGTCCGCGTTACTTGCTGGAGTATTATTGTTAACGACTGGTGGAATGTTTATATCTTGGTTAGCAGATATCAACATTATGAAAGGGATAGGCGGTCAAAGCCTATTTATTTTACCTGGATTGATGGCGAATATTCCGTCAATGTTGATTTCCGGACAGTCTGGACCGATTTCTTTTACCAATCAATTTATTATTATTTTAATATTGATCACGTTGCTATTTATTTATCTAACAATGTATCTGTATCATTCTGAATATCGGATTGTCATTGAGCGAACAGGGATCGATACGATCTCAAAACATTCGTATATTCCGATTCGCTTACTTCCTGCTGGCGCAATGCCGTTCATGTTTGCAGTCACAGTATTTTCTATGCCACAGTTATTGTTATTAAATGCGAAATGGAACGATACTTGGTTCTCAAATTTCATCACCACTTATTTTTCATTCAATTCCATTCAAGGTATTATCATGTATGGTGTGGTGTTGTATTTACTCGGGTGGGGATTTAGTTTTATTAATATCCGACCCAATGACATTGCTAAAAATTTAAAAGAGTCGGGAGATTATATTTTAAATGTTCCACCAGGTGATCAAACGGAACGTTATATTCGTGAAAAGTTGACACGAATCTCATTTGTTGGAAATGCATACCTCGTATTCATTTCATTGATCCCAATGTTTATTGGATTACGTTCACCATTTATTTCAAATCTAGCTTTTTATTTTGGAAGTTTGTTTATGTTGATTATCATTTTAGATACATTGGTTCAAGAAATACGATTTGTATATTCAAAAAAAGAATACCGTTTATTTGAGTAGAAATGAGGTGAGCACATGGTCTATTTTATCCCACACTGGAGTACAAAAGAGCGTATTTTAGATGAAGATCGAGTATTAAATATTTTAAATTTGTTTCAAGAAAATAAACTTGAAGCACACTTGATCGTAGTCGAATATCTACCGTACTTTAGATATTTATTAAATGATTATCGTTTACATGATATCCAAGTTCTTTCCTTGTTTGATATTCTTCAACAAGTCGAAATTGAAACGGGTTTTCCAATGACAGTAGAGGATTTGTCTTTTGAAAGTTCAGTTGAACAAATCTATACGCCATATGGGATTACCTTGATTAAGGATCGCATGTCTTATGGAGAAGTACGATTTGAAGAACACGGATTCGTTCAAAGTGTTCAATATCCACGATCCGCAACATGTCTTTGTACAGAACTATACGATGATCGTGGTTTTTTGTCTTCTATCATTTTCAGTGATCGCACAGGAGAAAAGCAGAAGCAAGAATTTTATAATCCATTGGGAAAATGTGTTATGACAGAGTATTTCGGTAGTGATGCACATATTGAGCTCTATCATTTTGAGCAACTTGGTTTGAAGCAAGCACGATATCTATCATTTTCAGAGATTTTTGCTGAGCTCTTCAACCAGGGATTAGTGGATTTTGGTCAATCTTCTTTGATCTTCGATAGTTGGGGATTTAGTCTAGATATTTTAGAACGATTGACAATTTCACAACCGATCATGAGTATTTTTTCAACAGAAAAAGAATTAAATCAGTATACAGAAAAGCAACTCGCGATATTATTTTCAAAAAGTAAGGTAATTATTACGGATTCTAGACAGAAAAAGTCAGAATTACTTCATATAAAAGAACAACAAAGAATAATCGGTGGGGATATAGTAGATATCCCGATGTATCCTACACGATTAGCTCTTGGGAACAGTAATTCAGTTGAAAGACTTATGATTTATTGGAAGGATCATCATGCGCATCAAGAAGAAGAGTTTTTGGTACATTTAC
Organism: Enterococcus sulfureus ATCC 49903; assembly: GCF_000407605.1. GTDB lineage: Bacteria > Bacillota > Bacilli > Lactobacillales > Enterococcaceae > Enterococcus_G > Enterococcus_G sulfureus. Next base: position 92,105 of record NZ_ASWO01000007.1, on the reverse strand, counting down.
TCACCAATTTGTTGATACAAGAAGTATCATACGGATTGATTGTAGAAGTATCTTCTTTATTACAAGAACAAAAAATTGAAGTGATGCAAAAACAATTGATCGATGCGCATTTTAATGTCGATAGTGATTCAGCAGAGTTTAGAAAAGTAGCTGCGTATTTACAAGCAAAAGATACGAATACGCTGATGAAAGCCCAAGCAGATAGCGTAAAAGAGTTGAAATTGCTTCCGATATGGCGACAGTATGTACAAGCAGTTGAACTGTACGAACGCATTGAATTTAGAATCAATCCAAATATCAAGCAAGTACAAACGGATTTGTCGATTGCTAGACTTTATTTAGATGTAAATCAAAAGCCAGATCTACAAAAACAATCATTTGCAGTAAATGCTGGAATTCCACTTATTTTAAAAGAGGAATCTGACTATGTTATCCATATGGAAAATGGATACAATGTGGATCACATTTCGGAGGTCTCTGAAATTTTGACCTTTTATATGAATGGTTTAAAAAATTGGAATGAAACGTTAGTAAAAAATGTGGCGATGATTGAGACGCATAGTTCGTACAATCTGCTCGAGAAATGGAGAAAATTATTTGATGACGGCACAGAAAAAAATTAAGATTTTATATTTTGGTGCGTATGCATTTTCTTTTTTGAGTGAGCTTCCAAGCCAATTTGAGTATGAGATATTTCCAGCTGATTACGATATTATCCAAGATGAAGCCGAATTATTTAAACAGGGAAGATTAAATCCTAAATACCGTAAAGCTGTGTTCATATTTAATGAAGGTGCAACGTTACTTTCTCATAAAAATTTATTGATAGAGTTGCCTTCTTATCGACTGTTGTATTCTCATCGTATTACTTTGCCAAGCGATATCGCTTATGTTTTAGCAGCTAAAGGAGCGTATACTTTTGATTTTGCAGATACTCATATTTTACGGGAGTTTATCGCAAAGCAGTATACACCACCTGTTTATGGTAGGAAATTAGAAATGGACTATATCAAAGTTTCCTCCACGTTTGAAGGTCAAGTAATCAAAAAGGGTCATACGAACATCCAATTGATTGGTGATTTTGGGACTAGCTTTACACAGCTTTTATCTTGGAGAATGACCGATATCATGGAAGCGAAACAATGGTTAGAAGCGTACTTGGAAATTGACTACGATCCGAAAATGACGGATTTTGTGTTAAAGGTATACTTGATCGAAAAAAATACGGCTAATTTCAAACAAAGTTTTGAATTTACAGCTGAAATGCTAAAAGATGAAAAAAATACCGCGTTTTACAACGCATTTGATGAAGATATGTATTTAAATTTTGCTTTATTTGTTAAGGGGTCTGGAGAATTAAAGGTTGCACACCTTCATGTACGAGACACGTTTGCAGATGATAGTTATATGATTCCTGGAGGAAAAGCAATCCAAGATCAGCAAAATCTTGGGATGGAGATTGGCTATTATTTTGAACCGGCAGACTTTAAACCGCCGCTTGCTGTTTACTTTTCTGGTTATCGAACAGCAGAAGGTTTTGAAGGAAAAAATATGATGGAAACATTTGGTTCGCCTTATTTATTGATTTCAGATCCTAGAATCGAAGGCGGAAACTTTTATCTAGGAAGTGAGGCTTTAGAAGAAGAGATTGTTTCAATCATACGTAAAAAATTAGCTTATTTAGGATTTACTACACAAGATTTAGTGTTATCTGGACTGTCGATGGGAACGTTTGGGGCATTGTATTATGCGAGCACGTTGTCTCCGCGTGCGGTAATCGTTGGTAAGCCGATGTTAAGTTTAGGAACAGTAGCTTTAAATGAGCGGATCAAGCGCTCAGATACATTTGCAACATCGGTAGATACCTTAATGATGAATATGGGAGAAGTGAGTATATCAAAAGCCTTAGAGTTTGATGAGCGATTACTTACACGATTTAAAACTGGGGATTACAGTCAAACAATGTTTGCTTTTGCCTACATGAAACAAGATGATTATGACGATAAGGTGTTCTCAGAAGCGTACACATTTTTAAAACAAGCTTTCCCATTAACCAAAGTGTTACATAAAGGACTGATTGGACGACATAATGACAATACTCCAGGAATCGTTCGTTGGTTCGTCAAGCAATATTACAACATGATGGAAATACAATTTGCACGCAACTATGAAGATAGAGGAGGGAGATAATGGGGAACCAGTATATTGTAAAGTGGGGAAATATCTTACAAGACAATTATAATTACGGAGCGACGATCTCATTTGATGAAAAAGGTTCAGTTTCTTATTCCGCTCCTCTGATGTCTCCTAGTCTATGTATCAAAAATTGGTATTCGCAAAAAGGTTTTCACATTAGTCGAAATACTCCCTATTTGCCACTATTGCAGCCAGGAAAAAGATACCATCTCAAAGCAAATCTGGAACTAGAAGAAACAAGTAGCATTCAGTTGAAACTTATTTTCTTTGATCGCTATAATGAAATGTTGGATGAATATTATTTTTCAACATTAGAAGATGATTTTGTATTTCTTGAGGACGCAGTACATTATGAAATCCAACTAATCAATAAGCATCATCAATGGTTAGTATTTCATGAATTAGTCATCACGGAAAATACAATTCAAGAAGGCTATCAACAACAGTCATTAGCACCGGATATGTATTACTATACCTATAAAAAGGAAGTCAACAAGAAAGTCCGTTTGATTTTTTTAATGAAAAAAAATCAAGTTCAACAGTTACGGTTTCATGAGGAAACGGATTATCTATTTTGTGTTTTAGATCCTAAAAAAAATATAGATATTGTTGCGATTACTATGTTGATTTTTAACGTGTTACTTCAAAAAAATTTAAGAGAAGTCCACGTAGAATTTATTAAAGAAATAAATTATTATCGTTTGCCACAAGCCATTTATCAAGTCCCGATCATCTTGGATCAGTTAATGGGAGAAAGCACAAACATTGAAGCAACACATACACAATGGCTTGCACAAGCGCAACAACAAGTAGACACTATGCAACTGGCAGTTCAAGTTTTACAGCAAATTTTGTTACGTCATTCTAAATAGAAAGTAGGGACCTAGCATGCATTTTTTTGTAAATAAAGCAATGGGGATTGGAAATTCCGGTGTAGAACATGCTCAATTTTATCGAGCAAATCGGTTTGATGAAGTAGGACTACCTTACAAGTTCATTTTTGTAGAATTAATCAAAAACTTACACGAAGCGATGGATTCTTGGGAGTTAAAAGAAGATCAAGTCATTAATATGTGGGAATTTTTTGTTTTAGGTGATACTTATCTAGAGCGTACGGATTTAGATCGTGTGCCATTTAAAGAAGACATTACGATTGACCATACGAAAACCCATCGCATCAAGACGATCCAAACGTCTTCAGGCGTTACGATTGTAGAACATATGGAAAAATCACCGAGTAAAAAACAAAAAGATATGTTGTTGGTGTCTACTTATCGTGTAGAACTATTTGAAACAAAAACAAAGAAACGAAAAGTCATGCTGACATATCTTGACGATCCAGATCGTGGACGTGTCATGACGAATATCCATCTATTTGATGTAAATGGAGAGCATTACTATTTTCCTAATGAAGTGTTAGTGCAACGGTTTTTCTTTATGTATCTGATTTCATATTTTAAAAACGTAAAAAGTTTTTTTGTCGATCGTGGTGAAGAGACGCTGACAGCCTTACTAGGACAATTACCTGATACAATCAAGTTGATTCAAATTGTACATGCAGATCATTTATCTGATCGCGATGTGCCAGAGCATCCATTATGGAATAACTATTACGAGTATGCTTTAACGCATCTTGACGGTTTAGATCGTGTAGTTGTAGCAACCAAACTGCAGCGACAAGATTTATTGATTGATTTTCCATATGCAGACAAAAAAATTCAAACGATTCCAGTAGGTGGTATCCGTGATATTCAAATGGATACTTTAAAGGATACGACGAAAGATTTACAGCAGTTGCCTAAAAAATTTATCACGGTATCTAGATTAGCTTCTGAAAAACATATCGATATTGTGGTACGTGCAATTGTACAAGCTCGTGAGCAGTATCCTGAACTAACGCTGGATATTTACGGCCAAGGTTCTGAAGATAAAGTGATAAAAGAAGTGATCGAGGAACTGAATGCTAGTGAGTATATCAAGTTAAAGGGACATTCGAATGAACTAGAAAAAATTTATCCTCAATATGACGCATTTATCTCGGGATCTTATTCAGAAGGATTTGGTCTTACGTACATTGAAGCGTTAAATGCTGGTTTACCGATCGTAACGTTTAAAGCACGATTTGGCGCTTTGGAATTAGTTCAAGATGGAATCAATGGGTATTTATGTGATTTTTCTCGTACGGATCCTAAATTCAGTGTGTTTTGCTTAGCAGATGGTATCCAAAAACTTTGCCAGTTTCCATTGGAATTTTACCAAGAAAAAACGCGTCTTTCTGTAGCAGATTTTCAAGATTCTGTGATTGCGAAGAAATGGAGAGTGTTGATTGATGAACTATGAATTGATGACGATCATTCGTCCAAATGATAGCGCTTGGAGTATGCAACAAAAGCATCTAACTCAACCGGATACAAAACTATTATCGATTTCTCCAATGCCAGACTTTCAAACGGTATTGAAAAAATATCAAGTAGACGGAATAAATTTATTAGATCAGTTAACGAAACGAACATTTGATCCAGAAACATTTTTATTTTTCAACCAAATTCCAACAGTCAAAAATGCGGAAGTCTTTATGAACGAGAACCGTAGTATTTCGATTTTACATGAAGGGTTTGAAATTGGAAAAGTTTTTCTTTATCCACAAACAAGAAGGCATGTAAAGGAAGTTCGCTATATTCATTTAGACAAAACACTTGATTTCGTTGAAGAATATGCTGGTGATGGAAAAACATATAGTCATATTTTTTATGATAAGAATCAAGTACAAGAAATCCAATTTTTAGATGATGAAAAAAATGCGATCGTAACGTATTATTTTTATCAAGGACAAATTAATTTTATTACGATCAAAAATCCTGAGACTCTAGATATACAAACCACATACACGACGTTACAACAATTTATTGCTCATGAAATCGCACGTATCGTATCTGCTGAAGATACGGTTACGATTTCGTATCTAGGGATGGAATTGTTCGCATTGGAACATACAACATCTTATAATATCTTACGATTAGTAGAATCTCCATTAGATGATAATGGTATAATCAAAGGGAACCTACGTCTCATTTTGGAAAATAAGTTGACGTATGTCCATAAAGTACTGATGACTCGTGAGCATTATGAACTACTGAAACCGACAGGAATCCATTTAGATAAAATCGATTTTTACGAAAATTAGGAGGAAGTTATTATGACAAACGAAACATCTCAAGCAGTATTAGCAAAAATCAATCGCCTAAAAATGGAAAATACGCAATCTGTATTAAAGTTTGATGCCGAATATCAAGAAGCTGAAGTGTTAACCAAACAACAAAAGCACGAATTAGAACAAATGACAAAAACACATAAACAAATCAAAGAAGTAGCCAGTAGCCAAGTTCGTGTGACTACGGACGAATTACAAGCGCTAAAAGATCAATTTACGACACACTATACGGCATACCAACAAAACGAAACACAATTAAATACGTTGTATACAAAACTAGAAACTGCGTATGAAATCGAAAATAAAATCATGAAAGAATACTTATTAGCAGAAAGTACAAAAATGCTAGAAAGTTTAGTTGGAAAATTAGCAGCTCAAGATGAAAAAATCCAACAGTTAGAACAAGCAGTTCAAGAACAAGAAGAAGCAGTTCAAGAACAAGAAGAAGTAGCCCAAGAGCAAGAACCACAAGAACCACAAGAACCACAAGAACCACAAGAACCACAAGAACCACAAGAACCACAAGAACCACAAGAACCACAAGAACCACAAACAGATGGACAAGAAGTAACTACCTCGGAAGTACATTCAACAGTAGGACATACGGCTGTTGAAGAACTTTCAAATCATGTAGTAGAACCTTCAGAGATTACTGAAGAAGTCAGTGTTCAAAAAAATGTTGAAGATACGATTTTAGAAGCGCAAGAAATCTTTTTTAGTGAATCAACAAACTCGACATTATAAAGATAGAGTAGAGGCCATGCTTAAGAAGGTGAATGATGTTGAAAAATAACAAGCAATTAGACGACCAGATTCAAGCGATTTTTCAATCAGAAAAAAAACGAGCGTATGATCATTCTGAAAAAAAAGAAAAGAAAACAAAACTAATTAATATTGTATTAGCGGTTACGATGTCAGTATTGATTTTAGGTTCTTTAGTATATTCTTTACTGACTGCCGTGTTCCAATAAACACTTTTTTAAGGAAGTCGGGTGAGGACAGTGGGGACTATGTATCTTTTAGGTGTAAAGCGACTCGTAAATTTACTAAATCCAGAAAGAATAGTTCCACAAACTTCTGTGATTTCAGTAAATATCGATCGTGAGCAAATTGAAGAAATCAGGAAAACCAAGGGGATTTATGTTCGAACATTTGAAAAGAAAATCAACTTGTCTAAATCGCGTTATTATCGTTGGTTGAATTATAGAATTTGCGGGCGAGAAAACCCACTATTTTAATGGTGGGATGATAGCCCGTAGACGTACTGTAAGAATGTAGGGAAACTTGCATTTAGAGGCAATACAAATACTCGTATTGTCCAATGAAGAAACTGAATTGCTGGGAACTCGTAAAGCTAACGAAACGACAACGTAGGGATAATAAACCCAAGCGTGAACGTAGTGAAAACAGAAAAAATTCGTTAGATAGCATAAGGTTAAATCCTAAGTGCCCATACAATCGAAAATCAGCAGCCAAGCCTAGAAATAGGAAGGTTCAACGACTATTCCTCTTGAGGGAAGTACACACAAGCGTGTGGAAGTGGTTTCGCCTGAACAAGTAAAGTTGAAGGATAAGATATAGTCTGTGCTTGCATGAAAGTGCAAGAAGTTCATCAGAGAACTGCATGGGGATTAGCGAACCTGTGTGAACAAACTCTACATGATAAAGTCAAAATAAGGGTTAATATTTATGCTTACATTTAGGATTCTCACACCGATTTTAGTATACTTAGGGTATACAGTAAGGAGGTGTACAGATATGAAAAAAGCCCATAAAATCAGAATCTATCCGAATTCAAGACAGGAAATCCAATTTCAAAAAACTTTTGGTTGTGTCCGATTCTACTGGAATTTTTTACTCGACCAGCGAATTACCAACTACAAGCAGAAAAAAGAAAATCCTGAATATATTGAAAACAAACTGACCTATGCTGGACTGAAAAAGCAAGAAGAATTTGCTTGGTTGAAAGAAATTGAAGCACAACCTCTAAGTCAAGTAAATATGGATTTGAATAAAGCGTACAAAAATACGTTCAACTCTAAATTTGGATTTCCTAAATTCAAGAGTAAAAAATATTCTAAGAAGTCCTATCGAACTGCCGTAGGCATGAAAGTCAACGGTCGTTACTTCTATGTGTCTAAAGTAGGTTGGGTCAAGATGGCAGAAGCATTACGTTTCAAAGGTAAATTAATGAACGTCACGATCAGTCAATCAAAATCAGGGAAATACTTTGCGACATTCTTAGTGGAAACAGAGAATAGTTTGAAAGAACCTGTAGCAAATAGCATTGGATTAGATTTAGGCTTAACTCATTTCTGTATCACATCCGCAGGAGAAAAAATCGACAGTAAACGATTTTATCGTTCTCTTGAACAACGGTTGATACGTGAACAACGAAAACTTTCTAAACGTTTAGAAGTTGCGAAACAGCACAATCGAAAATTAGATGAGTGTCGTAACTACCAAAAACAAAAAGTAAAAGTGGCACGTATCCATGAGAAAATCGCGAACCAACGTATTGATTTTTTACATAAACTTTCTTCACGACTAACTGATGAGAACCAAATCATTTGTGTTGAAGAGTTGAATGTAAAAGGGTTGGTTAAAAATCATAAATTAGCGAAGTCAATTTCAGATGTATCCTGGAGTGAATTCGTTCGACAATTAGACTATAAATGCCAGTGGAAAGGTCGTACTTTAGTTAAAGTTGACCGCTTTTTCCCAAGTTCACAACTTTGTTCTTCTTGCGGTCATAATGATGGCAAAAAAGAGCTAAATATTCGTGAATGGGTATGTTCACATTGTGGAACACTTCATGACAGAGATATTAATGCAAGCATAAATATTAAAACCGAAGGACTTTCGGGGATAGCTTAGTCAATTTGCGCCCGTTAGGGTGTATTACCTAAGAACCCCATGACTTTAGTCGTGTGGAGTGCCAGGAAATTGATTTACCGATGGAATATCTAGTGAGCATCACAAAATTATTAGGCCTTTCATCTATTGAATTCAAAGACTTGTTTGTGAACTCTACAGATGAATTGATCCAATTACTATCGTTAACCATAGATGTTTCTTTTCGAACAACGGAACTAGAAAAGGAAACATTTACTACGATCTGTAGTGAATTGGAAAAATTTCGTGCATCCAAAGAAGATACGCAACTGTATCAATTGATTCTTATTTTTTGTGATCTAGTCAAATCGATTCAAGACAAACGAGAAGACAGTCAAGTTAATTACCATATCAACAGAATCGAATCATACTTAGCAAAAAGTGAGTATCTAACACTTTATGATATGGTGTTGTACCTTGGATTAATGAAAGTTAAAGAATATTACCGCCTTCCGATCACTTATGTTGAAGAAAACATGGATTCATTTTGTCGTACGTTACTTGCGAAAATAAAACCAAATCGTTTAGTGGAAGGACGTTCATTTATACTTGGAAGTATCATTGATCTTAGTATGCTTTTAGCTAGTCGCTTTGATTCAAAAACGGCTTTTCAATTTTTGGTACAAGCAAAAGAAAAAATTGTTCACTCTTGGAAAGTCACAAGCCGTGATCTTGAACTATTAGAATGTGCACTAGTACTGCATGATCAACAAGATCAAAACCATACACAACGGATTCAAGAAGCAGTAGCGAACATACGCAATCGACGTATTTTTGAGGAATATTCTGATGAGGAAGAAATCATGATGGCGTTCTTAATGGGGAGTATATAAATGAAAAGATGGATAACAAAGGTTATTCAAGAAGATTCAAGAGATTCTGTATCAAAAGCACGAGAAGATGTAATTACACTAGGCCACACAATGGGGTATGAAACAACTTACATTTACCGTTATCAAGATGCGAATGAAGATCATTATGCACTTCATTCGCGAATTGATGGCATTACTGCTGGTATTTTACCAGGCGATTTACTTGTATATCAGTATCCGAGTTATAATGGGATTCAGTTTGACCGATTATTTTTGACTCGAATGGCACATCGAGGGATTATCGTGTCTTTATTTGTTCATGATATTGAATATCTAAGAGGGGCTGTGGACCAAAAAGATGAAGTAGCAGTATTTCAATTGGTTCATTCTATGATCATCCATGGACAAGCAATGAAAGAGGCGCTTCGTTCTTCAGGCGTGACGATCCCTTTGATTCAAAAAGAATTTTTTGACTATCTTCATACGGGGATTACGGTTGGTTCAGTAAAGCAATCTGAAATCAAGCAACTTGTCATTGCAGGAAATTTAAACAAATCATCTTTTTTAAATGAATGGCCCTATCCACTTCCAATTATGGCTTTTGGTGATACAGATCAAAGGATACATTCGTCGTCCGTTCAGCACATGGGAAGTTTTTCTCCAAACGAACTGATACAAAAAATCCCACACAATTCACTAGGTCTAGCTTGGGATACAGATCTTGATCATGGTGGTGCCTATCAACAGTACACCAAATATAATTCACCACATAAGATTTCGCTGTATCTATCACTAGGAATTCCAGTGGTCGTTTGGGATCAGTCGGGGATTGCCCCCATAATCAAACAAAAAAATGTCGGGATTACGATCGCCACATTAGATGAGCTTCCTAAAATTTGGGAAACATTGTCTAGTGATCAAATGATCCAGATGAAACAAAATGCAATTACATTAAGTAGACAATTGACACATGGCATGTTTACCAGGAAGAGTCTCCTAGCTGCTGAAATGATTGCACTTGACTATTCAACGAGAGGAGACCTATAGATGTTGACTGATTCGACTAAAGAATTATTGACGATCGAACTTTCGCGTGTACGTGAATTCGTAGAGATTCGTGATCAACAATATCAGGCATTATCTGATTTTTTTCAAATATTACAAAAAAAAGCTATATTATCTTATGATGAGGTCACAACCTTACAAGATTTGACGCAAGCTTTTACGAAAACCTATGATACAATTGAGCAACAGATTGCTTATATTGAAGGTATATTAAAAGAGCAAGCCATCATGCGTCCTACATTGACGCAAGTGCAGGCGATCCGTGCAACACTAGATATACAAGAACAACAATTAAAACAATTGGCATTAGAGATTAACGATCGTCTTCATTAAAAAGAAGTAATTCAGGAGGAAATAAGGTTGAGACATATTATCGGATTAGATATAGATGAATATCGCGTAGGGATCGTAGCAAATGGGTACCACAAAACACTAAGTGCGAGTTATTCTTCCGTGAAAAAAAATAACTGGAAAGCTGTTTTATTCCGCGATAAATTAGGCGGAGACCATGGAAAAAGAATTCAACTGCAAGACGGACTACAAGCAATCGATTGGGGAATCAATCATTTGTATAGTCGACGTCCAAAAGCATATGAAACATTTGGGAATGTCTTGAAAAATTTAAAAGGACCTGAAACACATTCCTTTATTCAAACAATTTTATCGTACCTTGTAGCAGATAAAAAAGAGTTGTTCGATATCAAGGGAAACCAATACGCATGTTCATTGTGTATCGGAGTTTCGACTAAAAGTACGGATGATCTAGCAGCGATTGAACAAGCGTTTACGGGTCAATTTCAAACAACAGTAGATGGTGAAAGGTATACAATTGTAGTAGAAGATGTCACGATGATTCCAAGAACATTATGTGCAATTTTGGAAGATAACCATACTAAAGTGGATGTTGAGATGGAAGAGATGAACTTCTTGGATGGATTATCTTATGTTCTAGATTTAAGTGATCATTATTTATGTTGTGATGTGTACGAAGATGGTGAAGTCATCAAAAGTGACTATATTTCTACAGGACTCATTGCACTAGCTGATCGTGTCGTCCAAGAATACCGTACGAGCTGTTTACGAAAAGGCGATCGACCATTTCAAATCAATAGCGAAATTGTCTACAATTTGATTACGACAGCAGCTAGAAAAAGTGAATTTGTCTTAAAGGTGAACGGCCAAAATACGATCGATCTAACTCCATTTGTACGTGCAGAATTTGTTGAAGAAACGAAAAAAGTATTGTCTTATTTGAAAAAAGATAATGATGTACAATATGCAGATAGTATCTTGATTCGTGATATCCAAGCAGAAGTCATCAATCAACGACAAGTTGACATGGCGCTAGAGACAGTCGGTCTTTTTTGTAAGAAAATGGACAACGCTTGTTCAAAAGGTGAATATTTATTTGGCGAGATCATGTGGAATGGTCAAAGTGATTTAGAGTTTGAGGTACAAGACGAATCAATGAACACAACAGATTGGGAAACGACGAAAGAAGATGATTCCCTTGCTACAGATTACTTTTTTGAAGAAGAAAGTGACTCACAGTCCACGATAACATCAGAAGAGTATCACGAGTCGCAGCAAAATTCACTTATTGCTTCAGAAAGTACATCGACATCTACTGAAGAAAGTATGGTCGACTTGGATTCTGTTTTAAAAGAACAATTAGCATTATTGAATGAATTGTCTTTAACTAGCGAAGAATAGTGATGAAAATGGAGTAGTACATGAAACGATTGTTGCTTATTTTAAGCGCGTTGATTTTATTTGGTCTGGGGATTTATGGATTGCAGTCTGCTGTGGATTATCGGCAAAAAGCGACTACGACAACAACTACTAGTCAGTTACCAGCAGCCAAATTAGCGATGCAAACGAAAATAGTATCAAAAGAGTATCAACAAACGAAAAAAAATCTAACTTTTGACGACTCTGGGATTTATCAAGGAGAATTTCCTTTTGAGAAACTAAAGGCAAATCAAACGTATCTTTTTACGATTACTTTAGTTACAGACACTGGCCAACAACTAGTAAACAAAGAAGGCACTATTTTGAGTGTAACGGAAGAACTCAAGCTTGATCGTTCAGAAGGGAAAATTGTATTTGAATTATTTGGGAATCAAGCGTTAAACGAGCAGATCCGAGAATTGGATGGTTTCCAAGCTAAAGGCATTCTAAAAGAGCAAAAGACGAAAGAGAATTAAAAAGACAGTTTTGTATTTTTTGATTCGTTGAAATGAGTGATAGAGATGAAAAACAGAAAGTTTAGACGATATGAAAAAATTGCCCATAAAATCGTATCATTAGCTGACACTTATCAACAAATGAGCGATGAGGAATTGCAGTCGCAAACCATTACTTTTCGTGAACAACTCGAACAGGGGGCAAAATTAGAAACATTATTAATTCCAGCCTACGCTGTGGTTGTAGAAACAAACCGACGTTTACTTGGAATGCGTCCTTATTTTGTACAAATTTTAGGAGCAGTCGCTTTATTTTTTGGAAATGTTGCTGAAATGAAAACTGGTGAGGGGAAAACGCTGACCGCAACGATGCCCCTTTATCTTCATGGGTTAAAAGGTAAGGGGAATTTTTTGATCACGTCAAATCCTTATTTGGCTAGACGGGATGCACAAGAGATGGGGAAAGTGTATCGCTTTTTAGGATTATCTGTCGAAGTCGGAGTTCCAGAATTTGAAGATGAAGAAATCGATAAAGAAGTTGTCTATAAAGCAGATATTGTCTATACAACCAATAGTGCGTTGGGATTTGATTATCTATTCGATAATTTAGCTGTAACGGTCGAAAAACAATATATTGATCAATTGAATTTTGTATTGATCGATGAAATCGATGCGATTTTGCTAGATATGGCTCAAACACCACTGGTTATTTCTGGAGCACCCAAAGTACAATCGAATTATTATTTGTTGGCCAATTGGTTTGTTAAAGGAATACAAGAAGAAGTAGATTATCAACTAAGCGACAATCAAAAATCAGTTTGGTTTACTGAACATGGGATTCAAAAAGCAGAAGAGTATTTTGGGATCACAAAAATCTTAAGTGAAGAGTGGCGTGATCTATACCGTCATTTAGTGATTGCATTACGTGCAAATTATATTTTACATATCAATCGTGATTACGTAGTCGATGACGATGAAATCATGTTGTTAGATGAGACAAATGGTCGTAAATTAGTGGGAACGAAATTACAAGCGGGGTTACATCAAGCCCTAGAAGCAAAAGAAAATGTGACGTTAACCAAAGAAAGTCGATCAATGGGGTCGATTACGTATCAAAATCTATTTCGAAAATTTGCGATCATATCTGGAATGACTGGAACTGCGATGACGGATGCTGACGAATTTCGTGAAACATATAATCTTGATGTCATCAAAGTACCTACGAACAAACCAATCAATCGAGTAGATCATCCGGATTTGATTTTCTTAACGAATCGTGCAAAAATCATGGCTTCCCTTGAAGCAGTAAAAGGAGCCTTGTTGGTTGATCGTCCAGTATTGATTGAAGCTGGATCTGTTTCGATGTCCGCCTTGTATTCGTTGATTTTGCTTCAAAATGGGATTCCACATAACTTATTAAACGCTACTACAGCATCTAGAGAATCTTGGATTATTTCTGAAGCTGGAAAACATGGCGCTGTAACAGTCGCGACCTCGATGGCAGGACGTGGGACGGATATTAAATTAGATAGTCGTTCTAAAAAACAAGGTGGATTGTTCGTGGTTGGGACAGAGCGTATGACGAGTGATCGAATTGATAATCAACTTCGTGGTCGCTCCGGTCGCCAAGGAGATCCTGGGGATAGTATCTTTTATGTCTCATTAGAAGATCGTATCGTAGTAGAAAGTGCACCGAAATGGGCAAATCGTAAACGTCAAGAGATGTTAGACGAGCTTCATGAAGGGAAAATTGTGGAGACTGTTTCGTTGAATGAACGCAAATACCATAAAGTAATCGATAAATCACAAGCGATTCGAAAAAACCAAGAAATCGCAGCGCGTAAAAATACGCTGGAATTTGATGAAATCATTACAATTCAACGCGATACGATTTACAAAACACGCAATCGAATCATGACATCATTACTGGAAGAACTGGACGAATTGATACGATTTGCATTTAACCAAGCTGTGGAACATTACTGTGCAGATGCGGATAATTTAACTTCGGAAAAATTGATCGATTTTATTTTTAATACGATCGACTATGATTTTGATCCAGCTAAAGTAATCGCGTTAGGTGAGTTGAATAAAAAAAATGTTAAATTATTTTTAGTTACGATCATCAAAGAACGGTTGGCTCAAGCAATGAAGCCTTTGGATAATTTGTACCAACAAATTTATTTCAAACGTCTGATTTTGTTGAAAGCACTGGACCAACAATGGATCGAACAATCAGATAATCTACAACAATTAAAAGTTGTGGTCAATGGTCGTAACTGGGGACAGCATCGCCCGATTTATGAATTTCAAGTGGAGGCCAAGCGTTCCTTCGAGCAAATGAAAAAAGAGATCGCCATTCATATTTTAAAAAATATGCTATTATCTGAACTTGTCCCGGATGAGGATGGGTCAATCGATGTAGAGTTTCCTTAAACGAAAAGAATCTGATGTCTAGAAATAAAAGACGTAGATTCTTTTTTTTGTTAAAAAGGAGTAAACTAATTGCTGATCATTTTCATTTAGTGGATATAATTGAAAATAGGATATTCAATTTTCTAGTAAAATAGTAGGTTAAAGTGATTATCTATCTCATAATGGTTGACTTATAATCAATTTAATATAATAATAATTATTGTAAATAAAACAATTTACAAGTTTAAATTTTTTAGGAGGAATGATCCATGTCATTAATTGGAAAAGAAGTCGAAGCATTTCAAGCACAAGCCTTTAGAAATGGTGATTTTGTAGAAGTAAGTTCAGAAGATTTGAAAGGCCAATGGAGTCTATTTTGTTTTTATCCAGCAGATTTCACCTTTGTATGTCCGACAGAATTAGAAGACTTACAAGATCAATATGCGACATTAAAAGAATTAGGAGTAGAAGTATACTCTGTTTCTACAGATACTCATTTTACGCATAAAGCGTGGCATGATCATTCAGAAGCGATTGGCAAAATTACATATACGATGATCGGCGATCCAAATCACCGCATTTCTCGTATTTTTGATGTATTAGATGAAGAAGAAGGTGCCGCTCAACGTGGAACGTTCTTGATTGATCCGGATGGAGTTGTACAAACAGTTGAAATCAATGCAGACGGTATCGGACGTGATGCAAGTCATTATATCGATAAAGTAAAAGCAGCGAAATATGTGCGTACCCATCCGGGTGAAGTATGTCCTGCAAAATGGAAAGAAGGAACAGAAACATTGAAACCTAGCTTAGATCTAGTAGGTAAAATTTAAGGAGGGTCACTATGAGTTTAGATTTAGATATCAAAGAACAACTCGTTCAGTATCTAGCCCTTTTAGAAAATGATGTTGTCTTTACGGCAAGTTTAGATGACCAAAAAGAGTCGACTGAAGTCCGCGAATTTATCGAAGAAATCGTGGCGATGTCCGAGCGCTTGACTTTTGTTGAAGTAAAATTAGCCTATACGCCAAGCTTTCGTTTAGATCAACCAGGAAAAGAATCTGGTGTCGTCTTTGCCGGAGTTCCTTTAGGTCATGAGTTCACGTCGTTTGTATTGGCATTATTACAAGTGAGCGGTCGTGCACCAAAAGTCGATGAAGACGTGATTCGTAAGATCAAACAAATCGATCAACCATTGCATTTTGAAACATTTGTAAGTTTGACTTGTCATAACTGTCCGGATGTCGTTCAAGCCTTGAATATCATTAGTGTGTTAAACGAACAGGTTTCTCATACGATGATTGAAGGCGGCATGTTTAAAGATGTCGTGGATGCAAAAGGCATCATGGCGGTACCAAATGTCTTTTTAAATGGCGAAGAATTTGATAGTGGTCGTATGTCGATTGAACAAATTTTAGATAAATTGGCAATCGGTGAATCCGACCATGAAGAATTATCTGCTAAGGAACCTTTTGACGTTTTAGTCGTTGGTGCAGGTCCTGCTGGTGTGAGTGCTGCAATTTATGCTGCTCGTAAAGGGATTCGTACAGGAATCGTAGCCGAACGTTTCGGTGGTCAAGTATTAGAAACTGTAGGTATCGAAAACTTGATCGGTACACCGTATACTGAAGGGGAAAAACTCGCGATCTCATTAGAAGAGCATGCGAAAACGTACCCAATCGATATTATCAAAACAAGACGTGTTGTAAATATCAAAGAAGAAGACACACTTAAAGTAGTTGAGCTAGACAATGGCGCAACGTTAAAAGCTAAAGTCGTGATTTTAGCAACAGGTGCACGTTGGCGGAATGTGAACGTTCCTGGTGAAGCAGAATTTAAAAATAAAGGTGTAGCGTATTGTCCACATTGTGATGGTCCGTTATTTGCTGGTAAAGATGTTGCTGTTATTGGTGGCGGAAATTCTGGGATCGAAGCAGCGATTGATCTAGCTGGAATGTCTAGCCATGTTACGGTTCTAGAATTCTTACCAGAACTGAAAGCTGATTCAGTCTTACAAGAACGTGTGGCGAGTTTACCAAATGTTACTGTAATCAAAAATGCGCAGACCAAAGAAATTTTAGGAGATACTAAAGTTCATGCCTTGACGTATATTGATCGTGAGACAAATGAAGTACATCAAGTTGACTTAGCCGGTGTCTTTGTGCAAATCGGGTTAGTTCCGAATACGGAATTCTTAGATGAACGATTTGAAAAAACACGTATGGGTGAATTAGTTGTCGATAAATTTGGCCAAACAAGCGTCCCTGGGATTTTTGCGGCCGGTGATTGTACGGATAGTGCCTACAAACAAATCATTATTTCAATGGGATCTGGTGCGACAGCTGCATTAGGTGCTTTTGACTACATGATTCGCCAATAAAAAAGAGCTTTAAGTGCTTAGCACTTAAAGCTCTTTTGTTTTTAAGGTGACAAGGCGCATCCCTTGATTGGCATTATCTGTATAACAAGTTTGCAAAAAAGCGGGATAAGAAAAATCGCAAAAGTCACTGGCGTATTGATTAGGATAGATCGTCTGGATCTGATGAACTTGATAGAGTGTTTCGTTGATAGATACAAGATCTCCAATATTCAATGCTAAGACGTGTTCAGCGATTCCTGTTGTATTGGTGTGATCAATGAGAATATAATCGTGCTGAACTAATTGTGGTAATTTCCAATGATAAGCATAAGGAGTATAAGTGGGGACTTGGCCACCTTCTTCAGTATAACTATCGATTGGTGCACGAAGATCTTTGATGATGAGTTCATTTTTTATACTTGTCGAGGCCATCGTTTTCTCAGGTGGAAAACGAGTTTCTTCTGTTTGATCGACTCGACTAAATGAATGTTTTGTAGCTGAATCATCTGATGAAATAGTTGTTTGTTCAGGTATTGTAGTAAATCGATCAGTCAGTTGATTAGAAAATTCTTGCTTGCTTTGTTGGTAGTCTTGTTGCAGCTGTTCGATAACAGTTTGTTGTTTAGTCAGTTGTTGTTCTTGTAATCGAAATTGAAAATAAATATCACGAGCTGTATGTACATAGGGTTTAATCATAAAAAAACATATAGTAATTGTCACTAAAAAACCAAGAGTTATTCCAATTATTACTGTAATCATCTTTTTTGAAGTAAACATGAGATCACCTCGTATATTTTATAACGCTATTATACTATATTAGTATGATTCGACACCCTGATCACTCAAATTTTAATCGAAAAGTAAACGTTATCTTAAAAAAACTTCATTTAAAGAAGAAGCTTTTATAGATTGAACATGTTATCCTAACTCTATAGTAGATTGGAGGAATAAAATGGAAGAAAAAACTGTTGGGATTCTAAGTGGATTAGTATCCTATTTATTTTGGGGTGTGCTGGGATTATTTTGGGCATTACTTTCGTTCGTTCCTGCATTAGATATTTTAGCGTATCGTTTTGTTTTTTCATTAGTATTTATGGCAATTATTTTGACGATTCAAAAAAATTGGCGTGCATTTTTTAAGTCGGTCGCTTCTTTATGGAAATCCAAAAAAATTATTTGGGTGATCTTAGCTTCTTTTTTGATTGCGGTCAATTGGGGAACCTATATTTATATGGTAGGACATGGTCAAGCAACTGAAGCAAGTTTGGGCTATTATATTATGCCTTTATTTAATGTCGTGATTGCGCTGGTCTTTTTTAAGGAACCATTGACAAAGACAAGTTTTCTGGCGATTTTATTGGCTGCAATCGGGGTGGTTTGGTTTACGATTCAAACCGGGTCTTTACCATTAAACACGTTGATTCTCGCTACTGCTTTTTGTTTATATGGTGTGATCAAAAAGAAAATTGAACTTCCAGCAAGCTTCTCACTGATGCTTGAAACGATTGTTTGTGTACCGTTTGGGATTGTTTATTTACTCTTTTTTACGCAAGTCTCATTTTTTAGTTATTCTCCTTTAACGATAGGTTTGCTTGTGTTGAGTGGTGTAGTGACTGCGGTACCATTACTGCTTTTTACAGTAGCGGCGAAAACTGTCGATTTTGTGACGTTGAGTTTTATTCAATATGTCAATCCAACGATGCAATTACTTGTAGCCGTTTTCTTTTTACATGAAGCGTTTGATCCACATAAATGGATCGTGTTTGCTTTTATTTGGTTAGGGATTGCAATCTTTACCGTGGGTACGATACATGAATATCGTCAAGTTATGTTTCAAAAAGTAAAATAATCAAAAGTTTGTCTAATTGATTAGGCAAACTTTTTTCGTTTGGAGTACACTAGATAAAAAGGGGGAGTAAAGATGACGCACTCATTTATACTTGCACCAGATTCATTTAAAGAAAGTATGACGGCAAAAGAGGCAGTAACCGCAATGTCAAAGGGTATTCGCCATGTTTTTCCTGATGCCATTATCCATCAAATTCCTCTAGCAGATGGTGGAGAAGGAACGCTAGATGTCATTAGCGAACATGCTGATTATGAAAAAGTGACACGACAAGTGATGGGACCATTCTGTGATGAAGTGGTTTCTGCCATATTTCTTTATAATCAAAAAAACAAAACGGCTATTTTAGAATTGGCGCAAACTAGTGGATTAGAACTTGTGGCTAAAGCGAAACACACACCATTAACTACGACCACGTTTGGTACAGGACAGTGTGTGTTAGAAGCTGTAAAACTAGGTGCGAAAAAAATTATTTTAGCAGTTGGAGGCAGTGCAACACATGATCTAGGATTTGGAATTTTACAAGCGTGTGGTGTTCGATTTTTTACAAAGCAACACGTTCAACTACCAAATGGCCAACTTGACTTATCCAAAATTGCTACATGGAATAGTGATACAATCGATTCAAGTATCCGGGATCTTGAAGTTATCGTAGCGAGTGATGTGGAAAATCCATTATATGGTATCCAAGGAGCAGCGCAGGTGTTTGCTAAACAAAAAGGAGCTACAGCAAATGAGATCTTACAATTAGAAAAAGAGACGATCCGTTTAGCCCAAACTTTTAATCAAAAAAATAAGCATGATTTACAAACAGCAGGTATGGGCGCAGCTGGAGGTATTCTATTTGGGTTAAGCTTAGTAAATGAACGTTGCCGAAGAATATCGGGTATCGATTGGGTATTAGATGAAGTCAACTTAGAGCGTTATGTAACAAAAGAAACGATTGTCTTTACGGGAGAAGGCAAGATTGATTGCCAAACAGAGCAAGGAAAAGTGATTGCAGGAGTAATCCAGCGTCTTGCAACCTATCAGGTTCCGATTGTAGCTTTTGGTGGAAGTGTAGAAAAAGACCTTGATCTACAAGGAATAACGGCTTGTTTTAGTATCACGCCCACACCGATTTCTCTTAAAGAAGCGTTGCGAGATGGAGCAGATAATTTAACCTATACAGTGGAACAAGTTTGCCGGATTTTAGCATGAACAAATAAAAAATAAGTAATATAAAAAAACTGAAAAGGCTTGCATGTGAAAAAAATCTATGATATGATGACTCTTGTAAATCAGGATTGTTACTGCTCGGCAGGCAAAACCGGAGTTATCTCACGACATGTAGGCGGGATGATTCTAGGTTTTTTTATGTTGAATGGAGGATCAAGATGATCATTGGAAGAGTACTAAATAACAATGTGATTTCTTCTGTTAATCCACAAGGCGAAGAAATCATTTGTATGGGTAAAGGAATTGCATTTCAAAAAAAGGCTGGCGATGTAGTCGATGATACATTGATCGAAAAAGAGTTTGTATTGAAAGATTCGGTAACGAGTCAACAATTCCAACAACTTCTACAAGATGTTCCTGCTGAAGAAATTGAGTTAGTAAAAAAAATCGTTGATTATGCAGAGGCAGAACTAGATGTGTCGTTATCTTCAGCGATTTATCTAAATTTGACTGATCATATGCATTATGCGATCATGCGTGCCAAAGAAGGAATCGAACTTCCAAATCCATTGTTATTTGAAACAAGAAAGTTTTATCCTAAAGAGTTCCGTTTAGCACAACATGCATTAGAAAAAATCGAAGAGTATTTTGGAGTGAGTTTGCCAGAATCAGAAGCGGGATTCATTGCGTTTCATATCGTCAATGCACAACAGCAACATGCAGATATGTCGCAAACTTTAGAAGCAACAGAAATGGTGCGTAATATATTGACGATCATCAGCCGTTACTTTGGGATTACACTAAATTCTGAAACACTGAGTTATCAACGGATCGTTACGCATCTACAGTATTTTGCACAACGTTATTTATCCGAAACGCTTACAGATGAACCAGATGAATTTTTATTTGCACTGATTCAGTCCAAATATCCAAAAGCTTTTCAAGCAGTACAACGAATCAATGATTTTTTGATCACGCGTTATGCGCGTCCGATTGGAGAATCCGAAATGATTTATTTAACCATTCATATTGAACGTGTTGTTCAAGAATAAGAAGTATCAATCTTAGTGGATTGTGACTGGTCAAGCAGGCAAAACCCAGATTGAAAAGACAACTAATCTGATTAGATAGTGTTTTTTCAATTTGGGTTTTTTGTTTACAAAAATGAAGAAAAGGGAGAAAATATCATGTCAAAAAATCAAGAAATTGCAAGCCGTGTATTAGATGCAGTCGGCGGAAAAGAAAACGTCAATAGCGTAGTTCATTGTGCGACGCGTTTACGTTTTAAATTAAAAGATGAAGAAAAAGCTGATACAGAACGTTTACAAGAAGATCCAGATGTCATTCAAGTTGTACGTAGTGGTGGTCAGTATCAAGTCGTGATCGGCAGTCATGTAAGCGATGTCTATCGTGAATTGATCGATCAATCAAATTTAAGTAGCGCATCAGATGATGATTCAGGTAAAAGCGAGACTGTATTAGGCAGATTGATTGATATTGTATCGTCGATCTTTACACCATTTTTAGGTGCGATGGCAGGAGCCGGAGTATTAAAAGGGTTTTTAACACTGGCCTTAGCCTTAAATTGGTTGACCGATACATCGGGGGTTTATATTGTATTATTTGCGATTGCAGATGGATTTTTCACCTACTTACCAGTAGCATTAGCTGTTACCGCAGCACGCAAATTCAAAACGAATGAATTCTTGGCTTTGGCTTTAGCGATGGCTTTGGTTTATCCAACGATTACCGCTTCTGCGGGTCAGACGTTGAGCTTTTTAGGGTTACCAGTAATTATTGGGGCAAGTGCCTATACTTCTTCAGTAATTCCAATTCTATTAGCTGTCTTTATTCAAAGCTATGTCGAACGATTTTTCAAAAAAGTTGTACCGGACTTCTTACAGATCATTTGTGTACCAGTAGGCGTGTTCTTAATTATGGCACCATTAACTTTTATTGCAATCGGCCCAATCGGTACGATTCTAGGCGATTGGTTAGGTAAAGGATATGGCGCGATTTACGGTCTTAGTCCATTGGTTGCTGGAGCTGTGATGGGTGGATTATGGCAAGTATTTGTGATGTTTGGAATGCATTGGGGATTTGTACCGATTGCTTTATTGAATTTAACGCAATATGGGTCAGATTCAATGGTTCCGATGCTATTGCCAGCAGTAATTTCTCAAGCTGGAGCTGCATTAGCTGTTTTCTTTATAACCAAAAATACTAAATTAAAAGGATTGGCGATGTCTTCTACGATCACGGCATTCTTTGGAATTACAGAACCGACTGTATATGGGGTAACACTACCACTTAAAAAACCATTTATTGCTGCATGTATCAGTGGTGCTGTGGGTGGCGCGATCATTGGATTCTCGCACGTTCAAAATTATGCCTTTGGTCTAGTGAGCATTTTAAGTTTACCAAGTTTTATTCCTCAAGATACAAAAAGTTTAGATGGCGTTATTTGGGCTGCGATCGGAACAGCAGTAGCCTTTGTGTTGGCCTTTGTGTTAACTATGGTATTGCGTTTTGAAGATAAACCAGAAACTGCACCAAAAACAACATTAGAAAAAGTCGATGAAGTAACGGATACAGTAACCGCACCTACAACAGATGCACATCATTATACAATTGCAAGTCCTTTAACTGGGAATGTATTGCCTTTAAGCAAAGTCGAAGACCAAGTCTTTGCATCAGAAGCATTAGGTAAAGGAATTGCGATTGAACCGACTGTCGGAGAGCTTTATGCGCCATATGATGGTGAGATCACAACGATTTTTCCAACTGGACATGCAGTCGGTATTACGACGATTGACGGAATCGAAATTTTGATGCATATTGGAATGGACACAGTGGCTCTTGAAGGTAAAGGATTTGAGGCATTTGTGAAACAAGGCGACAAAGTTCAAAAGGGAACGCTATTGATTCGTTTTGACATTGAGTTTATCAAAGCACAAGGCTATCCTGTTGTAACACCAGTCGTGATTACGAACACCGCACAATTTACGGATGTGCTTGATTTAGATCAACAAACAATTTTAAACGGCGAAGATGTATTGACGATCGTCAAATAGAAAGGTGGAAAAAAGATGACAAACTCAGTATTTCCCGATGGATTTTTATGGGGTGGCGCAACAGCGGCGAACCAATTAGAAGGTGCATTTAAAGAAGGTGGCAAAGGATTATCTGTAGCCGATGCAATGCCTGGTGGAAAAGCCCGTTTAGATGTCTTAAGTAGCGATACATTTGATTGGACAATCGATGAAGACAAGTACATTTACCCAAACCACCGTGGAATCGATCATTACCATCATTTTAAAGAAGATATTGCATTATTTGCGAAAATGGGCTTCAAATGTTACCGTTTCTCAATTGCGTGGACACGTATTTTTCCTAAAGGTGATGAAACAACTCCAAATGAAGCAGGATTAGTCTTTTATGAACAAGTGATCGATGAGTGTGTAAAACACGGGATCGAACCCGTGATTACGATTTCTCATTATGAAATGCCATTGCATTTAGCCAAAGAATATGGCGGTTGGAAAAATCGAGAATTGATCACATTTTACGAGCGCTATGCAAAAGTCGTGTTAGAACGTTTCCACAGCAAAGTAAAATACTGGATGACATTCAACGAAATCAACTCTGCTTTTCATTTTCCGGCACTAAGTCAAGGAATGGTCAAATCAACGGGTGCAGGTGATTACCATAATGTATTCCAAGCGTGGCATAATCAATTTGTTGCAAGTAGTAAAGCTGTCAAAATCGGTCATGAATTAAATCCAGAACTTCAAATTGGCTGTATGATCATCTATGCAACCACTTATAGTTTTGATTCAAATCCAGTCAATCAAATGGCAACGATCGAACAAAACCAAGAAATGAATTTCTTCTGTGCAGATGTACAAGTACGTGGTGAATATCCAGTTTATACTAAACGTATTTTTGATAAATACAATGTTGGCGAATTGGATATTGCAGAAGGTGAATTGGAACTCTTAAAAGACTATCCAGTTGATTACATTGGGTTTAGTTACTACATGTCAAGTGTTGTCAATATCACAGACGAAGAAGCAGCAAAAGCTAGTGGAAACTTATTAGCTGGCTTAAAAAATCCTTTCTTAAAAGCAAGTGAGTGGGGCTGGCAGATTGATCCAGTTGGGTTGCGTATTGCGTTAAATGAATTATATAATCGTTATGAAAAACCAGTCTTTATCGTGGAAAATGGCTTAGGTGCAATCGATAACGTCGATGAAAACTTCTACGTAGAAGATGAGTATCGAATCGATTATTTACGTGAGCATATTGAAGCGATGGCTGATGCAATCAAAGATGGTGTAGATATCATGGGCTACACACCTTGGGGTTGTATCGACCTTGTCAGTGCCTCAACGGGTGAAATGAGTAAACGTTATGGCTTTATCTATGTTGATCTTGATGATGAAGGCAATGGTACAGGTAAGCGTTATGAGAAAAAATCATTTAATTGGTATAAAGATGTGATTGCAACAAACGGGTCTAAATTAAATTAAATACTTAAAAGCGGATAGTCGACTATCCGCTTTTTTGGTATAGTGCTGTAAAGGGGGAATGGGTATGAATGAAAAAATTCAGTTTAAAAAACTGTGTCGCTCAGATCAACATGCGTTACAAGTGGTAAGTATCGTAAGTTTTTATGAATCTTTTATTGAAGGGGCAAACGCGAAAGATATGCAAGAATATCTTCAACATGCCTTTACACCACATCAGTTAGCAAAAGAATTACAAGATACGAATACAACATTTATCGGTGTCTTTGATGGTCAAGTATTAATTGGGTATATAAAACTAGTCTATTTTCCTCAAGTAAAGCAACTTGAAGTCAAACGATTATATGTCATCGAAGGATATCAAAATCAAGGATTAGGTAAAAAATTACTGGATCAAGCCCAACAGATCGCCATACAAATGGAGTACCACGAATTGATCGTGACCGTCTATGAAAAAAATCATGCTGGATTACGATTTTATCAACGCGAGGGATTTTTACCATATGAAGAAACCATTGTCTATCTAGGTCAACAAGTACGAACTTGTCCAATATTGAAAAAGGAGGTGTGACAGATTTCTGTCACACCTCCTAAAAAATGGCTAAATGTTTAGCTTTTTTTGGCTTATTTCTGGGAGCTAATTAGTCTCTTGTTTCATTTGGAAGAGGCACCATAATTTGTTGTCCATTTTGGTAAAGGGCCAATTCAGTAACTCCTTTTTGTCGAAGTAAGGCAAAAAGATCGTCAAAATGAAATCGGAAATGTTCAAGGTAATGGCCATCTGAACCGATGCTAAACAGTGTACCACCGCGTGATTGATACAGATCGATCACGTAATCATAAAGAGCTAAGTTGTTATATAAATAAGCACTTTTCGCATTTAATTCAAAAGCAAGTTTTTTGTCGATCACTTTATCTAAAATAGGTAAAAATAATGCTTCATAAGCTTGAAATTCCGCAACAGATAAGCCAAAAACCCGAAAACCGTAATCGAAATGTGCGAAGACATCTGCTTTGACAACATCTAATGCTTCTGAAAGTTGTGCAAAATACTGAGGAATCACAATAGCAGGATCCATTTCTTTCACTTCATCATCTAGATAATCAAAAGAGCCATTATGATGAACACTGAGTAATTTTAAATCATAATCTTTATCTGTTAAATACTCCAAGATCCGTTCTTTTTCAGAGGCGATATAGCCAATCTCAATTCCTTTTAGTACCCGATTTCCATATTTTCGGTTTAATGTATCAATCGTTTGGCTATAGGCTTTGTAGTCCGGAATATCATCCGTCTTCGTTACAGGATTGGCTAAATCAAAATGCTCGGTCGTGACCACAAATCCTTCATAGTTTGTTAAATAATCTTCAAAATCAGCATTTGAATCGTAAGAAAAATGGGTATGTAAATGTTGATCATAGTATTCCATAGTGTTTTCTCCTCTTTGTGAACAAATATTTAAGACGAATGTTTCTTAATTCTATTATACTTAATTTTCACTTTTTTGCATTTTTTTCTTGCAAAATAGGAAAATAATCATTATGATAAGTTCAATATCATAAATGATTAAAAATATATAATAAAACGATGAAAGAAAAAGGCTTATTCCATTCTTTTAAAGAGAGCTCTTGGTTGGTGAAAAAGAGTAAGAACAATAAGACGACACATTCTGGAGTGTTTTTTTGAACAGATAAATATCTAAAGTAGGAAAAAACGGTAGTTCCGTTATCGCTAAGATCATTCGAAAGAGTGACCTGATGAGTTTTGATTTGTGAGAATCAAAAAAATCAGAGGTGGAACCACGTGTTGACGTCCTCTAGCCAATAGTGCTAGAGGGCGTTTTTTTTTATTAGGAGGAGGACGCAATGGAAGGATTACGAAAGATTCAACCTTATATACCTGGAGAACAAGTTGATTATCAACGTGTTATCAAATTAAATACGAATGAACATGCTTATTTACCTTCACCAAAAATTAAAGAGACATTAGCAACATTTGATTTGGCAAAATTACAACGGTATTCTAGCGTTGACAATCAAGCCTTATGTCGGGTCATTGCACAAAATGAAGGACTTGAGGATGAATGGATCACAACGGCTAATGGGAGTGATGATATTTTAGCTTTAGCTTTTCAAAGCTTCTTCCAAACAAAAGCTCCGATTATTTTTCCCGATATTACATATGGGTTTTATCCGGTGTGGTGTGAATTGTATCAAATTCCCTATCAGTTACTGCCATTAGATGATCAATTTCAATGGGACTTTACAAAGATCCCACAAGCTATTGGAGGACTCGTATTAACAAATCCAAATGCACCGACAGGAAAAACCGTATCAAAACAAGCGATTATTGATCTATTAGAACGTTTTCCAGAGCAAGTTATTATTGTAGATGAGGCGTATCAAGCATTTAACGAAGAAAGCGTAGCACCTCTTGTTTCGAAGTATCCAAATCTGTATGTGACACGTACACTATCAAAAGATCATGCATTAGCAGGATTGCGTGTCGGATACGGGATTGGATCCCCTCGTTTAACACAAGTCATTAAAGCCGTGAAAAATTCATATAATCCTTACGCAGTCGATGCACTCGCAGAAGCCGTGGCAATTACCGCCCTAGAAGATCGAGCTTACTATCAAAAAGTAAATCAACAAATTCTTCATACACGTAGCTGGTTTAGTGAACAATTGACGCAACTAGGATTTAATACATTAGAAAGCCACACAAACTTTGTACTCACGACACATCCTAGTCATAAAGCCAACATATTATACCAGCAGTTAAAAGAGCATGCGATTTATGTTCGTTATTTTGATACCCCGCGTTTAAAAGACTATCTACGCATTTCGATTGGAACGCAACAAGAAATGGAACAAGTGACCACGCTACTACGTAAATTAACGCAAAAGGAGATATAAAGATGAGAAGAAAACAGTTACCAGCTGGGACAAAAGATCGTCTGTTTCGCCGAGCTGAGGGAGTATATCAATTAGAATACAAGATCAATGAGCTTTTGCGTCAACGAGGATTTCAACGTATTGAAACGCCGATCATTGAATTTGCGGAAGTGTTTGAAGGAAGCCACAATCAAGAAGGGTTTTATCGTTTTTTTGACAACCAAGGTCGACTGTTGACTTTACGACCAGATATGACCTCTCCGGTCGGCCGGGTAATTGCGTCTACCAAAGTCGAACTTCCTCTAAAATTACGTTATAGCGGCAAAGTGTTTCGCTATCATGATGAAATGAAAGGGTTACAAAATGAATTTACGCAAGCTGGTGTGGAGATCATTGGCTTTCCTTCTTTGAAAGCAGAATACGAAGCGATCTTATCTGCAGATTGTGTGCTCTCAGCTTTGAATATTCCTAATTATTCAATTGAAATTGGACATGCAGGTATTTTTCAACAGATCGTTTCGGAATTGAAACTGGATGGGGCACAAGCAGAACAGCTGAAAATCCATTTTTTAAATAAAAGTATTACAGATATTGCCGATTTAGTCCAACAGCATCCTAGCTCGATCGATGCCTTTTTAAAAGAAATCCCTAAATTATTTGGAGACATTGAATCGACTGTAGCTAAAGCAAAACAATTATTACCTGAAAACCATCCGATTTTAACCGATCTTGCTGAAATCGAAACATTGATCAATTTCTTTTCAGAAGAGTTAACCTCACGTTTACGTGTCGATTTAGGGATGGTTGGATTGATGGACTATTATACAGGCATCATGTTTTCTAGTTTTAGTGAGGGCATACCAGAGAATTTCTTAAGTGGGGGACGTTACGATTATTTATTCAAACGCTTCGACTTAGCACAAACGAGTTCTGTAGGCTGGGCGATGAATGTGGATACATTATTTGATCGTTTGTATCAACGTCCAACAGGTCAAGATCATGAGAAAATTCTGTTGTATTTTGAAGAAGACACCGCTATCCATGCTGGAAAATGGGATCAGATCGGCGTTGAACTTTCGTTATTTAGTACGTATGAACAAACACTAGCATATGCCAAAAAATGGGACTATAACGCCATTTGGTGCATCGATAAAACTGGCACAAAACAAGAGGTGAACTTATGACAAAACCAATTACAATCGCGTTGACAAAGGGCCGCTTAGAAAAACAAACCTTGGAATTATTTGCAAAAGCTGGCTTTGATGTCGCCTTTATGCAAGACAAAAAACGTAAATTGATTTTTGAAAGTCCAGATGGAAAATTTCGATTTCTACTGGTTAAAGCGGTAGATGTGACGACTTATGTTCGCCATGGAGTCGCTGATATTGGAGTGGTGGGAAAAGATATTTTATTGGAACATCCAGAAGGGTATTATGAAATGCTCGATTTAGGCATTGGAGTTTGTCGGTTTGCCGTCGCTTCGACACCCAATTACGATCCAAATAATCACCGACGTAAGCGGATTGCTTCAAAATACCCAACCGTGGCTAGTCAGTTTTTTCAAGCGAAAAAAGAAGATGTCGAGATTATCAAAATTGAAGGTTCTGTGGAAATTGCGCCCTTGTTATCTTTAGCAGATGCGATCGTGGATATTGTAGAAACTGGAACGACATTAAAAGAAAATGGATTGATTGTTTTTGAGGATATTTGTCGTATTTCCGCTCGATTGATCGTCAATAAATCTGCATTAAAAAGCAATCCTGCCATTTTAACATTTATCAATCAAGTAGAACAGAGTTTGGAGGACCGTTTATGAACATGACGTGGTTAACAGGAAGTGTATCTGAGATTTTAGATGCCATTATGCTAGAAGAAAAAGAACCAAAAGATCAAGCTGCTCTAGATAATAACGTCTCAGCGATTATTCAAGAAGTTCGTACGTTGGGTGATCAAGCCGTAAAAGAATACACTGAAGAATTTGATGGAGTCACATTGGATGATTTAATTGTATCCGAAGACATCATTACTGAAGCATTTGAACGCATCGAACCAGAAGTTCAACAAGCATTAGAATGTGCGAAAGAAAATATTTTATCGTATCATACACACCAACTTGAGCAAGGATTTATTGATTTCCCACAAACTGGTGTAATGAGAGGTCAAAAAATTGTTCCGTTAACACGAGTGGGCGTGTATGTACCTGGTGGAACAGCGTCTTATCCTTCTAGTGTACTGATGAATGTTTTACCTGCAAAAATTGCTGGAGTTAAAGAAATCGTCATGTTTACACCTCCGCCAAAAGACGGGGTATTCAATGCAGCGATTTTGGTAGCGGCTCGCTTAGCTGGTGTAGATACGATTTATCAAGTTGGTGGCGCACAAGCTATCGCAGCTGCCGCTTATGGCACACAGACGATTCGTCCTGTAGATAAAATCGTGGGACCGGGGAATCGCTTTGTTGCCACAGCGAAAAAACAAGTATTTGGCAAAGTCGGAATCGATATGATTGCTGGCCCTTCTGAAATTGGGATCTTAGCTCAAGCTGGCGCAAACCCAGCATATCTAGCTGCTGATCTATTGTCTCAAGCAGAACATGACACGTTTGCACGCGCTTTTTTAGTAACCGACTCAAAAGAATTAGGTGAGGCAGTAGAAAAAGAAGTGTTTGCTCAACTTCAAACGTTACCGCGAAAAGAAATCGCACAACAAGCGATCGTAGAACAAGGAAAAATTATTTTGGCCTCTTCAGTGAGTGAAATGTTTACCTTGATGAATGCTTTAGCGCCTGAACATTTAGAAATCGCTTTTGAAGATGCGATGTCTTATCTCGATCAAGTCGAAAATGCAGGTTCCGTTTTTTTAGGTCCCTTTACAAGTGAACCGATTGGGGATTATCTAGCTGGAACCAACCATGTGTTGCCGACAAGTGGAACGGCTCGTTTTGCTTCAGCATTAGGTGTGCATGATTTTGTGAAACGAATCCAATATGTCTCCTATACAAAAGAAGCTGTACAACAAGCCTCACAAGCTATTCAAGTATTAGCCAATAAAGAAGGACTAGCCGGTCATGCCCGAGCAGTTGCCATGCGGGAGGAACAAAAATGAGACACGCGACGATTGTACGCAATACGTATGAAACGAAAATTGAATTACAGCTAAATCTAGATCAAACAGAACCAGTAGACATTCAAACGGGCGTCGGTTTTTTTGACCATATGTTAACCCTTTTTGCTCGTCATGCTCGAATTGCCTTAACAGTGAAAGCAGATGGAGATTTAGAAGTCGATAGCCATCATACAGTGGAAGATATCGGTATCGCTTTAGGACAAGCACTAAAACAAGCTCTAGGTGAGAAAGAACAGATCAACCGCTATGGAACCTCTTTTGTGCCAATGGATGAAACGTTAGGCATGGTGAGTTTGGATCTTTCAGGTCGTAGTTTTTTAGTCTTTGATGCAGAACTGACAAATCCAAAATTGGGTCAGTTTGATACAGAATTAACACAAGAATTTTTCCAAGCTTTTGCGTTTAACGCGCAAATGACGTTACATGAAAAAGTCTTATATGGGACAAACACGCACCATAAAGTGGAAAGTTTATTCAAAGCTACAGGACGTGCATTACGTGAAGCGATCACAATCAATCCAGAAATCAAGGGAGTCAATTCGACGAAAGGAGTGTTGTAATGATTGCCGTCATTGATTATGATGCAGGGAATACACGAAACGTATTGCGTGCATTAGAAGCGATTGGAGTCAACGCGGTCTTATCAAGTGACCCAGAAGTCTTACGTCAAGCAGATGGCTTGATTTTGCCAGGTGTTGGGGCGTTTAAGCAAGCAATGCAAGCGTTAGATGACCGCAATTTGATTGCGGTCATCCACGAACGAGTGGCACAACAGGTTCCGCTATTGGGAATTTGTCTAGGAATGCAGCTACTCGTTGAAGCAAGTGAAGAATATGGTTATACAAAAGGTCTTTCCTTGATTCCGGGAACGTGTCGTGCACTCACAGCTACTTCAGATTATCCAGTACCACATATGGGATGGAATCAACTACATGTTTTTTCGCCCGATGCATTGACTGAAGATGTCGATCAAGCCTATGTCTATTTTGTGCACAGTTATTATACAGATGTCCCAGAAGCTTATTTACGTGTCTTTAGTGATTACAATGGTCGCATACCGGCTATGATTTCAAAGGGACATGTATTTGGTGCACAATTCCATCCAGAAAAATCAGGAGATATCGGACACAAGATACTAAAAAACTTTAAGGAGTATGTTTATGGAGATCCTACCAGCAATTGATTTAAAAAATGGAAAAGCAGTACGATTATATCAAGGAGACTTTGATCAAGAGACTATTGTCAATGAATTTCCAGTAGAACAAGCACGCCTTTTTGCACAAGCTGGATTGTCGTATTTACATGTCGTCGACTTAGATGGCGCTTTAGAAAAAAAAGCAGTGAATGCAAAATTGATCGCACAAGTAAAAGAAGTAAGTCAAATGAAGGTAGAAGTCGGTGGCGGAATCCGCACGATGGAACAAATTGAAGCGTATTTAGCTGCGGGAATTGATCGCGTAATTTTAGGTTCTATGGCAGCAAAAGAGCCCTTATTTGCCAAAGAAGCGATTGCAAAATTTGGAGCAGAACGTGTGATCATTGGTATCGATGCTAAAAATGGACAAGTTGCCATCGAAGGTTGGAAAGAAGTTATTGCATTGGACTTTATCGAGTTGGCCAAACAACTTGCTTCATATGGGGCGAAAACGTTCATTTATACAGATGTTGCAAAAGATGGTACATTATCAGGTCCAAATATTGAACATTATCAACAATTGATTGCTGCTTTACCTGACTGTGACATTATTGCTTCAGGTGGTATTCATACAAAAGAAGACTTACTCGAATTAGCTGAACTTGGTGCAACAGGAGCGATTGTAGGGAAAGCTTATTACAGTGGCGCGCTAAGTTTAGATGTTTTGGCTAAAGTCAATGAAGGTGTAACATGTTAGCCAAACGCATCATCCCTTGCTTAGATGTGACGGATGGTCGTGTTGTAAAAGGCGTTAACTTTGTTAATCTAACGGATGTGGGAGATCCTGTCGCAATTGCGAAAGCCTACTATGAACAAGGATGTGACGAATTAGTTTTTCTAGATATCAGTGCAACGCATGAAGGGCGACAAACCATGGTCGAGATGGTATCCAAAACGGCAGATCAAGTGTTTATTCCTTTTACCGTCGGCGGTGGGATTCGCAGTATTGAAGACATGAATGCGATGTTAAAAGCAGGTGCAGATAAAGTCGCAATCAATTCTGCTGCATTGCGTCAGCCAACATTGATCCAAGAGGGTGCTCAAAAATTTGGCAATCAGTGTATCGTAGTCGCTATCGATGCAAAAAAAGTAGGAGAGAGTTGGCATGTGTTTGTTACAGGCGGACGTGAAGATACGGGTGTGGATGCTATCGAGTGGGCCAAACAAGCTGTAGACCTTGGTGCAGGAGAACTACTCGTGACCTCAATGGACAAAGATGGGACAAAATCAGGCTACGACTTAGCTTTATACCAAGCGATCAGTCAGGCGGTTTCTGTACCAGTAATTGCATCAGGTGGAGCAGGAGATCAAGAAGACATTATCGAAGTTTTGGAGAAAACACCGGCTACGGGTGCACTTGCAGCAAGTATATTTCATTACAACGAAGTCAAGATTCCCGCATTAAAACAAGCTCTAGCGGAGCGAGAGATCCCTGTACGACTTGTGGAAAAGGAGCAAATATAATGAAACCTGATTTTAAAAAACAAGATGGCCTAGTTCCAACAATTATTACGGATGCCACAAGTAAAGAAGTGTTGATGTTAGCTTACATGAATGAAGAAAGCTACCAAAAAACGCTAGAAACAAATCAAACATGGTTTTATTCGCGCAGTCGAAATGAATTGTGGCATAAAGGTGAAACGAGTGGTCACGTTCAAGAAGTAGTATCGATCAAAATCGATTGTGATGAAGATACATTGTGGATCGAAGTCAATCAGACAGGTGCAGCCTGTCATACAGGTGAAAAAACTTGTTTTTACCGCACGATACGTTAAAGGAGGAAGCGATATGTTTGAAGAATTGTATCAAGAAGCCTTGAATCGAAAACAAAATCCGAAAGAAGGCTCTTACACGAACTATTTATTTGATAAAGGATTAGATAAAATTCTGAAAAAGGTGGGTGAAGAGGCAACAGAAGTCGTCATTGCTGCTAAAAATGATTCACTGGACGAACTTATTTTAGAAACAAATGACGTCTTGTATCACTTGAGTGTGTTGCTTGTTGAAAAAGGCGTAACACTAGAAGCTTTACGACAAGAAGCTGCAACGCGTGTTGGAAAACAGAGTCGTTTAGCAGAACGCAAAGAAATCGATACATACTAATGGATGTTATTTTAAAGTTACAAAAAGCAAATGACTATAAGGTTATTTGCTTTTTTTTTGCTAATAAAATGAAATTTAAATGAATTGTATTAAAAATAAATGAAAAATTAGGTTGACTTTGCTTAAAATAATCGCTAAACTGACAACAACCTTTAAATTAACAGATAATTCAAACAATAAAAACCAAAAGAGGAGAGACCCGATATGACCAAGCGAATGACAACAAATCAATCAGTCATTATTTTATTAATTATACCCAGGACTTAGAATGTTTTCGTAATTTCGAAACAGTTCAAGTCCTATTTCGCTTGGTAGATGGGGCTTTTACTAAAGCATCCCATCTTGATGGGATGCTTTTTTTATATGAGAGGATGAAGAAGATGCGCAGTGATCAAATCAAAAAGGGAATCGAAGCCGCACCAGCCAGAAGTTTATTATATGCAACAGGACAAGTAAAGAATGCACGAGATATGCAAAAACCGTTTATTGCGATTTGTAATTCCTATATTGATATCGTACCTGGACATGTTCACTTAAGAGAGCTTGCTGATATTGCGAAAGAAGCGATTCGAGAAGCCGGTGGAATTCCTTTTGAATTTAATACGATCGGTGTCGATGACGGCATTGCGATGGGACACATTGGAATGCGTTATTCTTTACCGAGTCGTGAGTTGATTGCTGATTCAGCTGAAACAGTAATCAATGCCCATTGGTTTGATGGCGTATTTTACATGCCAAACTGCGATAAGATCACACCAGGAATGTTACTAGCTGCGATGCGGACGAATGTTCCAGGAATTTTTTGCTCAGGTGGACCAATGAAAGCCGGCGTCGATCCAAGAGGGCATACCGCAACGCTTTCGACGATGTTTGAAGCAGTTGGAACATTTAAAGAAGGCAAAATGACAGAAGAAGAATTTAAACAATTAGAAAAAAACGCCTGTCCTACTTGTGGATCGTGTGCTGGGATGTTTACCGCGAATTCTATGAACTGTCTAATGGAAATTTTAGGACTAGCCTTACCTGGGAACGGAACGACCTTAGCTGTGTCTAAAGAACGTCGTGATTTAGTTCGAGAATCGGCGTTTCACTTAATGGACCTTGTCAAAAAACAAATCAAGCCACGTGATATCGTCACAAAAGAAGCAATCGATGATGCATTTGCACTGGATATGGCAATGGGCGGTTCTACAAATACAGTATTGCATACACTAGCGATTGCTAAAGAAGCACAGATCAATTATCAGTTGAGCGATATCAATGAAATTGCCAAACGTGTTCCTTATCTGTCAAAAATCGCACCATCATCTGAATATTCGATGCATGACGTGCATGAAGCAGGTGGGGTGTCTTCGATTATTAATGAATTAGTGAGTATTGACGGGTGTATCCATCCAGATCGTATCACCGTTACCGGAAAAACACTACGTGAGAATGTAGCAGGGTGCACAATCAAAAACGAAGCCGTGATTCATCCAAAAGAAGATCCGTATAGTCCAGTTGGTGGACTATCGATTCTATATGGAAACATCGCCCCAGAAGGTAGTGTAATCAAAGTCGGGGGTGTCGATCCAAGTATTACAACATTTACTGGAAAAGCAATTTGTTTTTCAACGCACGATGAAGCAGTAGAAGCCATCGATAACGGTACAGTCAAAAAAGGGCATGTGGTTGTGATTCGATATGAAGGACCTAAAGGCGGACCGGGGATGCCAGAAATGTTAGAACCCACGTCACGAATTGTGGGTCGTGGTTTAGGAAAAGATGTCGCTTTAATCACGGATGGACGTTTTTCCGGTGCTACACGCGGAATCGCAATTGGTCACGTATCACCAGAAGCTGCTGCAGGCGGACCGATTGCCGCAATTTATGATGGCGATGAAATCCAAATCGATTTAACCAATCGAACGATGGAATTAATGATTAGTGAAGAAGAGCTAGCTGAACGAATGCAACATTTACCTGTGTTTAAAGCGAAAGTAAAATCAGGTTGGTTAGCACGTTATACAGCACTTGTGACTTCAGCTCATACAGGAGCAATCATGCAGATCCCAGAGGAATTATTGTCGTAAGGAGGAGGTATTATGCCAAATAAAACAGGTGCGCATCAGTTACTGGATGCTTTAGCGACTCAAGAAGTAGAATTTATTTTTGGATATCCAGGTGGAGCGGTGTTGCCAATTTATGATGCCTTATATGGGTATCAGAAAATAAAACATATTTTAGTTCGTCATGAACAAGGTGCAACCCATGCAGCTCAAGGGTATACAAAAGTGACTGGAAAACCAGGAGTTGTCCTGGTGACCAGTGGACCAGGAGCTACAAATGCAGTCACGGGGATTGCCGATGCGATGAGTGATTCATTACCGATGATCGTGTTGACTGGACAAGTAGCTACAGCGGGTATTGGAAAAGATTCATTCCAAGAAGCAGATATGTTAGGAATCACGATGCCAATCACAAAATACAATTACCAGATTCGCAGTATAGAAGAAATTGAATCTGTTGTAAACGAAGCGTTCCATCTTGCAACAACAGGACGGATGGGACCGGTCGTGATCGATATTCCAAAAGATATTATGGCACAACTGACTATCATCGAAGCACCGCAAAAACAACCAGTATCGTTACCAAATTATCAACCGACCTATTTACCAAATCAAGTTCAAGTCGACAAAGTGTTACATGCGCTGCATCAGGCAACACGGCCCGTGGTCTTAGTTGGTGCAGGTGTGGGACATGCGCAAGCTACCACAGAATTACGCACATTTGTTGAGACGTATCAGATTCCTACATTATCGACTTTACTTGGACTCGGTATCTTACCGCAACAACATCCTTTATTTTTAGGGATGGGTGGGATGCATGGATCGTATGCCGCGAATATGGCATTAACGCAATGCGATTTATTGATCAATATCGGGTCACGTTTTGATGACCGTCTAGCCAGTGCACCTAGTGAATTTGCACCAAATGCCACGATCGTCCATATTGATCTAGATCCAGCAGAAATCGGAAAAGTCGTACGTGTAGATATTCCGTTAGTCGCTGATGCGAAAGCTACCTTGATGGCACTGAATCAAGCGCCAATCCTTCCACAAGTTGATCGCAGCAAGTGGAAAGACACCTTAATGGAGTATCAAACGCATTATCCGTTTTCGTATGAACGATCAAACACTCAGATCAAGCCACAAGCTGTAATTGAAGAGATCGGTCAATTGACAAAAGGAGAAGCGTTAGTCGCAACTGATGTAGGACAACATCAAATGTGGGTCGCACAATTTTATCCGTTTTCTACCGATCATCAGCTTATCACAAGTGGTGGATTAGGTACGATGGGCTATGGAATCCCAGCTGCAATTGGTGCCCAGTTAGCGCAACCCGAAAAGCAAGTCGTGATTTTTGTCGGAGACGGTGGATTTCAAATGACCAATCAAGAATTGATTTTATTGAAGCAGTATAACTTGCCGATAAAAGTGATTTTATTTAACAACCATTCGCTTGGTATGGTACATCAATGGCAACATACTTTTTTTGAGGATCATTATTCAGAATCTGAATTTGAACAACAACCTAATTTTGTGGCACTAGCTAAAGCTTATGGAATAGACGCGTTTACTTTAACGGATCCAAGCGATGTACAGTCAAAATTAGCTCAAGCGTTTGCTGTGAACATACCACAAGTAATTGAAGTGATCATTCCGTCAAGTGAGCAAGTATTTCCAATGGTTCCAGCCGGAAAAGCCAATGATCAAATGATTGGGGTGGTGAGAAAATGAGACGTATTTTAAATGCAACCGTCCGGAATCAACAAGGTGTCTTGAATCGTTTTACTGGGATATTGACTAGAAGACAAGTCAATATCGAAAGTATTAGCGTCGGTGAGACGATCGATCCTATCTGGTCCAGAATTACGATTGTGATTCAAGTCGATCATGTAGCTGATATTCAACAAGTAATCAAGCAATTACACAAAATGATTGATGTAAAAAAAGTCGTGGATATCACTGATCAAAAAGCGATTGAACGGGAGCTTGCCTTGATTAGGGTCCATGCACCACTCACACAACGTGCAGCGATTCAAACGACGATCGAACCA
This sequence comes from Enterococcus sulfureus ATCC 49903, assembly GCF_000407605.1. Taxonomy (GTDB): domain Bacteria; phylum Bacillota; class Bacilli; order Lactobacillales; family Enterococcaceae; genus Enterococcus_G; species Enterococcus_G sulfureus. The sequence goes on along the minus strand of NZ_ASWO01000007.1, from coordinate 54,012 downwards.
TTTCGAGCAAGTATTGTCGATGCACATGAAAAAGCCTATGTCATTCAACTGGTGGGCGATCATGAAAAAATTGAAGCCTGTATTGAAAATTTGCGTCCATTTGGTATCGTCGAAATCGCACGTACAGGTGTAGTAGGATTAACGCGAACACAAACTACGTAAAGTAGAGTGTCTATAAATTATAACGAGTAAAAGGAGGAAACAACAATGGCAAAAGTATATTATGACGATTCAGTAAACAATGAGGTACTAACAGATAAGGTGATTGCAATCTTAGGCTACGGATCACAAGGCCATGCGCATGCACAAAATTTACGAGATAATGGGCATCAAGTAATTATTGGTGTTCGTGCAGGGCAATCAGCTGAAATGGCAAAAGCGGATGGATTTGAAGTCTTTGAAGTGGATGAAGCAGCAAAAAAAGCAGATGTTGTCATGATTCTTGCGCCAGATGAAATCCAAGGAGATCTTTATGAAACTCAGATCAAACCTTATTTAGAAGCAGGAAATGCATTAGCGTTTGCGCATGGGTTTAATATCCATTTTGATGTGATCACGCCTCCAAAAGATGTCGATGTCTTTTTAGTTGCGCCAAAAGGGCCAGGACATCTTGTCCGTCGAACATTTACTCAAGGATTTGCGGTTCCAGCATTATTTGCAGTGTATCAAGATGCAACGGGTCAAGCGACCGATTTAGCATTGGCTTACGCAAAAGGGATCGGTGCTACGCGTGTAGGGGTGTTAGAAACAACGTTTAAAGAAGAAACAGAAACAGATCTATTTGGTGAACAAGCTGTGTTATGTGGAGGATTAACGAGTATGATCGAGGCAGGATTTGAAACACTCGTTGAAGCTGGATATCAACCAGAATTGGCTTATTTTGAAGTGTGTCATGAAATGAAGCTGATCGTCGACTTGATCTATGAAGGAGGATTTGGCAAAATGCGTCACTCGATCTCGAATACAGCAGAGTATGGCGATTATGTCTCTGGTCCACGTGTCATTACAGAGCAGACAAAAGCCAATATGAAAGCTGTGCTGACAGATATTCAAAATGGTACCTTTGCCAAAGGATTTATTGAAGACAATCAACAAGGATTTAAAGCATTCAAAAAAATGCGTGCGGATAATGCCGGACATCCAATCGAAGCAGTAGGGGAAGAATTACGTAAGATGATGCCTTTTGTAAAAGGTCAATAATCAAGTGAACGAAAGAAGGTCTATAACTATGGAAGTCGTCTCAACTAACGTAAAAACTTGGCAAAAACATATTGAAGAAGCTGACCAAGTCTTAAAACATACGGTTACGAAAACACCTTTGCATTATGATCGTTACTTATCAGAACGTTTTGATTGTCAAATCTATTTAAAACGTGAAGATCTACAAAAAGTGCGTTCATTTAAACTACGTGGAGCTTACTATGCAATTACTAAACAACCAAAAGCGAGGATTCAACAAGGTGTTGTGTGTGCGAGTGCTGGAAACCACGCGCAAGGTGTCGCGTATACTTGCCAAGAATTACAGATTCCAGGCATTATCTTTATGCCAACGCCAACGCCCCAACAAAAAATTACACAAGTACAGTTCTTTGGTGGCGCAATGGTCGAGATTCGTCTAGTTGGAGATACTTTTGACGAAGCCGCAACAGCAGCAAAACAGTATGCTGTACTGCAAGGACTTCCATTTATTGCCCCTTTCGATGATCCTGCAATTATTGCTGGTCAAGGAACGGTAGCCGTTGAATATTTACAACAGGCTGCTGAGCAAGGCCTAACAATCGATTATGTGATCGCTGCAGTAGGTGGGGGTGGATTACTGAGCGGGGTCGGTTGTTATACTAAAGCAGTCTCGCCTCAAACTAAAGTGATTGGTGTCGAACCAGCAGGAGCAGCCTCGATGACCCAAGCATTTGCGACAGGTGGGCCTGTAACGTTAGCAGAATTGGATAAATTCGTAGATGGAGCTGCAGTCAAACGAGTAGGTCAATTGACGTATGAATGTGTAAAGGCAACAACCGATGCTCTTTATACCGTACCAGAAGGAGAAATTTGTCAAACGATTTTAGATTTGTATAGCAAACAAGCCATCGTAGTCGAACCAGCAGGAGCATTAAGTGTAGCTGTATTAGAACAAATCCGTGAAATGATCAAAGGAAAAACGATTGTCTGTGTCATTAGTGGTGGAAATAACGATATTAGTCGTATGGAAGAAATTGAAGAACGCGCGTTGATCTATCAAGGACTTAAACACTACTTTTTAGTCAATTTTCCACAACGTCCTGGTGCATTAAAAGAATTTGTGACACAAGTTCTTGGGCCAGATGATGATATTACTCGTTTTGAATATACAAAAAAAGTCAATCGAGGTACTGGGCCAGTCGTTCTAGGAATCCAACTTAAACGCGCTTCAGATGTCCACTCGTTACTTGAACGGTTGTCAGATTTTGATACGAATTTTATTGAATTGAGTAAACATCCTTCTTTATACACACTACTTGTATAGTCATTTATGATTATACAAGTTTTTTTATGCTTTTTTTCTTATAAAAATGCGAAAAATCATCTTTTTTACGAATAAAAAAACTATTTTTTGAAAATTTATTGAAAAAAAGATTGATTACTGAATGAATATGTATTATATTACTTATTAAATATTGAATTTTTATTCAAGAAAAGAGGGGTTATATGAATATTGGGATTTTAGGAGTGACTGGGTATGGGGGATCAGTCTTGTATCAATTGATGCAACAACATCCACATGTCGATACGATTTATTTGTATGGCAATCCCGATAAGCCTGCTCAAAAACTATCAGAAGTGGTTGATCAGTTTTATTTAGAGGATACGATGATTACACCGTTTGATGTAACGACGGTTTGTCAGCAAGTCGATTGTCTATTTAGTGCCACCTCAGCAGGTGTTGCAAAAGAACTGCTCGAGCCGTTATTTAAGGAAGGATTCCCGATTATTGATCTTTCAGGTGATTTTCGCTTGACTTCAGAAGCGAGTTATCAAAAATGGTATAACAAACCACATGCACATCTAGATGGATCGGTACCTGTTACTTATGGATTGACAGAGTTTACGACAGATTATACGACTTATATCGCCAATCCAGGATGTTACGCAACAGCAACCTTATTAGGACTAGCACCACTTGCTCAAGAGAAAAAACTCGATCCTAATTTTATCGTCGTCGATGCAAAGTCTGGCGTGTCTGGAGCAGGAAAAAGCTTAAGCACATCGAGTCATTTTTCGTTTATCGATGAAAATCTTTGGCCATATAAGTTAAATCAACATCAACATATTCCCGAAATTATGAATCAATTAAAAAAATGGGATGAACATATTCCAGCCATTCAATTTACTACGACACTTGTGCCACTTCACCGAGGATTGATGGCGACGATGTATGTCAAACTCAATCAAGAGATGACACAAGTACAATTGGATCATTTATTTGAACAAACCTATCAAACGACACCATTTGTTCATTATTTAAATCGGATCCCTTCATTAAAAGAGGTAGTCGGGACCAATCATTGCGTGATCGGTGCTGTATTAAATGAAACAACACAAATCGTCACGATCGTTTCAGTAATCGATAATTTATTAAAAGGGGCGGCAGGACAAGCCATTCAAAATTTCAATCAAATGTTTGGCTTTGAGGAAACCTTGGCATTGCCGGTTTTTGCTCAACTGCCGTAAAGGGGAAAAGTATGGAAACTAAAGGAAAAGAAATCGCGTTTACTTGGCCGAAAGGGTTTACAAGTGACGCCTTACATATAGGGTTACGTCAAAAAAAATTAGACTTTGGTTGGATCGTATCCGATGTACCAGCCGCAGCCGCAGGAGTGTATACGCTCAATCAATTCTGTGCAGCACCAACAGCCAAAACAAAACAGTTGATCAAGACCAATCATTACTTGCAAGCACTTGTGATGAACAGTGCGATCGCTAATGCTTGTACAGGTGAACAAGGCATGCAAGATGTTCAATTGACTCAAGAACTAGCAGCAAAAAAACTTGGGATTTCTCCTGAACTAGTTGGAATTGCTTCAACAGGGCTGATTGGAGCCTATTTACCAATGGAAAAAATCAAAAAAGGGATTACTCAGTTAGCTCAAACACAAAATACGGCGATTACGAGCGCGATTTTAACGACGGATACTGTCGAAAAAACAATCTGTATGACTAGCGAAATTGCAGGAGAGCGTTGTACCTTTACAGGATTGGCAAAAGGATCAGGGATGATTCATCCAAACATGGCCACGATGCTTGGCTTTGTTATGACCGATTGTGCGATTTCACCTGAAGCACTTCAGCAAATCTTAAGTGAATTGACGGATCAAACATTCAATCAAATTACTGTAGATGGTGATATTTCAACGAATGATATGGTCGTTTGTTTAGCAAATGGACAAGCGAAAAATTCGATGATCGAGATCGATTCACCTGAGTATGAAGAGGTAAAAGCGATATATCATCATGTACTAGAAACATTGGCTAAGGCGATTGCAAAAGATGGTGAAGGCGCGACAAAATTAGTCGAAGTTTGTGTGAAACAAGCGCAAACGAAATTGGATGCACAACAGGCAGCTAAAGCGATCGTAGGGTCAAGCTTAGTAAAATCGGCTATCTTTGGTGCAGATCCAAACTGGGGGAGAATCATTAGTTCACTCGGTGCGACAACGATTGCTCTAGATCCAACTAACGTAAGTGTTGCCATCAACGGACACGTTGTCGTCGAGCATAGTCAAGCGATCGATTTTGATGAAGCGATGATCAGCCAAACACTCAAAAATGAAGAGATTTTAATCGATGTAACCCTACATATGGGAACGCAAGAAGCAAAAGCTTGGGGTTGTGATCTGACGTATGATTATGTTCGGATCAATGCCACTTATACAACGTGAGAAAGAAGGAAATCTGATGAAACAATTAATTGTCATCAAAGTCGGTGGAAATGCTCTAGAAGAATTAACCCCTGCTTTTTTTGCTCAACTTAGTTATTGGCATAAACAAGGAAAACGTATTTTACTTGTCCATGGAGGGGGCAACACCATCAGTCATTGGGCAGAGAAATTGCAATTACCAGTCAAAAAAGAAAACGGCATTCGGATCACCGATAAACAAACGATGGCGATCACGAAAATGGTGCTACTAGGCGAAATCCAACCTCAATTTTTAGCTCAGTTTACACATTACAATTTGCCCGTGTTTGGCTTGAATGCCGCAATGGACCATTTGATTACAGGAAGCTACATCGATCAAGAAAAGTACGGCTATGTTGGGAATATTACAAGTATTAATCAAGAAAAATTTGCACATATCCTAGCTCAAGGGATTGGTATTGTTGCGCCACTTGCATTAGATGCTACTGGTCATTGGCTAAATATTAATGGCGACACTGCAGCGGCACAACTTGCAAGTTTATTACAAGCAGAAGCCTTGTACTTTTTAACAGACGTACCTGGTGTATTACACCATGGTGAAGTTGTGAAAGTATTAACTCAAAAAAAAGCACAAATCTTAAAAAAACAAAATGTCGTCACTCAAGGCATGCAACCTAAATTAGCTGCAGCATTTTATGCCGCATATACTGGAGTACAAAAAATTACTGTCACCAATAGTTTAACGACTGTCGGAACAAGTATTCAGAAAGGAATAGATGACGATGACAACTCTTTTTCAAACGTATAAACAACATCCATTTGAACTAATAGAAGGAACTGGTGTGACGGTCTATGATCAACAAGCAAATGCCTATCTAGACTTAACGAGTGGTATTGGCGTATGCAATTTAGGATATAATCACCCTACGTTGAACCAAGCTGTTCAAGCCCAATTAGGTAAAATTTGGCATACATCGAATTTATATCAAAGCTCTTTACAAGAAGAAGTGGCGACTAAGTTGGTTCCAACGCCAGACTATGCTGTCTTTTTTTGTAATTCAGGAACAGAAGCCAATGAAGCGGCTTTGAAATTAGCACGCAAAGCCTCTCAAAAAACAGCTGTCTTATCATTTACCCATTCGTTTCATGGACGTACGACAGGAGCGCTATCGGTCACAGGAAATGAACAGATCAAAGAAGGGTTTGGTCCACTATTAGAAGATGTCGTATTTGGTGTATACAACGACTATCCTTCATTAGATTTAATCCATGATGAATTAGCAGCGGTCATTGTAGAAATTATTCAAGGTGAGGGTGGCGTGATCGCAGGAGATGCAGATTGGTTAGAAGCGTTACAAGATACGTGTTGTGAACACGGTGTATTGTTGATTGTAGACGAAGTCCAAACGGGCATGGGGCGAACAGGAAAACAATACGCATTTGAGCACTATGCACTTGATCCGGATATTATTACGGTAGCCAAAGGATTAGCAAATGGCTTACCGATTGGTGCGATGATGGGAAAGAAAAAGTTATCATCCGCATTTGGCCCAGGTAGTCATGGGACGACATTTGGTGGGAACCCGTTAGCACTCACAGCAGCAAATACGGTACTCGATATTTTGACTCCAACTTTTTTAGAAGCAGTCGTTCAAAAATCACACTTATTTTGGTATTACTTAGAAAAAGAACTCCGTGACTTACCAGGAGTGACCGCCATTACGGGAAAAGGATTGATGGTCGGTATTCAATTAGAAGATAGCATTCCAGTGCAAGAGGTCATTGCGAAATTACATCAAAAAGGGATCTTGACGTTATCTGCCCAACAAAATACATTACGTTTACTGCCTCCACTAGTAATCAAAGGCGCACAATTGATCGAAGCGATCCAACATATCAAAGAAGTGATCGTCTATTCTACAGTTAAAACTGAGGTGAGTGTATGAGTCATTTTCAAGGGAAATCCTTTTTAAAAGAAACGGATTTTACAAAAAATGAGTGGGAATACTTGATTGATTTTTCCCTACATTTAAAAAAAATGAAGCAAGAACATCTTCCCCATCCGTATTTGCAAGGAAAAAATATCGCTTTATTATTTGAAAAAACCTCCACTAGAACCCGTTCAGCATTCACAGTTGCGGCAAATGACCTTGGAGCTCATCCAGAATTTTTAGGGAAATCTGATATTCAGTTTGGTAAAAAAGAGTCTGTCACAGATACTGCAAAAGTATTGGGAAGTATGTTTGACGGCATTGAATATCGTGGGTTTTCTCAAACTATCGTAGAAGAGTTAGCACAAGCAAGTGGAGTTCCTGTTTGGAATGGACTAACAGATGAGTGGCACCCGACACAAATGTTAGCGGATTTTATGACGATAAAGGAACATTTTGGCACACTTGAAAACTTGACATTAACGTATTTGGGTGATGGACGAAACAATGTCGCCAATAGTTTGTTAGTCACAGGTGCGATTTTAGGTGTAAATATCCATATCGCAGCACCACGTGAGCTACAGCCTAGTCAAGCTGTCGTAGCGTTAGCTAAACAATTTGCTGCACCAAATACTACTTTTTTGATTACAGAAAATGTAGAAGAAGCTGTATTAGGCGCAGATGTATTGTACACAGATGTGTGGATTTCTATGGGAGAAAACGTGGACGTGAACAAACGATTGACTCAATTACTTCCTTATCAAGTAAACCAAACTTGTCTAGAGGCCACAAAAAATGAACGCACGATATTCTTGCATTGTTTACCAGCATTCCATGATTTAGAAACAGTAGAAGGGAAAGCTTTGGCTGCGTCTTTAGGTATCGAAGCATTAGAAGTGACAGATGATGTCTTTCTTAGTGAACGTTCTTTGGCATTTACTCAAGCTGAAAATCGCATGCATGCAATCAAAGCGATCATGGCCGCAACTCTAGGGGATTTGTTCATTCCTGACTTAACGTAAAAAGGTAGACATTCTTTTTGAGAATGCCTACCTTTTTATTTGCTAAATCGAAATAGTAAGAAATAAGAAATAGCCGCACTCCCCAAAATCAGCACCAGTTGTAGTGTAGTGTTCATAAAGCTTGAAAAAGATAGTGCTGCAAATTGGTTATAAATACTGACTAAGCCATTGACATAAAGAAAGGGACTGACGCCTAGCAAAATCGAATGCGTTTCTTGTTTACTCAATTTTATCAGTAAAAAGATCGTAAGTAGAATTAAAATAATCGTTAAGGCTGCAATAATGAGTTCATGTGGAAGGGAAATTTCCCACCAAGAGCGAAAGTACCATTGTGAAAATAAAAAGAAAGAAAACAGTAAAAAGGTTATCACAAAAATCAATAAAGTACTTACCCATTTTGCTTTTTTCGTATAGATAGAGGTTTGGATAAACCATAACAAACTGCCTACAGCTAAAACACTAGTTATACCATTGATGAGTAAAATCGCTAAGCTAAAGCGATTGACACCCGTAGTAAACTGGCCGATAAAACTAAAGAAAGTTAAGATACCAAAAGTCAATCCAATGAATGACATCACCTGTTTGACAGTCGCTTTAGGTAGGCTTTTTAATAGAGCATCTGCGTATTCTTGTGGCGTTTGACCGAAAAATTCGCTAGCCGTTTCACCAGCTTTTTGCGCAGTCAGAATATCTTGTAGAATATCCAATAATGCTTGTTCAACGAGTTGATCTTCAATTAACCAACCTTTTAAACGAAAATAAACGAGTAGATCTTCATAATAGAGTTCATTTTCTTGATTTAACTGCTTGCGTAGCTCATTATTTTGTTCAATTAACACATTTGTTTCAGTCATTCTTGTTCCTCCTGGTTTGTATGTAATAAATCAGCTACGATGGTCGTCAATGTTTGCCATTCTTTATCAAATTGAGCGAGCTGTTGTTGGCCTTTTGCCGTCAGCGTATAGTATTTTCGATCAGGTCCATCCTCTGAAGGTCGCTTGATACTCGTCACGCAACCTTGACGTTCTAATTTTTGTAAAAGGGGATAGATCGTTCCGCCAACAACTTGATTGAAACCTTTTTGGCGTAGCAAATAAACAAGTTCATACCCATAAACTTCTTTTGTATTTAAAATAGCTAAGACACATCCTTCTAGAGTTCCTTTTAGGAGTTGACTATTGTTCATAACGAGCTCCTTTCTACTATGTTATACTATATAGTATAGCAAAGCATAACTAGATTGTAAAACCTAGTAGTGAAAAAAAAGGCTGTGACAGACTTCTGTCACAGTCTTTTTTTGTTTAATTAGTGTGTCGTTGTGCAAATTTTTTGGCAAAGTCTTCTTGAACATAAACAGAAATTTGACCATCATTTACAGGAAAATCCGCACTACCTGTTTCATCTAGCACGACTTTTTCTTCATTATGACCTAAAATATCAACAAATGTTTTTCCGCTAAAACGAGGATGGATCGTCATTTTTTTCCAACCACCAGTGGTATTGGTCATCAAGACAGCCATGCCCGCATCTTCTTGTTCTTCTTCGCCTAAACTTGTCCAACCAATAATCGATGCATCATCGAAATAATCGACTTGTTGGCCATTTAATAAATGTGTACGTGCATACATCAATGCTTCTAAAGCTTCCCCAACTGGTTCGACTTCTTGTGAAGGCATCCCATATAGATCACCCCAAAAAACAACAGGAATTCCTTCTTTACGCAATAAGATCAAAGAGTAAGCATGTAGCTTAAACCAGCCTTCCACCCATGATTCTAAGCTTTGTCCTTTTTGTGTATCATGATTGTCGACAAAAGTTACCGCAAAGTCAGGTTGAGATTGGATTAAGGTATTATTGAAAATTTCTGTCATATTGTATTCGCCATTAGATTGAGCAGCTTCAAAGAAGTTGAAATGTAGAGGGACATCAAATAAATGGATCATATTTCCACTTGATTTTAAATAATCTTCTAGTTTATCGACTTCGTTTGCCCAGTATTCTCCGACTACAAACAATTCACGACCAGCTTGCTCGTTACGATTAGATAACCAATCGACAAAATAAGAAAATTCAATATGTTTGACCGCATCTAAACGAAAGCCGTCAACATTTGTTTGATCATAGAACCATTGTCCCCATTTTTCCAATTCTTGATGTGTTTCTTCATTATTCATATCTAAATCGCAACCCATCAAATAATCAAAGTTCCCATTTTCATCGTCTACTGCATCATCCCAACCCTTATCTGCAAAGTTAAAGATCGCATGGCTGTTTGTTCGTTCATCATAATCGATTCCAGAAAAGTTTTTCCAGGTCCAAACATAATCACTATATTGCTTATTACGGCCTTCATAGGTAAATTTCGTCCAAGCCTCGATTTCTAATTCATCACTGATTTCTTCATTTCGATTATCTGAATTGTATTTCGTAGCAGGAACTTTTTCGGTTTCATCTGCACCTAACATCTGATTAAAAACGATATCAGCAAATACTTCTAAGCCAGCTTCTTTTAAAGCCGAGATCGCATGCAAGTATTCTTCTTTTGTTCCATATTTCGTTGGAACCGTCCCTTTTTGATCAAATTCACCTAAGTCGTAGCGATCGTATACACCATAACCAACATCGTTTTTTCCTTCAGCAGCTTTAGAAGAAGGGGGCATCCAAACGCCTGTAAATCCTAATGTTTTTAATTCCTTACTTTTTTCTGCCAAGAGATTCCAATGGTTGCCATCTGCTGGTAAATACCATTCAAAGCCTTGAAGTATCAATTTTTTTGTCATAGCATTTCCTCCATTACGTAAGTTGTTATCAATTAAAATTTGTGTTGTGATAAGTTTACCCTATTTAACTAAAAAATCGCAATTTTAAGTCTTGATATCTAAAATTAGAATAAGAACTATCATTATTTTTTAATCTTTTTTTACAGAACAAATTGACAAGGCTTAACTTATTTGCGTATGATAGAAACAATTTCATACATCCAGTAGAGGAGGAAGACTATGATCGATCGAAGTGAACTAGAGAAGTTTTTAATTAAGTTTCGACAAGAGATGCATCGCTTTCCAGAATTATCAAATCAAGAGTTCAACACAACTGAAAAAATCAGAAACGTTTTAGAAAAAAATGGAATTGATTGTCTGGATACAGGCTTAAAAACGGGACTTTGCGCAAATATAAAAGGGGATCATCCTGGAAAAACGATCGCTTTACGTGCCGATATTGATGCATTACCGATTTTGGAACAATCAGGAGTGTCTTATGCTTCGGAATATCCAGGTGTCATGCATGCTTGCGGACACGATCTACATACGAGCGTTCTTTTAGGTGCAGCCATTTTATTACAAGAACAAAAGTCGAATCTTCATGGCGAAGTAAAGATTTTATTTCAAGCAGCAGAAGAAACTGGTGTAGGGGCGAAAGCCGTTTTAGAAAGTGGCAGTTTAAACGAGGTTGAAGCGATTTTTGGTTTTCATAACGATCCTTCTTTACCCGTTGGGACGTTAGGAACGAAATCAGGCGCTTTGACTGCGGCTGTAGATCGATTTGAGATCCAAATCAAAGCCAGAGGTGCTCACGCGGCAAAACCTCATGAAGGGCGAGATCCTATGTTAGTTATCGCACAGATCATTCAAGCATTTCAGCCATTAGTCAGTCGTGAAATTACACCCGATTCCCATGCGGTCGTTAGTATTACGCAAGTTCATAGTGGGAGTACATGGAATGTGATTCCAGAACAAGCGATGTTAGAAGGAACTGTTCGTACATTTAGTCGTGAAAATCGAACGTATATCGAAGCGCGAATTCGAACGATTTTAGATAGCTTAGCGCGCTTGCATGAAGTAGAAATCGAGTTGCTTTGGTATGGAAATTGTCCTTCCGTATTCAATGACGAGAGACTAACTACGCTATCGCTTACTTGTGCGAAAGAAGTCATGACCGAAACAAAAATCGTTAAAGAAACAGCGATTGGCGAAGATTTTGCATATTATCAAGAACAAATTCCTGGAAGTTTTGTCATGATTGGTTCAGGAGGACCTTATGAATTACACGATCCTCGTTTTCGTGTAGATGATGCGATGATTTCTCAAGCGGTGGATTATTTCGTTTTATTAGCCAAAACCTATTTAGCACCTACAAGTTAAACCGTAAAGGAGAACCAACATGAATATCCAACAAATGCGTTACGTTGTGGCGATTGCCAATAACGGTAGCTTTCGCGAAGCCGCTAAAAAATTGTATATCTCACAGCCTAGTTTGTCACATGCAATTAAAGAGCTAGAAAACGAAATTGGTGTTTCGTTATTTGAGCGAACGAATCACGGGGCATTTTTGACCACAACAGGAAAAGATTTCTTGCAGTATGCGCAACAAGTCCTTTCTCAAGTCAATTTACTAGAAACTCGGTTTTTATCACCAGAAAAACGAGCACATCACTTTTCGATTGCAAGTCAACATTATGATTTTCTATCCCATGTGGTCAGTCGCTTGATCAAAGAGTTTCCCGAGTATACTAATTTTCGAATCTATGAAAATACGACGATGAATATTATTCAAGAAGTTGAACATTTTCGTAGTGAACTAGGGATTTTGTATTTTAATGACCGTAATCGTCGAGCCTTAGTTCGAATTATTGAAAGTGGCGACTTATGTTATGAAACACTAGGGACATTTCAAACCCATATTTTCCTGAGTGAAAATCATCCGCTAAGCCAGAAAAAAACATTAACAGTAGCGGATCTAGAACCTTACCCTCAAGTTCGCTTTACCCAAGAAGAAAATCATTATACCTATTTTTCAGAAGATATTTTAGATTTTTTTGATGCCAATCAAGTGATCCATACTACAGATCGTGCTACGCTAGTTGGAATTTTAAATGAAACACAAGCGTATGGTTCTGGTTCTGGTTTAGTAAAATATCCAGAGCATCAACGAATTGTATTGATTCCTTTAGAAAATGAAGATCAAAATGAATTGGTTTTGATCAAGAAAAAAAATCATCAATTTAGCGAATTGGCACAGCAATTTTTAACGTATCTAGATGAATATTTACGCGATTGCGAAAAATAAGAAAAGAAGGTCGGAACTGTGAGAATATTCCGCCTTCTTTTTTTTGATTGACTTTAAAATTAGAACTAATTAGAATGGTTTCTGTACGAACTTTAGTTGACAGGGCTTCAGTTATGGCGATACAAGAAACCAGAAGTCAGATTTGTTTTTTCATACTGTATGTTAGAGAAAACGCTTTATTTGCTGGCGAGAAAACGTAATAAAAAAGTCTTTGTATACGAAAGCTTTTTTAGTGCTATCCCAAAAATTGGTCGATCATCTACAAGACAAAAGGGGGAGACGTACGATGGAGAAAACAAGTAAAAAATTAGTATTTGCCATCTTGGCAACGGGGATTTTTTCATTCGCAGGGGTATTGATCGAGACTGCAATGAATGTAACGTTCCCAAGACTTATGGAGCTTTTTGATGCACCACTTTCACAATTACAATGGTTAACCACAGCTTATCTCTTGATGCTGGCTGTCATGATGCCGTTATCTGCCTATTTAAAACGCCGCTTTCTATTAAAACAATTATTTACGGTTGCCGCACTTTTCTTTATTGGGGGATTGGTCATCGATGTAGTCGCACCTACATTGCCAATTTTAATCTTCGGTCGAATTTTACAAGGAGTCGGAACGGGTATTAGTTTACCGATGATGTTTAATATTATTTTAGAACAAGCACCTCGTAAAAAATTAGGATTGTTGATGGGGATCGGAAATTTTGTTACGGCGATCGCTCCGGCTATTGGACCAACGTATGGTGGGATCTTGGTGGATAGTTTGGGCTGGCGAGCAGTCTTTTATTTAATTATTCCAATCTTGGTGTTCGCTTATATTTTAGGAATGTACGCGATTGAACAAAAAACACCTACTACAAAACCTAAATTCGATAGTCTAGGTTGGATCTATATTTCAGTAGTGCTCGTCGGGTTGATTATGATCTTTACCGAGTTTCAACATATCGGTAGTCAAATCTTTATTTACGTAGCAATGGTGATTCTAGGAACTATTTTAGCTATTGTACATTATAAAAAACAAGCACAACCGATTTTACAACTTAAACTATTTAAACGTTTAGATTTTAATCTACACTTAGGACAGTATTTTATCGGGCAATTTGCGGTATTGTCGTTTTCATTTTTAATTCCAAATATGGTCCAAATCGTATTGCATCAATCTTCCTTTATTTCAGGAATCACGATGTTTCCAGGAGCCTTTTTAGGTGCACTACTAGCACCAGTAGGAGGACTACTATACGATCGCTTTGGAGCGAAAAAACCGATTGCAGCTGGATTGATCTTCCAAATGATCAGTGGGATACTATTCGTTACGCTGCTAAGTTATAGTACTAGTATGGGACTAGCTGGTATTTATATGTTCTTTACACTTGGTATGTCGATTAGTATGCCAAATATTATGACAAATGGCTTACAACGATTGGATCTTAAAGATCAAGCCGATGGAAATGCATTATTCAATACACTCCAACAATTTGCTGGTGCTGTGGGAACTTCTATCGTAGCAGCGATTGTAGCAAGTGATCACACCAAAACACAATTTACTGGATTTTATTCTGGCTTCTTCTTTATTTTTGTCGTACTTGTCCTCGACCTGGGATTATTTTTCTGGTTGACACGATATGAAAAACAAAAAAGTTTAAGTTGATCGTTTAAAGCTAAAAAACAGTTTTGTTTTTGTCTTTTCTCACGTATACTAAAGAGAAGTCAAAGTGAATGGAGTGAAGTAGTATGTCAGATAAATTAGTGCAACCTGTAGGGCCGTATTCATTGGTTCGCCGCGCTGGATCATTGTTATTTGTATCCGGTCAATTAGGCATTGATCCACAAACCAATCAATTGGTAGGTGGGGTAGAAAAACAACTTTCATTAGCGATTCAAAATGTCCAACGAATTTTAGCTTCTGAAGGTGCTGCATTAAGTGATGTCGTAAAAACAACGGTACTGTTAGCAGATATGGACGATTTTAAAACAGTGAATGATTTATATGCCATCTACTTTAAAGAACCTTATCCCGCAAGAAGTACATATGCGGTAAAGACTTTACCACTACATGCTCGAGTAGAAATTGAAGTGATTGCACAATGCAATGAGTAAGACACGCAAAATGCGTGTCTTTTTTTTCTTTACTTTTTGAATTTCTCGATCTATAATATGAATATAAAAACATATGAAAAATAATTCAGTTAAAATGGAGGCGAAAATCATGCATCAACATACTCATTCTCATCATCAAACCAAACGCGCGATATGGTTTTATGCAATCGGTATGATTAGTTTTTTGGCTGGTTTGTTTTTAAGTGGAATAAGTCAACAAATTATTTTTAGTATCAGTGTTGTATTTGCTGGGTATCATGTGATTAGCGAAGGGCTTTTTGAAACGATTCATCATTCGATTGAAAAAAAACGATTCGTACCAAATATTCATTTGTTAATGACGCTAGCAGCAATTGGTGCTATGTTGATTGGTCAATTTGAAGAAGCGGCATTGTTGATTTTGATTTTTGCAGGAGCTCATTTTTTGGAAGATTATACTGAATCAAAAAGTAAAAAAGAGTTAACGCAATTGCTTACTTTAGCACCAAAGCAAGCAAGAAAGCTTTCTGGAGAATCTACAGAAATGGTTGCAGTGGAAGAGTTGCACGTGGGGGATGTGATTCAAGTATTGCCTGGAGAACAAATTCCAATCGACGGACGTGTGCTTTCTGGTGTCAGTACCGTAAATGAAGCCAGTATTAATGGGGAAAGTCTACCAAAAGAAAAACAAATTGATGATTTCGTTTATGGAAGTACATTAAATCAAGAACATACATTAACGATCGAAGTTACATCCGTATATTCTGAAACCGTCTTTGCAAAAATCATGCAAGTGGTCGCACAATCGCAAAAAACACTCTCGCGAAAGGCGAGCAAAATCAAACAAATAGAACCTAAATATGTCACGATAGTCCTGTGTTTGATTCCACTATTTTATGTAGTTGGACGTGTTGGCTTACATTGGTCAAATGCAGAAAGCGTGTACCGTTCGATCATCTTTTTAATTGGAGCTTCTCCTTGTGCCTTAGCTGTTAGTGTGATTCCGGCAACGCTAGCAGGAATCTCATTTTTAGCTAAGCGAGGAGTATTGGTTAAAGGTGGCGATGTTTTGGCTGATTTATCGGAAGTTCGCGTGATTGGTTTTGATAAAACTGGAACGCTAACGACTGGAACATTACACGTCAGCGATGAACTTGATTTTGCTATGGATCAAATAGATCTAAATGTACTCTATACATTGGAAGCCAATAGTAACCATCCACTAGCACAAGCTCTAGTGAAGCACCTGAAGGACAAAACATCATTCATCCCACAGCTTGTTGTCACACAATCGATTGGCAATGGTGTCAGTACTGAATACAAACAAAATAAATATCAAATTGGTAAACCTAGTTTATTTACGTGCACGAAAGAAATCCAATTGAAAACACAAGAACTAAGTCAGCAAGGAAAAACAGTGGTCTATTTCGTAAAAAATGAGCAAGTTATTGGAGTATTCGCCTTTGAAGATCAACTAAATCTAGCAACAGCTCCGATGTTGTCCTTCTTTAAAACAGTTGGGCTTCATACGGCAATGATTACAGGAGATGCTTCACTTACTGCGCAAACGATTGGTAAGAAGCTAGGGATCGAGACGGTCTATAGTGAAGTATTGCCCACACAAAAAGCAGAAGTGGTGCACTCTTTAAAAGATAAAAACCAACGAGTCGCCATGGTAGGCGATGGCATCAATGATGCGCCTGCGCTTGCTACAGCAGATGTAGCGATTGCAATGGGAGATGGAACGGATGTGGCAATGGAAGTTGCCGATATTGTATTGATGAATAATCAGCTAGAAAACTTAGTCGTTGCGTATCAAACAGCAAAACGAGTAGATACTATTAGTTGGCAAAATATTGGGCTAGCGATGCTTGTCGTGATTACCTTGATTGTATTAAACATTATGGGGATTGCGACTATTACATCCAGCGTGATTCTTCATGAAGGTAGTACCTTATTGGTTCTACTAAATAGCTTGCGAGTGTTGTGGCCCAAAAAAGAGAACACCTCAGTTGATTACTGAGGTGTTCTTTTGGTTTGAAGAATATAGATTGCTCCCAAAACAAGCAAGGAGAGCCAACTGATCAAGGTCAACCAAAGTCCTAAAGTGACATAGAGTGCTTGATGGTAGCCAATGATCAACGTATTTTGGCCAGGTTTTTGAGTCAAGGTAACTAAATGTAAAATAGCCTCATGATCGACTTTATTTTCAATAATTTGACCATTGAGTGTTAAAGTCGTGTGCGCATAGGCTACTAAAGGTAAAGTTACAGTAGCTTCTTGTTTAGCTGTCCAAGTAACCTGTAAGGTTCCATCTTTTTGCGTAATCGAATCAAAAGTAAACGGTGTAAACAGAATATGTTTTTCATATTCATTATATCGATTCCCAATATTTTCTTTTTCATTGGGCAAATAATCCGGTGTTGATTTAATGATTAAGTGTAACATTTGATTTAAATCAGAATCATAAAAACTATCTTTGATTTGATCAATATCTTGAGTAGTGACAAATGTATGTTTGCTTAGAATATCAGACGTTTTCAACGAAGTCCATTTATCTAATTGCTGAGTCGTTCCTTGGAGTGCGTTGAATAATGCAAGTATACATAAGCCTACGCCCAATAGTTTCCAAGAAAATAAGGTATGGATTTTTGTCTTGTCTAATAGGAATGCCAAAGATAAAAAGAGTAGTACCGTAAACGGAACAAAAAAACGAAATGGAAACTGGATCAAGGTCACAAAAGGAATTTTTTGTTCCACAAAGTAACTCCAAGGTAAAATCGATGTCGATAAAAATAAGAAAAAGACACTTAACCAAAACGTCACATGTACAATTTTAGGTAATGTTTTTCGCTGGCGTAAATAAAGTAACCACTGTAAGCCGATAAATAATAAGAAAAACATAGGATAATCTAACCAGATGTGACTAGATTGATCAATCGTGTAAGCGGACATATCAGCATTTACAAAAGGTGGCTGAATATTATCATAACGATAGACACTTAAAAAGACGACCCAAATATTTGCTGTGAGACATAAAAAAAGTGCAACAGATTGAATTAATTGGATAAAAAATTGTTTGGATAGCTTTTGCGTAAGTAAATAACAAAACGCAAGAAAATAAATCATGACGACTAGTAAGCTCGTAAAGAAATGCACTTGCACGATCAAGGCCATGGCGATGGCTAGACGAATTGGAGCGATTTTCTTTTTTTCGATCATTTGAATTAGAGGTACGAGGGCAAACGGAAAGACAACTGCACCCCAACTGGTAAAAGATTGACGGAAAATACCATATAAGATACAGTAACTCGTCATATAGCTGATCGAAAAGAATAAACTAGTCCCTAGAGAGCGTTTGCTTTTTTTTAGCAAATAGAACATTGAACTCCCAGATAAAAAGAAAAGTAAGAAATTAGATAATAGCTGATAACGAAACCACGTTCCAGCAATTAGGAGTAAAATTCCTTGGAAATATGCCATCAATGGACCGTAAAGTGCATTGATCATTCTCCCTGTTGTTTGAAAACTAAATAAGGATAAAAAATAATTGAAGTTTCCAGTCTTTATTTGCATAGCTGTTTCGTAAAAACGATTATAATGAAAGATATAATCGGCACCTAGCATCATATTACCTGTGATCAGTTGCGGCAATAAAAGAATTATGGCACATAAAAATAAAATAAGATAAGGTGTGATACGGTATTTCTTTAACATAATAGACTCCTTTATCAGTAAATCAATCCTGAGTATTTAAGAAAATACTTGTTTTTTTTACAGAAAAAATGAGATAGTTTTCACTCAACTTATATGTTACCATAGCCGACGGAAAAAGGCATAGTTTCAATGATGATAGTCAGATTAAAAATGGCACAGAAAGCAGGAGAAGATCATGTATCAAAACATCATGAAAACCATAAAGTCGGATTTATTATTTAGTATTTCTTTGTGTTTAGCAGTGATTAGTATAGTGTTTGGACGCTTTGATTCCTCATTTATTGATGTTAAAGTATTGTATTCATTGTTTGGTTTGATGGTCGTAGTGGAAAGTTTCAAACAGTTAGGTATTTTAGAAGCAATCGCCAATCTGGTATTGCGGATAGCCAATACAAAACGTCAACTTTTTCTTTACTTTATTAGTTTATCATTTGTATCCTCGATGTTTTTAACCAATGACGTAGCTATTTTAACTTTATTGCCCATGTTTTATCTAATATGTACGAAACGATTGAAAACCAAGGAGTTAGTCTTTGGAAGTGTTTGGATTATCGTCGCAGCTAATTTAGGTAGTAGTTTATTCCCTTCAGGAAATCCACAAAATATTTTTTTATTTTCTTATTACGAGCTTTCTTTAAAGATGTTTTTTTCTTGGATGCTACCTTTCGCTCTAGTTGCGATCATGCTTTTATCACTAGGTTTAATATGGATTCCAAAAGAACGAATTACTGAAAATGATGCTGCAGTAAAGATGACACGTCAAGGAATTGGAGTGGCTATATTTAGCTTTTTTTTGATGTTACTTTATGTTGTCAACCTAGTGGGCCAGTGGTGGATCGTTGTCGTTGTACTCGTTTTGATGCTGTGGCGGTTTCCAAAGAGTTATGCGAAGATCGACTACCGATTGTTACTTACGTTTGTCTGCTTTTTTATTATTGTAGGAAACATCAAAGAATCACCGCAAGTCGCACACTGGGTTTCAGAAACAGTTCGTACGTCTAAATCTGCTTTAGTCAGTTCTGCTTTAATCAGTCAGGTGATTAGTAATGTCCCGGCTGCGTTTTTATTAGCACCATTTACAAAGCAAGCACATAGCTTAGTGATTGGAACAAATATTGGAGGCATGGGTACGCTAATCGCTTCTTTGGCTAATTTAATTGGATATCGTGTGCTAACGACATATGTTCCACAAATCAAAGGTGCTTTTTTACTATGGTTTTCTCTTTTTAATGTTTGTTACTTTAGTGTTTTTATTGTCATTTTCTGGTTTTTGAGTTGAGAGTGTGACAGAAGTGATCAGCTTTTTTTGGAACCCTGTTTAATCATTTTTTAGGTATACCCAAAAATGGAAATCAAGTAAGCTTTTAATGTGGATTAAGAGTTAACTTAATGATAAATATTTAATGAAAATAGAGCTAAAGCGCTAGTCATAGTCACTTATAAACGTTATGCTTTTAAAATCAGTAAAAAGGAGTGGGATAACGTGGAGCAAAAAGAATGGATTGGTCTGACGAGTGACGAAGTGGGAAAACGGCAAGAAAAATTTGGTTTTAATGAATTAAGCGAACAAAAAAAAGTTCCGTTTTATTATAAAATCGTCCATATTCTGATGGAGCCGATGTTTTTGTTGTTACTTGTTGCCGCGCTAATCTATTTCTTCTTAGGAGAACCTCAAGATGGCGCGATTATGCTCGTCTTTGTCGTGGTGATCATCGCGATAGAAATCTATCAAGAATGGAAGACTGATCAGACGTTACGTGCACTAAAAGATTTATCCGCTCCTAAAATCAAAGTTGAACGTGATCAAAAAGTATATAATATTTTAAGTCGTGAATTAGTTCCTGGTGATATTGTCTTTATCGAAGAAGGGGTCAAAATTCCAGCAGATGGAAGCGTAGTACAGGCAAATGATTTGCGTGTCGACGAGTCTTCATTGACTGGTGAAGCACAAGCAGTTTGGAAGCACACTGCATCAAATGAAACGACTACAGATTATTGGCGTACAGACTTTGTATATACAGGAACCCTTGTAACAACAGGGAGTGCAACAATTCTAGTCGAAAAAACTGGAGCTGAGACGGAATATGGAAAAATTGGAAAACATTTAGTCGAAGCGAAACCAGAACGTTCTCCCTTGGAAAAACAAATCAACCATTTAGTCAAAATCTGTGCGGGTGTGGCCATTGTCTTATTAGTATTAGTTGCAGGGATTACATTTTTTAATACTGCAGGTCTAGCACTTCATGATCGTATCGTAGAAAGTATTTTATCTGGAATCACACTAGCTATGGCGATGATTCCAGAAGAGTTCCCTGTGGTCTTGACTGTATTTTTATCGATGGGTGCATGGCGTTTAGCAAAGAAACAATCGCTGATTCGAAAATTACCGGCAATTGAAACCATGGGTGCACTTTCGGTATTAGCAGTAGATAAAACGGGAACTATCACTGAAAATAACATGACAGTTTCGACACTATGGACAAACCATTCGACAGAACGTTTAGCAGAAATCATGGGTTTAGCCAGTGAAACTGATCCATATGATCCAATGGAAATGGCGATGCTTGCGTACAATGAGACACTTGGTTTGACTAAAGCACGACTATTCGATGGAGAATTACTGACAGAATACTCTTTTACAGATGAGTTAAAGATGATGGGACATGTTTGGAAAAAGTCAGAAGAAGTAGTGGTCGCGGCTAAAGGTTCACCAGAAAGTATTTTAGCTATCAGTCTAGGAAGTGAAGATGAAAAAGCAGCGATTCGACAAAAAATCGAGGAATTCGCTAGACAAGGTTTACGCGTGATTGCTGTAGGAGAGCAACGTGTTACACAAGAAACAATTCCTGAGACGATTACCGATTGTACCTTAACCTTTTTAGGGTTAGTTGGCTTAGTCGATCCCCCTCGAGCGGGCGTAAAAAAAGAAATCGCACGTTGTCAAAAAGCTGGAATCAAAGTAGTGATGATCACTGGAGATAATGGGGTGACTGCACAAGCTATCGCGAAACAAGTTGGGATTAACGGAGCAACTCATTATTTAACCGGACAAGAAATCGATCGAATGACACAAGAAGAACTTGAAGAAAAAGTACGGGATAGTACAGTTTTTTCAAGAGTAACACCTGAACATAAGATGAAGATCATCCAAGCATTTAAAGCAAATGGCGAAGTCGTCGCGATGACAGGAGATGGCGTCAATGATGCGCCTGCACTAAAATATGCCGATGTGGGAATCGCTATGGGACAAAGAGGCTCAGAAGTTTCAAGAGAAGCAGCAGATTTGATTTTACTAGACGATAACTTTTCTACTATTTTAAATACAATCAAAGACGGACGACGTATTTATGATAATTTAGTGAAAGCGGTAGGCTATATTTTAGTTATCCATATTCCGATCGCTCTAGCCGCACTTTTTGGTCCACTCATGGGATTGACACAAGCCGCATTATTTTTGCTTCCGATTCATGTTGTATTGCTAGAGCTTGTCATTGATCCGACGTGTTCTGTTGTGTTAGAAAGACAAGTAGCTGAAGCCGATATTATGACACGTCCGCCACGTGATCCTAATGAAAAACTCTTATCTAAGCGTTTAGTAGTGAAAAGTGTTCTTCAAGGTCTGATGATCTTCATCGCTTCATTCGGTGTATTTTATTTTACGTTAAGCCAAGACCAGTCAAATGATGAATTAGCTCGTACAATGGGGTTAGTGGTGTTGATTGTGGCTAATCTATTTTTAGTCCAAGTCAATAGTTCGAAGACTCGTTTAGCGATCCAAACGTTTATGTCATTAATTCATGATAAAGTGATTTGGTCGATTTTAGGTGGAACGATCGTCGTACTTTTCGCATTGATTTATTCTCCCTTTAATCAATTTTTTGATTTAGCTGCACTATCGATCACACAATTAACTGTATGTATCGTAGTTGGACTAATCAGTGTATGTTGGTATGATATTGTAAAAATAGTTCGACGAAATAAATAAAACTATCCAATCATGTATAGCAACCTAGAGAGTTTAGGATGTAGAACATGATTGGATAGTTTTTTTAGTTTATCGGTAAATAGATCATGCCTTTTTGTTGAAACCAATCTAACACGCACTCTTTGAAATAGTCGATCAATTCTTGCTCGTGTTTTGTTTTGGTCGAGGATAAGAATCCGATAGCGGGTCGAATCGGTAGCGCATCAATAGGGAGTACGACGGTATGCGGCAAGCGTTCGCTATGCGCAATCGAGGTGAAAATCGAAATCCCGATTTTTTTTTGTACATAATATTTATGCGCCAAACTTGTCGTGACTTCAATTTTTTGGTAGTCCGTACCGAGCGCTTGTTTTAAGTATTGTTCAATCTTGATTCGAATTGGACAGTTTTCAGGTGTCATCAAAAACGTTTCATTTTTTAATTGTGCAAGTGACACATAAGGCTCTTGTGCCAAAGGATGTGTGTCATATACCAATAGATTGAGTTCATCATAAAAGAAGGGTTCAAACAGTTGATCAGAAAGTAAGGTCGGTTCCCCGCAAATGGCAAAATCAATTAGTCCTTCTTGTAAAGCTTGATTACATGCATTTGCATCCATAACTTGAATCGAGAGGGTCACTAAAGGGAATTTTTGTTTAAATACCGTTAAAATTTCTGGCAATACTAAGCTTGCGGTCGGATCCGATATACCTAGAGTCAACTTTTGTAGCGGCTTTTGCACTAGTTGATTTCCAAATGCACTTAGTGATTGATAGTGAAGAAGAAATTCTTCAGCTTTTTTATAAAACGCTTGCCCTTCAGGTGTTAGCGTAACCTGTTTTCCTCGATAAAATAAAGAAATGGCTAAATCGAGTTCTAATTGTTTGATTCGAGCCGAGATCGTAGGTTGGGCATATTGTAAAAGTTCGGCAGCTTTTTGAAAACTACCGGTTCTGACGATTAAAACAAATGTTTCGATTTCCTTGATATCCATAAAAAACCTCCCAGTGATTTAGTATTAGTATACGAAAACTTCTATAAAAGAAGAAAAAGTTTGTGATTAGTTTTTTCGATCATAACCTACTTTATTTTGGATAGATCAAAAATGATGCCGTTATCATTCTTGTTTTTAGAGGGTTCTGATAAAGAATAGTTACTTTTGTAATTCAAATATCACTTTTTTTGATAGATGAAGTTTAAAAAATTGATTTGTTTTCACAAAGATTGTGGCTTATAGTTTAGAAAATCTTAACTACTAGAAAGCGAAGTGATCAATGATGACGACCATCACATTAGTCGTAGGAAGCAACCAATCATATTCTCGAGTACAAGGACTTGTAGAATATTGTATCGATCAATTCACCATGATGCATATGACGACACATCTCATTATGGTCAATGAATTGAATCATGAAGCCTTACTAACCGCTGATTTTTCTCATCCCGATATTTTAGAAGCCAATCAAAAAATTGAAAATAGTCAAGCGGTACTATTCTTCACTCCGATTTATAAAGCGAGTTATTCAGGTATTTTAAAAACTTATCTTGATTTGCTTCCACAAAAAGGGCTAGCTGAAAAAATTGTTTACAGTCTAGCTTTAGGAGGATCGACAAATCATGTTTTGGCTTTACCTTATGCACTAGAACCTGTGCTAAAAGAATTAGGAGCTGAATATTTATTGCAATCCACATTTATCCATCAATCGATGGTGACACAACTTGCAGATAGTTGGAATGTAGCAGAAACTGCTCGTGAACGTATCGATGCCCAGCTTAGCAAAATAAATCAATATGAAGTGACGCAAGAGAAAGAAGAGGTCGTGTAATGAAAGGGACAATTCGAATTGCAACAAGAAAAGACGCACCAGCTTTACTGGAATTGATTCAAACGGCATTTAAAGAGGTCAAAGAATACGGGATCGACTGGCCTTCAACGAATGCTACGCTTCAAATGGTCACAGAAAACATTGAACGATCCGTGGCACTGTTGTATGAGTTAAACGGAGAATTGGTGTCGACGATCACGATTCGTTTGCCTTGGGAATCAGAAGAACCTGTTTCACGCTATCCTTTTTTATGGTGGTTTGCTACAGCAGATACATATCGAGGAAAAGGGATCGGCAAACAATTTTTAAGACGAGTAGAAGAAGAGTACCTGATTCCAATCTATAAAGCTCCAGCGTATATGATCGGCACATCAGGAAAGAAACATCCTTGGTTATTAGATATGTACCTACGAAATGGGTATCAAGTTCATGGCAAGCATTTAGATGAAGCAACTCAAGATATTGGTGTCTCACTGTATAAAGTATTGATACCCGAAAAATTCGAGCGCAAATTATTAAATCCAAGCGCCTAAGGAGGAGAAAAAATGGGAGATTTTTTTAATTGGCAATATGTTTGGTCGTTTATTCCTAAAATTTTAACAGCTGTACCTGTCACGTTGGGAATTGTCGGAGTGGCAACGATTATGGGAATGGGAATAGGAATATGTTTTGCCTTAATTCGTTTAGAAAAAATCCCATTTTTTTCACAACTTATTGTGGTATTGGTCTCATTTATACGCGGAACGCCGATTTTGATTCAATTGTTTTTAGTTTTTTATGGATTACCTGTAGTCTTGACGTCCATTACAGGCACTTCGGTTAACTTAGACAAATTACTATTTGTTTATCTCACCTATGGAATCAATACATCGGCTTATTTTTCAGAAATTTTTCGAACAGCAATTATTCAAGTTCCTCAAGCACAAAAAGAAGCTGCTTTATCGATTGGATTGACGAAAGGTCAAGTCTACCGACGAATCGTGTTGCCACAAGCCGTTCGCAGTGCTTTACCCCCTACAGGAACTATGATCGTCGCTTTATTACAAGATACTTCTTTAGCGTTCTCTTTAGGCATCGTAGACATTATCGGCAAAGTAAAAGTTTTAGCATCCGTAACGTATCATTCGTTAGAAGGGTATTTTATTGCTGCGATTATTTTTATTGTATTAAGTCTTGCATTAGAACAATTATTTATCATGATCGATCAACGTTTAAATCAAACGCAAAAACAAAAGTTAATGATGCCCAAGCCCCGTTTTATCGGCTGGCCCTCGTTTAGAAGAAGAGGGATTGAACATGAAGGGTAAAATATGGATACTCTTTTTTTTAGGAGTGTGTTTAGCCGGGTGTAGCGCACAAGCAACGGAAACCGACACGAAAAAAACTGGTGAAACGATTGTGGTAGGGACTGGAAATGCCTATCCACCTTTTGTCTATTTAGATGAAAAGAATGAGGTAACAGGATATGATATCGCCGTCTTAAAGGAAATCGACAAACGCTTACCAGACTATCAGTTTCAATACGAATCTATGGATTTTAAAACCATTTTGACAGCACTATCGAGTAATCATGTGCAACTTGCAGCGCATCAATATGCTGAAAACGAAGAACGTAAAGCCAAGTATCTCTATGCCCATACTGGATATACAGATTTTACGATGTATATCACTCAAAATAAGACAACTCAAGTTCCGATTACCTCTTTACAAGATCTAGCCGGAAAAAAAGTATTCGCGTCTTCTGGTTCGAATGCAGCGTATCTTTTAGAAACCTTTAATCAAACACATGCAACACCAATTCAAATCGTCTATAACGATGGCAGCAATGAAGTGATCGTAAAAGGATTACAAAATAAGACAGCAGATGCGGCATTGATGACAAAGTTTGATATTGCCAAGTTGAATAAGCAATTTCAAGCAAATTTAGTTGCCACAGGAGAACCTGTAAAAAAAGCAAAAACGTACTTTTTATTCCAAAAAAAGAATACAACATTACAAAAAGCCGTCGATCGTGCGTTAGAGACGATGATCGAAGATGGTACATTGTCTAAATTATCGATTCAATACCTTGGAGAAGATTTTACCAAATAAGGAGTGTATACAAATGAAAAAAAGAACATTATTCGGTTTGGGAGTGTTACTAGTATTGAGTACAAGTTTAGCTGCTTGTGGAAAAGAGAGCCAAGCGCAAACGCAAAAAGAGGAAGGAAAGGTCATTACGGTAGGAACCGGGAATGCCTATCGTCCATTTGTCTATTTAGATGAAAACAATGAATTGCAAGGATACGATGTGGAAGTCATGAAAGAAATCGATAAAAAATTACCTGACTATCAATTCAAATATGAATCAATGGATTTTAAAAATATTTTAACGGCGTTAAGTGCAGGAAAAGTGGACTTTGCAGGACATCAATACGAGTACAATGACGAGCGTGCGAAGAAATATCTATATGGAAAAGTTGGCTATACAGATTACACCTTGTATATTGCAGCCAATAAAGATGCCTCAACGTATACGAGTTTAGATACTTTGGCTGGGAAAAAAGTCTTTACTTCACCTGGGTCAAATGCAGCGTATCTATTAGAGCAATACAATCAAAATCATAGTACGAAAATCGATATCGTCTATAACGAAGCTACACAAGAAGTATTGGTCAAAGGATTACAAAATGGAACCGCGGATGCTGCGTTGTTGACGAAATATGATGTGGATAAATTAAATAAAGAATTTTCAGCTGAACTTGTAACCAATACAAAACCAATCAATGAATCGAAAACGTATTTTGTCTTCAAAAAAGGCGATCAAGAATTGGCCGATAAGGTAGACAAAGCACTCCAAGAATTGATTGATGAAGGAAAATTAAGTGAGTTATCGAAGAAAATTTTAGGTGCAGATTATACAAAATAAAAAGTAGGTGACAAGTATGGACTACCATGCCATTATTCAAGCGCTCCAAAAAGGAATCATGTACCTTCCAGTCACATTACGTCTATCTTTTATTCCACTAGTGATCGGTAGTGTTTTGGGCTTAGGATTTGCTTTGATCCGGTTTTATAATATTCGCTTTTTTTCCCATTTTTTAAAAATTATTTTTCCAATTCTTAAAGGGATTCCTGTGGTGCTCGTTTTGATTGTAGCCTATCTCGTATTTTCTGATTGGTTTGATCAACTTGCTGTCGCGTTGCAGTTTCCGATTCGTTTTAAAGATATCAACCGTGAATATTTGATTATTGTGATCTTAAGTGGTTACGCTACGATCCAACTGACAGAAGTTTTTCGTGGATTGCTACTTCAATTTGATCGAACTCAACTCGATGCAGCAGCCTCGATTGGATTGACGACTAGACAAACGATTAGGCGCATTATCTTACCGCAGTTATGGTTTCAATCGTTACCACTTTTATGTAATCAATGGATCGTATTGTTAAAGTTGTCGGCATTAGCTTCTATCGTTTCTGTCGTCGATATTTTGAGTGGTTCACTGATCACTGCAACGACAAGTTATACGTTTTTAGAAGCGTATATTGCAGCTGCAGTCATTTATTGGATTTTAGCGATCATCATTGAACAAATGGGCTTTTTCCTAGAACGACGCCCACTAGCTAAACGAGGGGGAATTTGATGTTAACGATCACACAACTACAAAAACGTTTTGGTAAACAAGTGATTTTAGATAAAGTAGATATCACGATTCAAAAAGGTGAAGTCGTAGTCATTTTAGGCCCAAGTGGTTCTGGGAAAACTACGTTCTTACGTTGTTTGAATTTTTTAGAACAAGCAGATGCAGGAACTTTAGCACTAAACGATCAAGTGATCGATGCCAAAAAAGCTACGAAACAGGAAATTTTAGCATGGCGTAGACAAACCGCGATGGTATTTCAGCAATATGCATTATTTGCACATAAAACGGCATTAGAAAACGTGATTGAAGGATTAATAATGGTTCAAAAAATGCCAAAAGCAGAAGCTATTTTACTAGGAACGGCTCTGTTAACGCAAGTAGGATTAGCAGATAAGCTCACACATTATCCAGCTCAATTATCTGGAGGACAACAGCAGCGTGTGGGGATTGCACGCGCATTGGCATTAAAACCAGAAATTATCTTATTCGATGAACCGACAAGTGCACTCGATCCAGAGCTAGTTGGAGAGACACTAGCTGTGATCAAATCACTAGCACATCAAGAAAGTACGTTGATCATCGTGACTCATGAAATGCAATTTGCTTATGAAGTGGCTGATCGTGTGATTTTTATGGAGCATGGACAAATCGTGGAACAAGGAACACCAAAAGAAGTGTTTGAATCTCCTAAAGAAGCACGAACGAAACAATTTTTGGCACGAACACGTCCGAACTTATTTGAGGAGGTCTTTGTATAATGCGTATCGGGTTATTGGATCAAAGTATCGTCTATGAAGAGGAAACTGCTCAATCGACATTAGCTAAAACTGTCAGTTATGCAAAAAAAGCGGATCAGTTAGGCTTTGATGCTTTTTATGTATCTGAACACCACTTGATCGATCAAATGGCTGGTGTTAGTCCTGAAGTGTTAATGGGGTATTTATTAGCGGCGACTTCTACCATCAAAATTGGTAGTGCAGGCGTCATGTTGCAACACTTTGTTCCGTATAAAGTGGCAGAAAATATCGATGTACTAGCTAATTTAGCACCAGATCGCGTGATTGTAGGTGTCGGAAAAGCACAAGGTGGAAATGATCAAGTCGTTAAGGTTTTACAAAGAGATGCATTTCAAAAAGAACGGCCATTTGATGAAAAATATCGTGAGTTCGTTGGGTTGATTCGTGATGAGCTACCACCAGAACATCCTTATTATGAGACGATCACATTACAACCAGTAATTGATACAAAACCAGAAATGGTGTTATTGGGAGGAAGTTTAGAAAGTGTAGCTTTGGCTCACGAAACGACTTCTGGTATGATTTATCCTTTTTTTGCTAATGGAGATCGTGATGCATTACATACGATCAAATCGGCTTTTCAAAAAGGTAGTGCACAACGATTTATGGTGGCTGTAACGGTGGCGTTAGTGTCTTCTGAAGTAGAAAAAAGAGCATATCTAGAACAATTGGCTTCATACACCGTTCATTTTATTTCGGGAAAACGTCTGAATTTTGCTGATGAGACTAGTGCAAAAGCGTATCAAGCCAGTCAAAGTGAAGAGACTTGGATTGAAATGAAATCAATCGGAGCAATTGTAGGCACGAAAGAGACGTTAGCAAAAGCGCTACAAGAATTTACAGAATATTATCAAATCACAGATCTTGTTCTTCATACACCGCATCAACCTTATGCGCAAAAAGAGCAATTGATCGACTATCTTGCAACAAAAATCGAATTAAAAAGGGGCGTTTTTTTATGAGTCAACCAACTATTGTATTATGGGCAAAAGAAGGGTGTCATTATTGTCAAACATTGAAAGACTATTTTGCAACAGCACAATTGGAATATCAAGTTGTGGATGTGACGTATCAAGATGCCTTTCGTTCGATTTTACAAACGAAATACGGGGTGAGTTACGTTCCTGTCGTGGAAATCGCCAAAAATGGAAGCACACAATTTACTGGAGTAACAAGTTTAGAGTTAGAAGATGTGATCAAAGAAATCCAGGCACATCAAGAGGTAGTGGCATGAGCAAAACATTACATTTAGGTGCCATCTTACATGGGATCGGAAGTACGACAGATGGTTGGCGCCATCCGGATATCGATGCAACAGCTAGCACGAATTTTGATTTTTACAAAACACGTGCGCAATTAGCAGAGAAAGCTTTTTTCGATTTTGTATTTATTGCCGATGGTTTATTTATTTCAGAAGCGTCGATCCCTCATTTTTTAAATCGATTCGAACCCATTACGTTATTGGCATCTTTGGCGCAAGTGACTGAAAATATTGGGCTAGTCGGAACGTTCTCTTCAACTTATACAGATCCATTTACATTAGCCCGTCAACTCATGTCTTTGGATCATTTAAGTCAAGGTCGGGCTGGATGGAATGTCGTAACATCCCCTCAAGCAGGGGCTGCGAAAAATTATAATAATCGCACGCTACCTCCACATGACGAGCGCTATGAGATTGCAAAAGAGCATTTAGAAGTCGTTCAAGGATTATGGCGTTCATTTGAAGAAGAGGCGTTTGTTCGAAATAAACAAACAGGTCAATATGTTGATTTTGAGAAAATGCATCGTCTAGATTATCAAGGGACGTATTTCCAAGTTGCCGGTCCTTTAAATATTGGTCGATCGCCCCAAGGAGAGCCAGTGATTTTCCAAGCAGGTGCTTCAGATAAAGGAAAAGCATTTGCAGCTAAACATGCAGAAGCGATCTTTACCCATAGTGGATCGATTCAAAGCATGCGCGAATTTTATGATGATATCGCTCGCCAAACGGCTACATTCAAGCGTAAAGCGCTCGTTCTTCCTGGGATTTCACCGATTATTGGGGATACGCTAGAAGATGCACAAGCACAATATGACGCCGTTGCGCAATTGATTCCAATCGAGCATGCGTTGAATTATCTTGCACGTTACTTTGATGATCACGATTTTCATCAATATCCATTAGATGAACCATTCCCAGAACTTGGAGATATTGGAAAAGAGGCTTTTCGTAGTACTACGGATAAGATCAAACAAGAAGCTAAAGATCAAAATCTTACGCTACGTCAAGTGGCGATTGAACAAGCCTTACCACGACCATTATTTATGGGAACAAAAGAACACGTTGCGGATTTGATTGAAGAATGGTTTGTTCAAGGTGCAGTAGATGGTTTTATTATTGGCGGCGACTATCCTCATGCATTTGAACGTTTTATAACAGAAGTGGTACCGATTTTACAGAAAAAAGGGATCTATAAAACAGCGTACACACACAATACGCTACGAGGAAACTTAGGATTAGCATAAAAAAGGGCTGTGACAGATTTCTGTCACAGCCTCTTTTTTAATGTCCAACGTAACGGTGCATTGGAATCGTATTGTTACCTGGATGAACCAAAAGGTATTGCACAACATCGATATTACTTGATTCAAACGATGCCGCACAAGCTTGTAGATAAAGATCCCACATGCGGTAGAAGCGTTCATCTGCAACAGACAGTACTTGGTCTTTTACAGCATGGAAATTTTTCGTCCAATGCTCGAGTGTCAATTGATAGTCACGACGCAAGCTTTCTAAATCGATTAGTTGTAAATCGTTTGTTTGCATATGTGTTGCAAGCTCAGCAATACCTGGGATATAGCCTCCTGGGAAAATATATTGATTGATCCATGCATTTGTTGCGCCACCTTGTTGACGGCTGATTCCATGAATCAAAGCAGTTCCTTTAGGTTTTAATAGTCGTTTGACTACAGCAAAATATTCTTCTAAACTATCTTCTCCGACGTGTTCGAACATGCCTACACTAGTAATATGATCAAATTCTAAGTTTTTGACTTCACGATAATCTTTTAATAAAACCGTGCATTTGTCTTCTAAACCTTCTGCTTTGATTTTATCCGTAATAAAACGATATTGTTCCTCGCTTAATGTGATTCCTGTTGCGTGCACACCATATTCTTTGATTGCAGTGAACATCAATGTACCCCAGCCACAACCAATATCTAATAAACTATCGCCTTCTTTAATAAATAATTTATTTAGAATATGACGAACTTTATTCATTTGTGCTTGTTCCAATGTATCTTCTGGTGTCTCAAAATACGCACAAGAATACGTAAGTGTCTGATCTAACCAAAGTTCATAAAACTCATTTCCTAAATCATAATGCGAATGAATGTCTTCTTTATTTTGTTTTTTTGTATGACGTGCTAATTTAGGTAACCATTTGATATAACTTTTTGAGCGTAGGAAACTGCCTGCTTGTTTATAGGCATCTGCAACTAATTCCTGAATACTACCCTCGATTTCGATTTTTTTGTCCATATAGGCTTCACCTAATGTCAATGAAGCATTTTTAGTGATTTCTTTGATTGGAATCATTTGATTGAATGTAATGGTAATTTCAGGTTCACCTTCTAGATTGCCGTAACGCTCAGAAGTATGATCCCAGTAATTTACTTGAACAGGTAATGAGAATGATTCTGAAAATAATTTCTTATATAGTTCTTTTTCTAACATCAATAATTCCTCCTAAAACTGATTTGCCTTTACTAGAGTAGCGCTTTTTGTAATAAATTACAAACATTTTTAATTGTTTTTCATTGGTTTTTCAGGTTTACATTTACATTTATAGCCCTATAGTATATGATAAACCAGGTTATAGAAAAAGAAAAGAATAGGAACGATTCTAACAATATTGTTCGCATTTAGGGGGATTTTTAGTAGTGAAAGAAAAAGTATCGCAGTATTTTGGCTTATCTGCACTTCATACTACGATTCGTACAGAGGTCGTAGCAGGATTTACGACATTTATTTCAATGGTCTATATCTTATTTGTGAATCCTAGCGTACTCGGCGCTTCAGGAATGGATGAAGGAGCGGTATTTACGGCTACAGCCTTAGCGAGTGCTATCGGAAGTATTTTGATGGGAGTTTATGCAAAATATCCAATCGCAACCGCTCCAGCATTAGGAATCAATGCATTTTTTGCTTATTCAGTGTGTATCGGAATGAAGATTCCTTGGCAAACGGCCTTAGCAGGTGTATTTGTCGCTTCACTATTGTTTATGTTGATTACAGTATTAAAATTGCGTGAATTGATTATCAATGCAATCCCTAAAGATTTAAAATTTGCAATTTCGGGTGGAATTGGCTTGTTTATTGCTTTCTTAGGATTAAATCAAGGTGGGATCATTGTTGCCGATGAATCGACTTTAGTTTCATTAGGTTCATTATCTATTGGGACGACTTGGTTAACGATTTTTGGATTGACTGTCACGGCAATTTTATTGATCCGTAAAGTTCCAGGAAGTGTGTTTATTGGGATGGCCGCAACGACTGTTTTAGGATTACTTACAGGATTGATTCAAAAACCTACAGGTATCGTAGCAGCGGCTCCAAGTTTGAAACCAACATTTCTTGTTGCGGCAAAGCATATTGGAGACATTAATTCTGTTCAGCTTTGGGTCGTAGTGTTGACCTTTTTATTGGTCACATTTTTCGATACAGCAGGGACTCTTGTCGGATTAGCAAATCAAGCTGGATTTATGAAAAATAATGAAATGCCACGGGTTGGAAAAGCATTGGCTTCTGATTCAACGGCGATGTTAGCGGGCTCTTTATTTGGAACCTCTCCTGTGGGTGCGTATGTTGAATCTTCTGCTGGGATTGCAGTTGGAGGGCGCTCAGGGTTAACTGCTGTGGTTACCGGTGTTTTATTCTTGTTTGGATTATTTTTCTCTCCTTTATTAGGAATCGTAACGCCACAAGTCACTGCACCAGCTTTGATCGTGGTAGGTGTGATGATGGCCCATTCGTTAAAAGAAATCGACTGGGAACATCTAGAAATTGCAATTCCAGCCTTCTTGATTTTAGTTGGGATGCCGCTGACGTATAGTATCTCAGATGGAATTGCCTTAGGATTTATTTTTTATCCAATCACGATGATCGCGGCAAAACGTGGGAAAGAAGTTTCGCCAATCATGTACGCCTTATTCTTTGTTTTTGTTGGCTTTATGTGGATTTTAAATATGAATTAATAGGAAACAGTACCTTGATTCACTCAAGGTACTGTTTTTTTACTTATTTTTTGTAAGCAAAATAATCGTATTTTTGTGGTTCTCTTGTTATAGTAGTAAAAAAAGACGATGGAGGATACAGATGACAACTTATGAATTTGGCTTAGACACGTTTGGAGATATTCCATACCGTAATCAGCAACGGGTTTCAGATGCTGAAGCACTACGTTTGACGATTGAGGAAGGACGATTAGCCGATCAAGTGGGTGTAGATATTTTAGCAATAGGAGAGCATCATCGTAAAGAGTATGCGATTTCTAGTCCAGAGATCGTTCTTGGTGCTTTGGCAACAGTCACAGAAACAATCAAATTAAGTACAGGGGTAACAGTTTTGAGTTCAGATGATCCAGTACGCGTATATGAACGTTTTGCTACATTAGATGCCTTATCAAATGGGCGCGCGCAAGTCATGCTAGGTCGAGGTTCATTTACGGAATCGTTCCCTTTGTTTGGGTATGATCTTCAACAATACAATGAATTATTTGAAGAAAAATTAGCGTTGTACCATGAACTCACAACAAAAGAAAGTGTAACGTGGGAAGGGAAATTAACACAGTCTTTAAACAAAGCGCAAGTGTATCCTAAAATGGAAAATAACCGTACGTTAACGACTTATATTGGCGTAGGTGGAACACCAGAATCGATTGTTCGAGCGGCGCGCTACGGATTTCCAGTGATGCTGGCGATCATTGGCGGAGAACCCAAACGATTTGCGCCTTACGTAGAATTGTATCAAAAAGCAGCTGCACAGTTTCAACAACCTGCCTTGCCGATTGGCATGCATTCTCACGGAGTAATTGCTAAAACGAATGAAGAAGCACAAGAAATCGCGTGGACCTATATTAAACAAATGATGGATCAATTGGGACGTGAACGTGGCTGGGGTGCAATGAGTCGCGAGCAGTTTATGGCTGAAGTTGAATATGGTTCTTATTATGTGGGCGATCCAGAAACTGTGGCACAAAAAATAGCACGTACAATGAAAGAAGTTGGTGTCAAACGCTTTGATCTAGTGTATGGAGCGGGTGGACAAACGATTGAGGCTCGTATGCAGACGATTGAACTATATGGAAAAGAAGTCATTCCAAGAGTAAAAGAATTACTGAAAGAAGGATAATATGAAAAAAATTGGGATTATAGGTGCTGGGAAATTAGGATTAGCCTTAGCAAAATTAGCACTGGATGCAGGTTATGATGTGGGAATTTCAAGTTCACGTCCTGCGCAAGCTATCGAATTAACAGTCGAAGTGTTAGCGCCAGGTGCAAAAGCATATACAACCACTGAATTAATCGAACAGTTTTCTACTATTATATTGGCATTGCCTTTGAGTCGCTTTTTGGCACTTCCTGATTCCATATTGACTCAATTTAAGGAAAAAACAGTTCTTGATGCGATGAATTTTTGGTGGGAAATCGATGGAAAAGATCAGGAAGCACATTATCGAAACTCTTCAGTGACCGTTCAAAATAAATTACCTGAAGCATTCGTTGTGAAGGCATTTAACCATATGGGCTATCATGATTTAGCTGCTGAAGCAACAACTAAAGAGCATAAAAAAGCGATTGCCTACGCCACAGATCACCCTCATATCGTCCCAGAGATTGAAGAGTTGATCAAACAGCTTGGCTTTGATCCTTATGCGTTAGCTACCCTTGAACAAGGAGTAATGTTAGAACCAGGTAGTCCATTATTTGGTGCAAATGAATCAAAAGCCGTGTTAGATGTAATGATCAGACAAATGGAGCATAAAACAGTAGATTGAGTTCGTCTACCTAAATAAATTAAACTAAATCGTCGAAAAAGCACGTATTCTTTTGTAGGATACGTGCTTTTTCTAATCTAATGGTTGACAAAGAGAATAAAAATAAATAAATCGTCAAAATACGAACTCACATTAAAGTGAAAGTCCTAAAAAAGAATTTCGAGATATTTTTAGTCAGTCTATCTCACGGCAGAGTAGGAAAAACAATACGCTAATCTGTAATTTTAGAATAAAATTAAAATTACATGAATTTACAATGAGAAAAAACCCCGATATAATCAATACATTGAATCATCAGATGGGAGGTTTTTTTACATGCAACACACACAAACAAAGTACTTACGGCCCTTTACGGTAAATGAGAAAGAATATACGCTTTTTGACTTACATGAAGTTGCCAATACATACGGCTATTCGATTACACGCTTACCTTATGTGATTCGTTTATTACTAGAATCTCTTGTTCGACAAGCAGATGAGGTGGACATTACCACACAACATATAAAAAATCTAGTGAGCTATGACGCGAAACAACCTAAAGGAGAGATCCCTTTTAAACCAACACGTGTGATTTTACAAGATTTTACAGGAGTACCGGTCATTGTTGACTTAGCTTCGATGCGAGAAGCTATCGTAAAATTAGGTGGGAAAGCCGAACAAGTGAATCCAGAAATTCCAGTTGATTTAGTGATTGATCATTCCGTTCAGGTAGATAAGGCGGGAAGTGTTGAAGCTTTAGCTGCGAATATCGCACTTGAATTTCAACGTAATGAAGAACGCTATGAATTTTTAAAGTGGGCACAAACGGCTTTCGATCATTACCGAGTGATCCCTCCTGCAACAGGTATCATCCATCAAGTAAATATTGAGTATTTATCTGACGTTGTAGTAACAAAAATTCAAGCTGAGCAGACGATTGTTTATCCAGATAGTGTATTAGGAACAGATTCACATACGACCATGATCAACGGTTTAGGCGTGTTAGGTTGGGGTGTTGGGGGAATTGAAGCAGAAGCTGCAATGTTAGGTGAACCTTCTTATTTTCCAGTTCCAGAAGTAGTGGGAGTCTATCTAACTGGAAAAACAGCGATCGGAGCTACCGCTACAGATATTGCACTTGAAATTACAAAAATCTTACGCGAAACAAAGGTTGTTGGAAAATTTGTAGAATTTTTCGGTCCGGGAATGCGCGAATTGTCTTTAGCTGATCGGGCAACGATTGCCAATATGGCGCCAGAATATGGAGCAACATGTGGCTATTTTCCAGTAGATGATGAAACGTTACGCTATATGAAGTTAACTGGGCGTTCACAAGAACAAATCGAGTTAACGAGTGCGTATCTCAAACAAAATGATTTGTATTATGAAGAGACAACACGTGACTATACGACGATCGTCGAAGTGGATCTATCTTGTGTAACGACAAGTTTAGCCGGTCCAAAACGACCGCAAGATCTAGTTGTACTTCCGCAAATGAAACAACAATTTCAAGCATCGCTAACCAATCCAGAAGGACCGCAAGGCTTTGGTTTAACAAAAGACGTGATCTCTAAAGCAACGACGGTTGTAGTAGAGGGGAAAGAAGAACGATTGCAAACGGGTGATCTTGTACTTGCGGCCATTACGAGTTGTACCAATACATCAAATCCTTATGTCATGTTAGCAGCTGGATTATTAGCCAAACATGCCGTTGAAAAAGGCCTGACTGTTTCTAAAAAAGTAAAAACCTCACTAGCACCAGGTTCCCAAGTCGTTACCGCATATTTACAAGCTTCAGGTTTACTTCCTTATTTAGAACAATTAGGTTTTGCTGTTGTAGGCTATGGATGTACGACATGTATCGGTAACTCAGGACCGATCGATGAACAACTAGCACAAACTATTATAGATGAAGAAATGATCGTATCTGCCGTATTAAGTGGGAATCGAAATTTTGAAGGACGAATCCATCCGCAAGTCAAAGCCAATTATTTAGCTTCTCCACCACTTGTGATTGCATATGCTTTAGCTGGAAGTGTGAATAAAGATCTAACGAAAGAACCATTAGGACAAGCAAATGGTCAAGCTGTTTATTTACAAGATATTTGGCCTACCAAAGAAGAAATCGATCAAACGGTCAAAGCATTCGTAACACCAGAGCTCTATCAAACCCATTATGCAAAAGTGTTTGATGCTAATGAAGTATGGAACCAAATCACAGTAAGTGATGATCCGATCTATTCTTGGGACGAAGAGTCTACCTATATTGCCAATCCACCTTATTTCGAACAAATGAGTGAAACACTTGTACCATTAGCACCCTTAGAAAATCTTGCAGTATTAGCCAAATTTGGTGATTCTGTGACAACCGATCATATTTCACCAGCTGGAGCGATCTCAAGCAAGGTACCCGCTGGCCGCTATTTAAAATCGAGAGGCGTCACTTTGCGAGAATTTAATTCTTATGGATCAAGACGTGGCCATCACGAAGTCATGATGCGAGGCACATTTGCCAATATTCGTATCAAAAATCAATTAGTCCCAGGAATCGAAGGAGGACAAACGATCTATGCAAAAACCGGTGAAGTCTTATCGATCTATGATGCGGCGATGCGGTATAAAGAAGAGCAAACAGGATTGATTATTTTAGCGGGGAAAGATTATGGGATGGGTTCTTCTAGAGACTGGGCAGCAAAAGGAACGTATTTATTAGGTGTCAAAGCGGTAATTGCCGAAAGTTATGAACGAATTCATCGATCAAATTTAGTGATGATGGGAGTATTGCCTTTAGAATTTTTACCTGGTCAAACTGCGGAAACACTTGGATTAGATGGTAGTGAGCGATTTACAGTCCAATTGACAGAAGGTACAGGTGTCCATGATGTGATCGATGTGACAGCAACAAAGGACGATCGTGAAATTACTTTTCAAGTAACCGTTCGCTTTGATTCACAAGCAGACATTCGTTACTACCAGAATCAGGGGATTTTACCAATGGTGGTTCGTAAAAAAATTGCGGAAGCCAAGCAGATTCATTCACACTAAGGAGGAAAAAAGATGACTACAGCAGGTTTAGCGAATACAGTCGCGTGCGATACCTTTATTAGTGCGATTCATGAGGATCGCTTAAGTTATTTTGGATACGATATTGATGAGTTTATGCAACAAGATGCTGAATTTGAAGAAGTTGTCTTTTTGCTTTGGAATGGCCATTTACCGAATACAATAGAATATCAAACATTTTTAACGACTTTACGTGCGCAATATGCTATCGGAGAAGCGGTGGAATCTTGTTTGCGTATCCAATGCCGTCAAAATCTTCATCCCATGAGCGTATTGCGAAGCACAGTGTCGTTATTAGGGGTATTTGATAAAGAAGCAGAGCAGACAGACGATGCAGCCGTATACCGTCAAAGTCTTGCATTACAAGCAAAAATCCCAACGATCATTGCGAGTTTTTGTCGGTTACGTAAAGGATTGGATCCAATTGAGCCCAATCCAAAATTAAGCTTAGCTGCTAATTTTTTATATATGTTAACTGGAGAGATTCCAAGAGAAATCGACGTTAAAGCGTTAAATCGTGCGTTAGTGTTACATGCCGATCATGAATTAAATGCGTCGACATTTGCAGCACGTGTATGTGCGTCGACGTTATCGGATACCTATTCTTGTGTTACAACAGCGATCGGTACGTTAAAAGGCAGTTTACATGGAGGGGCCAATGAACGTGTATTTGACATGTTGGAAGAAATCGCGGAAATGGGGAATGCAAAAACGTATATTTTAGAAAAATTAGACTCTAAAGAAAAAATTATGGGATTTGGCCATCGTGTTTATACGACAGTGGATCC
Organism: Enterococcus sulfureus ATCC 49903; assembly: GCF_000407605.1. GTDB lineage: Bacteria > Bacillota > Bacilli > Lactobacillales > Enterococcaceae > Enterococcus_G > Enterococcus_G sulfureus. Next base: position 14,221 of record NZ_ASWO01000007.1, on the reverse strand, counting down.
CAGACAGATTTACTTAAAAGAAATGGCAAACACGATGACTCTCGATACGATCAATAGCCAATGGTACACGTTATCTGAAGAAGTGGAACAAGTAATCCGCCAAGAAAAAGGTTTGATTCCAAATGTGGATTTTTATTCGGCAACTGTCTATCACGTATTAGGGATCGACAAAGATTTATTTACGTTAATTTTTGCAATGAGCCGTGTATCTGGATGGTTAGCACACATTGCAGAACAAAAAAAGGCCAACCGTTTGATTCGCCCGCGTTCGTTATATAAAGGAGAATTTAACCAACGCTATCAAAACATTGAAGAAAGAGTAGGGAAGTTGTATGCATGAGGTAATTAAAATGGAAGAAGCTGGACTTTGTGTTCCAGATTTTCCTAGTATTCCATTTATTAAAGGGGATGGCATTGGTCCAGAAATTTGGGAACAAGCACAACGGATTTTCGATCAGGCAGTGTACCTGACGTATCAAGGAAATAAAGCTGTTGCTTGGCGAGAACTATTGGCTGGACAAGCGGCATTTGAACAAACCGGATCCTATTTGCCAGAAGAAACACTAGAAGCGATAAAAGAATCGCTTGTAGCAATCAAAGGTCCGTTGACAACGCCTATTGGGGAAGGAATTCGTTCATTAAACGTTACATTACGGCAAACGCTTGATCTATATGTCTGTATGCGTCCAGTGCGCTATTTTAAAGGTGTCCCTTCTCCTGTCAAGCATCCAGAGTGGACGGATATGGTCGTTTTTCGTGAAAATACAGAAGATATCTATGCTGGGATCGAGTTTGCTGCCCAAAGTGTTGAAGCTCAAAAATTGATCACATTTTTAGCAGAAGAATTTAAGATCACCACGATCCGTTTTCCTGAAACTAGTGCGATTGGCATCAAACCAATCTCAAGTGAAGGAAGCAAACGACTCGTGCGCGCGGCGATTGAATATGCGTTAGAAAATAAAAAACAATTTTTAACATTAGTTCATAAAGGCAATATCATGAAATTTACAGAAGGTGGATTTAAAAAATGGGGGTATGAAGTCGCAAATGAAGAATTTGCCGATCAAACCTTCACCTATACGACCTTTGATACGATCAAAACACAACTTGGAGAAGAAGCCGCAAAACAAGCGTTAAAAAAAGCGCAACATGAGCAAAAATTGATCGTCAAAGACTGTATTGCTGATATTTTCTTAGAAGAAATTATCGCCAGACCTAAAGAGCATCAAGTTATCGCTACAATGAATCTAAATGGCGATTATATTTCAGATGCACTTGCTGCACAAGTTGGTGGTGTAGGGATTTCACCTGGAGCGAATATTAATCTTCAAACAGGACACGCAATTTTTGAAGCAACACATGGAACCGCTCCAAAATTTGCCGGTAAAAATAAAGTGAATCCATGTTCAGTGCTTCTATCCGGTGTTTTAATGTTTCGCTATATTGGATGGCATGATGTAGCCGATCGAATCGAGCACGCGATCGAACACGCCATCGCATCAAAATCCGTAACATTTGATTTTGCTTCTCAATTAGAAGAGGCAAAAGAAGTAAGTTTAAGTGAATTTAGTCAACAAATTTTTGAACAACTATAAGTGTCAAGCTCGTTGATTTTTGTTATACTATTTTTTGAGTATAAACAAACAAGGGTTGGGCGTAGGCTTTCAAGGTGTGTTTCTTCAGGGGCGGAGAAATCGCCTTTAGTCTACGCTTTTTTTGCCTTAATATACATAAGGAGGAGAAACAATGGCATTTATTGGTAGTTTGTGTTTGATTTTGATTACGACGACACTTGTGTCACATTTTTCAAGAAGAATTGGCGTTCCTGCAGTAGTAGGACAGTTATTAGTCGGTATCGTATTAGGGAGTGGAGGGTTACATTTATTAAAAAATACTGAAATTTTACATGAATTTTCAGAATTAGGCGTCATATTATTGATGTTTTTAGCTGGAATCGAAAGTGATTTACAGTTACTTAAAAAGTATGCGAAACCTGCATTTTTAGTGGCGTTTTTAGGGATCTTGTTGCCGATCGTATTAGGAGGAGTTAGTACCTTTTGGTTTGGCTTTTCAATGAAAGTCGCGCTTTTTTCAGGAATGATCTTAGCGGCAACGTCGGTGAGTATTTCAGTTGAGGTCTTGAAAGAATTACGAGCTTTACAGACAAAAGAAGGGGCAACGATCTTAGGTGCTTCGGTGGTAGATGATATTGCCGTTGTCTTGATCTTTAGTTTGAGTTTACCGTTTTTCCAAAGTGGAACGTCCACGTCTAGTTTACCGTTACCGTTGTTGCTGCTTGAACAAGTCCTTTATTTTGGCTTGATCTTTTTTGTGATCCGTTTTATGGCTGATAAATTAATGGAATTAAGTGGCAAGTTGTTTGCGACAAGTTCGACGGTGATCACATCGGTCGTCTTATGTTTAAGTATGGCGTATTTAGCTGATTTTGTAGGGTTAAGTTCGGTTATCGGTGCTTTTTTTGCCGGAATCGCAGTTGGCCAAACGAAAGTGAAAGAACTTGTATTTAAAAATGTTGAAGTATTAGGATATAGTGTATTTATTCCGGTCTTTTTTGTTAGTATCGGACTAAGTGTAACGTTTGATGAATTATGGACACAAATCGTATTTATCATTGTATTATTGATTGTCGCCATTATTAGTAAGTTACTAGGTGGATATTTAGGCAGTCGGATAGTGGGATTTGACAATCATTCGGCTTTAATGATTGGATCTGGTTTGATTTCACGTGGTGAGATGGCTTTGATCATTTTACAATTAGGTGATGAAGCCGGAATCGTGCCACATGAATTATATGCTCCATTTGTGATTGTTATTATTTTAAGTACCTTAATGTCTCCATTTTTCTTAAAATACTATACGAAAAAAGTACACGCAACCGCACAATAAAGGAGTCAATCGTATGCAAAAAAAATATTTCTTTTTTGATATTGATGGTACTTTGACAGATCGTGTGACAAATGAAGTCATACCTAGTGCCAAACGAACATTAGATCAATTACAAGCTAACGGTCATTTTGTGGCGATTGCAACTGGGCGTGCACATTATAAAGCTCGTCCAATTATGGAAGCATTAGGACTACACAACATGGTCTGCGCTGGGGGTGGGGCAATTGTGATTGAAGATCAATTAGTAGGTAATCGGCCACTTGATTTAGAAAAAGCAAAACAAATCGCCAAAGAGGCAGAACAACTTGGATTAGGTGTCTTATTTGCATTAAGTGACTCACAAGAAGTAGTGAGTAAAGACGATCGTTTTGTCACACAAGTAGGACCAAGGCAAGAACCGACAACTTATCGTATAGACGATACATTGGATATTGAACAATTGGAGACGATTTACAAACTATATATCGCATTGCCCAAAACAAGTCAGCAGATCTTGACCACAAAAGACGTGTTGCCTAGTTTGTATTATGTGCCGGAGTATTTAATGTATCAAATCGATGAAAAAGATCAAGGAATTCGACAACTGATGGCACAATTAAATGCTCCATTAGCCGACGTTGTGGTCTTTGGAGATGATACGAACGATCTGGTGATGTTTGATCCAGATTGGTTTAGTATCGCAATGGGAAATGCAGTAGATGAGTTGAAAGAGCGCGCTGATTTTGTAACCAAAGCCAATACAGAAGATGGAATCGAATATGCTTGTCGACAGTATGGATGGATTTAGTCGTTGACTTTTCAATAAAAACCATTATAATAAAATGAAATTCATATGAGAAAAAATGAAGAAGAGAAGAGTAGTCCAATGCAAGCGATACAGAGACTCCGGTAGCTGAAAAAGGAGACGTGATGCAAAGATGAAGATGAACTTGGAGTTTTTATTTGGTGCAAGCTAAATAAACGGGTGAGCGTCCGTTATATGCGCATGACCAATGAGGCACAGCTATGTGCAAATTAGGGTGGTACCACGAATATTCGTCCCTTTACCGTTTAACGGTAAAGGGGCTTTTTTTATGGAGAGAGGAGCGACTTATTTGCCTATTATTATTGCTCAGGATTTACCGGCAGCCAAAGTCTTAAAACAAGAAACGATTTATGCAATTAAAGATCAACAAGCAAAACATCAAGATATTCGTCCGATGAAGATCGGGATTATCAATTTAATGCCCGACAAAATCCAAACAGAGACGCAATTGCTTCGATTGCTCTCAATGAGTCCGTTACAAATCGATGTTCGACTATTACGCATGACCCATCATGTTAGTAAACATACGAGCCAAGCGCATTTAACAAAGTTTTATGCAACAACAGCTGAGATGAAAGCTGAAAATTTAGATGGGTTGATTATTACAGGTGCGCCAATTGAACAAAAGCCGTTTGAAGAAATTGATTATTGGGATGAACTTTGTGATATTTTAGAGTGGAGTCAGACTCATTGTACTTCTGTGATGCATATTTGTTGGGGGGCACAAGCAGCGATGTATCATCACTATAACATTAAGAAGACCCGCTATCATGAAAAATTATTGGGTGTATTCGAGCAAACGATCGTGCAAGGTCATCCGACATTACGTGGCTTTTCGAAACAATTTTATTGCCCACATTCTCGTTTTACTGGAATCGATGAGCAAGCATTACAAAAAAGTGATCTAGATGTGCTAGCGACAAGTCACAAGACGGGTCCAGCTATTGTCGCATCTAAAAATCAAAAAAATCTATTTTTATTCGGTCATCTAGAATATGAGACAGATACATTATTGAAAGAATACCAACGAGATCTAATGACTGGCAAAGCTAAAAAGCCAGAACATTATTTTATAGAAGATGATCCAAACAAAGGAGTCATCAATACTTGGCAATCACATGCGTCATTGTTTTTTTTAAATTGGATACACGACACGTATCAACGTACACCATTTGACGAAACGCAAATTGGACAAGTTGAGTGTCGATTGACTGAAAATTAGGGGGAATTAGATGAAGAAGGAAACGTTTATTGACAATTATTATCGAGAACGACACAACAGTGATTCATTAAAATGGGATGCCTTATCAGAACGATTTGGTCAAGCGGATCTTTTACCTTTATGGGTAGCAGATTCTGATTTTTCGACGGACCAACATGTAAAAGAAGCGTTGATCACTCGGATTGAACATGGTATTTTTGGATATTCTAAAACGCCAAAAGATTATGTAACAGCTTATCAAGGTTGGTTAGATCGTCATGAACAAACACAAGTCAAAGAAGAGTGGTTACGTTTTTCAACAGGTGTTGTACAAGCACTTTATGATCTGATCGCCTGTTTTACACAAGAATCTGATCAAATTTTGATCCAGCCACCTGTATATTATCCGTTTTATCATGCAATTGAAGATCAAAACCGCCAATTGATCCAAGCGCCTTTAGTCAATAAAGATGAACATTATTACATGGATTTTAATGCATTAGAAGCATTATTTACTACAAAAGAGATTAAACTATTTATCTTATGCTCCCCTCATAATCCAGTAGGACGTGTATGGCGCAAAGAGGAGTTACATCGCTTGTTTAGTCTATGTAAAGCTTACAATGTCTTAGTGATCTCAGATGAAATCCATTCAGATTTGATTTTAACGAATCGTCCATTTGTCTCTGCATTGACTGTAGCTAAAGAGTTAGAGTTTGAGCAATTGATCGTGTGCAATGCGCCTTCTAAAACGTTTAATTTTGCAGGATTATTAAATGCTCATATGTGGTTTCCAAATGTCCAACTACGAGAGGCTTTTGATCATTGGGCAAGCACACATCGTCAAACAGAACTTAGTGTTTTAGGTCAAGTAGCCGCAAAAACAGCTTACACAAAAAGTGATGAATGGTTGGCGACTTTTTTAGAAATCGTTCGTGAAAATGAACAATACATCCGAAATGAACTTACAGCAGCATTTCCCGATATTGCAATCAGTCCTTTAGAAGGAACGTATCTGATGTGGATCAATTTAGCAGATGTGCTGAATGGAGAAGCTGTAAAAACACTGGTTCAAGAAAAAGCAAAGTTAGCTATTGATTTTGGGGAATGGTTCGCTAAAGAATATGATACGTACATTCGAATCAATTTAGCTACGAAACCCGAGTTGATTCACCAAGCAATTCGTCAATTAATCGCTGCAATCAAAGGAGAGAGATGAGCATGGTCCAATTTGAAACCGAGTTAGCACAATTAGGAAATCGAAAAGATCCACAAACCGGTGCAATCAGTGCCCCAATTTATTTAAGTACGACCTTTGCCCATCCAGAATTAGGCCAAAGTACGGGATATGATTACACACGGACCAAAAATCCAACACGTGATATTTTAGAAGAAGGACTAGCAAACTTAGAAAATGGCACGCAAGCTATTGTTACAAGCTCTGGTATGAGTGCTATCGCATTGGTTTTTGATTTATTTGATAGTGGATCAACGTTCTTTGTCTCGCGCGACCTTTACGGAGGAAGTTATCGGTTTTTCAAGGAATTAGAAGCCAGAAAACGCGCGAAATTTTATTATTTTGATCGTGTTGAAGACTTAGAAGCACAATTAACAGATGAAGTGGCAGCAATTTTTCTGGAAACGCCGACGAATCCATTAATGAATGAAACCTCGATTGCAAAAGTCAGCGAGTTAGCTAAAAAGCATCATGCGTATTTGATTGTCGACAATACGTTTTTAACACCATTACGCCAAAAACCTTTAGATGAAGGCGCGGATATTGTCATCCATTCAGGAACAAAATATTTAACCGGGCACAATGATATCTTAGCTGGTGTCATCGTGAGCAAACATCCTGATCTTGACTCTCGTTTAGTTTATCTAGCCAATACAATCGGTCCTTCATTAAGCAATTTCGATTGTTGGTTGTTTATTCGTAGTTTGAAAACTTTATCCTTGCGTTTTGATAAACAAGAAGAGAATGCGAAAAAAATCGTAACGGCCTTAGCAGAACATGAAAAAATCAAAGAAGTATTTTATGCGGGCAAAGGAGCAATGATCAGCTTGAAACTCCAATCAGAAACGTTGATCAAAGAATTTTTAGCGCGACTGACGATTATTTCTTTTGCAGAAAGTTTAGGTGGTGTCGAAAGTTTAATCACGTATCCTACAACGCAAACACATGCAGATATTCCTCAAGCAGAGCGAGAATCTTATGGGTTAACACCTGATCTCCTCCGCTTATCGGTAGGGATTGAACATGCAGATGATTTGATTGCTGATCTTCTTCAAGCATTAGAGTAAAAAAAACATGACCAATTGAATTGGTCATGCTTTTTTTATTTAATTCCTTGCATTTTTTTCGACATCCAAGGGGTTAGAACAAACACGATTACGGCTAATGCAATCGCGATCCCACCTAAGAAACCAAAATAAGTTGATTTTGACATAATGCCATATAAACGAACCAACTGCGCATTCACACCTTGTGCAGTGGCAGAAGATAATAACCATAATGACATCATTTGAGATTCAAATGCTTTTGGGGCTAATTTAACAGAAACACTTGATCCAACTGGAGACAAGCACAATTCACCGATAACACAAATGGCAAACGAGAATACGATCCATAAAGGATTGATCAACGTTTGACTATCCATTCCCATAGTTGGGATGACCATCATTAAGAATGAAATTCCTGCTAAGAATAAACCAATGGCAAATTTGATTGGTGTTGCAGGTGCACGATTGCCTAATCTTTGCCAGAACCAAGAAATAATCGGAGCAAAGAGTACGATCAAGAGTGGATTGATCGATTGGAAAAAGGCAGCTGGAACCGTATAGTCGATATTTAACAACGGATTTAAATCACGTTGTGTGTTTTTGTCGATAAACGCACCCAAAATTGAAGAACCTTGCTCTTGAATCGCCCAGAACATCACTGCAGATAAAAAGAGAGGGATGTAAGACAATAAGCGTGATTTTTCAACAGTGGTCGTTTTTTTACTACTATACATTGACCAGAAATAAATGAATGGTAAAAAGATTCCCAGACCCGTTACGACAAGTGAAAAGACATTAAACGTTAGTAAGTTTGTGAAATAGCCAATGATTAACAACACGACTACAACAGCAAATACAATCGCTAAGTTCTTTTTAAATTGACGCTTTTCAAGTGCATCAAGTGGATTTGGGATATCTTTGCCGACTAATCCAAGATTTTTTTTATTAAATAGAATATAAAAAATCAATGCTAAAAACATTCCAAAAGCAGCAGCGCTAAATCCTGCGTGATAACCAAAGGAAGTTTGTAAGTTTCCAACGATCAATGGCGAAATAAACGCACCCATATTAACAGACATATAAAAGATGACAAAACCATTATCCATACGTGTGTCATTTTTGTCATACAGACCACCTACGACATTCGAGATATTTGGTTTTAACATTCCAGTTCCGATGATGATAAACAACATCGATGCTAAAAAGGTTACCAAGCCTCCAAAAGGGAGTGCTAGAAAAACGTGCCCTAACATAATCAATACTGCACCATAAAAAAGTGTTGTTCGTGAACCAAACACCCGGTCAGCTAACCAACCTCCGATGATACACGTCATAAAAATTAATGCACCATACAAAGACATAATAGACTGAGCAGTTGTTTCCGCTAAGCCTAGTCCACCATTGGCAACAGAATCGTACATAAAATACAGTAAAATTGCGCGCATGCCGTAATAACTAAATCTTTCCCAAAACTCGATGAAAAATAACACACCAAGTCCGCGAGGGTGGCCAAAGAACCCTTTAGATGGTACGCTATTGACCATTTCTTCTCTAGAATAATTCAAAAATTATCCCTCCTTTAAATTTTCGCACAAGGGTTATTTTACGAACATAAAGAATTCTAGTCAATTTTTTTAGGATCAGAATGCAGTTTTTATTAGAAATATGATAAAATGCTCTCTTATTCATAATAAAACTCGTTTTTTGGTTAGTTTTCTGCCATTGATTTATTCTTGAACTATTATATAATTGCGTTTTAAGCTTAATGTTAACGGTTACTTTAAGATTTTAAATAGAACAGTACAAAAGTGATTTTCTACTATGAAGAGTTTGTGAGAAAATAAGAAACAGCTAAGTAAGATTTGCTATACTAGTTATAACAGATGGAAATATGAAGAGTAGGTGGGAAAACATGGAGTTTACAATAGATATTGGAACAACAGCGGTTAAAATCGTCGTATATCAAAACGGAAAATCCATATGGACGTATCAAGAAAACGTCGATACGGTATTTGAACCAACTGGCGTCGCGTATCAAGATCCAAAACAGATCAAAGAAATTATTTGGCATGCGATGCAAGCTTGTCGTTTAAAAGGTATTGAATTTAAAACGATCGTGTTAAGTACACCGATGCATACGTTGATTCCTTTGCAACAAGAAACGTTAAAGATGTATATTTGGTCGGATCAACAAGCAAGTCAATGTGCCAAAAAAATCAAAGCTACAGATTTTGCTTTGACTATTTATCAACATACAGGGACACCGATTCATCCAATGTCGCCATTTTGTAAACTAGCTTTTTTCAAGGAAGCTCAATCTGATATGTATTGTATGACGCCTTTTTGGAGTGATTTAAAAGCATATCTAATGGAGTGGTTAACTGGAGAATGGGTCACGGATTATTCAAATGCTTCAGCGAGTGGATTATTTAACACGGAAACATTTAGATGGGATGAATCAGCACTAGATTACCTAGAATTAACGTCAAGCCAATTTCCTCAAGTCACAGATACCATACATACATTTTCATTGACGGAACAGTTGCAAGGCGACTATACAGAACCGATTACAGTAATGATCGGCTCTTCAGATGGATGTCTAGCAAGTTTAGCTGGAAAAGTAAGCACAAAAAGTACGGTAAGTGTTACTTTGGGTACCAGTGGTGCTATCCGTGTACTGACGACAAAACGTACGATTGATCCATTAGGACGATTTTTTTGTTACTATTTAATGCCGGGATACTGGGTAATTGGTGGCCCGACTAATAATGGGGGAAAAGTATTAGAATGGCTAGCTAAAATTTTTTGTGCTTCTAAAGAAGAATTTTACCAACAGTTACCGACTTTATTAAAGGCTAGCGTGCCGGGTGCGAACCGATTAGTTTTTTATCCGTACTTATTTGGGGAACGTGCACCGTTATGGAGTGGAGATGTTACTGCAGCTTATCAAGGATTGAAATGGGAACATGAAAAAGCCGATTTAGTTCGTGCAGCTGTAGAGGGGATTTTGTTTAATTTAAATTTTATCAAGCAATTGCTTATTCAAGAGCCGCAATTGATTTCAGTTTCTGGTGGTTTTTTTCAACAACCCGAATTGATTCGTTTAAGTGCGGCGATTTTTTCGACACCAATTTGTTATTCTGAAGATAATGAACCAACCTATGGAGCGTATTTATTAGCAAATTCGATTTTTTCGACGAATACAACAGAACAAGTCGTATACGAACCAGATCCGTCTTTAGTATCAGTTTATGCCACCGCATTTAGTATATTTAGCGCAGGATTAACTAAAATAAGTGAAGAAATTTAGATTTCTTCACTTATGGGTTGACTTAAATTATATGGAATGTTATTATATATAAGTTGCCAAAACAACTATTCGATAACGCATTAAAGTAAAAAACATTTTAAAAAAAAGTGTTGACATTTTATGTTTTAAAAGTTATGATGATTGAGTTGCTAAAACAACAACGTAGACCTTTGAAAACTGAACAAAGCAAGCAAACGAACCAATAGTGTAAGGTGTTTCTATTTAATAGAAGCAAAACAAAACAGCAAGCAATTATTGCTAGCAAAGTCAATTTAGAGCTTAACGATCGTAGATCGTTTCAAATTTTTTATGAGAGTTTGATCCTGGCTCAGGACGAACGCTGGCGGCGTGCCTAATACATGCAAGTCGAACGCTTCTTACTTATCGAACTTCGGTTCACCAAGTAAGAGGAGTGGCGAACGGGTGAGTAACACGTGGGTAACCTGCCCATCAGAGGGGGATAACACTTGGAAACAGGTGCTAATACCGCATAATTCAGTTTACCGCATGGTAGAGTGATGAAAGGCGCTTTTGCGTCACTGATGGATGGACCCGCGGTGCATTAGCTAGTTGGTAGGGTAATGGCCTACCAAGGCAACGATGCATAGCCGACCTGAGAGGGTGATCGGCCACACTGGGACTGAGACACGGCCCAGACTCCTACGGGAGGCAGCAGTAGGGAATCTTCGGCAATGGACGAAAGTCTGACCGAGCAACGCCGCGTGAGTGAAGAAGGTTTTCGGATCGTAAAACTCTGTTGTTAGAGAAGAACAAGGATGAGAGTAAAATGTTCATCCCTTGACGGTATCTAACCAGAAAGCCACGGCTAACTACGTGCCAGCAGCCGCGGTAATACGTAGGTGGCAAGCGTTGTCCGGATTTATTGGGCGTAAAGCGAGCGCAGGCGGTTCTTTAAGTCTGATGTGAAAGCCCCCGGCTCAACCGGGGAGGGTCATTGGAAACTGGAGAACTTGAGTGCAGAAGAGGAGAGTGGAATTCCATGTGTAGCGGTGAAATGCGTAGATATATGGAGGAACACCAGTGGCGAAGGCGACTCTCTGGTCTGTAACTGACGCTGAGGCTCGAAAGCGTGGGGAGCAAACAGGATTAGATACCCTGGTAGTCCACGCCGTAAACGATGAGTGCTAAGTGTTGGAGGGTTTCCGCCCTTCAGTGCTGCAGCTAACGCATTAAGCACTCCGCCTGGGGAGTACGACCGCAAGGTTGAAACTCAAAGGAATTGACGGGGGCCCGCACAAGCGGTGGAGCATGTGGTTTAATTCGAAGCAACGCGAAGAACCTTACCAGGTCTTGACATCCTTTGACCACTCTAGAGATAGAGCTTTCCCTTCGGGGACAAAGTGACAGGTGGTGCATGGTTGTCGTCAGCTCGTGTCGTGAGATGTTGGGTTAAGTCCCGCAACGAGCGCAACCCTTATTGTTAGTTGCCATCATTTAGTTGGGCACTCTAGCGAGACTGCCGGTGACAAACCGGAGGAAGGTGGGGATGACGTCAAATCATCATGCCCCTTATGACCTGGGCTACACACGTGCTACAATGGGAAATACAACGAGTTGCGAAGTCGCGAGGCTAAGCTAATCTCTTAAAGTTTCTCTCAGTTCGGATTGTAGGCTGCAACTCGCCTACATGAAGCCGGAATCGCTAGTAATCGCGGATCAGCACGCCGCGGTGAATACGTTCCCGGGCCTTGTACACACCGCCCGTCACACCACGAGAGTTTGTAACACCCGAAGTCGGTGAGGTAACCTTTTGGAGCCAGCCGCCTAAGGTGGGATAGATGATTGGGGTGAAGTCGTAACAAGGTAGCCGTATCGGAAGGTGCGGCTGGATCACCTCCTTTCTAAGGAATATTACGGAATACACACGTTCGTTTCCACTTTGTTCAGTTTTGAGAGGTTTACTCTCAAATAATTTGTTCATTGAAAACTGGATATTGAAGTAAAGAAATCAAAACAAACCGAGAACACCGCGTTGAATGAGTTTTTTAATACGTTCAATTGCTTATTTTTCTTAATCATCTTCTATCGCTAGAAGACAATGATTAAAACCCAACCGTAAGGTTGATAAGGTTAAGTGAATAAGGGCGCACGGTGGATGCCTTGGCACTAGGAGCCGATGAAGGACGGGACTAACACCGATATGCTTTGGGGAGCTGTAAGTAAGCTATGATCCAGAGATTTCCGAATGGGGGAACCCAGCATCTTTTATAGGATGTTACTTTTCAGTGAATACATAGCTGATTAGAGGTAGACGCAGAGAACTGAAACATCTAAGTACCTGCAGGAAGAGAAAGAAAATTCGATTCCCTGAGTAGCGGCGAGCGAAACGGGAAAAGCCCAAACCAAGATGCTTGCATCTTGGGGTTGTAGGACTCCAATATGGTAGTACGATCAGATAGTCGAATGACTTGGAAAAGTCAGTCAAAGAGGGTAAAAACCCCGTAGATGAAATTTGGTATGCACCTAGGAGGATCCTGAGTACGGCGGAACACGAGAAATTCCGTCGGAATCCGGGAGGACCATCTCCCAAGGCTAAATACTCCCTAGTGACCGATAGTGAACCAGTACCGTGAGGGAAAGGTGAAAAGCACCCCGGAAGGGGAGTGAAATAGATCCTGAAACCGTGTGCCTACAACAAGTCAAAGCCCGTTAATGGGTGATGGCGTGCCTTTTGTAGAATGAACCGGCGAGTTACGATTGCATGCGAGGTTAAGCTGAAGAGGCGGAGCCGTAGCGAAAGCGAGTCTGAATAGGGCGTTTTAGTATGTAGTCGTAGACCCGAAACCATGTGATCTACCCATGTCCAGGTTGAAGGTGCGGTAAAACGCACTGGAGGACCGAACCCACGTACGTTGAAAAGTGCGGGGATGAGGTGTGGGTAGCGGAGAAATTCCAATCGAACTTGGAGATAGCTGGTTCTCTCCGAAATAGCTTTAGGGCTAGCCTCGGATTTAAGAATGATGGAGGTAGAGCACTGTTTGGACTAGGGGCCCATCTCGGGTTACCGAATTCAGATAAACTCCGAATGCCATTCATTTATATCCGGGAGTCAGACTGTGAGTGATAAGATCCATAGTCGAAAGGGAAACAGCCCAGACCACCAGCTAAGGTCCCAAAATATATGTTAAGTGGAAAAGGATGTGGGGTTGCACAGACAACTAGGATGTTGGCTCAGAAGCAGCCACCATTTAAAGAGTGCGTAATAGCTCACTAGTCGAGTGACCCTGCGCCGAAAATGTACCGGGGCTAAACATATTACCGAAGCTGTGGAGTGTACCTTTGGTACACTGGTAGGAGAGCGTTCTAAGGGCGTTGAAGGTAGACCGTGAGGACTACTGGAGCGCTTAGAAGTGAGAATGCCGGTATGAGTAGCGAAAGACAGGTGAGAATCCTGTCCACCGAATGACTAAGGTTTCCTGGGGAAGGCTCGTCCGCCCAGGGTTAGTCGGGACCTAAGCCGAGGCCGACAGGCGTAGGCGATGGACAACAGGTTGATATTCCTGTACTCGTTGTTTTTGTTTGAGCAATGGAGGGACGCAGGAGGCTAAGGAATGCAGACGATCGGAAATGTCTGTCCAAGCAACAAGTCTTAGTGAGAGTCAAATGCTTTCACTTTCAAGGACAAGTTGTGATGGGGAGGGAAATAATAGTACCGAAGTTCCTGATGTCACACTGCCAAGAAAAGCTTCTAGTG
>NZ_ASWO01000006.1 GCF_000407605.1 Enterococcus sulfureus ATCC 49903 | reverse complement strand
AAATGAAAAACTCGACGAGTTTTGATGAAGTACTTCAATCCAGTTTTGAGTGAATAAGCTCACCATAGTGTGGTGGCGATAGCGAGAAGGACACACCTGTTCCCATGCCGAACACAGAAGTTAAGCTTCTTAGCGCCGATTGTAGTGAAGGGTTTCCCTTTGTGAGAGTAGGACGTCGCCATGCAAACAAAGCAAGAGCCTGTGCTCTTGCTTATTTTTTTATAGTTATTTTTGGAGGGGATAAGATGAAACGTATTGTACGAAACTTGATTCAAATTTTATTGGGCGCATTTATTTTTGCAGTCTCTGTTAATTATTTTGCGATTAGCAATGATCTTGGTGAGGGTGGAGTAACTGGGATCACAATGATTTTATACTATCTTTATCACTGGGCACCAGCTTGGACGAACTTAGCGCTAAATGGGGTATTATTATTAATTGGTTGGAAATTTTTAGATCGAGCTACTGTATTGTACACATTGGTAGCTATGGCTTTTATGTCTTTCTTTTTAAATCTAACGCATGACTGGCATTTTTATACAGATCAACGAATCGTAGCCGCATTAGCAGCTGGATTTTTAATGGGAATCGGTATGGGATTGATTATGCTAGGAAATGGTACGACAGCCGGTAGTGCGATCGTGGCAAAGATCTTAAACAAGTTTTTAGGTTGGAACGTCAGCTATGCCTTATTATTTATTGATATCTTAGTGGTATTGGTCTCGGTGTTTGTTATTGGGATCGAAAGTATGATCCTAACGATCGTCTCTTTATATGTGTCAACAAAGGTATTGGATTACTTATTAGAAGGGTTCAATCCGAAAAAAGCTATAACCATTATTTCCAAACATCACGAAGAAATTGCGTATACGATCGATCAAGAAATTCAACGTGGTATTACGGTATTTGATGCAAAAGGATATTATTCGAAACAAGAACGCCCAGTATTATATATTGTCATTAGTCGTCCACAGTTGCTTGCGGTTACGAAAATCATCAATCGAATCGATCCTGAAGCCTTTGTGATTGTAAATGAAGTACAAAATGTAATCGGTGAAGGGTTCACCCATCAAATTATGGAAGAAAGTAAAGAGAATGCTTAGGCGTTCTCTTTTTTAATGATATATACCAATTTAAAAAATAAAATGAAAATTTGGTCTTAAAACTTGTAAAAACAGTTTTTTATGGTATAAATATAGAGTATACCAATTATGAAAGAAGGTTTTTTGCAGATGTGCGGAATTGTAGGAGTAATCGGAAATCCACAAACAAAAGATATTTTATTACATGGTTTAGATAAATTAGAATACCGTGGGTACGACTCAGCAGGTATTTTTTTAGCGGATGGAAAAACGAATCATTTAGTAAAATCAAAAGGAAAAATTCAAAACTTAAAAGATAAATTAACAGAAGAAATCAACGGGACAATGGGAATCGGACATACACGTTGGGCAACGCATGGAGTTCCAAGCGAAACCAATGCGCACCCTCATACTTCAGAATCAGGCCGATTTGTACTAGTCCATAATGGCGTGATTGAAAATTTTGATGAATTAAAAACGAACTTTTTAGCTGAAGATACTTTTATTGGAGAAACCGATACTGAAATTGCAGTTCATTTAGTCGCTTACTTTGCTGAAAAAGAAGGAATGACTACGAAAAAAGCGTTTCGTCGTGCATTAAAAGAAATCAAAGGATCCTATGCATTTGCATTGATCGATAGTGAAGATAGTAAAACGATCTATGTTGCCAAAAATAAAAGTCCTTTATTGATTGGATTAGGTGAAGGATTTAATGTTATTTGTAGTGATGCAATGGCTATGTTGACACAGACGGATCGTTTCGTTGAAATCAATGATGGTGAATTGGTCTTTGTTCATGCAGATGGTATTCAAATTGAAGATCAAGCGGGCCATGAAATTACGCGTGAAGCATTTGTGACCCAACTAGATGCCTCAGATACTGAAAAAGGCATGTATCCTTTTTATATGCTAAAAGAAATCGATGAGCAACCAGCTGTATTACGCCGTCTAGCACAAACCTATGTAACAGAAGACGGACAAACAACGATTGATGATGCGTTATTAACTCATATGAGTCAAAGTGACCGTATTTATGTGGTTGCTTGTGGGACAAGTTATAATGCTGGATGGGCAACGAAGCATGCAATTGAAACGATGACAGGGATTCCAGTAGAACTTCATGTTTCAAGTGAAGTAGGATATCGTTTACCGATGTTATCTAAACACCCATTCTTTATTTTCTTGACACAAAGTGGAGAAACTGCAGATAGTCGCCAAGTATTAGTGAAAGTCAACGAATTGAATTTACCAGCGTTAACCATTACAAACGTTGCCGGATCCACTTTATCACGTGAAGCGACGTATACCTTGTTATTACATGCAGGTCCAGAGATTGCTGTTGCCTCAACAAAAGCTTATACGGCGCAAGTAACGCTAATGAATCTTTTAGGAAAAGCACTAGGGATGAAATTAGATCGTCAAGAAGCGCGTGATTTTGATATCGTACACGAATTAGGATTAGCAGCCAATGCGATGGATACGATCATTAATGAAAAAGAAGTCATTGATCAAGCAATGGCACAATTACTTGAAACAACACGCAATGCATTTTATATCGGACGTGGTGCAGATTATTATGTTGCAATGGAAGCTGCGTTAAAATTAAAAGAAATCTCATATATCCAAACAGAGGGATTTGCGGCAGGTGAATTGAAGCATGGAACGATTGCTTTGATTGAAGAAGGTACACCTGTTTTTGGATTGATTACAGATACGCTAACAGGGCCACACACACGTGGAAATCTGAAAGAAGTGGAAAGTCGTGGAGCCAATACATTTGTGATTGCAAGCGAAGCCCTTGCAAAAGAATCCGATCAATTGGTCATGGCAAATGTTCATGAATTCTTGACACCACTGGTAACGGTCGTACCGACTCAATTAATCGCTTATTATGCATCACTACATCGTGGATATGATGTCGATAAACCACGTAATCTAGCGAAAGCTGTTACGGTAGAATAAGAAAAAAGACTGGAGAGTTTCTCCAGTCTTTTTTTACGTATTTTTTTGACGTTTGCGTACTTTTTTTGTCCAGAATCCACCTGAGATATACTTAGGTTCATAAGTAATGATAAAGGCGCGTTCTTCAACTGATTTGATTAATTGATACAAGTCACGTTCATTTTTACGTGGAGATAAGATCTCCAATACCAATCGTTCACCAGATAATCCTTCGGCATGACTTTGTGTGACGCCATAGCCATTATCTCTTAATACTTTAGGTAAAGCTTTTTCTTCTTCTGTATCAGCTGGTAAAATGACAGTTGTCATAATATATCCAAGTGCTAAACGATCTTCGATTTTGATCCCAATACTAACACCGACTGCGTAACCTAAGGCATAGACGAATAAATTCAGTGGATTGCTTAAGCGATTTAAGACAAGAGAGAGTCCTAAAATATAAATCGTAATTTCAATCATACTAAGTAAAGGAGCAACTAGACGGTAGCCTTTCATCGTTAGCATAAATCGAATCGTACTAATTGTTACGTAGAAAAAGTTGATGAAAAACGTCATCAATAAAATTTTAATATCCAATAAAAACACTCCTTTAACCTAAGCCTATCAAAAAAAGAGTGAAAAAGCTTTTAAAATGCTGAGAAAGCTTCATTTTCTGAGAAGAATTTCATTGTTTCAGGTAAAGAAGCTGTAATGGCTGTAGGCAATACGACATATTGAGTTTTGGCAAGTTGATCACCAATATAACTATGGATCAAAACAGCTGCAGCAACGCGTTCGCTTAGTGGAACATGAGAAAATTGTGCCAGAAAACTGCCAATGATCCCAGCGAGCGTATCGCCCATACCACCTGTTGCCATACCAGGGTTACCTAAGGGATTTTGATAATCTTTTGTGGGCGAATAAATGGTGGTACGATGACTTTTGACAACTACAGTGCTGTTCATCTGTTCTTGGCAGTGTTTATTTAGCTGATCGGTTTGTTGGTCGATAGGAAGTTTGCTGAGTCGTTCCCATTCCTTTTGATGTGGGGTAAAGACGACGCGTTCAGGATAGTTAAAGGCATAGGGTGTTTTTGCTAACATCGTAATGGCTGAACCATCGATTACGAATAATTGTTGTTCTTGGCGTGCTAAAATTTCTAATAATCTAGTTTGTTCTAACGGATCAGTACCCATTCCAGGTCCAATAACGACAACATCTGCTGCTTTTATTTGATTGAACAAGAGAGATTGATCTTGCCAATCTAAGACCATCGCTTCGGGAAGTTGAGCGTGGAGTGCTGCGTGATTATGTGGATCTGTCGCGACACTGACCAATCCAGCGCCACTATAAATACAACTTTTTGCACACATCATCACCGCTCCGCCGTATTGTGCACTTCCACCTACAATAACAATATGACCAAAAGTACCTTTATGACTATTTTCTGGACGTTTCGTGATCACACGATGCAATAAATCTACTGTTAAAGTTTCCATTAAAGAACCTCCTTTTTTCTACTGTACCAAAAAAGCGATGATTTCTCATCGCTTTTGAATTATTCTTGATCATTGAGCGTTTGATTGTGTTCAAACGATACGGATTTGAATTTTAAGTTAAAGATCACGTAAAGACTAATAAACCATAGTGGTGTAATAATCAACGAAATACGCGTATCCGGTAAGATTCCTAAGATGACCACGATCAAAGCTAAAAAGACTAAACTAGTATAATTGGCGATTCGTCCAAATGGTAATTTGAACTTTGGTCTTGTTCCATTCGTTTCTTTTGTCACCTTCAAATAGCGCAAATGACAGACTAAAATAACCGCCCAGATGAATAAGAAACAAGCTGTAGAAATACCAGCAATCAAGTTAAAAACATGTGAGGGCATTACATAATTTAAAACGACGGTTAACGCGATAACAACGCTAGATAAATACAACGCATTGCTTGGCACTTTTCGTTCGTTGACCTTGGCAAAACGCGTACCAGCGTGATTATTTTCAGCTAAACCATAAAGCATTCGGCTTGTACTAAAAATCGCGCTATTGCATGCAGAAATTGAAGAACTGATCACAACAAAATTGACCATTGTCGCCGCACCAGCGATTCCGATTGTCGAAAATACAGTCACGAATGGACTTTTTGAAGGATCAATCATTTTCCAAGGATGCACACTCATAATCACCGCTAACGATCCAATGTAAAACAATAAAATACGAATAGGAATATTATTGATCGCTTTTGGCAATACTTTTTCTGGATCTTTGGTTTCACCCGCAGTTAACCCGACCAATTCGACTCCGGTAAATGAGAAAACAGCTAACTGGAAGGCTAGAATAAACCCTACCCAACCTTTAGGGAAAAAACCATCGAAACGATAGAGGTTTTTAAAACTGGCTTGATGTGTTCCAAAATCCATTTGAGTTACGATCATATAACCCCCAATAATAATCAAGGCAACAATAGCTAAAATTTTAATCAGTGCTAGCCAAAACTCGATTTCTCCAAATAATTTTACAGATAATAAATTTAACGCCATTAAACTCAGTAACACGATAAAGGCTGGAACCCACTGCGGCATATCCGGTAACCAGTAACGCATATAGATCCCTGTTGCGGTAAGGTCAGACATTGCAACACTGATCCAACAAAACCAATACGTCCAACCAGTTATAAATCCAGCACGTTTTCCTAAATAATGTTCGGCTAAATCTACGAAGGAATGACAATCTAAATTTGATAATAATAATTCACCTAATGCACGCATAATCAAAAATATAAAAAATCCAACAATCAAATAGACAAGCAAGATCGATGGTCCAGCAAGTTCAATCGATTTTCCCGATGCTAAAAATAATCCGGTCCCGATTGCGCCCCCAATGGAGATTAGCTGTACATGTCGATTACTTAATCCTCTTTCTAACGCCATCAAAACATCCTTTCATTCGTTACTACAATAGTCTAATTATACTTAAATGAAAATTATATGCAAATTTCTGTGTATAAACATGAAAATAAAATGAGAATAAATTAACTATTTTTTCTAAATATTCATTAAATTTACATTTATAAGATAGTATCCAATTAATGTTCGTATTTTTGTGTTTTTTAAGCGTAAAAACACAAAAAATAACACTTTTTTAAATAAAATTATTGAAAAATATGATCAAGAGATTATAATAGGAGAATCTAGTTGAAAGGAACCGACGGATAACATGAAAATAAGTAAAGTAATCGAAGGGGATTATTTCCATACACCTTCAGCGCATACATTAGATTATGGACATGCATTGTTTGCATTAGATGAATTTGGTACGATTGTTAAGATGATTCGACAAGAAGAATCCAGTTTTGACGAGTTAAAACGTGAATGGTTTGCTGAAGCTGAGCAAACAGTAGTCGTTCCTAAAGGGCGTTTCTTATTTCCAGGATTGATCGATCTACACGTACATGCCCCACAGTGGCCACAAGCCGGAATTGCGTTAGATGAACCACTTGAAGTGTGGTTAGATCAATGTACATTTCCACTAGAAGCGAAATATGCGGATGTAGATTTTGCAAAAGAAGTGTATACCGATTTAGTCACAAATTTACTTTCTCGAGGCACGACGACTGTATTGTATTTTGCGACAGTCCATAAAGAATCAAGCATTTTACTTGGAACATTATGTGGTGAATTAGGCCAACGAGCATTGGTAGGCAAAGTGGTGATGGATCATCCAGATACAACACCTGAAACGTATCGAGATATCAATGCCAAACAAGCATTGGCGGATACGGAAGCATTTATCAAAGCTGTGCGTGAGTTAGATTATCCGCAAGGAATCTATCCTGTGATTACACCAAGATTTGTTCCGAGTTGCTCTGATGAAGTTTTGGCTGGATTAGGAAAATTAGCTGAGAAATATCAAGTCCATGTACAATCACATTGTAGTGAAAGTCAGTGGGAGCATGAGCACGTATATGAACGTTTTGGAAAACGAGATACCCAAGTATTGGCCGATTTTGGATTATTGACCCGAAAGTCGATTATGGCACACGGTAATTTTCTGACACCTGAAGATGGTGAAATTTTCCATGATCATGGTGCATCAGTAGCCCATTGTCCAATTTCAAATGCTTATTTTGCCAATAGTGTGTTGCCCGTCAAACGCTTGCAAAAACAAGGGGTTACGGTAGGTCTTGGTACGGATATCTCTGGTGGTTTTTCACCAAGCTTGTATGAAAATATTCGTCAAGTTGTGATGAGTAGCCGCATGTTAGAAGAAGGTGTTGATGCAAATAAACCTTTAGCAAAAAGAGGAGGCTTAGCGGATTCGCGTGTCTCTTTAGTAGAAGCTTTTTATCTTGCTACGACAGCAAGCGGTCAAGCATTGGATTTAAATATTGGCTGTTTTCAAGAAGGATTTAGTTTTGATGCGCAAGTAATTGATCCAAATCATGCACAAAATCGTTTGCCTCATTTTGCATTTCAACAACCAGAAGAAATATTTTCTAGAATTGTGTATCTAGCCGATCAAAGCAATATCCGTCAAGTTTTTGTTCAGGGAAAACTAGTTCACGAAAAACAGGGGGAAAAATAGTGGAATCAACTGCAAAACAAAAAGAAAGTAACTTAACGATCGGCGTCAATGACGATATTCCATATGGCCAAGCGCTATTACTTGGATTACAACACGTCTTGGCGATGGACGTATACGTACCACCATTTATTATTGCCACAGCGATTGCGATGTCGTCAAATGATGCATCAGGATTGATTCAATCGACATTTTTAGGAGCAGGGATTGCTTCTTTGATTCAAGTATTATTTTTCTTAAAATTACCGGTCTGTCAAGGACCATCATTTGTTCCAGTAGGTGCGATCATTGGGATCTTTTTAGGATCAAAGGGAATGGATACCGTGATTGGTTCTAGTTTAGTTGGCGCAGCAGCTGTTGTGTTACTTGGATTTACTGGAATCTATAAACACATCGTACGTCATTTTATTCCGTCTATTGTAAGTGGTACGATTATTATGATCGTAGGATTAACATTGTTACCTTCGGCTTTTACGAGTAATATCTATGTATCAAGCGAGAGTTTATCGATCAATCAAAATATTTTTCTAGCTATTATTACAGCAGCTATTTTAGTTTTGTTTTCCATGTTAGGGGTCTATTTCCCTAATTTAGGTAAAGTCTTCCGGATCAGTTCAGTCATTATTGCATTAGCAGGTGGAACGCTCGTCGCATCGTTCATGGGTGGTTTTGATACAAGTACTGTAGCGCAAGCCCCATTTTTTAGTCTACCTAAAGTGGCCTTTATCAACTATGGCGTGCATTTTGATTTATCAGCTATTTTAACGATGTTGGTGATCTATTTAGTATTATTGGCCGAAACAACGGGAACATGGTATGCAGTAAGTGCGGTAATTGAAGAGCCGTTGACGGATACACAAATCAATAAAGGTGTGATCGGTGAAGGGATCGGCTGTTTAATTGCTGCATTAGTTGGAACGACACCGGTTACCGGTTATTCTACAAATGCTGGAATTATCTCGATCACAGGGGTTGCCAGTCGTAAAGTCTTCATTATGGCATCTGGTTGGTTTATTGCATTGTCATTTTTAGGGAAATTATCAAGTTTGATCAACGCGATTCCAACTGCTGTAATTGGTGGCGTTTTTGCAGTCGTATGTGTAATCATTATGTTAAGTGGATTTAGAGTCATCAAAAACGAAGAATTTTCTGAACGTGAATTGTACATTATCGGAGTACCATTGATTTGTGCGATTGGCTTGTTGTTTATGCCAACAAATGTAAAAGAATCTGCACCACAGTTTATTCAATATTTATTAGATTCTCCAATTGCGATTAGTGCCATCGTAGCGATTGTGATGAATAAGTTGATCCCAGCTACGAAAACGGTAGCTTAAAAAGAGCAGTGAAAACTGCTCTTTTTTTATCGTGAAAAAAGCGTGTAGCCGTACTTTTTCACGGTAGTTGTGATATACTGAACACTTGGAAATACATCTTTATTTCCGAAAATGAACGGTCAAAGAAATTTGGCGATTAAAGGGGAAAAATCAACATGAACAAATTAAAAGTTCAAGATTTGATTGCAACAGGGATCTATACTGCGATTTATTTCTTGATGATGAGTGTCTGTCTATTGGTCTTACGTTTCGTAATTCCTGGTTTTCATAATTTATTTATACCTGGTGTGAGTGCAATGTTTACAGGAATCGTGTATTTATTATTGATCAAACGCGTACCAAAATTTGGAGCAATCACGATCATGGGAAGCGTCGTAGGGATCTTTTTTTTATTTACCGGCCATTTTCCACTCGCAGCAGTACCGAATATCTTATTTGCTTTTTTAGCGGATGTTATTCAAAATAAAACGAAATTACCTGAAAAAATGCGTACTTTAGTGAGCTATGTTGTCTTTAGTTTTGGCTTAATGGGTCCAATCTTACCGTTATGGTTTATGAAAAATGCCTATCAAGCTTCTTTGATTGCTAGAGGGAAAGACCAAGCGTATCTAGATAAAGTATTTGAACACGTTACGATGAATGTGTTCTATGCAAGTCTAGCTTTAGTGGTAGTTGGAGCGATTTTCGGTTTTTATCTAGGAAGCTATTTATTTCATAAACATTTTAAAAAGACAGCATAATAGGAGGTCGTATGACTTACAATTATCTAAAATTTGACCCACGTAGTAAACTGTGTGTGGTCTTTTTTGCGAGTATCTCGCTAATGTTTCCGTTATCCTTTACATTAGAATGCGTTATGATCGGCATTATGTTTAGTTGTTTAGTGGCAAGTGGAAGTTTTAAAAAAGGGCTCTTATTTGTGGGTGTTTTTGTAGGTTTATGGGTAGCCGATCAATTTTTGTTTTATTATGTGCCTTCGTTTATTGGCGCTTTATTGGATTTTTTAGCTGTTGGAAATCGTCGGTTACTTCCTACAGTCATGGCCGTGACGTTTGCATTAGATAAAACGAAAATTAGTGAGTGGCTCGCTGCGTTACAACGTCTACACTTGCCAGCTAAAGTATTGGTACCACTTGCTATTTTATTTCGCTTTTTCCCGATGGCAATTAAAGAAATGCTTTATGTAAGACGTGCGATGAAGTTTCGTGGGATTGCCGTTTCTTTCTTCTCGCTATTTCGGCATCCGTTGCAAACAATGGAATATTTGTTTGTTCCATTGTTACTATCGGCTGAAGAAACATCATTAAATTTATCTGCGACCGCTTTAGTGAGAGGGTTAGGCAATCCGTTGCAACATACAAGTTATTATACCTTACGTTTAAAATGGTATGATTATACTTTGATGGTCTTTGTTGTATTATGTTTGGTGATAAGGATGTGGGTAAAATGATTACATTAGAAAACGCGAGTTTTATCACGAAAGATCACATCCAGATTTTAGATCGCTTGACCTTTTCAATTCCAAAAGGAGAGTGCGTGGTGATTTGTGGTCCTAGTGGAAGTGGAAAATCTACATTGTTCAATGTATTAAATGGACTTTATCCAGAACTTTATGAAGGAGAAGTTCTTGGTACATGGAGTGTATTGGATCAAGTGTTGCCGGTAACCGATTTTGCGGCGTACATTGAACGATTCGGTGTGGTATTTCAAAATCCAAAAACACATTTTTTTACCACGGATGTCATTTCAGAACTGGCATTTATTATGGAAAATTTTGGTTATCCTTCAGTCGAAATCAACATGCGTGTCCAGCAACAAGCTGCAGAATTTTTTTTGGATCCGATACTAGAAGCAAGTGTTTTTGCGTTATCTGGTGGTCAGAAACAGCAAGTATCGATTGCTGCAGCTACTATGTTAGCACCAGATTTACTATTGCTAGATGAACCATCAAGTAATTTGGATTTTGCGGCCATTGCCCGTTTAAAACAAGCACTTTGCCAATTGAAAGCACGAGGCGTCACGATTTTGATTGCAGAGCATCGACTTGCCTATTTATTAGATATCGCGGATCACTTTTTTGTCTTAGAAAATGGACATTTAAAAGTAGCGTTAACTAGAGCGCAAATCGTGCAATTAACCGATGCGCAACGAATCGAGTTAGGATTACGCGAGTTACAAGCATCTAAACAATCGTTAGTGCATAAACTAGGAATCCCCTCTTCGATCACCATTACGTTAGATCGCATCAGTTATCGTTATCGAAAACAAACACAAGTGGCATTGTCGATCCCCAAACTCACATTAACAAACCAAGAAATCATTGGAATCACAGGGGATAACGGAGCAGGGAAATCCACTTTTTTTCAAGTACTATCCGGTCTGATGCGGCCTAAAAAAGGCAAGATTTTTATGAATGATCAAGTAGCCAAAGAAAAAATGCGAATCGATGCTTGTTTTTTTGTGATGCAAGATGTGAATCTACAACTCTTTTTTGAAACGGTCCGTAAAGAACTATTAGAAAAAGCGAAATTACCTGAGCGTTTTGATGAGATTTGTACACGATTTAACTTGACTGCATTACTTGACCGTCATCCACATACGTTGTCTGGTGGTGAAAAGCAACGGGTGGTGATTGCTAGTGCGATTTTATCTGGCAAGACGATTTTATTGTTTGATGAGCCGACAAGCGGATTGGATTATGCAAATATGATGCAAGTCAGTACATTATTAAGAGAACTTGCGCTTGAAGGTGTGATGGTACTTGTGATTAGTCACGATCAAGAATTTATAAATCAGACTTGTCATCGCTTGTTGCATTTTGAACAAGGACAAATCGCAGCAGATCGCCGAATGGAATAAAAAAGATACAAGGTATGCTACACTAGAATGAATAGAAGGCTTAAGGAGGAATTTGGATATGGATCTATTTCAACCATTTACTATCAAAGGAATGACGACAAAAAACCGTATTGTCATGCCCCCAATGTGTCAATACTCTGCAAAAGATGGCCAAGTCAATGCTTGGCACATGCAACATTATACCAGTCGAGCAGTGGGTCAAATCGGAACCATTATTATTGAAATGACAGATGTCTCACCAGAAGGACGAATTACAGATCATGATCTAGGACTTTGGGAAGATGCACAAATTGCTCCACTTAAAGAATTGATTGCGTCGATCAAAGCATTAGAACCTGACGTGAAGATAGGCATTCAATTAGCGCACGCGGGTAGAAAAGCAGAAGATGCTCCAGAAATCGTAGCCCCATCTGCTTTGGCTTTTTCAGAAGAGTACAAAGTGCCACATGCACTCACTACTGAAGAAACAAAAGCTATGGTTCAAAAATTTCAAGCAGCTGCAATTCGCGCCTTAACAGCTGGTGTCGATTTTATTGAATTACACGGAGCTCACGGCTATTTGATTCATCAGTTTCAATCGAAGCGTACGAATCAACGGGTAGATGAATACCAAGAATTACCACGTTTTGGAGTCGAAGTAATTCAGGCTGTAAAAGCGGTAATGCCAGAAGAAATGCCGCTGTTCTTTCGAATCAGTGCATTGGAATACGCACCAGATGGTTATGATTTAGAACAAGGATGCGATCTAGCAAAAGCCTATCAAGCAGCTGGTGTGGATGTATTCCATGTTAGTAGTGGCGGTGAAAGTACGGTAGGTCCTGCTGTTTCACCAAAAGGGTATCAACTTGAAGCAGCTTCTGCAATAAAAAAAGTAACTGGATTGCCAACGATTGCAGTGGGACGTTTAGAAGAATTTATCTTCGCAGACGGTGTCATTGCAAGTGGTCAAGCAGATATGGTCGCAATCGGACGTGGTGTATTGGCTGATCCTTATTGGCCGATCCATGCTGCTCAAACTTTAGGATATGAACTTGCTATTCCTAAGCAATATACGCGTGGAATTCGCTTTAAAAAAACAGTCTAGCTATTTAGCTAGACTGTTTTTTCTTCATGTAAAAGCGATCGAATAATGTCGATTAATTGTGTGCGTATACCAGATTCTGGTGCTTCATGACTACGCACTAAAGATACCCAAAAACGTGGTTGATCGTGGTCGGTAATCGGAATTTGAATCAAGCCATCTTCTTTAAAGATGGCAAGTTCGGTCAAAAATCCAATTCCAATGTTAGCACGAATCATACTTTTTAAAATAGCCAAATCTTGTCCTTGATGGCGAATCAATGGATTGATATGCGCTTGAGTAGCAAAGGCTTGGAGTGCCATAGGATGGATATAATGCTCGTTTAACAATAAAAATTCTTCTTGTGCTAACTCATGAAAGGATACAGAAGAACGAGTAGCTAGCGGATGATCTGGACTGACGACGATCACAAAATCTCGGATCATCAATACTTCACTGATCAAGTGGGTATCGCGTAAGGGGTGAATGGACCCGACAACACCCATATCCAATCGTCCAGCTTTTAATCGTTTCGTTAATTCGTTTGAACCACCTTCAACAAGCTCAAGATAGTTAAGCAACTGTTCTTCTAGTAATGCTTGTGAAAATTCATGAAAAAAATAGTTGCCAATGATGGGAGGAAGACCAAAACGGATCTTCTCATCGCTAAGTTGTTGAAGTTCTTTTTTTGCCAGTTTCCATTCTGTTAATAAACTCGTTGCATGATGGGCAAACAGCTTTCCTGCAGCGGTTAATTCTACTTTATGGTGAGATTGATCTCTTATAAATAAGACCACACCAAGTTCTTGTTCGATTCGTTTGATAGCATATGTGACGGTCGGTTGGCTTACTTGAAAAAAATTTGCGACTTTTGTGAAATTTTTTTCGGTAACTAATTGTTGAAAGTATTCGATATCTTTAAAATTCATTGTTATACCAGCCTTTTTTACTTCATATAAAAATATTTTATCATAGTTTCATAATTTGACTATAGTTTTTTCATCGGAGTAAAGTAGTGCTTGTAAAACAAAACGAGCCAAATAAATGATCATTGCCTTTCGAACAGGTTGATCCAAAAGCAAAGCATAGAATCTGCCAATTCTGTTTTTTGCTTTTTATGCGACTTGAAAGTAGACGATATCGTCTAGATAAATAAACGAATAGTATCTGCTATTCGTTTTTTTTGTGAAAAAAAATTGACCGACAGCATAGAACTTGCTATTCTAAAGCAGGTTAGAATATGGAAAGTGGGGAATACATACGTGATTGAAGTAATAACAAAAGTCTTATCAATTATTTTATTAGATATCGTGCTTAGTGGGGACAATGCTGTGGCGATTGCACTGGCTACGAAACGCTTAGATGAACAAAGCCGTAAAAAGGCTATTTTTATAGGAACAGCTGGAGCGATTGTGTTACGTGTGCTTTTAATGATTGTGGCGATTCAAATCCTAGCAATCCCATATGTTAAGATTATTGGCAGTTTATTACTGTTTTATATTGCATATGACTTATTAGTCGCCAATGAAGATGCTAAGGATACGTCTAAAGGAACGACTTCGTTTATGTCAGCAATTGGGACGATTATGCTAGCAGATTTGATTATGAGTTTAGACAATATCTTATCGATTGCAGGTGTAGCATCAGATAATCAGTGGTTGGCATTATTAGGATTAGCGATCAGCATTCCTTTGATTATTTTTGGCAGTCAATTAGTATTAGGACTTATGGATCGTTTTCCTATTTTAGTTTGGATCGGAGCCTTATTGATTGCCTATACAGCTGGAAAAATGTTTGTTGAAGATCATTTGACTGCTGATTTTATCAACCATATTGTACCAAATATCAGTCATACTGTTGTGGTTCCACTTGTCTTTTGTGTCGTGTTATTTTTGCTGTATCAATTACTTGGACGTAAAAAATTAGTTTCCACACGTTAAAAAACTTGAGTTCATTTTTTGAACTCAAGTTTTTTTTGTACAATAGGCAGCATAATCAATAGGATCACAGCCGACAATGACATGATAGTCTAAAGTATCTTTTTTTAAATCATGAACAATTAATAATCGTTCATTTTTTTCTTCAAATTTACCG
The DNA here is from genome assembly GCF_000407605.1 of Enterococcus sulfureus ATCC 49903. Lineage (GTDB taxonomy): Bacteria > Bacillota > Bacilli > Lactobacillales > Enterococcaceae > Enterococcus_G > Enterococcus_G sulfureus. The sequence continues at coordinate 84,806 of NZ_ASWO01000006.1, read as the reverse complement.
ATCGTAAATAAGACATATCGATCATCAATCACTTCCGAATCCTTAATGAATTTTGAAAAAACAGTTCGGATATGTTGCACTTTTGTAAGGCGGTCTTGTGCCTTTTCAGCAGCTTTCGTTAAAGTAAAGCCTTGATCTAAGTAGTATTTGATCATTTCGACCGTCACGACTGCTTGTAATCGATAAGATCGGTGCCCAGATGAATCTGAATTGATCGAAGTAATGTATCCTTTTTCTTCCCAATAGCGCAATTGACGCGGAGAAGTTTGACTCATCTTGCTCAGTTCACTGATTCCGATTCGTAATTCATCACTTTCTAACCATTTTCGTAAGGTCGAGAACATGACTATCCTTCTTTCTTGATAATTTATCTACCTCGATTATACTTTTATTTCCAAGTGTGTCAAGTTAGTTGACAAAGAATAAAAAACAGTTTAAAGTATAGCATGCTGCATAAGAATTTGAGTTACGAAAGGATGGACCACCATGAAAGAAAATCAAGCTGTCGATATATATGGTAAACCGTATAATCGGACGCTATTAGTTGCTGTCTTATTAATTGGAACATTTTGTACAGTACTAAATCAAACATTATTAACAACTGCATTTCCAACGTTAATGAAAACATTTGATATCACTGCGGCGACTGTACAGTGGTTGACTACAGGTTTTTTATTAGTTAATGGGATTATGATCCCAATTTCTGCTTGGATGATGAACAAATTCACTTCTCGTGCGTTGTATTTATGGTCAATGACCGTATTTTTAATCGGAACAATCATGTGTTTTGCGGCGACAAATTTCCCAATGCTTTTAGCAGGACGTTTAGTTCAAGCTGCCGGTGTGGGTATTTCGATTCCGTTATTGCAAAATATCATGTTAACGATCTTTCCCCCAGAAAAACGTGGTGCGGCTTTAGGCGCGACCGGAATCGTTATCGGTCTAGCTCCAGCCTTAGGACCAACTTTATCTGGTTGGATCATTGACAACTATTCTTGGCGTGATCTATTTGGAATGATCATTCCAATCGTCATTATTGTATTAATTTTAGCCTTTTTCATGATGAAGAGCGTGATTCCATTGTCAAATCCTGCAATCGATATCCCGTCGATTCTAATGTCTTCTGTCGGGTTTGGATCACTGCTTTATGCCTTCTCAAGTGTCGGTGACGATGGTTGGGGAAGTACCAAAGTATGGTCATTTATGATCGTAGGTATCGTTGTGATCACGATTTTTAGTATTCGTCAATTAAAATTAGATACACCGTTTTTAGAATTACGTGTCTTTAAATCACCGATCTTTACGATTGCGTCTATTTTATCTGGTGTAACAAACATGGCTTTAATTGGAGCTGAAATGGTATTGCCGCTTTATATTCAAAATATCCGTGGCGAATCTGCATTCCACTCTGGATTGATGTTATTACCAGGTGCATTAGCACTAGGGGTAATGATGCCGATTACTGGGATTATTTTTGATAAGATCGGAGCGAAACGTTTAGCGATTACCGGAATGTTTTTACTTACAGCAGCAACAGCGCCATTTATGTTTTTAACTGAAACGACTCCAGTTATTTATATTATCGTATTATACGGAGTTCGTATGTTTGCGATCTCAATGGTTATGATGCCAGTTACGACTTCTGGAATGAACGCTTTACCACAAAAATTAGTCACACATGGTACGGCTGTGAACAATACATTTAGACAAGTAGCAAGTTCAGTAGGGACTGCGATTTTAATTAGTGTCTTAACAAATAGAATCAATGATTCAATGCCTAAAAAAGCAGTTTTAGATGCTACACCATTAGCTTATAAAGCACAAGCAACATCTGCTATGTTAGATGGGTATCATGCAGCCTTTTTAGTAGCCGTTGGATTCAGTGTGGTAGGACTCTTTATTGCGTTCTTTATTTCAAGTAAAGTAACGGCAACGAAAGCTGAGAAGGAGGTGATCGCAAAATGATTTTAGTAATTTTAGTGATTAGTGCTCTATTATTTGCAGGAAGTTTTATTTTTGCAAAATCGGTGATCCAAAATATAATCGCCACTATTTTAGGGGTTATTTTTATTGGAAGCTTAGTCCTTGTCACATTAAACTATTCCAACCATTTTGGGATGGAAAAAGTTACCGTAGAAACAAAAAATAGTGGTCAACCGCTATATAGTTCAATCAATAGTGACGGTGTCGATGTGCTAATGTATCAGCCTTTAGGGGATGGATCTGAAAAAGTATACTTATATAATACGAAAAAAGATCAAAAAGAACCGGCTAAAACAGGGACGGATCATGTCACAAATACGGTAAAAAAAGCAGAAGATGATCAAGCAAAATTAGTGCAGAACAAAACGTATTGGGAGTATAAAAGTGATTGGGCACGCTTGTTATTTGGCATTGCAGACAACGATCACGAACTCGTTGAAGAACACAATACCTTTTATTTACCAGAAACTTGGACTGAATTAACCGTTGATCAAGCAAAAGCATTCGGTGAACTGATGACAAAACAAAAAGATCAGTTAGCTAAGGACGGTAAAACGTATGTAACCGAACAAGTCATGGCAGCGATGAAGAAAAATCCTAAATTGTCAGCTGCTGAACAAAAGGCAGTGACTGAAAAAGCGACAGCTGAATTTCAAGCACAAGCTATTCAAAAAGCATTGGCAGAAGTCAAAGCAAAATAAACGTAAACGAAATCATTCATTTGAAAAGATGAATGGTTTCTTTTTTTACCTTGGCTTATAATAATGATAAAAGAGGTGTAAGGTGATGACGAAAAAAGAACAGGTATGGCAGTATTTATGTGATCATTCGCAAGCGTTTAGTGCAAGCGATGTAGCAAACGCTTTGCTTATGGACCGTACAAATGCAAGTCGATATTTAAATGAATTAGTAAAAGAGCAAAGGGCTACGAAAAGCGATGAACGACCAGTGAAATATCAAGCATTAAAAGCCGCGATTGGAGATATTTCGTTTCATGATCTAATCGGTGCGCACGCGTCATTAAAAAATGCTATTCAAAAAGCAAAAGCCGCGATGTTATATCCACCACATGGCTTACCAACTCTTTTATTTGGTGAGACGGGAACAGGGAAAACCTTATTTGCTGAATGTATGTATCAATTTGCTTTAGAGGCACAAGTCTTAGATGAAGCAGCTCCGTTCATTACATTCAACTGTGCAGATTATGCACAAAATCCACAATTACTTTTCTCACATATCTTTGGTGTAACCAAAGGTGCCTATACAGATGCTGAAACAAAACCAGGTTTAGTTGCACAAGCGAATGGAGGTGTCTTGTTTTTAGATGAGATTCACCGTTTGCCGCCAGAAGGTCAGGAAATGCTGTTTACCTTCATCGACAAAGGAATCTATCGTCCACTAGGTGCACAAGAAGAATTAAGCGCAACCGTTCAAATTATCGGTGCAACAACTGAAACAAGTAGTACATTTTTAGAAACCTTTACACGTAGAATCCCGATGCAAATTGAATTACCACCACTTGAACAACGTACATTAGGGGAACGCTTTGAAATTATCGAAGATTTTTTACAACAAGAATCCAATCGACTCAATCAAACGATCGAAATCGATCGTCAAAGTATTTTAGCTTTTTTGATCTATCCGACCAAAGGAAATGTCGGACAATTAAAACGTGATCTAAAATTAGTTTGTGCAAAAGCCTTTTTACATTTTTCAACAACGAAAGAACAAACTGGATTAGTGATTACAAAAAATGATTTGCCTTTGGCGATTCAAAAGGGATTATTGCGCGTCAATGAATTTACAGAATCACTTAACGACATCTTACATCCTAAAAAGACACAGTTGATTGTTGAACCGGGTGAGACAAAAGGGGTGTGGTCTCAAGATCCTACGGCAAAAATGGATGTTTATCAAACGATTACGTATACACTAGATACTTTAGAAGAAAATGATATTCCAACACTCGATTTAGAACAGTTGATTGAAAAAGATGTAGAACATTATTTTGATTCGTATATTGAAGATTTATCGCATAGTTCGATGTATCAAGAAATCATTAATAGCACGCTTTGGAGCTTGGTCAACCAACTATATGATCAAGCTGAAACGAGTTTACAACGACAGTATTCTGAAAAAAATCGCTTTGCCTTTGCCCTTCATGTACAAGCAATGTTAGAGCGGATTCGCCAAAATCGATTGATCACGTATCCGGATCTCAATTCTGTGAGACGAAACCATTTATTAGAATTTCAATTGGCGATGGAGATTTCACTGCGAATCGAAGAAATGTATCAAGTTGAGATTCCATTAGATGAGATCGGCTTTTTGACGATGTTTTTTGTAGAAGAAACAAGTGATAAACCAATACCCCATACGGTGGCTGTGATGGTGATCATGCATGGAGAATCTACCGCATCCAGTATGTTAAAAACAGCTCAAACGCTATTAGGTACAACAAAAGGAATTGCGTTTGATATGCCACTGACGATGAAGACAGAGCAAGTCTATCAGGCGATTCAAAAAGAATTGCATCAACATTTAGAAAGTTATCAAAAAGGGATCGTATTTTTAACCGATATGGGTTCTCCGAATACATTTAGTCAACTGATCACCACAGAGTATCAAATTCCCACAGAAACGATTTCGTTTTCAAGTACGATGCTTGTTATTGAAAGTTTACGTATGGCTAGTGCGGGACGTACTGTATATGAGATTGGCCAAAGTATTCGTCAATCATTGTTGGCTTCCTTTAAAGAAGAGTCTCCTATCACTACACGAAAAAATGCTTTGCTTGTGACGTGTTATACAGGAGCTGGAGTTGCAAAGCTCACAGAATCGATTTTAAACGAGCTATTGGATCCGACACAAGTCGAAATTTTGACGCTTCCTTTTTTAGAACAGAATCGTTTTGATCAAGAGTATAGACAGTTAGAAAAAGAGTACGAGATTATCGGGATGATCGGTACTCATAAAGATAGAACAAAAGCAGCGCCGTTCTTAGCAGTCGCAGATTTTTTTGATTTGAAAATTCGACAATTATTTTTTGAAACGATTGGGATTTCACTTGATACTCAGCAAAAAGCCGACGATTTATTTGCTCATTATGTCCAATTGGCTCAAGAATATATCGAACTGTTGGCCTCTAATTTTCAATTAGATGATGAAGCACAAGCAGGACTTAAAATGCATATTGCTGCTGCATTTAATCGACAATATGATCCAAAATGGATACCAGAAAAAAGTTTATTTCAGGTAAATCACACAATCTTTGAACAAGTTGAACACATCAATCAGCGATTTATCAGCCAATATGGACAAGGCTTAGTTGATGACGAAGTCAAAAACGTGGCGTATCTTGTTGAGAATTTACAATATAAGGCCGAATAGTTACACACTGTGTATAGTGTAGAAAAATGTGTGTAAGCGTTAACTCGTGGTGTGATGCGATTTTTTTTGGCACGCTTCTTGCTTATAGTTTAATGTAATGACTTATATTAAGGAGCGTGTTACTAATGAAAAGAATTATGCTTGTATGTTCAGCAGGAATGAGTACTAGTTTATTGGTTCAAAAAATGCAAAAAGCCGCAGAGGCAAAAGGATTAGAAGCAGATATTTTTGCAGTATCTTCTTCAGAAGCAGACGGTAAACTTGCAGATACAGATCACCCAATCGATGTCTTGATGTTAGGACCACAAGTTCGTTTTATGAAAGGTCAATTTGAAGAAAAAGTTGCAGGAAAAAATATTCCAGTGAGTGTCATCGACATGCGTGATTACGGTACAATGAATGGTGAAAATGTATTGAATACAGCCATCACGATGATTGAAGCGAAATAAGAGGGTCATAAGATGAATGAGATGAATCAAGAGCAACTACAAGAGATTATGGGATTGATTATCTACGCTGGAAATGCAAAAAGCGATGCGATGGAAGCGATCCAAGCTGCAAAAAAAGGTGAATTTGAACTTGCAGAAGAAAAAATCAAATTAGCTGAGGAATCGTTAGTACAAGCGCATCAAGCCCAAACTAAACTGCTAACAGCTGAAGCCAATGGTGAAGAATTTAAAGTAAACTTATTGACGATTCATAGCCAAGATCATTTGATGACAAGTATTACATTTACTGATTTAGCCAAAGAAGTTATTGATGTATATAAACGTGTATCTTAAAAAGAGGTATGACAGATTTCTGTCATACCCCTTTTTCTTTATTTTTTCAAATGATAACTATAAGTGGCTAAAATAATATTTTGTCTAGTAGCTAGACGCAAACGTAGTTTCAAACTTGTTTGGTTATGCAAAATACGTTGCCAACGTTTATTTGGTAAAAATTGAGGAATCAAAACAGTCGTAGTGTAGTTTTCTTGTGCTGCATGTTTGCTCACGCGATCCACATAGCGGATGATTGGATTTTCGATAGAACGATACGACGAGTGAACAACAGAAAAGCGAACATCTGGGAAATGTTGACGAAATTCCGATTCGATTTCGCGTTCTTTTTTTATATCTTCATCTAACGAAACATGCATTGCAATCACATAGTCACCGATTGAGCGCGCATAATTCAATGCGCCAATGTTCACTTGTGTGACGTTTCCCACTAAGACGATCACCGTATTTCCTGCATACTCATGCAGATCGCATTCTTGCTCTAAGCGTAGTTGTTCGGCAACATTTTTATAATGATGATTGATTTTATAAAAGATAAACAATAAAATCGGCATGATAATAAAGTAAGGCCAGATATCGGCAAGACGATACATTAATAAAATGATAATGATCAAATAAGAAATGAGCGCTCCGATAATATTTGCTAATGAGTGACGAATCCAATGATCTTTTTGTTTATACCATCTGACAACCATCCCACTTTGTGACAAAGCGAAGGGAGTAAATACTCCAATTGAGTAAAGCGGGATCAACCGTTCAGTTGAACCTTGGAAGATAAACAATAAGACAATAGAGCCTAAAGCTAAAGTAATAATTCCATTTGAATAACCTAGACGATCTCCGCGGTCTTGATACATATGTGGCATAAATTTATCTTTTGATAAATTATAAGCTAAGACTGGGAAAGCAGAAAATCCCGTATTGGCAGCGACTGCTAAAATCAAGGCTGTTGTGAATTGTAATAAATAAAATAAAATCCCGCCGCCAAACACGGCTTTTCCGATTTGTGATAAGACAGTGACTTCAGCTCGTGGAACAATCCCATACCAATAGTTGATAAAAGTGATCCCAACAAAGAAGAACCCTAAAATCGTTGCCATCAATGTCAGTGTACCAGCTGCATTTTTCGCTCGTGGTTTTTTAAAAAATGGTACAGCATTACTAATGGCTTCCACTCCAGTAAGAGAAGAAGAACCAGAAGAGAATGCACGTAAGATCAAGGCGATAGAGACTCCAGGTACCGCCGTTCCTACTGCTGCTGTGGCATGTAGTGGGGCATTTCCTGTTACGATTTGAAATAGTCCATACATAATTAAGAGTGAAATAATGGCAATAAAACTGTAAACGGGAATCATTAAGAAACTTGCAGATTCTCTCAAACCGCGTAGATTCATCATCATAATCAATACGACAATGACCACTGAAATGGCAACTTGGTGACGACCTAGAGAAGGGATTGCAGAAATAATCGCTTCTGCACCAGCTGATACGGATACGGCCACCGTCAACATGTAATCGACTAAGAGCGATCCTCCAGCAATCAATCCAGCATTTTTTCCTAGATTTTCGCTACTGACGACATAAGCACCGCCGCCTTTAGGATAAGCATGAATAATTTGACGATAAGATAACGTTAAGGAAATCAATAAAATAATAACAAAAAAAGCAATCGGTAATGAATACCAAATCGCAGCTGTCGATAATGCGACCAACACGACAACGATTTGCTCTGTTCCATACGCAATGGAAGACAAGGCATCAGAAGAAAGCAAAGCCAAGGCTGCTAAACGACCTAATTTATGGTCATCATTTTCGGCAGATTTTAATGGCTTTCCAACTAACCACCTTTTTAAAATGTTCACAAAATCATTCCTCCTCAAATTCATACTAATTCTATCTAAATTAGCAATCAAGATTGTATATTAGAACTCTCTTTCATAAAAGTCAATCTTTCTTTTCATGATTTTTTTAAAATAACGAGTATGAATTCTTAACTAAAAGTTTATCCTTCATTAAAAAATTAAACTCACAAATAAAAATATTGTTAATTTAGTATTTCATTCATTTTTTTTGATAAAAACAAAAAAGATTGATTGTTTTTTCACAATCTTTTTGTTAAAATAAATAGAGATAAAAAAACGAGTAGTAGGAGGAAAAAATGAAAACGAAACGTTTGTTGACATGGGGTATGTTAATGCTGATGGGTGCATCTGTTGCTGGATGTGCGATTTTAGAACCAGACGCACCAAAAGATGGAGCGAAAAAAGAAAAAACAGAACAAAAATATGAAAAGAACGACAAAGAAAAAGATAAACAAGGTAAAAAAGAAGAAGCAGATGTTGAATCTGGTGCTTCGGAATCTGCATACACTGACCCTAAAGAGTTAAAAGATGAGTATGATATCGTCATCGTAGGTTCTGGTGGAGCTGGAATGACAGCAGCTATTGAAGCTAAAGACAAAGGGATGAATCCTGTTATTTTAGAAAAAATGCCGGTAGTCGGTGGAAATACATCAAAATCTTCTAGTGGGATGAATGCTTCTAATACAAAATTCCAACAAGAGCAAGGGATTAAAGACAGCAATGATTTATTCTATGAAGAAACCTTAAAAGGTGGACATGGTACAAATGATAAAGAATTATTGCGTTACTTTGTGGATCATTCTGCTGATGCCATCGATTGGTTAGATGGAATTGGGATTAAATTAGACAACTTAACCATTACCGGAGGAATGAGTGAAAAACGTACCCATCGGCCTTCAGACGGTTCCGCAATTGGAGGCTACTTAGTTGAAGGATTAAGTGAGAACGTGAAAAAACGAGATATTCCAGTGTTTGTCAATACTGATGTCAAAAAATTAGTAGAAGAAGATGGCAAAGTAGATGGTGTCGTAGCCCAAGTTCAAGGTGAAAAAGAAAAAACGATTAAAGCAGATGCGGTTATCGTAACGACCGGGGGCTATGGAGCTAGTGATGAATATATTAAAGAATACCGTCCTGATTTAGAAGGATATGTGACAACGAACCAACCAGGTAGTACCGGTGATGGAATCAAAATGATTGAAGCAGTTGGCGGACAAACAGTCGATATGGATGAAATTCAAATCCATCCAACCGTACAACAAGATCAAGGAATCTTAATTGGCGAAGCAGTTCGTGGTGAAGGTGCGATTTTAGTCAATGAAGAAGGAAATCGTTTTGTTAATGAGTTAGACACACGTGATGCCGTATCTGGTGCAATCAATAAGCAAACGGATAAAGATGCGTATTTAATTTTTGATCAAGGTGTTCGTTCACGCGCAACGGCTATTGAGTTCTATGCATCAAAAGGATATGTAGTAGAAGCAAAAACAGTAGAAGAGTTGGCGAAAAAATTAGAGATGCCTGCAGCTAATTTAGAAAAATCAGTAACTTCTTGGAATGAAGCAGTCAAAAATCAAAAAGATGAAGCATTTAATCGAACGACTGCAATGGAGCATCCATTAGATCAAGCGAATTATTATGCAATCAAAATCGCCCCAGGAATTCATTACACGATGGGTGGCGTAAAAATCAATACGAAAACAGAAGTCTTGAATAAAGACAATAAACCAATCGAAGGGCTATATGCAGCAGGTGAACTTGCTGGTGGCCTACATGGTGAAAACCGTATTGGTGGAAATTCGGTTGCAGAGATTATTATCTTTGGTCGTCAAGCAGGTGTACAAGCAACTGATTATGTAAAAGCTGAAGATTAAACGTAAAAAAAGCATGGCGTAAACGCGCCATGCTTTTTCTTAAATTGCTTCGATTGTTACGTCGATGTTGCCTTTAGTTGCACGAGAATACGGACAAGTTTGTTCAGTAATCTCTAGTAACTCTTTTGTTTCTTCTAATGAAAGTCCTTCGATATGTCCACGGATTTCTACACCTAAAACAACATCAGGTAATTCGCTTTGGCTGATATTGTATAGGGAAACAATAACTTCAATAGTTGATTCACCAGTGATTCCACGTGATTTTTTCAAATAATCTAAAGCACTGTTAAAGCATGCGCTGTATCCTGCTGCAAATAATTGCTCTGGATTAGTTGCATTTTCCGCACGGCTTCCTGGAGGGGCGATATTTAATTGGAAAGAATTATCTGGAGAATGCACTTCTCCGCTACGTCCGCCAGTATTGATCATTTTAGTTGAAAAGATTTTTTTCATTGTTGAAAAACTCCTTTATTATTTTTTTAGTTCACAATTATATTGTACACAATATTATTTAATTTGACAATTAAAACCGCTCGATTATACTAAAAGAAAGGAGCGGATGAAATGAGCGATACAATGTTAGACAAAGAGTTATGTTTCCAACTCTATGTAGCTTCAAAAGAAGTGATCAAAAAATATAAAACCTATCTAGATCCTTACGATTTAACCTATACAGGATTTATTGCAATGATTGCGTTAGAAGATTATATGACAGTAAATCAACTGGGCGAAATCTTATATTTAGATTCGGGAACACTTAGCCCTTTATTGAAAAAACTAGAAAAAAAAGGATACTTAGAAAAGGTACGTTCAAAAGAAGATGAACGACGAGTAGAATTGATGCTTACGCCAAGAGGTAAAGAAGTAAAAGCGGAGTTGCCGTGTATATCTGAGCAAGTGGCCAATAGTATGGATATCAAAAACCTTAAAGCCGATCATCAAACGTTACTTACTCAATTGATTGGATTAAACGAACTATTTAAAGCATAAAAAGAGATCAGGATTCCCTGATCTCTTTTTGTTTTAAAGCTAGTCGTTTATTTCCTTTGTACAAATCCACAGTTGTCCAACAAAGTAATGCCAAGACGATGAAGATAATGATATAGGCAATCATATGTGCATGTGTGATGTCGTTTGCTGTAGCTTGATCACCAAAAAAATCTTCTATTTGTTTTGGTAAACCGATTAAATTGAGATAGGTTAAACTAAGGACAGAAGCCCAACCAAAGAATTTAACGATCCAATTGTTTTTAAAGCGATGTCCCATTTCAAATGAACTGTTGGTCATCATCAATAATGGAATCATCGAAAAGGGCAGTGCAAACGCTAAAAAGACTTGCGAATTGTTCATTAAATTATTTAATGCAGTATGTTCTTCGATCGTTCCTTTTCGACTGGTTAAAGTAACGCAGATCAACACAGGGATCACAGAGATCAAACGAGTGACAAGACGGCGCAACCAAATAGGTAATTTTAAATGAATAAACCCTTCCATAATGACTTGACCGGTAAGTGTGCCAGTAATTGTTGAATTTTGACCAGATGCGAGTAAAGCTACGGCAAATAAAGTAGACAAAATCCCTGATTTTGCCACTTCAGCTAAAACACCATTGCTTAGTGTAGTAGGATCAGATAATGATTCATATAGTCCAAAAAAGGAAGGATCTTTTACCGTTCCGGATTTAAATACGGCGACTCCCATAATCAGTAACAGGGCATTGACTACAAAAGCTAAGCTTAACTGGATGTTTGAATCCCAAGTTGAAAAGCGAACAGCCTCTGCGACTTCTTCTTCATTGTCATGATCGATGGCACGTGTTTGGGAAACTGCTGAATGTAAGTAAAGATTATGCGGCATTACAGTCGCACCAATAATCCCCAAGGCTCCTGTAAGTGGTGTCTGACCACCGATTTGAGGAGCATCAGCAAATGTTTGAGTCGTTGGAATAAATCCTTTAAACATCGCGGCCCAGTCAGGATTAGATAAGGCTACTTGATAAATAAAGACAAATAAAATAACGAAAATCAAGCAGACAACTAAAGCTTCAATTTTACGAAATCCAACTTTAGTCAATAACAATAGTAGTAATACATCAAATACTGTAATAAACACGGCGTAAAGTAAAGGAATCCCAAATAATAAATAAAGTGCGATAGCTGCCCCGATAACTTCTGCGATATCTGTTGCCATGATTGCTAATTCTGTTAACACCCAAAGGACGATGCCTAAAGGTTTACTTGTACGTGAACGAATCGCTTGTGCTAAGTCTTGTTGTGTGACGATTCCTAATTTTGCTGCCATGTATTGTAGTAGCATTGCAATTAAACTAGACATTAGAATAATCGACATGAGCAAGTATTGAAAATTTTGACCCCCTGTAATCGAAGTCGACCAGTTTCCTGGATCCATGTATCCCACTGCGACTAATGCACCTGGACCTGAATAGGCTAATAACGTACGGAAAAATTCTTTTCCTTTTGGAACTACGACTGTTCCATTTATTTCTTGAAGAGAAGGTCCGTTGGCATGATTTGCAAGTGAGTGTTTCTCTTTCGTTTGTTTCAACGTAAACCCCACCTTTTCTTTCATATATATATTGAGTTTATTTTACACCTTTCATAAAAAAAAAGACAGTAAAGTTTCGGCTTGCCTAACTTTCTTACAAAACTATTCGTTTGAGCAAAATTGTTGCAAGATTGAATTTAATTGTTTATAGTTGACTAGTCAATTGTTGATAAGTCATTCTTTTTTTAAAATCGAAACAAAAGAGTTGCTTTTTCATCTTGTTGGCGTTATAGTTGACTAGTCAATTATTGACACGTCATGTTTTTGAAGGGAGGAACACAAATGAAATTACGAGAAGTCAGTCAATTGTTGTATCTATTGAAATCTACCGATCAAAAAATCAGTCGACTGTTTGAAAAAGAGATCGGATTTAGTTTGACACGATATGAATTATTGATGGCACTGATTGAAAATCAACCGTGTTTACAAACAAAGCTTCAAGAATATTTGCAAATCGATCAAGCAGCGATTACTCGACATTTAAAAATCTTAGAAGAAAAAGGATATGTTTCACGTCAAAGAAATCCAGAAAATAATCGGGAGATCTTTGTCACGTTGACAGCCAAAGCAGATCAAGAACTACATGCTTGTGAGAATAAGTATACAAACGTTCAAGAAACCTTTTATCCTTCTTTGACAGAAGAAGAATTTCAGTTGTTGCGTCAATTGCTACAAAAAATGAACCAAGAATAAGAAGACGAAAGAAGAGATCCTATGTTGAAAAATAATAATTTTGAAGAAATCACATTTGAAAGAAAATCAGTTCGTGTATATGACGAATCTGTTAAAATCAGCAATGAAGAAATGCTAGAAATGATTCAAGAAGCCTCAATCGCACCATCTTCTGTGAATATGCAACCTTGGCGTTTTGTTGTTGTCGAAAGCGATGAAGCAAAAGCAAAATTAAAACCACTAATCCGTTTTAATACACGTCAAAATGATTCATCTTCAGCAATGGTATTAATCTTTGGAGATATGATGTGTCATGAATATGGTGAAGAAATTTATGATCAAGCAGTAGCAGAAGGTAAAATGCCACAAGAAGTACGCGATCAACAATTAGCTGCAATCATTCCTCACTATGAAAAATTAACAAAACAAGAAATGAACGATGTTGTAAAAATCGATGCTAGTTTAGCTGCAATGCAATTTATGTTAGTTGCTCGTGCACATGGTTACGACACAAACCCAATCGGTGGTTTTGAAGCGGATCAATTAGCAGAAGCATTTGATTTAGATAAAGAACGTTACGTACCGGTTATGATTTTATCTGTCGGAAAAGCTGCAGAACAAGGATACACATCTGTTCGCTTACCAGCTGAAAAAATCACAACATTTAAATAAAAAAATTAAAAACTAAAGGAGTTTATATTCATGATTATCGTAAACGCAAAATTCTCAGTAAAACCAGAAGCTCGTGAAGATTTTTTAAATGAAATCAACGCATTGATTGCTTCATCTAAACAAGAAGAAGGCTGTTTAGCATATGATCTTTACGAATCAGCTGCAACACCAAATGAATTTGTAATGATCGAAAACTGGGCGACAAAAGAAAATACAGAAGTTCACAACACGAATCCTTTACTTTTAGCATTTGCTAAAAACGTTGCGAATTATGTTGCAGCAGCACCTGTTTTACAAATCGTAGAAAAGAAAGAGGACTAGTCTATGTCTGTAATCACACTTATTTTAGGTACATTGGTGGCAATTGAATTTCTGTATATTTTTTATCTAGAAACGATAGCCACAACGTCTGTTAAAACCAGAACGACGTTTAATTTATCAGCATCAGATATGGAAAGCAAAAGTATACAAGTATTGTTTAAAAACCAAGGTGTCTATAATGGGTTGATTGCAATTGGACTATTCTATAGTTTATATCTATCGACAGCTTCAAAAGAAATAACTTCCCTGATCTTAGTGTATATTTTACTTGTTGCGTGTTATGGCGCGTTAACTAGTGATAAAAGTATTTTACTTAAACAAGGAGGATTGGCGTTATTGACGTTGGTATCGCTGATTTTTCTAGGTTAAAAAAATAGACCTTCTTCCTAATGAAGAAGGTCTATTTTTATTTTAAATACGATTCTTTTGTAAATTCAACATCTTCATATTGTCCTGAATCCCCAAAATAGCGATTGTATCGTTGTTTAAGTCGTCTAAAGAAATACGTCACGAATACTTTGACGATACAATAAATCGGAATACCAAAAATGACGCCAATCAAACCTAACAACTCAGCCATTACCAGTAAGACAAATAAAATAGTCACAGGATGCATCTTTAAGCGATCTCCCATCACACGTGGCAAAATCAAATGGCTGTGCAAGAGTTGTACGCTAAACCAAACAATCACAAATTTGATGACCATAACAAATGAGACTTGTAGTGCAATGATCATAGCGGGAATAAATACGATAAAGGGACCAAAGTAAGGAATGATACATAAAATGGCAGCTGATAAGGCAATGACTCCAGAAAAGGGAAGGCCAATCAGTAAAAATAAAGGCCAATCAATAATCCCTAAAATAATCGACGCAACGACTTGTCCTTTTAAATAATCGCCGATTTGTTGATCGATAATAGAGACGATGGTTGAAAAATCTTTACGAAATACAGGTGGTACAAGTTTGTAACTATAACTGTATAGATTTTTTTTGTCTTTTAAAAAGAAAAAGGCAACAATGGGACCTGTAATCAAAGTGATCAAGGTGGTCGAGACTGCAGAGAATACACTGCCCACACCATGTGCGCCTTTTTCAAGATACACTTGAGCATAGCCTTCGATTTTTGTCCATAGTTCATCAATTGAATTTTTAGATTGATTAAACATATCGGCTAATGGCGTATTTTCGATAAATTTTTGCACGATTTCTTGGGCATCATCCCAAATTTTTGGAAACTGATGCACTAATTCAGCGCTTTGAGAGGCGATACTAGGATAAATCAAGACACCTCCTAATACGAGTAATCCTAATACAACAATAAAGACGAGCGATACTCCCCAGATACGAGGGAGAAAACGTTCTAAACGATTGACGATAGGATTAAAGATATAATAAAGAATCATGGCAAAGATAATGGGTTTCATAATAATCGATAAGATAGTAAGTAACGGTGAAAATACGAATGAAATAGTCGAAAGTATCCAGATGCACGCAGCACCTAATAGAATACTCACAAAGCTAAAAATTAAATTTTTTCCACCTAAAAATTGAATCCAATTTTTTTTAGAAGTTGGCATTATTCATTCTCCTTCATATAGAATAACTATAAGTATAAAGCTTTTCGCAATAAATGTAAAAATTCGATTAGTGTTACACTGTACGAAAAAATGTTTTTTCGATAGTATAGTAAGAAAATGGAGGCGGTTAAATGGAAAAAAATAAAGCATTTTTAAAAAACTTAGGCGCAATCGAGAAACACATCTCTATTCAAACACCTAAAATTATACATCGGGTTGATGTTGTCTATCATCAAGAGATTCAGTCAGGGGTACAATTGAAATTAGATTTATTGATTCCGAATACTTCGGATGAAAAACCCGCGATTTTATTTTTACCTGGTGGGGGATTTACTTCAGCAGACTATCATAAAACGCTACCGTTACGTTTATTTTTAGCACAAAAAGGATATGTAGTAGCAAGTGCTGCTTACCGTCCTGTACCAGAACAATTTCCAACACTTGTTCATGATGCAAAATATGCACTACACTTTTTGTACGAACAGGCAGAGGCGTTGCAAATCACCCGTGAACAAATCGTAGTGATGGGAGATTCTGCGGGAGGCTACCTTACACAGCTATTAATGGTGACGGCAGGAACATCTCAATTGCTTCCTGACGATATTCCGGTTGACCATACGCAAGTAGCGGCTTGTGTATCTTTATATGGCTTTTCAAATTTATTAAAAATGACGAATCTTACACAATTTCAACCAGGCACGATTTTTTCAAACCAAGATAAATTATCACCAGAAAAAGTGTTGCTAAAAGGTGCTTCAGCCGACAAAGCAACTCCTTATACAGCAGAAGAATTATATCAACTAGCCAAACAAGCTAGTCCGCTTCATTATGTACACACAAAAAGTACATTCGCACCGATTTTATTGATGCATGGCGATCAAGACCATCTCGTTCCAATGGCACAGTCGACTGAAATGTATACCGCACTAACCAAAAGTTCGACCAAAGCCGATTATTGGATGATTGCGGGTGCCGATCACGGGTCGGTAGAATTTTCACAACTGGAATTATTTGAAGCGATTGCTGATTGGTTAAGCCAACAGTTTACACCGAAGGAGGAGTTTGATGTCAACTAAGTTACTATTTACGAATGCTTGTTTTGAAGTAGCATATAGTGGTCCAGAACACTATCCGACACAGACGAAAAAAATAACGCGACATGTTGAAGTAACAGATGGACACGTCACTGCACTTCATGAAATGATTCCTTTACACCAACATGACTATACTCAAATTGATGTTGGGCATCAGCTTGTACTGCCTACCTTAAAAGAACGTCATTGTCACTTAGATAAGAGCAAATTGTTGACGCCTTGGCAGCCTATTACACCAGCAGATTCACTCGTGACACGCTTTACAAATGAAATCACGGAGTTGAATCAATTAGAAGTGTCTTTAGTTGAGCGCGCTAAAGCCCTGATTGAATTGGAGATGCAGCATGGAGTGACCTTTTTTCGATCACATATTGATGTTCATCCAGCAGTGGGTTTATCTTATCTAGACCAAACGCTCCTTGCCTTATCTGAATACAAGGATAAGTTGGCATATGAACTAGTCGCCTTCCCACAACATGGTATGTTACGCTCTCAAGCTTTTTCTTTTGTTGATCAAGCATTGAGTCATGGTGCAACGGTTATCGGCGGAGTAGATCCTTATTCATTAGATCAAGATGTCGAACGTTCTTTAGCACAAACCTTTGAACTTGCAATTAAACATCATGTTCCAATTGATATCCATGTTCACGATCGCGGCATTGCGGGTAAAGCAACAGTTCGTGAATTGATTCGATTAACAAAAGAAGCAAGTTGGCAAGGAAAAGTTGCCATCAGTCACGCTTTTGGACTGAATGATTTTGAACAGGAAGAACGTGAGTATGTTTTTTCTGAATTAGCAAAAGAAAAAATCCAAGTGATTTCAAGTGTGCCAATCGATGGTGTCATTCCACCTTTGATGGAGTTACAAAACGCTGGAGTCGATGTTTTCTTAGGATGCGACAACATTTACGATTCATGGTCACCGTTTGGAGATGGAGATATTACCGAAAAGTTAGTTCGATATTGTGAACTGTTTCGTCAAACGAGCCAAATCGAGTTAACCAATGCATTATCTCGGATAACAGATGGCTATCAGATTACAGGGAGTCCTTTTTTACAAGTAGGAATGGACGCTTCATTTATAACAACAAAAGCAAGTTGTGCTGCAGAATTTGTTGCACGGAAAGTTCCAATTACGACAAGTGTATACCGTGGTAACTTGGTCTATTCACACTAAAAAAATACCTTACGCCAATTGAAAGGCGTAAGGTATTTTTTATGGTTTGGTTGGTACTGTATTTCGGATCAAACTTGCCCATTCGAATTCTGGATCGATCAATTCACCATTGACGAAACGGTAGGTCAACGTTTGATCTGTCCCATTGACGTTTAAAGTCAACGTAAGTTGATCTTGATCTTGCGTACTCGTAAACGTACCACGATCGGCAATTCCTTTTCCATCTCCAAAACGCTCAAATGTACCGTCAGGATTAAAATTATAAGTTGTTTGGAAATCGTATGCTTTATTTTTAGTACTCCACGTACCAATTAAGGACTGTGTAAAATCAGTAGGAGTTTGGAGATAATCTGGTTGATAGAGTGACGGATCAAACACTGCAGTTGCATTGTCGATTCGATCAAATAGTCCTAAGTAGCCAAAGTTCATTTTTGAGCCATCTTGATTTAACGCTGCTAGTTGATAAGTCCCGATATTGTCGATTGAATTATTGAATCCGTACAGTTTTAACAGCCACATATTCGGTGTAGCAGCAGCAACACTTAACGTTCCAGAAGACGTGATTTCGCCTGTAAAATGCCATGAACCATCTGAATCGATTGTGAGCGTATTTGCCTCATTTGACCACGTGCCAATCGGAAGGGTTTGTACGAGTTGTGGTTCGCTAGTCGCTAGATTATCTGTCGATTCGGTGCTTTGTGTCATACTTGCTTGA
This sequence comes from Enterococcus sulfureus ATCC 49903, assembly GCF_000407605.1. Lineage (GTDB taxonomy): Bacteria > Bacillota > Bacilli > Lactobacillales > Enterococcaceae > Enterococcus_G > Enterococcus_G sulfureus. The sequence goes on along the minus strand of NZ_ASWO01000006.1, from coordinate 66,119 downwards.
GTACTAGATTCCACCTTTGAATCAAGAGTGGATGACTGTATCTTATTCGTACTTTCCGATGTCGAAGATTTGGATGTAGTAGATGTTTGGTTAGTGATCGTCGTATTTGAAGTGGTAGATGAAGGATTCGCTTTTGCACACCCACTTAAGCCACATAGTACTACGATGATAAGTCCCCATTTAATAGAACGCATACGATTTTCCCCCTTTTTTCTTTAGTATAGCAAAAAATGCTCTTTTTTGCAGAAAAGCGTTTGACATTTTAAGGAAAAATCGCTACGCTAAATGTTATTCTATCGGCAAAAGTCGAGAGTAGAAATGAGGAAAAAAAGTGAAGAAAAAAGATCCATCTTTTGGTGAAGCTGCAAGTTTATTGATTGTGATTATTGCATGCATCGCCTATTGCGTAATTGTTGTACAAATGCCAGCAACGGTTGCGATTTTATTTGTATTGGCTATTTTAACAGCATATGTTGCGATTCGTTATCGTTCATTTGATAAAATTCATAAAGGAATCGTTGAAGGTATCAAACCCGGAATTATTCCGATTATTATCTTTATTTTGGTTGGTGCATTGATTGCTGTTTGGATTCAAGCTGGAATTATTCCCACTTTGATGGTGTATGGATTTCATATTTTGCGTGCCGAATGGTTTGTACCAACCGTCTTTTTAGTATGTGCGATTGTCGGAAGTGCAGTTGGAAGTGCTTTTACCATTATGTCGACGATTGGAATTGCTTTTTTTGGGATTGGACTGACAATGGGGATTTACCCTCCACTAGTGGTGGGTGCAATTGTATCTGGCGCGGTATTTGGTGATAAAATGTCTCCATTATCTGAGTCAACCAATTTAGCAGCTGCAGTCGTAGAAGCAGATTTATTTGATCATATCAAAAATTTAATGTGGTCTACAGTACCTGCATTTATTGTCTCATTGATTTTATACGCTGTAGTAGGGCATACGCCGACAAGTGCAAATTTAGATACGATTGATCAAACGATTGCGCAATTAAAGGCTTCTTTTTTTGTATCACCAGTAGCCTTATTGCCGATTTTAGTGATGTTTTTATGTGCCTGGAAAAAAATTCCAGCAATCGCAACGATTTTTATCAACATCGTATTAGGTTTGATAATGAGTAGTATCGAAACTAAAACGATTCCTTTAAAAGAATTTGCTCAGATCATTGATCAAGGATTTGTCGCAACAACACCTGATGAACAAATCAACGCATTATTGTCTCGTGGTGGGATCAGCAGCATGTTGCCAACGATCGCATTGATTATCTTAGCGTTATCATTAGGCGGGATCTTGATTGAAACGAAAATTATTTCAACGGTATTGGATCGTCTGATTCCTAAATTAAATTCAACGTTTTCTTTGATTTTTAGTACATTATTGGCTAGTATTGGAGTAAATATCTTTATTGGAGAACAATTTTTATCCGTAATTTTACCAGGAAATGCGTTTAAAGAAGTATACAAAGAAAAACATTTGGCACCAGTTGTTTTAAGTCGTACTTTAGAAGATGGTGGAACGGTAATCAACTATTTGATTCCATGGGGAATTGCAGGAAGTTTTGTTGCGTCAACATTTGGTATTCCAGTATTGACGTTTGCACCTTTTGTGTTCTTTAGTTTATTGTCACCTCTTTTTTCAATCGTAAGCGGCTTAACGGGAATGGGTGTAAAAAAAGTCCAAGCATAAAGACGTGAAAGTAGGGGAGTATATGCAAAAAAAACGGATGGTCATTTTTGGAGGCAGTGGTTTTGTAGGACAAGCAATCGCAAAACGTGCACTTGCGAATCAATATGAAGTGGTCAGTATCTCAAGAAGTGGTCGACCTGATCAAACAGATGCGTGGTTGAATCAAATTACATTTGTCAAAAGTGATGTATTTGATCCAACACAGTGGCAAGATGTCATCCAACCTGGAGATTGTTTAGTCGATGCGATTGGGATCTTGACACAAAAAAAAGCAAAACACATCACCTATCGACGGTTTCATTATGACATCGTAGAACTGATTATAAAAACAGTCAAAGATATTGATAATCTATCCTTTATCTATATTTCGGCTTCCCAAGGCATTCCGTTTCATTCAGGTTACTTGCGTGAAAAACAACGAGCTGAAGTATTTTTAAAACATCTTCCACTACAAACGGCAATCGTACGTCCTAGTCTACTTTATGGTCCAGGTCGAAAGTATTCAACTGAAATGGCGAAAGGGATCATCCAAGCAAAAAAAATCCCTGGTATGGCCTATTTGTTTAAATCATTTGAACCCCGACCCGTTGAGTGGGTAGGCGATCAGGTTATTCTTAAACTTGAAGCATTAACAAAAGAAAAAGACATCCATTGAAAAATGGGTGTCTTTTTTTATAGCTGAAAACTCCTGCGTTCAATAAATTCTGAGTTTAATAAAACCGTCTTTGTCGTCTTTCGAGGATAAAGAATCTGATCTACGAGTGAATCAATCGCTGTTTTGGCGATTTCGTCAGCATCGATTCTAAATGTTGAAAGTGGAGGACTAATATATTTTGCGATGTCGTTGTCATTAATACTAATAAGTTCGATTTGTTGTGGGACTTGGATATTCTCTTCGTTAAATGCTTGTAATACACCAACTGCAAGTGTATCTGATGCAATCAATATCGCCTTTGGTAACGAGCCTGGATGTTGAAGTAGCTGTTTTGCTAATACATATCCTTGTTGAACTGTAAAAGGTCCTTGTGCAAAAATCAATGATTCATCTAGTATTCCAAATTTTTCAAGCTGCATACGAAAGGTATATTCACGAGTGTCTTGTTTAAAAGTATTGGTTTCAGGATCTAAAAAGCCACCACCAATAAACCCGATTTTTTCATATTTTTTTTGTAAAAAAAAGTCGATGGCTTTTTGCGTCATGCGATCTGTATCGGGTTTAACTGTATCAAATAAATCAGGTTCGGGATTAATTTCTAAAATCACTCCATTTGGACATCGTCGATGAAGCTCTTGGACTTGTAATTTAGTGAATCTTCCCACAGCGACTACTCCACCAATATCATCTGGAATAGAATCAAAGGAATCTTCTTTAGTGAGTGTGCTCATATCCATACTATTTAATTCAGCATATTTTACTAAAGAAGTTTTTAAATTATGAAAGTAAATATCTTCAAATTCTTCGGTCTCATCGATCCAAAAAATAAATAAAATTTTTTCTAGGGTTGTTTTGATTTTTGAACGGTCATAGCCCAGTCCTAAAGCGGTCTGAATAATTTTATGTTTTGTTTCTTCTGTAATGGAAAGCGACTTGTCTCCTTTTAGTAGTCTGGACACAGTAGCTGGAGAATATCCAGAATTTGTCGCAATATCTTTAATCGTGACCATGATATCCACCTCCTGAAGCTTAAGTATAGCGCAATCCAGTATAAACACAACTATAAATTAGTAAATTTATTTACTTTTTATAATAAAATATATTTACTAATATAAGTAAATAATGTATGATGACTTTAGTAAGCGATTACAAATTAGGAGGATATGACAATGAAGAGAACTTGGGGAGCCATTGGATTAGTATCATTAGCCTTAATTTTGGGAGCATGTGGACCAGGAGCGACAACAGAAACAAAAAATCCTGAAAAAAAAGGCGATCAAGCAGATTTAATTGTTTGGGAAGATAAAGATAAAAAAAGTGGTATTGAAGAAGCCGTAAAAGCATTTGAGAAAGAAGAAAATGTGACGATCAAATTGATGGAAAAAGCATATGGCAATCAACTAGAAGATCTACGATTAGATGGACCTGCTGGAACTGGAGCCGATGTGATTACGATTCCTTCCGATCAAATCGGAACAGCGATTACTGAAGGCTTGTTACATGAGTTAACTGTGGACAGTGACGAGCAAAGTAAATTTACAGAAGCTGCGATGAAATCACAAATCGTTGACAAAAAAGTGTATGGGTTACCTAAAGCTGTTGAAACGCAAATTTTGTTTTATAACAAAGAATTGATTGGAGAAAATGAATTACCTAAAACAACCGATGAATGGTTAGCATTATCAAAGAAAATGACAGCTGAAAAATCAGAGCAATACGGATTATTAGCACTATGGGATCAAGTCTACTATGCTCAAGGCGTGATGACGCCATTTGGAGGCTATATTTTTGGAGAGGATAAGGATGGAAATTACGATCCTGATCAATTAGGGATTGATGCTGAAGGAGAAATCAAAGGAGCCGATTACATTCAGACTTTTTACAAAGAAAATGTATTTCCTTCAGGACTCATAGGCGATCAAGGAATTAACGTGTTAGATTCCTTATTTACAGAAGGCAAAGCAGCTGCAGTCATTTCAGGTCCTTGGAATTTAGAACCTTATAAAAAAGCGGGAATTGATTATGGTGTGAAAGAATTACCACTATTGCCAAATGGAAAACATATGTCTTCATTTATTGGTGTAAAAAGCTATAACGTAAGTAGTTACTCTAAAAATCCTGAATTGGCTGAGAAATTTGTTAAATTTATTACCGATGAAAAAAACTCTAAGGTTCGTTACGAACAGACACAAGAAGTTCCAGCATTAAAATCTTTAGCTGAAGACAAAAGTGTGATGGAAAATCCAAGTACAGTAGCAATTGCTGAACAGTCTAAATATGCTGAATTAACCCCTGGAATTACCGCGATGAATTCTGTTTGGGATCCAACAAATGCTGCATTACAAACAATTGCAACCAATAAAGCAACACCTAGCGATGCGTTAAAACAAGCTGCAACGCAAATTAAAGAATCAATTGCTGCAACAAAAAATTAAATGAATGAAAGAGATAGATCAGGATCTGTCTCTTTCTTTTACCCAAAAAAGGAGAAAAAAATGGAACATTTATTGAAAAACACAATGCCGCACGCAATCAAGGCGCTTTTGGCTTCCTTGATTCCCGGTGGTGGCCAACTTCTCAATAAACAATATGGAAAAAGTGGACTCTTCTTTTTCTTTTTTTGTATGTATCTTTTCGTATTTAAAGATCTATTTAATATTGGACTATGGGGATTGTTTACATTAGGAACAGAGGTACCACGTGATAATTCGATTTTTTTATTAGCTGAAGGATTAATTGCCATTATTGTCTTGGGATTTGGTATTTTATTTTATGGAATCAACTTGCGTGATGCTTATCAAAATGGAAAGCGAATCGACCAACAGTTTCGTGTATCGTCTATTAAAGAAAGTTATCAAGCGTTATTAGCAGAAGGATATCCTTATCTCATGAGTAGTCCAGCTTTTTTCTTACTAGTTTTTTCCGTAATTTTTCCGATTTTATTTAGTATTGCACTAGCATTTACGAATTACGATTTGTATCATTCAGCACCGGCACATTTAGCTGATTGGGTCGGTCTAGAGACGTTCAAAAAAATTTTTACGATTTCCATTTGGCGCCAAACCTTTATTGGTGTGTTGGGGTGGACCGTTGTGTGGACACTGATTGCGTCTACCTTGCAAGTTGCATTAGGTATTTTCTTAGCGGTAATCGTTCATCAAAAAGAATTACATTTTAAAAAATTATTTCGTACGATTTTGATTCTGCCTTGGGCGGTACCTGGATTTATTACGATTTTAGTATTTGCAGGATTATTTAATGATTCCTTTGGTGCAATCAATACGAGTATTTTAAACTTTTTCAATCTATCTCCGATTCCTTGGTTAACTGATGCCAACTGGACACGTTTGGCTTTATTGATGATGCAAGGCTGGTTAGGGTTTCCCTATATCTTTATTGTGACGACCGGAACCTTACAAGCGATACCAGAAGACTTGTATGAGGCGGCAACGATTGATGGTGCATCTGCACTAGATAAGTTTAGAAAAATCACTTTGCCGATGGTACTGTATTCGATGGCACCAATTATTATCACGCAATTTACCTTCAATTTTAACAATTTTAATATTATCTATCTATTTAACTCAGGTGGACCCGCGATTCCAGGTTCTACTGCAGGTGGAACTGATATTTTAGTGTCATGGATTTATAAGCTGACAGTCAAAAATAGTCAGTATGCAGTAGCTGCAGCGTTAACGATTCTACTGTCTGTTTTTGTCATTGCCATTGCATTATGGCAATTTAAACGTACGAATTCGTTTAAGGAGGAATTTTAATGGGATTTACGTATAAGCAACAAAAATTTATTCGTCTAAGTTTGACTTATTTTATTTTGGTCCTCATGTCTTGTATCGTCTTATACCCTTTGATTTGGACAGTAGGAGCAAGTTTTAATCCTGGAAATAGTTTGGTGAGTACCTCTATCATTCCTAAAAATGCTACGCTAGCACATTATAAAGAATTATTTGTGATCAAAGATACGTTTTACTACGTTCAATGGTACATCAACTCATTAAAAATCAGCGTCTTTACGATGTTGTTCTCATTGGTTTTTGTTTCAATGACCGCGTATTCTTTTTCAAGATTTCGTTTTAAAGGACGCAAGAACGGATTGATGCTATTTCTACTGTTACAAATGATTCCGCAATTTTCAGCCTTGATTGCAATTTTTGTATTAGCACAAATGCTAGGCTTGATTAATAGTCATTGGTTATTGATTTTTATTTATGTCGGAGGGCAAATCCCGATGAATACGTATTTAATGAAAGGATACTTTGATACCATCCCTAGAGAACTAGATGAAAGTGCAAAAATTGATGGTGCCAGTAATACTAGGATCTTTTTAGAAATTTTAATTCCATTAGCGAAACCAATGCTAGCGGTAGTGGCGATGAATGGATTCACTGGACCATTAGGAGACTTTGCGCTTTCTTCGATTTTATTACGTAATCCTGAATACTATACTTTACCGATCGGCTTGTATAAATTAGTAACAGATAAAATGGGAGCAAGCTATACAACATTTGCGGCAGGTGCACTCTTGATCAGTATTCCAATTGCCGTTATTTTCGTCTTTTTACAAAAATATTTTGTTTCCGGTTTAACAGCTGGAGGAACGAAAGGATAAACTTATGACACGATACGAGGAAGAAACACGCTTTTTACATGGTGGGGACTATAATCCAGATCAATGGTTAGCCTATCCAGAAGTGTTAAAACAAGATTTGCTTTTGATGCAACAAGCACATACCAATACGTTTTCATTAGGAATTTTTGCTTGGAGTGCACTTGAACCTACAGAAGGGCAATTTGAATTTGCATGGTTGGACCAAGTGATGGATGATATCGCGGCTTTTGGTGGAAACGTGATTTTGGCCACACCAAGTGGAGCACGACCGGCTTGGATGGCAGAAGCTTATCCAGAAGTATTGCGAACAAGTGAAAAACGTGAAAAATGTCTACAAGGAGGGCGTCATAATCATTGTTTTACATCACCGGTTTATCGTGAAAAAGTCGCCATCATCAATCAAAAACTAGCCCAACGCTATCACGATCATCCGGCACTATTGATGTGGCACCTTTCAAATGAATACTCAGGTGAATGTCACTGTGAACTTTGTCAAACAGCCTTTCGTCATTGGCTGAAAGCAAAATATGATACGTTGGATGCGTTAAACCATGCTTGGTGGGGAGCTTTTTGGAGTCATACGTATACTTCTTGGGAACAAATTCAATCGCCATCACCGTTAGGCGAAACGATGGTTCATGGGTTGAATTTAGATTGGAAACGGTTTGTGACGGATCAGACGATCGATTTTTATTTACACGAAGTAAACGCCATTAAAATCTATTCATCGACTATTCCAGTTACTACAAATTTCATGGCCGATACGGCGGATTTACTTCCATTTCAGTCCCTGAATTATGGTGAATTTGCCAAGCACGTTGATATTGTCAGTTGGGATTGTTATCCAGCTTGGCATAATGATTGGGAGACGACAGCCTCGTTAGCCAGTAAAGTGGGATTTATCAACGACCAATACCGTAGTCTAAAACAACAACCTTTTTTAATTATGGAAAGTACGCCAAGTGGTGTCAATTGGCATGAATTTAACAAAACAAAACGCCCAGGAATGCATCAATTATCTTCGTTACAATTTATTGCGCATGGTTCGGATAGTAATTTATATTTTCAGTGGCGAAAATCACGGGGGTCTTCCGAAAAATTTCACGGAGCAGTTGTCGATCATGATGGATCCACGAATAATCGCGTGTTCCAAGATGTGGCAACAGTTGGCAAACAATTAGAAAAAATAAAAGAGATCAAAGGGAGTCATAAACAAGCACGAGTAGCGATACTATACGATTGGGAAAATAATTGGGCTTTGGAAAATGCCCAAGGATTTGGATTAAGTACCAAACGCTATCCACAAACATTGCAAGAGCACTATCGCGTATTTTGGGAAGCCGATATTGCAGTCGACATCATTACACCAGATCATGATCTATCGCACTATTCGCTAGTCATTGCACCGATGTTGTATTTGATTACAAATAAAACCATTCAAACTTTACAACGCTTTGTAGCCAACGGTGGAAAATTAGTGGGGACGTATTTGACAGGATGTGTGAATGAGTATGATTTGACTTACTTAGGAGGCTGGCCAAAAGAATTAGCAGAATTATTTGGCATTCAAGTCCTTGAAACCGATACCTACTATCCAACCCAACGTAATGAAGTCGTATTTTGCAATCAATTATTTGAAACCAAAGACTATCAGACACGGATCCAACTTGATACTGCAGCTACATTAGGAACCTATACTCAAGATTTTTATGCACAAGAACCTGCGTGTACAGTGAATGATTATCAACAAGGAACTGCCTATTTTATTGGTGCAAGAACCGAACCACGTTTTTTAAAAGAATTTTATGAACTTTTGATTCGAGAATGTCAGTTAAAGAATCCTTTTATTTTAGAATCTTCACCTGTAGTGTCTGTTCAGACGAGAGAAAATGAAGAGGCTATCTACGTTTTTTTATTAAACTTTTCAGAACAACCATCAGACGTTACGTTGATGAAATCAGGATATGAGTTACTGTCTAGTCGTGAAATCGATAAAAAAGTATCTTTAGCTCCGTATGAGACAAAAGTCATTAAATATCCGCGCACGTAGCTTGTCTACGTGTGTTTTTTTATTGGGCGTATTGTTTGTACTTTTATTAACTTCAGTGTTAAATGAGTTTGAGGAGTTGATTGCAATGAAAATTGCTGTGCGAAAACGAAAAATTGGAAATATCCCGATATTAGAAGTGGTACAAGAAACTAAGATTTATGAAGCATTACCTATGATTGTATACTATCATGGATGGCAAACAGCTAAAGAATTAGTATTGACGCAAGGAAGAAAATTAGCCACAGCAGGATTTCGTGTGATTTTACCTGATGCGATGAATCATGGTGAACGCAAAACAGAGCGTTCTAAAATTCCATCCTTGACCTTTTGGCAAAGTATTCATACCAATCTATTTGAATTTGATACGATCATCGCTTACTTTGAAAAATTAAACCTAACTACTGGAGTATACGGAGTTGGAGGTGTATCGATGGGAGGGATGACCACAACAGCACTTGTGACTCAACACCCAGAAATCAAAGCGGCCGCGTGTATTATGGGGTCACCAGATCTATCGATGTATAAAAAAAGAATTGCTGCAAATGCTAAAAAATACGGATTGATGTTGCCTAAAGATTATGAAGCCTTATTAAGTTGGACAGATCATTATGACTTGATGCAACGTTTTGATACCTTAGGGACACGCCCAATGTTATTTTGGCATGGAACAGAAGATGAGAAAATTCCTTTTGAAGATGTCGAACAGTTTATCAAATCCCATCCGGAGTTAAGGCTTGAGTTTATTCAAAAAGAGGAACGTCATTTAGTGAAAACAGAGACGATGGATCTCGTCACAAATTTCTTTGTGAAACATTTATTAGATTAAAACGGAATCTATAAAGAAAACGAAAAAAATTGAACAAAAAACTAGTTTTTCATTAGACTCTTCTATATAATGGACAAGGTATAAATTTAAGGAGGAGACACTATATATGGACTATCGTGTTTTACTATACTACAATTATACAACTATTGAAGACCCAGAGGCTTTTGCTGCAGAGCACTTAGCATTTTGTAAGTCACTGGATCTAAAAGGACGTATTTTAGTAGCAAATGAAGGAATCAACGGCACACTATCAGGAACAATCGCACAAACAGAGGCATACATGGAACACATGTTACAAGACCTTCGTTTTGCTGATACTATGTTTAAAATCGACGAGTCAGAAGGTCATGCATTTAGAAAAATGTTTGTTCGCCCTCGCCCTGAATTGGTGTCATTAAACTTAGAACAAGATATTGACCCGCATGAATTAACTGGAAAATATCTAAAACCAACTGAATTTAAAGAAGCATTATTAGATGAAGATACAATCGTAATCGATGCCCGTAATGACTATGAATACGATTTAGGTCATTTCCGTGGCGCGATTCGCCCAGACATTCGCAATTTCCGTGAATTGCCACAATGGATCCAAGACAATAAAGAACAATTTATGGATAAAAAAGTGGTTACATATTGTACAGGTGGAATTCGTTGTGAAAAATTCTCTGGCTGGTTATTAAGAGAAGGAATCGAAGATGTAGCTCAACTTCATGGTGGAATTGCAACGTATGGTAAAGATCCTGAAGTACGTGGCGAATTGTGGGATGGTCAAATGTATGTTTTTGATGATCGTATCGCAGTTGAAATCAATCAAGTCGACAAACAAATCGTTGGGAAAGATTGGTTTGATGGTACACCTTGTGAGCGTTATATCAACTGTGCCAATCCTGAGTGTAACCGCCAAATCTTAACTTCTGAAGAAAATGAAGCGAAACATTTAGGCGGCTGTAGCTATGACTGTGCAGCAAGTGAGCATAATCGTTATATCGTCAAACACAATATTTCTGCTGAAGAACGTGTCGCACGTCTAGCGGCTATTCAAGAAGAAGTCACTGCATAAAAAAGAACTCGCACATTGCGAGTTCTTTTTTTGTATTTTTGTCAGCATAGTGAAAATGTGCGATACTAGATAAAAAGGGAGGTAGAGTATATGAACGAAAAACAAACATTCCATATCAATGGATATCTTGGATTACTCTTTTTATTCATTGTGTTAGTAGGCGATGCATTTTTAGTGTATACGGGGGTAACGAATGACAATCCAACATTAGTGATCCTAAGTATTCTGATTGCCATCATTATTTGCTTATTTGCTAGCTCACTGACAATCGTCAGTCCAAATCAAGCAAAAGCGATCTTATTTTTTGGACAATACTTAGGAACCATCAAAGACAATGGATTATTTATCACGACGCCATTGACACAAAAAATCAATGTATCATTAAAAGTACGAAACTTTAATAGTGCCACGTTGAAAGTCAATGATTTAGATGGAAATCCAATCGAAATTTCTGCAGTTGTGGTATTTAAAGTAGTCGATACTGCTAAGGCATTATTTGATGTAGATTATTACAAAGAATTTGTAGAGATTCAAAGTGAGACAGCGATTCGTCATATTGCATCTCAATATCCGTACGATACATTTAATGAGGATGATCTAACTCTTCGTGGCAATACTAGTGAAATTTCCGCAGAACTGGCAAAAGAATTACAAGAACGTTTAGCCGTTGCAGGTGTTGAAGTAATCGAAACACGATTAAATCATTTAGCGTATGCGACTGAGATTGCGAGTGCGATGCTACAGCGTCAACAAGCACGTGCGATTTTAGCTGCGCGTCAAACGATTGTTGAAGGAGCTGTTTCCATGACACAAATGGCTCTAGAGCAAATCCAAGATGGACAAGATATCGTCTTTACCGATGATCGTAAAGTCCATTTGATCAATAATTTACTGGTGTCGATCATTACCGATAAAGGAACGCAGCCAGTTATCAATACCGGAGATATCCAAGAGCGATCTGGGCGATAAAAAAAGAGGGAGTGACAGAAGTCTGTCACCCCCTCTTTTTTGGTAAGATCAATAACACGATTGTTCCTTGATTTGGGATGCTAGTAAGGGAAAAACTTGCTCTTTCTTTATACGCTAACCATAAGCGCTCTTTGATATTTGTAAGCCCGATCCCAGAAAAGCGTTTATGGGGATCTGTTTTTTCTTTCATTCCGATTCCGTCATCAATGATCTCGATTTTAAGCTGCGTATCGGTTTCCGATAACAAGAGATTGATTTGTCCAACGCGTTCATTAGGAAAGGCATGGATAAAGGCATTTTCAACGATTGGTTGTAGTAAAAGTTTTGGTACGATCAATTGGTCACTGACAAGATCTTGATATACATGAACATGAACATGCGTACCAAAACGCATTTGTAAAATTTTAATATAGTCTGCTAATATGGCTAATTCTTCTGCTAATGGAATCATTTCAGCGCTTTGACCGATCGTGTATTGCAATAGGCGAGTAAATGCCTCGATCGCATCTACAGCAGTGTCATTTTCCTGTTTCATAATCTGAAATTTAATCGCAGTGAGTGTGTTGTAAATAAAATGCGGTTGGATTTGCAGTTGTAATGCACGCATTTCCATTTCCCGTTTTATTTCTTCTTGCGCCATAATCTCTGTTAACGAATCGTTTAAATCATCGAGCATTTTGTTGTAAGCCATTTGTAGGGAACGGATTTCTTGTGTTCCAGATACCGGTATTTTGGCAGGTAAATCTCCATAAGCTACAGATTGCAAGTGATCTTTTAGCTCATACAACGGTTGAATTCGTTTTTTGATCAACCAAAAAGCCATTCCAGCACTCAAGCTGATCATTAAGGCGAGCAAGCTATAAATCAAGGGTTGTAAAAATAATTCATTTGCTACGACCTGATTATTGGTGACTAATTTCAAGGTATATCCAAATGTAGCAATGGGGAAATTTTGGATCGTCAAGCTTGCGTCAGATATCATTGAGTTTAAATCGATTAACTTTGTTGCTTTTTGGTTAGATTGATTGCTTGTAATCATTGTTTTTTTTGTATCATAGATAACGATTTGATCGACATCTTCATTGAAAATCGAACGATAAAATTTAGAAAAATCAGAAGAGGAAACAAATAGTAAAGCAACCCCAACAATATGATCTTGGTCATCAAAAATTGCTTTTGAAACGACTAATCCATCTTCATTTTTGACATAAGAAAAGTAACCACGATCAATTTTTTGATAATGTATCTGATACGGCTTGGCAAGTGTGGCCTCAAAAAAAGAACGTGTTTGTAACTCATTCGCAGAGTCGATTGGGTAGACACCATTTTGGGAAAAGAACTTTCCTTTTAAATTGACCAATAATAAGTTAGTAGGGATTTTATCATAGAGATAATTACTTGTCTGAAGACTTTTGGTCAATTCAAATAACAATTGATACTTAGCAACCGGATCTAAAGGATTATCCACTAAATAAGTAGCGATATAGGGATTTTTTTGGAGTTCCAAAAATTGATTGGTGATGCTATCGTTTAATTTAGTGTAATCTTCTTGTACTCTTTTGATACTATTGGTTACGCTTTTCGTATGTGCTTGAACATAGACTTTTTCAGCGCTTTTTAATGTAATGAGGACACTGATCAGTGCAACGACTAAAATACTAACTAAAAAAAGCAGAAAGAACTGAACGAATAATTCATTTTTTTTATACCATTGGACCATATTAAATTCCCCGTTTATATTGACTAGGTGTTTGACCTGTTCGTTTTTTAAATACTTTAGAAAAATAACTAATATCTGAAAATCCGACTGCTTCAGCTACTTCAGAAATCGTTAAACTTGCTTGATCAAGTAGATCTTTTGCACGTTTAATACGAAGCTCTGTCAAATACTCGGTAAAATTCATATGAACGACTTGAGCGAAAAGTGACGATAGGTAGCTGTAATTGTAATGAAATTGCTCGGCTAATTCCTTCAAGGTGACTTGACGATGTGTATTGCGATATAGATAATCTGAAATTTCGTGAAAAGGTAAGTTGGCTTCTTGTTCTCTTGAACGAAAAATGTCTATTAGTTGACGTAATCGTGTTGAAAAACCATCGATCATTGTCAGTTTTGTTTGAGCTAGATTCATTTCTTGTAAAAATTCTAATTTTATTAAGGCCAACTCTTGAGAAGTGAAATTGAGTTGTTCTAATTCATTGATGAGTGCAAATAGTAAATACGAAAAATGTTCTTTTACTTGCATCTCAGATAGTACAAGATGTCGTAAATGCAACAGATGATCAAGTAAAAATTCAATTCCCCCAATAGGATCATCTACAGCAAAATAATGTTTAAAGGTTTGCTTAGGAAAATTTGGAATCGCGTCAAATGCTACAGAATCGTCAACAAATAATAGTTGAGTGTCTTCTAAAGCGAAACCAAAATCAAGCTTAGGTTGAATTTTTTCCATTAAAAGAATCGAGAGTTGCGTTGAGTCTGAAATAAAATCAGCTACAAAGAATAGCTGTTTTTGACAAGTGAAATTCGTATTGATGACTCGTTTGATCGCAGTGGAATCAGCTGGTGTATCAATGAAAAAAAGATACATTTTTTGAAAGAGTACTGAAACGATCAATGTATTTGGAAAAAGTTGTGCGAAGTATTCTTTCAACGGTTGCTTGAATTTTTCCGGTTGTTTGGTTACTTTTGCTACAAGTAATAAAGGACGTTTGGTTTGGAACCTCGAAAAAAAAGCATGTTGATCACTATTGACAGCACTTGTCGTCAACAATAATTTCACTTGCATTTCTGCGGAATGTGAGACGAGTAAGTTAGGTGTGTCTTGATTAAAACGCGTCAATAAAGGTGCGATTTCTTTTTCTGAGAAAGAAGCCTTAAGCAAGTAATCTGATGCGCCTAATTGTAGGGCTTGTTTGACATAATCAAACTCACTATAGTTGCTTAAAATCAAAATATGTAAGGTTGGTTGGATGCGCTTTGCCTGCTGAATCAATTGTAATCCATCCATTTTTGGCATAATTAAGTCTGTAATCAGTAAATCAATCGGGTGTTGTTCGAGTAAGTCTACTGCTTGTTCACCATTTTCGACAGCTCCGATTACATTATAGCCGTATTGTTCCCAAGGAATTAAATCAATCATTGCGTTGCGTAATTCATTTTCATCGTCTACAATCAATAGTCGCTTCACAAAGCATCCTTCTTTCTGTTCAAATTGGTAAATATTTTATGTTTTTGTATTATTTTTGAAAGCGTTAACAAAAGTATTAAAAATGTGTGTTATTTAGTATATCATGAATTCACAAAGTAAAGGGGGAAGTAAGCATGAAAAATTTTATTAAGTGGTCGCTGCTAGGAAGTTCAGTATTTTTACTAGCCGCTTGTAGCAATGGGGATGACAAAACAAGTGATAGTGGCAAAAAAGACAATTCTGAATTAGTGGCTTGGGCGTGGGATCCAACGTATAATATTAAAGCATTAGAAGAAGCAGATAAAGTCTATGAACCAGATAAAGAAAATCTAAAAATCGTCTCTAGTTCGCAAGAAGATGTTGTACAAAAATTAAATACCGCATTGAGTGCAAATAATAAAGATGGGTTACCAAGTATTGTTTTGATTGAAGATTATCGTGCACAAGGATTTTTGAAATCGTATCCAGATGCTTTTGAAGATCTAAGTGATATTGTGAAAAAAGACGATTTTGCAGAATATAAATTCCCATCGATCTCAAATGATGGCAAAGTATATGGAATTCCATTTGATAGTGGTGTAACAGGAATGTACTATCGTTCGGACTTATTAAAAGAAGCGGGATATGAAGAAGATGCGTTGAAAGATATCACGTGGGATGACTACATTAAAATCGCAAAAGATGTGAAAGAAAAAACAGGAAAAGCGATGCTAACGGTTGACCCAAGTGATCTAGGATTAGTTCGTGTCATGATGCAATCAGCAGGCTCTTGGTATACCGATAAAGATGGTAAAGTCGATATCGAAAATAACGATGCACTAAAAGCTGGGTTAAAAGTTTTTGCTTCTTTAATCAAAGATGGCATTTCTGAACCAGTAGCTGGATGGGATGCTGGAGTTGAAGCAGTGAATACTGGAAAAGTAGCCTCTACAGTAACAGGTTCTTGGTACTCTAGCTCGATCAAACAAGCTGAAGATCAAACTGGAAAATGGCATATTGCACCAACACCAAAATTAAGTGATATTAAAGGTTCAGCTAATGCCTCTAACTTAGGTGGTTCAAGCTGGTATGTACTAAAAGGTGTGGGTGACACAGAAAAAGCAAAAGCCTTTATGAAAGATACTTTTGCAAGTAGCAAACCATTGATGGAAACATTGACAAAAGAAATCGGATTAGTAAGTACCTTAAAAGCTGCGAAAGAAACACCGATTTACCAAGAGCCAGTAGAATTTTATGGGGATCAAAAAGTATATGCTGACTTCTCAACTTGGATGAATGATGTACCTGCAGTCAACTATGGTCAAGATACGTATGCGATCGAAACAGTGATGTCAGAATATGCCCAACAAATCATCAATGGCGATGATATCGATAAAGTCTTAAAAGATGCACAAAAACAAGTGGAAGCAAGTGTAAAACAATAAACTTTTGAGAGTAGGCTTGCCTACTCTCTTATACATATAGGGGATAATAGGGGGATATATCATGGAACAAAAAACCACACGTAAAAGTAACGGCCGCAGTTTTATTTTACTACCGATTATTTTGATTTCATTAGTTGTCTTTGTACCAATGATTTTTGCATTGATTCGCTCGTTTCAAACGGGTGCACCGACTGCGATGACCTTTAACGGCATCGACAATTACAAACGGATGTTTACCGATACAACGTTTCGAAAGGCATTTGTGAATACGTTTATTTATTTAATCATTCAAGTACCGATTATGCTATTTTTAGGATTGATTTTTGCACAATTACTGAATGATCGTAAATTAAAGTTTAAAGGTTTTTTTAGAACGGCTTTATTCTTACCTGCGATTACGTCGTTGGTCTCGTATTCATTGATTATCAAAAGCTTATTTGCAACCAATGGATTTGTAAATAATATGTTGTTAAGCCTAGGCTGGATCGACCAAGCAATTCCTTGGTTAACCGATTCTTTATGGGCTAAGATTTTGATCATTGTCTCGATTACATGGCGCTGGACAGGATACAACATGATTTTTTATATTTCTGGGATGCAAAATATCGACAATGAGATTTATGAAGCAGCTGAAATCGATGGTGCGTCAAAAATCCAACAATTCTTTAAAATTACGATTCCGAATTTAAAACCCATTATTTTATTTACGACGATTACCTCAACGATTGGAACATTGCAATTATTTGATGAAGTTCAAAATATTACCAAAGGTGGACCAGCAAACGGAACGACTACGTTATCACAATATATTTATAATTTGAGCTTCCGCTTTACGCCAGACTTTGGCTATGCAGCAGCGGTTTCATTTGTAATCGTCTTCTTTATTGTTTTATTATCACTAATTCAACGTATGGTTTTAAAGGAGGAGAAATAACATGAAAAAATTCGGCTCGATTGTAAAATATATTGTCCTCATTTTTGCTTCGATTATTTCATTATTTCCATTTTTATGGATGATTTTGAGTACGACCAATAAAGCGGTTGATATCAATGCAGGGAAATTTATGCTAGGCGACCAGTTGATGGTCAATATTCAAAATATGTTGACCAATGATGTGGGTTTTTTAAATTCATTGAAAAACTCAGCGATTATTGCGCTCATCACCACGATTTTTGCTTTGATCTTATCTTCAGCCGCAGGGTATGGATTTGAGATTTTTAAAAGTAAACGTAAAGAATTTATTTTTAATATTTTATTATTGTCAATGATGGTCCCATTTTCTGCTTTGATGATCCCATTGTACACGATGTTTAGCAAATTAAATGGAACACCGTTTAAATTTTTAGGACTGGATTCTTTAGCATCTGTGATCATTCCAAGTATCTGTACCGCCTTTTTAATTTTCTTTTTCCGTCAAAATATTAAGGCATTTCCTAAAGATTTAGTTGAAGCGGCACGAATCGATGGACTAAATGAGTGGCAAATTTTCTTTCGTATTTATATGCCAGCTGCAAAAAATACCTATGCAGCAGCAGCCATTATTACATTTATGAATAGCTGGAACAATTATTTATGGCCATTGGTTGCGTTACAATCACCAACGAAACGTACAGTACCACTCGCCTTATCGGTGATGGGCGCATCCTATACACCAGATTATGGTATGATGATGACGAGTATTGTCGTAGCCACAATTCCAACTGCAATCATTTTCTTTGTCTTACAAAAACAATTCGTACAAGGGATGCTAGGTGCAGTTAAATAAAAATAAGGGTAGGAGTATGAGTATGGTGATGATTACAGAACAAAATAACACATTTCATTTAACAAATGGCCGAATCAGTTATCTTTTTCAGGTCGAAGAATTTGGACAATTGGCACAAATTTATTATGGAAAAGCAATCAAACATTACTCAGGACACTTTCGCTACCCTAGACTTGACCGCTCATTTTCACCAAATCCAGCGGAAACGACAGATCGTTTCTTTTCTTTAGATACTTTATTACAAGAGTATCCAACAAATGGTAGCGGTGATTTTAGGGAACCAGCGTTAGCGCTAGAATTCGCAGATGGTAGTCAAGTCACGCAATTGGTGTTTGATCGTTATGAAATAGTAACAACAAAACCAGAGTTGATGGGATTGCCACAATCTTTTGCACAAAAAGATGAAGCAAAAACACTCGTGATCTATCTCAAAGATCCCGTTAAAGAAATTGACATTGCATTAATGTATACCGTGTTTCAACATATGGATGTGATTGCACGTTCAGTGAAAATCACTAATCGTAGTCAAGCTGTTGTAAAACTACAACAAGCGGCAAGTCTAGCATTTGATTTTGCGACTTCACCAGGACAGTTGCAGCATCTAAGTGGAGCTTGGGCACGTGAACGTATGATTATTCGTGAAACCATTACAAGTGGAGTCAAAAAAATTGCGAGTACAAGAGGTGCTAGTAGTCACTTTCATCATCCTTCTTTTACCTTGTTAACGCCACAAACAACCGAATTTCAAGGTGAAGCATTTGGATTTTGTTTACTCTATAGCGGGAATCATCAATCGATGATTGAAAAAGACGCGTATGATCAGGTGCGTGTTACCATGGGAATCAATCCAGATAAATTTTTGTGGACACTACAACCTGAAGAAACGTTTACTACACCAGAAGCCATTATGGCCTATAGTGCTCAAGGGTTAAACGAGTTGTCGCAGCAATTTCATCGCTTTTTTGAAGAACATGTGATTCGTTCACCATTTAAAAAAACACCACGTCCGGTTTTGATCAATAATTGGGAAGCCACGTACTTTGATTTTAATCAGGAGCGCTTAGAGACCTTAATTGATGAAGCGAGCCTACTTGGTGTCGAATTGTTTGTTTTAGACGATGGGTGGTTTGGCAAGCGTGAAGATGATCAGACTTCACTTGGCGACTGGCAAGTGAATACTACGAAATTGACTAAAGGCTTAGCTGGAGTATCCGATTATGCACATGCTCATGAGATGCAATTTGGCTTATGGTTTGAACCTGAAATGATTTCTGAGAAAAGCGAGTTGTTTGCACACCATCCAAATTGGGCGATTCAAACACCACAACGCAAACGTTCATTAAGTCGTAGTCAATATGTACTAGACTTGGCCAATCCTGAAGTGCAAGATTATTTATTTGATGCGATTGCGGCTATCTTAGATCAAACGCAAATCGACTATATCAAATGGGATATGAACCGAAATATTACTGAAGCGTACAGCACAAGTTTAGCATATGATCGTCAAGGTGAGTTTTTCCATCGCTATATTCTAGGAGTGTATGCATTATTAGAACGATTGTGTGTAGCCTATCCTGAGGTCATGATTGAAGGCTGCTCTGGCGGTGGAGGTCGATTTGATGCTGGGATGTTGTATTATACGCCTCAAATTTGGACAAGTGATGATACGGATGCGTATGAACGATTAAAAATCCAATATGGAACAAGTCAACTTTTTCCACCATCCACAATGGGCGCTCATATTTCAGCAGTTCCGAATCATCAAACGGGTCGTTATACATCGCTTGCGTTTCGTCGGGATGTCGCGATGTGTGGGATTTTTGGACTAGAACTAGATTTAACGGCTTTAGCACAATCTGAAAAAGCAGAATTAGCTGAAGCCATCGCATTTTATAAAGAGCATCGTCAATTATTACAATACGGAGCTTTTTATCGGTTAGTGAGTCCATTTGAACAAAAAGATGCAGCGTTTATGGTCGTAAATCAAGAGAAGACTGAAGCAATCGCGTATTATTATAGAGGGTTGATCGAACCTTCAGAACCGTTGCATGTTCTAAAATTTACGGCATTGGATCCAACCAAACGCTATCAAGTCAATAATGAACAAATACTCTATGGAGATGAATTGATGCAGATGGGACTTTATGTACCACTACCACAAATTGGCGATTTTCAAAGTATTTTATTTCATATTAAAGCAATATAAAAAAGGAAAGACTCGATCGAGTCTTTCCTTTTTTATATTTGATGGATAAGTTTACCAGGTAAAACATAGAGTGAATCCAAAGGTTTTTCAGGTGTTAAAATACGACAAAGCAATAACTCGATCAACAAGTCGGCCATTTCTTCCATCGGTTGAGCAATCGTCATAAGATGGGGGAAATAGGTTTGGATCATTTTCGTTCCATCATATCCAATCAAACGTAGATCTTCTGGAATCGAAAGGTGTAGTTCACGACAAAGGTTGGCAACGAGTAGTGCGGTAAGGTCATCCGTACAAAAAAGTGCATCAAAATCGCGATTGAGTAAGATTGTTCTTAGCTTTCTTAACTTTAAGGCAGGTGAAGATTCAAATTCAGCAAAACGATAAACGTGTTCAGTCAAATCGTACTTTTCAATAAATTCTTGATAGCCAAGCAGACGGTCATTTGTTGGTGAATTAGAAGAAAGACTACCTGTAACGATTGCAATCTCTTTAGCCCCTTGCTGATAAAGGGTTTCTGTTGCAAGATAACCACCATATAAATTGTCACTACCTACAATAGGAATCCCATCTGCTAAATAGCGATCAAAAGATACAACGGGTAAATCGAGTTCTTTATATTCTTCGATCCCTAAATTATGCGCGCCTGCAATGATTCCATCTACTTTATTGGCATGAAGCATATTTAAATAGCTTCGTTCTTTTTCACTATTGTGTGCACAATCGCATAAGATTGTTTTATAACCACGTGTAAATAACTTTGTCTCTAGTAATTCGACCAATTCTCCAAAAAAAGGATTGGCGACAGTGGGGAAAACTAACCCAATTAATTGGGTTTTTTTTCCTTGTAAAGAACGTGCTAAAGAGTTTGGTTGATAATTTAGTTCTTTCATCGCTTCGTGTACTTTTTGGATCGTTTTTTGACTTAATGAGCCATAATTATTGATGACTCTAGATACTGTTGTTGGTGAAACACCGGCTTTTTTTGCAACGTCGGTTAGTTTTACTACCATATGAACTCCCTCATTTTAATTCATTGATCGTAGAGGCCAAAACGCGATGTCTTGAGCTAGACCATTTAAAAAGAGCGTTCGCTGATCTTCAAGAGGGAAGATTCGACCACTTAGTACGGCTTCACCATGATTGATAAAGAGTTCAAACACAGATTGGTCAACGAACAGTTGTAAATGGATCTCACCAGGATTTGTTTGGTATTGGCGTGTGGTGCCATATTCTGCATTAATGACATGAGACATTTGACCACGATCTACGGTTATCATACCACGAGTTGTATCGTAGGCAATGACTAAACCGTTATTTTTATCTAGATCACTTGCAATAACTAATTCTCCTGTTTGCTCTGCCGGTAAGGTCAGTTGTAATTCATAACTATTGGTAGAAACAGTCACCTTGTCTTGTAAGTCTTCTAAAGTATAAGTAGATTGTTGTTGACGTAGTGCAGTCGTTTCAGCAGCTGGAACTTGATACAATCGATTTTGTTTCATGTGTAATTCACGAACTAAGGACAGTCCATGCGCCCAATTTTCTTGATCAGTAGGATACGTCAATTCAGGTAGCCCGATCCAACCGATAGTTAGTGCACGGCCATCTGGTGCTTGAAAGCCTTGTGTAGCATAAACATCAAATCCTTCGTCGATATGAGAAAGAGCAGAAGGCGAACGTAAAGTGGCCGTTGTCGTATCAAAGCTTTCTGCAGTGATATACGTATTCGGATAAATATTTTGATAAGAACGAACTTCTTTTGGCATTCCTTGTGGGCAAAAAATCAAAACAGGTGTGCCATCGACAAATAAAAGATTCGGACATTCAATCATGTAGCCCATATCTTCAGACGTAAAGTCCAATTCACCAAGTAATGTCCAATCACTTAGTGTATCTGATTGATAACACAATACTTTTCCTTTTTCATCAGTAGTTTGCGCACCAATAATCATATAATAAGTATCCTGATACCAAATCACCTGAGGGTCACGAAAATGGTGTGTATAGCCTTGAGGTGGGTCAGGAATCAAAGGGGTATCCCATTTTTTTACCGTAAAGTCTGTATCCATCATGGCACCTAATTGATACGCATGGCGGTCCCACTGTTCATTACGAACATTACCAGTATAGGCTAAAAATAATTGATCACCTACAGGTAGTGCCGAACCTGAGTAGACACCATGTGAGTCATAAGGGGTATCTGCTTCTAAGCGAATACCATCTTTTTTCCAATCGATCAAGTTATCTGAATACAGATGGTACCAAGATTTCAGACCATGAACGGGTCCAAATGGATACGCTTGATAAAAGACATGCCATTGGCCATTAAAATATGAAAAGCCATTGGGATCGTTTAACAGACCTGTATCTGGTTGGATGTGATAATGAAAACGCCAAATAGATTGATCGACTTGTTGTTGCAATGCTGCTACGTATTCTTTGGACCACTGTCCGTAAGGTTGATACCGCAAGGGAGTCGTCCAGTTCTTAATAATCTTCATTTTTTTCTCCTTTTAGAAACCGTATTCTTTATAGATATAAAATAGACGATTTTCAACTTTTTGTCAAACGTATAACAAATGATAAGGTTACCAAATGCTTTCAAAACAACTTTTTTATTTTTTTAAATATTTTTTTGATAAACGTTTGACATTTTTTAAAAATCAGGTATGATAAAGATGAAAAAACGGTTTCACAAAAAAGGAGGAACGTTCATATGAACCACAAAGAAGTCGCAAAACGAATCGTTCAAGCAGTTGGGAAAGAAAATTTTGTTGCTGCCGCACATTGTGCGACACGGTTGCGTTTAGTGCTTAAAGACACCAAAGCGATCGACCAAGCTGCACTTGATAATGATCCAGATGTAAAAGGGACTTTTGAGACAAACGGTCAATATCAAATCATTATTGGACCAGGGGATGTCAATAAGGTATACGCAGAATTAGTCAACATCGTACCTGTAAAAGAAGCGTCAACGGAAGAATTAAAAGCAGTCGCGCAAGAAGGCAAACGTAAAAATCCAATTATGGATTTGATTAAGGTATTATCTGATATTTTTGTTTCTATTATTCCAGCTTTAGTTGCCGGCGGTTTGTTGATGGCGTTAAACAATGTATTGACGTCACCAAAATTATTTGGACCAGAATCACTTGTTCAAATGTTTCCAGCGATTGCTGATTTGGCCTCGATCATTAACTTGCTAGCTTCAGCACCATTTGCTTTCTTACCAATTTTAGTTGGGTTTTCTGCAACGAAACGGTTTGGAGGAAATCCTTATCTAGGGGCTGCGATGGCGATGTCCATGGTTATGCCAATGTTGGTCAATGGATACGATGTTGCAAAAACCATCGCGGATGGTTCGATGCCGTTTTGGAATCTATTTGGCTTACAAGTAGCCCAAGCTGGTTATCAAGGATCTGTACTACCTGTTTTAGCAGTATCGTATATTTTGGCAACGATCGAAAAGTATTTGCATAAAAAAATGCCATCTGTATTAGATTTTACATTTACGCCAATGCTGTCTATTATTGCAACTGGATTTTTGACTTTTATTGCAGTAGGACCGATTATGCGTGCCTTTTCTGATGGATTAACAAATGGTTTAGTTTGGTTGTATGATACAACAGGACCTTTTGGGTTAGCGATTTTTGGTGCATTTTACTCACCAATCGTGATTACTGGGCTTCATCAAAGTTTTCCAGCAATCGAAACAACATTATTAGCTGATATTGCGAAAACGGGTGGAAGTTTTATCTTCCCAATTGCATCGATGGCAAATATTGCCCAAGGTGCTGCTACATTAGCGATTTTTGTGGTAACAAAAAATGAAAAACAAAAAGGGTTAGCCTCTAGTGCGAGTATCTCAGCGTTATTAGGGATTACGGAACCAGCGATTTTTGGGGTCAATTTAAAATTAAAATTCCCATTCTTTTGTGCCATGATCGCCTCAGGTATCGCAAGTGCCTTTATTGGAATCTTCCATGTATTAGCGAGTTCATTAGGTTCTGCTGGCGTGATCGGATTCATCTCGATCGCACCAGGAGGATACGCAGGATTTGCCATCTCAGCATTGATTAGTTTTGGGATTGCATTTACCCTAACATTTGTCTACGCTAAGAAAAAAATGGTTGAACCATTAACGGATGCAACAGATAATGTAGCAGTTGAGATCAACGAAGATCCAATGCACGATGTAGCGGGTGTTCAAGATGAAACCGTTACGTCACCAGTTGCTGGTCGTGTGGTAGCGTTAAAAGAAGTGAACGATCCAGTCTTTTCTACAGAAATGATGGGGAAAGGATTTGCTGTGATTCCCGAAAGCAATGAAGTGACAGCACCTGTTAGCGGAGTGTTGACGGTCGTGTATGATTCCAAACACGCATTTGGTATTCAATCTGATCATGGAGCAGAAGTATTGGTCCATATTGGTATCGATACGGTCAATTTAGCCGGAGAACATTTTGATACTAAGTTGACTCAAGGTGCGATCGTGAAACAAGGTCAAGTTTTAGGAACGTTTGATAGAGCGGCGATTGTAGAAAAAGGATACGATCCAACAGTCATGACGATCATCACCAATACAACGGCCTATGCGAATGTCGAGATGACTGCAACTGGTCCAGTAGCAGAAAATGCTCCAGTATTATTGCTTACACAGCCAAGTTAACGTATATATGCATAAAAAATGAATGTTATTTAAATTTTGTAAGAGAATTTCCTAGGAAATTCTCTTTTTTTCATAATAGCTTTATCATCTGACATTCTTTTGTTATAATGATTTTCACATAAAGGAAAAAGGAGCGAACTACATGACAATCTATAATTTTTCAGCTGGACCTGCAATTTTACCACAAGAGGTATTACAAAAAGCCCAAGCATCCTTATTAAATTACGAGGATAGTGGGATGTCCATAATGGAACTGAGTCACCGGTCCTCCTTATTCCTAGACGTGATCAACCAAGCAGAGCAGTTATTACGCGAT
The DNA here is from genome assembly GCF_000407605.1 of Enterococcus sulfureus ATCC 49903. GTDB lineage: Bacteria > Bacillota > Bacilli > Lactobacillales > Enterococcaceae > Enterococcus_G > Enterococcus_G sulfureus. The sequence continues at coordinate 40,658 of NZ_ASWO01000006.1, read as the reverse complement.
CTAATGAAAATTCCAGAAAACTATCGCGTGCTTTTCATGCAAGGTGGTGCAAGTTTGCAATTTTCAATGATCCCGTTGAATTTTGCCCAACATAAAAAAGCGTTGTATGTCCATACAGGAGCATGGGCGAAAAAAGCGATCCAAGCAGCTCAAATGGTGCCAAATGTCGAAGTCGAGGTGATCGCAACTGGGGAAGCGACGAATTTCACAGCGATCCCTACGATCCCAGAAGAAGCCTTTGATCAAGAGGCAGCCTATATTCATATTACAACTAATGAAACGATTGGTGGGGTCGCATTTCAAACGATCCCAGACACGAAAACGATCCCGTTGATCGCCGACATGTCATCAAATATTTTAAGCAATGACTACCAAGTTGAAGATTTTGCGATGATCTATGCTGGTGCACAAAAAAATATTGGACCTGCTGGATTAACTGTTGTGATTATTCGCGAAGATTTTTTAAATGATACCCCAATATTTTCACCAATGTTAGATTATGCGGTACAAGCCAAAAATGAGTCGATGTATAATACACCACCGACGTTTGCGATCTATATGGCTGGTTTAGTATTCGAGTGGCTAAAAGAACAAGGCGGCGTACCGGCCATTTTGAAAAAAAATCAAGAAAAAGCCAATGTCTTATATGACGCTTTAGAAGCATCGAACTTATTTTCAAGTCCAGTCGATCCAGCTTCTCGTTCACTAACGAATATTCCATTTGTGACAGGAGATGACGCAATCGACAAATTATTTGTCAAAGAAGCAACTGCAGCTGGATTTGAAAACTTAAAAGGGCACCGTTCCGTTGGGGGCATGCGTGCGAGTCTTTACAACGCCTTTCCGCTTGAAGGGGTTCAAGCGCTAGTCGAATTTATGCACACATTTGAGCAAAAACAGGGGGAAAAGTAAATGTTTCAAATTAAAACATTCAATGCCATTGCTTCAGAAGGAATGGAGCGTTTTGAAAAAGAACGTTATGCGATCAATGAGAGTGAACAACCAGATGGAATTATTTTACGCAGTCAAAAATTACATGAATATGCCTTTCCTGAAAGTGTAGTCGCTGTCGCTCGTGCTGGAGCTGGGACCAACAATATTCCAGTTGAAGAATGTACGAAAAATGGTGTGGTCGTCTTTAATACTCCTGGTGCAAATGCCAATGCGGTAAAAGAGTTAGTGTTAACGAGTTTGTTTATCGCAGTGCGTCCTGTAGTCCAAGGGATTGAATGGGTGCAACAACAAACAGAAACAGACCTTGCGAGTCATGTAGAAGCCAATAAAAAACAATTTGCTGGTCATGAATTAGTCGGAAAAAAATTAGGTGTTATCGGTCTAGGGGCGATCGGTGCGATGGTCGCAAATGATGCGTATCGTTTAGGTATGGAAGTGATGGGATACGATCCTTATGTTTCTGTGGATACTGCTTGGAGCATCTCACGTCGCGTCAAACGCGCACAAGAAATGGATGAAATCTTAAAAACCTGTGATTTTATTACCGTCCATGTCCCGTTGATTGACAGTACACGCAATATGATCGGCACAAAAGAGATCGCGGCAATGAAAAAAACCGCACGATTATTAAACTTTTCTCGTGGTGAAATCGTAGATACGGATGCTGTATTGGCAGCAATTGAAGCGGGTGAAATCGGAGGCTTTACAACCGACTTTGCCGAAGAGCGTTTGTTGCATCATCCTAATATCACCGTCTTGCCACACTTAGGTGCATCGACGGAAGAAGCGGAAATCAACTGTGCGAAAATGGCCGCTAGAACATTGAAACGTTATCTAGAAACAGGCGTTATCAAAAATTCAGTTAATTTTCCAACGGTTGAGATGTCCTTTCATTCACCATATCGTATTACGGTCATTCATAAAAATATTCCTAATATGCTTGGACGTATTTCTTCAGCAATTGCGGAATTTTCAATCAATATCGACAATATGATCAATCGTGGACGTGGTGAGTTTGCTTATACTTTAGTTGATGTGACAGAAACCGATGAAGCTGTCTTACAAGATGTATTGGCCCGTTTAGAAAGTAGCGAAGATGTCGTTCGGGTGCGCATTATCAAAAATCAGGAGGTCATCTAACTATGGTTCAAGTTCGTCCGTTTCGTGCGATTCGTCCGAAAGAAGAATTAGCAAAAGAAGTAGCAGTACTGCCGTATGATGTAGTAGATAGCAAAGAAGCAAAGGAATATGCGAAAGACAATCCGTATAGTTATTTTCATATCGACCGTGCAGAAATCGATCTAGAAGATTTAGAGAGTCCTTACGAAGCGCGAGTGTATCAAAAAGCAGCTGAAAATCTAGCGAAATTTTTAGAAAATGGCTGGTTAAAACAAGAAGCTAAAGCCGCGTATTATTTGTATCGTCTGACAATGAATGGACGTAAACAAACAGGGATCGTAGCGACAACCTCGATCCAAGAATATTTAGATGGTAAAATCAAGAAACATGAATACACTCGTCCAGAAAAAGAAGTGGACCGAATGAACCATATCCGCGCGTGTAACGCTGATACTAGTCCGATCTTTTTAAGTTACCGTCAAACAAAACCTTTAGAAACGATCATGAAAGAATGGCCTCAAACACATGTGCCGTTGTATCGGTTTACAAGTTTTTACGACGTAACACATGAAGTGTGGGCGATCGATGATGCGAGTGTAATCGCACAAATTGAAGCAGCCTTCACAGAAGTTCCAGCGTTGTATATCGCAGATGGTCATCATCGTACGGAATCAGCAGTAAAAATTGGATTGGAAAAACGCGAACAACAACTCGCAACGCCTGAAGGTGAAGCTTTTCTATCGATTTTATTCCCAGAAACGGAACTTGCGATCTATGAGTACAATCGCATCGTCAATGTTCCTGTTGAAAAAACACAGTTATTCGAGCAGTTAGCTAAAGTCTTTGAAATCAATGAAATTGGGTATCAAAAACCAAGTAAAAAAGGCGAAATCAATTTATTTCTTGAGGATACGTGGTACCAATTAGTAGTCAAAGAAGAACTACGATCAACTGATCCAGCAGCAAGTCTTGATGTGGCTTATTTACAAGAACACGTCTTAACCCCGTTATTTGGGATCGAAGATGTCCGTACGGATAAACGCATCGATTTTGTCGGTGGGATCCGTGGTGAAAAAGAGTTAGAGAAAAAAGTTTCAAGCCCAGATTGGGTATTGGCGTTTGAAATGTATCCGACACAAATGAGTGATTTATTAGGCGTCGCGGATGCTGGTGAAATCATGCCGCCAAAATCAACGTGGTTTGAGCCAAAATTATTGAGTGGGTTATTTATTTATAGTCTAGCTTAATCTAAACAGAAGTGAGGAATCCTCACTTCTGTTTTTTTATTTGGATTTGCACTCGCTTTTAGAATATAGTATTCTACTATTTAAGTGGTCTAGATCGAAAAAAAGAAATAGTTCACAAAAGTATAAAGGAGTGTGTTCACTTGGAATGGATTAAGTTAATTGGAATTTTGATTATTGTCGTAGGATTTATTTTAAAACTTGATACGATTGCAGTCGTTATTGTAGCAGGTTTGGCCACAGCACTAGTATCCGGTTTAACACCGATTGAATTTTTGGAAACACTAGGGCAAGCCTTTATTGATCAACGATTGGTGACAATCTTTTTTATTACCTTACCGTTGATCGGCTTATCCGAAGCGCATGGCTTAAAAGAACAAGCTGTACGTTTGATCAAAGGGATCAAAGGGCTCACCACAGGTTCATTTTTAACGATCTATTTAGCGATTCGTGAAGTTGCAGGCTTATTTTCGATTCGTCTTGGAGGACAACCTCAATTTGTCCGTCCTTTGGTCCAACCGATGGCAGAAGCCGCAGCTGAAGCAAAATACGGCGAGATCACAGAAGAAGAAAAAGAAGTCATCAAAGGAAAATCCGCTGCCATGGATAATTACGGAAATTTCTACGGTCAAAATACCTTTTTAGCTGCTTCTGGAGTGTTATTGATCGTAAGTACATTAGACTCGTTAGGCTATAAAATTACGGGTTGGGATATCGCGAAAGCGTCGATGCCAGTTGCGATCATTGCCTTTATTTTTGTGGGGATCAGCAATTATCTATACGATCGTAAATTAGCGCGTACCTATAAAGAGCAAAAGGGGGATAACTAGTGGAAACAGTGACGTTTTGGGATCAATTACTCGAATGGTTCTACATTTTGATTGGCTTACAGTTAATGTATACTGGTGTGAAAGTATTTCAACAAAAAGAAAATGCAAAACGTGTTGGAAGTGCCTTGTTTTGGTTTGATCTAGGTATTTTATTCACATTTGGTAAAGTGATTCCACCTGTTGCAGCAGGAGTATTGGTTGTCTTATTAGGTGTGATTACGATCTTTAAACAGTTTAGTATTACAAAATTTCCTGATTTTTCAGTTGCAACGTTAGAAAAATCAGCGAAAAAATATGGCAATCGCTTGTTTATCCCGGTATTATGCTTAGCTGTGATTTCAATGGTGTTAGCTAAATTCATTCCGCAATCAGGTAAAGTGGCAATTGGGGTCGCAGCGGTAATTGGTACACTCTTTGCTTGGATTATTTTTAAAGGTTCAGCAAAACAAACGATGCGCGAAAGTGATCGAATGATCCAAGCGATGGGGACTTCAGGGATTTTACCACAATTATTAGCCGCTTTAGGTGTGATCTTTACTGTTTCTGGGGTAGGAACAGTGATTTCAACGTTGATTAGCGGTGTGGTACCAGAAGGGAGTAAATTCTTTGGTGTTTTAGCCTATGTATTGGGCATGGTCTTTTTTACCATGATTATGGGAAATGCTTTTGCGGCCTTTACGGTCATTACAGCAGGTATTGGTATTCCATTTGTTATTTCTCAAGGAGCAGATCCTGCGATTGCTGGAGCCTTGGCGATGACAGCTGGCTATTGTGGCACGTTATTGACCCCGATGGCAGCCAATTTTAATGCATTACCTGCTTCATTAATGGATATGAAGAGTCCATATGGGGTAATTAAAGAGCAAGCTGTGATTGCATTCTTGATGATCGTGGTGCATATTGTCTTGATGTATTTTTGGGCATTTTAAATTTAGGAGGAAAATTATATGCGTATTTTAGTAACTGGATTTGATCCATTTGGCGAAGATATTACAAATCCTGCCATTGAAGCGGTGAAGAAATTACCAGATGAAATTGCTGGTGCTACGATTACAAAATTAGAGATTCCGACGGTGTTTCATAAAAGTGCCGCAGTTGTCAAAGAGGCTTTGTTAAAAGAAGAATATGACTATGTCTTATCAGTAGGGCAAGCCGGTGGGCGTTTTGATCTGTCATTTGAGCGAGTAGGGATCAACGTCGACGATGCACGAATCCCAGATAATGAAGGGCAACAACCAATCGATGTTGCAATCCAAGAAGAGGGTCCAGCAGCTTATTTTGCAAAATTACCGGTTAAAGCGATCGTATCAGCGATTCGAGAACACGATTTACCCGCTTCTGTATCCAATTCAGCTGGAACGTTTGTATGTAATCATATTTTATACCAAGTATTGCATTTAGCGGCAACAGAGTTTCCAAATGTCAAAAGTGGATTCGTTCATGTCCCCTTTTTACCAGAACAAGTCGTGACGCGTCCGAATATGCCAGCGATGAGTTTAGAGGATATTGTGAAAGGCTTGACTGTTGCCTTAGAAACAATCGTAGCCTATGACGGAAAAGCGGATGAAAAACAAATTGGTGGAACGACACATTAAAAAAAGCGAAATGACACTAGTGTCATTTCGCTTTTTTTAATTATTCTGCTCGTAAGGCAATAGCAGCATCTTTTTTTGCAGCCATGCGTGCAGGTAAGTGACCACCGAGCATGGTTAAGATCGTGCTGATCACGATTAAAATCACTGCATGAATCGGATTGAGTTGTGCTACATTTTGTAAATCGGTTAGATTTTCTAAAATTTGATTAATTGGGAAAGTAGCCGCATACGCAATAGCGACACCTAATACTCCAGAAGCAACACCTAAAATCGCGGTTTCAGCATCGAATACACGCGTAATATCTTTTTTACGTGCCCCTAAAGCTTTTAAGACCCCAATTTCTTTGGTTCGTTCTAAAACAGAAGTATAGGTCAAAATCCCGATCATGATCATACTAGTGACTAATGAAATCCCAGCAAAGGCAACAAGAACGTAAGTAATTGCATCCATTAAGCCACCAGTTAATTTCGTCATAGTACCCGCTAAATCTGTATACAAGACTTGATCGGCTTTATCTTTTCCTTTGTTGTAATCATCTAAATAGGTTAAAATCTTTTCTTTTGTTTTAAAGTTATTTGGATAGATATAAATACTGCTTGGTGTTGCATTTGCACCCAAGTAAGTTAACACTGCAGCTTTTTTGGTTTCATCTAACGTTTCATTCGTTAACACGTTCGTCTTGCTTTGATCTTGTGCTTTCACGATCTCAGAGTCTTTGTTTTGTTTGATAACTTCTTGCGTTAACGAATCGCTATAGGCGATCCCAGGAGCGAGTAGATCCATTGTCGCTGAGCTTTTCGCTTTTAAGATTCCGACAATTTTTAAGGTTTGATTTTGACTATTATCATAAACTTTTGTCAAATCTTGATTGGGAATAAAGTTTCCAGTTGGTAGTTTCGTATAATAGGCATTATTGAAGGCTAATTTAATAGTCGTTCCTAAAATGTCTTGATAAGAAATCGATTCTCCGTTTTTGACATCAAAGCCTAAGTTATTTAAGGCATTGACGTTTGTTGTGCCGTTTTCATCTACGATTAAAACTAAATCATTTGGATTACTTGGATACTGGCCATCTACGACTTGGTAATTTTGTTTTAAGAAGTTGTCTTTTGATGGATCTAATTGGTCAGGGAAAACAGAAATTCCAACACCAGTAGAGGTTGCAAAACTTGCAGCATTTTGACCTTCAGCTTTTGCATTAGAAAATTGAACTTGTTTGATCGTTCCGTCTACGTCACGTAATAAATTTAAGTTGGTGGAACGACTAAAGCTGACATTATTGCTCCAGTCTGGGTTGATTTTTTTAATGTAGTCGACATACTCTGTAGAAAGATCATTGGTATGTTGAGCAAGATCTTGTTCACTCGTTTTTGCTAGAACTTGATCTTTAGCAGCTTTTTCTTGTTTTTTTGTGTTAGCGTTACTAAATAGTTCGGTATTGTCTTGTGTGATCTGTGAAATTGTCACCGGAAATTGAGCAAGTGTTTCAGATTGAGTTTTGTCGATTTGCTTTTGAAATCCATTGGACAAAGACAATACGATCGCGATACCAATGATTCCGATACTTGAAGCAAATGACGTTAAAAATGTCCGCCCCTTTTTGGTACGAATATTATTGAACGACAAGCGCAAAGCCGTCAAAAAAGACATCCGCGTACGTTTTAATTCAAAATCGTTATCTGGTTTTTCTTCGATATAAGGATTGGAGTCTGTTAGGATCTTCCCATCTGAAAATTCAATAATACGATCGGCATATTCTCTAGCAAGATCAGGATTATGTGTTACCATAATGACTAATTTTTCTTGAGATAATTCTTGGATCAAATTCATGATCTGTACACTAGTTTCAGAATCTAGAGCACCGGTTGGTTCATCACAAAGTAAGATTTCCGGATCATTTGCTAATGCCCGTGCGATAGCGACACGTTGCATTTGACCACCAGATAATTGGCTAGGTTTTTTGTTGAGATGATCTTTTAGTCCAACACGTTCTAATGCTTCTTGTGCGCGTTTGCGACGTTCTTCTTTAGGGATTCCACTTAATGTCATTCCTAGTTCGACGTTATCTAAAATTCCTTGATGCCCAATCAAATTGTAACTTTGGAAAACAAAGCCGATAGAGTTATTACGATAAGCATCCCAGTCTGTCAATTTGAAATGTTTCGTAGACTGTCCATTGATGATCAAATCACCACTATCGTATTGATCTAATCCGCCGATGACATTTAGCATCGTGGTTTTCCCTGAACCACTTGGACCTAAAATGGCCACGAATTCTTTTTTGCGAAAAGCAACCGTGACACCATCCAATGCACGTGTCTCTGTCCCACCTACGTTATAATATTTTTTAATATCTTTAAGATTTAACATACGCATACCCTTTTCTGTAGTCAGATTTTTAATCATTCATTAACGTGATTGTAACGAATTTGAAAAGTTTATGCAAAAAAAAGCATCCTTTTCTTTAAAAAGAAAGGGATGCTTAATTATTTAGCCTTTAACCGAACCAGAAGTGATTCCTTCTACATAAAAACGTTGTAAATAAATGAAAAGAAGAGTGATTGGAATGGCGATCAAGACACAACCTGCTGTAAACGCCATGAAGAGTGAGTTCGCAGTCGACTTGGTCATCATGGTAAACAATCCAATCGCGATTGTATAACTTTCGACTTTGTCGCCCATAATGATTTTGGCAAAGATGAAGTCCATCCAAGGTGCAGTAAACGCACCTAAAGCTGTAAATACGATGATTGGTTTTGATAAGGGTAAGGTGATCTTAGTGAAAATCTGCCACTTGTTTGCTCCGTCGATCATCGCCGATTCATCTAATGCCATCGGTACAGTATCAAAAAATCCTTTAGCAATATAAAAGCCTAAAGCCGCCCCAGATGAGTAAACTAAGATCAAAGCGAATAAACTACCCGTTAGATTCATTGCTTTTAAAATATAATAGATCGCGATCATACTCATAAATCCAGGGAACATGTTCAATACCAACGCTACTTTTAAAAACGGTTTGCGTAATTTAAAGCGCAAGCGAGATAAGGCGTAAGCCATCGCGATCGTGATCAGAGTCGAGAAGAGACAACTGAAAACCGATACGAATAACGTATTGAAAAACCAACGCACAAATGGGAAATTGCCACTTGCATTCGTTAATAAGACTTTATAATTGTCTAAGGTAAATTGTTTTGGAATGATGTAGGGAACAAACGCACCACCTTCGGCACGAAAACTTGTTAATACGATCCAAACAATTGGAAATAGCCAGATGATCGCCAATACAGTCAATAAGACGTAAACGAAGGTCAATGTACCACGTTCTTGTTTTTGATAACTCGTTTTCTTCATCTTTTTACGCCTCCTTAAATGAATTGGTTCGTGTATATGCGACTAGACTAAATACAGCAGATAGGATAAAGATCAAGATTCCGATAACAGAAGCTAAGTTGTAATCGAGTGTTTTAACAGTCAAATTGTATAACCACGTTACCAAAAGATCCGTTGACCCGGCTCCGTAGTAATTAGAATTTGATGGTCCGCCGCCAGTTAATAAGTAAATCACATTGAAGTTATTGACATTGCCGATAAATTGTTGGATCAAAGCAGGTGTCATGATAAAAAGAATTTGTGGGAACGTAATATTTCTGAAAATTTGGAATTTATTTGCTCCGTCGATTCGCGCCGCTTCGATTTGGTCTTGCGGTAAGTTTTGAATTACACTAGTCGCAACTAGCATTGTAGCGGGAATCCCGATCCACATATTCACTAAAATAATCGAAATTTTTGCCATCGTTGGATCTGTTAAAAAGGGGATAGCAGAGTCAATAATGCCCATTTTTAATAACAGTGCATTGATTGGTCCAGCACCATTTAATAGATTACGGACGATTAAAAGGGAGATGAATTGGGGAACAGCCATCGTTAAAACGAAAATCGTGCGCCATCCTTTTTTAAACTTCAAACCTTTAGTGTTGATCAATAAAGCTAAAATGATTCCGAAAAAGAAACAGGTAGCAGTCGCAGAAACTGCCCAGATCAACGTCCAACCTAAAACAGGAAAGAAGGTTGAGGCCATATCACCAGTGATGACATTGCCAAAGTTTTGTAAGCCGACCCAATGAAAAAGATTTTTAGGTGGCAAGTGATTGTGATCGTAATTTGTAAAAGCAATCGAAATCATATACAGCAATGGTAAAATCGTAAAGAATAAAACACCTAATAATGGTAGAGCCATCAGTGTAATATGGAAACGTTCGTTTAATAAGCTGGCTAAATCTTGTTTTGTTGTTGGAATGGCTTCGCCTGCTTGTTTTAACTCGTATAAATGGCGTGTGCTCTTTAAATTGACGATATACAAGATAATAATGATTGCACAGACTAAAACGGCCGCAATCCCAAATAAGAGCAGTAACATTGAATTATCGCCTTCTTGTAAGACGCGGATCCCTAAAGCTTCATCATAGACTAGTCCTTGTTTTTTCGTTCCCAAAGTCACAAGCATCGCTAGAGCGTGAATTCCATTACGAATCAACCAATAAATAAATCCAACTTCTGCTACTAAAAATAAGCACCCTTTTAACCATTGTTTATTGGCTAAGTTTGCCGCACCCATGATCAAGAAAGATAATTTTGTTGGCCAATCGCCTTTTGCAAATACCTCTTTAAAGGTTGCATGTTGTTCATATCTGTTCTTTTTGAACATCGCCTTTTCACTCACTTTCTTTTAATATCGATCACTGGGTTACGTTAGCCAGTAATCCAAATTTGAAAAAAAGATTGACGCAAGGGGAATACTTGCGTCAACTCTTGATTTATTCAGTCGTTTTTGAAATATCAGACACAAGTTTGTCTAATTTATTCATATATTGGTCTTCTTTGATTGATCCTTTGTACGTATCGTTGATCAATGCATCCATTGCTGGCCAGAAGGTATTCATTTCTGGAAGTTTTGGCATAACGACAGAATGTTCGCTATCTGACATTTCGATTACCGCAGCCGTTACCGCATCAGAAGCGACTTTTGAGTCAGTTTGTAATGTTTTATTAGAAGGGACAATTCCGAATCCTTCAAATTCTTTCATTTGAGACGTTTCGTTTGAAAGGTAATCTGCTAGTGTCAATGCAGCAACAGGAGATTTTGTTTGTTGGTTGACTGCAAATAATTTTACACCTAAGAATGCTTTCATTTGTTTTTCACCACTGCCAAAATCAACTTTTGGATAAGCAGCCACTGCCATGTTTTCACCTAATGCTTTTTCCACGTCATTCTTAGACCAAGGACCAGATAAGAACGCATCTGTTACACCAGATTCTAAGTTTGAAAGTGCTTCTGCTGAAGACTGTACCACACCAGGGTTATTTTTTTGCGCCGCGATCCATTTTAAGACTTCGACACCGTTTTCATTATTAAAGTCAGTTCCTTTAACATCTTCACCAGTTTTTCCATATAAGACATCACCGTTACTCATAAATAGTGGAGAGAAGATATAGTTGGCACCGGCATCACCGAAGTTTGTACCGATTTTTCCTTTAGCAGTCATCTCACTCCATGTTTTGACATCAGCTTCTGAAAGTTTTGCTTTATTGTAGTATAGAACTTGAGATTCGACACCATAAGGGAAGCCATATAATTCTTCTTTCCAAGTGGCCCCTTCAACAGCTGAGTCGACGTTATCTTTTTTGACGTTTTCAGCAAATTTAGTTTCAGTAAATGGATAAAGTAATCCTGCATCCGCCATTTGGCCGATTTGGTCATGAGGCATCATAAAGACATCAGCTGCAGCGCCTGGATCTTTTGATACATCTTGTTTTGCATCTGCAGATGATCCAGCTGCGATTTCCACTTTGACATCAGGATATTCTTTTTCAAAATCAGCAACAATTCCTTTGAACATGTCGACTTGTTCTGTATCTACCCATAATTTGATATCGCCTTCAGGTTTAGCTGTTGATCCTTTATCTGAAGAAGCGGTATCTTTTTTGTCAGAAGATGAATCCCCGCACGCAGCAAGCAATAATGCGGAAGCGCTTAATATTACACCCGTAGTCAAGTACTTTTTCCAATTTGTCTTCATTTTCTCTGCCTCCAAAACTTGTTTTTTGTTTACACACATATTATGCAACCGTTTGCGAAAATAGTCAAGACGAATTCGATAAAAAAACAGCGATATTTTTCTTTAGAACTAGAATTATTTATTTTATTTCTATTTATTGGGCTTTTTTAATGCTTATAAATTTTAAAATATACGCAACCGATTGCTGTTATTTGTTGAAAAAAAACAAAAGCTATGGCATAATTTAGCCAAAACTTACTGAAATAGAATGGAGACTCGTTTATGAATACAGCTGCGATTTATCATCGTCCAGAAAGTGAATATGCCTACCTTTACAAAAAAGACCACATGCACATTCGCTTGCGAACTGCTAAAGGGGATATGAAACACGTTTATTTGATTAGTGGTGATCCTTATCTTTTAGATAAAGAAGCTTGGTATAACGAACGTGAAGAAATGAAAAAAATCGGATCCACTTCTTTATACGATTATTGGTTTATTGAAAAAACAGCACCATTTCATCGTCTAAGTTATGGGTTTGAAGTCGAAGGTGTGGAAGGTATTAAAGCGTTCTATGGCGACCACGGTGTATATGCGGCTACTGAACCATTTATTAGTATGCCAAATAATTATTTTCGCTTGCCGTATTTCCACGAAATCGATCGGGTCAAACCAATTGAATGGGTAAAAGAAACCGTTTGGTATCAAATTTTTCCAGAGCGTTTTGCCAACGGTGATCACACGAATGATCCAGATGGAACGTTGCCTTGGGGAAGTAAGAATCCAGATCGAGATGATTTCTTTGGTGGCGATCTACAAGGAATTATTGACCATTTGGATTATTTAGAAGATTTAGGGATCAATGGACTGTATCTGTGTCCGATTTTCAAAGCGCACTCTAATCACAAATACGATACAATCGATTATTTAAAAGTCGATCCAGCTTTTGGTGATGAAGCTACATTAAAAGAATTGATTGCAAAGTGTCATGAACGTGGAATCAAAATCATGCTCGATGCGGTATTCAATCATATCGGTGATACCTCACCTCAATGGCAAGATGTACTAGAAAATGGCGCAAACTCAAAATATGCTAAATGGTTCCATATTCATGAATTTCCAGCGACCTATACACCAGGTGATCACGATGAAGACGCGCGCGATTTAACTTATGATGTCTTTGCGTTTACCCCTCATATGCCGAAATTAAATACAGCAAATCCAGAAGTACAAGCGTACTTGTTAAATATTGCGACGTATTGGATCAAGGAATTTGATATCGATGCGTGGCGCTTAGATGTAGCCAATGAAGTCGACCATGCATTTTGGAAGAAATTTCGTGAAGCTTGCACAGCAGTCAAAGATGATTTTTATATTCTAGGTGAGATTTGGCATTCTTCACAAAGTTGGTTACAAGGTGATGAATTTAGCGCCGTGATGAATTATGCCTATACCGATTCAATCAAAGATTATATGATCGAACATACGATTGATAGTACAAAATTAGTCTCTGAATTAACAGATCAATTGATGCTTTACCGTAGTCAAATCAATCAAATGCAATTTAATGTCCTTGATTCTCACGATACGCCACGAATTTTAACGGAAACGAGGGGAGACAAAGATTTAATGCGCCAAGTCATGGCCTTTACGTATCTCCAACCTGGCGTGCCTTGTATCTATTATGGCGATGAAATCGGGATGACGGGGGAAATGGATCCAGATTGCCGTAAATGTATGGTGTGGGATGAGCAAGAACAAGATTTAGCGCTAAAAGAATTTGTCAAACAACTGATTGCACTACGTAAAACACATATTCCAACGTTATCTGAGGGAAGTCTAGTATGGCAAATCGATGAAGCGTGTGAAGACCATCTATGTCTAATCCGTCGCAATCAAGGGACAATTATCAAAAGCTATTTCAATTGTGGAACAACAGCTAAAACGATCTCACAAACTGAAATTTTGATGCAAAACTTAGCTTATGAAAAAGAAGGAACTATTATGATTGAACCAAAAGGATTTGTCGTGACAGTCGAAGAAGAGGCGTCAGATGAATAATACTTGGTTTAAAGAAGCAGTAGGGTATCAAATTTATCCCAGAAGTTTTCAAGATAGCAATCAAGATGGCATTGGGGATTTGCGAGGGATTATGCAAAGAATCCCGGAATTAAAAGCATTGGGAATCGATTTTATTTGGCTGAATCCAGTCTATGCTTCACCAAATGTGGACAATGGATATGACATTTCAGATTTTCGAGCGATTCATCCTGACTTTGGCACAATGGAGGATATGGATGAACTGATCAACTTAGCCCATGAATATGAAATCAAGTTGATCATGGATTTGGTCGTCAATCATACAAGTGATCAACATCCCTGGTTTCAAGAAGCTCAAAAAAGTAAAGACAATCCTTATCGTGAGTTTTATCATTTTGTCGATGCGACAAAAGATACTCCCCCAAATGATTGGCAAAGTTTTTTTGGTGGCTCGACTTGGACTTACCAAGAACAAACCAAGCAAGCCTATTTCCATATTTTCGCTCCAGAACAACCGGATCTTAATTGGAAGAATGAAACGATGCGTAAAGAAATTTATGCGATGATTCGTTGGTGGTTAGATAAGGGGATCGATGGGTTTCGTTTAGATGCGATCAGTCATATTCAAAAAGAAAAATGGTCTTTCAAAATTACCGATAATCCTTGGGCACCGTTTATGAATGTTGACGGAATCGATGTCTATATGAAAGAAATGAAGACTATTTTTGATGACTATTCATGTATGACCGTGGGTGAAGCCAGTGGGGTTAGTAGTCAAAAAGCAAAAGAATGGACCGATGATACAGGTTATTTAGATATGATCTTTGAATTGGAGCACATGGTTAGAAAAGGTAAAAAAGGCGAGGAACGCGTCGATCCCTTTGGTTTCAAACAAGTGATGATGCGCTGGCAAGAAGATTTACAGCCGATCGGATGGAATGCGTTGTATTTAGAAAATCATGATCTACCAAGAAGCATCTCGATTTTTGGCGATGGTTCAATTCATTCTGCTAAGGCTTTAGCGATGGGGTATTTCTTTTTACGTGGTACCCCATTTATTTATCAAGGCCAAGAGTTAGGAATTGAAAATTATCCATTTACAGACATTCAGCAAGTCAATGGACAAGACACGATCGCTTTTTATCACCGTTTACTAAAGACAGAATCTAAAAAAGAGGCATTAAAACAAGCCTTAAATTTTTCACGCGACCATTCTCGTACCCCGATGCAGTGGGATGAGACAAAATATAGTGGATTTTCCACCGTAGCTCCTTGGTTAGCGGTCAATCCTGATTATCTAGAACGCAATCAAAAAAAAGAAGCCAGTGATCCAACCAGTCTATGGCAGTTTTATCGTGAAATGATTGCATTACGTAAACGTGAATCTGCTTTTTTAGGCGGCGAAATCAACTTTTTACTACCAGAAGATAAAGCGTTGTTCGTCTATCTCCGAAAAGCAAATGATCAACGATTTGTTGTGTGTGTGAACTTAACCGATCAAAAAATAACCGCTACCTTACTAGCTGAAATTTGTGAAGCGGGACGATGTCTCTTGACCAATCAAACGAAATATGATCAATTGCATCAGGAAATGGAGTTTGCACCATTTGATGGCTATGTGATTCAATTAAACGATTAAAAAAGTAGAAAGGAAACTTTCTGCTTTTTTTCGTATTTTTGACTTATGTGAAAAGAAAATGTGATAGAATGATTAAAAAGTTTTCATCTTAAGGAGTGTCCATATGAGTAAAAGTTATACTGTAGCCGTTGTCGGAGCAACTGGTGCTGTAGGAACACAAATGATTCAAATGCTAGAGTTATCCACTCTACCGATCAAAGAAGTGATCTTATTGGCATCAAAACGTTCAGCCGGCCAAACAAGAACCTTCCGAGGCGAGGAATTAACGATCCAAGAATTAGTCGCGGAGTCATTTTCAGGTGTGGATCTAGCTTTGTTTAGTGCTGGTGGAGGCATTTCAAAACAATTTGCACCAGAAGCTGTAAAACATGGCGCTGTTGTCGTCGATAATACAAGCTTCTTTAGAATGGATCCTACTGTTCCTTTAGTCGTGCCTGAAGTCAATGCGCATGCGTTAAGCGCGCATCAAGGAATCATTGCCAACCCAAATTGCTCAACGATTCAAATGATGGTGGCACTAGAACCAATCCGCCAACAAGTAGGGTTAAAACGAATTATTGTATCGACGTATCAAGCCGTTTCAGGTGCTGGTGCACGCGCGATCGAGGAATTAAAAATACAAGCACAATCGTATTTGAATGAAGAACCCGTCGACCAATGGCAAACTGAAATTTTACCAAGTGGTGGCGATAAAAAACATTATCCGATTGCATTTAACGCTTTACCCCAAATCGACGTCTTTACAGATAACGATTATACGTATGAAGAGATGAAGATGGTCAACGAAACGAAAAAAATCATGGAAGACGATACGATTCAAGTTGTCGCGACTTGTGTACGCATTCCAGTCGTTCAAGGACACTCAGAGTCTGTATATATTGAAACGGATGTTCCAGCAGACGTTGCAGACATTCGCCAATGGCTAACGAATGCACCAGGTGTCGTATTACAAGATGATCCAAGTCAACAACTTTATCCACAAGCGATTTTTTCAGCAGATCAAACAGAAACCTTTGTCGGTCGAATTCGAAAAGATCTAGATGTAGCAAACGGCCTTCATCTTTGGGTCGTTTCAGATAACTTATTAAAGGGAGCGGCAGCGAACAGTGTACAAATCGCTGAAGCGCTTCACGAAATGGATTTAGTTCGTGTCCCTTAAATTTTTTAGAAAAGTGTCGGGAAAACCGCGCTTTTCTTTTTTTTGTTGTATAATGGATGTGATAGACTCATGGGACCAAGTTGAACATGAAGTAGATAAAAAGATAGAAGAGGTGAACTTTTTTGAGTGAAATCAAAATCATCCCGCTAAGTGGTGTCCGTGAGAACGGGAAAAATCTATACATCGCCGAAGTGGAAAACGATATTTTTGTACTGGATTGTGGATTACGTTATCCAGAAAATGAATTACTAGGAATCGATACTGTGATTCCAGACTTTACGTATCTTGAAGAAAACAGCGACCGTGTGGCGGGAGTCTTTTTAACCCATGGACATGCAGATGCCATTGGGGCGTTACCTTACTTACTAGAACGTGTACCAGTACCGGTTTTTGGAACAGAACTTACGATTGAATTAGCAAAATTGAATGTCCATCGTCAAGCATCAACGAAAAAATTCAAAGAATTTCATGTGATCGATGCCCATACTGAAATTGATTTTGGTAGTACGGTAGTGAGTTTCTTTAAGACAACTCACTCGATTCCAGATTCTGTCGGGATCAGTTTGAAGACTAAAGAAGGTTCGATTGTATATACTGGCGATTTTAAATTCGATCAAGCGGCATTGCCGATGTATCAAACCGATTTTGCTCGCTTGGCTGAAATTGGACGCGAGCATGTCTTGGCGTTACTTAGCACATCAAGTAATGCTGAAAATCCAACTCAAGTGGCTTCAGAAGCACAAATCGCAGAAGAAGTTTATGATACGATCAAGTATTGGGAAGGACGAATTATCGTCGCTTGTGTCGCAAGTAATTTACAACGAGTGCAACAAGTATTAGACGCAGCAGCAAAATCAGATCGTAAAGTCGTTTTGACAGGTCAAGATTTTGGGAAGATCATTCGTACCGCGATTAAATTAGGGCGTTTGCATGTGCCGCAAGAAGACATTTTTGTTACCCAAAAAGAAATGAAGAAATATGCTCCAGAACAATTGTTGATCCTAGAAACTGGTCGCATGGGTGAACCAATCAAAGCGTTGCAAAAAATGGCCAATAGCACACATCGCACGTTGCGTATTACAGAAGGTGATCTTGTGTTTATCACAACAACACCAACGATCGCCATGGAAACCATCGTGGCCAAAACAGAAGATATGATTTATCGTTCTGGCGCAACTGTAAAAAATATTTCGGAAAATTTCCGTGTATCGGGCCATGCCAATCCAAGCGATCTGCAACTGTTATTGAATTTATTAAAACCTGATTACTTGATCCCAGTTCAGGGAGAATACCGCCAAATGATCGCGCATAAAGAAGTCGCTATGGCTGTTGGAATCAAAGAATCGCATATCTTCTTACCAGCTAAAGGAGATATTTTGGAGTATGCACATCATGAGATGCGTTTAGCAGGATCGATTCCTTCAGACAATATCATGATCGATGGTATCGGTGTAGGAGATATTGGAAATATTGTTTTACGCGACCGCAAAGTATTATCAGAAGATGGAATCTTTATCGCTGTCGTGACGATCAACCGACGCGAAAAGAAAATCGTATCCGAACCTCAAATCACTTCTCGTGGTTTTGTCTATGTCAAAGCTAGTCGTGACTTGATTCGCGAAAGTGCAGAGATGGTCGAAGAGATTGTAGAAAAACATTTACACGACGAAGAGTTTGAATGGAGTAAATTGAAACAAGACATCAGAGATCAATTGAGTCGTTATTTATTCGAACAAACGAAACGTCGACCAGTGATTTTACCTGTTATTATGGAAGCAAGCGGGCGTCATCGTCGCAAATAGAAAAAAAGATCGCCTGATTAGGCGGTCTTTTTCGTTGCAATGGATCTTGTTGTTCGAAAAATTAATTATCTGTTATAATCGAGACAATTAACTGTAGTAAAAAATGGAGGCGTCTTTTATGAAAATCACTTATCTTGGACATTCGGCTTTAGAAGTTCAATTAAATGATGATACAAATTTATTGATTGATCCGTTTATTAGCGGGAATCCGGCGGTCGAGATTGAACTCGATATGCTACATCCAGACTATATTTTGTTGACACATGGTCATTATGATCATTTAGGCGATACGGTTGAATTAGCGAAAGCAAATCAATCGACAGTAGTTGCCATGATGGAATTAACAAAATATATTGCGAAAAAAGGAATCAAACAAGTACATGGCTTAAATCTAGGTGGAGGATATGACTTTCCTTTTGGACGAGTTACGCTAACACCGGCTTTACATAGTTCTGGGATCGAAGAAGAGGGTCAATTGATTTATTTAGGTGAAGCTGCAGGAATTATTTTACAAGCAGATGGCAAAACGATTTATCATGCGGGAGATACAGCCGATTTTAGTGATCTGGCTTTGATTGGAGAACGTTACGAAATCGATATTGCATTTTTACCGATCGGGGATAATTTTACAATGGGGCCAAAAGAAGCGTTGAGTGCAGCTAAACGCCTACATGCAAAAAAAGTAGTACCAGTTCATTACAATACATTTCCAGCTATTCAACAAGATCCGGATGCGTTTATTGCAAGCTTATCTGATCAAAATGGAATCGTGATGCATATTGGTGATACGATCGAGGTGTCCTAATGGCGACCAAACATGATTTGATTTTAACGCATATTGAAGGATTGCCTGTGGGCGAACGGATCTCAGTTCGCCGAATTGCTAAAGATCTATCGGTTAGCGAAGGGACTGCGTATCGTGCAATTAAAGATGCAGAAAATATCGGATTGGTCTCTACGATCCAACGTGTAGGTACGATTCGGATCGAGCGTAAGTTAAAGAAAAATATTGAACGCTTAACGTTTGAAGAAGTGGTTCAAATTACAGAAGCCGACATTATTGGTGGTATTTCTGGACTAGACAAACATTTAAATAAATTTGTTATTGGTGCGATGCAGATCGATGCAATGAAACGCTACGTCACGCCAGGATCCTTGATGATCGTCGGAAATCGCATCAATGCTCAAGAATTGGCTTTAAATCAAGGCGCTGCGGTATTGATTACTGGGGGATTTGATACGACGCCAGAAATTGCGCGCTTAGCTGATGAGCATGCATTACCGGTATTGCGTACGACATACGATACGTTTACAGTAGCTACGATGATCAACCGGGCGTTAAGCGATCAAATGATCAAAAAAGAGATTTTATTGGTAAGCGATATTTATATGCCATTAGAAAAAACACAATATCTATCGATTCATGATACAGTGGAAGAATACCATCAACTTTCACAAGACGGCCATCATTCTCGTTTTCCGGTGGTCAATAAAAACATGCGTGTCGTCGGTATCGTAACGGCTAAAGATATTTTGGGGAAAAATCCACAACAATCGATCGAACGTTTGATGACGAAAGAACCACGCATCGTCAAAAAAGAAATGAGTGTGGCTTCTGTTAGCCATCAAATGATTTGGGACGGCTTAGAAGTGATGCCGGTCGTAGCCGATGATTTCACGTTACTTGGGATCGTGACACGACAAGACATTATGAAGGCGATGCAATTGATTCAACGCCAACCGCAAGTTTCAGATACGATTTCAGATCAAATCAATGGACAAATCCAAGTTTTGGAAATCGATAGTGACAATAAGCGATATGATCAACCAGAATTTCGCTTTACCGTAACCCCACAAATGGTCGATGAAATGGGAACTATTTCATTTGGTGTACTCAGTGAGATTATTGCCAATGCGGCAAAACGAACAATGAAAGCCAACCAACGAAAAAATATTTGGATCGAACAAGTCAATCTACATTATTTCCGCTTGATTCAACTAGAAAGTGAATTTGTATTACGTCCTAAAATTTTAGACTTAGGACGTCGTTCGGCAAAAATCGATATGGAAATTGAAATCGAAAATTCGCTTGTTGCCAAAGCGATGGTCGTCTGCCAAGTGATGGAACGACCATAAGAAAGGAAGAACTATGAGCCAAGAAGCTATTTTACAAAAAATTACGGAGTACGATACAATCGTGATCCATCGTCATATGCGACCAGATCCAGACGCGATTGGATCACAAGTCGGCTTAGCTGAAATTTTACGCGCCTCTTTTCCTGAAAAAACGATCTATCATGTTGGCGGAGAAGTAGGTGATCTAGATTTTCTAGCCACAATGCAAGAAATCCCAGATGAAACGTATCAAGAAGCGTTAGTGATCGTGACAGATACAGCTAACGCGCCACGCATCAGTGACGAACGCTATACTCTAGGAAAAGAACTGATTAAAATTGACCACCATCCAAATGACGAGCCATATGGTGATTTGATATGGGTCAATGATCAAGCGAGTAGTTGTAGTGAGATGATTGCACAATTTTGTTTTGCGCATGAAAGTTTGAAGATGACCGATAATGCCGCGCGTTTGTTATATGCAGGAATCGTTGGCGATACTGGACGCTTTTTATATCCAGCCACAACGGACCAAACCTTTATGACAGCAGGTCGATTGCGTTGTTATGATTTTGATGCTTCCAAACTAAATCGTACGTTACAACAAGTTCCATTAAAAGTGGCACGGTTGTCTGGTTTTGTCTATTCCAATCTAGAAGTCGATAAAACGGGTGCTGCAAAAGTGATCTTAACCAAAGAACTACTCGCAAAATTTGGTGTTCAAGATGGCGAAACTTCTGGTTTAGTTCCTTTACCAGGTGATGTAGAAGAAGTATTGGCTTGGGCATTATTTGTTGAACAACCAGAAGGATACTACCGAGTACGAATCCGTTCTAAAGGTCCAATCATTAATGAAATCGCCAAGCGTCATCATGGTGGAGGACATCCTTTAGCAAGTGGGGCAAATGCAAAAGATTTAACCGAAGTTGATACTATTTATCAAGAGATCTTGGCTGCATGTACAACGTATCGTGCGCAAGGAAATAAGTAGAGGAGATGGTCTAACGTGACGAAACATAGATGGATCATTCGCTTAGTAATGGTCGTTTATCTTGCTGTCGTTGCCTATTTTTATCTTCAGCGATTGCCGATTCGTTTTTTATTACTGGATAGTGCGTTGGGTTATGTTCCGATTGAACTCTACTTTTGGATCAATTGGGTCAAACATAAAAAAAGTAAACTCGTCTTATTCTTATTTTATGTGCTTTTTTTACCGAATAATGCGTATTTACTGACCGATTTAATCCATCTTAGTCGTATTGAATTTTATCCGACTTCACATGTGATTATGACCGACGCCATTGAAGTTTGGCTGATGTACTTTTTAGTCGTTGGAGGGATTTTTAGTTTAGTCGCTCTAGGATTTAGAAGTATTCGAGGGATTTGGAAACGTCTAAGTTTGCGTTATGATCTTACGAGAACACAACAAAAAAGCTACTTAGTGATCATGTTTATCTTAACCAGTATTGGAGTTTTTCTTGGCCGCTTTATTCGCTTAAATAGTGTTACGCTATTTTCTCATCCATTAAAAGTATTGAAAACTTTTCAAGAATTAGTGTCACTTCGAGCATTCTTTTTTATTGCGATGTTTACTAGCTTGCAAGTACTTTTATATTATTGGACTGCTTATCAACGAAAAAACAGCGAAGTCGATTGACTTCGCTGTTTTTTATTTACGTAGATCATCTAAGAACTCTGTTTTCGCGACAGTTTTTTCATCTTTCATTTTGATGATACGAGCAGGGGAGCCAGCCACAACAGCTCCAGCAGGGACATCTTCTGTCACGATGGCTCCAGCAGCCACTACCGCGCCTTCACCGATACGCACACCTTCTAAAACGACAGCATTCGCGCCGACTAAAACATTGTCTTCTACAATAACAGGACTTGCTGAAGGTGGCTCTAGAACACCGGCCAAGACGGCACCAGCTCCGATGTGTGCACGTTTACCCACAGTAGCACGTGCGCCTAAAATCGCACCCATGTCGATCATGGTTTCTTCACCAATCACTGCACCGATGTTGATCACAGCACCCATCATAATCACTGCATTTTTCCCAATGATCGCTTGATCACGAATAAAAGCTCCTGGTTCGATTCGTGCGTCGACTTTAGTGATATCTAGCATAGGGACAGCTGAATTTCGACGATCGTTTTCTAAATAATAATCGGTAATTTCTGTTTCATGTTGTGCCAAGAAAGCATCGATATCTTTCGCATCACCAATGGCTAAATGAAAGGCATCTTGACCGAATAATTGAATTTCTTTTGGTGTATCTTGTACTACTAATTTTCCTGAAATATAGGCTTTGACTGGCGTTTTCTTTGTGGATTGTTGAATAAATTTGGCTAATGCATAAGCATCTGTAAATTGTAAATCTGACATAAGGTCACCTCTTGTTTAAGATTGAGTTGCAATAAGTTCTTCCATAGAATAGCGTCCTGGTGCTTGTGTAGCTAAAAATTGTGCGGCTTTCAATGCACCGTTTGCAAAAATATCACGTGATAGTGCGGTATGTTTTAGCTCGATCAATTCGTCAAGACCAGCATATAAAACCGTATGCTCACCAGGGATCGTACCACCACGTACAGCATGAATACCAAGTTCATGACGAGGATTTTCATTTTCAGTACCTGAACGACCATAGATATAGGTTTTTTTCTCACGACAAGTTTCATTGATCGAATCGGCAAGAAGTAATGCTGTTCCGCTCGGTGCATCTTTTTTCTGATTATGATGTTTTTCGATAATCTCGATATCAAAATCCGCTTCTAAAATAGGGGTAATGGTCTTTAGTGCTTGAATCAACGCATTGATCCCTAAGGACATATTCGCTGAATAAAAAACCGGAATTTTTGTTGCTGCGTGATCGATCGCTTGAAACTGTTCACTTGTTAACCCAGTCGTCGCGACGACGATCGGCAACTGTTTTTCCACACTAGCATCAAGCAAGGTGTCGACATTGCTATAATGTGAAAAATCGATCACGACATCGGCCGTTTCGTTTACTTCGCTGAGCGTTTGGTAAATTGGGAAATCAGTTTTGCCCGTATGGCGATCCACGCCGGCAACGATGGTAAGAGCTTCGTGATGTGTCACCATCTCTTGAATCACACGACCCATTCGGCCATTGGCACCACTTAAAATAATCGATAACATATCTGTCCTCCTAAAGAATGCCGTAAGCTTCCATTTCTTGTTTAAGGCTAGTAAGTGTTGCTGTTTCAGGTGGTCCTAGTGGTAAACGATAGGTCAACTGACAGTTGTCCATCAAAGCAACACCGGCTTTTACTGGAACCGGATTGACTTCTGCAAATAAAGCATCGATCAATGGTTTTTGTGCCAGTTGCATTTCTTTTGCTTTGTTCAGTTCCCCATTTAAATAGGCATGGACCATTTCAGATGTCTGCGTCGGTGCAATATTGCTGATTGTCGAAATGACACCTGTTCCACCAACAGATAAAAATGGTAACACTTGGTCGTCATTTCCTGAATAAAGTGCGAAATCTTCATCGACTTCACGTGCGATCGAGACAACTTGTGAGATATCACCACTAGCTTCTTTGATTCCGACGATATTTGGGATTTTTTTCAATTCCTTGACCGCTTCCACATCTAAATTCATTCCAGTTCGAGCATGTACAGAGTAAAGTAAAATCGGTAACTCAACGCTCTCAGCAATCGCTTTGTAATGCGCGACTAAACTCGATTTTGTGGCTTTATTGTAATAAGGAGTGACGACTAATAATCCATCTGCACCTACACGTTGGGCTTCTTTAGATAAGTGGATCCCGTGTTGCGTGTTATTTGAACCTGTTCCACCAATTACAGGTACGCGACCTGCAGCTTTTTTTACTACAGCTTCGATTACTGCGATATGCTCTTCATCGATTAATGTTGAGGCTTCACCTGTGGTTCCG
The DNA here is from genome assembly GCF_000407605.1 of Enterococcus sulfureus ATCC 49903. Lineage (GTDB taxonomy): Bacteria > Bacillota > Bacilli > Lactobacillales > Enterococcaceae > Enterococcus_G > Enterococcus_G sulfureus. The sequence goes on along the minus strand of NZ_ASWO01000006.1, from coordinate 16,183 downwards.
CAAGCTACAATAGCGTCGATCCCAGATTGGATCTGCCATTCGACTAAGTTTTCTAAGCTTTTATAATCCACGCTTCCGTCTTCATGCATCGGGGTGATCAGTGCGACAGCTGCACCTTCAAAAATTGTCATATCTACACATCCTATTCCACTCTTTTTTGTTATTTTCAATTTTTGTATAAAAAATCAAAAATAATGATAGATTATTGGAATTATAACCTGTATTATGAGAAAATATCAATGATTAAACGAAAAAACAACGAGAATCCTATGAGAAATTCGGTTTTAAGGAGAGAATAGATGAAAATTAGTCCAAATATCCAAAAATTAGCCCCTTTCGTTACCAATTGGCGTCGTACCTTACATCAAATTCCTGAATTAGGTCTAGTCGAATATCAAACGCGCGATTATTTAAAAGCACAGTTGGAAGAAATGGGGGTAAATGAAATCCATCAACGTTTAGATACCGCATTAGTCGCCGTTTTTCGTTCAGATAAACCAGGGAAAACACTAGCGTTTCGTACAGATATCGATGCGTTACCTGTCACTGAAGAAACGGGTGTAGCCTTTGCATCAAAAACAGAAGGAAGAATGCATGCGTGTGGTCATGATGGTCATATGGCAACTATGCTAGGCTTTGCGAAATATCTAACTTTGTATCCAGAAACGATCGTTGGAACGATCGTTTTGATCTTTCAGCCTGCAGAAGAAGGACCAGGTGGAGCACAATTACTGATTGATGCAGGTGTATTAGATGAATTTGGTGTCGAACAGATCGTAGGCTTACATGTTTTTCCAGAATTTGAAGAAGGAGTCATTGCGTGTCGAGAACATGCGATGATGGCACGTAATGGAGAAGTTAAATTAGTCGTTACCGGTCAAAGTGCACATGGAGCACAACCACAACAAGGGGCAGATGCAATTTTAGCGACTTCAGCTATTTTGCAAGGAATCCACACGATTTTAGCACGCAATATTAGTCCAATGGAAGCTGGTGTGATTACGTTTGGAAAAATCACAGGTGGGGAAGCGATGAATATCATCCCTGGAAAAGTCGAAGTGGAAGGGACGATGCGCGCGTTTAGCGATGAAGTGTATGAGCAAATGACCACACGGATTACCCAACTTGCCACGCAAATCGCGCTAGGCTATGGTTGTGAGTGTGAGGTGATTTTCAATCATATGTATCGCGTAGTAGATAATGCTCCTGAAATGGTCCATGCATTACAACGTGTAGCAAAAGAAGCCTACCGTGAAACACCACCGTATATGTTAGCAGAAGATTTTTCGATGTATCAAACGAAGATCCCAGGTCTATTCTTTTTTGTAGGGATTCGCAATGAAGCGTGTGGTTATACATGGCCTTTGCACAGTAATAAACTAAATTTTAATGAAGAAAATTTATTAGGCGGCATCGAGTGTTATGTAGGCTTGATTGCAGCCTTAAACGAATAAGGAGCAAAGTAGATGAGTGAACATTTTATTTTTGATGGTTGTGATACCGTCGAGTTAGCTAAAACATTTCAAACCCCGCTTTATGTATTTTCAGAAACGAAAATCAAAGAAGCTTGCCAAGAATTGCGTGAAGACTTTATCGAAAAATATGATCGAGTACGTGTCGCTTATGCGTCAAAGGCTTTTAATACATTAGCGATGTTACGTTTAGTTGAAAAAGAAGGATTATGTTTAGATGTAGTCAGCGGGGGCGAATTATACACCGCGATTAAAGCAGGTTTTGAAGCAGAAAAAATCGAATTTAACGGCAATAATAAATCCATTGAAGAATTAGAGATGGCACTAGACTATGGTGTTGGACGGATCATCGTCGATGGTTTGCAAGAATTAGAGCTGATTCAAGCCATTTGTAAAGAAAAACAGACAACAGCCAACATTCTATTTCGTATCACACCGGAAATCAGTGTCCATACGCATGAATATATTTCAACTGGGCAAAAAGATTCTAAGTTTGGGATTCCGCTAGATGAATCGATTTTACTTCCTTTGATCCAACAAGCGATCGAAGCGCCAGAACTTGATTTTTATGGAATCCATTTTCATATTGGCAGTCAGCTTGCGGAAAATCAAACCCATTTGGCTGCAGCACAAGTTGCCTTGGATTTGGTAAAAAAAATCTATGATACATTTGGGTATACGGTGAAAGAACTAAATTACGGTGGTGGCTTTGGTGTACGGTATACAACAGACGATATTCGCCAACCTTTTGCCTACTTTTTAGATCCGTTGATGGAAAAAACCATTGCTTTTTGTCAGGAACATAAATTGTATCGTCCAACGATCGTAATCGAACCTGGACGTAGCATTGTCGCTGAAGCCGGGATCAGTTTGCATACGATTGGGGCCATCAAAACTTTACCGGGTATTCGTACTTATGCGTCGATCGATGGCGGGATGACAGATAATATTCGACCAGGTTTGTATCATGCCGAATACGAAGGGATTCTTGCAAATAAATACGATCAAGCAGCGACAGAGAAGGTAACAATCTCAGGTAAAATTTGTGAGAGCACAGATATTTTAGTGAAAGATATCGTTTTACCCCCTGTAGAAACAGGTGATATTTTTGCCACGTTTACTACTGGCGCATATGGCTATTCGATGGCGAGCAATTACAATAAAATTCAAATCCCAGCTGCTGTTTTTGTTCAAGATGGGCAAGCAGAACTTGTTGTAGAACGCCAAAGCTATGCGCAAATCATTCAAAACGAACGTATTCCGAAACACTTACAGTCAGGAGAAACTAGATGAAGATTCCATTTGAAAAATATCAAGGTACTGGAAATGATTTTATTATTTTAAATAATATTGAGCTAAACTATACGATGGATCAACTCGTGATGCTCACTAAACAAGTGTGTCAGCGTCGACTTTCGGTTGGTTCAGATGCTGTAATGGTCGTCGATCGTGCGCAACACGGTGGTGATTTTCGGATGATCTTCTTTAATGCAGATGGGACAGAAGCTGAAATGTGTGGAAATGGAGCACGTTGTCTGGCTCGATATGCTTATGAACATCAGCTTGTTGGAGAAAAAATGGTTATCGAAACTGTTGCTGGCGACGTGCCGGCATGGCGTTTAGATCAACGTACCTATAAAGTGCAGTTGAATACGGCGACAAAAGAAGTTTACGATTGGACGTTTCCAGAGGTGAAAGAATTATCTTATATTGAATTAGGTGATCCTGCATTGCCACACCTAGTCGTTGAATTGCCTGGATTGGTTGATCGCAAACTAGAGGAATTGATGCCTTTAGCGAAAACGCTACGTCACTGGGATCGTTTACCAAAAGGAGCGAATGTTAATTTTTACGAGGAAACGAGCGATGGGAAACTCGTGATCCGAACGTTCGAACGTGGAGTAGAAGGGTTTACTCTCGCTTGTGGGACCGGTTCTGGAGCTACGGCATTAACGCTAGTCAAAAGACAAAAACAAAGCCAAGAGGTCACACTACATACATTAGGTGGCGTATTACACGTTGAAGTAGATGGAACGGATTTGTTTTTAAGTGGTGAAACTACTCAAATCGTGGTAGGGGTTATTTGTGATGAAGCGCTAAATTTCTAAAATTTTCCTTAGTCTAGTGTAAAATGACAGTGAATGTGTAAAGTCATGCTAAAATAAAGGAAATAACTAGAAGGAGAGAGATGCCATGATCTATTGGTTAGATAATTGGTTTACGCTATCGTTGGTCTTTATTGGGATGGCGATTTCACTAGCCTCATCCGCTTATGTGAATAGTACATTTAAAAAATATGATAAAATCAAAAGTCAACATCATGTAACAGGAACGGATGCGGCAGAGTATATTTTACAAAATCAACACATCCATAATGTCGGTGTCCAAAGTATTTCAGGTGAGTTGACAGATAATTACAATTCGGGAAACAAGATGCTTAGCTTATCTCAATCAACCGCACGTTCAACTTCTGTTGCGGCCATTGGGGTAGCAGCGCATGAATGCGGGCATGCGGTACAAGATGCCGTAGATTACAAACCGATGCGTATTCGAGCAGCGATCGTGCCTGCAGCAAACCTAGGTTCCAGTATTTCTATTCCGATGATCATGTTTGGATTGATTTTTAGTTTTCCTTTATTGATCAACTTAGGGATTGTCGCCTTTTCGATTGCATTTTTATTTCAAATCGTGACGTTGCCAGTAGAATTTGATGCCTCAAGACGTGCATTAAAAATTTTAGGCGAAGGTGGACTATTGACCCAAGAGGAATTGCCAATGGCACGTAAAGTATTATTTGCTGCAGCATTAACGTATGTCGCCGCAGCGATTACGACATTGTTGCAATTGATTCGCTTGATCATGATTGCAAACAATCGTCGGAATTGATCGAATCGTTAGAGCTTTTGGGGTATTCATGTTATGATAAATACAGGAATCAAGCACGAAACAGGGAGGATGAAACAAGATGAAAGCAGCAACTAAAGTATCTTTAGGCTTAGGACTTGTGGCAATCGCTGGGGTAGCTACTGCAGCAATTGCTTCAGAAAAACTACTAACAAAAGGTCGTTATATGACGAACCGTTGTAAAGTGAAAAAATTCGTTTCGGATAAATTTGGTGGCAATGAAACGTTATTAAATGTTGTCGATAAATTAGATGACGAAGAACTAGATTATGTCATGCAATTAAGTAAAAAAGTGAAATCAGGTAAACAAGAAGTCGCTTCTCATGCAGAAGATGCAAAAGATAAATTGCAAGATTTCTTCAATCAAGTATTTTAGCCCTACTGAGATGCACGCGTGCATCTCAGTTTTTTTAGGAGTAGAGGATGGAAAAAACAAGTACGTTAACAAAGGTGCAAAAAGAAGTATTTATGAACGAGGCTATTTTAGAAGCACGAAAAGCACAAATGCTACAAGAAGTCCCCATTGGTGCTATTGTGGTGTTAGATGGACAGATTATTGGTCGAGGCCATAATTTAAGAGAAACCACACAAGATGCTACGATGCATGCAGAGATGATCGCAATCAAAGAAGCTTGTCAACGCGTGGGAAGTTGGCGTTTAGAACAAGCCCAGCTATTTGTAACACTTGAACCATGTCCAATGTGTGCGGGCGCTTCCATGCTCGCACGAATTGATGAAATCTATTTTGGTGCCTTTGATCCAAAAGGCGGTGCTAGTGGAAGTTTACTGAATCTCTCGACAGATGAGCGCTTCAACCACTGGAGTTATGTTGAGGCAGGGGTTTTAGGGGAAACGTGTGGTGCATTATTGACCGATTTTTTCCGCGAATTACGTCAACGTAAAAAAAAGCTAAAAAAGACTAGTAATTCACCAGAGCTTCCGTTATAATAAGTAGTGCCGAAAGGCTAGGACAATGGAGGCCTTGTGAATTGTGTCAGGTCTGGAAGGAAGCAGCACTAAGCAGGTGTCTTCATGTGTCTGATTACATAACGAAAAACTGGGAGCAATCATTGATTGTTCCCAGTTTTTTTATTCTTTTGACTTTAGATAAAGGATGTGCCAAAATTTAAGCAGTACGAACTAGAAAGTAGGCGGAAAGTATGCCTGATACATTACGTATTTTACATACGAATGATCTCCATTCACATTTTGAAAACTGGCCGAAAGTCAGTCGATTTTTAAAACAAAAACAAAAAAAACGAGTAAATGAAGCCGTACTGACGGTCGATTTAGGAGATTTTTTAGATCGGTGGCACCCGCTGACCGAAGCGACAGATGGACAAGCGAATATCGAATTGATGAATACGATTGGGTATGATGCGGTTACGATAGGCAATAATGAAGGGATTGGCAATAGTCGCGCGGTGTTAGACCATCTATACGACGATGCAAATTTTCCAGTAGTGTTGGCAAACCTAGTCGACTTAAACACACAAACCCGTCCAGGATGGGTCAAACCATTTTTGATCGTTCCAACAGAAATTGGCATTAAAGTGGGGATTATTGGCTTAACTGCACCATTTCCGTTGACGTATAATCCGAATAACTGGGATGTGAAAGATCCGATCGCCATACTAAATGAAGTAGTTCCAGATGTTCAAAAAGAAGCGGACTATATTATTTTATTAAGCCATTTAGGCATTAACGCAGATGATCAAATTGCAGCTGAATTTCCGCAAATCAATTTGATTTTAGGTTCGCATACGCATCATTTGTTTAAAGAAGGAAAAAAAATAAACACCACACAACTTGCTGCAGCGGGGAAATTCGGCTATTATGTGGGCGAAGTTACCGTCACGTTTGAAAATAATCAAATTCATAAATCAGTAGCAAAGACATTTTTAACTGAATCTTTACCCGAAGAACCAAAAGATACTGCACAAATTAATTCTTGGCTAGAACAAGGGACACACTTGTTGCAGCAAGTACCGCTAGCAGTACTTCCTTTTGATTTACCTGTCGTTTCAACTACCGGTCCATCGCTAAGTGAATATGCTTTAAATGCAATGGCTCTACGCGGCAATACGACGATTAGCCTTGTCAATACAGGCTTGTTTTTAGATGGGTTACCCAAAGGAATGGTCACAACAGCTGATCTTCATCAACTACTACCGCATCCAATGCGCTTGATCAAAGTTCGATTGAACGGTTCGGATCTTTTACGTTTGGTCGGTGAAATCGAACGAAATCGCTTGTTTTTAAAACACTATCCGATCAAGGGGATGGGATTTCGAGGGAAAATCTTTGGGGAGATCATCTATTACGGATTACGCTATGATTCGGATACACGACAAGTCTTCGTAGGAGAAGAACTCGTTGATCCAACGCAAGATTATGAATTGACTACAGTCGATCATCTGATGTTTATTCCTTTTTTTCCAACGATCGAGCTTGCGGGTATAACAACATTTTTATTTCCAGAATTTTTACGAACGATCGTAGGCCAAGGGTTAGCACAAGCATTTCCAATTGAATGAAAATTAAAAAGAGGTGACAACACATGTCAGAAGAAAATCAATTAACGGATGACTTGACTGCGATCTTAGAAGAAATCGTAGAAGAGCCAACTCCGGAGCAAAAAACAGCGAAAGGAACGACCTTTGAACGTGTAAATGAAACAGATATTTTGCTTTCTGGTCGTTTGTATCGAGTAGTAGCAGACTATCGTCAAGCCTTTGATTTAGAAAAGGTAGCCAATCGATACAGTGAAGTGTTATCACGCTATGACTTTATTGTAGGAGATTGGGGATATGATCAACTCCGTTTAAAAGGATTCTTTGATGTAACCAATAAACGTGCGTTACCAGACCAACGGATTGATACGCTAGAAGATTACTTATATGAGTATTGTAATTTTGGTTGTGCGTATTTTGTGATTGAACGTGTGGGACATCGAAAACAAAAAAACACAGCGAAAAAACAAAAGAAAAAACAAACAAAATCGCAAGCACATGTTGCAGAGAAAAAAGCTCCAGTGAAAAAAACAACGCCTAAAATAAAAAATACAACGAAAAAAACAGGAAAACAATCGCCTGGGACAACTGAAGCTGTGAAACAAAAACCCAAAGAAGCGACAAAAAAATTTACGATTCGAAAACGGGAGGAGTAATCGATGGCATATAAAGGATATTTGATTGATTTAGATGGTACGATTTATTTAGGGAAAGCACCGATTGACGCTGGCAAACGATTTATTGATCGTTTACAACATGCTAAAATCCCCTTCATGTTCGTCACCAATAACACAACAAAAACACCAGAGACCGTAGCGGCACGTTTGAAAAATGAATTTGATATCCATGTGTCAAGCGACCTAGTATATACGGCTACTTTGGCAACAATCGATTTTATGAATGAACAAGCAAAACCCAAAACAGCTTATGTGGTGGGGGAAAGTGGTTTAAAAGATGCGATTATTCAAGCTGGGTATACGATTGACGAAATAGCACCCTCTTTTGTCGTTGTAGGTCTGGATTCCAATGTGACGTACGATCAATTGGCAACGGCTGTTTTAGCGATCCAACAAGGAGCATGCTTTATTGGAACGAATCCAGATAAAAATATTCCAACTGAAAAAGGGTTGATGCCAGGAGCCGGGGCACTCATTTCATTTGTTGAGACAGCTACGCAAACAAAACCGGTATTTATCGGCAAACCCGAAGCGATTATTATGGAGAAAGCATTAGCGAAACTAGGGTGTCACAAAGCTGAAGCGATTATGGTTGGTGATAATTATGAAACAGATATCCGTGCAGGATTAAACAATGGCATCGATACTTTACTCGTACTATCTGGTTTTACACCTAAATCAGCAGTACCTACATTGCCGCAAGCTCCAACTTATATAGTTGATTCTTTAGATGAATGGCAACTAAAATGAGACGGGGCATTCGTTTTTTTCAATGGGTTTCCCTTTTTTTAACACTTGTTTCTAGTGCAATCTTAATTACGATCAATAGCACATGGCTGTATCGTCTTTTTATCGATAGGGAACATCTGACACAATTTACGACACTTTCAAAAACGGAACTATTGGCACAATATAAAGAGTTATTGGCTTATTTAAATTTCCCTTGGATTCAGACACTTCACTTAGCAGATTTTCCAATGTCTGAAAGTGGGATGAAGCATTTTGTCGATGTCAAACAGTTGTTTTTAGTGAATCATCTTGTGTTCTTGATTACATTGATTCCAACGATTTGGTTTATTTACGGCTTAGTAGCACATCACGAACAGTGGCGGATGATTCGTCCTATGCAAGTCGCGCTGTTTGTACCGATCGTAGTAGGCTTTGTCATGGTTGCTGGATTTGATCGCTTTTTTATTACTTTTCATGAAGTATTATTTCGTAATGCTGATTGGGTATTTAATCCAGCTACGGATCCAATTATTAACGTGTTACCAGAAATATTCTTTTTTGCCTGTTTTGGTTTATTCTTTTGTTGTCTAGAACTTTTTTTCTTTCTGTTTTATCTTTATGGACGTTGGTCACTTCGTCAAACTAAATAACATTAAAAACGCCAAGATCGAGTATTCTCACGATTTTGGCGTTATGTTGTGTAGATTAAAATGGATGTTGATGTGCGATGCGACTAGCTGCTGCTGCGGCGATCGCACCGATAATATCATCTAAAAACGTATGGACGTGTGGTGCAGTGTGGTCATTTAATTTCGCTAAAATACCTGGTTTTACTTTGTCGATGTACCCATAATTAGTAAACCCGATCGATCCATATACATTGACGATCGAAAAGGCTAAAATTTCATCGATGCCATACAGACCTTCATCTTTTTCAACGATTTCTTGTAAAGGGTCCATCAGTTGTTTTTGTTCAGCGAGCAAATCTAGCTGAATACCTGTCAAAATAGCATTTTGGACTTCACGTTTACCAAGTACAGCATCTACGCTTAACGCACACATCTCAAGCGTGAGATCAGGAATATAGGCTTGTTGTAAAAAAAGTACAAGTTCAGCAATATCGTTAACGCAGACACCTCGTTCAGTAAGTAAAGTACGTGCTTTTTGTTCTAATTGACTTGGGGTTACAGTCATGAAAACCATCCTCTCAAATTTTCGAATATTTTCTTCTTTCATGGTATACTACTTTTGGAAATCCTTCAAAGAATTGTGGTGAAACCGATGTTACCTTTAGTTGAATTTTGTGAATCAAACATCAATCAGGGCAATCAGAGTACTGTTGAGGCATTAACAGCGCGGGATGATGTCGAAGTGATGACGTATGGCTGTATGAGTGAGTGTAGTATTTGCGCCCAAGTTCTCTTTTGTATGTTTGAAGGTGAACGAATCAGCGCATCAACTCCTGAGGCGTTACTAACAAAAATCGAGCAAGCAATTAATGAATGGCACGCTGAATTTTTATAGATAAAAAGAGGGGATGACAGAATTTTGTCATCCCTTCTTTTTTTATTTTTGGAAAAGGCTAGTACTATGCATAGGTTGTGTTCGATTTTTAGGATCGATGTAATGTAGTGCATTATTGACAGCAGTAGGTGCTTCTCCAAATCCGGTAGCAATCAATTTTACTTTTCCGTCGTAAATCGAGACGTCACCACAAGCGTAAACACCTGGTAGCGTCGTTTGCATATCAGAAGAGACAGTGATTCCTTGACGTGTACTGCTCATGCCCCAGTCTTTAACATTTAAAGAAGAGCTAAATCCATAATTGACAATCAAATGATCAACAGAAAGCGTGACGTGCTCTTCACCCTTAACTTCAGCAAGTTCAATGGTTTCTAATGTACGGTTTCCTGCGATGCTTTCTACTATATAAGGAGTGAGTAGTCGTACATTTGACTCCATCAATTTCGTCACACTATGTTCATGTGCACGAAATTCTTTCCGACGATGGACCAAATAAACTTCAGATGCGATCGGCTCTAACATTAAGGCCCAGTCGATCGCTGAATCCCCACCACCGGCAATCGCGACTTTTTTTCCAGCATATTTCATGATATCTGGTACATAATAATCGATTCCCAAGTTTTCAAAAGTTTCAGCGTTTGGTAATGCTAATTTTCGAGGTTGAAAAGAACCATTTCCCAATGCTAAAATGACAGCTTTAGAATAATGAGTCGTTTTATTTGTGACGATCTCGATATAGTCCTCTTCTTTATTTAATGTCAAAACTTCTTCTTCTAAACAATAGGTTTGATTGAATGTTTGAAGTTGTTTTTCCAAATTTTCAACAAGATCTCCCGCTTTTACTTTAGGGAATCCTGGAATATCATAGATATATTTTTCAGGATATAATGTAGCAAGTTGTCCTCCCAATTGAGGTAGTGTATCGATAATTTTTGTTTTGGCATTTCTCATCCCAGCGTAGAATGCAGCAAACATTCCAACAGGGCCGGCACCAACGATAGTCAAATCGTAAATTTCCATAAAATGCGTCCAGCTCCTTTCAAGTGCAGTAACTGGATTATAACAAAGAATTTCATTAGTGGCATTTTTTTCGTTTTCTGATATGATAGAAGCATATTTGAAAATTCAAGGAGGCAACTATTTTGGCACAATTTCCACAATTACATTTAGCTGAACAAAAAGGACCAAAAGCAACGATTCACACCAATAAAGGAGACATCACGATTCAATTATTCCCAGAGCTTGCTCCTAAAACGGTGCAAAACTTTGTTGAATTAGCCAAAAAAGGCTTTTATGATGGTGTAATCTTTCACCGTGTGATTCCAGACTTCATGATTCAAGGTGGCGATCCTACTGGAACAGGTATGGGTGGCGAAAGTATTTATGGTGAAAAATTTGAAGATGAATTTACACCAGAACTTTTTAATTTGCGTGGCGCTTTATCAATGGCCAATGCTGGACCAAATACAAACGGAAGTCAATTTTTCGTTGTAAGTAACAAATCTGTTCCTTCAAATATGATGAGCCAAATGGAAAATGCTGGCTACCCAGCAGAAGTCGTTGAAGCGTATCAAAATGGTGGAACACCATGGTTAGATTTTCGTCATACTGTTTTTGGACATGTGATCGATGGAATGGACACTGTTGAAGCGATTGAAGGTGTACAACGTGGACCTCAAGATCGTCCGGTTTATGATGTTGTCATTGAAGGCGTAGAAATCAGCGAGTAAACAAGGATATAGACAGTTGAAAAGTAAACGTCAAATTTTCATCGACGTTTACTTTTTTTTTTCATATTATGCGGTATAATATAAAACGATGATGAGGTGAGACAATGACATATAAAATTGGTCAAATCGTAAGTGGAAAAGTAACCGGGATTCAGCCTTATGGTGCGTTTGTTGCGCTAGATGCCCAAACACAAGGGTTGATTCATGTATCCGAAATTCAATCGGGTTTTACGAAAAATATTCATGAAGTATTGCAAGTAGGAGAAGAGATTCAAGTTCAAGTCATTGATATCGATTTTTATACGAAAAAAATCAGTTTATCAAGAAGAACATTAGAAGATCAGTTTGTTCAAGTGTTAAATCGTAGAAAACGTTACTTTACAAATAAAAATAAAAAAATTGGATTTTATTCAATTGAAATGACGTTGCCTATTTGGATTGAAGAAGCATTAGAGATGTTGGAAGAATAAATAGAAATCGTAAAAGAGATGGAGTGGACCAGATGTCAGAAAAAATCATTGCCGGTACAATTATGTTAACGATGCTTGATGGAACGAAAAAATTTTTAGTCAATAAATGCCAAAATGAACAACATTTAGTTTCCGCAATTGCCCAACCTGAAAGAACAGGGCTGGCAAGTATCTTAGAACGATTAAAAGAAGAAGTGAATCTAGACGTGACCCACTTAGAATTATTGGAATTGACGAATGGTGTAATCAAAGGACAAAGCGTGCCGTTGTTTGTTTTTGAAGCAGTAGAAAAAAACGTACCTTTGGATTTGCCACATGAATATGTTTGGGAAGATTTTAAGCATTTTCAACAAATCGTGCAAAAATTCAATATTGAGGGAATGCCTTCATTTTAGCGAAATCCAATGTTTTTTTTAATAACACAAACTTAATTAAAGGAAAGAATAAAAAAATAGTAAAATAAACGAGAAAAAACTATTGACTCAACTTATAAAAGTTGATATGATAATCAAGTCGTTACGTTACATCGCATTTCTTTTTTGAGAATGTTCGAAAAAAGTGTTGACATGATATAACAAACGTGATATGATTTAAGAGTTGCTAAAACAACAATGTAGACCTTTGAAAACTGAACAAAGCAAGCAAACGAACCAATAGTGTAAGGTGTTTCTATTTAATAGAAACAAAAAAACAGCAAGCAATTATTGCTAGCAAAGTCAATTTAGAGCTTAACGATCGTAGATCGTTTCAAATTTTTTATGAGAGTTTGATCCTGGCTCAGGACGAACGCTGGCGGCGTGCCTAATACATGCAAGTCGAACGCTTCTTACTTATCGAACTTCGGTTCACCAAGTAAGAGGAGTGGCGAACGGGTGAGTAACACGTGGGTAACCTGCCCATCAGAGGGGGATAACACTTGGAAACAGGTGCTAATACCGCATAATTCAGTTTACCGCATGGTAGAGTGATGAAAGGCGCTTTTGCGTCACTGATGGATGGACCCGCGGTGCATTAGCTAGTTGGTAGGGTAATGGCCTACCAAGGCAACGATGCATAGCCGACCTGAGAGGGTGATCGGCCACACTGGGACTGAGACACGGCCCAGACTCCTACGGGAGGCAGCAGTAGGGAATCTTCGGCAATGGACGAAAGTCTGACCGAGCAACGCCGCGTGAGTGAAGAAGGTTTTCGGATCGTAAAACTCTGTTGTTAGAGAAGAACAAGGATGAGAGTAAAATGTTCATCCCTTGACGGTATCTAACCAGAAAGCCACGGCTAACTACGTGCCAGCAGCCGCGGTAATACGTAGGTGGCAAGCGTTGTCCGGATTTATTGGGCGTAAAGCGAGCGCAGGCGGTTCTTTAAGTCTGATGTGAAAGCCCCCGGCTCAACCGGGGAGGGTCATTGGAAACTGGAGAACTTGAGTGCAGAAGAGGAGAGTGGAATTCCATGTGTAGCGGTGAAATGCGTAGATATATGGAGGAACACCAGTGGCGAAGGCGACTCTCTGGTCTGTAACTGACGCTGAGGCTCGAAAGCGTGGGGAGCAAACAGGATTAGATACCCTGGTAGTCCACGCCGTAAACGATGAGTGCTAAGTGTTGGAGGGTTTCCGCCCTTCAGTGCTGCAGCTAACGCATTAAGCACTCCGCCTGGGGAGTACGACCGCAAGGTTGAAACTCAAAGGAATTGACGGGGGCCCGCACAAGCGGTGGAGCATGTGGTTTAATTCGAAGCAACGCGAAGAACCTTACCAGGTCTTGACATCCTTTGACCACTCTAGAGATAGAGCTTTCCCTTCGGGGACAAAGTGACAGGTGGTGCATGGTTGTCGTCAGCTCGTGTCGTGAGATGTTGGGTTAAGTCCCGCAACGAGCGCAACCCTTATTGTTAGTTGCCATCATTTAGTTGGGCACTCTAGCGAGACTGCCGGTGACAAACCGGAGGAAGGTGGGGATGACGTCAAATCATCATGCCCCTTATGACCTGGGCTACACACGTGCTACAATGGGAAATACAACGAGTTGCGAAGTCGCGAGGCTAAGCTAATCTCTTAAAGTTTCTCTCAGTTCGGATTGTAGGCTGCAACTCGCCTACATGAAGCCGGAATCGCTAGTAATCGCGGATCAGCACGCCGCGGTGAATACGTTCCCGGGCCTTGTACACACCGCCCGTCACACCACGAGAGTTTGTAACACCCGAAGTCGGTGAGGTAACCTTTTGGAGCCAGCCGCCTAAGGTGGGATAGATGATTGGGGTGAAGTCGTAACAAGGTAGCCGTATCGGAAGGTGCGGCTGGATCACCTCCTTTCTAAGGAATATTACGGAATACACACGTTCGTTTCCACTTTGTTCAGTTTTGAGAGGTTTACTCTCAAATAATTTGTTCATTGAAAACTGGATATTGAAGTAAAGAAATCAAAACAAACCGAGAACACCGCGTTGAATGAGTTTTTTAATACGTTCAATTGCTTATTTTTCTTAATCATCTTCTATCGCTAGAAGACAATGATTAAAACCCAACCGTAAGGTTGATAAGGTTAAGTGAATAAGGGCGCACGGTGGATGCCTTGGCACTAGGAGCCGATGAAGGACGGGACTAACACCGATATGCTTTGGGGAGCTGTAAGTAAGCTATGATCCAGAGATTTCCGAATGGGGGAACCCAACATCTTTTATAGGATGTTACTTTTCAGTGAATACATAGCTGATTAGAGGTAGACGCAGAGAACTGAAACATCTAAGTACCTGCAGGAAGAGAAAGAAAATTCGATTCCCTGAGTAGCGGCGAGCGAAACGGGAAAAGCCCAAACCAAGATGCTTGCATCTTGGGGTTGTAGGACTCCAATATGGTAGTACGATCAGATAGTCGAATGACTTGGAAAAGTCAGTCAAAGAGGGTAAAAACCCCGTAGACGAAATTTGGTATGCACCTAGGAGGATCCTGAGTACGGCGGAACACGAGAAATTCCGTCGGAATCCGGGAGGACCATCTCCCAAGGCTAAATACTCCCTAGTGACCGATAGTGAACCAGTACCGTGAGGGAAAGGTGAAAAGCACCCCGGAAGGGGAGTGAAATAGATCCTGAAACCGTGTGCCTACAACAAGTCAAAGCCCGTTAATGGGTGATGGCGTGCCTTTTGTAGAATGAACCGGCGAGTTACGATTGCATGCGAGGTTAAGCTGAAGAGGCGGAGCCGTAGCGAAAGCGAGTCTGAATAGGGCGTTTTAGTATGTAGTCGTAGACCCGAAACCATGTGATCTACCCATGTCCAGGTTGAAGGTGCGGTAAAACGCACTGGAGGACCGAACCCACGTACGTTGAAAAGTGCGGGGATGAGGTGTGGGTAGCGGAGAAATTCCAATCGAACTTGGAGATAGCTGGTTCTCTCCGAAATAGCTTTAGGGCTAGCCTCGGATTTAAGAATGATGGAGGTAGAGCACTGTTTGGACTAGGGGCCCATCTCGGGTTACCGAATTCAGATAAACTCCGAATGCCATTCATTTATATCCGGGAGTCAGACTGTGAGTGATAAGATCCATAGTCGAAAGGGAAACAGCCCAGACCACCAGCTAAGGTCCCAAAATATATGTTAAGTGGAAAAGGATGTGGGGTTGCACAGACAACTAGGATGTTGGCTCAGAAGCAGCCACCATTTAAAGAGTGCGTAATAGCTCACTAGTCGAGTGACCCTGCGCCGAAAATGTACCGGGGCTAAACATATTACCGAAGCTGTGGAGTGTACCTTTGGTACACTGGTAGGAGAGCGTTCTAAGGGCGTTGAAGGTAGACCGTGAGGACTACTGGAGCGCTTAGAAGTGAGAATGCCGGTATGAGTAGCGAAAGACAGGTGAGAATCCTGTCCACCGAATGACTAAGGTTTCCTGGGGAAGGCTCGTCCGCCCAGGGTTAGTCGGGACCTAAGCCGAGGCCGACAGGCGTAGGCGATGGACAACAGGTTGATATTCCTGTACTCGTTGTTTTTGTTTGAGCAATGGAGGGACGCAGGAGGCTAAGGAATGCAGACGATCGGAAATGTCTGTCCAAGCAACAAGTCTTAGTGAGAGTCAAATGCTTTCACTTTCAAGGACAAGTTGTGATGGGGAGGGAAATAATAGTACCGAAGTTCCTGATGTCACACTGCCAAGAAAAGCTTCTAGTG
>NZ_ASWO01000005.1:0-730000 GCF_000407605.1 Enterococcus sulfureus ATCC 49903 | reverse complement strand
AACAAGTCTTAGTGAGAGTCAAATGCTTTCACTTTCAAGGACAAGTTGTGATGGGGAGGGAAATAATAGTACCGAAGTTCCTGATGTCACACTGCCAAGAAAAGCTTCTAGTGAGAAAACAACGACCCGTACCGCAAACCGACACAGGTAGTCGAGGAGAGAATCCTAAGGTGTGCGAGAGAACTCTCGTTAAGGAACTCGGCAAAATGACCCCGTAACTTCGGGAGAAGGGGTGCTGCTCTAACGAGCAGCCGCAGTGAATAGGCCCAAGCGACTGTTTATCAAAAACACAGGTCTCTGCAAAATCGTAAGATGAAGTATAGGGGCTGACGCCTGCCCGGTGCTGGAAGGTTAAGAGGAGTGCTTAGCGTATGCGAAGGTACGAATTGAAGCCCCAGTAAACGGCGGCCGTAACTATAACGGTCCTAAGGTAGCGAAATTCCTTGTCGGGTAAGTTCCGACCCGCACGAAAGGCGTAACGATTTGGGCACTGTCTCAACGAGAGACTCGGTGAAATTTTAGTACCTGTGAAGATGCAGGTTACCCGCGACAGGACGGAAAGACCCCATGGAGCTTTACTGTAGTTTGATATTGAGTGTCTGTACCGCATGTACAGGATAGGTAGGAGCCGTAGAGATCGGAACGCCAGTTTCGATGGAGGCAATGGTGGGATACTACCCTTGCGTTATGGCCACTCTAACCCGCACCACTAATCGTGGTGGGAGACAGTGTCAGATGGGCAGTTTGACTGGGGCGGTCGCCTCCTAAAAGGTAACGGAGGCGCCCAAAGGTTCCCTCAGAATGGTTGGAAATCATTCGTAGAGTGTAAAGGCAAAAGGGAGCTTGACTGCGAGAGCTACAACTCGAGCAGGGACGAAAGTCGGGCTTAGTGATCCGGTGGTTCCGCATGGAAGGGCCATCGCTCAACGGATAAAAGCTACCCTGGGGATAACAGGCTTATCTCCCCCAAGAGTCCACATCGACGGGGAGGTTTGGCACCTCGATGTCGGCTCGTCGCATCCTGGGGCTGTAGTCGGTCCCAAGGGTTGGGCTGTTCGCCCATTAAAGCGGCACGCGAGCTGGGTTCAGAACGTCGTGAGACAGTTCGGTCCCTATCCGTCGCGGGCGTTGGAAATTTGAGAGGAGCTGTCCTTAGTACGAGAGGACCGGGATGGACTTACCGCTGGTGTACCAGTTGTCTCGCCAGAGGCATCGCTGGGTAGCTATGTAGGGAAGGGATAAACGCTGAAAGCATCTAAGTGTGAAGCCCACCTCAAGATGAGATTTCCCATTTCTTTAAGAAAGTAAGATCCCTGAGAGATGATCAGGTAGATAGGTCAGAAGTGGAAGTGCAGTGATGTACGGAGCGGACTGATACTAATCGATCGAGGACTTAACCAATAAAATGAAAAACTCGACGAGTTTTGATGAAGTACTTCAATCCAGTTTTGAGTGAATAACTCACCATAGTGTGGTGGCGATAGCGAGAAGGACACACCTGTTCCCATGCCGAACACAGAAGTTAAGCTTCTTAGCGCCGATTGTAGTGAAGGGTTTCCCTTTGTGAGAGTAGGACGTCGCCATGCTGTAATTATTCCGGCATAGCTCAGTTGGTAGTAGCGCATGACTGTTAATCATGATGTCGTAGGTTCGAGTCCTACTGCCGGAGTTCTCGAAAGAGATAGAGTAGTAAGTTGAGCTTCTTTTAATCCGGAGAGTTGTCCGAGAGGCCGAAGGAGCATGATTGGAAATCATGTAGATGGCGTAAGTTGTCTCAAGGGTTCGAATCCCTTACTCTCCGTAGTAAATATATTGGTCCGTTGGTCAAGCGGTTAAGACACCGCCCTTTCACGGCGGTAACACGGGTTCGATTCCCGTACGGATCATTGCTTTAAAATATTGGAGGTTTAGCTCAGCTGGGAGAGCATCTGCCTTACAAGCAGAGGGTCAGCGGTTCGATCCCGTTAACCTCCATAAATAATTGGTTCCGTGGTGTAGGGGTTAACATGCCTGCCTGTCACGCAGGAGATCGCGGGTTCAAATCCCGTCGGGACCGTTATTATTTTATAGCAAAAATTTAATTAGCTAGTATGGCTCGGTAGCTCAGTTGGTAGAGCAATGGATTGAAGCTCCATGTGTCGGCAGTTCGATTCTGTCCCGCGCCATTATGGAGGAGTAGCGAAGTGGCTAAACGCGGCGGACTGTAAATCCGTTCCTTTTGGTTCAGTGGTTCGAATCCACTCTCCTCCATTTTTTATTCTAGGGACATAGTTTAAAGGTAGAACAACGGTCTCCAAAACCGTTAGTGTGGGTTCAATTCCTACTGTCCCTGCCATGGCGATCGTGGCGAAGTGGTTAACGCACCGGATTGTGGCTCCGGCACTCGTGGGTTCGATTCCCATCGTTCGCCTTTTTTTAATGGGGTATAGCCAAGCGGTAAGGCAAGGGACTTTGACTCCCTCATGCGTTGGTTCGAATCCAGCTACCCCAGTTCCTTAAATGGAAATTTTAATATGGCGGTATAGCCAAGTGGTAAGGCAGAGGTCTGCAAAACCTTCATCACCGGTTCAAATCCGGTTACCGCCTTAGTACATTATAATTTAATATACTATTATGCCGGCGTGGCGGAATTGGCAGACGCGCTGGACTCAAAATCCAGTGCCCGTTGAGGGCGTGCCGGTTCGACCCCGGCCGCCGGTATTAACTAAGATGTCTATCATCTTAGTTTTTTATTTGGGTAATATGGCGATCGTGGCGAAGTGGTTAACGCACCGGATTGTGGCTCCGGCACTCGTGGGTTCGATTCCCATCGTTCGCCCTTTTTTTAATGGGGTATAGCCAAGCGGTAAGGCAAGGGACTTTGACTCCCTCATGCGTTGGTTCGAATCCAGCTACCCCAGTTTATGGGATTGACTTTTGATATGTTTTCATACATAATACATCCATTAGGGGAGTAGCACACAATATGTGTTATTAGATCAACAGCAAGCTAGAAATAGCTGGTCTAGTAAATTAAAGGCGAGACCTAAGTATACGTATCTTTGATACGTATACTTAGGTCTTTTTTTTATATTAATGATTAGGAGGAATAAAATGAATAAATCAGTAAAGAATAAACTATCTTTTGCTGGTCTTTTAGTTGCAATGGGTGTTGTCTATGGCGATATTGGAACAAGTCCATTATATGTAATGAAAGCTATTGTATTTGAAAATGGTGGTGTTGAATCCTTAACAAAAGAATTTGTTTTAGGAGCTGTTTCATTGATTTTTTGGACACTGACTGTTTTGACTACAGTAAAGTATGTTTGGCTTGCTTTAAAAGCAGATAATCACGGTGAGGGAGGGATTTTTGCACTGTTCTCATTAGTGAAACAACAAAAAAAATGGTTGATCATCCCTGCAATGATTGGGGGCGCGGCGCTGTTAGCTGATGGAGTACTAACACCTGCTGTTACAGTGACAACTGCAGTTGAAGGTCTAAGGGAGCTTCCGGTATTTATCAATTTATTTGGTCAAAATCAACAAGTCATCATCATCATTACTTTATGTATTTTATTGATTCTATTTTCGATCCAGCGTTTTGGTACAGATTTTGTAGGAAAAGCATTTGGTCCGATCATGTTTTTATGGTTTACATTTTTAGGCTTTTTAGGATTGGTTTATTTCATTCAAGATCTAACCGTATTAAAAGCCTTAAATCCGATGTATGCGTTTAAATTACTCTTTAGTTCAGAAAATAAATTGGGGTTGTTTATTCTAGGAAACGTCTTTTTGGCTACAACTGGAGCAGAAGCACTTTACTCTGATATGGGTCATGTAGGTAGACGAAATATTCGCATTAGCTGGCCATATGTCAAGATCTGTTTAATGTTCAATTATTTTGGTCAAGCGGCCTTTTTAATTCAATTGATCGACTCACATCAAACGGTATCCGATACATTCAATCCATTCTTTGCTTTATTGCCAAGTCAATACTTATGGTTTGGTGTGTTGTTTGCTACGATTGCCGCGATTATTGCTTCACAAGCTTTACTATCCGGATCGTTTACATTAGTATCTGAAGCAATCAAATTAAAACTGTTTCCAAGAATGAAATTGTATTATCCAGGAACAAATATCGGACAAGTTTATATTCCGGTAATCAATTTTGTTTTATGGTTAGCTTGTTCATTAGTGGTAGTTGGATTTCAAACGTCAACTAAAATGGAGGCAGCTTATGGGCTATCGATCACAGTTACCATGTTAACGACGACGATTTTGCTCTATTCTTATTTAGTGAAAATGCGCTATTCGACAATTTTTGCTTTAGGGATCACCTTCTTTTTTGGTGCGATTGAAACAGTATTTTTTATTTCGAGTGTATTAAAATTTTTCCACGGAGGATATGTTGCGGTGATTATGGCACTGATCATTTTAGGGATCATGGCGATATGGCAGAGAGGAAATACGATTGTTTCACGCGAGAGTGAAGAAATTGGGATTCGACCATTTATTCCGCAATTACGTGCATTAAAAGAAGACCAAACAATCGATTTGAGCCAGACCAATATTTTATTTATGGTACCTCAAATGAATCAGGATAAAATTGGAAAAGAATATTTATATTCAATTTTAGATAAATCGCCAAAACGTGCAAAAGTCTATTGGTTCATCAATGTTGAAGTAACCGATGAACCGTATACCAAAGAATATGAAGTTGAATTATTCGATACAGACTTTATCGTTTTTGTAAAATTACATTTAGGGTTTAGGGTCGATCAAGAAATTAATTTATACATCCGTGAAATCGTTCAGCAATTGATGCATGATGGGCGAATTAAGCGACAACCACAGCAGTATTCGATTCGCCCAAATCGCGAAGTGGGAGATTTTCAATTTATTTTGATCCAAGAGGCATTAGCAACACATACCAGTTTGAATAAATGGGACCGTCAAGTCATGCAATTAAAGTTATGGATCAAAAAATTTACTGTAGCACCAGAAAACTGGTTTGGCTTAGAATATAGTGAAGTGAAATATGAAACTGTACCGTTGATTTTAGGTCAAAATCGACATGTTGATATACAGGAGCGAAAAAAAACAAGCGAGTAATTTCGCTTGTTTTTTTATAGTTCGTTATAGTGACGAATCGTATTTTGAATAGATTGAATACTAAACAATTGAGAATCTTCAAATACTTGGTCTTGATCAGTCAGTAAAGTATCTGTAAAGAATTGTTCATATTCTTCAAGACTCAATGCATATCGATTGTCTAGTATATCTTCATGTAGCTCTTTAGCTAGGTGTGCTTCATATCCTTCGACTAGTTCACCTGAGAAAAACTCTGCGACAGTACCTGATCCGTAACTAAACAATCCAATACGATCGGCAGCTTTTAAGACTTGGCTTTGTTCCAATAAAGAAATAAGGCTAAGATACAATGATCCAGTATATAAGTTTCCAACACGACGACTATAGACGATACTTTCTTCATATCGTGCGAGCAAACGTTCTTGTAGCTCTGGTGTTTCTTTTTCTAGTTCGCTCATCATAGCTTTTTTCCCCATTTTAGTATAAGGAACGTGGAAAGTCATCGCAGCAAAATCAGCAAATGTTAAACCTGTACGTGTTTGATACTCTGTCCAAACTTTTCCAAAAGATTCGATATAAGTCTGATTGGATAATGCTCCTTCAACTAATGGGTACTCATGTCCGATTGGACGCCAAAAATCATAAATATCTTGTGTTAGAGAAACCGTGTCCTGATGCAATCTTAAAATATGTGGGTCAGCTGAAATCAACATCGCAACAGCGCCAGCTCCTTGAGTCGGTTCACCACCTGAATTTAACCCATAACGTGCATTATCACTAGCCACAACTAAAACTTTGCTCTTAGGATTTCGTTGAATATGACCAAGTGCCAATTGTACGCCAGCGGTTGCACCATAACAAGCTTCTTTGATTTCAAATGATCGCGCAAAAGGCTGAATCCCTAGCATACGATGCAACACGATTGCTGAAGCCTTTGATTCATCGATGCTTGATTCGGTTCCTACGATTACCATGTCAATAGCTGCTTTATCTTCAGGTGAAAGCATAGGTAATGCTGCATTCATAGCAAATGTAATAATATCTTGAGTTTTTGGTGCTACTGCCATTTGGCTTTGTCCAATACCAATTAAAAATTTATTTGGATCAACATTTCGAGCATGAGCTAAATCTGTCATATCCATAAAATAAGAAGGGACAAAAAAATTGATTTTATCTATACCTACGTGCATATCGTTCTCCTTTAAATCGTTATACTATAAAAATAGCATATTTTACGAAAAAAGTGGAACAAATGATAGAAATTTAAAGTTTGTTAAAAAATCAGCAATTCCTAGCTTTAACGGATTTTGTCAGGTGTTTTTTTTTAAGGAATCATGCTATATTTTTACTTGGAGGTGGCGAAGTGGAAAAAATAGTAATTATTGAGGCATTACGAACGCCAGTAGGGAAATATAAAGGAGTCTTATCTGACTTTCAAGCAGTTGATCTAGGTGGACTAGTAACAAAAGAAATTATTCAAAGACAGCCGTCTTTAAAAGATAAAATCGATTATGTTGTATTTGGTAATGTATTACAAGCCGGAAATGGTCAAAATCCAGCTCGACAAATTGCATTGCATTCTGGTCTTGATGTCAGTGTTCCAGCGGTGACAGTAAATGAAGTGTGTGGATCAGGTCTAAAAGCTATCAGTCATGCGCGCCAAATGTTACTTCTAAATGAAGCAGATCTAGTGATTGCTGGAGGAACAGAGAGTATGACCAATGCACCTACTTTAGTCGAATACAATCGTAAAGAAGATACGTACCGTAATCCTCGACAAGTGATGTTTGTGGATGGTTTAACTGATGCTTTTTCTGGTCAAGCTATGGGTATGACAGCTGAAAAAGTAGCAGAAACATTTTCTGTCTCCAGAGAAATGCAAGATCATTTTGCTTATCAGTCACAAAAAAAGGCCGCTAAAGCTCAAGAAAATCAATGGTTTGAAGCAGAAATGTTACCTATTGTGGATGCAAATGATCAAAAAATCGCATTTGATGAAGGGATTCGTCCGCAAACTACGATGGAAAAATTAGCAGAATTAAAAACAGTTTTTAAAGAAAATGGAACGGTAACTGCAGGAAATGCCTCTACCATAAATGATGGAGCAAGTTCGTTATTATTGTGTACGAAATCATACGCCTTGGCACATGATATACCTTATTTAGCCGAAATAGAAGATATTGTAGAAGTTGGGATCGATCCTTCGATTATGGGGATTTCGCCAATTACCGCAATTGAAAAACTATTCGAACGTAATGCGCTTACGTCCAAGGATATCGATCTATTTGAAATCAATGAAGCTTTTGCTGCTTCTTCGGTTGTCGTACAAGATAAATTAAACTTAGAAGATGAAAAAGTAAATATTACAGGGGGTGGAATTTCATTAGGCCATCCGATCGGCGCAACAGGTGCTCGAATCGTAACAACACTTATTCATCAACTGAAACGAACCAATCAGCATACAGGAGTTGCTTCACTATGTGTTGGTGGTGGGTTAGGTCTTGCATTGTTATTGAAAGTGCCAGAGGAGTAGGCGATGAACAAACCATTTTATAAACAAACTCCAGCACAACGTCGAACGGTTCTTTCTGAACAAGCACAATTAACTGAAGCAGAACAAAAAGAATTGGCGCATCAAACCTTATCTGAAGAATTGGCGACGCATTTGATTGAAAATCAAGTGAGCGAATTTGCTGTACCGATTGGAATCGTAAATGGGTTAAAAGTAAATGATCGCATACGTGTATTAGCATTAGCGACAGAAGAACCTTCTGTCATCGCTGCTTGTAATTATGGCGCAAAAATGGTACATGAAGTGGGCGTACAGACGGAAATGAAAACAAAGTTTGTACGTGGTCAAATTATTTTTCCAAACGTCAGTGATTGTGACAGATTAGTTGATTTATTGCAGCGAAAAAAAGAGGAAATGATCGCTCAGGCGCATCAGGCACATCCATCGATCGTCACTCGTGGTGGTGGTGTTCAAGCTATAGAGATTCGCGCATTATCTGCAGAATATGTTTCTTGCGACTTGATCGTGGATCCCAAAGAAGCGATGGGGGCCAATATGGTCAACACAATGGCTGAAGCCGTAAAAAGGTATCTAATGACGCAAACGGATGAAGAGATTCTAATGGGAATCTTGAGTAACTATGCTACTGAAGCTATGGTAACAGCTCGTGTTGTAGTACCCTTTCAGGCATTAGCAAAATCTGCTCCCGGGAAGCTAGTCGCGAAACGTATTGTTCAAGCTTCTAAAGCGGCTCAACTTGATGTTTACCGAGCAGTAACCCATAATAAAGGGATTATGAACGGAATGGAAGCATTTGTTTTGGCCACAGGAAATGATACACGGGCTTTTGCAGCAGCTGTGCATGCCTATGCGGCTCGTCATGGACAGTATCAAGGATTGACGATGTGGCAACTTGAAGAGGAACATTTAGTAGGCACCATTGAAATTCCTAGTTTATTGGGATCAGTTGGCGGTGCAATTACATTATTACCCAAAGCGAAATTGGTATCCAAATTAGCGCAACAGCCGACTGCAAGTGAATTAGGTCAGTTAACTGCTGCGATTGGATTAGTACAAAATTTAGCAGCCTTACGTGCATTAGTCAGTGAAGGAATCCAACAAGGGCATATGTCACTTCAGGCTCGGACGTTAGCTATGACAGTAGGCGCGATTGGAGACGAAATCGAGTATGTCACAAAACGCTTACAAGAAGATACGATGAATCAGGAAGTCGCTAAAAAATGGTTAGAAGTATATCGTCAAACTAAATAAGAACAGTATTTGGTTTCATTAAAGAAAGAAAAAAATAAAAATTAGAATAAATTCATTTTTTCAGTAGAAATCGCTTTATTTTTTTGTCAGAATAGCATAAACTAGAAACTGTACCATGATTTTATGAACTGTTGGTTAGGAGGACATACGTTATGACGGAATTTGAAAATAATCAAGTCGAAAATGCTAATGATTCAATGGAAGCTGCATTAAACGATGTAAAAGAAGTTAGTGTAGGGGATGTTGTATCAGGCGAAGTATTAGCAATTGAAGACAAACAAGCAATCGTTGGAATTGAAGGAGCTGGGGTTGAAGGGGTTGTTCCTGCAAAAGAACTATCTACTTTACCAGTTGACGATATCAATGACGTCGTGAAAGTCGGCGATGTACTAGATTTAGTTGTCATTTCTACAATTGGAAAAGACAAAGAAAACGGAAGCTATTTATTATCTAAGCGTCGTTTGGATGCGAAAAAAGTCTGGGCGGATATCGAACAAGATTTCCAAGCAGGAAAAATTTTAGAAGCTCCAGTAACAAACATCGTTAAAGGTGGATTGGTAGTCGACGTCGGTGTACGTGGGTTCGTTCCTGCCTCAATGGTTGAAGATCATTTTGTAGACGATTTTGAAGAATACAAAGGCAAAACATTGACCTTAAAAATTATTGAAATCGAACCTTCTGAAAATCGTTTGATTCTATCTCATAAAGCAGTGGTAGAACAAGAAAAAGAAGGCAAAAAAGCAGAACTACTAGCATCAATCGCAGAAGGTGATCAGCTAGAAGGAAAAATCGCACGTTTAACTAACTTCGGTGCATTTGTCGATTTAGGTGGAATCGATGGACTAGTCCACGTTTCTGAAATCTCACATGCACACGTTGCCAAACCAAGTGATGTGTTATCTGTCGGTGATGTGGTAAACGTTGCTGTCTTATCTGTTGATCCTGCTTCAGAACGCATTTCATTATCGATTAAAGATACATTGCCTGGACCTTGGGATACTGTAACGGAAACAATCGAAACAGGTTCTGTTATCGAAGGTACGGTAAAACGATTAACAAGCTTTGGTGCCTTTGTTGAAGTTTTACCAGGTGTTGAGGGCCTTGTGCATATTTCTCAAATTTCACATCAACATATCGCGACTCCTCATGAAGTGCTTCATGAAGGCGATACTGTACAAGTGAAAGTGTTAGAAGTGCATCCAGATGAGCATCGTATTGCACTAAGTATCAAAGCTTTAGAAGAAAAACCTGAGCAAGAAAAAGAAGTTGCAGTAGAAGAGGATTATGAATTACCTGAAGAGTCAACTGGTTTTACAATGGGTGACTTATTAGGCGATGCGCTAAAAGAAGAAGAATAAGTATAAAAATAGATTAGAAAGTAGTCCTTGGGAAATCCTTCCCAAGGACTACTTTTTCGTAAAAAGATAAAAAAAATCTCTATCTTTTCTTTACATCGTTTGTTATTATGGCATTTGGGTTATGCAACTAAAAATCTTTTTATTAGATGACGAGTTGAGAGTTTATCAAACCCCTATGTTGATGGTAAGATAGAACTAGAAGAATATATGGAATGAGGAGTTAATATGAAGAAAAAAAGCCTAATCGTCTTTTCTTTGCTTGCAACAGGAATTTTATTAAGTGGTTGTGCCAAATGGATTGATCGAGGGGAATCGATTACTGCTGTAGGTTCATCTGCGTTGCAACCTTTAGTTGAGTCCGCTGCAGATGAATATCAAACAAACCATCCGGGGGAGTTTATTAATGTCCAAGGTGGAGGGAGTGGAACGGGGTTGAGTCAAGTTCAATCCGGTGCGGTCGACATTGGGAATTCAGATCTATTCGCAGAAGAAAAATCTGGGATCGATGCCAATAAATTAACCGATCATCAAGTTGCTGTAGTAGGGATTACACCGATTATTAATAAAAAAGTTGGTGTCGATAGCGTAACAATGGCACAATTAAAACAAATTTTTACTGGTGAAATCACGAACTGGAAAGAAGTAGGGGGGGCAGATCAAGATATCGTACTGCTAAATCGTGCATCTGGCAGTGGAACCCGTGCAACGTTTGAAAAATGGGTATTAGATGGCGCTTCTGCAAAACAGTCACAAGAGCAAGATTCAAGTGGAATGGTTCGTCAAATCGTATCGGATACTCCAGGAGCGATTAGTTATGTGGCCTTTTCATATGTAAACAAAGACGTACAAAAATTAAAAATTGACAACATCGAACCAAATGATGAAAATGTAAAAACAAATAAATGGATTATTTGGTCCTATGAGCATATGTACACGCACAAAAATCCAACTAGTTTAACGACAGAATTTATCGAGTATATCTTATCGGATAAAGTCCAAGAGGAAATTGTTGGAAAAATGGGATACATTCCAGTAACGCAGATGGAAGTAAAACGCGACTGGAAAGGAAATATTATCAAGTAATCTTTACAAAAAATTTACAATCTTAACTTGATCTTTACGTAAGCTTTAACGGAAATTGATATCAAAAGATTACACTAGTAAAGTGAAAAATAGTTTTGAGGAGGAACCCTCTTGGAAGATATAAAAAATGAATTAACGAAACGATCAAAGCGTGCACGAATGGAGCAATTTGGAAAGCTTATTAGTTTCTTATGCATTGCATTAATCGTTGTAGTTGTATTATCGATTTTCTTTTTCGTTGCAAGTAAAGGATTAGCAACCTTTTTTGTAGATAAAGTCAATGTGTTTGACTTTTTATTTGGTACTAAATGGAATCCTAGTGCTGTAGGATCAGATGGTAAACCATTAGTAGGGGCATTACCGATGATTTTAGGTTCGTTTATCGTAACGTTCTTGTCTGCGATTTTAGCGACACCCTTTGCAATCGGTGCAGCTATTTTTATGGTGGAGATTTCACCTAAACAAGGTCAAAAAATCTTACAACCTGTTATTGAGTTGTTGGTAGGAATTCCTTCAGTAGTATATGGTTTTATTGGGTTGTCTGTTATCGTACCTGTAATTCGTTCCATTTTTGGTGGAACTGGTTTTGGGATATTAGCTGGAACATTTGTGTTATTCGTTATGATCTTACCGACTGTAACGACGATGACGGTGGATGCGCTAAAAGCTGTTCCACGTCATTATCGCGAAGCCTCATTAGCCTTAGGTGCAACACGTTGGCAAACGATTTACAAAGTCGTACTGCGAGCGGCTGTACCGGGTATTTTAACGGCTGTCGTGTTTGGGATGGCGCGTGCTTTTGGTGAAGCACTAGCGATTCAAATGGTCATCGGGAATGCTGCACTGTTACCAACTAGCTTAACAACACCTGCGTCAACATTGACATCGATTTTGACAATGGGAATCGGAAATACGATCATGGGCACATTAGAAAATAATGTCTTATGGTCATTGGCATTGATTCTGTTATTAATGTCATTACTATTTAATATCGTAATTCGTTTGATTGGAAAAAAGGGGGCTATTAAATAATGTCAGCAAAACGTGCCGATAAGATTGCAACAGGAATTCTTTATGTAATTTCTGGCGTGATCGTCTTAATTTTAGCTGCCTTGCTATTGTATATTCTAGTGCGTGGTGTACCTCATATCTCTTGGGAATTCTTAACGCAACCTTCTAAAGCCTATCAAGTAGGCGGCGGGATCGGAATTCAGTTATTTAACTCATTTTATTTATTGTTGATCACCATGATCATCAGTTTCCCGATTTCATTAGGTGCCGGAATTTATTTATCGGAATACGCTAAGAAAAATTGGATGACAGATGTGATTCGTACCGCTATTGAAATTTTAAGTTCATTGCCATCTGTCGTTGTGGGATTATTTGGTTTCTTAGTTTTTGTTATTCAATTTCAATATGGATTTTCAATCTTATCAGGAGCCTTAGCTTTGACGTTCTTTAACTTGCCACTATTGACACGTAATGTAGAGGAATCACTAAAAGCCGTTCACTTTACTCAGCGTGAAGCAGGACTTGCTTTAGGTTTATCACGTTGGGAGACAGTCCTTCGTGTAGTCGTTCCAGAAGCAACACCGGGTATTTTGACTGGAGTAATTTTAAGTTCTGGACGTATCTTTGGTGAAGCAGCTGCCTTGATCTATACGGCTGGACAAAGTGCACCGGCACTAGATTTTACGAACTGGAATCCATTGAGTGTATCAAGCCCGTTAAGTATCTTTAGACAAGCAGAAACATTAGCCGTTTATATTTGGAAAATCAATTCTGAAGGAACAAAACCCGATGGAGATGCAATCTCAGCTGGAGCTTCAGCTGTTTTGATTATCGCCGTGTTGGCCTTTAACTTTGGCGCACGTGCACTTGGAAAACGTCTCTATAAAAAAATGACGTCAGCTGCATAAGGAGAAGAGTATGAAACAATACAATTTAGATGATCGTCATATCATCACATTAGAAGAAGAAAAAAATATAATTTTACAAACTCATGATCTACATGTGTATTACGGCAAGAATGAAGCGATCAAAGGCGTAGATTTAGCGTTTGAAAAAAATAAAATCACGGCCTTGATCGGGCCTTCTGGATGTGGGAAATCAACGTATCTACGTAGTTTGAATCGAATGAATGACGAGATCGCCAATACAAAAATCACGGGCCAAATTATGTACAACGGTGTTGACGTGAATTCAAAAGAAGTCGATGTCTATGAGATGCGCAAACGTATCGGCATGGTATTTCAGCGTCCAAATCCGTTTAGTAAATCTATTTATGAAAATATTACATTTGCACTAAAACGTCATGGTGAAAAAGATAAGAAAAAATTAGACGAAATCGTTGAGACGAGCTTAAAACAAGCTGCGTTATGGGATCAAGTCAAAGATTCATTAGATAAAAGTGCACATGCGTTATCTGGGGGACAACAACAACGCTTATGCATCGCGCGTGCAATTGCGATGAAACCAGATATTTTATTATTAGATGAGCCTGCGAGCGCATTAGATCCGATTTCTACGGGAACAGTTGAAGAAACCCTAGTGAACCTAAAAGATCAATATTCAATCGTAATCGTAACGCATAATATGCAACAAGCTGCGCGTATTAGCGATTATACGGCTTTCTTCTATTTAGGACATGCCATTGAATACGATAATACACGTAAAATCTTCACGCGACCAAAAACACAAGCGACTGAAGACTATGTATCTGGACATTTTGGTTAGAAAGTAGAGGAAGCGATGATGGCAGAACCAATTATCACATCAAGAGATTTGCATTTATATTATGGAAAAAAAGAAGCCTTAAAAGGAATCGATCTTGAAATTCATGAAAATGAGATCACTGCAATGATCGGACCTTCAGGATGTGGGAAATCGACATTTTTACGTAGTCTAAATCGTATGAATGATTTGATTCCCAATGTGACCATTACAGGCAGTGTATTGTATAACGGACAAGACATTTATAGTCCGAAAACCGACACAGTAGAATTACGTAAAGAAATCGGGATGGTATTTCAACAACCCAATCCGTTTCCATTCTCGATCTATGAGAATGTCATCTACGGATTGCGCTTAAAAGGTGTTACAGATAAACAAGAGTTAGACCGCGTAGTCGAAGAGAGCTTAAAAGCAGCTTCTGTTTGGGAAGATGTCAAAGATAAATTACACAATAGTGCACTTTCCTTGTCTGGTGGACAGCAACAGCGTGTATGTATCGCACGTGTCCTTGCCGTAGATCCTAAAATCATCTTATTAGATGAACCAACAAGTGCTTTAGACCCAGTTTCATCTGGTAAGATCGAAAATACTTTGTTAGAATTAAAAGATAAATATACCATGATCATGGTGACACATAATATGTCCCAAGCTTCTCGGATTTCTGATAAGACAGCCTTTTTCTTAAATGGAGATTTAATCGAGTTTGATCGTACGAAAAAAATCTTTTTGGATCCAGCCAAAAAAGAAACAGATGATTATATTTCTGGAAGATTTGGGTAAAAGGAGGAAACGATATGTTACGTACGCAATTTGAAGAAGATTTATTGAATTTACACAATCAATTTTATGAGATGGGGATGCTTGTAAGCAATGCCATTCATAAATCTGTTCGTTCATATGTTAAACACGATAAAGCATTAGCACAAGAAGTGATTGAACATGATGAAACGATCAATGGTATGGAGATTCGTCTAGAGAAAAAAAGTTTTGAAATGATTGCGTTACAACAACCTGTAACGACTGATCTACGAATGATCATTACGGTCATGAAAGCTAGTTCTGACCTTGAGCGTATGGGAGATCATGCGGTATCGATTGCGAAATCAACGATTCGTGTAAAAGGCGAAACTCGTATTTTAGAAATTGAAAAAGAAATTTCTGAAATGTCGGATTATGTTAAAAAAATGGTCGATAACGTCCTAGTGGCGTATGTGAAGACAGATGAAAAAGATGCTCGTATGATCGCGCAGATGGATAAACGAACAAATGATTATTACCACGATATTTACTACAAAACGATTGCAGCGATGAAAGCCAATCCAGAAACTGTAGTGAGTGGTACAGATTATCTATATGTAGCGCAATATTTAGAACGTATCGGTGATTACGTGACCAATATTTGTGAATGGATCGTATATTTAGCAACAGGTAAAATCAGCGAATTAAGCTCTAATCATCACGAACCAGTATAAAAAAAGCATCCCAATATTGGGATGCTTTTTTTAGCGTTCTGATAATGGTGTTTTAGCGAAAGCTTCGATCACTGGGATCACGTCTAGTTTTAATTTATATTTACGTTCTAGAGCAGTTTCGATTGTAAAACTGTTTTCTTCCGTTTTAGAAATCGTAGCAAGTAAACGAGTTTCTTTGGCTGTTTGTTCTACAACTTCGATTTGATCTTTAGTTTCGTTTACCGCAAATTTTGGAAAGGCACTGATTTGTTCGCTGAACGCCGTTAATGCAGAATCATTAGCTGTCGCTGTTTCTACTTTCGGTTCAGCTTTCGGTTCAGTTTTTTTCGCTACTTCTTTTTTCGCTTCAGCTTTTTTAGGTTCAGGTGTTGTCGACGCTTGTTGGCGCGCAGCATCTGGAGACCAGTAACTAGCGATTTCTTCAACTAGGTTTTCGCTAAAACGATCAAGTAAGCCTTTTTCTTCATTTTGAATACGTTTGACAACTGTTTTGAAGTTGTCATCTAAAGGTACTTTAATTTGTTGATCACGATCTGTTGGATCAAGTAATTCGATCATCATGTCATTAGGTTGTTTAGGATCAATAAAGACACGAATATGTAATTGATATAAAGCCGCTGCTTTTTCAATCATTTTATCGAATAATTGCTTTCTTGCTCCTTCAAATGATGGTCTAAATTGTTTTTTTAATTTTGCTAATTGTTTCTTTTTCATAATGAGCCCCTTTCAATACTTATTGATTATAAGAAAAAATCGTGCATTTGAACAGTTATTTCTAGAAAAATGATAAAACAATGAGAGTTATCAAGTGAGTTCAGCAAATGTGGCCACTTTCGGAATAATTAGAACTGGTTCATCATTTGTACCATAACAAATGAGATGATGATCGACCGTCGTAGTTTGAACTTGCTGGTAACGGGATAATATTTCTTGTTTGATCTGTTTGTTGCTCCATTGACGGATTGGGAAATGTTGAATCGTGTCTTGTTTAAGAATAAAAATGAACTCTGGTTGCAATGCCCGTTTAATTTGGGGCGAAAGTTGCTGGATACGTTCAGTTATTGTCATATTCACTCACCTCGTAATCAGTTTACCAATCCGTGTCAAAAAGTCAATATTCCAACTCTACTTGGTAAAGTTAAGAATTTTTGGTACACTGAGCAAGTAGAAAGTGGAGGGAGACCCATGGATATTTATTTGAAAGAAAGTATTTTACATATTGTTGATCGCGAAACTGGAGATCCAATTTTATCTTCTCAACCGTTGGATTTGTCAAAAGAGTACATTCGCGATTATTTAGAAAAAAAGATAAAAAAAGCGAGTTCACCTCAAACCTTAGTCGGGACTTTGGAAGAGGAGTCACAAATGGCGCATCTCATACAACAGCGACAAGAAGTATCGTTTGTAGAGCTTAGTCATTATGTGGTTGAAAAATGGTATACAGCTTATCGCGAAAGTGAAGAAGCACCAAGCTGTGATCTTTTTTTTGTTCGATTTGAAAAAGATGCAAAAGAATACTACGCTTTGTTAAAAGTCGACTTTGTGATGGGCTATACTCATTTTATTGACTCCAATGAGGAAGGGTTTATAAATGAGCTCTTGGTTCATCGGGCGCTTTTGTCTGCAGGATCTAAAAAAGCGGAAGAAAGTTTCATTATTCAAGCCGATACTTTGCAGTATGAGTTATTGGAAAAAAAATACCTTTTCTCTGGAGAAAAACGTGTATATTTTTCGACGAATGTGATCGAGACAGTTCCAAATCTTTCGTTTGAACAAAATATCAAAGTGATTCAAAAGACCGCCGAAAAAATTGGTGAAAAATTCGAGACACCAAAAGTAGAACTCACAGCTTCGATCCAAGAGGCATTAGCGCAAACGTTTGAAGAAAATGAGACAATTGAATTAGATCAAATTGCTACTCAAGTATTTAAAGAAAATATTACAGCTCAACTTGCCTTTAAAGAAGAGGTCGAAGAAAAAGGGGTTGTAGATCAAGCTCCAATGATCGAAGACGTCAAAGCATTGTCTACTCGTAAATTTAGTAAGCAAAAAATTAAACTATCAAATGGAATCGAACTCATTATTCCAATGGAAATGTACCGAGATCCAGATTACGTAGAATTTATCCAACAAGCTGATGGTAGCTTGAGTGTTACATTAAAAGATATTCAAGAGATTACAGAAACTGAAGATATCTAAAAAAGACATCCTTATTGTAGTGATCCTCAAAAGTTAGCATTTTGATCTAGCTTTTGAAGGTCGGTACAAATCCGGATGTCTTTTTGTTATTGTTTAGGAGGTGCGTTGTCGATAATAAGCAAAGTGATCATTACATACAAGATCCAACTATCTCGTGAATAGAGGGTATATCTTGGGTGCCAGATCGAAGCAAATTTCGCTTTATAATCACGTAACCCTTGGAATGAATAAAATTCTGAACCAAATTCGTATACTAGAGCCGCAATTCGTTCTTGAATAAAACTTTGTCGGTACTTCCCAACGTTTGAAAGTGGGGCCATTCCAAGATTGAAGTATTCGATGCCCTGCTCGTTTAAATACTCGAACAAATGGACGAATAAGAAATCCATTGTACCAGAAGGAGCTAGTTCTTTATGGTGTCGCATCAAGTCAATCGTAGCAGATTCTTTCGTATAAGTTGGCATGATATTGGCAAAGGAGACAATAACGCCCTCAGCATCTTGCACAACTGCAATAGGATTTCGTTGCAAGTATTCTTCATCAAAAAAGCCTAAGGAGAATCCTTTTTCTTTTCGGCCATCTAACCAGCTATCTGAAATATCTTTTAGCGTAGCCATTTGATCAGCCGTAAATGGGGGTTGCAACACTGAAAAAGTGTACCCTTCTTTCGCTAATTTATTCATAAGTGAACGAATCCCTCGATTCTTTTTACCAGCTAAGCTGAATTCTGGTAAGTAGACCAACGCTTCTTCGCCCATCTTGATAAAATCATAGCCAAATTCATGTAACGTCAATACTGTATTTTCTCCCACCTCGTAAAAAACAGGAAGATAACATAAACGATCACAACGTTTTACAAACGCTTCGATAGCCGCCGGGAAATCAGCTTGATTACCTGAAGGATTTCCCATCACTACACATTTATTGTTGTAGGTTCTCAGCTGTAAAAAGACTGTAGGCTCTTCTTCTGGATATAAAAAGAGCTCCTTATCTCCTAAAAAGACGAGTTCACTATCGATATTTCCACCATATGTTTGAAGGATTGTTTGTGCAACCTCTTTATCTAGCGGTTGGCTGACTTGTTTTTTATTTCCTTTTAAGTAACGTGTAAATAACGAAATAAATGCAACCACAATTAAAATGGCAATAAAACCAGAAAGCCAGATTTTCTCAGATGGAAATAAAAGAAAATCGACAAATTTGGGACGATGTGGATGCGGATGACGCTGAAAAGTGGGGAGGCTATACACACCTAATACGACATAAAGCAAGGCGAGCAATCCAAATATGATCCCATCTATAGTCATCCATTCCCATGAATATACAAGTTGTTCACGATATAACTCGCTTTTAGAGACAATAACCATAAGAAGTAAAACAACTAGATAAGTGACGGTGACTAGACTAAAGTCAGTAGTAAAGGCATAGATTGCGGTTAGGACTAATAAAATAATTGTAGGATAATACGCACGTTTTACTCTAGCAGCCATTCCACGTCCCATAATGATCAATGAAAATCCTAAGATAATACTTGGAAATTCAGAAATTAAATGTAGCCCAAATGGATTAAAACGCTCAAGCCATTTCGTGGTGTAGAATACTTCAGGCACTGTAACAAGCAAGACCATAAGCATTCCCGAAAAATAAAGCAGTACGACTACAACTTTATGGAATAATTCAATAGCTAGTTGTCGAGGGATCTCATTATAGCGGTTGTCTAATTTTAAGAACAAGTGACGAGAAAATAACAACAAGCCAACAACAAATGGCAACAAGTAGTACGCGATGCGGTAAATGACTAGCCAAAGGACTACGATTTCTCTTGGAATCCCTAAAGAAGAAAACCCTAAGATCATCATGACATCAAAACTACCTAATCCACCAGGAATCAAAGAGATGATTCCGATTACGGTAGCCGCGATAAATAAGGGAATACTATCTGCTAACGAAACAGGAACCTTTAAAAAATAGCCGATCAGTGAAAACGTCACGATCATACCTGTCCATTCAAAAAATGACGTGCCGATCAAAGCAAGTTGTTCTTTAAAGGTTAATCCAGATAACAACCCTTCTTTTTTTCGTTGAGACAAGACAAATACGATTGGAAAATACAAGGCTGCTCCTAATAGCCAGATCCAATATTGTTTGACATACGCTGAACGATCAAAAAATTCAACCGCAATAAATGAAAGGAGACTATAGATCGAAAGACCAGATAATACAAACACAAAGATTTTCGTTAGTGACGAGATTACTTTGCTGTTTTTTGATCCTTTTCCATAAAATTCATTTCGCAGACCGATACTGACTAATCCACCGAATCCTGCGATATTATTAATGGTATTGATAATCCAACTTGTTTCGAAAATATAGAAGTTCGAATACTCTAATTTTAATAATTTTTTTAAAGTAAAATCATATCCTAGCATGGGGGCTACAGAAAGTAGTCCAACTATGGCAATTATACCCAATTGCCACAAGGGAATTCGATCAAACATCTCTTGCAATCGTTCTAACGAGATGGTCTTGCTAATTGAAAGCAATTCTGCGATCACGATCATCAAGACTGCAAATACAAATAATAATTTAAAGAAGGTTATATGCTGTTTAAACCACCTAATACTTTTTTCCATTTCTTCACCTTATCCTCTCAAAAAATTTAATACTTCTTCATTAAACAATGCGGGGGAGGTTCTAGCTAAACGATGGCCGTGATTGGGGACGAGTACAAAGCGAGAATTTGGAATCGCTGAAGCAATCGCAAATGAATGCTCGACTTTGATAACATCCTTTTTCCCCACAATGACCAACGTTTTCGCCGTAATGTTGTGTAAATCTTTTTTAGTAATTTGAGTATCTTGGATCATTAAGTGAACAATCGGGACTTTTGCCTTAAAAAAAGGAATGAATAAGGCCAATAACCAGACTACCCAATATTCTAAATAGGTCAACCATTTGATTAAAAGATGCATCCCATTTACCTCAATATTTCCAGCGTTTAAAATCAACTTTTTGACATACTGAGGGTGATCTGAAGCAAAGGCCATCGCGATATTCGCTCCATCACTAAACCCTAGGATGTGCACACAAGTCAATTTTTCGGTTTCAAGTAATTCTTTTACATCATTGGCCATTAAGCGATAGGAAATTCGTGTTGCTAAATTGTTAGAAGCACCGTGTCCTCGACTATCGACCACAATGACTTTGAAAAATTTTGCAAAAGTAGGGACTTGTCGCTCAAAATAAGCTCCAGTATTGCCGTTTCCATGTAACAAAATCAAAGGGAACCCTTGACCATAAATTCGATAAGCTAATGTCGATCCGTCTGAAAGAAGTAGTGTTTTTGATTGTTTCAAGGCCTCACCTACTTTCCATCTTTACAATATAACAAGTGTAACCAGTAGAGTACATCTTTATTTACGAACAGTATTGTAAGAATAAAACTTTAATTTTTATTAAAAACACTCATTTTTTTTGAACAACGATAGACAGATTTCTTCTCTCACGGTAGGCTATAAAGAGCGAAAGAAGAGGTTGATATAGATGTTAAAAAAACTAGATACTCTTTTCTTTTTGAGCTTACGAATTGGATGTTTGGCAATACTATTTGCTGGCTGCTTTATGGTGTACCGCAATTATCAAATCTTAAAACAAGTGCATTCATTTGATGCAACAGTGGATCAAGCATTAGTAGAAAATGGGATTTCTGAATATAAAGATCTTGCCTTAAGTATTATTTTTACTGAATCTAAAGGTAAAGGAGAAGATCCGATGCAAAGTTCAGAAAGCTATACAGGCGAAATCGGCCAAATTACGACACCCACTCAAAGTATAACACAAGGTGTTGCGTTTTTGGCACAAGCAATTCAGCGTTCAAAAGAACAAAAAACAGATATTTGGACCGCCGTCCAAGCGTACAATTATGGATTAGATTACATCGACTATGTTGCGAAACGAGGAGGAGAGAATACGGTCGAACTAGCAGAAAGTTATTCTAAAGATATCTTATCGCCGCAATTGGGAAACCAAGATCGACAACAGTATCGTTATTATGCATGGCGTTCTTTCTTATATAACGGAGGATATCTATATCATAATGGGGGAAACATGTTTTACGCAGACTTAGTGAAAACAAATCAATGGAAAATCAAGTTAAGTAACTGCATATTTGAATCATAAAAAGGAGATTGAGCATGGAGAAAACAAAAAGGCGTAACGATTGGGGATTGAGATTTATTAAAGGGATGTTTATAGGTTCAGGATTTATTTTGCCTGGTGTGAGTGGTGGTGCACTTGCCGCGATTTTCGGGATCTATGAACGAATTATTTCATTTTTAGCACATTTAACACGTAATTTTAAAGAAAACGTGCTGTACTTTCTTCCGGTAGGGCTGGGAGGGATTACAGGTGTATTTTTATTATCATTTCTAGTCAGCTTCCTCCTAGGAGCATATGAAACCATTATTTTATGGTTTTTTGTAGGGTGTATTCTTGGAACGTTGCCCTCTTTATTTAAAGAAGCAGGAAAGAAAGGCAGAGGTACAAAAGAATGGATTATCTTTGGCCTTAGTTTTGTCTTAGGTTTTCTGTTTTTGTGGCAAGGAGCGGCTTTGTTTAGTGAAGTTGATCAAAATTTAGGTACGTGGACGATCGCCGGAGGATTGATTGGATTAGGTATGATCGTACCAGGGTTGAGTCCATCTAATTTTTTAGTGTACATGGGCATGTATAAAGCAATGTCAGATGGGATCAAAACGTTAGATGTATCTGTTGTGCTCCCAATCGCGATTGGTGGAATTGCAACCGTCTTGATTTTCTCAAAATTGGTCGATTTTATTTTATCAAGATGGTATGCCATTTTCTTTCATGTCATTTTAGGTGTAGTGTTAGCGTCAACGGTTATGATCATTCCGATTGATTACACAGGAGTAAGTTCTTTAGGGTATGTTAGCTGCGGCATTTTACTTGTATTAGGTATTTTATTAGGAGCATTTATGAGTCGATTAGAAGAACAATACAAATAATCAAAAAGTTTGAACTCTTGTGATTTTATGATACAATAGTAAGAGTAGAATACTGTCAAATTGGAGAAATCGCGCTAATTTCCATTAGTGCGATTTTTTACCGATGTTTTGCTGACCCGCATAGGAGGTGAGGTAGATGAGTAAGATTCCTTCTGAAGTGATTGATGATATTCGTGAACGTACGAATATTGTCGAAATCGTAGGGCAATATGTACAATTGAAGAAAGCAGGGCGAAATTATTCGGGGCTATGTCCGTTTCATTCTGAAAAGACCCCTTCATTTACCGTCGCAGAAGATAAACAAATTTTTCAT
The DNA here is from genome assembly GCF_000407605.1 of Enterococcus sulfureus ATCC 49903. Lineage (GTDB taxonomy): Bacteria > Bacillota > Bacilli > Lactobacillales > Enterococcaceae > Enterococcus_G > Enterococcus_G sulfureus. The sequence continues at coordinate 706,964 of NZ_ASWO01000005.1, read as the reverse complement.
TGTTTCGGTTGTGGTAAAGGAGGAAATGTATTTCGATTTATTCAAGAGATCGAAGGATTGTCGTTTGCTGAATCTGTGGTAAAAGTTGCCGATTTAGAGCAAATCGAACTTCAAGAAACTTATCGACACCAAACTGCAACGACGCCAAATAAAGAAACTTCTCCACTTTATGTATTACACGACAAAGCGATGCAATTTTATCATCATATGTTGGTCAACACGGAAGTTGGACAAGCAGCGTTGACTTATTTACATGATCGCGGTTTGACTGATGAATTGATCGAAGAATTCCAAATTGGATTTGCACCGCCGCAGCGTGAATTTTTGGAGCGGATTTTTGAAAAAGAAGCTGCATCACGTGAAGATTTATTGAATTCAGGTTTGTTTATTGAACGAGATGACGGGCGATTGCTCGATCGTTTTTATCAACGGATCATGTTTCCTATTCGCAATAGTAGTGGAAGAACGATTGCTTTTTCTGGACGTTGGTTTGAGCTTTCTGATGAAAAAAGCGATCAAGCGAAGTATTTAAACTCGCCAGAAACTCCGATTTTCAATAAACGCATGGTCTTGTTTAATTTAGATAAAGCCAAATCGAGTATTCGTAAAGATGGTACGGTTTATTTATTTGAAGGATTCATGGATGTCATCGCAGCATTTAAAACGGGTCTAGAATCCGGCGTAGCATCGATGGGGACGAGTTTGACGAATCAGCAAATTCAACAACTGGAACGCGTGGCTACAAATTTAGTTTTTTGTTACGATGGTGATGATGCCGGACAACAAGCTACAGCGCGTGGATTAGAATTGTTACGTGAGCATAGTCGACTAAATTTAAGTGTTGTTCGTTTAGGCAATAAATTAGATCCTGATGAATTTATTCAGGCAAATGGAGCCGATGCGTTTCGTCAGTTAGTTGAACATGAACAGCAAACACCATTTTCGTTTACAGCAGATTTTTTGGCAAAACAATACAATTTGCAAAATGAAAAAGAACGTGTAACGTATTTAGAATTGGTCTTAAAAGAACTGGCTACAGTCGACTCACTGATCGAGCAAGATCAATATGTGTCTCAGTTAGCTGAAAGATTTCAGTTGCAACGTACAACGCTAACACAACAAGTCCAGCTTTATCAACGTGAACATAAACCAGCTGCCTTACCAATCAAACCTACAATTGTTACACCGGTGCGACAGCAAAAGAAAACATTGGCACAAAAAGCACAAGAATTGTTGTTGTATCGTATGATGCAAGACAGTAGTTATCGCAGTAAGTTCAAACAAGAAGACGGTGCGTTTTTAAATGAACAGTACCAAGCTTTATATATATTGCTAGATACGTATTGTAGTACGCAAGAAACGTTTGAAGTGGCTCGTTTTTTAGATTTTTTAAAAGAAGACGGGTTACGTACGCTGGTGTTAAATATTTTTGCACAAAATGTTTCTGAAGAAGGATCGAGCGTAGAGTTTCGTGAACTGATGAAACAATTACAACTAGCGCGTATCGGACAAGAAATCGAAGAAAAAAAACATGCACAACAACGTGCGACCCAACAAGGTAACAATGAACAAGAAATAGCATTAGCAATTGAAATTATTGCATTGACTAAACAATTAAAGCAGATACAAGTATCGCACTGAAGGGGGCCTCTTTCATGGCAGAAGAAGCAAAAAAAACATATGAAAAAGCAGTAACAGAGTTTATTCGTACGAATAAAGTCAAAGGACAAGTCGTTTATAGTGAATTAACAAATCAATTGGCAACTCCGTACGAATTAGATGCAGACGGAATGGATAAATTGATCCAAAAAGTCGAAGACGCAGGAATTAGTGTAGTAGATGAAAATGGTGAACCATCTGTCCATGCATTAAAAGCAACACAAAAACAAGTCAAACAAGAACCAAAAGAAGATCTATCTGCTCCAAACGGTGTGAAGATCAATGATCCAGTGCGTATGTATCTAAAAGAAATTGGTCGTGTACCATTGCTGACAGCTGCTGAAGAAGTTGAACTTGCATTAAAAATTGAAGAAGGCGATCAAGAAGCGAAACAACGATTAGCAGAAGCAAATTTACGTTTAGTTGTAAGTATTGCCAAACGTTACGTTGGTCGTGGAATGCAATTTTTAGATTTGATCCAAGAAGGAAACATGGGCTTGATGAAAGCTGTTGAAAAATTTGATTACCGTAAAGGATTTAAATTTTCAACCTATGCTACGTGGTGGATCCGTCAAGCGATCACTCGTGCAATTGCCGATCAAGCACGTACGATTCGTATTCCAGTGCATATGGTGGAAACGATTAATAAATTGATCCGTATCCAACGTCAATTACTTCAAGATCTAGGTCGCGAACCAACACCAGAAGAAATTGGTGCAGAGATGGATCTAACGACTGAAAAAGTGCGTGAAATTTTAAAAATCGCACAAGAACCCGTTTCTTTAGAAACACCAATCGGTGAAGAAGACGATTCTCATTTAGGCGATTTCATCGAAGATCAAGATGCAACAAGTCCAGCTGAACATGCAGCATATGAATTGTTGAAAGAACAGTTAGAAGATGTTTTAGACACACTGACAGATCGTGAAGAAAATGTATTACGTTTACGTTTTGGTATCGATGATGGTCGAACACGAACATTGGAAGAAGTAGGCAAAGTATTTGGTGTGACCCGTGAGCGTATCCGCCAAATCGAAGCCAAAGCGCTAAGAAAATTGCGCCATCCTTCTCGTTCAAAACAATTAAAAGACTTTTTAGAATAAAAATAATTGGCAGTGGCTTTTAGAAGCGTAAGCTTTCAAAAGTCACTGCTTTTCGTTTATGTAGTTTCGTTTACAGTCTTGTAACTTTGCTTTTTTTACGTTTTATTATAGTGTATGATAGAAGTACTGTGAATGAAAAAAAAGGAGTCGAGTGGTACTACATGAAAACTTGTCCAAATTGTGGTTTTGAACCACTTAACGGGGACTTGATCTGTCCCAACTGTAAAGCAGAAATCAAAGAAAATATCGCTAAAAAAATCAGTGAAGATCAAATTGATCATCCAGAAACTAGTGAAGCGATTGAAAATGATAATATCGAATGGTCGGAATTGAAAGAAATCTCGCTAGGTGAAGTGATGGACCAATTCCATAACTTATATGATGAAACGAGTCAAGACGATGCGGAAGAGCCAATTAAAACAGTGGATCGTCCCGAACGTGATTTATCAGAAACTAAAGTAGAAGAATTTGAAGATGACCCCATTTTGGCTGCCTATTTAAAGGCTTATAAAGAAGGGCGTCATTTAGAAGCACAAGAAGAAATCAAAGATTTGATTCGTCAAAAAGAAGAACAAGAAACTAAATCTCAAGAAGTCATCGAACAACAAACGCCAAAAGAGTCTTCAAGTCAAGAACCTCAACTCTCTGTAGACAAAGAATCTAATGAGGAAGCTATAGCACAAGAAGAACCCGAAGAGGAAGCTGTAGTACAAGAAGAACTAGTAGAAGATGCTGGATCAGAAAATCAATTGGAACCTGAAGGACTTGAGGCTGTAGTTGTTTCAACAGATCCAACGATAAAAGCAACAGTTGAAAATCCAGAAGAACCTAAAGTAGAAGAACCTGAAGCAGAACAATCAACTGAAACGTTAGCTTCAGATAGTATCGAGGCGAAGGTTGTAGAAACAAGTCAGTCGATAATCGAAGAGATAACAGAAGAAAATTCGCTGCCAAAACCAGAAGCTACACAAAAAATCGAACAAGCGGCACACTATCTAGAACAAGAATCTGCCAATAAATCGGTGCCATCTTCTGTAGAAGAAGTAGAGATGACGATTCCAGCTGATCGTCTTGATCCTAAAGCGACAATAAAAAATGAGGCAGTCGTCCCTAAACGTAAGGCACGTACAAAGTGGTCTAAGAAAAAGAAACGCATCGTTTGGTATACGGTTGCGGTCATTGCGATAATCAGTATCAGTGGTGGTGCTTATTATGCACATGAACAAGAATTAGAACGTCAAGCACAAGCTGAACTTGTAAAAAAAGAAGCAAATGTCGCTTCTTTGATGAAAGATATCCAAGCTCTATCGGTTTCAAAAGAAGAACCAATCGTAAAAGCAAGCACAACGAAAAGTCAACTAACAGAGTATCAAAAGCAATTGACCGCACTTAAAGGGATCAAAGAGGAAAAAGAAGCAAGTCAGTTTGTGGATACGTTAATCACGCAATATACGTTGCAAGAAGACTTAAATAAGCAATTTAATACGCCCGTACTAGTAGATGGCAAAGTAAATGATCAAGCCTATGTGTTAAATACGCAAACATTTTTAGCAGTTCCAATCAAAGACGCTACAGCATTTGATCAAGCATATAATCAAGCTGTTACCTTGGGACAAAAACAAGTAGAGCAAGCGCAAACCGTAAAAGAAGCAGTAACAAAACTGACTTCCGGATTGAAAAATAATCAATTAGCTGCTAGTGTGACAACACAAACTTATACCAATACGCTAAAACAAGTCCAAGCGCTCAAAGATGAGACCTTAAAAACAGAGTTAACGAACCAATTAACACCGATTAAGACAGCATTAGCCAAGCGAGATGCCGATCAAAAAGCAGCAAAAGAAAAAGAAGAAAAGGCGCAAGCAGAACAAGCAGCTAAAGAAAAGGCACAAGCAGAACAAGCAGCTAAAGAAAATGAATTAATTGCTAAAATTAACCAGAATACGCAGTATAGCCAAGCCAATCAAGTCTTGTCTTCTACAACAGCGGTCAATAAAGACAATCGTCCAATTATTGCTTCAAGACAAAGCGATCTAGACGATGCGTCTAACTCCGCGTGGGAATGGGCAGATGGAGTATATGATTCTGTGATCAATCAATGTATTGCAAGAGGATATATTGTTCCTGGAGGATTTTATTTACAACGTGTTCGAATTGAAAATGGTCAAGGCTATTACAATTTATATGCGACAACCAATCAATCCTCGTTACTAAAAGATGTCGGAGAACAAGGATTACCGATGTATATTGCAACGATCAATGATAAAACTGGCTTTTTCAAAGGAAATGGTAGTGGAACCAACTAAAGAGAACTTTAGTTTAAAAGGAGAACAACAATGAATGAATTATTAGCATCTGTATTTACAGGATTGATCATTGATGAGAATGATCAAGCGTATTACGTCCAAAAAAATGGAATGACTTTTCGTTTATTAAAATCAGAAGGAGAACATCAATTAGGTGAAGCAGTTGAAGGATTTGGGTATCAAAATCAGTCACAAGACAATTGCTTTACAACGATTATCCCTAAGAGTAGACCAGGACATTTTGCTTTTGCAGAGGTAAAAGATGTCCGTCGTGATCTAGGTGTATTTGTAGATATTGGACTGCCAGATAAAGATATCGCAGTATCCCTAGACGAATTGCCAACGATGCGCGAATTGTGGCCTAAAAAAGGGGATCACTTGATGGTCCAATTGACTGTCGACAGTAAAGACCGGATCTGGGCTTCATTGGCAGAAGAAAAGATTTTTAGAGCACTCTCAAAAAAGGGGACACCAGAATTAAAAAATAAAGATATCTCTGGAACAGTATTTCGTTTGAAATTGATGGGGACATATATTTTGACCGATGATTTTTATATTGGATTTATCCATCCTTCCGAACGATTTAACGAACCACGTTTGGGAGAAACAGTCAACGGTCGCGTGATTGGGATTCGCCCAGATGGCGTATTAAACCTTTCTTTAAAACCAAGAGCGCATGAAGCTATTGGAGATGATGCGAAAATGCTATTGGCTTATCTTGAACGGACAGCTGAACACAGCATGCCGTATACAGATAAATCGGATCCAGAAGCCATCAAACAACTATTTGGAATCAGTAAAGGTCAGTTTAAACGAGCGATTGGGCATTTACTAAAAGCGCGTTTGATCGAACAAAAAGATGGACACACGTATTTGTTGAAAACAAATCATGACGAGAGCTTGTCGAAATCCGAAAAGTAAATTATAATGATTCTAGTATAGAGTCCGTTACGTAAAACGTAAATGAGAATAATGATAAAGTAGGTGCATGCTCGTGAACACTGTTTCTGCCTTGAAAAAAACGAAGCAGCAACTTCATGATTCGGGATTTAAATTGACTCCTCAAAGAGAAGCGACTGTATTGGTATTACTGGAAAATGAGAAAGAGCATCTTTCTGCAGAAGAAATCTATTTTTTTGTGAAAAAAAAGAGTCCAGAAATCGGTTTAGCTACCGTCTATCGTACATTGGAAATTTTGACAGAATTACATGTTGTCAATAAAGTAAGTTTTAACGATGGTGTTGCGCGTTATGATCTTCGAAAAGAAGGTGCGGAACATTTTCATCATCATTTGCTTTGTTTGGAATGTGGCAATATTGAAGAAATTGAAGAAGATTTATTGGGTAGTGTGGAAGAAGTCGTCGAAGATCGTTATCGATTTATCGTAAAAGATCATCGGTTGACGTTTCATGGAATTTGCTATGAGTGTCAAGAAAAAATCAAACAAGCAAAAGAGTAATCTTTTGCTTGTTTTGTTTTTTTAAAGCGGTGCTATCGTTTTGTTGGAAAATTTGTTATGATAAATCAGTGGTGGAGCAAAGGATGTGAAATGATGAAAGAACAAATTGAAGAGTATCTGCATTATTTAACGATCGAACGTGGATTATCAAGCAATACTAAACAAAGTTATGCACGCGATTTAATGCAGTATTATCATTTTTTAGTTGAGCGTAATATTACGCAATGGCAAAATGTAGATCGTTACCTTGTATTAGATTTTTTAGAAACGATGCAAAAAGCTGGGAAATCGCCGGCAACTGTTACACGAATGATTTCTAGTTTGCGACGCTTTCATCAATTTTTACGTCAAGAACGTGTCACAGATCATGATCCGATGCAACATATCGATACGCCAAAAAAACAGCAAAAATTACCAGATACATTGAGTTTAGAAGAAGTAGAGCGTTTGATCCAGACTCCAGATACCAAAACGATTTTAGGTATTCGAGATCGTGCGTTATTGGAAGTGATGTATGCGACAGGACTGCGTGTGAGTGAAGTGATCAATTTACGCTTAAGCGATGTCCATTTAAATATGGCGTTGTTACAAACGATCGGTAAGGGTGAAAAAGAACGAATTGTACCACTAGGAGATCTAGCGATTGATTGGATCGAACGATATCTAGATGAAGCTCGACCATTGCTTGTTGGAAAACATCCAGATGAAACAGCATTATTTGTCAATCATCATGGGAAAAAGCTCAGTCGTCAAGGTGTTTGGAAGAATTTGAAGCAAATCGTACGTGAGGCTGGAATTTTCAAAACGGTCACACCTCATACATTGCGTCATAGTTTTGCCACACATCTCTTAGAAAATGGTGCAGATTTACGTACTGTACAAGAATTGTTAGGACATGCGGATATTTCCACTACGCAGATCTATACACATATTACGAAAAAACGAATGACAGAAGTGTATAAACAATACTTCCCGCGTGCATAGGAGTACATAAATGGAAGAAATGAAAGTAAAATTAGCAATTTTTGAAGGTCCTTTAGACTTGCTGTTGCATTTATTAAATGAGCTAGAATTGGATATTTACGATATCCCGATTTCTCAGATTACAGACCAATACCTAACATATATTCATGCGATGAAGCATTTGGAGTTAGAAATTGCAGGTGAATATCTTGTTATGGCGGCTACATTAATGGCGATGAAAAGTCGAATGCTTTTGCCTACGGAAGAATATGAAGAAGAATGGATCGACTATGAAGAAGAAGATCCAAGAGAGCAATTGATCGCGCAACTTGTTGAGTATAAAAAATACAAACAGGCTGCTCAAACCCTGTCTTCTTTTGCACAAGAACGTGAAACTTTCTTTCATAGTGAACCTATGGAATTGGAAGATTATCAAGAATCACAGGTGGAATTGAAGCAAAATCAAGTCAATACGATTGATTTATTTTTGGCTTTTCATCAGTTGCTTGAAAAAAAGAAAAAACGTAAAAAAATCGATGCAAGTATCGCCAAAGATGAGACGACTGTCGATGAAAAAATAATGTGGATCACGAAAAAAATCCAAGAAGAAATGATGGCAGGATGTACCTTAGAAGCCTTACTTGTTACCGGTACGAAAGAAGAACTAGTCACGACTTTTATGGCGATGCTTGAACTGATGAAGTATCAAAAAATAAAAGTAGCTCAAACAGCTCAGTATGCAGAAATTAAGATCTATCCAGGAGAACAATTATATGAAGGAATATCAGGAGATTGAAGCGTTATTATTTATTGTTGGACAAGAAGGCATCCGTTTAGAAGAACTCAGCACGATTCTCAATCGATCTCAGACTGTCGTACATACGCAGTTAATGGAATTGGCAAAACGCTATGAAGAAGATGATCAAAGCGCATTGTGTATTTTAGAAGTAGGGCAACAATTTATTTTGTCAACAAAACAACTATTGGCACCTCTATTAAAAGAATATGCACGATCACCACTTTCAGGTCGCTTGTCGCAAGCAGCGTTGGAAACACTTGCGATTATTGCTTACAAACAGCCGATTACAAGAGTTGAAATCGAAACGATTCGTGGTGTGAAGGCTTCAGGATCGTTACAAAAGTTAGTTGCGCTACAATTAGTAGAAGAAAAAGGACGAGTAGATGGTCCTGGGCGTGCTATTTTATATGGAACGTCCGCGTATTTTATGAATTATTTTGGGTTGAAAGATCTAACTGAATTACCAGATTTAGAAGTGATGAGCGCCGATTTAGAGGAACCTATACAAGATCTGTTTCAGCCTATCACTCAAATAGAGGAGAACGAATAATGGAACGAGTACAAAAAGTAATTGCACAAGCAGGAATCGCTTCACGTAGAAAAGCAGAACAACTGATTTTAGATGGACGAGTGGCTATCAATGGTCAAGTCATTCGCGAGTTGGGAACAAAAGTAAGTAAAAAAGATGAAGTTGCAGTAGATGGTGTGCCGATTTCAAGTGAACAATACGTATATTTTATGTTTTATAAACCACGCGGTGTGATCTCAGCCGTAACAGATGATAAAAAACGTAAAGTCGTAACAGATTATTTTAGCGATGTATCCGAACGAATTTATCCAGTGGGGCGTTTAGATTATGACACCTCTGGTTTGTTGTTATTAACGAATGATGGTGATTTTGCACAGCGTTTGACCCATCCAAAACATGAAGTCGAGAAAAAATACGTAGCTAAAGTAAAAGGAGTTGCACTGCCTCAAGATTTAAAACCATTGACACGAGGGATTCGTTATAAGGGCGAAAAGTATGCGCCAGCGCGTTTTGATATTTTATCGACTGATCATCAAGCCAAGACAAGTATTGTGCAATTGACGATTCATGAAGGAAAAAATCACCAAGTGAAACATATGTTAGAGGCAGTAAAATTGCCGGTTCAAAAATTAAAGCGGGAACAATATGGACCGTTAACGCTTGGTAATTTGCGTCCTGGAGAATTCCGTGAGTTATCCAAAAAAGAAATCAATGCAATTTTAGAAAGTAGTAAATAACAAATCAATTACTTGAGATATTAGTTTATTTATGTATAATAGAACTATAAATTAAATATTTAAGGTTCGTCTTCAGGGGCAGGGTGAAATTCCCGACCGGTGGTAATAGTCCACGAACTATGATATACCTGGTGTATCATAGCCGATACGGTGTAATTCCGTTACCGACAGTACAGTCTGGATAAAGAAGATAGGGCGTATTTGTTTTGTCTAAAATCAATCAAAACAAGTACCCTATTTTCGTGTACGAAAATAGGGTACTTTTTCTGTTTAGAAGAAATAAATAAGCTTCTGTGAAGATGTTTCCTAAATTATTAGGAGGATATTTGAATGAAGAACACAAAGGTACAAAAAATGGTCGCGGTGTCGTTATTTGCAGCAATGGGGTTGATTTTACAATTTTTCGGTTTTCCAGTTATTCCGGCATTTGGATTTATGAAAGTGGACTTTAGTGATATACCAGTATTGCTAAGTATGTTTTTATATGGGCCATTGGCAGGGATTTTAACGGCGTTGATTCGATCGGTATTGCATTTATTGACTACCGGTGCAGCGGATCCGACAAATATCGTAGGAGATGTCGCAAGCTTTATGGCCACATCAGCTTTTGTTTTACCAATGTATTATTTCTTCCAAGTACGTAAACAATTAACCTTTCATAAAGCATTTGGTGTAGTAACTGGGGTACTTGCGATGACGGTGTTTATGAGTTTAGCGAACTATTTTGTGATTACACCGATGTACTTGTATTTCTTTAATGCTACAGCAACGAACTTTTTAGGGATGTCACTTGCAAAATATGTGGCGATTGGCGTTGTACCATTTAATTTAATTAAAGCATCATTGGTGAGCGTTGTCTTTTTAGCGTTATATGCGAAACTATTACCTTGGTTATCTAAAAAACAAATTGGCACGATTCAATATCGTCAATATTCAAAATAAAAAATAACGAAATCTCTTGTGATAAGGAGATTTCGTTATTTTTTTACGTACATTTAGTTATTCGATTAAGATTGCACGAACGGGGCATTTTTGATAAGCTTTTAAAACAGATGCTGATTCTGCATCCGAAATAAATTGTTTTTTTGCATAAGGTTCTTCTTTAAATAAAACAATGCCTTCTTCATCATAATCAAATACTTGAGGTGCATAGACGGCACATAATCCGCATGCAATGCAGCGTTCTGGAACGAGCGCACATGTCGTATGAGACATTTTCTATTCCTACTTTCTTGAGGTGATCACTTGACTGAATTTATTTTAGCGTTATTACAAAAAAAGAACAAGTTAAAACTGACGACGCTGTATCAAATCTTAATTGGAAAAAAGACCTCTTCTGTCTTAAGTTATGCTTTTTTTATGGATTTACTTCCTTATTTAGGAAGTTTTCCGCAATTGAGTGAAGCTGAATTTCAACAGACGATCAAGAATCTACTCCATGATTCATCGATTGAAGTAAAAGACGGCATGCTTATGATTACAAAAGAGCAAATAACACCTTCTTTTTTAGATGAACAAGAGTATCGTGCAATCAATTATTTTCGTTTTGGAAGAAAAGATGAAACCGCGTGGCGTGTCATTCAATTTTTCATTCAGCAATTGACGACAAAGCACCCAAATGAAACGATTGCGTTAGAAACGACTCCTTACTATACAGAGATCTTACGTAAGCTTAAGCTAGATGATACCGAAAAAATAAAACAGCGTGTTTATGAAGAATTGCAGGAATTATTTTCTAAATTGCCTTCGCAGCAAAGTGATCTATTGGTCGCCACTTTATCGGGTGGTACGATTGCAGGTGAAACATTTTATCAAGTATTTCCTGAAATTGAAACGATCAAAGGCCAACTATATCGTGCTAGTGCATGGCATAATTTATATCACGAATTATTGCAACATAATGACTATGTGTTATACCGTGTGATCAAACAACCTTTTTTAGAAAATCTGAATCAGAGTGTACTTATGACACGTATGGCTTTCTTAGAACAGCAATCGATTGAAACGATCGCCCAAAAACGTCGATTAAAAGAAAGTACGATTCGTGATCACCTGATTGAATGGGCCATTTTAGACGAGCAGTTTCCATTTACTCTATTTCCAATGAAGGTTATCGATGAGCAAGTCTTTTCCGAGGATATTTGGGCAGTTTCCTATAAAGAATTTCAAACGGTACTCGACTTTAAAGATATTGATTTTTTAGTGTATCGACTATACCAAATTAAGAGAAAGCGTGAGTCAGTTGCAAGAAAAAGACTTAGAGAATAAACTAATAGAGTTTTTTGGGTTTGACACGTTTCGTGACGGACAAAAAGAAACGATAGAAGCCTTATTACAGGGACAAGACACGTTGATGCAAGTCCCAACAGGAACAGGAAAAAGTTTGTGTTATCAGTTGACAGGCTATTTACTAGATGGATTAGTCGTTGTGGTGACCCCATTGATTTCACTGATGGAAGATCAAGTACAACGCTTGTTGCAACAAAATGAACAACGCGTAACGTATTTAAATAGCCAACTTTCTAAAGAAGAGCGATATTATATTTTGACGCATTTACAAACATATAAATTTTTATTTGTTAGTCCTGAAATGTTGCATCAACCACGACTGATCCAAGCGTTGAAACAACAGACCATTGCATTATTTGTTGTCGATGAGGCACATTGTATCTCGCAATGGGGAATCGATTTTCGACCAGAATATCGTCAATTACAGCAAATCAAAGAAGAGCTAGGCAATCCTCTAACACTTGCGTTAACCGCGAGTGCAACGCCAACTGTACGTGAAGAAATCAGTACCATGCTATGTCGTCCAGGATATCAGGAAATTGTATATTCTGTGGATCGTCCAAATATTCAATTGTTTGTCAAACATACCGAAGACAAATTTGCTCAATTAAAAGAAGTACTCGCACAAAGTGATGGCGCGACGATCATTTACTGTGCAACACGTAAAAAAGTCGAAGAAGTCTATCGATTTTTAAAAGATGAGTATCTTGTAGGCTATTATCATGGTGGCTTGACGTCAAATGAACGCAGTAGTTTGCAGCAACAATTTCAAAAAAATCAACTGCAAATTTTAATTGCAACCAATGCATTTGGAATGGGGATCGATAAAGCAGATATTCGGGTCGTCATTCATTTTGACTTGCCAGATTCTATTGAGAATTATCTTCAAGAAATCGGTCGTGCTGGTCGCGATGGCAAGGAAAGTTTTGCCTTATTGCTATACCAGGAATTTGATGAACGTATTCATTATTTTTTTCAAGAGAAATTAGCACAAGAGATTCAACAATTTCAGTGGTTACTGAAACAACAGCAACCTGAGCTACTTTTACCTAAACAAGAAACGCTTCATAAGAAATGGCTACGAGCCTATCAGCAAAATGAGATGTTTTTAGTAGAGTTGGAACAATATGAAGGAATCAAAAAACAAAAATTACACGCGATGAAAGCATATATTGACACAACGGATTGCTACCGAACGTATTTATTACAGTATTTTGAAGAAACAGTCATACGCTCCAGTCAACCGTGTTGTAGTTTAGATACTGCGACTTGGCCAAATCAGTCACGTCTAAAACGTGAAGAATTCAAATCTCCATCTTGGATCGTCCGTCTAGCAGAAATTTTTAAAGAAGGTTAACTTTTCAAAAATTTTCTGCATATTTGAAAATAGCTATGGTATAATATTTCGAAGAGATTATCAGGAGGGACCAAGTGTGAACAAGAGAAGCAATCGTTCGGATGAACAAAAAGAACCATGGGAACAACCAATTTACGAAGAAGAAACACAAGAAAATGCATCAAGATCCAACCAGTATCATCAAAAACGTGGCAATACATTATTTCTATCGATTGTCCTTTTTTTACTATTTCTATGTGTCGCGATTCCAACCGTTGTCGGAATTTGGGTACACCAACAAAAAACTGAAGCGGCTAGTTTAGTGAGCAGTAGTAGTTCTGAGGTCGCAAAAGCGTCTAGCAGTACAACGACGACCACTAAAACGAGTTCGACTGAAACAGAATCGACTTCTTCAACAGAAATGACAAGTGAAACAGTTGGAGAGACGCAAACAGAAGAAACACTACCTTCATCTGATGAAAGTAGTCAAGTGAGTGTGCCGGAAGAAACGACACCTTCAAGTTCAGCTGTAGCTGGCGAAACAATTGAAGTATTATCTGGTGAAGGGCCGAACCAAATTGCGGCTCGTGCTGGAATTAGTGTCGAAAAACTTTTGCAATTAAATGGAATGTCAATGGACAACTTTTTCTTTGCTCCAGGCCAACAAGTAAGAATCAAATAAAAACCGCTTGAGCGGTTTTTTTTATGGGATTTTCATAGTTAAAAAGATAAGGATTGATAGTATAATGAAAAAAATTAAAGTCGCAATCGATGGTCCAGCATCATCTGGAAAAAGTACGGTTGCAAAACGACTAGCGAAACAATTTGGATTTATCTACACCGACACAGGAGCGATGTATCGAGCGGTGACGTATTTAGCACTCACATATCACGTTCCTTTTTCTGATGAACAAGCATTGGTCGAATTACTTCATCAGCATCCAATCGAATTTAAACAAACGCAAACAGAACAACAGGTCTTTGTCGATCAAAAAAATATCACGGATGCGATTCGTCAACCAGATGTAACGAATAATGTTTCAGAAGTGGCAACGCATCAAGGCGTTAGAGAAGCCTTAGTTAAACAACAACAACTGATTGCTGAAAATGGTCAAGTCATTATGGATGGTCGCGATATTGGAACGGCTGTTTTACCTGATGCACAAGTAAAAATCTTTTTGGTTGCCAGTGTAACGGAGCGTGCACAAAGACGGTATGCAGAAAATCAAACAAAAGGGATCTTAACTGATTTAGATACACTAACTAAGGAAATCCAACAGCGAGATCATATTGACTCAACACGTGAAATTTCACCTTTAAAACAAGCAGAAGATGCGATATTGGTCGACACGACAGGAAAGTCAATCGATCAAGTAGTCCAAATCATTGCAGAGTATATTCAACAAGCATTATAAAGATTCTTCTATTTTGAGAAGAATCTTTTTTTGGTACTTTAGACCTATGTGTTTTTGCCTCAGGTTTGGCATAATAGTCTTGTAAGCAAGAATGCTTATAAAAAAGTTTAGGAGGCATTTCCATGAATGAAAGAAAACGAATTTTAGACTTGGTGAAAAAAGGTGTCCTTTCAACGGAAGAAGCCTTAGATTTATTAGAAGGCATTGCACAAGATAAAGATGCTTCTCAAATCGAAAAGGCTGCTGAACAAGTTCAAGCCAAGAAAGCCGAAGCACAACCGACAGATGAATCTGAATTTATAGATGAACAAGAATCAGAAGACTTAGAGGCGATTTTAGATGAATTAGCGAGTCAAACCACTTCGATTTCTGCTTCTTTAGATCAAGTCCAAGAACAAATGAATTTTGTAACGAAAGAACGTCAAACGATTAAAGATACGTTAACTGAATACTATACTCACGAAGAATTAGAAGAAGTATCGGATGAAGAAATCAAGGTTCGTGAACGTTTAGAAGATGAAGTCAAACAATTGGATCATCAACTAACCAAATTACATCAACAAAAACGCGAACTAGAAGAACAGATGAAAGAAATCCGTCGTGAGCAATGGATCTATTCAAAAGAAAAAATGAGTCAAAAATTTGATATTCCAGAAGACTGGAAAGAACAAGCGACTGAAAAACTGACGAATGCTAGCGAAAAAGTAGTCAAACATGGAACAAAATTTAGTAAAGTACTATTACGTACGTTGCAAAATGTTTCCGATTCGATTAGTGAAAATGTAGAGTGGAAAGATTTCCATGTGAAAGTACCTGGGGTGGCTTCAACAAAATTTGACAAAGAATTTGTTTTTGATGCTACACCTGCGACGATTTTAGACGTGAAAATCGCAAACGGCGCGATCGTATTGAAACGTTGGTCAGAAGATTTTGTTAAAGTCGACGCAAAAATCAAATTATATGGAAAATTCCATTCAGAAAATGCGGAAGAATTATTTGCAGAACGTAGTCAAATTGAAGTCGATAACGAAGCTATACGTTTACACATCCCAAATAAACGTGTACGTGCGGATTTAGTAGTTTTCTTGCCTGATCAAACATATGATCACGTTGCAATCAAGATGTTAAATGGAACAATCATAGTAGATGAGTTGACAGCAAAAGATGTGTACATGAAAACGACAAATGGTGATATTCAACTACACCATATCGACGCAACCATGTTAGAATTAGAAGGAGTCAACGGATCTATCGGAATCGAAGCAGGAACGATTCGGGATACTGTGATCGAAAATATTAACGGTGCCATCATCGTAACTACGACACCAGAAACAGCCCTACTGTCTTTAGTCAATGGTGATATCAAGCTAACCTTTGAACAAGAAAATCTACGTAAATTACAAGCTTCTTCTGTTAATGGAGATGTGAAAGTGGCACTTCCCGTTACATTAGGTTTAGCAGGTGAAGCAAAAACAAATATTGGTGCTGTTCAAAGTCGAATGACCGGTTATGAGATTATTCGTGAAAAACGTGAAAAAATGAACCAGTTACTTGAATTTGAACGCGTGATGGATCATATGGCGCAAATCGATGTGTCTACAACAACAGGTAGTGTATACTTAAAAGACACGGACCAATAAGATAAATTGAAAGAATAGAAAGGTGATAATTATGAAAAAACGGTTAACAAAATCTTCAGATAATCGAGTAGTCTCAGGGGTATTAGGGGGGATTGCAGAATATTTTGGCTTTGATCCAACCATCGTAAGGGTCATCTATATTGTTCTTTCCTTGATGTCGACAGGATTCCCTGGGATCTTGCTTTATATTGGTTTAGCGATCATCATGCCAAATGCGCAAACACGTCGTACGAATTACGGCCATGATAATCTATATTACCAAAACAACACACGTTCTAGAGAGCGTAAAGAAGCTGAAAAAGTAGACCCTAATGAAACGAAAGATGAAGATTGGAGCGATTTCTAGTGAACTATATGCAACGACTGATCATGAATGTGTTAACATTTATTTCGCTTTCGGTATTGTTGCCTCAAATGGTTCACGTACAAAGTTTATGGACGGCATTACTGGCAAGTATCATCTTATCGGTACTAAATGCATTCTTACGTCCAATCTTATTGTTTCTAACATTCCCTTTGACTTTTTTGACTTTAGGATTGTTTAGTTTTGTAGTCAATGCGGCGATTTTACAAATCACGTCTAGTGTCGTTGGTGCAACAAAATTTGGTTTTTCTTCTTTTGGAGCAGCGTTATTAGTAGCAGTTATCATGTCTTTGATCAATATGATCGTGACCGAGCATCGTCTACAAAAATTAGAGTAAACACATGCATATCGCTTGCGGTATGCATGTTTTTTTATAAAAAACGAAATATCCACGATAGATGATAGGAATTTCACACATACAATGATAAAATATAACAGTATTAAGCATAGAAAGAGAGGTCTAACTATGACAGAATCAGTGAAGATTAGTGAATTAACACAAGCACTGAATTTAGAAATTGTAACAGGCAATGAAATTGCATTAGAAAAAGAAATTTTTACCGGTGATATTTCTCGACCAGGTTTGGAATTGACTGGCTATTTTTCTTATTATTCAAATGATCGTTTGCAATTGTTTGGCAATAAAGAAATTACCTTTGCCGAGCGTATGATGCCAGAAGAGCGCTTGATGATTTTACGTCGCTTATGCTCTGATGACACACCAGGATTTATTGTATCTAGAGGACTTGAGATACCAGACGAGATGATCCAAGCGTGTGAAGAACATCAAATCCCGATTTTACGTTCAAAAGTGTCCACCTCCCGCTTATTAGGTGAAATTTCAAGTTACTTAGAAGAACAATTGGCTACACGTACGAGTATCCATGGTGTATTAGTGGATGTTTATGGATTAGGTGTGTTGATTCAAGGAGACAGTGGAATCGGAAAAAGTGAAACAGCTTTAGAATTGATCAAACGCGGACACCGTTTGATTGCCGACGATCGAGTGGATGTCTTTAAAAAAGACGATTTGACGCTAGTAGGAGAACCCCCAAAAATCTTAGAACATTTAATCGAGATTCGCGGGATCGGGATTATCGATGTGATGAACTTATTTGGTGCGAGTGCTGTGCGTGGTTCGATGCAAGTCCAACTAGTTGTGTATCTAGAAAATTGGGCTAAAGATAAACAATATGATCGTTTGGGAAGTGCTGATGAATCGATTTATATTGGATCAGTTCAGATCCCACAAATCAAGATTCCTGTAAAAACAGGACGAAATGTTGCGATTATTATTGAAGTAGCTGCGATGAATCATCGTGCGCGCTCAATGGGATTTGATGCAACGAAATCATTTGAACAACGCTTAAGTCGTTTGATTGAAGAAAATTCAGCGGAATAAAGGAGCGTTATAAATGATAGGATATGTCAATCGTGTAGCATTTGAATTATTTGGCTTGTCGATTTATTGGTATGCGGTGATCATTATCTCAGGAGTGGTCATTGCGATGGTATTAAGCTCAAGAGAAGCTGAGCGTGTCGGGATGAAAGCCGATGATGTGACGGATTTCATGTTGGTTGGATTGCCGTTATCCTTTATAGGTGCTAGATTATACTATATTTTATTTGATCTACAACCTTATTTGGCAGATCCGATTCAAGTCTTTAATATTCGTTCAGGTGGACTAGCGATTTATGGTGGATTGATTGTTGGGGGCATTTGGTTGTATTATTTTTGCTCACGTCATTTTATCTCCGTGTGGACGTTTTTAGATATTGCCGCACCGAGTGTGATGATTGCGCAATCGATTGGTCGTTGGGGGAATTTTATGAACCATGAAGCTTTTGGTGGCGAAACGACCAAAGCTTTTTTACAATCGCTACATCTTCCACAGTTTATCATCGAGAATATGTATATCGATGGCGCTTACCGCCAACCGACATTTTTATATGAATCTGTATGGACATTCATCGGATTTATTGTCTTGCTTTTTTTACGTAAAAAAACAGGATTGTTAAAACGAGGAGAAGTGGCATTAAGCTATGTGATTTGGTATAGCTTTGGCCGTATGTTTATTGAAGGAATGCGAACAGATAGCTTATATCTAGTAGGTTCGATTCGTGTGTCACAATTGTTATCGTTTATTTTGTTAGTTGGCGCAATTGGTGTCTTTATTTGGCGTCGTAAACAAAATAAACAATTAAAATCATATGATCGTAGTCACTGGAAAAATCAGTGGATCGTGTAAAGGTGAGGAAAAAAATGAATCAACAAAAGATAGCTGTCCTAGGCGCTGGATCTTGGGGAACAGCATTAGCCCAAGTATTGGCAGAAAATGGACACAGCGTAACCTTATGGGGCAATAATGAAGCGCAAATTGCTGAAATTAAGGAGCATCATACAAATACACGTTATCTTCCCGACCTGGTGCTGTCTTCTAGTATCCAAGCAGAAACGGACTTAGATAAAGCCATTGCAGATACCGATGCGATTTTATTTGTTGTTCCAACAAAAGCAATGCGTGAGGTGGCCAAAAATGTTGCCGCACGATTAACTCATCGTCCACAAATCATTCATGCCTCAAAAGGATTAGAACAACATACTCATACTCGAATTTCGGAAGTATTGGCGCAAGAAATACCTGAAACAAAGCGTCAAGAGATTATCGTTTTATCTGGACCAAGTCATGCAGAAGAAGTGTCTAGACGAGACATTACAACCATTACAGCGGCATCGACAAATGAACAAGCTGCTGCATATGTTCAAAAGTTGTTTATGAATGATTATTTTCGCATTTATACCAATCCAGACGTGATTGGCGTTGAAACTGGGGCGGCATTAAAAAATATCATTGCGATCGGTGCAGGAGCACTTGTAGGGCTTGGCTTTGGGGATGATGCTAAAGCCGCCATCATGACGCGGGGATTAGCTGAAATTAGTCGGTTAGGAGTTGCAATGGGGGCAGATCCGTTAACCTTTATTGGATTAAGTGGTGTCGGGGATCTCATCGTAACGTGTACGAGTGTTCATTCTCGAAATTGGCGTGCTGGCCATCTTCTAGGTCAAAACCATTCTTTAGATGAAGTATTAGAAAATATGGGAATGGTCGTTGAAGGAGTGGCGACAACCAAAGCTGCTAAAGAATTGGCTGAAGAATTACAAGTCGAAATGCCGATTACGGAAACAATTTATCAAGTGTTGTATGAAAGAAAAGATATTCAAGTCGCGCTAAAAGAGATCATGTTGCGCGATGGTAAAATTGAAAATGAATTTTCTATTGAAGACTAAAGGAGCCGTTTAAATGAAAGTAAGAAAAGCAATTATTCCAGCAGCAGGATTAGGAACTCGATTTTTACCTGCAACCAAAGCGATGGCAAAAGAAATGTTGCCGATCGTAGATAAACCCACGATTCAGTTTATCGTTGAAGAAGCATTAAAATCAGGAATCGAAGATATTTTGATCGTGACCGGTAAAGGGAAACGTCCAATCGAAGATCACTTTGATGCAAATCTTGAATTAGAAATGAATCTAAAAGAAAAAGGAAAATCTGAACTATTAAAATTAGTGGAAGAAACCACTGAAGTGAATTTACATTTTATTCGCCAATCACATCCTTTAGGTCTAGGGCATGCTGTTCTTCAAGCCAAAGCTTTTGTGGGCAATGAGCCATTTGTCGTGATGCTAGGGGATGATTTAATGGAAGATGAAGTTCCGTTAACGCAACAATTGATCAATGACTATGAAGTGACACATGCATCAACGATTGCTGTGATGAATGTACCACATGAAGAAACGGTTAAATACGGCATCATCAATCCTGGGGAACAAGTAGAACCTGGATTGTACAATGTGAAAAACTTTGTCGAAAAACCAAGCACACCAGATGAAGCCCCAAGTGATTTAGCGATTATTGGTCGTTACTTGTTAACGCCTGAGATTTTCCAAGTATTAGAAACACAAAAGCCAGGTGCAGGAAATGAAATTCAGTTGACGGATGCAATTGATGAATTAAACCGCACTCAACGTGTATTTGCACGTGAATTTTTGGGAAAACGTTCTGATGTGGGCGATAAATTTGGATTTATGAAAACAAGTATCGAATATGGATTGACGCATCCTGAAGTAAAAGAAAACTTAACGCAGTTTATTATTGAATTGGGACAAGAATTGAGTGCAAAACAGCCAAAAGCGATGAAAAAAGAAGAAAAATCCGAAGACGCATAGTTTATATTTGTCGAAAAATCATGGAAATGCTATGCTTATTTTAAATAGTCTATGGAAGGGAGTGTTGGTATGTCAATGGGAGAAATCGCAGCATTGATTGCGGCGTTAGCTTTTGTTGTATTGGTATTTTTTGTTATTCGCTTATTAGCGAAAGTATCGCAAACAGTGGATAAAGTACAAAAAACAGTGGATTTAGCAAACGAGACCATCACGGTTGTGACAAAAGATGTCGATGTATTGTCTCGTGAGGTCGAAGGCTTATTGGTTAAAAGTAACGAATTGCTAATCGATGTAAATGGTAAAGTGGCGACAATCGATCCTTTATTTACAGCAGTCGCTGATTTAGGAACTTCCGTTTCAGATTTAAACTACTCTAGTCGTAACTTGTTAACGCGTGTGAGTTCATTAGGACGCACAACGGCCAAAGCAACAGTTGCGGGTAAAGTTGGACAAGCGGCGTCAAAATATTTTTCAAAAAATAAAGAAACAGCGAAATAAAAGGAGGAATTTTCATGGGTAAAACAAGTGGATTTTTATTAGGTGCAATTATTGGTGGAACAGCTGCAGCTGCTGCAGCATTACTATTAGCTCCAGAATCAGGTAAAGAAATTCGTGGGAAGTTAGCTAAACAAGTCGATGATTTAATGGATGCTGCTTCAGATTATACCGATGTTGCAAAAGATAAAGGAATGGACTTAGCAGAAATCGCAAAAGATAAAGCTAGCCAATTGGCGCAACAAGCAGATGGTCTAGCGAGTACGATCAAAGGCAAAACAGAAGAGGCAAACGATGACATGATGGATACAGCTTCTGAGTTAACGGATGAAGTGAAAAAACAAACGGATGAATTATCAGATCGTTTCAAAAAAACAGCAGCTGATGTAACAGAACAAAGCAAAGAGCATGCACAAGATATCTTTATTGAAGTTGATGAAGCAGCAAAAGATGCAAAAGAAACCGTTAAAGAAGGTAAAGAAGAGGCCAAAGCGGTTACAAGCGATGCCACTAACGAAACAAAAGACATCACAGAAAAGTTACAAAACGAAATTAAAGAAGAAGCAAATCATTAAGCAATCAAAAAACATCTCGGCTAAAATTAGCCGAGATGTTTTTTTAATCAAGTTGTAATAGTTCTTTTGATGTTTTTGTAAACGAATGGCAACCGTCTTTTGTGACATAGACACAGTCTTCGATTCGAACGCCCACTTCATTCGGAATATAAATACCTGGTTCCAAAGAAAAACACATGCCTTCTTCAATCACTAAATCATTTCCAGCAACAAGCGACGGATATTCGTGAACAGAAGCCCCGATCCCATGTCCTAAGCGATGATTGAAATACTCACCATATCCATAGCTTTCAATAACATCTCGAGCGATTTGATCCAATTGACTTGCTTTGATTCCTGGTCGTACCGCTTTTTGTGCCGTCAGTTGTGCTTCTAATACGATTGCGTGAATCTTCGCTTGTAAAGCAGTAGGTTTTTTAAACGAGACTGTACGTGTCGCATCTGAGCAGTAGCCATTTGCGATTACGCCTAAATCAAATAAAACCAATTCATTTGGTGCGATTTTTCGCGCCCCAGGAGTACCGTGAGGATTTGCAGCATTGTCACCAGCAAGTACAAGCGTATCAAAAGACATATGAGAAATCCCTTGTTTTTTTAATTGATACTCGATTTCCGCTACGATTTCTTGTTCACTAATCCCTTCTCTAACGGCCTGAAAGCCAATTTCAAAGGCTACATCTGCCCAAGAACCAGCAACTTGTAATTTTTCGATTTCAGCAGCCGTCTTTACAAGTTGCATTGCTTGAATTTGAGGTGTCAAATCAAATTCAAAGGCTGTTGTATCAAATAAAGCAGTCAATTGTTCGAAACGGTCCAATGTAAGTGCACCTTTTTCTAGTGCCATTTGTTTTGGTGTGCCGTATCGTGCAAGAATTTCGTGTTTGATTTTTTTGAAAGGGGATTCGCTATCTAAATAGCCAACAACATCGTAAAGAAAACCGCTATGTTCAGCTTCCTTGACATCAAGTGCAGGTGTGAATAAAAAAGGCTCTCCATTAGCTGGAACAAATAATGCTAATATCCGTTCATGTGGTTCGCTCTCAAATCCAGTAAAATACGCAATCGATTCAGGATTTGTGAGATAGGCTAAGGAAATATCCTGTTGTGTTAACCAAGTGGTCAATTCGTTTAATTTTGTCTTGTTCATATAAAATGAGCCTTCTTTCTATATCGAGTCATCTTATTTTAGCATTGATTTTAGATGGTGGCTAGAAAGTAAATTTCATGAAAGTCGTAATAAAACGGTTGCATAATGTCTGTTTTTTTGCTATTCTTAATAGGAAATGTAAATAAGATTTTCTGAAAAAATATAAGAACGGAGCACTATCATGGAAAAACAAACCATTACGATTTATGATGTAGCCCGCGAAGCAAATGTTTCAATGGCCACAGTTTCTCGTGTAGTAAACGGAAACCCAAATGTAAAACCTGTTACACGAAAAAAAGTTTTAGAGGTAATCGATCGTTTAGATTACCGTCCTAATGCAGTTGCTAGAGGGCTTGCAAGTAAGAAAACGACTACCGTTGGGGTTATTATTCCTAACGTCAGCAATATGTTTTTCTCTTCTCTAGCACGTGGTATCGATGATGTTGCAACGATGTATAAATACAATATTATTTTAACCAATTCAGATGGTGAAAGTGCGAAAGAAGTTTCTGTACTAAACAACTTATTGGCTAAACAAGTCGATGGAATCATCTTTATGGGCCATCATATTACAGATGAGATCCGTGGAGAGTTTTCACGTTCGAAAACACCCGTAGTTTTAGCAGGATCAATTGATCCAGACGAACAAGTTGGAAGTGTAAATATCGATTACACAGCCGCAACGAAAGATGCTGTAAGTTTACTTGCAAAAAATGGCAACGAAAAAATCGCATTTATCAGTGGTGCGTTGATTGATCCAATTAATGGACACAATCGTTTAACAGGATACAAAGAAGCTTTGAAAGAAGCGGATTTGGCTTATAATGAAGGATTGATCTTTGAAACACCTTATAGTTTTAAAGATGGTTTAGCTTTAGTCGATCGTTTATTAAATAGTGGAGCAACGGCGGCTTACGTGACGGATGATGAACTTGCGATCGGGATCTTAGATGGATTATTAGATCGCGGTATCAACGTGCCAGAAGAGTTTGAGATTATCACAAGTAATAATTCATTGTTGACTGAAGTTGCTCGTCCACGTTTGACAAGTATCAGCCAACCTTTATATGACTTGGGTGCAGTTTCAATGCGTCTATTAACAAAATTAATGAACAAAGAAGAAGTAGAAGAAAAAACCATTACACTACCATATCATATCGTAGAAAAAGGATCTTCTAAATAAAAAAAAGATGTGCCAATTGGCACATCTTTTTTAGTTACTTGGAATACGTGGGGCAATCGTTCTCCAGTAATTAAGATAATCAGCATCTGTTCCACCGATTCCAAATTTAAACGTACTATCTTTCACGCCATCTTTTGCCCAATAAGAAGTCGTAGTGTCTCTTGGAACACTCACTTTATAATTATTGATCGTCACATTATTGACTAATTTTTCACCAGTAAATGTAGCGACTTTTTCTTTTTTCACACTATTATCTAGTGTGAATTTCTCAGATACACCCACGACATCTGGGTTTGCTTGATAGATCGCATTTGCTAAGTAAGCCATATAATTTGCTTGGCGTTTCCCAGCACCGGAATCAGAAGGAGTACTATCGTCATGACCAGTCCAACTACTTAAGGTAATTGAAGGAGTTGAGACAATAAGCCATGAATCTTTATAATCATTAGTAGTACCGGTTTTTCCGATCCAATCAGCTGAAGCTAGGGTACCATTTACGGAACCTAAAACACTCTTATAAGGAGTAGTGATCTTGCTATCTAAAACACTACGCATTAAATCGTTCATAATGGAAGCAGTTGCTTTAGAATAGACTTGGACTGGTTTTTCATCGTATTTATATACTACTTTACCAGTAGAATCAGTGATCGTATCGATCATATGTCCTTTTTGATAGGCTCCACCGTTGGCTAAAGTCTGGAAACCAGCAGTTTGTTCTAAGACAGTAATATCCATTACCCCTAAAGGTGCTGATTTATAGCTCCATTGATCTAAATCGGGATAATCCATTTTTGATAGATATTGATCGTAAACAAAACGATCGTCTTTTGCATTTGCCAAAACGGCTTGATACGTCTGATAAGCCGGAATATTATTTGACCAAGAGATTGCATCACGAACCGTTTGGAAAGTGTTCATATTGATTTGTGTTGCATTGACCACCGCATCTCCGCTATCATCACCTTCACCGCCCCAATTGGTTTCATAATTGGATATTCGAGACTCCGAACCGATTAATCCTTGATCGATTGCCGGTCCATAGACTAATGCAGGTTTAATTGCCGAAGCTGCTTGACGTTTAGATACGAAAGCATGGTCAAATTGATTCGTTGAAAAGTCACGTCCACCAACAAAACCTAAAATCTTACCGGTCTTATTGTCCATTAAGATATTCCCAACTTGTGTCTCTACACCAGTGTCATCATCTAGTAAGTAGCCATTTGCAGCTACAGCTTCTTGCATCGCCTGATAGATTGCTGGATCGATCGTCGATTTTACTGTATAGCCTCCTGAAGCCATTTTTTGTTCTGCAAGTTCTTCATAGGAGTTCTTGACACTTTCTTTTTGATAATCTTGCTTGCTGACTTTAGCTTGTGTCGCGAGTTCTTGTGCTAACACTTCTTTTGCTTGATCTAAGACGGCATAATACAGATAACTTTGTTCATTTTGATTGGCCTGTGCTTGCGGTAAAAAGTCTTTTGCTAAGTCATAATTTTTTTCATCTTCATATTCTTGCTTGGTGATCGCTTTCGTGCGATACATGCTAAACAAGACAAAGTCTTTTCGTTTCAGACCAAGCGAGACATCTTCTTTGATTGATCCATCAGCGTTATAAGGACTATAACTGATTGGACTTTGAGGAAGTCCGGCAATAAATGCCGCTTGTGCAAGATTTAATTCATTAGGTTGAACACCAAAAATCCCTTCAGCAGCTTCTTGGACACCCGCAATATTTTGTCCTTTATTGTTACGTCCAAATGGGGAAACATTCAAATACATCGTGACGATCTCATCTTTTGAAAAAACATCATCGACTTGTCTAGATAAAATAATCTCATTTGCTTTACGCTTGAAGGTCGTTTCATTTGTCAGCATTTGTTGTTTGACTAACTGCTGAGTTAATGTTGAGCCTCCGCTACTCCCAATTCCAGTTACTTCGGAAACTAATGCACGTAACACGGCTTTTGGAACAAATCCATTGTGTTCATAAAAATTTTCATCTTCTGTTGCAACGATGGCTTTCTTTAGTAAATCTGAAATTTGATCAGATTTGACAGTCGTCCGTTGTAAATCAGAGTTAACGGTTGCGATGATGTCATTATTTGCATACGTCAATGTCGAGGTTTGCGAGATGTTTCCTAGTTCTTGTTGCAGTGTGCTTTTACTAGGCAGTTTTGTGTCTTCTACTAAAAAGGCAAAATAACCCACACCGATTCCAAGGCCAAGTGACGCTGCAAATATTCCAATACAAAGTACAAATAATATCAAGGATTGGATCACGCGCATTGTTACATTAAAATAAAATAAGCCACCAGAGGAACGAGGTGTTTTTCTTGTGTTCTTTGTTACTTTTTTTTGTGCCAAAATGGTCACCTCAATTTTCATATTATTCTGTATGATTATATCAAAAAATGAATTAGATGGATAGGTGGACGTTTGAGTAGAAAATGAGAAGAATTTGCATTAGATGCTTTTCTTTATTAAAAATATCAGTTAATATGGAGAATGACTACGCCGTAAGGGGGAAAAAATATGAGTTCTGACTTTTTTCAAGAACTAAAAGACCGTGGCTTGGTATTTCAAACTACCGATGAAGCTGCGTTAGAAAAACAACTTAATGAGGAATCCGTAAAATTATATGTTGGATTTGATCCTACAGCCGATAGCTTACATATTGGACATCTACTACCAGTATTGATGCTTCGTCGTTTTCAACAAAATGGACATGTGCCGATTGCATTAGTTGGTGGCGGTACCGGTATGATTGGTGATCCTTCATTTAAGGATCAAGAACGCCAATTAAACACATTAGATATTGTTCAACAATGGTCGGATCAAATCAAAAACCAACTGTCACGCTTTATTGATTTTGAGAGTGAGACTACTCCTGCGATCATTGCCAATAACTATGATTGGCTAGGCGAAATTTCAATGATCGATTTTTTACGTGATGTCGGTAAAAACTTCACGATCAATTACATGATGAGTAAAGAAAGTGTAAAACGTCGTATCGAAAGCGGTATTTCATATACTGAATTTGCATACCAATTGTTGCAAGCATATGATTTTCTAAAACTATATGAAACACATGGTTGTCTATTGCAACTAGGTGGTAGCGATCAATGGGGAAATATCACATCAGGAATCGAATTATTACGTCGTGAAAAAGAAGTCCAAGGATTTGGACTAACTATGCCATTGATCACGAAAGCCGATGGAACAAAATTTGGGAAAACAGAAGGCAATGCGGTTTGGTTAGATGCTGAAAAAACAACGCCTTATGAATTTTACCAATTTTGGATCAATACAGATGATCGTGATGTCATCAAATTCTTAAAATACTTCACGTTTTTATCATTAGAAGAAATCGCTGCGATCGAACAAGAATTTCTTGCTGCACCAGAAACACGGGTTGCACAAAAAGCTTTGGCTAAAGAAGTGACGACACTTGTTCATGGAAAAGAACGTTACGAACAAGCCGTACGTATCTCTAATGCGTTGTTTAATGGTGAAATCAAACAATTGACAGGTGAGGAAATCACGCAAGGGTTTAAAGATGTACCGACTTACCAAGTGAAAGCAGAAGACTCTGAACAATTATTAGAGTTACTGATTGCAGCTAACATTGCTTCTTCAAAACGTCAAGCACGTGAAGATTTACAAAATGGTGCGATTTATGTCAATGGAGATCGTGTTCAGGAACTAGAATATACGATTACATCAGACGATAAATTAGCCGACCAATTTGTGGTGATTCGTCGTGGAAAGAAAAAATATTTCTTATTAACATTTTAAAAAGTGTGCGCTAAATAGCGCACCTTTTTTTACGAAGGGAGCAGATTATGAGAATTGGATCACACGTTTCCATGAGTGGAAAAGACATGTTGCTCGCTTCAGCAAAAGAAGCAGCAAGTTATGATGCAACAACGTTTATGATTTATACTGGAGCACCTCAAAATACACGCCGTAAGCCAATTGAAGAATTAAATATTGAGGCCGGAAAAGCCTTTATGGAGTCACATGACTTAGGTGATATCGTTGTCCACGCACCTTATATCATTAACCTAGGCAATACGATCAAACCCCAAAATTTTGGCTTTGCAATTGATTTTTTACGTGAAGAAATTCGACGTGCTCAAGCGCTAGGTGCTACACAAATCACCTTACATCCAGGTGCACACGTAGGTGAAGGCGCAGATGCTGGAATCAAACAAATCATCAAAGGGTTGAACGAAGTCTTAGATAAAGATCAAATTCCACAAATCGCACTTGAGACGATGGCTGGAAAAGGAACCGAAATCGGACGAACATTTGAAGAATTAGCCCAAATCATTGAGGGAGTTACCTTGAATGAAAAATTATCGGTTACATTAGATACCTGTCACACGAATGACGCTGGCTACAATATTCGTGAAGATTTCGATGGGGTATTAAACGAGTTTGATCATATTATTGGATTAGATCGCTTGAAGGTCCTCCATGTCAATGATTCAAAAAATCCACAAGGGTCTCATAAAGACCGTCATGCCAATATCGGATTTGGAACGATTGGCTTTGAGGCATTAAATCACGTCGTTCATCATCCACAATTACTAACGTTACCTAAAATTTTAGAAACACCTTACGTTGGGGAAGATAAAAAGACAAAACGTGCACCATATAAACGCGAAATTGAGATGTTTCGGACGCAAACATTTGATCCACAGATGATCGAAAAGATCCAAGCGGAAATTTTAGAAGGTTAACTTTTGATTTTTGGATTGTTTTTATTTTATTTTCTAGTAAAATAGAAAATTGAGAGTGCATTCAAGAAAGGAGTGTTTGCGAAATGTGGTACGTATTAGTGGCAATTGTTGCATTGGCTTTAGGAGCTGTAGGTGGCTTTTTCTTAGCGCGTAAATATATGCAAGATTACTTGAAAAAAAATCCTCCAATCAACGAGGATATGTTACGTTCAATGATGATGTCGATGGGGCAAAAACCATCTGAGAAAAAAATTCGTCAAATGATGCAACAAATGAAAAATCAAAAATAATTGATTTGAACGCGAGCTGATATTTTAGTTCGCGTTTTTCTGACGCTAAAAGGAGTGAAGCAAGGTGTCGATATTTAAAAAGTTAGGGTGGTTTTTTAAAGCCGAAAGAAAACACTATATCATTGGCATTATCGCCTTGATCGTAGTGGCGATCGTCCAATTGATCCCGCCTAAAATTATTGGTGTGATCATCGATGAAATCGATGGGCGTGTGTTGACGCGTTCACGTTTAGTGATGTGGATCAGTATTTTAGTGATTGCGGCGATTTTACAATATGTTTTCCGTTTTATTTGGCGGACAAATATTTGGGGAAGTGCTGCGCGTTTAGAACGAAGCTTACGCGAGCGCCTGTTTCGTCACTTTACGAAAATGGATCATGAATTTTACCAACAACATCGTACCGGAGATCTAATGGCGCATGCGACAAATGATGTGAGTGCGGTTCAAAACGTTGCTGGAGCAGGAATCTTAACCTTTGCTGATTCGTTGATCACCGGGATTTCGACAATCGTCGCCATGGTATTATTTGTAGATTGGCGTTTGACGATTTTAGCGATGATCCCATTACCCTTACTAGCCGTAACATCTCGGGTTTTAGGGTCAAAAATTCACGCAGCGTTTCGTGAATCCCAAGCTGCTTTTTCAACTATCAATGATAAAGCCCAAGAAAGTATCACCGGAATGAAAGTCATCAAAACATTTGGTCAAGAACAAGAAGATATCGCTGACTTTGAAACGAAGATCGAACACGCGATTGTTAAAAATCAACGGGTCAATCGTTTAGATGCGTTATTTGATCCGGCCATTACTTTGATCATTGGACTTTCTTATGTCTTGACGATCATTATTGGAGGTCGCTATGTCATGAATGGAACCATTACAATTGGACAATTGGTTTCGTTTGTGAGTTATATCGGGATGTTGGTGTGGCCAATGTTTGCGATCGGACGCTTGTTTAATGTGATCGAACGCGGAAATGCCAGTTATGATCGCATCGAAGCGCTCCTTGCGCATCAAACGCATATTATCGAAGAAAAACATGGGATCAAAACGAAGGCTCATGGAGATTTGACGATTGCGATCAATGAATTTCATTACCCTAAACAAAAAGCCATTGCGCTACAAGAGATTCAAATTACCCTAAAAGAAGGCCAGACGTTAGGACTAGTTGGAAAGACCGGAGCGGGAAAAACGACACTGTTGAAATTATTATTGCGTGAATACGATCATTTTGATGGCAAGATTTTATTTGGCCAACATGGATTGAGTCAATATACCTTAGATGCGTTGTTGCAATCGATTGGGTATGTCCCGCAAGATCATTTCTTGTTTTCAATGACGATTTTAGACAATATTCGCTTTGCTAACCCGACTTTACCCAAAGAACAAGTCTATCAAGCAGCGAAAATAGCGGCGATTCATGAAGATATCTTGCAATTACCAGAAGGCTATGACACGATGGTCGGCGAACGAGGGGTGTCCTTATCTGGTGGTCAAAAGCAACGGTTGTCGATTGCTCGGGCTTTAGTCGTTCGACCGGAACTGTTGATTTTAGATGATGCTTTATCGGCAGTGGATGCAAAAACCGAAGAAAAAATCTTAACTCAACTACGCACAGCACACCATCGACAAACGACGATTATCGCTGCGCATCGTTTAAGTAGCGTGATGCATGCAGATGAGATCGTAGTCCTTGATGAAGGGAAGATTACTGAACGTGGGACACATCACGAGTTGTTGGCGTATGATGGGTGGTACCGTAAGATGTGGGAAAAACAACAACTCGAAGCAAAAATTGAAGGAGGAGAAGCCTAATGGAAAAACAGTCAGAATGGTCCAAATCCTTGCCTTTGAAAGAACAACTCGTAATCATTAAACGAATGCTCAAATTTACCAAAGCCTATCGCAAGACGTATCTAATTGCGATTGGATTTTCTTTAGCTTTAGCGATCGTAAATATCTTGATGCCAAAAGTATTACAATATTTGATCGATAATTATTTGACGACTAAATCCGCTACAACACAAATCATTCTCTTTTTTGGTTTGTTGTATCTGATTGGGACACTGTTGAAAGCCGTCATTTGGTTTTTCCAAAGTTATTTGTATTCGATGGCCTCGCTCAAAACGTTACAACATGTACGTTTAGTGCTATTTAAAAAGTTACACACACTTGGTATGCGCTACTTTGATCAAACACCGGCTGGATCGATCGTATCCCGAGTATCCAACGATACCGAGTCGCTTAATGAATTTTGGTATGTCTTTTTAACTGTTATTACGGGTGTGTTTGCTGTCGTGTCGTCATTTATCGCGATGTTTCAAATCAATGCGAAAATTGCCTGTATCAATTTATTGTTTTTGCCGATCTTATTATTTGTGATTTGGTATTATCAAAAATACAGCTCGAAAATCTATCGTCAAATGCGTGAACGTTTGAGCCAGTTAAATACCAAGTTGAACGAATCGATCTCGGGAATGAGTATTATCCAACAGTTTCGGCAAGAAGAGCGTTTGAATCGTGAATTTGAAGCGACAAATAATGATTATTTGGCTACACGTTTTGCGATGATTCGTACAAATTCTTTGCTTTTGGCCCCAATTATTAATTTATTATATGCTCTAGCAGTAGCAGTTTCGTTGAGTTTATTTGGGATCGACGCGATGCAGTCTCCGATCGAAGTTGGCTTGATCTATGCTTTTACAACGTACGTATCGAGCTTTTTTAATCCGATGACTCAAATGATGGATTCATTAAGTGTTTTTACAGATGGAATCGTAGCCAGTAGCCGGATCTTAGCGATATTAGACCATGAAGAAGCAACGCCACAACCTTATGCAAAAGCCGACGCTACTGTGACCCAAGGGAAAATCGAATTTCGTCATGTGACGTTTTCTTATGATGGGCAACATCCGGTATTAAAAGATATCTCGTTTATTGCCTATCCAGGACAAACGGTAGCCTTGGTCGGGCATACGGGTAGTGGAAAAAGTTCGATTATCAATGTATTGATGCGTTTTTATGAATTTGGTGAAGGACAAGTCTTAATCGATGATCGTGATATTCGCGAATTTTCGTTAACGGAGTTGCGTGAAAAATTAGGATTAGTACTACAAGATGCCTTCTTATTTTATGGAGATATCAGTGACAATATTCGTCTGATGAATCCAAAAATCACACAATTTGAAGTCGAAGAAGCCGCTCGATTTGTACAAGCGGACACGTTTATTCAAAAATTACCTGGCGGGTATCAGGCTAAAGTAATCGAACGTGGTGCGGGATATTCTAGCGGGCAACGCCAATTGATTTCATTTGCGCGAACGATCGTTACGCAACCGAAAATTTTGATTTTAGATGAAGCAACCGCTAATATCGATACCGAAACAGAAGGATTCATTCAAGAAGGCTTACAAAATATGCGCCGTGGTCGAACGACGATCGCCATCGCTCATCGCTTGTCGACCATTAAAGATGCTGATTTGATTTTAGTGTTAGATCACGGGAAAATCGTAGAACGTGGGACACATGAACAATTGATCGAGCAAATGGGGCTTTATGCCGACATGTATGCTCTACAAAGTGCAGAAGTCTAAAAAAGGAGAACGACAGACGTCGTTCTCCTTTTTTTTTATAAAATTGCTTCGATATCAGCAGTTGCGTCTAATGGCGATGTTTGTGGGCCATAGCGTTTGATGACATGTCCGTCTTTATCGACTAAAAATTTTGTGAAATTCCATTTGATAGCATCAGATAACATGCCGCCTTGAGCTTTTTTTAAATAGGTGAATAAAGGATGGGCTTCTTTTCCATTTACGGCAATGATCTCATGCATTGGAAAACTTACGCCGTAGGAAAGACGGCAGCTTTCAGCAGCCTCTTGGCCATCGCTGACTTCTTGATGGAACTGATTTGATGGAAAGCCGAGTACCACAAATCCTTGGTCTTGGTATTTTTTATACAATGCTTCTAGATCAGAAAACTGTCCTCTTAAACCACACTTTGTCGCTGTATTGACGATCATCATCGCTTGTCCTTTGTATCGTTCGAGTGTGTACGGATTACCTGATTCATCTACTACTTCAATATCATAAATTGTTGTCATATTATACCCTCCAGTACGAAATCAGTATAGCTTTAGTATACACAAAAACTAAAGAAATACCCACGAATTAAGCCAGTTCGACTTCTTCTTTTTGATCTAGTACGGCTTTAGAACGCCATACCCCAGAGCGCCAGCGATAAATCATCAACAGGCTTCGTAAGAGTTCATCGATCGCGTAGGCAATCCAAACTCCCACCAACCCCCAAGCTACAGGAATCGCCAGTAGATAAGAAAAAGGTAAACTAATGACCCAAAGGACGATCAAACTACAAATCAGTGGATATTTCACATCACCACTAGCATTTAATGAGCCCACTAAGATCATATTGATCGAACGAACTGCTTCTAATAAAATTTCGACTAAAAAGACTTGTTTGGCAATCGCAATCACGGTTTCATCGGTTGTAAAAATACCCATGATCGGTTCAATAAAGAGATAGGTCAATATACAAATGATCACCGAAGCACTCACACCAATAATCATTGAACGCATCCCACGTGTATACGCGCGATCGAATTCTTTAGCCCCAACATGACGACCGATCATGATTTGATTTCCTTGGCTTAGTGCTGCGGCAATCAGATAGACAAATTGGGAAATTGCCGTAATGTAGGATTTTGCAATTAATACACTTGCTCCAAGCGAAGCTACAATCATGGTTACGACCACTTGGGCACCTTGATAAGATAAAGACTCTCCTGAAGAAGGTAGGCCATAAGTTAAAATTTGTTTCATCCGACCAAATGAAAAACGTGACAGCGACAATTCCTTCAATGAATAATAAATATGTTTGTTCAATAAGACGACGGCAATGCATAAACCGATAAAATTGCCGAATACACTTGACCAAGCCAAACCAGCGACACCAAAACTTGGTAAGCCGAAGGGGCCGTAAAGTGCAAAATAATTGCCAACTACAGCTAAAATACTAGCAGTCATCGGAATCAACAGCGCAGGTTTTGTATACCCATGTGTACGTAAAACCGCAATAATGACTGCAGATAGTGCTGAAATCACTAAACTACCACCAAAAATTTGTAGATAGTCTTGTCCAATGTCAATTAGATCTGGTGTTAAATTCATCATATGCAGTAGTGGGTTAGAAAATAAGATAAACGTCAAACTGATCAATAAGCCGATTGCTAATGCACTAAATAAACTTGTATTAATCACTTCTTTTATTTCATGATTGCGTCTAGCACCAAGTAATTGTGCAATAATGATTTGAGTACCAACCGTCACAAAACCATAGATAAAGATCGATAAATTCAATAATTGGTTGGCGGCACCTACAGAAGCTACCGCAGGTTCTGAATAATGAGAAATCATCCAAACATTGATATTTCCGATTACGACACGAAGAAAAAATTCAATAAAAATAGGCCAGCTTAGAAATAATAATTCAGAATCGGACGACGTAAGACGAAATAATTTGGGCACGAGCAGGTTCCTTTCTTTTGAACACGACTTAGCAATAACTTCTTGAAAAGTTTACCTTAGAAAAAAAGAAAGTCAAGTTCTATGAAGAAACTCCCATAAAAAAAGAACACTTGCTTTTTTTTAAAATTCAAAGCAAAATAGTCGACAGAGCGTCTAGAAAAAAGTAAAGTTTAGACAGCAAGAAAACGGAGGGAAAAATATGTATGATGTAGTAATTATCGGAGCAGGACCTGCAGGAATGACCGCAGCGCTTTATGCTTCACGTGCCAACTTAAGTGTAGTCATGATCGAACGTGGCGCACCTGGTGGTCAAATGAACAACACCGCAGAAGTCGAAAATTATCCAGGTTTTGATTCTATTTTAGGACCGGATTTAGCCAATAAAATGTATGAAAGTGCGGAGCGCTTTGGTACAAAAAATGCATACGGTATCGTAAAAGAAATCAAAGATCAAGGGGAGTATAAAGAAGTTATCACAGACGATGAAGTCTATCAAACCAAAACGGTGATTGTAGCTACAGGGTGTGATCATCGTAAATTGGAAGTTCCAGGAGAAGAGGAATATGCTGGACGTGGAGTATCGTATTGTGCAGTCTGCGATGGCGCATTTTTCCGCAATAAAAAATTAGTCGTTGTCGGCGGTGGAGACTCTGCTGTTGAAGAAGCGATCTATTTAACACGTTTTGCTAAAGAAGTCGTGATTATTCACCGACGCGATGAATTACGTGCACAACAAATTATCCAAGAACGTGCCTTTGCCAATGAAAAAATCTCATTTATCTGGGATACAGTCGTTGAAGAAATTACAGGTAACGATATGGTCGTTCAAAGCGTGAAAACACGTAATGTGAAAACAGATGAAGTCAAAGAAGAAGCAGCAGATGGCGTCTTTATCTACGTTGGGTTAGATCCGTTGACAGAACCATTTCAAACAGCAGGCATTTTAAATGAAGAAGGCTGGATCGTGACAGACAACAACATGCAAACGAAGATTCCAGGCGTTTTTGCAGTCGGAGACGCACGTGAAAAAGAATTACGTCAAATCACGACAGCAGTCGGCGAAGGAAGTATTGCCGGACAAGGTGTTTATAATTATATCGAATCACTGT
This sequence comes from Enterococcus sulfureus ATCC 49903, assembly GCF_000407605.1. Lineage (GTDB taxonomy): Bacteria > Bacillota > Bacilli > Lactobacillales > Enterococcaceae > Enterococcus_G > Enterococcus_G sulfureus. The sequence continues at coordinate 671,050 of NZ_ASWO01000005.1, read as the reverse complement.
AAAAGATGAGCCTAGGCTCATCTTTTTTTTCTAGGCGTCCTATGTAATTAATGATATACTTAAAATGAATGAATGATGAAAGGGTGTTCTTTATGTCTTGGAAAGAAGTTTTTGAACAATGGAAAAATGAAGAAACATTAGATTCTTCTTTAAAATCAGAGTTAATCGAAATGGAGAAAGATCCAAATGCATTAGAGGATGCATTTTATACGCAATTAGAATTTGGAACAGCAGGAATGCGTGGATTATTAGGGCCAGGGATTAATCGCATGAATATTTACACGGTGCGACAAGCAACAGAAGGATTGGCTCGTTTTATGGACACACAAGATCCAGAAACGAAAAAACGTGGAGTAGCGATTGCATATGATTCACGTCATTTTTCTGAAACATTTGCGATGGAAGCTGCACGCACTTTAGCACAACATGATATTCCTTCATTTGTATTTGAAGGATTACGTCCAACGCCAGAATTATCATTTGCTGTTCGTCATTTACATGCCTTTACTGGGATCATGATCACGGCATCTCACAATCCAGCAGCATATAATGGCTATAAAGTATACGGAGAAGATGGAGGCCAAATGCCGCCTGCTGATGCTGACGCATTGACTGGTTTTGTGCGCGAAATCGAAAATCCATTAGAAATTCCGGTACTATCTGAAAAAGAAATCAGTACAAGTGGATTGATCTCAATCATTGGTGAAGAAGTCGATCATGCTTATTTGGAACGGATCAAAGAAGTAACGATCAACCATGCATTAGTCGAAGAGATGGGAAAAGAATTGAAATTAGTCTATACGCCTTTGCATGGAACTGGACGTATGCTTGGCGAGCGCGCATTAAAACAAGCAGGATTTGAAAAATTTGTAATTGAACCTAATCAAGGGATTCCAGATCCTGATTTTTCAACTGTTAAATCACCAAATCCTGAAGAAGCAGGTGCATTTGAGTATGCGATGACCTTAGGGAAAAAAGAAGAAGCGGACCTATTGATTGCGACAGATCCAGATGCAGATCGCTTGGGTGCAGCAGTACGTTTGCCAAATGGTGAATATCAAGTATTGACTGGAAATCAAATTGGTGCGATTTTTATTCATTATATCTTAGAAGCACATAAACAAGCAGGTACTTTACCTAAAAACGCTGCTGTATTGAAATCGATCGTATCTAGTGAATTGCCAACTGCAATCGCACAAAGTTATGGCGCGACAATGATGAATGTCTTAACAGGATTCAAATTTATTGCGGAAAAAATCGAGCAATTCGAAGAAGATCATTCCTATACGTTTATGTTCGGGTTCGAAGAAAGCTATGGCTACTTAGTGAAATCTTTTGTTCGAGATAAAGATGCGATTCAAGCATTAGTGTTATTAGCTGAAATTGCTGCGTACTACAAAAAAGCAGGGAAAACACTATATGATGCGTTGCAAGAAATCTTTGAAACGTATGGATACTACGCTGAAAAAACAATTTCTGTTACGATGAGCGGACAAGAAGGGGCTGCTAAAATTGCCGCATTGATGTCACGTTTTCGTGAAGAAGCGCCTACTTCATTTGCCGATATTGACGTAGCGATCGTAGAAGATTTTCAAGCAGGTACAATTGTAGAATTGGCTACAGGGGATACAAAAGAAATGACCACACCAGCTTCGAATGTATTGAAATATCAATTAGTCGAAGGTAGTTGGATTGCAGTGCGTCCTTCTGGAACTGAACCTAAAATCAAGTTTTACATCGGTGTAAAAGCAGATTCAAAAGAAGCAGCAGATCAAAAAATCAGTGACTTAGAAGCTGCAATCAATGCATTAGCCGAATAAATAAAAAAACTAGGATGTTTTTTATCCTAGTTTTTTCTATCCTATAAAGCAGGTGACTTATGACAGCATCATCCAATGAAATCGAACAAGTTGTACAATTATTTAAAGTATTAAGCGATCGGAATCGTTTGAAAATTTTGTTATTTTTACAGACTGGTGAAAAAAATGTGACGACGATTGCACAAGAAATGGATATGGAACAATCCGCGGTTTCCCATCAATTGCGACTATTACGAGATAAACATATTGTAAAGACTAGACGTGAAGGTAAAGCCATTTTATATAGTTTAGATGACCACCATGTCGTAGAGATTTTGACTGAAACATTTGAACATATCCATCATCAATAAAGATTCTTTCGGTTGAATTTTCAGAAAATCCTAGTTTTTATAGCTTCTTTTTGTTATGCTAGTGGAAATTATTAGAAAACAATGAAAGAAGATTCTTTCAGAAAAGGAGTTTATATGGAAGAGAAGCCACTAAATATTGCGGTTTTGGGACTAGGATCAGTGGGGAGTAAGACAGTTGAACTACTTGAACAACACCAAGAACGAATCCAACAAAAAATAAAAAGACCGGTCCGAGTGAAATGGGCACTCGTTCGTTCTACTACACAGACTGATAAAATCAAACTAGCCAAGCGGTTTGATGTGTTATTGACAGATTCGATCGACTCCATTTTGCACGACTCAGAGGTTGAACTAGTGATCGAGCTATTAGGTCGAATCGAACCTGCGAAAACGTATATCGAAGCGTGTTTAGCTCATAAAAAAAGTGTCATCACAGCAAATAAAGATTTGATTGCGACACATGGAGTGACCCTGCAAGAATTGGCGTGTAAACAAAATGTCGCTTTACTTTATGAAGCAAGTGTAGGTGGTGGTATCCCTATCATTCATACACTAAGACAACAATTTGCGTTTGACCCGATTATTCAAATGACAGGGATCTTGAATGGAACAACAAACTTTATCTTAACTAAAATGCTTGAAGAGGATTTAAGTTACGAACATGCGCTCTCTTTAGCGCAAGAGCTAGGATATGCAGAATCTGATCCTTTTAATGATGTTTCAGGGACTGACGCTGCGTACAAACTACTCGTTTTAGCACAAGTTGCTTACGGTGTTTCACCCAAACTTTCTCAAATTCATCTAACAGGGATCGAGTTGTTAACAAAAGAAAGTTTGCAAGTCGCTAAGCAATTTGGGTATAAAATCAAATTATTGAATCGCTTGACTTATCGCCAACAGGCATTTGAACTCATCGTAGCCCCTATGCTCTTAGAAGAACATCAATTACTTGCCCAAATCGATCAAGAAACGAATGCGCTCATGATTCAAAGTACCCAAATCGGTACGACATTTTTAAGTGGACCAGGAGCTGGGGCAGCACCGACTGCGTCTAGTGTATTGACAGATATTTTTGTCTATGCAACGTCTTCTACAAGTTCTCATTACGTATCTGATCAAGATGTGGCAGTCGAGGCCTATCCTAAACAGTATGGTATCTTTTTTAAACAACCGACTCGAGTCAAAAAATTTACAAATGAGCAACTAGATTGGATCGAGACTATCGAGCATAAAGAAATTCATGAACAAACCTATACGATGGTGACAACAAAAAAAATCTTATCTGAGGAAAAAACACAATTAGTGGAACAAATCGAGTCAATCACACCTGTATTGATGTGTTTAGATCGAATTGAATCGACTGAAAAAGAGGGCGGACAATGAAAATTAAAATTCCAGCAACTAGTGCGAATCTTGGACCAGGATTTGATTCCTGTGGCATTGCATTAAATCGTTATTTAGAAATTACAGTAAAAGAAGCCACCACTGCATGGGTGATTGAACACACATTAGGTGCAGATATTGCGACTGACCAAGAAAACCTTCTCATTCAAACTGCTCTTCAACTTATGCCTGAATTGCCACCACATCGGATTGTAATGCAGTCGACGATTCCCTTAGCGCGTGGTTTGGGTAGTAGTTCATCTGTTATTGTAGCAGGAATTGAGCTAGCCAATCAGTTAGGGAAATTACAGTTGTCTGCTCAAGAAAAATTGAATTTGGCTACGGCGATCGAAGGGCATCCCGATAATGTTGCACCTGCTATTTTGGGTCAATTAGCGATTGCTTCGTATGAAGAAGATAGCGATGAAGTAAATGTAGTCAACGCATCGTTTCCAGAATGCGGGATCGTGGCGTATATTCCCAAACATGAATTGCTGACTAAAACCAGTCGCTCCGTATTGCCAGAAACGTTTTCGTATAAAGAAGCGGTCAAAGCAAGTGCGGTAGCTAACGTCATGCTAGCTGCCTTATTGACACAAGATATCGCGTTAGCTGCTAAAATGATGGCTAAAGATCGGTTTCACGAATCGTTTAGAAGCCAAATTATTCCCGAGTTAACGGAATTAAAAGAAGTAGCACGTGAAAACGGAGCTTATGGCGCCTTTTTAAGTGGAGCGGGTCCAACGGTGTTATTTTTAACGCCTACAGACAAGCAACAACGCCTGATGGATAGTTTACATGCTTATGGTAAAGATCGTGTAACCGTAGAAGCATTGTCAATTGATCGACAAGGTATTCAAGTCATCGACTAATAAAAGATAATTGGTGTAACAGAAGTCTGTCACATCAATTAAACAATGAGTAAACGATTGTTTTAGACGTAGCTGCAAAAAAATAAGCCGAATCGTTCCTGAAATAGAGCATACTATTATCGGAATGATTCGGCTTATTTCTTGGACTGTCACAGTCTCATTTTTTTAAATTGGTTTGGTCGATTCATCTGAGTCTGTAATGTAATAACTATGATCTTCTAATTTTAAGGCATTTAAGATCATCGAAGCTGTTTCTTCGATCGATAGGGAAGCGACATTAATGACAACGCAGCCGATTTTTTTATAAAGATCTTGAGCGAAGTCTAGTTCTTCTCGGATTTTATCAATATTTGAGTAGGCTGTATCTGGATTTAAGCCATAAGTCAGCATCCGTTCTTTTCGAATGGAGTTTAAGACATCAGGGTCATTGGTTAGACCGACGATTTTTTTAGGATCAACATCCCAGATCTGTTTTGGAATATGAGCTTGTGGCACGATGGGTAAGTTGGCTACCTTTAGATTTTTATTGGCTAAAAATAGGCTTAAAGGAGTTTTGGAGGTACGAGATACGCCAAGTAAAACAACATCAGCTTCTAAGAATCCACGTGGATCTTTTCCATCATCATATTTTACTGCAAACTCCATCGCTTTGATTCGTTTAAAATAATTTTCGTTTAAATGATGCATCGCACCAGGTTCACGAGAAGGTTCGATCCCGGTGCGTTTTGCCACTTCATCTACAGCAGGAGATAAAACATCCATATGAAAGACACCACTTTGTTCACAAAAGTCATTAGTCAGTTCGATCAATTCCGTTTTGATCAAAGTATGTAAGATCACACCATTTTTTTCTTTAGCATCTTTTAAAGTTTTTAGCAATGCTTCTTTCGAACGAATAAATGTTCGTCGATGCAATGAAAAATCAACAGAAGGATATTGGGCCATAGTAGCTTGAGCTAGTTTCGTTGCAGTTTCACCTGCAGAATCAGATACTACGAAGAAATTAATTAACGGATTATCAGTCATTAAAAATCGCCTCACTTGTTTTTTTTATAACTTTAGTATACCATAAAATCGAAAAAGTGAATCGGAATCATTTTGATTTAGGAGTGGGAAGATGAAAACACATACACATGAATCGGGAATTGAACAGGCCCTTGAAGTATTAAAAAATTATGGCTTTAAGTATACTAAAAAAAGAGAGCTTTTGTTGACTTATCTAGCGAAAACGAATCGTTATCTTCCAGCTCGAGAAGTATACGATGCGTTGAGCCAAATTTATCCAAATGTCAGCTATGATACGATCTATCGTAATTTGCACGATTTTTCTGAAATCGGCATTGTCGAAAAAACGGATTTGAATGGAGAGATGAAGTTTCGCTTTCATTGTCAATTACATGGCATTGGCGAGCATCATCATCACTTTATCTGCTCAGTATGTGGTGAAACCAAAGAATTAAGTTATTGTCCCATGTCAATTTTTGAAGATCAATTGCAAGGCTGTAAAATCGAAGGACATCGATTTGAAATTTATGGCCGATGTGAATCGTGTCAAAAATAACGAAATCTCAGAAATATTGGAACATTTTAAGACAACATCTTGACAGTTTAGAACGCCTCATATATAATTTTTTAAGGACAGTATTGTTAGTTGAGTGATCAATTAACAAAAACGGTTACTTTTTAAGCTCGGAGGGAGGGAATTTATATGTCAAAAACAGTGGTTCGCAAAAATGAATCTCTTGACGATGCTCTTCGTCGCTTCAAACGTTCCGTGTCAAAAGCAGGTACTTTACAAGAATCTCGCAAACGTGAATTCTATGAAAAACCAAGTGTGAAACGTAAGAAGAAATCTGAAGCAGCTAGAAAACGTAAAAAATTCTAATCTAGTCGCGAAGAATTGGAGCTGGTAGTGTGACGCTACTTAGTACGTTGAACGATGACATGAAAACGGCGATGAAGGCGAAAGACAAAGAAAGTTTGAGCGTGATTCGCATGTTGAAAGCATCGCTTCAAAATGAGCAAATCAAGGTCGGACATGAACTCAATGATGAAGAAGAATTGACGATTTTATCTCGTGAGATGAAACAACGTCGTGATTCTTTGACTGAATTTGAAAAAGCAGGTCGCGAAGATCTTGTTGAAAAAGTAAAAAGTGAAATTATCATTGTTGAAAAATATCTTCCACAGCAATTGTCTGAAGAAGAAATTCGTCAGATCGTATCACAAGCAATCGCGAACACGAATGCAACTTCTACCAGTGAATTTGGTAAAGTGATGGGTGTCGTAATGCCTCAAGTTAAAGGCAAAGCCGATGGAAATCAAGTGAATGCAATTGTGAAAGAGTTATTGAAATAAGAGGTAAGGACACGTCGCAGACAATCTTGTCTGCGACTTTTTTCAATTTAAAGACCGAAATGAAAAGCAGTAACGTTTTAAAACGAGTTATGGTATGATGGTACTACAGTTCAACCATAAAGGAGCGATCATTTTTTTGTTTGAAAATCAGTATTCTAGAGAAATCGAATTAGCATCGACAGACGATTTGGCCATGCTAGTCGGTGCACACGATAAGCACATGAAAGTTATTGAAGAACATACGAAAACAACGATTTTAACTCGTGGAGAGGTTATCCAAGTTCTTGGAGAACAAGAACAAGTCGACCAAGTGATCGAGTTAATTGAAGCTTTGTTATTATTGATTAATCGAGGGATCTCGGTCACGACTCCTGATGTGATCAGTGCCCTAAAATTAATGCATCAGAATAAATTAGGTTCATTTTTAACCTTATATGAACAAGAAATTTTAAAAGATCGTACGGGCAAAGTTATCCGTGCAAAAAATCTAGGGCAAATTCGCTATGTCGAAGCGATTGAAAAGCATGATGTTGTATTTGGAATCGGGCCAGCAGGTACCGGAAAAACATTTTTAGCAGTAGTTTTAGCCATTGCAGCGCTAAAAAAAGGACAAGTTGAAAAAATTATTTTAACTAGACCAGCTGTAGAAGCTGGAGAAAAATTAGGATTTTTACCTGGAGATTTAAAAGAAAAAGTCGATCCTTATCTTCGCCCGGTCTATGATGCGTTGTATCAAATTTTCGGCATCGAACACACGACTCGTTTGATGGAACGAGGCGTGATTGAAATTGCGCCATTAGCCTATATGCGGGGGCGAACACTTGAAAATGCTTTTGTTATTTTGGATGAAGCGCAAAATACGACGATTGCACAAATGAAAATGTTCTTAACTCGTTTAGGATTTCACTCAAAGATGATTGTAAATGGGGATGCAAGCCAAATTGATTTACCTAAAGGTGTCACAAGTGGCCTAGTTCATGCTCAGCGTACATTAGAGGGCATCAAACAAATTGAATTTGTTCACTTTGATGCAGCCGATGTCGTACGACACCCAGTGGTAGCAGAAATCATCAAGGCGTATGAGCACGAATCTGAACGTGAGTAAAGAAGGGAGAACGTATGATAATTCAACCTTTAGCTAATTTACACAAAAAAATGGGACGATTTTTTATTCCGACTATTTTGGTCCTATTTTTTATTATTAGTACATTATTGTTGTATCCAAGCGTGCAACAAAAAAATATCAGCTATCAAGAAGGTCAAGTAGCAGAAGAAAATATTCGAGCAAATAAAACGATTGAAAATACAAATGCGACTGAGCAGAAACGTAAATTAGCAGCAGAAGCTGTTACACCAGAGTATACCTATCAATCAGATATGGCAAAAAAACAATATGACTTAGTCAATAATTTGTTTACCCTGATTCTACGTGTCAAAGATGCAGCCGATAAGTCGTATCAACAAAAAGTTCAAGCAGCGAAAAATGGAACTGAGGTTGTGAAACCGACTATCGATGAATTGATTACGGCATTGAAAAAAGAATTTAAATCGATCGATGCGGACGATCTAGACTTCTATCAAGGGATGAGTACGAACTTTCTACAAAACATCTTTGCTTTGTCTGCTTCAGAAATCGCCACTGTCCGCGATCAAACGTTGGAACTGATGAACGAACAAATGTCCAAGCAAATCAAAGCCAATGAAGTGGAAACGGCACGACAAACGGCAGAAAATCAGTTAGATCAACTAGAACTTAGCGTGAGTCAAGCGAGCGTGATTCGTTATATGTTAAGTAAAGGGATTGTAGCGAATACGTTTTTAAATGAAAAACGTACAACAGAACTGCAAAACGAAGCAAAAGACGCCATTCAACCCGTGATGATCTACCAAGGAGAAATTATTGTTCGAGAAGGGTCACAAATTGATCAGACGGCTATTGAAAAGTTGAAATTACTAGGCTTGACCAATAAAAATAAGAGTTTCTTTCCACTAATTGCTGTGATTTGTGCGATTTTATTACAGATCAGTATGTTGGTATTCTTTGTGAATCAAATGGAAGAAAAGAACAAAGCGACTGATTGTTACTTGTTTTATATGACGATTATGACGTTAAGTATGATCGCAATGAAATTTTTTCAGCTGTTTCAATCAGATGGCTTGCCTTATATTCCATTGTTTTTCCCAGCAGCATTTGCGCCGCTCGTACTAAACTTGTTTATGAATCGACGTTCAGGTTTATTGGCTGCGTTATTTCAAGTGATTTTCGCTGTATTTATTTTTAATAATACTTATAGCGATATTGGGACTAATATTTTGATCTTTATTTTTCTTTCTTATCTGTTTTCTGGAGTTATGGGAGCGATTATTCGTCAACAACGAATTTCAGAGCAGTTAGTGATTTCCATGACTTGGCTAGTGTTATTCCCATTTTTGATGAATATTATGTTAGTCATTTATCAAGGAATGAGTATTACAGAAGGTCGTACATGGATCACGCTTGCGTGTGCGTTAGCTGGAACATTGCTATCCTTATTGTTGACGATGGGTCTACATCAATATATCGAACTATTGGTAACAGATGACAGCGTGATCGTATTGAATGAATTGAGTAATCCAAATCATCCGTTACTAAAACGATTATTAGAAGAAGCTCCGGGAACGTATCATCATAGTATGATGGTCGCAAACTTAAGTGCAAATGCTGTAGCTGCGATCGGAGGAAATTCACTGCTGACGCGTGTTGCTTGTTATTATCATGATATCGGAAAATTAAAACATGCAAACTTTTTTGTTGAAAATTTACCAGCGGGTGCAGAAAATCCACATAACTTTTTACTACCAGAAGATAGTCGGGATATTATTTTTGGTCATGTATTAGATGGTGCGGACGTGTTAGAAAAAGAACGAATGCCACAGATGGTGGTCGATATTTGTCGTCAGCACCATGGGACAACATTGATGAAATTCTTTTACGTAAAAGCCAAAGAACGAAATGATCAAATCAAAGAAGAGGATTTTCGTTATCCAGGACCAAAACCACAGTCAAAAGAAGCTGGTGTTGTCAGTATTGCTGATAGTTGTGAAGCAGCAGTACGTGCGATGGATCATCCAAGCAATCAAGATATTCAACAGTTTGTTTCAAATTTGATAAAAGATCGAATTTTGGATGGACAATTAGAAGATTCTGGGTTAACGTTAAAAGAAATTCGACTTATCGAAGAATCATTAGTGAATGGCCTATGTTCTACTTTCCATTCGCGTATCAAATATCCTAAAATGAAACCTACTGCGTCGCAAGACTCAAAGAAAGAAGCGTAATGAAATGGAAATTACATTTATTGACGAGCAAGCACTCGTGACACCTGAAAAGATCAGTGAGATCGAAACCTTACTGAATTTTGCTGCGGCACATCTAGCGATTGAACCAGATGCAGAGATGTCTGTAACATTTATGAATAATGATGAAATTCAAGTCATCAACCGTGAGTATCGAGGAAAAGATGCTCCGACTGATGTCATTAGTTTTGCATTTGAAGAAGAAGGGGAGGGAGAAATAGAGATTTTCTTTGATGAAGAAAACGCTCTAGACTTGCCACGTACATTAGGAGATATCATGATTTCAGTTGAGCGTGCGAAAGAGCAAGCGAGTGAGTATGGTCATTCTTTTGATCGTGAGCTAGGCTTCCTTGCCTTACATGGCTTTTTACATATCAACGGGTACGATCATATGACCCCAGAAGATGAAAAAGAAATGTTTGGCCTTCAAAAAGAAATTCTTGATGCATATGGACTTGAAAGATAAAACACACGAACAAACTGAAAAAAATAAATCGTTTATTCAGTCAGCAGACTTTGCGATCACTGGATGGAAAACTGCTTTTCATGACGAACGAAACTTTCGAAGTCATATTGCTACGACAGGTTTAGCTATTGTGGCTGGATTTATTTTCAAGCTTGCGATGTATGAATGGTTTTGGCTATTGGGCAGTTGTTTTTTAGTGTTATTTGCAGAGTTAGTAAATACCGCATTTGAAAATGTAGTGGATATGGTCACCGATCAACACTTTCATCCTATTGGAAAGAAAGTAAAAGACATTGCCGCAGGTGCAGTATTATTGACCGCCTGTTTTGCCTTCTTGATTGGTTGCTTGATTTTTATCCCTAAATTAGTAGAATGGTTTAATTAAGGAGAGAGTATGACAGAACATAAATCAGGATTTGTGGCGATCGTTGGACGCCCGAACGTAGGAAAATCAACATTATTAAATCGAATTGTAGGGCAAAAAATTGCCATTATGAGTGATAAAGCACAGACTACTCGAAATAAGATTCAAGGAGTATATACCACAGAAGATACTCAGATCGTCTTTATCGATACGCCTGGTATCCATAAGCCAAAATCGCGTTTAGGTGATTTTATGGTGGAAACTGCGTACAGTGCACTACGTGAAGTCGATGTCGTCTTGTTCATGATCAGCGCAGATCAAAAACGTGGTAAGGGAGACGACTTTATTATTGAACGATTGAAAAAAAGTAATGTGCCTGTCTTTTTGGTCGTCAACAAATTAGATAAAGTCCAACCTGATCAATTGCTACTGACGATCGAAGATTATGCAAAACAAATGGAATTTGCCGAAGTCGTACCAATTTCAGCTACAGAAGGCAATAATTTTGAAACATTGATGCAGATCATCGAAGATAAATTACCAGAAGGTCCGCAATATTTCCCAGAAGATCAAATCACCGATCATCCGGAGTACTTTATTGTAGCGGAATTGATTCGTGAGAAGATTTTATTGTTAACGAGAGATGAAATTCCACATTCCGTTGCTGTTGTTGTCGATTCGATGAAACGTAACGATCAGGATAAAGTAGAGATCCAAGCGACAATTATTGTGGAACGCGACAGCCAAAAAGGAATTGTGATTGGCAAGGGCGGAAAAATGATGAAACAAATCGGAACAAAAGCGCGTCAAGATATTGAGCACTTGTTGGGCGATAAAGTCTTTTTAGAGTTATGGGTCAAAGTACAAAAAGACTGGCGTGACAAACAACGCTATTTGACCGATTATGGCTATAAAGAAAACGAATATTAAACTGAAATGAAAAGTTACGCAGCCAATGTTGTGTAACTTTTTGTGTCGTTAGGAGGAGTATCATGGGGATCGTAGAATCAAAAGGACTGATTTTATTTGCTAAAAACCACAAAGAAAAAGATAAGTTAGTTAAAATTTTTACAGAATCTGCTGGAAAGCAAATGTTTTATGTACGAGGGATTCATCGAAAAAACAATCCTCTTACTGCTGCGATTTTACCATATACAAAAGCGACCTATATTGGATCTTTCCAGACAGAAGGACTCTCATTTTTAAATGCTGCTAAATACATTACTCCTTTCCAACAAATTCAAGCCGATATTTTTAAAGCCGGATATGCGACTTATTTATTAAATCTAGCCGATGCAGCGATTGAAGACCACGTGTATGATCCGAATTTATTTCATTTTTTAGATCAAGCACTGACTCTAATTGATGAAGGAAAAGACGTGGAGATCATCACCAATATCTTTGAGATCCAATTGATGCAACGCTTTGGGGTCAATCTCCATTTTCGTGATTGCGTAGTATGTCATCAAACCACAGGGAAATTTGATTTTTCCTCAGCATATAGTGGGATATTGTGTGATAAACATTGGGAGTTAGATCCACATCGGTATCATGGAGATCCTCGAGCGATCCATTTTCTACGTCTATTCCATCAAATCGAGTATTCCAAAATCCAATCGATTGCCTTACAGATAGAGACGAAACGGGCGATCCGCCAAGTGTTAGATGAGTTATATGAAGAGTATGTCGGGATCAATTTAAAAAGCAAAAAATTTATTGATCAATTGGGAACTTGGTATCCCAATGCGTGATCTTGTCGTCTTTGCGTCTAAGATTGATTTTTAGGTTGACAAACCAAGGGCTTACCCACTATCATAGAAGAAAAGTAAATAGACCATTGCGATGATCAAAAACAACCTGACAGTTTTCTTTTCAAGCGAATTTGTGATAGTGAGAGACAAATAAAGAAAGTCAATGTTGCGGCATTTGAGAGCAAGTTAAACAAAGCGCCAGTTTTAAAGCTGGAAGTAGGGTGGAACCGCGATTCGTCGTCCCTATACTCATCTTGAGTATAGGGACTTTTTGTATGGACTTTTACAAATTAAAGGAGTGTACATTATGAAAAAAACGCTAACGATTCAAGAAATGATTTTGACGTTACAAAAATTTTGGTCAGATAATGGTTGTATGCTGATGCAAGCATATGATACCGAAAAAGGAGCAGGCACGATGAGTCCGTATACATTCTTACGTGCGATTGGACCAGAACCTTGGAATGCAGCCTATGTAGAGCCGTCAAGACGACCAGCTGATGGACGTTATGGTGAAAATCCAAATCGTTTGTATCAGCATCATCAATTTCAAGTAGTGATGAAACCTTCACCAGAAAACATCCAAGAATTGTATTTAGAAAGCTTGTCCTTATTAGGTATTGATCCATTAGAACATGATATTCGATTCGTCGAAGATAACTGGGAAAATCCATCAATGGGTTGTGCTGGTTTAGGATGGGAAGTGTGGTTAGATGGAATGGAGATCACACAGTTTACGTACTTCCAACAAGTAGGCGGTTTACAATGTCAACCTGTAACTTCAGAAATCACATATGGATTAGAACGTTTAGCTTCGTATATTCAAGAAGTCGAAAGCGTGTATGATCTAGAATGGATGCCAGGAGTTAAATATGGTGAGATTTTTACACAGCCTGAATATGAACATTCAAAATATTCATTTGAATTAAGCGATCAAGCTTTGTTATTAGATAATTTTGTTAAATTTGAGGCAGAAGCAAAACGTTGTATTGCTGAAAATTTAGTCCATCCAGCATATGATTATATTTTAAAATGTAGCCACAATTTTAATCTACTTGATGCTCGAGGTGCAGTTTCGGTTACGGAACGTGCGGCATATCTAGCGCGCATTCGAAATATGGCAAAAGCGGTAGCGAAAATTTTTGTTGCTGAACGTGAAAAATTAGGGTATCCATTACTTAGTCGTGAAGAAGCAGCAAAATGGATCAAGGAGGAAAACTAATGTCTCGAGATATTTTATTAGAAATTGGTTTAGAAGAAATGCCAGCACACGTGGTCTTGCCAAGTGTCACACAATTAAAAGAAAAAACAGCCGCTTTTCTAGAAACAAATCGTCTAACGTTTGATCAGATCGAAGTATTTTCAACACCACGACGATTAGCTCTTAGAGTAACCAATGTACCTGAGACGCAAGCGGATATCAAAGAAGAAGTCAAAGGTCCTGCTAAAAAAATCGCACTAGATGCAAATGGTGATTGGTCAAAAGCGGCCCAAGGATTTGTACGTGGTCAAGGAGTGACAGTAGAAGACATTACGTTTAAAACCATCAAAGATGTCGAATACGTGTATGTGACAAAAGAAATTTTAGGCCAAAAGACAATTGATGTATTGCCTGGGTTAAAAGAGGTCATTACAAGTCTGACATTCCCTGTCACGATGCATTGGAATAAATATACCTTTGAATACATTCGTCCGATTCACTGGATCGTGGCGTTGTTTGGAGAAGATGTTATCGAGTTTACCTTATTGGATGTACACACAGGGCGCACGTCACGTGGTCACCGCTTTTTAGGTCAAGAAGCGCTCATTGCAACACCAGGAGCCTATGAAGACGCACTAGCTGCACAAGCGGTAATCGTGGATGCTAAGAAACGTGAAGCAATGATCCGAGAACAGATTCAAGCGATCGCAACGGATAAACAAGTGACGATCGATCTAGATGCTGACCTTTTAGAAGAAGTAACCAACTTAGTTGAATATCCAACTGCCTTTTTAGGTACGTTTGAAGAAAAATATTTAAGTGTACCAGAAGAAGTATTGGTCACGTCGATGAAAGAACACCAACGTTATTTTGATGTTCGAGCTAAAGAAGGACACTTGCTGCCTTATTTCGTCTCCGTACGTAATGGAAATGAAAAAGGGATCGAAAATGTCGCAAAAGGAAATCAAAAAGTACTGACTGCACGTTTAGAAGATGCGGAGTTTTTCTATCAAGAAGACCAAAAACTAACGATCGCAGAATGTGTTGAAAAATTAAAAAATGTTGCATTCCATGAAAAAATCGGCTCTTTATATGAAAAAATGCAACGTGTGACAAAAGTCGCACAACTTATTGGTGAAACCATTGGTCTAACCTCGACACAAAAAGCAGATCTACTGCGTGCTAGCGAAATTTATAAATTTGATTTAGTGACGAATATGGTAGGTGAGTTTCCAGAATTACAAGGAATCATGGGTGAGAAATATGCATTAGTACAAGGTGAAACGCCCGCAGTCGCACAAGCGATCCGTGAGCATTACTTACCAATTTCTAGTGATGGGGCATTACCAGAGTCTGCGATTGGCGCTGTGTTAGCTGTAGCCGATAAACTAGATAGTTTATTGACTTTCTTTGCAGCGGGGATGGTACCAAGCGGGTCAAACGATCCATTTGCACTACGTCGTCAAACATACGGGATCATTCGTATCATTGAACAACAAGAGTGGAATCTTTCATTACTGAAATTGCGTGAAGAAATCAAAGCCGCAGTAGCGGAAGATCTGGCTGAATTAAATATCCAATTAGATGATCACACGCCATTTTTAGACTTTTTAAACGGACGTGTGCGCCAATTCTTAGCAACTAAAGCGATCCGTCATGATATTATTGACGCGGTCGTAAATTCCAATCAAACCGATCTTAGCCAGATGTTTGAAGCCGCTACTGTATTGAATCAACATGTTCAAGATGCAGAATTTAAACCATCGATCGAGGCCTTGACGCGTGTGATCAATTTAGCGAAAAAACAAGAGCTAACAGATGTCACAGTCGATGCAGCATTATTTGAAAATCAAGCAGAGCATGAGTTGTATGACGCGATTCAAGCTGTAGAAAATGAGTTCTTATCTCGTACATTAGAAGAAAACTACCTTGCTTTAATGGCTTTACAAGCACCGATCGATGCTTATTTTGAGCAAACGATGGTCATGGTAGAAGACGAACGCGTTCGTCAAAACCGTTTAGCGATGTTGACCCGTCTAGCTAAACTTGCATTAACTGTTGCCAGTTTAGATCAATTGATGACCAAATAGAAAAAACGTTCAGAGAATTTCTCTGAACGCTTTTTTTATTTACGTTTTTGTTGTTTTCCAGCATTGCGACCATTTTTAGGTGCATTGATCGGTTTAGCTTTCGCTTTTGGTGCAGCTTGATCAGGTGTTACATCTTTTACCGTAGGAGTCACGACAATTTTTGGTGGATTTTTTTCCATTTCAGCTGCAATTTTTTGTTTAATTCTTGGTTTCATCAAGACGTTTGTAATAAAGGTTTGTACACAACTGAAAATCCCACCGACAACCCAATAAAGTGTTACTCCGGCTGGGGCACTAAATGAAATAAAAACAATCATCAAAGGTGAGACGATCAACATACTGCGCATCGTTTTCTTTTGTTCTTCTGGAACTCCGATCAACGACAGATATCCTTGCCCAACATAAGATAATCCAGCTAAGATCACTAAGATCAAACTAGATTTTCCAAGGTCGATACCTAGGAAGGAAGCACTGTTGATTCCTTGCGTATAACTTACTGTAAAATAAAGCGCAGAGAAAATCGGCATTTGGATCAAGAGCGGAAGACATCCGATTCCGCCAAACATACTGACGCTATTTTCTTTGTAGACTTGTTGCATTTGCATTTGCGCTTGCATTTGGTCTTCTTTTGTTGTTGCCTTTTTCATATTCGCTTGGGCGATATCGATTTGTGGTTTCAAGTACTGCATTTTTTCTGCTTGAACCATTGCTTTTTTCGATTGACTAATGCCCATTGGAAGTAAAATAATGCGGACGATAATGGTCACAATAATGATAGCCAGACCAAAGCCCCAGTTAAAGTTTTCGGCTAGATAGGTTAAAAACCCGCCTAGAGGCACGACCAACGTTTTATAGATGAACCCATCTGGATCGGGAACTCGAGTACCATTTTGTTCGATTGTTTTTACACAACCCGATAAAAAGAACAACAGCGTGAATAGACCGCTTGCTAAGAACCAAGTTTTCTTATTTTTCATTTATTTCTTCCTTTTCATGTAATTTAGACAAAGTTAACTATACTAAAGTTTTCGTGTCTTTTCAATCACACGAAGCAAAAACATCCGTTCTATTCTAAAGACTTAAGAATTAGTAAAGAACCTCAAAAGAAGTATAGTGTGGTTCATTTGGTAGTTCATGGACCACCATTTTTTTAACTTTTCCCATCGGAGAAGGAGAAGATTTGACGGTTTGGATAAAAAAAGCAATCGTAGATTCTGGTCCTTGTGCGACGATCGTGACATCTCCATTCTCTTCGTTTTTAACGGAACCAGTAATCTGTTTTTCATCTGCTGCTAGTTTAGTCAAGTAGCGAAAGCCCACTCCTTGAACACGACCACTTACTCTTATATTCACTGTACGCATAATATCCTCCTTTAGAAACTGTATTCGGTAGTTTGATTATACTAAATCCATGCTATAATGCCAATTGAGGTGAAAGTATGAACGAAATTACATCAAAATCAAATGGACTAATTAAAGAATTAAAAAAACTACAGCAAAAAAAATATCGTGATCAAAGTCAACGTTACGTGATCGAAGGATTTCATCTAGTTGAAGAAGCCGTTCACACAAATCAAGATCTTGAGCACATTTTTGTAAACTCAAGAGGCTTGCATGAATGGCAAAACTGGCTTCACAGCCAACAACTAGATTATACATTTGTCTCGGATGCTATTTTTGATACGTTGACTGATGCGGTCACGCCACAAGGAATCTTAGCTGTGCTTCATATGAAAGAGATTGTTGTCGATTTAACACAAGGGAAATGGCTTTGTTTAGATCAAGTCCAAGACCCTGGAAATGTTGGGACAATGATCCGTACGGCAGATGCTGCTGGATTTTCAGGAGTGATTCTAGGGAAAGGAACAGTGGATCTATTCCATCCTAAAGTATTGCGAAGCATGCAAGGAAGTCATTTTCATTTACCGGTCATCCAACAAGATCTTATGGAAGTCTGCGCTCAGTTTGAACAAGCAAATATTCCGGTTTATGGTACAGAATTAAATGAACAGGCAGTCGATTATCGTCAGGTTGTACCCACGACTCATGTGGCATTGATTTTAGGAAATGAAGGGCAAGGTGTACGTTTGGAGTTACTCCAACGTACCACAAAAAATCTTTATATTCCTTTATTTGGAAAAGCTGAGTCGTTAAATGTTGGCGTTGCTGCTGGAGTGTTGATGTATCATTTTTTGGAAAAATAGCTCAAATTTCAAGTAGATAGGAGATTTAGGCTAAAATTTAGTTTTTATAAGAAATGATTAAACAATGATAAAATTGGCCAATTTCGTTAGAAGAGTTCTAATCAGCGTGCTATACTTTTTCTTGTACACAATTGTACAGAATGAAAAGGTGGCGTACAAATTTATGACAGAAAAATGGAAACAAGATGCCGAGTATATGTCTTATGTAGCAGATTTATTGGAACACCCAGAGGTTCAACGTTTAGCCGAGTTCGTACAACATCTTCACTCGACTCGCTTAGACCATTCGATTAGTGTTTCTTACCACAGCTATCAAATTGCAAAAAAAACAAATGCTGATGCACGTGCTGTAGCGCGTGCAGGCTTATTACACGATATGTTTTATTATGATTGGCGGACAACGAAGTTTGATGGAGGTAGTCATGCGTACATGCATCCTCGAATTGCCGTGAAAAATGCGGAAAAAATCACTGAACTTTCAGAAGTTGAACGTGATATCATTATCAAACATATGTGGGGAGCAACGATTGCTCCACCGAAATATAAAGAAAGCTACATCGTCACAATGGTGGATAAATATTGTGCGATCAAAGAAGCGGCAACACCAATGACCAAATTATTTAAAGAAAAATTATTAAGAAAATCTGTTTCAACTGAACAACGTTAAAAAAAACTGTAGCCGTTTGGCTACAGTTTTTTTTAAGATAAAATGACATTGAATAAACTGACTGCAGTGATTAAAACAAATAAAATTCCTAAAATAAGTGCATGGCGATGCTTTTTCATTTTGAGCATAGCCGCAAATTCACGTAAGAATGCATTTGGTAAATAGTAAAAGGCTGTTTTTGCCCCAATTCCATCTGCATCTAAGTTGGCTTCTTTTGCAAAAATAGCCGCTCTAAAGATATGGTAGTTGTTCGATGCAAAAATGACTTTTGCCTGTTTTAGACCTTGAGCATCGATGATTGATTTTGAAAACATCATATTTTCATAAGTCGTTGTAGAATTGGCTTCTAATAAGATATCTTCATGCGGAATTCCTTGTTCCAACGCATACTGTTGCATCGCCACAGCTTCAGGAACTTTTTCATCTGGTCCTTGTCCACCAGACATAATAAACTTCAATGGATGTCCAGTTTTGATTTTTTGTTCCCGGTAAAATAAAATCGCTTTGTCAATTCGTCTAGCCAAGAGCGGAGTCACGCGTTCACCGTTGATCAGTCCTGCACCTAAAACGATAATAAAATCCTGACGTTTTCTTGGTTGATTAAATTGGTATAAAATTGAAATGGTTAAAAAATTGACAAAAACTAAAAACAAATACCCTAAAGTTAACGTCAATAGTGTCACAGGAAGCGCGATATACCAAGCAGAATTTTGTGTGACAAAGAAAGTGATCACGACATAAATCGTTAACGCAATCGCAAGTAGTAAAGTGAGTAGATTTGCAATCGAGCGAGATTCGCGTTTCATCACAATAAAAGCATTCCAGTATAAGAAGATAATCAATCCAATAATGCCTAAAGTCGCTGCTAAAATAACAACCACAAATGCGAAAAAGAATAAGCCTGCAATTAAAAGATCTCGCGTGGTCATTGTGGCGTAAATCAAGTAGGCACCATATACGACAATAAATAAATTAAACAAAAATCCATTTAAGGTACGGGCTTTTTGCCTCCTGTAACTAAAGAAAAATAAGGCAAAAAAGAACAATGGGATAGCAAAAAAGAAACTACCATTTAATGCTTCTAATACGCTTGTGTAGCCAATAATGGCAATAAGCAGCCAAGTACCTTGATAAAAAAATTGCTGGGGTTCGATTTGTTTTTTTCGCCAACGAAAAAGTAGCCAAAATCCCAAACTATAATAGAGTAAGAAAAAAAATAATGGTAAAATATGCATATAGTCAACTCCTCTTTTACAGTATAGCGAATTATACGAAGTTTTGTATAGCGTAAATATAAATTATGGAGGTTATTTTATTTAAGAAAGGAGACGTGTGATGGACTACTATAAAAAAAGAATACATGATTTGGCGATCCTTGGTCGTCTAGGGCGGCAGCAATCTGATGAAACAAGTACATGGATCCAATTGCTCTGGTTTGAATTTGAACAATATCTAACGGAATTACAGCCGCTATTTACACAGCCATTAACAGAAGAAACAGTTGATTGCTGGGGAATTTCAAGTGATCAAGATACTTTTTTAGCTCCTCCGGAAAAAGAAGGTCTATATCTTGCAGGGATTCAAGTGAAAAAAGGCACGGTAGCACCAAAGGGATGGACGTATTGGGAGCTTCCAGATCAAGATTATTTAGTCTTAAAAACAAATGTCTTATTAGTCGATCAGACAGTAAAAGAAATATTTGAAGTGATTTTACCAAAAGAACAAGTCATTCTTACAGGTGCCATTCAAGAGTTTTATGCCGCAACAGATACACCAGGAGAGTTGTGGTTGTATTGTCCAATCGAATCGAGCATTGAATTAGAAAAGCATCATTCTACACTTTTAAAGCGTTAAATCGTTTATGATAATAAAAAATGGAATGGGGAAAGCATATGTTAAAATTAGGGATTATTGGCACCAATTGGATTTCACAACAATTTGTTCAAGCAGCAGTATCAAGTAAACGTTATGCGTTGCATAGTGTGTATTCGCGCAGACAAAGTTCCGCAACCGAGTTTATTGAAGAATCTATGCAAGATAATGTACAGTCCTACACACATTTAGAAGAGTTTTTTCAGGATAAACAGTTAGAAGTTGTGTATATTGCTTCACCAAATGCTCTTCATTTTGAACAAGCAAAACAAGCCATTTTAAATGGAAAACATGTGATCGTAGAAAAACCCGCATTTTCGAATCCAGCAGAAATGAATGAAATTATTGACTTGGCCAATCTTCATAAAGTATGTTACTTCGAAGGGGCACGAAATATTCACGAACATAATTTTCAAGTGCTCAAAAACCAATTGCCAACGCTCAACCAGATCATGGGTGCAAGCTTCACCTATATGAAGTATTCATCTCGTTATGATGATGTATTAGCTGGAGATGTTCCGAATATTTTCTCTTTGGAATTTTCTGGAGGCGCCTTGATGGATCTAGGTGTCTATCCAATTTATGCGGCAGTAGGCTTGTTTGGCCAACCGCAAACTGTAGAATATTATGCTCAAAAAATTCGTACAGGTGTCGATGGTTCCGGTTATGGAATCTTACATTACGATGGATTTGATGTTTCGGTGCATTTTGGAAAAACTGCAGATTCTTTTGCTCCATCTGAAATCTATTTAACTGATGGAACGATTGTATTAGATGGAATTAATGTGATTACTTCTGCAACTCAGACAAACCGCCAGACCAAAACAGAAGCAACGCTTGCTTTACAAAAAGCACATGAAAATCCTTTGTATGAAGAGGCGTGTGCATTTGCAGACCTTTTAACATCTATCGATAAAGCCAAAACAGCAACGCAATATGAAGAGTTAGTTGAATTGTCACGAAGCGTAAATCTGGTATTATATGAAATGAGACAAAAAGCTGGAATTCATTTCCCAGCAGATCAAAAAATGAATTGAGGATCATATGGAAATTAAACAATTACCTTTAGCATGGCAAACATTATGGGAAGACAAAGAGTTTCGTCAACCAACTGCCATCCAACAACAAGTCTACAAACCAATGTGTCAAAAAGAGTCTATATTAGCTGTTTCACCAACAGGATCTGGTAAAACGATAGCGTATTTATTGCCGGCTTTACAACAAGTCGAATCAAAAGGTGGGAACCAATTACTGATTTTAACTTCATCACAAGAACTTGCAGTACAAGTTTATGAAGTGGCGAAAGAATGGGCAACGCCTTTAGATTTAACTTGTCAATCATGTATTGGTGGTGCAAATGTCAAACGCCAAATCGAGCAGCTCAAAAAGAAACCAGAAGTCATTATTGGAACGCCAGGTCGTGTATTAGAACTGATCAAAGCGAAAAAGATCAATGCGTTTCAAGTACAATCGTTGATTTTAGATGAAGCCGATCAATTGGTCAAAGATGATACTCAAGGTTTAGTCAAAGAGATCGTGCAACGCTTAGGAAGAAAAACGACTTTTTCTTTCTTTTCCGCTACTGCATCACAGGCTTTAGAAGAAGTAAAAGCCTTGATCGATCGTGATATCATGGTGATCGATACAACCGATATCGACGATAGTCAAGGAGAGATCCTCCATTATTATTTGAACGTTTCTCCACGTAAGATCGTGGATACGCTACGTCGTTTATGTTATATCGATGCTTTTCAAGGATTGTTGTTTTTTAACCAGCTCAGTGAACTAGGTAGCGCAGAGGAAAAACTTTTGTTTAATGGCGTTAAAGTAGCTTCGCTGGCTTCAGATCAAAGTAAAGAAATGCGCCGATTGGCTTTAAACGCCTTCAAAAAACAACAAGTGACGGCTTTACTAACAACAGATTTAGCAGCAAGAGGCTTAGATCTACAAGGCTTGCCTTATGTGGTCAATGTGGATGTTCCGTTAACGAAAGAAAGTTACTTGCACCGTGCTGGTCGCGTAGGTAGAATGGGTGCAGATGGAGTGGTATTGACGCTAGTGACACCTCAAAGCCAACGGGATCATCGTAAGATCATGAGTCAAATGCAGATTAAAGGACAAGAAGTTTTCTTGCATGGAGGACAGTTGACGACGACCAAACCGGTAGCAGAAGTCGCGATGAAAAAAACAAGATCAACAGAGTCTAAACGGACTCAGGATGCATCCAGTTCTCATGTAACAGATAAAGCGCAACCAGTTGAAAAAGTAAGACAGGTTCAAGAGAACGTTCCTGTATCCAAACCAAAAATGAAAAAGAAAAAAGTACGTACTGCTAGTCAAAAAAACAAAGGCAAACGTCAAAAATAATAAAAAGCACACAAGTCTCAAGTGGAGACTTGTGTGCTTTTTGACGCCCTTGACCAGAATCGAACTGATAATTGGCCCTTAGGAGGGGTCTGTTATATCCGTTTAACTACAAGGGCGAATCCATTAGTTAGCATAACGCGAGTATTACATAAATTCAAGTGTTCTCATCATTTTCTTTTCTGGACAATTGGATTCTAGTCGTGGAATTAAAACTGTAGTATAATTTGACAGGTATGTAGAGGAGGAATTCGATGAAAACCACTTATGCGGTTGTCGATTTAGAGACAACTGGAACGAATCCTAAAGAGGATCGAATTTTTCAATTTGGTTGTGTATTGATTCAAGAAGGGGAAATCGTTGGCCGGTTTGCAACAGATATTAATCCAGATCGACCGATTTCAAAACAAATCCAACATTTAACACAAGTTGATAATCGAAAAGTAAAACACGCACCTTATTTTGAAGATGTAGCAGAAACGATTTATCAATTGTTGAGCGATACGGTTTTTGTCGCACATAATATTCATTTTGACTATCGCTTTTTAAGTGCGGAATTAATGCGTTGTGGTCTGCCTGAACTAACGCTAAATGGAATCGATACTGTAGAACTAGCACAGATTTTTTTACCCACAGAAGTGAGTTTCCGATTAGGCGATTTAGCTGAAAGTTTAGCATTTACACACGATATGCCTCACCAAGCCGATAGTGATGCGGAAGTAACCGCAAAACTTTTTTTAACTATTGAAGAAAAAATGCGACAGTTGCCGCTGATCACGATGGAAAAAATTACGGAGTGTGCACGTCACTTGTCGATGCAGACCAATCTGTTTATTGAATCAATCTATCGTGAAATGCGAGAAAGCTTACGTCCATTACCAGATCATCTACAAGTCGTAGAGCAGCTTGCGTTAGTGAAACCTGAATATAGACTATACGAATCACCGTCATATACACGTACTTATCCATCTTCAAAAGAAGAAAAAGCCCAATGGTTCAAAGAGCAATTGGGGTATCGTAAAAGCCAGCAATTGTTGATGGATCAAGTCTTTGCTCATTTTAGTGCTCAAACGAGTGATAAAAATTGTTTTATAGAAGCTGAAACGGGCAGCGGAAAAACAGTTGGCTATTTATTTCCAAGTAGTTTTTTGGCGACAGCTAAAAATCCTTTAATTATTAGTACAGCATCGATTTTATTACAGCATCAACTGTTACAACGAGATATTTTACAGCTTAATCAAATTAGTCCATATCCGTTACAAGCGGTTGTTGTGAAAAGCCATAAACACTATCTCGATCTTGAACGGTTCCAAAAAACATTAGGGAAACAGACAGAGATGAAACAATATGCGTTATTTCAAATGATGATTTTAGTTTGGCTGACACAAACTACTACGGGCGATTTAGATGAACTGAATCTTTTACGTTTAGATCATTTGTTTTTTACGCAAGTCACACATTTAGGTGTTGATTTTATCTCGTCCCAATCCGCTTTTTATAATTGGGACTTTTTGCGACGGTTGTATGCGAAAATGCATCAAAGCAATCTGATTATTGTGAATCATGCTTTTTTAGCACATGAATCTAAACGTGATCAGCCGATTTTACCTAAAAGTCCGTACTTGCTTATCGATGAAGCACATCACTTACCAGCGGCTTTAGAACGAGTCGCTACCGTAGCGTTCAATTCTCAACAACTCAATCAAGTGGTTCAAGGATTAAAAGAAAGTAAGTGGCCTCAACAAAACGACCCTCAAGTAGCGCTATTTTTTAGATTGTTAGATCAATTGGATGAAACAAGTCTTCAACTATCCGAATATTTTTATGAGCTAAAACCTGTACAAACGGTAGAATGGATCGTAGAAGATGCGACAAGAGACTCTTTACCGATTGTCGTCGAGCGAACGATCCAACGAGTACAACAAACATTTCGAGATATGTTGACGTTGATTGCCCAATTTGAGGAAGTACTCTTACAAGAGATGCCAGAATATGCAGGAGAAAAAGCAGAACTGTTTGCTCAAGTGAAACAACAGCAACAAGCTTTCCAACATTTTTTCTATACAAATGGACTGTCGCATTTACGACGGATAGTATATACTAAGCACATTCGAAACATGTATTTTGAAACGATTGATCTAAACGCAACCGATATCACCACGAAAAGTTTTTATGCGCGGTATCAGCGTATTGCATATTTAGGGGCTACATTAACAACGCAAGATCGTCCCAATTATTTACCAGAACAACTCGGATTAGCCACTCCTGTTTTGCGTTTGCCTACAGAGTTTGATTATGCAAAACAAGCACGTTTGTTTACTGTTGTAGCACGTCCAACAAGTGATCCAACACAACGGCTAATCGAGCAGCTACGTACGTTGTTTCAACACTACTCAGAATCGATTTTGGTGTTGTTTACTTCTCATGAACAACTACAAGCAGTATACCAAGCACTGCATTTCGAATTTTTACAAGCAGGACGCGAAATCTTAGCACAAGGTATTGGAGGTTCGCGTCAAAAATTATTGAAGCGATTTTCACAATCCAATCAATCGATTTTATTTGGTGCAGATAGTTTCTGGGAAGGGGTCGATTTACCGGGAAATCAGTTGCACCTTTTAGTGGTCACCAAGTTACCATTTGAAAATCCCAAACGTCCACTTGTGCAAGCTAAGTATGCTTATCTTGAATCTTTAGGAAAAAACGCCTTTCAAGCAGAAGCGCTCCCAAAAGCGGTCATGAAACTGCGTCAAGGATTTGGACGTTTGATTCGATCGACGTCAGACAAAGGAATGATGGTCGTGCTTGATTCGCGCTTACTTACTGCTTCATATGGAGCAGACTTTATTCGTTCTTTACCACGAGAATTGCCAGCAGTGAATGGAACGATTCAAGAGGCCGTAGTGGCGATTGAAGATTTTTTTGCAACAAATCAGGAAAAAAATGCCTCAGAATCTAAAAATTTGTTATAATATAACCCATTAGCAAAAGGAGCGAAAACTGGTGTCTACTCATTTATCAAAAAAAGAAAAACGTATCACGATTGTGTTATTTAGTCTCATCGTTGTACTACTAGTTACCATTGCGGGTACTGCGATCATTTATTTGCAAGCGACGCAACCGATGCGTCAAGCGAAAAAAGAAGCAACAGAACTTGCTCAAAAATATGGGAATATTGAAACTGTCGATCAATTTTATCGCTTGAGTAAGAATGGAACTTCTTATACGGTTGTAGGAGAAAATAAACAAAATCAGACGATCGCAGTCTTTATCCCAAAAGATGGTACGAATATCAAAGTGCGTGAAATGCAATCTG
Organism: Enterococcus sulfureus ATCC 49903; assembly: GCF_000407605.1. Taxonomy (GTDB): domain Bacteria; phylum Bacillota; class Bacilli; order Lactobacillales; family Enterococcaceae; genus Enterococcus_G; species Enterococcus_G sulfureus. Next base: position 644,636 of record NZ_ASWO01000005.1, on the reverse strand, counting down.
GAATCGATCAAAATGAAGCAAAATCAGTTGTTTTGCAAGCACATGCTGATCAAAATGTTTACAAAGAAAATTTAGGGATGCTAAATGATCAACCTGTATGGGAAGTGATTACCAAATCAAAAGATGGTGCATTGAATTATTATTATGTATCTTTTTCTGATGGGAAAATAATCAAAGAACAACAAAATATTTGATTTTTAAGGAGATGGATCGATGAACTTATCAACAAGAGCACAAAATATTGAACCTTCAGCAACATTAAAAGCCTCGACTAAAGCAAAACAATTGCAAGCGCAAGGCAAAGATATTTTAAGTTTAACGGTAGGAGAGCCAGATTTTGCAACTCCTGAAACGATCCAAAATGCTGCAATCGAAGTAATCAAAAATGGAAAAGCAAGTTACTATACAGCAACTGCTGGTATCCCTGAATTGAGACAAGCAATTGTAGAGTATCTAGAAAAATTTTATCACGTAACGTACACTCCCTCGCAAACGATCGTGACCGACGGGGCAAAATATGCGCTCTATTTGGTTTTTCAAGCGATTTTAGATGAGGGAGATGAAGTGATCATTCCAACTCCTTATTGGGTCAGTTATAGTGAACAAATCAAACTAGCACAAGGAAGATCAGTGTTTGTTGAGACTACGAGTGCACAAAATTTTCAAGTGATGGTCGAACAATTAGAGGCTGCTCGTACACCACGGACAAAAGCAATCTTACTAAATTCGCCTTCTAATCCTACAGGAATGATTTATTCTAAACTGCAATTGAAAGAAATTGGAGAGTGGGCAGTCGCACATGACATTTTGATCATCGCTGATGATATTTATGGACGACTAGTATATGGTGAAGAAACATTTACACCAATCGTATCCTTATCTGAAAAAATCAAAGAACAAACGATCATCATCAATGGTGTCTCGAAAACATATGCTATGACAGGCTGGCGTATTGGATTTGCTGTTGGAAATCAAACGATCATTAATGCGATGATCGATATTGCATCCCAAGCAACTAGTAATCCGACTGCAGTCAGCCAATATGCCGCAGTGGAAGCGTTAGTAGGCGATCAAACAAAAGTAGAAGAGATGCGCCAAGCTTTTGAGATCAGACGTAATACAATGTTTGAGGCACTTCAAGAGATACCCGGATTTGACGTCTTATTGCCAGCGGGCGCGTTTTACTTTTTCCCAAATGTTCAACAAACACTTGAATTATGTGGTTACACGGATGTCGATGATTTTGTCGACGACTTGCTGTATGAAGCAAATGTAGCTGTAGTGACAGGCAAAGCCTTTGGAGCAGCCCAACATATTCGTTTAAGCTATGCAGCAGATCAACAGACTTTAGATGAAGCGGTGGCTAGAATCAAAAAATTTGTTGAAAAAAAACAAAAAAAGTAATATCCTTTGAAGGATGACAGTAAAAGATAGGAGAGACACTCGTGAAACAAATACAAATTATCGAAGCAAAACATCACGTTGGTGAAGTGGTACAAATCGGTGCTTGGGTAGCGAACAAACGCTCAAGTGGAAAGATCGCCTTTTTACAATTACGTGACGGAACAGCCTTTTTCCAAGGGATCGTCGTGAAAAGCGAAGTTCCTGAAGAAGTGTTTACTTTAGCAAAAGGGTTAACACAAGAGACCGCTGTATTAATTACCGGCGAAATTCGTGAAGATACACGTTCTAAATTTGGCTATGAGATTGGGGTAACCGCAATCGAAGTCGTAGGAGAAAGCCAAGATTACCCAATCACACCAAAAGAACATGGAACAGACTTTTTAATGGACCATCGTCATTTATGGTTGCGTTCTTCTCGTCAACATGCGATTATGCAAATTCGAAATGAAATCATCCGTGCAACATACGAATTTTTCAATAACAACAACTTTGTTAAAATCGATCCGCCGATCTTAACTGGTTCTGCACCAGAAGGCACGACTGATTTATTTGAAACCAATTACTTTGATCAAAAAGCATACTTATCACAGTCTGGTCAATTGTATATGGAAGCTGCTGCGATGGCCTTTGGAAAAGTCTTTTCATTTGGTCCAACCTTCCGTGCGGAAAAATCTAAAACACGTCGTCATTTGATCGAGTTTTGGATGATCGAACCAGAAATGGCCTTCACGCATCAAGAAGAAAGCTTAGAAGTCCAAGAACAATACGTAGCCTTTTTAGTTCAAAGCGTATTAGATAACTGTGATTATGCGTTAGATGTTTTAGGCCGTGACCGTAGTGTATTAGAAAAATATACAACATTACCATTCCCTCGTATCTCATACGATGATGCCGTAACGTTATTACAAGAAAATGGCTTTGAAGACATTACGTGGGGAGATGATTTTGGTTCTCCGCATGAAACATTTATTGCCAATTCATTTGATCAACCTGTCTTTATTTTAAATTATCCAAAAGCGATCAAACCATTCTACATGAAACCACATCCAACTCGTGAAGACGTAGTGATTTGTGCCGACATGATCGCACCAGAAGGATATGGTGAAATCATTGGTGGTTCCGAACGTGCGACTGATTATGAATTCTTATTAGAACAAATTAAAGCACACGGTTTGGATGAAAATGAATACTCTTGGTATTTGGATCTTAGAAAATATGGCTCTGTGCCACATTCTGGCTTTGGTTTAGGTTTAGAACGTACGGTAACTTGGTTATCAGGTATCGAACATGTTCGTGAAGCCATTCCATTCCCACGTCTTTTAAATCGTATTTATCCATAAAGTAAAAAAGAGGCTGTGACAGAAGTGACCAGCTCCAAGAAACAAGCCGAATCATGCCGATAATAGGTTCATCTATTTCGGTAATGATTCGGCTTGTTTCCTTAGGAGCTACTTCTGGAACGCCGTTTATTCGTTTTTTAGGGGGTGTGACAGACTTTTGTCACACTCCCTTTTTTGTTTTTAATTTTTTTCACAAAAATAACTTGTCTATTTTGGTTAGACATGTTAAAACTAATAGTGTACTGAAAATAAAGAAAATGGGGTATGTGACTATGGGACATTGGGAGAAAATTCAAGTTGGAGAACGCTATGAAGTGAAACCACAGCAATTTAAACGATCGATGACAGGCAAAGTAAACGAAATTCGATCAGAATCCATTGTATTTGAAGTAGAACAATGTGAATGGATCGATCAAGCGACTGCGAAAAAACATCCATTGATCGAAGTAACGTTATTTGATATCAAAAAACCTATCGTCAATAGCTATTTTTTTAGTTAATGTAAAGAAACTACTGGAATCGGTTCTTTCCAGTAGTTTTTTCGTTTTGTGAATTGGAGTTATGGTATAATGGCCCAATGAAGAAAACGATAGTTAGGATGACTGAAATGGAACCGATAATTATTGGGATCGTAACCCATAATAGCAAAGATATTTTCCAAACGTTGGATCACTTTGCTACTTTTTTACCCCATCCAAAATACCAAGTGATTATTTATGATAATGCTTCAGAAAAAGAATACGTGGCGCGTTTGCGACAATATGACTTTGTTCATGTCCTAGAAGGTAGTGAAAATAAAGGATTTGGTCACGGTCATAATCAAATTTTTTTGACGCAACATTCAGCAATTGGTGTTATTTGTAATCCAGATATTTTAGTGACACAAGCGACTTTGGATCAACTGACACGGCTTTTGACAGAAGATCATACGTTGGCAGGTGTCAGCCCTAAAGTATTGAATGAAGATCAGACGACGCAATATTTGGTGCGTCATAAATTAACCGTCTTTGACTATATGCTACGCTTTGTGCCTTTTCGTTTTGTCAAACGACTATTTGAAAAGCGACTAGCAGATTATGAGTGTCGCGCATTGCCAGATGATCAGTATTCCCTGATTCGTATGGGGTCAGGTTGTTTTATGGTGATTGATATTCCAAAATTTCAGTCGATCAATGGATTTGATGAACGCTTTTTTATGTATTTTGAAGACAATGATCTGTGTTTGCGCTTTGAACAAAAAGGGTATCGTCTATTGTATTCTCCTTTTGATACAGTGACGCACTTGTACGGTAAAGGTGCACATCGTAATCCAAAATTGTTTTTGATTTTTTTACAATCTATGGCCAAATTTTTTCATAAATGGGGATGGAGGTTGTTTTAATGGCAACAAAGGTTCAAGTAGTGATTGTCTTATACAATCTAGCTATCGATCAAAGCCCAGCTTGTCAATCCTTTATGAAATACTCTATACCAGAATCGATGCAAGTACTCATCTATGATCATTCAACACAACCGCAACAACATTCAATACTATGTAAAGAAAACGTAACGTATCAACATGATCCACGAAATCTAGGATTAGCTACAGCCTATAATGAAGCATTCAATAGGGCGAAACAAAATCAGTGTGAGTGGTTGCTTGTGCTAGATCAAGACACGTCGTGCACACCTGCTTATTTAGAATTTGCCGTGACGAACCATCCTGATGTAGCTTGCGTGTTGCCTAAAATGATGGACCAAAAGCAACTCTCTCCTGTTTTGGCAGATGAGTATATCGATCGTACAATACGTTATCCAAAAGAAGGGATCACCAAGCAGCGGGTGATGGCGATCAACTCTGGGACGTTATGGTCCATCAAATTTTTACAAGAAATCGGAGGGTTCAATGAAGCTTTTCCTTTAGATTTTTTAGATCACTGGATATTTTTTGAAGTATACGCACGACGACAGTCTGTTGAAGTGACTGGATATACGTTACATCATCAGCTCTCCGTTTTTGCATATGGTTCACTTTCTACTGCTCGTTATCGCTCGATCTTAACAAGTGAAACGCGTTATTATACGCAATATGAAACAACACAATTCACTAGACATCAAAAACAATTGCTTTTAAGAAGTGCGAAACAGTTTTTAACGCTCAAAAACCGCAAGCTTTGGAAAATGACAGTTCGTGAGTGGTACTCACTTTATAAAGGAGTAGGAAAATGATTTCTGTTTGTTTGGCTGCCTATAATGGAGAACGCTATATCACCCAACAAATCGATAGCATCTTGATACAATTAGGTGAACAAGATGAACTGATAGTGTCTGATGATGGGTCGACAGATACAACGTGTGTACTCGTTCAAGCCTATCAGGACCCGCGAATCAAATTGATCAAAGGACCTCAAGAAGGTGTGATTCGAAATGTTGAGCATTTATTGTCTCATGCTTGTGGAGAGCTGATTTTTTTAGCCGATCAAGATGATATTTGGAAAGAAAATAAAATCGAAAGAATGCGAGCAATTTTTTCACAACATCCTGATATTGACGTCGTGGTGAGTGATTTGACGATCGTTGACGAACAAGAACAAATTTTATATCCTTCTTATTTTCATTATCGGAAGGTAAAAGCAGGTTTTTATCGAAATATTTTAAAAAACAGTTTTATCGGTGCAGGGATGGCGATGCGTAAAAGCTTACTTGATCAAGCGCTCCCATTTCCTAAAAATATTCCCATGCATGATATGTGGCTAGGTCTAGTTGCACGCAATCGTGTGTACTTTTTATCTGAACCGTTAGTGTACTATCGTCGACATGAGCAAAATGCCAGTGAAATTCAAACGACAAGTTCTAGTAAACAAAAATTGATTTGGCGTTACAACTTGATAAATGCATTGATTTCTCGCTTAATCTTTAAAAAATGATGCGAATTGATAAAAAAACCTTTTTTTTATCAATTGAAATAGGTAAAATAGAACACGAGATGCTTACGAATAAAAAACAAAGGAGCTTTTTTCTATGAAAGGAATTATCCTAGCAGGAGGTTCAGGGACACGCTTGTATCCACTGACTCGTGCGACATCAAAACAATTGATGCCAATTTATGATAAACCAATGATTTATTACCCAATGTCTACACTCATGTTAGCGGGGATCAAAGAAATTTTAATTATTTCCACACCGCAAGATACGCCTCGTTTTGAAGAATTGTTTGGAAATGGGCATGAATTAGGCCTACATATCGAATATAAAGTACAACCAAGTCCAGACGGCTTGGCTCAAGCCTTTGTTTTAGGTGCGGATTTTATCGGAGACGACAGTGTCTGCCTAGTTTTAGGAGATAATATTTATTATGGTGGCGGCTTGTCTAAAATGTTGCAACGCGCTGCCCAAAAAGAAACAGGCGCAACGGTATTTGGCTATCATGTCAATGATCCAGAACGTTTTGGTGTGGTTGAATTTGATGATGAGATGCGTGCATTATCGATTGAAGAAAAACCAACGCAACCAAAATCAAATTATGCAGTGACTGGACTTTATTTTTATGACAATGATGTCGTGGAGATCGCTAAAAATATCCAACCATCTGAACGTGGTGAGCTTGAGATCACAGATGTCAATAAAGTCTACTTAGAACGCGGAGACTTATCTGTAGAAGTTATGGGACGTGGATTTGCTTGGTTAGATACAGGGACTCATGAATCGTTACTAGAAGCGTCAACGTTTATCGAAACGATCGAAAAACGCCAAAACCTAAAAGTAGCGTGCTTAGAAGAAATTTCTTATCGTATGGGCTATATCACAAAAGAAGAATTGAAAGAACTCGCACAACCGTTGAAAAAAAATCAATACGGTCAGTATTTATTGCGATTGATTGAGGAGTAAGACTGTGGGAAAAATTAACGTAACCGATACAAAATTACAAGACGTAAAAATTATTGAACCAGCTGTTTTTGGCGATCATCGTGGCTTCTTTACTGAAAGTTACTCACAAGAAGATTTCCATGCAGCAGGTATCACGCATGATTTTGTCCAAGATAATCATTCGTTATCGACACAACCTGGTGTGATTCGCGGCTTGCATTTCCAAAAAGGTGATGCCGCACAAACAAAATTGATCCGTGTGGTCACAGGTGCTGTGCTAGATGTGATCGTCGATATTCGGAAAGGTAGCCCCACATATGGTCAGTGGGAAGGGTATATCCTATCTGAGCACAACCATCGTCAATTATTGGTTCCTAAAGGATTTGCACATGGATTTATGACATTGACCGATAATGTGAATTTCATGTATAAATGTGACAATTATTATAACGCAAAAGCAGATGGCGGGATCGCTTTTGATGACCCAAATCTAGCGATTGATTGGCCAATGGATCTGACTAAAGCTGTATTATCGGATAAAGATAAAGAACATCCAACATTAAAAGAATTTGAAGCAGAAAACCCCTTCGTTTATGGGGAAATTTAAGGAGTCTATATGAAAAAGATTATTGTAACCGGTGGAGCAGGGTTTATCGGCTCGAATTTCGTTCATTACGTGGTGAACCATCATCCTGAAGTTCACGTCACTGTATTAGATAAATTAACTTATGCGGGAAATAAAGAAAATCTAGCTGGCTTACCAGAAGATCGTGTTACCCTTGTGGTAGGCGATATTGCGGATATGAGCGTAGTAGAACCTTTAGTCAAAGAAGCGGACGCAGTGGTACATTATGCAGCAGAATCGCACAATGACAATTCATTAAAAGATCCATATCCATTTGTCCATACGAACTTGATTGGAACATATACGTTGATCGAAGCATGTCGCAATCATCAAGTCCGTTACCATCATGTATCGACGGATGAAGTGTATGGCGATTTACCATTACGTGAAGATCTTCCAGGTCATGGTGAAGGGGAAGGCGAAAAGTTTACTGATCAAACGCCTTACAATCCATCAAGTCCATACTCGTCTACAAAAGCCGGATCAGATTTATTAGTGAAAGCATGGGTTCGTTCATTTGGATTACAAGCGACGATCTCAAACTGTTCAAATAACTATGGTCCTTATCAACATATTGAAAAATTTATTCCACGCCAAATTACGAACGTCTTAAGCGGTATTCGTCCAAAGCTATACGGAGATGGAAAAAATGTTCGTGACTGGATCCACACAAATGATCATTCTTCAGCAGTTTGGGCAATCCTAACAAAAGGTCGTATCGGGGAAACTTACTTGATCGGCGCTGACGGTGAAGAAGACAACAAAACTGTGATTGAATTGATTTTAGAATTGATGGGACAACCAAAAGACGCGTATGATCACGTCAATGATCGTCCAGGGCATGATTTACGTTATGCAATCGATTCAACTAAATTACGTGAAGAATTGGGTTGGACACCAGAATTTACGAACTTTGAATCTGGTTTAGCTGACACGATCAAATGGTATGAAGCAAACGAAGCATGGTGGAAAGCTGAAAAAGACGCAGTTGAAGCAACGTATGCGAAAAATGGCCAATAATTAAATGATGCGGAAAGGCAGGAAGCTTCCTGCCTTTCTTTATGAAAAGGAGCAAAAAAGATGATTTTACTTACAGGTGGAAATGGACAATTAGGAACAGAATTGCGTCATCTTTTAGATGAGCAAAGCCTAGACTATATATCGACAGATTCAACAGAACTAGATATTACGGATGAAGCGAAAACATTAGCGTTTATTAAAGAACTAAACCCAAGTGTGATTTACCATTGTGCAGCATATACGGCAGTTGATAAAGCAGAAGATGAAGGTAAAGCATTGAACGAACTTGTCAACGTAGCGGGTTCAAAACACGTCGCAAAAGCCGCAGAAGCAGTTGGCGCAACCCTTGTGTATATCAGTACGGACTACGTGTTTGATGGGATGAAAAAAGATGGCGAATACGCAGTTGATGATGAAACGAATCCATTAAATGAGTATGGACGTACAAAATTAGCAGGAGAAGAAGCTGTTAAAACGTATGCGAGTAAATACTACATTATTCGTACGTCTTGGGTGTTTGGGCAATATGGTCACAACTTTGTCTTCACGATGCAAAAATTAGCACAAACACATCCTAAATTAACCGTTGTGAATGATCAGTTTGGACGTCCAACGTGGACGCGTACTTTAGCTGAATTTATGACGTATTTAGTAGCACAACAGGCAGAATATGGTGTTTATCACTTATCCAATGATAATCGTGCAACATGGTTTGATTTTGCGACAGAGATTTTAAAAGATGAAGCTGTAGAAGTTGCACCTGTAACTAGCGATCAGTTTCCACAAAAAGCCACTCGTCCGCAATATTCTGTAATGGACCTGTCAAAAGCCAAAGCTACAGGATTTGTAATTCCAACTTGGCAAGAAGCATTAGCACAAATGCTAAAAGGCTAAGCCGATGGAAAAAGAGAAAATCGCATTGTTTGAACGAACGTTTTGGATGGAAAATAAAGGGAAGATTCTCACGCTCTTTGGATTATATCAACTCGTATGCTTGACGATTGGATCAAAAGATTATGCGTATATCGATGATGTTCTTCGCCAAAATACAGGAATAACCGATTTTGCTGCAAGTTATTCACGTTGGGGAAGCGAGATTTCTTCTTGGGTGTTACAAGGAAGTCGACATTTAACTGATCTGGGAAATATGTCTTTTTTTGTAACTGGGACACTGCTTACGTTATCTAGTGTGTGTTTAACGTATATCCTTGCGGGGAATCGACCTTCATTTGGAGCGATGCTTGCTTCGAGTTTACTTGGGCTGAATCCGTGGATGTTACAAATGATTAGTTTTCGTTTTGATAGCCCGTATATGGCATTGAGTATACTCTTCTCCATTCTTCCCTTTTTATTTTGGCGTTTTAGTAAAGGGTCATTTTTTATCGCAAGTCTTTTAGGAGTCTTTTTGATGTGCAATACCTACCAAGCTTCGTCCGGGATTTATCTAGGTGTATACTTGACCTTAGCCGCACGCGAATTTTTATTTGCGCAGTTTGAGATTCGTGCATTTTTAAGTAAGTTAGGGGTAGCAGCAAGTAGTTATTGCCTTGCGCTTATTGCTTTTTTCTTCGAATCTTCGCTAAATCCAGAAATCGCAAACCGTGGGAATACGGTCGCTGTAGCGAAAGCTGCAGATCTTCCAGCGACCTTTTTGCATAATAGTCTTGTTTATTTTCATACGGTTTGGGATTATTCAGCTCGAATCTGGCAAGTGATCACGGTAGTTATGATCCTTTGTTTTGTAGTCTTAGTTGTGAAACGAACGCGTCAACCAAAATGGATCGCCTTGCTGTTTACAGGCGTGTATCTAGCTTGTTTATTTATCTTTAGTTACGGTGTGCTTTTAATTTTTAGTGAACCTCTTGTGACGATTATGCCACGATATGGTGTTGGGATCAGTATCTTTTTTGCTAGTTTAGGAATTTTAGTTGGACAACAGGCACTTGAGAGTAAGCGACTTCGTTTAGTCGGATGGATACCAAGTCTTTTAGTAGTTTATTTTATGAGTTTTAGTTTTACATATGCCTCTACTTTAAACTACCAGCAGCAATCATTTGAGCAACAAGGGCAACGATTAGCCGCAGATTTGTCTTTAGCCGTTACCAACGAACGTCAAGAAGTCTGGATTAGTAATTTGTTTAAGGATAGCCCGCTTTTAGAAAGTACAAGTATTAATTATCCGATTATCAAGCAATTGGTGCCACGAAACGGAGACATGAGTTGGTTTAATTTGATGTTATTCCAACGTATGAGCAATATGGACATGTCTTTACAACCATATGACTTTACGGATTTTGATACTGCGGAAAAAGAGCAAGTCGTTTCAAATTATTTTTGGGATATTTATGTAGATTCTCAACGTGTGTATGTAATTATGAAGCGCTAAGAAAACATCAACGAACTTTTTATGAAGTTTGTTGATGTTTTTTTAAGTTAAGTAAATTCCGTTGTGTTATATGAATAGAATTAGTATAATAGAAAGGCAATTTATATAGAGAAGGTGATAGTTATTTTATTGACTGTAGGAATCAGTTTAGTGATATTAGGCTTTTTAGAAAAGCCTAAGCGAAACATGAATACATATGCACTGTTTGCTTGGTTTGCTTTAGCTGAGATTGTAACAAACTTTTTTGTTTGGAAGCGTTTCGGATTGCCGTTCATGCATAAAATCAGTCTATTAGTCCCATTTCCGCCAAATGAAAATCATACATTGGCTGTGGGCTTGGTATTCTTTTTTATGTTTGGGGTGTATTACTTAGGGCGCTATCTTTTAGAATATTTGCCAAAAGTTCAGTTGAAGTGGACGTTGAAATATAGCTTTAGTGCAGTTATCATTGGAATCGGTATCTTTTTGAGTACCTTATTTTTCTTTTCAAGTGATTGGGCAATGAGTTACTTTGGAAACTTACGTTTTGATCAAATCGTGTTTACGTTGAGCCAACCGTTAGAAGGTAGTGACAATACGCATCTATTTGCATATCTAAAAGGCCCTTTACTTAACAGTGCTTTTCTAACGATTTGGTTATCGTTACCATTTCTTTATATCCTTCAATATTTTATTGATCGTCGTAAACAGAAAACTCATTGGTATCTAAAACCAGTCACGTTAGTCGGTATTGTACTTGTTTATGTGTTTACCATGACTGGGTTAGGTATTCATGCACTAGGATATGCGGATGTGAAAGCTTATTATTTTGAAAAAACAAAAATTTATGACGAATCGTATGTCGATACGAAACAGACTGAAATTGTTTTTCCAGAAAAAAAACGTAATTTGATCTATATTTATTTAGAATCAATGGAAAATACGTACGCTGCTAAAGAAAATGGTGGTGCAGAAGATAGAAGTTTAATTCCTAATTTGACGAACTATGCGTTGAATGAAGGAACTAGTTTTTCAAATACCGATCAGCTTGGCGGCATGATTTCAATCCCTGGTGCCAATCAAACAGTAAGTTCGATGTTTGCACAAACGTCAGGTCTGCCGTTACGAACGAGCGGTGGGATCGATGTCAATGATTACGGCGGCAAAGGAGATAGTTTCATGCCGGGGGCGTATGCTTTAGGAGAAGTATTACACGATGAAGGATATAACCAGATGCTTTATATTGGATCACCAGCTTCATTTGGTGGACGAGATAAGTATTTTATGAATCATGGTGAATACGAGATTAGAGACTATTTTTGGATTAAAGGACAACAACTGATTCCACAAGACTATTCTGTTTGGTGGGGAGTAGAAGATGAAAAGTTATTCCCGTTTGCGAAAGACTCGATTACAGAGCTTGCCAATAAAGGTGAACCGTTCAACTTTACGATGCTAACAACAGATACGCATTTTGAGGATGGATATGCTTCAGATCAAACACCTAATTTATTTAATGATCAATACCGTAATGTGATCCATTATTCTGATCAGCAAGTATTTGATTTTGTGAATTGGATCAAGGAACAACCATTTTATCCCGATACGACGATTGTCATCGTAGGAGATCATCCGACAATGGATCGGAAATATACTCAAAGTATACCTGACGATTATCAACGCAGTGTTTACAATGTCATCTTAAATTCTCCTACAACAGTTGAAAAATCCAATCAAGAACGCACGTTCAATGCAACAGACATGTTTCCAACGACACTTGCTGCTTTAGGCGCAAAAATCGAAGGAGATCGTTTAGGCTTAGGAACCAACTTGTATTCAGATAAACCGACATTGATGGAAGAACTTGGACAAGATAAATATATCAACGAAATCAGTAAAAAATCTGACTTTTATAACAAAAATATTATCAAAGGAACAGATTACGCGATTGAAACAAAAGAACAAGAAAATAAATAAATAAATGAAATATACGTCAAGCTAACTAGATTAGCTTGACGTTTTTTTTTAATTGACAGTGAAAATATAAAAAAAATCGCATATATTTTTATATAAAAATATTAAAATAAATTCTATTATTTTAATAAAATATTAAAAATGAAAAAATCAACAAAAATGCTTGTGTAATAATGAATTATTAAATAATAACGAAAATTATAATTAGTAAAAAAGATGTAAAATACTTGTGTCTTTAAATATAAATGCTTATTTTTTAAAAATTAAATAACAAAAAATATAGAGGTGACAGTTTTGAAACTCGTTGACATTCACAAATCGATAGCCTAGAATTTATGGTGTACTACAAATTGTTTGTAGCATACAGTTAAAACAATGGAGGTTTGTTCGGATGAAAAAAAACAAAAATGTTCGCCAAGATAATTTATCAGCCGTGAACACGGGATCAAAACGTGTTTACAAAATGTACAAAGCGAAAAAAAATTGGGTCGTAGCACCAGTCTTATTAGCAACTGTTTTGGGTACAATTGGTACAGCTCCGATTTCAGTATTAGCACAAACAACGGATGCAACAACAACAGTAGCAGTTGTAAAAACGTTAGAAGCTGCTAAAGAAGATTCATTGAAAAAATTAGATAGCTTAGTTGAATCTATGACAGCGACACAAATGGATACAGCGAAAAAAGCAATCAATGCAGCGACTTCAAATGAAGCAGTTTACAATGCATTAAAAACAAATGGATACAATGTTGTTGTCAACAATGCGGTAGTGAATTTTGAATCTACTACAGTAGCCAATGCAAACAAAGAATTAGCGAAATTAACAAATATCTCGACTGATTCTTACATGAACAATAACATGACTTCAGTTCAAACTGTAAAAAATGCACAACAAACATTTGTAAATGAGACAACAGTTACAGATACTACAGATAACTTTAAAACAACACAAGCTAAATTCAATACTGTATTAGCGGCTCAAAATGAAGTCGTTGCGCAAAATACAAAAAATGCGCAAACAATGAATGCACAAAATGCAAATGTAGCAACTAAAAAACAAGCTGCAGTAGCTACTGTGAATGGCTTGACTTACTTGTCACAAACAAGAAAAGATGCCTATAATGCACAAATCAATGCGGTAATAGCAAGTGATGCTGGATGGGCAACAACAATCGATAACTTGACAAATCAAGCGATCCAAGAAGACGTGACTGCAGCAAAAGCAGTTGTTGAAGCGAAATTAGCTTCAGCTGATGGTCAATTATTAAGTACTGAAAAACAAGCACAATTTACAGCATCATTAAACCAAGCAACAACTACAGCACAAGTACAAAAAATTGATGCAGAAGTAACAAAAGCGATTGCAGAAGCAAAAGCTGCTCACGATAAAGCTCAATTTGAACAAAATAAAAAAGCATTGATCGGTGCGATCAATAATGATACAACGATCACAGATACAAAAGTAAAAACAGATTTAATCGCTAAAGCCAATAGCGCAACAACTCAAGCAGAGTTAGACAAAGTCAATGCAGAGTATCAAGCGGCAATCAATAACGCAATCAATGAGAAAAAAGACATTGAACAAGTTCGTGCTGAAGGCTTAGCTACAGTAAAAGCATTGCCAAACATCACTGAATTATCTCGCGGAAATTACATTTATGCGATCGAAAATGCATCATCAAAATCAGCAATCAACACTTACGTAGCACAAGCACAAGCTGAAAACAACGCAGCATTAGCGACTGCACGTACAGCAGCGATTGCAGAAGTAAATGGCTATACTCATTTATCAGCAGCAGAAAAAACAGCATTCACCAATGCAATCAATAAAGAAATGACAGTAACTGGTGTTCAAGCGCAAGCTAAAGCAGCAAAAGACAAAGATGCAGCGAATTATTTAGCTACAACAAAAGCAGAAGCTGTAAAAACAGTGAATAAACTTGAATACTTAGACAATACAGAAATGTACGTAAACCAAATCAATGCCGCAACTTCTGTAGATGCAGTAAACAGCATCGTGGATACTGCAGCAGCAGAGAACTTGAAAATGGGTCTAGAAACAACAGATCTTAACCAAGCGAAAAAAGTGGGTCTAGCAACAGTAGACACGTATATGTATTTAACACCATCTGAAAAAGAAGCAGCAGTTAAAGAAATCAATGCAGCTAAATCAGTAGACGGTGTGAAAAAAGTATTGGCAAATGCGGAAACGACAAATGCTGCGAATAAACAAGCTGCCGATGCGGCTAAAGTATTAGCAGATGCAAAAGCGGCTGCAATGAAAACAATCAACGGCTTGTCTAGCTTAACAGAAGCACAAAAAGCAGATTACAACAGTAAAGTAGCTGCAGCAGATACACAAGCGAAGATCGATAAAGTTGTTTCAGATGCACAAGCAGCAGATGCTAAAATCAAAGCAGAAGCACAAGCATTAAAAGAAGCAAAAGAAATGACCATTGCGAACGTGACAAAACTTCCATATTTAACAAATCAACAAAAAACAGATTACGTAGCGCAAATCTTAGCTGCAAACTCAATGAAACAAGTTGAAGAAATCAGCTTAGCAGCGAAACAACAAAACTTAAGCCAAACTACAAATCCTAAAGAATACTATGCGAATGCAGTAGATATCATCAACAATGAATTGACTGCGTTGAATGCAGAGCAACAAAAAGGCTATGTACAAGAGTTAGGTACAGCAACTTCACCTAAATCAATCGAATCAATGAAAGCGACTGTTGCCAAAGCAACTGCACAAAATGCAAAACAATTTGACGAACAGTTGATCAAAGAAATCGATAAAATGATTGCTGCGGGTAACTTAGAAGTAGCAAAAGAAAATGCTGATCTATTAAAAGTTGAAGCAAACAAAACTGCATACACTGCGAAAATCGATGCAGCTATTGCTTTAAGAACAGCAAAAGAAGAAGCACGTAACGAATTGACACAAGCGGCTTACTTAACTCCTGCTGAGAAAAAAGCTTTTGTAAAACAAATCAATGATGCAAAAACAATGGATGAGTTAAATAAAGTGAAAGAAGCTTATACTGCGAAAGCTCCTGCAACTGCTGTACCATTGTACCGTGCATACAACAAAAACAATGGCGAACATCTATATACTGCAAGCAAAGCAGAATACGACCATGTTGTTTCATTAGGTTGGACAGCTGAAGGTACTGCTTGGAATGCAGCAAGCAAAGGCAAACCTGTTTACCGTCTATACAATCCAAACTCAGGTGAACACTTCTACACAACAAATGAAACAGAGTACAACCAAGTTGCATCACATGGTTGGAATAAAGAAGGCGTAGTATTCTACTCTGCTGAAGACAAAGCAGTAAATGTTTACCGCGTATTCAATCCAAATGCAAAAGATGCTGGTTCTCACTTGTACACAGTACATTCTGATGAAGTAAATGGTTTAGTGAAATTAGGTTGGAAAGCAGAAGGAATTGCATTCTTTGGAATGAAATAAGCAGACCAAAAATTAATAAAAAATGGGTAGTCTAGTCTAGACTATCCATTTTTTTAAGAAAAAATTAATAATAACATAAGAAATCCAAAAGAATTGTGTTAAGATAATTAAAGGAACCGCCGAGAATAAATGTACATAAGGAGTTAAAAGATGAACTTACACCTGAAAAAATCAGCGCTCGTCCTTTCAAGCTTTTTATTATGGAGTCCGCAGATCATACAAGCGCAAGAAATGATTCAATCGAGCACTACACCAGAATCTTCAACATCTGCTACAGAATCTTCTACTACATCTGCTAGTTTATCTACAGAATCCACAGCAACAACCATACCATCGAGTGAGACCGCTATAACCAGTACAACAACTAGTACAACAACCAATGAAGCATCGAGTGCTACAAGTAGTGGGGAAGAAGTGATTCCAGAAAATACGACGGATCCTTATTTTCCAAAACAACCAACAAAAGAAGACTTGTTGGGTGATAAAATTTTACCTGGAGCAAATACTCAAAATGCGATGCAAAGTCGAGCGTTTACAGCTAGTTCAGGGATGAATAAAGAGATTATTCGCCAATTTGAAAATGGGTCGTTTAAATTAGCAACGATCAAGAAAGATTGGCGCCAATATGAGCTATTTCGTTATCGTACACTAGATGAATCCGGAGAACAAGCAAAACCAAACGGTATCGTTATTCATGAAACTGCAAATCCAAATTCCACGATTTGGGGAGAAATCGCGTACATGGACAGTCATTGGGATAATGCGTTTGTCCATGCGTTTGTCGATGAAAATAATATTATCGAAATTCATGATCCAAGTTATGGCGCGTGGGGAGCTGGGCGAATCGCCAATCGTTATTTTATGCATGTTGAATTAGTTGAGCATGGAAATCAAACAGCGTTTATGAAATCGATTATGAACAATGCGTATTATATGGCGATGAAATTAGATCAATTTGGATTGACGCCAAGCGCGCCGAGTGGAAAACCAAATGATAAATCAGGGACGTTATGGAGCCATGCAGAAGTATCCAATTATTTAGGTGGAACGGACCATGGAGATCCTGTGGGCTATTTTGCAAAATATGGATATTCTGTGAATGAGTATCGTGAATTAGTCGGGTACATGTACGATAAATTTTCTTTAGCACCCGTGATTACTAGTGCAGCAGTCGAAAATGTAAATCAAACACAAAAAACGTTTGATGTTCGAGTAAAAGCGACGGCAAATAGTGGCATTAAAGAAATCAATGTGCCGGTATGGACGACAGCGAATCAGTCTGATATCGTCTGGTATAAAGCTACATTACAAGCAGATGGTAGCTATCTAGCGAAAGTGGATGCCAAAAAACATGCCGGTTTTGACAATCCATTTCATGTGCATGTTTATGCAGTAGGCAATAACAATAAACAAACTGCAAAACCATTAAGCGATGTTAAATTAGACGGACCGGTGATCAAGAATGTCACGACTGCCGTAACAGACAATGCAGCTGGGAAATTTACGATTTCATTTGATGCAGCAGCTGCAAATAATAAAACGCTACAAAAAATCCAAGTGAACGCTTGGTCAACAGAAAATCAACAAAATGTTCAGACGGTAACGTTACAGCCGAATGCACAAGGAAAATACACGGCTTCATTTGAGGCTAAAAACTTTGGGTATTCTGAAGGTCCTTATCGATATGAAGTAAAGGTAATCGATACGCAGCAAAAATATGCGACGGTTACAGGCAATGGTCCGACGTTTGCGTTTAATTATAAAGTCGTTTCACACGGTGTCAAAGAGTTGTCAAAAGATAGCTCATTGTTTCAAGCGAGTTTGCAATTAGAAGATAATCAAATGGTCGATTCTGTTTTATTTGCGGTATGGAGTGACGTAAATGGTCAAGATGATCTAAAATGGTATCCTGGAGTATTGGATACTGCGACAAAAACGTGGTCGGCAAAAATCCCAGTAAGCAACCATAAAAATAGTGGCTTGTACCATGTACACGATTATGTGAAAACGAAAAGTGGAAAAATGCGATCAGTAGGTGCGGATACGTTTACGGTCAAACCGATCCAGATTACTACTACACTTGATACTCAAAATCAAAAAAATGGACAAGCAACGATTCAAGTCCAAACCAATGATGCAGCAAGTGTACAATCGGTTAAAGTGAACGTACAACCTAAAAATCAACCAAATAAAGCGTATAGTTATACGACTACGACCACAAAAAATGGCAATCAAGCGATCGTAGATATCAAAAATCATGGATATCAAACGGGAACGTATACAGGTGAAGTTGTTGTAACGCGTAAAAATGGTGTGGTCGAAACGAAGAAATTATCTGATTTTGCGATTTCAGGAACGGATGTTTCGATGGCGATGTATCGAGTATACAATCCAAATTCAGGAGAGCATTTTTACACGATGCAACAAAATGAAAAAAATAATTTAGTGAAACTTGGTTGGAAAGATGAAGGGACCGGTTGGATCGCACCTGCAGTTGGAAAACCGGTCTATCGAGTGTACAATCCGAATTCTGGCGATCATCATTATACTTTGGCTATAGCTGAAAAAAATAATTTAGTAAAATTAGGTTGGAAAGATGAAGGAATCGGTTGGTATTCTTCTACTGAAATGAAGCATCCACTTTATCGAGTGTATAATCCAAATGCCAAAGCAGGAAGCCATCATTATACTCAAAATCTAAAAGAAACCAATGAATTAGTGAAAAAAGGTTGGAAAGATGAAGGCATTGCATGGTATGCGGTGAAGTAAAAGTCTGTATTTACAGACTTTTTTTTTGTAAAGATTCCTTAATAAATCTTAACAGATTGATGAAGGAAATCCTTTTTTCTTAGCCTTATCTTGCTAATGAACAAAAACTTCTGTAAAATCAAAGCGTTAGAACTAAATTTAAATGATTTGGAAGGTATGTAAATGTTTAAAGAATTGTTTTATTTTTGTAGAGATATTTACCGTAACAAAAAGCTATTGATTCAATTTTCTGTTAACGATTTTCGTTCTCGTTATGCAGGTTCATTATTAGGGATTTTTTGGGCCTTTGCCAATCCGTTAGTAACTGTATTGACTTATTGGTTTGTATTTGATATTGGATTGAAAGCACCGTTAACTGATGGGAAATATCCTTTTATTTTGTTCTTGATGACAGGGATCGTTCCATGGTTTTATTTTTCAGATGTGTTAGGATCGGGTACCAATGTATATCGTGAATATAGCTATTTAGTTAAAAAGGTTGTATTCAACATTCGTATCTTACCTACTGCGAAGCTTTTGTCAAACTTGTATATGCATGGATTCTTCGTACTTGTAGCGCTCATTGCATCCATGTTGTTTGGTGTTTATCCAAATTTACACTTCTTGCAAATTTTCTACTATTTATTTGCATTAATGTGTTTCTTAACTGGTTTGACGTGGTTTACCGCATCTATTCAACCATTTGTGCCAGATGTGAATCAATTTATCGCGATTATCATGCAAGCGTTAATGTGGGGAACTCCAGTATTGTGGAGTATCAATCAATTTCCGAATCCAACGATTCAATTTATCTTAAAACTTAACCCGCTATTTTACGTGGTTCAAGGATACCGAGACGCGTTCTTTGGTGGCGCATGGTTCTGGCAAAATCCAACGTTATCCATTTATTTCTGGGTCGTAACGTTTATCTTATTGATATTAGGAAGTACTATCTTCAGAAGATTGAAACCTCATTTTTCTGATGTACTGTAAGGAGAAACGACATGAAAAAACGTGTAGTAGAAATTAATCATTTAACGAAAACTTATAATATGTATCCAAATCCAACAGCACGCCTAAAAGAGGCATTGCACCCAAAACGCAAAAGTTATCATGAGATTTTTTATGCGTTAAATGATGTGAATGTTCATGTCAATCAAGGTGAGATGGTAGGATTTATTGGTGAAAATGGTTCCGGAAAATCAACCATCTTAAAAATCATTACGGGTGTATTAACTCCTACTGAAGGTGAAGTGAAGATTGACGGGAATATTGCGGCTTTACTTGAATTAGGTTCTGGATTTAATCCTGAGTATACTGGATATGACAATATCTTTTTAAACGGAATGGTTTTAGGGTATTCTCGTGATCAAATGGAAGATAAAATCGATGACATCATCAATTTTGCTGATATTGGAGATCATTTGTATCAACCTGTTAAAACCTATTCAAGCGGGATGTTTGTCCGTTTAGCTTTTGCGATTGCGATCAATGTGGATCCTGAAATTTTGATTGTCGATGAAGCCCTAGCTGTAGGGGATTTAGAGTTTCAATTAAAATGTATGGAAAAATTCACCGAATTTCGAAATCAAGGAAAAACGGTATTGTTCGTGTCTCATGATGTGAATGCGGTTCGTCGTTTTTGTGATCGGGTGTATTGGTTGAAAAATGGTGTCGTTGAAGCAGAAGGCGAAACCATGGAAATTACCGAAGAATACGAAAACTTCTTGAAGAAAAAATCAATCAAAACAGTCGATCGTGAAAAAAATAAAGTGGAAGAGCATTCTGCGTTAGATATCGTAGAAGTGAAATCTGCTACATTATTAGATGAAGAGATGAATCCAATCGATTTAGTTGTCCAAGATAGTAAAGTCTTTGTCAAAGTAGAGTATGAAGTAAATGATCCATCGATCAAACACCCTGTACTAGGTGTTGCGATCCGTACAGTGAATAATCAATATGTATGCGGATTGAATACTTTGTTAGACGAAACAGAGATTCCTTGGAAAAAAGGATTAAATACCTTTTATATCGAATACCCTAAAATGGCGCTTTTAGGTGGAGAGTATTATTTTGACGTGGCATTATTTGAAGAAAATGCGACGGTTCCATTTGTTTATAAAACAAAATATATTACGATGTTCATCACCGGTAAATATGTTGGTGAAGGGATCGTTGTATTAGATCACGAATGGAAAGGATCGGTTCAATAATGAAATATGATTTTGAGATGACAGTCGATGAGCAAAGTAGTGTAGGGAAAATCGTTCGTCAAATTAAAGAAAATAGTACCGTTTTAGAATTTGGTCCAGGTAATGGCCGGATGACCAATTATTTAATTACAGAAAAAAAGTGTCAAGTATCTATTGTAGAGTTCGATGAAGAACTCTACAATTTTGTTATGCAGTTTGCTACTGATGGTTTTTTAGGCAATATCGAAGAGTATAAATGGGTAGAGTATTTCAAAAATACGTCGTTTGATTACATTGTATTTGCCGATGTACTAGAACATCTAGTCGATCCTATTATGGCATTAAAGGCAGCGAAAACAGTTCTTAATCCAGATGGGCAGATTTTGATCAGTTTTCCAAACTTAGCCCATAACTCTGCTTTGATTGGCTTATTTAACAATCAATTAGAGTGGAAAGAATTTGGATTACTTGATCACACACACAATACGTTTTACACACAAGCAGGATTTGAAAAAGTCTTTCAATCCCTAGATCTACATATTGCTATTGAAGAATTTACGTATTCCCAGGTTGGACAAAATGAGATTCAAACGGCCTATGAAGATTTACCGGAAAAAATTCGATATGCCTTTAAAATGCGTCCGTTTGGTGAAGTATATCAATACTTTTATGCACTGACTAAATCTCCTGTCGAGATGCCAAAACGTATGCAACCGATCAATTCACATTTCGTCAAACAAGTGCAATTGGTTTTTACATTAGATGGAAAGCAAGAGATCCATCCTTTGTTATACAATCAAGAAACTAAAGAAAATCAGTTCAGTACACATGATATTGCAGCAAACGTTAATGAACTGAAAATCGTTCCTTTTGAAGGCAATGGCGTCATGGAATTTTATGCGGAGATAGAAGGGAAAATGATTCGTCCAAGTAAAACCAACGCAGTTTGGGTCAATGGCAAAACCTATGTGTTTACCGGAATCGATGAAAATCCTTATTTTGTCTTTACGCATGATCAAATTGCAGGAAAAACGCTCTCGTTTTATTTCAATTTAGTTGATCAAAACAGTTTCTCTTCCTTAGAAACACAAGTGTTAGATTATGCACACCAACAAGAAAGTGTTATCGAACGCTTAAAAGAAACGCATGCCAAAGAGTTATTGGCATTAGAAAATGAAAAAGAAGAACTGTTGACCAAAACAGCTCAAGTGTTATCTCGTACTTCAGTGAAGCAAGGTAGCGAAAAATGGCGTATGGCAGAATTAAAACACTACCATTTGTATCAAGATAGTTTGTTTCCCGATGTGAAATTAATGGTTGAAACTATTGAAAATGATCCTGATCGCAATGTTGCCATTATTAAAGGATGGGGATTTGCAGTAGCGCAACAAACGCCTTTGATCTATCAAGTACCGTTATTTGAAGGATTAGTGTCATTGGTTAGCCCGATTTATCGCAAAGATGTGAACGAAATGTTTGGACTACCCGAAAAAGAAAAATACGGGTTTATGATTGAAATCGAGCAAAAACAAATTGAAAAAGTTGTGGGTTTGTTGGTATCGATTCCGGATACAACGACACAATATGCGTTTAAATTTCAACGTCACAATTTAGACAATACACCATGGGCGAAAAAAGCTCGCTATCTACTAGGTGCTGTTCGCCAACAAGGATTGCGTAATGTATTACGTAATCGTAAATTGCGTTTAGAACAAGCAGATCAGTACGATAAATGGATCAAAGAAAATGAACAATATGATGTGGCAAAAGTGAAACAAGAGATCAAACACTTTGGTATGACACCTAAAATCTCTTTAGTCGTACCGGTATATAATGTTGAAGAAAAATGGTTACGTGCCTGTATCGATTCGTTGAAAAATCAATATTATGATAATTGGGAACTTTGTTTAGCAGATGATGCCTCACCAAAGGCGGAGATTCGTCCATTGATCGAACGTTATGTTCATGAAGATGCTCGAATCAAAGCAGTTTTTCGTGAACAAAATGGACATATTTCAGAAGCGACGAATTCAGCGATTGAACTGGCTACGGGTGAATATATCGGCTTTATGGATAATGATGACGAATTAGCACCTCAAGCACTTTACGAAGTAGTCAAAGCAATCAATGAAGATAGCGAATATGAGTTTATCTACACGGATGAAGATAAACTCAATCTTGCAGGCAAACGATTTGATCCGTTTTTCAAACCAAATTGGAATCCTACGTTACTTTTAGGACATAATTACATCACCCATTTCGTCGTTGTAAAACGCAATATTTTAGATAAAATTGGTGGGTTACGTAGTGAATTTAATGGAAGTCAAGATTATGATTTTGTGTTACGTGCGACACAAGCCGCGAAAAAAGTCCATCATATTCCTGTGATTTGTTATCATTGGCGAACTGTCGAAACTTCAGTTGCTTTTGATCCAAAAAGTAAAGAGTATGCGTATGTTGCTGGTCAACGCGCGATCGAAGAACATCTTTCACAGCGTGATATCCCAGCAAAAGTTACGATGACGAAACACTATGGGGCATATAAAGTCGATTATCTCTATCAAGAAGAACCGCTAGTGTCAATTATTGCTCTAGGAGAATATGCACGAGTGAGCTTGTGGATTGAAGACCTATTGCAAAATACGTATTACAGCAATATCGAATTGCTTGTTCCAAAAAAATTCCAACAAGCTTTCCCAACGAGTGACAAACGAGTATCGTTTGTTGAAGCACAAGCGCCTTTTGACTTACTCGAACAAGCAAATGGGGAATATATCGTTTGTTTAAACGAATGGCTAACGCCTAAAAATGCGGACTGGTTGAAAGAATTATTGAATCCATTACGCCAAGAAACTGTTGGAGCAGTCACTGGGAAAATCGTACAAAAAGATGAGCGTGTCTTAAATGTTGGGGTAAGCTTGCGTCAACCACGTGTACTATTTGATGATCAGGGCGCAACAAAAGAGTCGATTGGGTACTATTTCCGTTCGGTGCTGCCTAGAGAGATTTATCTAGCGACGATGGATAGTTTAGCGATCCGCAAATCTGATCTAGAGACCTTAGATTATAAACACTTGCTTACACAACAGCCAACTGCAACACTATTTGGTCCTGAAGTGTACACTACACTGCATCAAAAATTTGTATTTACTCCATATAGTTTGTTTGAATATATAGGTGAAAAACCCGAAGAAAGCTATCGACTAGCTTGGGAGGATACGTTTAAGACACTCCACGATCCTTACCAAAATCCTAATGCATTGAATTAAGGAGAAACGAAATGTCTGAAAATGAATTAATTGTTTATATTGATACGATTCAACAAGATAAAAAACAAAAGAGCTATCTGATTACCGGGTGGGCATTAGATCCCGTTACTAAAACAGTACCGAAAATTAGTATTGCCTCCGCACATGATCACGTGACGATTCAATCCGTCTACCGAAGCGATGTCATCATGGCACAAAAATTAAGTGGAAATCTTGAAGCTGGTTTTCAACTTGAAGTGACACGTTCGGCATCTAAGTTAGAGCTTGTGTTTCAATCAGGCGAACAAAAACGAATTGAAACAATTGATCTAACACAAGTCTATCCAGCGATTCCTGGACGCGAAACCAATTGGCAAAAACAAGTCCAAAATATGAAACGTGTCGTACGTTATTATCAAAAAAATGGCTTAAAAGCTACGCTAAATCGTATGAAAAAGCAACAAGTGAAGCAACAAGAAGAGGATTATCCAGCATTTTTAGCCACAAATGAACAATGGGATGTAGAAGAAATCCGTTCGGAAATCGCTACGTTTTCATACCAACCTAAAATCAGTATTCTAATGCCGGTATACAATGTAGAAGAAGAGTGGTTAACAAAGTGTATCCAATCAGTTCAAGGGCAATTTTATGAAAATTGGGAATTATGTATGAGTGATGATGCGTCGACCGATCCTAACGTAAAACCTTTATTAGAAAAATTTGTAGCACAAGACGACCGAATCAAAGTCGTGTTTCGTCAAGACAATGGGCATATCTCTAAAGCGACCAATTCGGCTTTAGAAATCGCCACAGGAGAGTTTTGTGCATTACTCGATAATGATGATGAATTAGCACCGATCGCTTTATATGAAGTAGTCAAAACATTAAATAAAAATCCAGAACTCGATTTGATTTATAGTGATGAGGACAAGATCGATATGCAAGGAAATCGATTTGATCCAGCATTTAAACCTGATTTCTCACCAGATCTATTATTAGGTACGAACTATATTTCGCATTTAGGTGTATACCGTACTACGATTTTACATCAAATCAATGGATTTCGTGTCGGATATGAGGGCTCACAAGATTATGATCTCGTGTTGCGTTTTGTCGAACAAACGACTCCAGAACGGATCGCACATATTCCTAAAATTTTATATTACTGGCGTATTTTACCAACATCGACTGCTGCCGATCAATCGACGAAAGGGTACGCATTTGATGCAGGATTAAAAGCGGTACAAGATGCTTTGGTTCGTCGAAAGATCAAAGGTACAGCGACGCATGCTGCGGGAAATGGCTTGTTTGATGTACATTATGAGATTTTAAAAGAAGAGTTAGTGAGTGTCATCATTCCTACAAAAAATGGGTATGACGATATGAAACGCTGTTTAGAATCGATTGTTGAAAAAACAACGTATCCAAATTATGAGATAGTCGTAGCGGATAATGGCAGTGATGATGTGCGCATGAAGGAACTTTATGAACAGTATACCCACATCTTAGGTGAAAAATTCCAGGTGATCGATCTACCGATTCCATTTAATTATTCTCGTATTAACAATCTAGCTGCAAAAGAAGCAAACGGAACGTATTTATTGTTTTTAAATAATGATACGGAAGTCATTACCAAAGATTGGATGAGCAAAATGGTGTCTTTTGCGCAATTTGAGCGTATTGGATGTGTAGGGGCAAAACTTTATTATCCAAATCATACGATTCAACATGCTGGTGTCGTTCTTGGCATGGGAGGAGCTGCAGGGCACCCACATCATACGTATCCACGCGGTGATTTTGGGTATTTTGGAAAATTAGAGATCAACGTCAATTATTCAGCAGTAACCGCTGCTTGTTTAATGATTCGTGCCAAAGATTTTCATGAACTAAATGGCTTTAATGAAGAATTGACAGTCGCGTTTAATGATGTGGATTTATGTTTACGTGAACAAGCACTAGGTCGAGACAATCTCTTTTTACACGGAGTAGAATTGTTCCATTTTGAATCACAGTCCAGAGGCTATGAGAATACACCTGAAAAACAAGCACGTTTTGAAAAAGAGACGGCATATATGTATGACAAATGGGGAAAATTGATCGAAAATGATCCATATTATAATCCTAACTTGACACGGACAGGTGGAAATTTCTCATTACGTAAATAAATTGTTACAAAAAGATTAAATTAAATCGAAATTTCATTTTGCGATTGCAGTCTGTTTTGTCTTATGGCAAAATCAAAAGTGGACATTTAAAGTAGACTAGAACAGGGGTGCAAAATGAAAGCATATCAAAAGATTGCAGTATCCGTTTTAGGTGTATTGATCGTTTTAGTAACGATCGGAACTGTGTATGCCGCGAATTTATATGGTTCTGCAAGTGATACGTTTAATCGAATCAGCAAAACAGCGCCATCACGAAAATCTGATTTGCGTGATAGCTCAGTAGATATTTCAAAAAGCGAACCATTCTCCATTATTTTAATGGGGATCGATACGGGAGCATTAGGTCGTACAGAACAAGGTCGCTCAGATAGTATGATGGTGGTAACGGTAAATCCACAAAAAAAACAATCCACTATCGTTAGTTTAGACCGAGATATTTTAACGAATATCGTAGGATATGAACCTTATGGAACACCTTATTTTGATAAATTAAATCATGCTTATGCATATGGTAGTGTAGATATGGCGATGGATACAGTAGAACAGTTATTAGACATTCCACTAGACCATTATGTATCGATCAATATGCAAGGATTAAGTGATTTGATTGATGCAGTAGGTGGCATTACGGTAGAAAACAAAATTGATTTTACCTTAGACGGAGTCCATGTACCCGTTGGGAAAATCAAATTAAATGGTGAAACTGGATTAGCTTATGCGCGGATGCGTCATGAAGATCCAGAAGGTGATATTGGTCGTCAGCGCCGTCAACGTGAAGTCGTAACAAAAATCTTAGAAAAAGTAATCAGTATGGACAGCGTGAGCAAGTATAAAAAAATCTTAGACGCAGTTGAAAAAAATACGTTAACCGATTTGAATTGGGATGAAATGTTAGCGATCGGCAAAAACTATATGCCTGCTTTTGATAAAATTCGTTCAGGTCAATTGCAAGGTGAAAGTGAAACAATCAATGAAACGTATTACCAAGTATTAGGTGTCGATGAATTGTTGAAAGTTCAAAATGAGTTGAAAAAACAATTAAATCTTCCAACGCATGAACAATTGATCATCGATGAGGATTATTACTATTCTGAAAATGGATTTATCGGCAATCAGTTTTACGACGATACCGATTATACAAAAAACGATACAGCTAAATATACCTTTGGCGAAACGTTATTTAGTAAAAAATCGGATGAAGCCAATGGAAAAACTAAATCTTCTGTAACGAGTGAAACGACTGCTTCAGAAGTACCTGAAGTTCCAACAGAAGACCCAACTCAATATGGTGAATAAAGAAAAGGCAGTTGATAATATCAACTGCCTTTTCCACATGCTCGATTTTGTTTAAAATGTTTCACGGTATTTGAGATTATAATCGTTGTTTTACATGCTTTTTTAAAAGAACGAATGTCATTTGTGAAACAATTCGGTGAAAATCGATTAAACTTTGAAAGTTTTTAAAATGTTTCAGGTTTTTTGTACGAAACTCTTTTTTTTTGATAAAATAAGATGAATGGTCTTCTAGGAAGGATTGAAAGAATGAGAAGAAAAGATTTTTTGTCAAAAGAAGTATGGAAAACAAGTTTAAATGATGCAAAGAAAGGACGAGAAAATAAAAGAGGACATATTCCTTTTCGTCTGAATTTTTTATTTTTTATTATTTTTGTTTTGTTTGTCGCATTGATTTTGCGTTTAGGAAATCTGCAGATCGTCAATAGCGATAAATGGGAAAAAGAAATTAAATCGGCCACTGTGACTACAGTGAAACAAAGTACGCCTCGAGGCTCGATTTATGACGCCACGGGTAAAGTATTGGCTACGAATCAAGCGAATGCTGCGATTACCTTTACACGAACAAATGACATGAGCGCTACTGATATGCTTGCACTTGCAAAAGAGCTTAATCAACTGATTGAGATGCCTGCAGATGAAAATTTGAATCCACGCGATTTAAAAGATTATTATTTGGCAGATAAAAAACATTTAGAAGCAGCTCAGAAAAAACTATCGACGAAGGATCAATTAAAATCTAGTTCAGAACAATACCAAGCGATGATCGATCAAATTGATGACGATCAATTGAAATTTGATGAGAATGAATTAAAAATCGCGACGATCTTTACACGATTGAATAGTGGTCAGAATTTAAAACCAGTTTTTGTAAAAAATAAAGATGTCACCAATGAAGAATTGGCGATTGTTGCAGAAAATGCTTCGAAATTACCAGGGATTTCAACCGGGACGGATTGGGATCGTGAAGTCGTGACAGCCAGTAATCCGCTTGCAAGTATTATTGGCCGAGTATCGACATCAAAACAAGGTTTACCTTCAGAAGAAGCGGAAGAATACTTGAAAAAAGGTTATTTTTCAAATGACCGTGTGGGAACCAGTTTCTTAGAAAAACAATATGAAGATCAATTACAAGGAAAAAAATCTGAATATGAAGTGACGATCGACAATAATGGAACGATTTCAAATACGAAAGAATTATCTGCTGGTTCCAAGGGAGATAACTTGAAATTAACGATCGATGAAGCTTTCCAAGATAAGTTTGATGAAATCGTTAAAAATGGCTATCAAGAATTGATCAATTCAGGAGATGCAGAATTTTCAAATGGAATCTATGCTGTAGCGATGAATCCAAAAACGGGTGCGATTCTTGGTGTTTCTGGATATTATCATGAAGAAGGGTCTTCTGAAATTCAAGATGATGCCATTGGGACTTTCGTTGGACGTCAGTTTGAACCAGGTTCTGCCATCAAAGCTGCAACGATCACGACAGGATTTGATCATGATGTGATTACGCCAGAAAACAATACGATCTATGATCAACCGATTTATCTAGCTGGATCACCAGCAAAAGCCTCAGTATTTAACCCATATGGATCAAACAATCGCTATATTGATGCAGCGCAAGCTTTGGAAATTTCTTCCAACTCTTACATGATGCAGATTGCCTTACGCTTACTAGGGATCGATTATAAAGGTGGAAGCTTACAAATTCCTGGACTAGCGGATCAAAAAACAGCTTATGAACAATTGCGTGAAGGATTTGCGCAATACGGATTAGGTGTGAAAACAGGAGTGGATATGCCAGAAGAAGCGGTTGGAGGACAAGTAGCTTATAATGAGCTATCTGATGCCAATTTTGATGGTGGGAAAGTTCTCGATTTAGCCTTTGGACAGTTTGATACGTATACTCCGATTCAGTTAGCACAATATGTATCTGCGATTGCCAACGGTGGCGAACGTGTTGCACCGCACTTTGTTGAAGGGATCTATGGCAATAATGAAAATGGAGATCTTGGTACGCTACAAAAAGCTATTGAGAAAAAAGTGTTGAACAAAATCGACATTACTCCAGAAGAGATGGCCATTATCCAACAAGGGATGCATGATGTGGTACATGGAAACGATCCGTTTACTACTGCACGTCCTTTAGCTACTGCAAAAATGGACCTTTCTGCAAAGACAGGTACTGCCGAAGCATATGCCTATAAAGATGGCCAAGAAATCCCAGTAAATAACTTGAATGCTGTAGTCTATGGTCCAACTGAAGATCCTGAAATTGCGGTATCGATTATGATTCCAAGAATCAAACAAAGCAATCATAGTTACCCAAATCTTTCGATCACAAAAGACATCATGGATGCTTACTATGACATGTATTTAGCGAAATAATTTTTGATAGATCAGAATTGGACAAACAATCCATTCTGATCTATTATATTAGTATTGCAATTTCACAAAAAGAGAGTATACTTTTGTATTTGTTAGAACTTGAATCGGACATAAGGAGTAAGGACAAATGACAACGGAATTCGAAGTGAAAATGAAACAATTACATGATAAATATGGGAACTTAACGCTAGAAGAACGCAAAGCGATGCGGGAGTGCTTGCGTAAACGCTATCCGTTGACATTTAGACGTACGGAATCATTAAAACATGATATCGTACGCTTAGAAGCGAAACGGACACAACTTGAGCTAGATGGGAAACATGAGACAGATCTATCTGAAGTAGAGAAAAAAGTATTAGAGAAAAAAGAAGCATTTTTGAAGTTATTGGTAGAGGTAAAGAAAAAAGAAGAACGGAGATGATGCTATGGAGATTATCGAGCTACTTGTCATTGTAGCCATAGCGATCACTTTCTCAAACATTTTTAGTAAAGTGGTACCCACTGTGCCAGTCTTTTTAGCACAGATCTTTTTAGGAATTCTTTTGGGGATGACGAAATATGCATCAGATATCGCGTTTGAACCTGAAATCTTTTTGATTATGATTATTGCCCCTTTGCTGTTTAGAGAAGGTGAAGCTGCGGATGTACCAGAAGTGTTGAAAAACTTTTCGATTATATTATTTTTAGCCTTTGGACTTGTTATTGGAACATTAGTGATCATCGGCTTAACGTTAAAAACATTGTTGCCATCGATTCCTCTTGCAGCATGTTTTGCCTTTGGTGCGGCATTAGGACCAACGGATGCTGTAGCTGTAGGATCACTTGCCAAGCGTTTGAAGATTCCACCAAGAGTCTTGCATATTTTAGAAGGAGAAGGTCTTTTAAATGATGCATCAGGCGTAACGGCCTTCCAATTTGCAGTTGCTGCACTGGTTACCGGTGCATTTTCATTAGTGAACGCATCCTTTAGTTTGCTGTTATCCAGTGTAATCGGTGCAGTTGCTGGATTTGTAGTGGTTTGGATTAAAAATCGCATCATCAAATTGATTGAACGGATTTCAGCACAAGATGTAATCGTCTATTTATTAATTGAATTACTATTGCCATTTGTGGCCTATTTACTAGCTGAAATGTTTCATGCTTCAGGAATTATCGCAGCAGTAGTTGCTGGGGTGCTACAATCGATGGGCTATCGAAAAGTCACGTTATTCGAAGCCGAATTAGCAAATATTTCAGATAGTACATGGAAAACAATTAGTTTTACGCTAAATTCACTTGTCTTTTTATTTTTAGGAATCGAATTGTCACAAGTGTTTTCACCGATTTGGAAAAGTCAAGAATACGCAAATATGCACTTGGTATTTGTGATCCTAGTGATCGCCATCACACTAATTTTGATTCGTCTTGTTGGAATTTCTTTATTTTTTGGGTTCACTAAAGGATTCCGTCATTTAAAAGAGAAATTCCGTGAGATTTTAATGTTAACATTTGGTGGAGTAAAAGGGACGGTCAGCTTAGCTACGATCTTTATTTTACCCGTATCGATCAATGGATTAGATTTTGATCAACGGCCGTTACTGCTGTTTTTGACCGCTTGTGTGATCATGGTGTCACTAGTTGGAGGAATGATCGCGTTACCTTTGCTTTCAGATGGTGAGGCAGAAAAACCGATCGATCCAAATGAAGTGGCGATTTTAAATGAAGTGATTGAAAACTTGCATCAAGATATTGACGATGCAAGTTTAGAAGAAACCGAAGTGATCGCGATTGAAGCGGTAATGGATCATTACCACTCACGTGTATGGGAATTGTATACCGAGTCGATGACAGAATCAGAACAACAGGAAGTTCAAGAAATCCAAGCTCTGATCTTAGCCATTGAGCAAGAAGGATTGGAAGAGTCTTATCGTAAAGGTGAAATTTCAATGAACGGATATCGTTTGTATTCACGTTTTCTAAAACGTTATGAGACGTCATTTAAACGCCAAGTATTTTCTTTCTTTAGTTTTAGCTTAGTTTTTTGGCGTAGAATGATTCGAATCGTGCTTCATCCAAAACGTTTTTGGCAAAGTACACGAGCAGATACACGTTTAGAGATTATTCAACGTGATGTACTCGATGTTCGAAAAGTTTTTCTACAAAATAATGAGTTGGTATTACAAAGTTTATCGACGTTAGAAGATATTTTTGAACCGACGATTGTGCAATATTATTTACGTCGTAGAGAAGATATGAAAAAACAAATTCAACATGTTCATTTGCCATTTTCATTTACAGTGCAACAAGAACCAGCGTATGCAAAAGAAATTTTGCGTGGCTATTATCTAGAACGTAAAATTATTGATGAATATGAAGTTTCAGATAAAATTACGCTAGTTGCAGCGAATGAGTATCGTCAAAAAGTGAATTTATTAGAGTCATATGCTTTACAGCAAGTAAAAGATTAAGCAATCCTTTCGATCAGTGATAGATCGAAAGGATTTTTTCTATGTCGTGTGATTTGATTCTATGGTAAAATAGGCAAGATGAAAAAAGGAGAGTGGTCCGATGAAGGAATTAAAAGTCGTTCAATTACATAAAACATATGGTGAAAAAACTATTTTTGATCAGCTTTCATTTTTGATCCATGAAAAAGACCGGGTAGGATTAATTGGAATCAATGGAACCGGAAAATCAAGTTTGCTAAAGATCTTAGCGGGAATCGAACGTGGAGACGGTGATCAACAAACTGTCTTTTATCCAAGTGATTATCAAATCGGCTACTTAGCTCAAGAACCAGATTTAAATGTAGATCAAACGATTTTAGAGGCAGTATTCCAAGCCGATAATCCACAAGTACGAGCAGTTCGTGCGTATGAACAAGCTTTAGGAGAGTTGAGCCAAAATGGTGCCGATGAAGCAGCGCAACAACGCTATACTCAAGCAGAACAAAAAATGAATGAACTGGATGCTTGGACGATCGATGCGCAAGCAAAGAGTATTTTACAACAAGTCGGATTATCTGATTTAACGAAAAAAATCGCGGAACTTTCGGGAGGCCAAAAAAAGCGTGTTGGCTTGGCACAAGTGCTGATTACAGCACCAGATCTATTATTATTAGATGAGCCAACCAACCATTTAGACTATGAAGCTATTACTTGGTTAGAAAGTTATCTGTCCCAATATAAAGGAGCCTTGTTAGTGGTCACGCATGATCGATACTTTTTAGATCGTGTGGTCAATCGAATGTTTGAACTAGCTGAAGGACAATTAACCGAGTATAAAGGCAATTATGAAGCGTATTTGATTGAAAAAGCCGAGCGTGATCGCATTGAACAAGAACAGGGAAATAAACGTGCACAACTTTATAAACAAGAACTAGCTTGGATGCGTGCTGGTGCAAAGGCGCGAACGACCAAACAGCAAGCGCGAATCAAACGTTTTGATACGTTGAAAGAGTCTTTGCCACAAGGTGGACAACAAGAAGCGATTGAACTTGACTTTGATACCACGCGTTTAGGAAAAAAAGTCATCGAGCTACAAGACGTTTCCTATGCCATAGAAGATAAAGTGATTTTGCAAGACTTTTCTCTTTTGATTCAAGCTCGTGAACGTCTGGGAATTACCGGAGAAAATGGTGCAGGAAAATCGACACTACTTAATTTGATCAGCGGTCGACTAACTGCTCAATCAGGTGTTATTAGTATTGGTGAAACAGTGAAAATGGCCTATTATACACAGCAGACGGAACCGATCGATCCAGATAAGCGGATGATTACGTATCTACAAGAAGTAGCAGAAGAAGTCAAACGATCAGATGGTACGACGATTAGTGTCACGGAATTGTTGGAAAGATTTTTATTCCCACGTCATACACATGGAAGCAAAATCGCAAAATTATCTGGTGGAGAACGTCGTCGTTTGTATCTGTTAAAATTGTTGATTGAACAACCAAATGTATTGTTGTTAGATGAGCCGACCAATGACTTAGATATCGCCACATTAACGATTTTAGAAGATTATCTACAAACATTCCCAGGTGCGGTGTTGACAGTATCTCATGATCGTTATTTTTTAGATAAAGTGGCGGAAAAATTAGTGATTTTCAATGGTCATGCTCAAATTGATACGTATTTTGGTTCGGTTGAAGACTATTTAGCACAGAAAAAAGAAGAAAAAGAGCGTACACCAAAACAAGTTAAAAGTAAAGAAGAAGTCCAAGTCAAAGAAAAGACGAAACTTAGCTATATGGAACAAAAAGAATGGGAAACAATCGAAGAAGACATCGCAACGATCGAAGAAGATATTGTGCGTTTGAACGAAGAGATGTTGCATCAAGGTGCTGATTTTACTGCACTACAACACTTACAAAATCAAATCGATGAACAAAATGAACAGTTAGAAAAACGTTATGCACGCTGGGAGTATTTGAGTCAGTTTGTATAAAGGAGGAGTTTTACGATGGAAGAAGCTTACTTAGCATTAGGGCGTAAAATTTTGATGGAAGGAAATGAAAAATCTGATCGAACCGGTACGGGAACAAAAAGTATTTTTGGCTATCAAATGCGTTTTGATCTTGCAAAAGGATTTCCTTTATTGACAACAAAAAGAGTCCCTTTTGGTTTGATTAAAAGTGAATTGCTATGGTTTTTAAAAGGCGATACCAATATTCGATATTTATTGCAGCACAATAATCATATTTGGGATGAATGGGCATTTAAACGCTATATCGAAAGTGATCAATACACAGGTGAAGACATGACTGATTTTGGTCGACGTTGTTTGGTCGATGAACGATTTAATGAAGTCTACCAACGCGAACTGGCTACATTTTGTGAACGTATTGTATCAGACGAAGCATTTGCGCTACAATTTGGTGATTTAGGGAAAGTGTATGGATATCAGTGGCGTCATTGGGAAACAAGTCGTGGCGAAACGATCGATCAAATCAAAGATGTGATTGAAATGATCAAAACGACACCAGATTCAAGACGCTTGATCGTATCTGCATGGAATCCTGAAGATATCCCGACAATGGCTTTGCCACCTTGTCATACAATGTTTCAATTTTACGTGCACGAAAACAAGTTGAGCTGCCAGTTGTATCAACGCAGTGGAGATGTTTTCTTGGGGATTCCCTTTAATATTGCAAGTTATGCCTTATTGACACATCTAATCGCTCGTGAAACAGGACTAGAGGTAGGGGAGTTTATTCATACGATCGGAGATGCGCACTTGTATTCCAATCATTTAGAACAAATGCAAGAGCAATTGACACGAGACGTGCGTCAACTGCCAACACTAATGATCAAAGAAGGGATTTCAATCTTTGATTTAGAAGTAGCAGATATTACGTTAGAAGGATATACACCGCATCCATCAATTAAAGCACCGATTGCGGTGTAAAAGGAGAGAAAAGTATGTTAATTGCATTATGGGCTCAAGATCAAAACGGCGTGATTGGAAAAGATGGGAAACTTCCTTGGTCGCTTCCTAATGATATGAAATTCTTTAAAGAACAAACTACAGGAAATGCGATTATTATGGGGCGTAAAACCTTTGAAAGTATGGGAGAAAAAGCGTTACCAAATCGTGTGAATATCGTATTAACATCTGATAAGGATTACAAAGCAGATCAGGTCTTGATCTTTCATACAGTAGAAGAGATTTTACACTATATAGAGCAACACGAAGGCAAGTATTATCTGATTGGTGGAACTGGGATTTTTCGTTCAATGTTAGCTTATTGTACCGATCTGTACCGTACAACAATCGAATCGGAATTTGAGGGTGATGTCTATTTTCCAGAAGAATTGATCGATAGGAACGAGTGGACACTGACGAAAACGATTCCTGGCATTATGGATGAGCGAAATCATTACCCGCATATCTTTGAATTATTTACAAAAAAATAAACACAAGGCGTTCTACTTTAGTAGAATGCCTTGTGTTTTTATGTGTAGAATAAAACGGAAAAATACATCAATGTCGCACCTAACATAACGAATAAATGCCATACGACATGCATATAGCGAATGTTTTTCAAACTGTATAATACTGCACCAACGGTATAGGAGACACCACCAAAAAAGAGAAGGAGCAT
This sequence comes from Enterococcus sulfureus ATCC 49903, assembly GCF_000407605.1. Classification (GTDB taxonomy): domain Bacteria; phylum Bacillota; class Bacilli; order Lactobacillales; family Enterococcaceae; genus Enterococcus_G; species Enterococcus_G sulfureus. The sequence continues at coordinate 608,468 of NZ_ASWO01000005.1, read as the reverse complement.
GCCGTTAGTTCCTAATGAATGAAGCAATTGTGGTCCAGCTAGTACACATAACCACCCCATAATCACATAAATAATCGTTGAAATTTTGGATACAGTTTTTGCTTTATGAAGGGTTAATGATTTATAGACGATTCCGGCAATGGCCATCAGCCAGATCAAGACAAACAAGGTCCATCCCATCACGCCACCAACACTTAATAAACAAAATGGCGTATAACTTCCAGCAATCAGTAAAAAAATAGAAGCATGGTCGAATACTTGGAAGACTTTTTTTGCTTTAGTAAAAATTAAACTATGAAATAAAGTAGAAAAGAGAAATAACAGGATCATCATCGAGCCATAAATGGCATACGAAACGACGTGTAGAGCATCTAAATGGGCACCTTTTACGAGTAAGATGACTAGTCCAGCAATGCTTAAGCCAAATCCGATCCCGTGAGTACATGCGTTTAAGATCTCATTTAAAATATAATATTTTCGTGTAAATTTTGTTTGTTGCACAAGCCTCATCCCTTTGCACTTTAGTAATAAAATAGATGAAAAAACAATAGCAGTCTGTTATACTAAAAACAACTATCGTCTATGTGTAGTGTACATGAAAATAGACTTTTTTTAAAGAGAGAGTGAGCAAAGAATGCAAAAACTTAAGATCGTAACAGACTCCTCGTGCACGATGGAAAAAAGTGTTCGCGATGAGTTAGGAATTTCAGTTGTCCCACTATCTGTCATGATTGATGGTACTCTGTATACCGATGATGATCAATTATCTGGTGAACAGTTTATGGATATGATGGGAAAAGCAAAAGAATTACCAAAAACTAGTCAGCCCCCAATTGGCGAATTTGTCGCATTATATGATGAATTAGGTGCAGATGGCAGTGAAATTTTATCGATTCATATGACGCGTGCATTAAGTGGAACAGTAGATGCTGCCCATCAAGCTAGTCAGTTGACCAAGAGTAAAGTAACGGTCGTTGAAACAGATATGACGGACCAAGGGTTGTCATTTGCTGTGATCCGTGCAGCACAAATGGCACAAGAAGGATATTCATTAGATGAAACGTATGCTACGGTTCAAGATGTACTGAAACATACTAAATTATATATTGGTGTTTCTAATCTTGAAAATCTAGTCAAAGGTGGTCGAATCAGTCGTGTAACTGGTTTGCTGTCTAGTTTTTTAAGCATTCGGGTTGTAATGGAACTAAAAGATTCTGAATTATTACCAACTGTCAAAGGGCGAGGTCCTAAAACGTATACGAAGTGGTTTAAACAATTCAAAGAAGAATTGAATGGATTAGATAATGTGAAGCAAATCGGGATTTCATACGCTGGAGAGCACGCACAAATGTTAGAATTCAAAGCAGAATTAGAAACCATGTTTCCTGATATGCATATTCCAATCCTACATACAACACCGATCATCGCAACGCATACTGGAAACGGTGCGTTTGCCATGATGTATTACAGCGAATAGCCAAAAAAACTACAAGGGCGGCTTGTGCTCTTGTGGTTTTTTCGTTCAGACTAAAGGAGTGAACAGATGAAAAAAATCAGACAATTTGCAATTATTATCGGAATCATCGCGATTGTTGGTTTGGCAACATGGATTCTTTTAGCTGTTGCATGGCCAAAAGATGATTCGACGATTAGCTCAAAAGAAAACACTACGGTACAGTCGTATAAATCAACAGTGCGCTATGTTGCACTAGGAGATTCTTTAACTGAAGGGATCGGGGATCAGACGAATCAAGGTGGATATGTCTCGATTTTGACCCAAGATTTAAAAGATCAATATCCAACGGTTACGTTTGAAGACCAAAATGCGGGTGTTGCTGGGCAACGCAGTGACCAAATCTTAGCGCGTGTGAATAAGGATGAAACATTACAAGAAGCGCTTAGTCAAGCTGACTTTATTACGATGTCTTTTGGTGGGAACGATTTGATGAAAGTGATCCAACAAAATATTTTTTCATTATCTGTAAAAAAAGTGGAAGAAAAACAAGCAGCGTACCAAAAACAAGTCGAAGAATTATTGACCAAGATTCGTGAATTAAATCCTCAAGCACCAGTATATATTATTGGAATTTACAATCCATTTTATTTGAACTTTTCAGCAATTGAAGAGATGCAAACGATTGTAGACGATTGGAATCAAGCGACGGAAACAATCGTCAAAAAACAAAGCGAGATGTATTTTATTCCCATCAATGATTTGCTTTACAAAGGAACTGAAGACCAGGCAGTAGAAACGACAAGTTCATTAGAGGGACAAACAAGTGAAAGTGAAGCAACCACTAATGTAATCAAAGATGTGATCGAAAATAATGTGTTATCTGAATCGGATAAATTCCATCCAAACAAAATAGGGTATCAATTGATAGGAAAAGCATTGAAAACAGAAATTATTAAAACCAAATCAGAATGGTTAATAAAGGAGTGAGTCGATGACAACAGTCAAAAATAAAGACATACCACCAATTCAAAAGAAGCCCAATTATTGGAAAATCGCGTGTTTGCTTATCATTGGCGTTCTTTTAGGAACAGGGATCTTTTTGACGAGTCGCGTTTTAGAGACCAAGCCATTTCCTGTGAAAGAAACACCAGAAATCGTGGAGCGTGAAGGAACGCCAGTGGTGAATATTTCAAGTAACAAAAAGCAAGTCAATGCATTGATCGATTTTTATTTAACCGATTATAAAGAAAAAAGTGATTTAGATTATGAATTTGTTTTAGCCGATCAAGCGATGCTAAAAGGTGAATTCAAATTATTAGGTGTACCGATCAACTTTTATTTATATTTTGATCCTTATGTGATGGAGGATGGGAACGTACAATTAAAAGCAAAGAGTTTGTCAATCGGCACATTGGGTGTTCCGATTAGCGAAGTGATGAAATTGATCAAACGCAGTTATGAATTGCCGAAATGGATTGAAATCGATGCGAAAGAAAAAACGGTCATGATCCGTTTGGACCAATTTAGAATGCAAAATGGTCTATTTATCAAAGCAGAAAAAATTAATTTAGTTGACGATGTGATTCAAGCTAGTTTATACTTACCGGCATCAACTAAAAAATAGGAGTGAAGCGCGTGGAACGAGCAATATTTGCAGGTGGGTGCTTTTGGTGCATGGTAAAACCTTTTGACGAACAACCAGGAATTCATTCCGTTGTCTCTGGTTATACAGGTGGACATGTTGAAAACCCAACTTATGAACAAGTCAAACAAAACACAACAGGACATACAGAGGCTGTGGAGATTCTTTTTGACCCAGCTTTAATCTCTTATGAAGAGCTATTAGATGTCTATTGGCAGCAAACCGATCCAACAGATGCATTTGGCCAGTTTGAAGATCGTGGAGATAATTATCGTCCGGTCATTTTTTATACGACTGAAACTCAAAAATTAGCGGCAGAAAAAAGTAAAGCAGAGTTAGCTTCAAGTCAACGATTTACAGATCCAATCGTGACCACTATTGAAGCCGCACAACCTTTTTATCCAGCGGAGTTGTATCATCAGGAATATTATAAAAAAGATCCTGAAAATTTCGCCCGCAATCACGCAAAACGCGCGCAATTTGTTGAGGAAAATTGGCAATGACAAGAAGTTTCTATCATTATATCTTAACGCTTAGAGGAGCATTAGAAGTCAATCCAGTGACCCATTTTGCTCAAGCCGTTAGTTTGGATCCGCAATTTCCAAAACAAAGTACGGAATATGACGAAATTTCTTCTTATTTAGAGCTAGAAGCCGATTATGTCCCGACAATGCAGTTATTTGATGAATTATGGGAGCTTTACGTGACAGAAAATAAGAAATAATGGAAAAAGAGCGTCTGCTCTTTTTCTTTTTTTTTTCTCATGGTAGTATAGGGAGAATAGTGTAAAATGAGAAGATGTCGGAGGCTATTATATGAAGCAAGAAAAACCTATATCAAAAAAACTCTTTTTTAGTTCCCTTGCGATCACAGCGATTGTAGCAGGTGGTGTCGTATTTGGAGTGGATCATCTACAATCCAATACCATTATGCCTTCACAAGTAGCCAGCACAGATGAATTAGCAAAGGTCCATGCCTTATATGATGTGTTGGAAAAAAATTATTATAAAAAAGTCGATACCGATAAATTAGTTGATGGGGCGTTAAAAGGAATGACAGAAGCCCTAGATGACCCATATACGACTTATTTAGAAAAACCTGAAGCAACAGAACTCAACGAATCTTTGTCTGATAGTTTTGAAGGGATCGGTGCGACCTTAACGCTAGTCGATGGTATCCCACAGATCGCGCAAGCACCAATTAAAGATACACCAGCTGAAAAAGCTGGATTAAAAGCTGGTGATCAAATACTAGCTGTGGATGGGAAAGAGACGACTGGAAAAAGTTTGACCGAAATCGTGAATCAAGTTCGGGGTGAAAAAGGAACAAATGTGACCTTAACACTTAAGCGTAATGAGGAAACCTTTAAAGTGACGTTAACTAGAGATAAAATTCCATTGTATTCGGTCACGTCAAGTATAGATAAAGAACAGCCTAATGTCGGAAAAATTGAAATCACCACCTTTGCGGAAAAAACAGCAACAGAATTAAAAGAAGCCGTCGAATCTTTACGCAAACAAGGCGCAACTGCTTTTGTCATCGATTTGCGTCAAAATCCTGGAGGCCTATTAGATCAAGTAAGCAATATGGCGAGTATGTTCTTAAAAGATGGTCAAACGATTGTCCAATTAGAAGATCGTGATGGAAATCTTCAAAAAACCGTTGCCTCTAAAGAATTAGACGGTGGATTTAAAGTAACCGAGCCGACAGTTGTATTAGTCGATGGCGGGAGTGCTTCTGCTTCTGAAATTTTTGCAGGTGCGGTCAATGAATCGGCGAATATTCCATTAGTTGGAACAAAAACTTTTGGAAAAGGCACTGTGCAGACCATTACCGAATATCAAGATGGCAGTGAAGTCAAATTGACAATTAAGAAGTGGCTTACACCGAAAAAAAATTGGATTCATGAAAAAGGAATCACGCCTACGATCGAAGTCGATTATCCAGCATTTGTTTATGCAACCCCATTACCGACCGATCAAGAACTATCGTTGGGCATTAGTTCAAGTGCTGTCAAAAGTTTGAATCTCTATCTGGCAGGATTAGGTTATGGAGAACTTTCTGGTGAGCAATTTACTGAAGAAACGAAAAAAGCTGTAGAAGACTTTCAAACAAAAGAAGGATTGCCGGTTACTGGAGTCGTAGATAGTGCAACAGTCAAAAAAATCCAAGAAGCTGCTGCAACGCAATTAAAAGAAAAAGATGCAATGTATACACGTGCATTGGAAGAACTCAAAAAGTAGGAGTGATGCGAAATGACGAGGCGACTCATTCTTGACTATTTTTGGTTAGCATGTAAATATAGCGTCGTCGTTACGTTCATTGCATTGATTGTTCGAGGCTTTATTTTCTTACCGATCCCTGTTGAGGGCAACTCGATGAATACGACATTAAAACAAAATGATTGGGTATTGGTTGAAAAATTTACGAAAATCAAACGGTTTGATGTTGTCGTCTTTCAATTATCTGACGGCAATACATATATCAAACGTGTGATTGGCTTGCCGGGTGAAACGGTTAGTTACAAAGACGACCAGCTGTATATCGATGGAAAAAAAGTAGCGGAACCTTATCTAACTGAAAATAAACAAAACGATCAAAATCAAAATTCATATACAAACGACTTTTCACTAGAAGAGTTGATGAATGTAGATAAATTAGGAAAAGATAGTTATTTTGTGATTGGAGACAATCGACGGGTATCCAAAGATAGCCGTTCGTTTGGTGCCATCAGCGAAGATCAAATTATCGGAAAAGCCTTTTTTGTCTATTATCCAATAAAAGATGTAAAATGGATCCAATAAGTGTAAAAGTGAGAGGAATAATGAAATGACAATCCAATGGTTTCCAGGTCATATGGCCAAAGCAAGACGAGAAGTAAGTGAAAAATTAAAATTTGTAGACATGGTATTCGAGTTGGTAGATGCACGCTTGCCTTTATCCTCTCGTAATCCAATGTTAGATCAAATTATCCAACAAAAACCACGGCTGATTTTATTGAATAAAGTAGATTTAGCGGACGAGTATCAAACCAAGCAATGGATCGCCTATTTTAAACAGCAGGGATTTTATGCTTTAGCTATTAATTCCAAAGAAAATTCAAGTGTAAAATTGATCATGGCTACAGCGAAAAAGGTATTAGCTGAAAAACGTCAACGGGATCAAGAACGTGGGATTCAGCCACGAGCGATCCGTGCAATGGTGATTGGGATTCCTAATGTTGGGAAATCGACGTTGATGAATCGATTGATTGGAAAAAAAATTGCTCAAACAGGCAATAAACCTGGGGTAACAAAAGGGCAACAATGGTTACGTGTGGCCAATGAACTAGAACTACTAGATACACCAGGGATTTTATGGCCAAAATTTGAAGACGAATTAATTGGCAAAAAATTAGCGCTAACGGGTGCGATTAAGGATCAATTGCTTCATTTAGATGATATTGCTTTATACGGAATTGATTTTTTTGTGCGTCATTACCCTACGCGTTTGGCGAAACGTTATAAATTAGCAGAAGAAATGGAGCAATTGCCTGCTGCAGAATTGCTGATGGAAATTACGAAAAAATTAGGATTTCGTGACGATTATGAACGCGCCAGTGAACGCATTTTATTAGATATTCGTCAAGAACGTTTAGGACGTTTTACGCTCGATCGTGTCGATGAATTTGAGGATGACAATGATGGACTCGATTAAAGAAATCAAAGAGTATCTGTCAACGATCACGCAGCTTTCTGAAACTGAAATGACGACATTTCAGCAAGATTCTCGTAAAGGGGTGCAACAAGCCCTACGTCAATATGAAAAGCGTCAACAAAAACAAGCCGAACTCGCCATCAAATGTTTTGAAATGTCTGAATTTGAACGGCATGCTAGACAACAAGGTGCTCGATTAATTGCTGGAATCGATGAAGTCGGTCGTGGCCCACTAGCCGGTCCGGTTGTAGCAGCTGCGGTTATTTTACCAGAAAATCATGGTATTTTAGGACTAGATGATTCAAAAAAACTTAGTGAAAAAAAACGTCTCGCACTTTATGAAGAGATTTGTACGTGTGCTCTGGCTATTGGTGTTGGTGAAATTACAGCGAAAGTGATCGATGAGGTCAATATATATCAAGCGAGTAAACTTGCGATGTGTCAAGCAGTTGAAAATCTTACAGTAAAACCAGATCATTTATTGATCGATGCAATGTATCTAGATCTTCCGATTGCACAAGACAAGATTATCAAAGGCGATGCACGATCTGTATCGATTGCGGCAGCAAGTATTGTCGCTAAAACAATTCGCGATCAACAAATGGCAGAGTATGGGAAGCAATATCCTGAATTTGATTTTGAACATAATGCAGGATATGGAACTAAAAAGCATCTTGCGGCACTAGCGAGTACTGGAATTACACCGATTCATCGTAAAACCTTTGCACCGGTAAAACAATATTGTTAAATCGTTCCCTTTTTGCGTAAGTAGATATAAAGACTTACGGAAAGAGGGATTTTTTTGGAAAAATTTAAGAAATTAACATCTATCTCGCAACTATTATTGCGTTTGACATATTCTAAAGGAATTGGGATCGTTGGAAAATGGAAAATTTTGATGCATCTGATAGAAACAAACACTTCCCAATTGTCAGTAAGTGAATTAAGCCAAATTGCACAATTACACCGTACACGTATCGATTTTATGACTAGTTTTTCTGCATTGACTTCTGAAATAATGGAAGAGAAACTAAAAATGGAACAATTTATTACCTATTTCGATCCGATGTATCCTGAACAGTTGCGACAAATTTCTTCCCCGCCTCTAGTGTTATTTTATAGAGGGGATATTACGTTATTAGATGCTAAAAAGATTATTGGAATCGTAGGAGCGAGACAAGCGACTTCGTATGCCTATAAAGTGATTAGAACTTTTATTCCAGAGCTTATAAAAGAAGAGATTGTAACAATCAGTGGGTTAGCTAAAGGAGTCGATTGGTGTGCACATGATCAAACACTCCGCCATACTGGTAAGACGATTGGTGTGGTAGCTTGCGGGTTAGATTATTGTTATCCAAAAGAATCTATTTCGTTATTTAATGAGATGTGCCGTCATCATTTAGTCCTCAGTGAACACCCGATAGGCACCAAGCCAAAACGGCATCATTTTCCAATGCGAAATCGAGTGATCGCAGGTATTGCAGATGGGGTTTGCGTGGTCGAAGCCAAACAGCGTAGTGGTGCATTGATTACTGCACAACTTGCACTAGAGTATGGGCGGGATGTATTTGCTGTACCGGGCGATATTTTATCCGGGCAATCCCAAGGGTGTCACGAATTGATTTTAGATGGCGCGATTTGCACAACAAATGCCCAAAAAATAATCAATGAAACACAATTTTATCGCTAAAATGTGCAAAAAGGCATAAAAAAATTTCTTCGCTTCTTGACAAATAAATTTCTACTCGATATGATTAGCTACGATTTGTAACACAAAAAAGTAACTATTATATAGTAGAAACTTTTAGGAAGGAGCCATTTTTATGGCCTATAAATATTTAGTTATTGTAGAATCACCTGCAAAAGCAAAAACAATCGAGAAATACTTAGGAAGAAATTATAAAGTCGTGGCCAGTGTTGGTCATATTCGCGATCTGCCTAAAAGTAAGATGGGAATTGATGTCGAAAATCATTATGAACCACATTACATTTCGATTCGGGGAAAAGGCGATGTAATCAAAGAGCTACGTAAAGCGGCTAAAAAAGCTGAAAAAGTCTTCTTGGCTAGTGACCCGGATAGAGAAGGAGAAGCTATAGCGTGGCATCTTGCGTATTTATTAGGACTAGACTTAAATGATAAAAACCGCGTAGTATTCAATGAGATTACTAAAGAAGCTGTGAAAGCGGCTTTTAAAGAACCAAGAACGATTGATATCAATCGTGTGGATGCGCAACAAGCTAGACGGATATTAGATCGTTTGGTGGGCTACTCATTAAGTCCGATTCTATGGCGTAAAGTGAAAAAAGGATTAAGTGCCGGGCGTGTACAATCGGTTGCGTTAAAAATTATTATTGATCGTGAAAAAGAAATTCGTCAATTTAAACCAGAAGAGTATTGGACGATCGAGGGTAATTTTTTAAAAGCTCGGAAAAAATTTAAAGCTAATTTTTGGGGTGTCGCAGGCAAGAAACAAAAACTTCAGACACAAGAAGATGTTGAATCGATCACAAAACGGTTGACCAAACGTGAATTTGAAGTAAAAAAAGTTGAAAAAAATGAGCGGAAACGCAATCCAGCAGCGCCATTTACAACAAGTAGTATGCAACAAGAAGCCGCACGTAAATTGAATTTTAGAACACGTAAAACGATGATGGTCGCGCAGCAATTGTATGAAGGAATTTCTCTTGGTAAGCAAGGTACAGTTGGATTGATCACGTATATGCGTACAGATTCAAAACGAATTGCAGATTCTGCGAAAGCTGAAGTAACAGGATTTATTGAAGAAACTTATGGTGCAGAATTTGCTGCACATTCTACTAAGAAATTGGCCAACGCTCAAGGCTCTCAAGATGCCCATGAAGCGATTCGACCAACAAGCAGCTTACGTACACCACAATCGTTAGAAAAATATTTAGATAAAGATCAAATGAAATTATACAGTTTGATCTGGTCGCGTCTTGTTGCCAGTCAAATGAAACCAGCTATCTTAGATACGATGAAAGTTACGCTCGAACAAGATGAAGTAATGTTTATTGCCAATGGCTCTAAAGTGAAGTTCCAAGGCTTTATGAAGGTCTATGTAGAAGGGCGCGACGATGGAAAAGAAGATAAAGAAAACATCTTACCTGAACTTGCTGTCGGAGATATTGTAAAATCAGTCGATATCGAACCAAAACAACATTTTACTCAACCACCAGCACGTTTTAGTGAAGCGACGCTGATTCGTACGTTGGAAGAAAATGGTGTCGGACGTCCATCGACTTATGCGCCAACGCTCGAAACGATTCAACGACGCTACTATGTCAAATTAGCACAAAAACGCTTTGAACCAACAGAACTTGGTGAAATCGTGAATAATTTAGTAGAAGAATTCTTCCCGCAAATCGTGGATGTTCATTTTACAGCAGAGATGGAAGAAAATCTGGATCGTGTTGAAGAAGGCAAAGAAGAATGGGTCAATATTGTGGATCGTTTCTATCGTCCATTTGAAAAAGAGTTGACAGAAGCAGAAGAAAAAATCGAAAAAATTCAAATCAAAGATGAACCAGCAGGTTTTGATTGTGAACTATGCGGGCATCCGATGGTGATCAAACTAGGAAAATATGGTAAATTTTATGCATGTAGCAATTTCCCAGATTGTCGCAATACAAAACCGATCGTTAAAGAAATTGGCGTACCATGTCCAGTGTGTCATGAAGGGCAAGTAGTCGAACGTAAATCAAAGAAAAACCGTATTTTTTATGGATGTACCAATTATCCAACGTGTGAATTTACGTCGTGGGATAAACCAGTTGGACGCGATTGTCCAAAATGTACGCATTATCTTGTTGAAAAGAAAGTCAAAGGTGGGAAACAAGTCATTTGTCCAACTGGCGATTACGAAGAAGATGTGCAAAAATAATTTATTCAATAAAGGGGAAACGATATGAAAACAGTTAATGTTATCGGGGCAGGTTTAGCAGGAAGCGAGGCTGCTTGGCAAGTGGCAAAAGCAGGTGTACCGGTTCGTTTATATGAAATGCGCCCTAAAAAATCAACTGAGGCGCATCATACTGGAAATTTTGCTGAACTTGTTTGTTCAAATTCATTACGAGGAAATAATTTGACAAATGCAGTGGGGGTATTAAAAGAAGAAATGCGTCGTTTAGACTCTGTCATTATCACTTCTGCTGATCAAACTGCTGTACCTGCAGGAGGCGCGTTAGCTGTCGATCGCGATACGTTCTCAGAATTAATTACAAAACGAGTGAAAGAACATCCTCTTGTTACTGTGGTTGAAGAAGAAATCACAGAAATTCCAGAGGGGATTACGATTGTCGCAACAGGTCCGTTGACCTCGGCGCCACTAGCACAAGCCATTAAAGAATTTAATGGTTCAGATGGTTTTTATTTCTATGATGCAGCGGCACCGATCATTGATAAAAATACAATCGATATGGAGAAAGTGTATTTAAAATCACGCTATAATAAAGGCGAAGCGGCTTATCTGAATTGTCCAATGAACAAAGAGGAATTTGAAGCATTTCGTGAAGCATTAGTTACAGCTGAAGTGGCTCCATTAAAAGATTTTGAAGAAGAGAAATACTTTGAAGGATGTATGCCGATCGAAGTGATGGCAACACGTGGTCCTAAGACGATGTTATTTGGTCCAATGAAACCAGTTGGGCTAGAAGATCCTAAAACAGGGAAACGTCCCTATGCGGTTATCCAATTACGCCAAGATAACGCGGTTGCTTCTCTTTATAATATCGTAGGATTCCAAACGCATTTAAAATGGGGCGAACAAAAACGAGTATTCCAAATGATTCCAGGACTAGAAAATGCGGAAATCGTACGTTACGGTGTGATGCATCGCAATAGTTTTATGAATTCACCAGAATTATTGCACCAAACCTATCAATCACGTAAGCGCGATGATTTGTTTTTCGCAGGTCAAATGACCGGTGTTGAAGGATATGTTGAAAGTGCAGCAAGTGGATTAGTTGCAGGAATCAATGCAGCTAAAATGGCCAAACAAGAAGAATTGATCGTGTTTCCACAAGAAACCGCAATTGGCTCGATGGCGTATTATATCACGCACGCTTCGGGTAAACATTTCCAACCAATGAATGCTAATTTTGGGTTGTTCCCAGAACTTCCAGAACGTATTCGTGACAAAAAAACACGTTATGAAACTTTAGCAAACCGTGCTTTAGATGCGCTCGCAACAGTTGAAGGCGTACAAGTAACTGTCTAATAAAAAAAGAACTATCGCACCGAGCGATAGTTCTTTTTTTATGAAAATGATTGTAAGCGCTCGAAAATTAAGATATGATGAAAAGAGAAGAGGTGAACGCATGATAAATCAAAGTATACAAGCGATTCAAGAAGCACCACTTGTATTAAAAATTTTAATGTTGTTACTTGCTATTCTTCTAGCCTATCTTTTATTAAGTGTGTGTTTTGCACCAATGATGTATCTGTACAACAAAATTACAGATAGAAATCAATCGAACGTTGCGGAAGAACGTACCTATTATTTAGGTGAAGTTACACTTAAAATTCAAGGTAAAGGATATGGCGAAGTGTTAGACACTGAGCATCAAAGTTTATATCCAGCACGCTTATTTCAATTAGATGAACAACAAGCCGATGTGTTATATCCTGTTGGAACAAAGGTCTTGATTATTGAATTTGATCGAGAAGGCGTAGCGCGTGTCGCAAAAGCAAATTCATTTTTAGAAAGAGGGAATTGACTATGATTACAGATTTATTGATGAACCCAATTGTTTGGATTGTGATTGCTTTACTAGCTATCATCACCTTTTTAATGATTCGTTATCGTATTGGAAAACCAGATGAAGCGTTAATCGTAACAGGATCATTTTTGGGCAAAGATGGGATTAAAATTTTAAAAAATAGTGGAACGTTTGTCATTCCAATCGTTCAAAAAGCCCATACCCTTAGCTTATTAACACATAAATTAGAAATTGGGACACCTGAAGTGTATACTGAACAAGGTGTACCAATTAAAGCTAGTGCAACTGTATTGGTCAAAATCGGCAATAGCGTCGATTCGATTAAAACAGCGGCTGAACAATATCTTGGCAAATCGACAGAAGAATTAGAAGACGAAGCACGCGAAGTACTAGAAGGACACCTACGTGCCATTTTAGGAACGATGACCGTTGAAGCTATCTATAAAAACCGTGATGATTTTGCAGAACAAGTCCAACAAGTAGCATCTACAGATTTAAGAAAAATGGGACTAGAAATTGTATCCTTTACGATTAAAGATGTAAGTGATCCAAATGGATATTTAGATGCACTGGGTCGTCCCCAAATTGCTGAAGTGAAAAAGAATGCAGAAGTCGCAGAATCCAATGCGTTAAGAGAAACCCGGATTAAGCAAGCGAGTAATGAACAATTGGCTCAACAAGAAGAAATCCGTCGTCGTACGGAAATTGCCGAAGCCAATAAAGAAATGGCCTTAAAAGAAGCACAGTATAAACAAGAGCGTGAAGTTGCAGACGCAAAAGCTGAACAAATCGCAGTTGTTGAAAAAATGAAAGTCAACTTGATTGAACAAGAAAAAAATATTGAGATTCAAGGCAAACAAGCTGAATTAACGGAAAAAGAATTAAATGCGACACTACGTAAGCAAGCTGAAGCCGAAAAATATGTTGTGGAACAACGCGCCTTAGCCGAAAAAGCTAAAGAGATCGCTCATGCCGAAGCCGAAGCTGAGAAAGTTCGTCTAGCTGCTCAAGCTGAAGCTGAAAAAGTGACGAAACTCGGGGAAGCAGAAGCACAAAAAATTACTAAAGTAGGACAAGCGCAAGCACAAACACAAGAACAAATGGCAGTAGCGCTTCAAAAATTAAATGAAGCAGGTATTTTGGTCGAGTTTATTAAAGTCTTACCAGAAATTGCGAAAGAAGTGAATGCACCAATTAGCAATATCGATAAGATCGTAAGTTTTGGTCAAGGGGATGGGGTTCATGAGATGGGACAAGCTGGTCTTGCCCGCACATTTGAAACGATCAAAGAAACAACCGGTCTAGATTTGATCACCCTGATCAATGATTCGATGGCGACTACAAAAGGCAATCGCGAGTTAGTTGAAGCGGTGCAGTCTACGCAATCAAAATCAACTGAAGAAAAACCAGAAGTATAAGGTAAACTAGATCTAGTCGATTGCTAAATAGCAATCGACTTTTTTTGAAGATTTTAGTAAATGCTAAAAGCCTAACTTTTCAAATGAAAGAAAGAGTGATACACTAACAAACGATGAACTAAAATTGTGAAAAGAAAGTGAAAATTGGAGTTGTCCTATATGTATACTTTTACGAAGTTAACACCTGAAGAATTTCAAGCGCACCAGGCGCAATTTACACAAGCAAATTTTTTACAAACAAGTGAAATGAAAGCAGTACAAGAAAAAAACGGATGGCACGGCGAATTTGTCGGATTAAAAAATAGTCAAGGCGATGTCGTAGCTTCTTCATTATTGACGCATACAAAATTAGGTTTTGGTCAAATGTATCTGATCAATGGCGGCATGATGGTCGATCGACAAGATTCAACGTGTCTAGAGACCTTTTTAGCAGAATTGACAGCTTATACCAAAAAAAATCAAGGCTTGATCTTGACGATTGCACCGAACCAAGCGAAACGTTGGCTAACAGCGCAAGGCGAAGAATTAGAAAAAGTGCCGTTTGATGATGATGTGGTCTATCAAAAGCAAGGTTTTTCGATTGATCCAATTGATTCAGATGCGTATATTAGTTATGGAAAACCATTTTTCATTAAGGATCTTTCTTTGCTTACACCAGATACTTTGCGTGCTTCTTATACTAAATCAGCGCAGTATAGTGTGAAAAAAACGAAAGACTATGGCATTATTTTACGTGAGTTGTCCTATGAAGAATTACCTAAATTCAAAAAATTAACCGAAGAAACGAGTGAACGCCGAGGATTTTCAGATAAATCCTTAGCCTATTACCAAGCTTTCTTTCGTGAATTTGGACCAAAGGCAAAATTTGTCGTAGCAGAGATCAACTTTACAACCTATGCGGCAAATCTTGAAAAACGGGCAAATGAAATCCAACAAACCCTAGATGAAATCGAAGCATTTTTGGTTATCAATCCAAAAAGTCGTAAAAAGAACAATCAAAAACGCGAATTTGAAGATGAATTACGTACTGTACACGTACGTATGGAAGAAGCGACTCAATTTGCCAACGAAACGCCTGGAGATGTTATTTTGGCTGGAGCCTTGTTTGCCATAGAACCTACCGAAGTGGTGTATTTGTTTAGCGGAACTTATGAAAAATATAAAAAATTCTATGCTCCGTATTTGATTCAAGATTATATGATGCAAGAAGCCATCGCGCGCAAGATTCCACGTTATAATTTTTATGGCGTAGACGGTCTATACGACGGATCAGATGGCGTATTGAAATTTAAGGATTCGTTTAATGGACGAGTTGAAGAACGTTTTGGTGTATACACAAAAGTCGTTTCACCTGTAAAATACAAAAGTTATCAAGTAATCAAAAAACTTATCGGACTCGTTCGTAACTAAACGACGTGCAACTGAATCATTCAGTTGCACGTTTTTTGTTAAAAAAATATGAGAGAATTTTCTGCTAATATTCAGAATTGTAAAGGAATTTTGAACAATTTATTAAATTCTGACAATTCATTTGTTTTTTAAGAAAGACTGTGCTAAATTTTAATCAACCGTTTGAAATGTAAGTGTAACCAAACGTGATTTAGCAAAGGAATGAGGCTAGGACATGAGTCAAGATTGGTTTGCACAGTTTAGCCGTTATTTAACGGTTGAACGGGGCTATTCAGAAAAAACTAAAGCTGCATATACGGAAGATTTTGTACAATTCCAAGTATTTTTAAACGAAATTCATTTGTCAGACTATACGCAAGTGGAATATCGCGATGTTCGAATTTATTTGAGTAAATTATCTGAGCAAGGCTATAGTCGCAATAGTATTAGTCGTAAGATCGCAAGTTTACGCTCATTTTATCAGTACTTGTTGCGACAACAAGTAATTGCTGAAAATCCGTTTACGTACTTGCAACTCAAAAAGAAGACACCAAAATTGCCACGTTTCTTTTACGAAGACGAGATCCAAACGTTATTTGATAGCGTACAGGGAACAGAACCCTTAGATCAACGGAATTTAGCTTTATTAGAAGTCTTATACGGGTGTGGTTTACGGGTGAGTGAGTGTGCCTCATTACGTGTAGATGCGATCGATTATACAATGCAAGTGCTTAAAGTGATCGGAAAAGGAAACAAAGAACGAATCGTTCCGTTTAATGATCATGCCAAGCATGCGATGCAAACCTATGAAACACAAGGTCGCGCTTGGTTATGCGCACATTATCACGAAGAGCATACGCTATTTTTCGTGAATCATCGCGCAAAAGGTCTCACCACAGCAGGGATCGATTATATTTTGACACAACTATTAAAAAAGAGTCACCTCGATAGCGAGATCCATCCGCATAAGTTACGTCATACTTTTGCGACTCATTTATTAAATAACGGTGCAGATATGCGAACCGTGCAAGAATTATTAGGACATAGTAATCTATCTACAACACAAATCTATGCACATGTGACAAAAGAGACGTTACAACAAAATTATCGTCAATTCCATCCACGTGCCAAATAAAAGGAGTATCTATTTATGAAATCAGAATTTCATTCTACAACAATCTGTGCTGTCGAAAAAGATGGTAAATTTGCAATGGCTGGAGACGGCCAAGTCACTATGGGTGAACAAATCGTCATGAAAGGAACTGCCCGTAAAGTTCGTCGTATCTACAATAATCAAGTAGTCGTAGGCTTTGCTGGAAGTGTTGCCGATGCGTTTACACTAGAAGAAAAATTTGAAGGCAAACTAAATGAATACAATGGGAATTTACAACGTGCAGCAGTAGAACTTGCACAAGAATGGCGCACACAACAAGCGATGCAAAAATTAGAAGCGATGTTGATCGTCATGAATGAAAAAGAAATGTTACTTGTTTCTGGAACGGGCGAAGTGATTGCCCCTGATGATGGTATTTTAGCTATCGGATCAGGCGGAAATTACGCTTTGGCGGCTGCACGTGCGATGAAGGAATACGGTGGCGAATTAAATGCGACAGAGATTGCACGCAACGCCTTAAATATCGCAGCGGATATCTGCGTATTCACCAACCACAATATTATAGTAGAGGAATTTTAATATGATGAATCAAGCGAAATCACCAAAAGAAATTGTCAAAGATTTAGATGAGTATATTATTGGACAACACCAAGCAAAAAAATCAGTTGCTGTAGCTTTACGTAATCGCTACCGTCGTTTGCAATTAGATGAACAAATGCAACATGATGTGACACCAAAAAATATTTTAATGATCGGACCTACTGGGGTTGGGAAAACAGAAATCGCTCGTCGTTTGGCAAAAATCGTTTCTGCACCCTTTGTGAAAGTCGAAGCGACTAAATTTACCGAAGTGGGATACGTAGGACGCGACGTAGAATCGATGGTTCGTGACTTAGTAGAACATGCGATCCAATTAGTGAAAAAAGAACAATACGACAGCGTCTATGCACAAGCTTCTAAAAAAGCCAATCGCCGTTTAGTGAAAGCACTTGTTCCAGGAATTAAAAAAGAACAAAAACAAGCAAGTACAAATCCTTACGAGCAAATGATGAGTATGTTTAACGCAACGCAACAAACGGAAGAACCAAAAGAAGAATTGACAGATGAGATTCGTTCAAATCGTCAAGCGATCTTTGAACAGTTAGAACGTGGCGTGTTAGATGATCGTGAAGTGACCATTAAAATCGAAGAGCCAAAAGTTCAAGCGCCTGCGATGAACAATGGATTGGAACAAATGGGAATCGATTTAAATGAAACTCTAGGTGCGTTAAAGCCAAGCAAAAAAATTGAACGCACACTTAGCGTAAAAGAAGCTCGCGAATTGTTGATTCAAGAAGAATCGGCTAAACTAGTCAACGATGCGGATATTCATAGTGCAGCCATCAAATTAGCACAATCAAGCGGTATTATCTTTATTGATGAAATTGATAAAATCACATCAAAATCACAAAGCAATTCTGGTGAAGTGTCACGCGAAGGTGTCCAACGTGATATTCTGCCAATCGTGGAAGGATCGCAAGTCAACACGAAATATGGCGTCATCAATACAGACCATATCTTATTTGTTGCCTCAGGTGCGTTCCATTTGTCAAAACCAAGTGATTTGATTCCGGAATTACAAGGACGTTTCCCAATTCGTGTCGAATTAGATGATTTGACGACAGAAGACTTTGTTAAGATTTTGACAGAACCTAATAACGCTTTAATTAAGCAGTATGTAGCATTACTTGCAACAGAAGATGTTTCTGTAACCTTTACAATGGAAGCAATTGAACGCATTGCCCATATTGCGTATCAAGTCAATCAAGAAACAGATAATATCGGCGCTCGTCGTTTGCATACGATTTTAGAAAAACTATTAGAAGACTTATTATTTGAAGCTTCTGACATGCAAATGGCTGAGATTACAATCACAGAAGCCTATGTAAATGAAAAATTAAATGATATTGCACAAGATGAAGATCTAAGCCGCTATATTTTATAGGTGAGAGGGGAAAACGATGGAGAGACTGTTAGATAAAACACGTCGCATTAATGAATTATTGCAACAAAAAAATACATTTCGTGTACATGCCGATCTACCTTACAACCAAATGGCGCATAGCTTGGGGTCAATTTTAGATAGCAATACGTATATTATTAGTAGCAATGGCTCTTTATTAGGCTTTACAGAACAACATGATTTTAATAATGATCGTGTGAAAAATATGTTAGTGGAAAAACAATTTCCGGACCGATATACCGATATGGTCGATCAACTGTCACAAACGGAATCCAATATTCCAATTAGCAGTGACATGACTGCTTTTCCAATCGAAAGTCGTGAACTGTATCCAAATGGGTTAACGACTGTAGTTCCAATTTTTGGTGCAGGAGAGCGTTTAGGAACAATTATCTTGTCGCGTGTTGAAAAAACATTTAGCGACGAAGATCTAGTATTAGCTGAATACAGTGCAACAGTTGTGGGAATGCAATTTTTATACCAACAATCTCGCACGATCGAAGAAGAAATTCGCAGTGCGACTTCGGTCCAAATGGCGATCAGCACGTTGTCCTACAGTGAATTAAAAGCTGTACAAGCGATTTTTGATGAACTGGATGGAGATGAAGGTCGTCTGACAGCTTCTAGTATTGCAGATGAGATCGGGATCACTCGTTCTGTTATTGTGAATGCGTTGCGGAAATTAGAATCAGCTGGCATCATTGAATCTCGTTCACTCGGCATGAAAGGGACGTATCTAAAAGTGTTAAATCCAAGATTCAAAGAAGAACTTGCACGTTCATAATTGGAGGTAGAGTCGATGAAGGTCACGTTAGAAAATACACGCTACCAAGTACAAATCGATACACTTGGTGCTGAAATCCATCATTTTTTAGATAAAGAAAACGCACTGGAATACATGTGGCAAGCAGATCCGACACATTGGGGACGGCATGCACCAATATTATTTCCAATCGTAGGGACGTTGAAACATAACGAGTATAAAGTGGGTGAAGAAGTATATACATTGCCACGTCATGGATTTGCACGAGATCAAGAATTTCAGGTGATGGAATGCACGGAACAACACGCTCGTTTTCGATTGACTGATACAGCAGAAACCAAGAAAATGTATCCTTTTGCGTTTTGTTTAGACGTGTTGTATACGTTAGTGGATAACCAATTGACAGTACAGTATCACATTGAAAATCCTTCGCAACAGACACTACATTTTTCTGTTGGTGGACATCCAGCCTTTAATGTTCCCGTTGATCCTTCTTTAGCGTTTGAAGATTATTATTTGGTGTCTGAACCATTAAAATCACGTACGTTTTTACCATTAAAAGACGACTTGATCGATCTAGAACATAAAACACTTGGTCAAACGAATACGGCGATTGATTTAACTCATGATCTATTTAAAGAAGATGCGCTGATTTTCGAAACGAAAGGCAAAACAGCTTTTTCGATTCGTTCGGACAGTTCTCCACACGGCGTTACGGTATCGTATACAGACTTACCTTATTTCGGGGTTTGGTCGACTTCACCTGTGGAATCCAACTTTGTTTGTTTAGAGCCATGGGCAGGAATAGCGGATACTGTTGATACGACAGGTGATTTTTCAAAAAAATTAGGGATCCAAACCTTAGCTCATGATGAGGTGTTTGATACGAGTTATACAATTAGTGTGTATTAAAAAAGCTTTCCCCTCAAGTTCGCTTGAACATTGAGGGAAAAGCTTATTTTTTTTGTTTACGCAAACCAAAAGGAATTCGGCTTTCTGTTCCAGCTTTGATCCGTGCGATATTTGCTTTATGACGATAAAAAATAAATACTGTGACGCCGCATGCGATGACTGTAAGTAACCAATTAAACGTTGGTAGAATCGGCGTATGAAGTAGTGGTAATAAAATAGTAGAGAAGGTAATTAAAACCGCAGCGATCATACTCGTTAAACTCACCATACTAGTGCAAAATAAACAAATAAGAAAAATTACTGTTGAATAAGCAAAGAATAAGGGATTATACGCTAAAATCATCCCTGCACTCGTTGCAACAGCTTTGCCTCCTTTGAATTTTGCAAATATCGGGAAAGTATGCCCTAAAATCGCACAAACACCAAACCATAAAGGATTGATGGCCGTGAACCCAAAAAAGCTAGGCAATAGCGTGGCCAGTGTCCCTTTTAAAATATCCATGAACAGCACGATTGTTCCAGCGATAGGGCCTAGAACACGAAAGGTGTTTGTTGTACCCATATTCCCACTACCAAATTTTCGAATGTCTTTATGAAAAAATAATTGTCCAATCCATACACCAGAAGGAATGGAACCTAAAAGATATGCACAAATGAATAAAAGAATAATTGTCATAATATCCCACTTTCTTATTGACCTAGCAGAATTTTATCACGAAATGCACGGAACAACAATTATTCCTAAAATTTTTCATTAAAACCTAAGCATCTGATCAAATTGTCAAAAAAAAATAGCTTTGAGACTTTTCTTTTTAGAGATTTTCATATAGAGTATGAGAAGTATTGTTTTACAATTTAGTAAGTTACATAAAGGAGAGTTCACTTTGGTAAATAAATCCAATGAATATAATGATGCGTCCATCCAAGTCCTGGAAGGGTTGGAGGCGGTTAGAAAGCGACCGGGAATGTATATTGGATCGACTGACCATAGAGGGTTACATCATTTAGTCTATGAGATCGTAGACAATGCCGTAGACGAAGCGCTCTCAGGATATGGTCAAGAAATTCGCGTTACCATCCATCGTGATCAAAGTATTAGCATCCAAGACTTTGGACGAGGAATGCCAGTTGGGATGCATGCTTCAGGTATTCCGACAGTCCAAGTGATTTTTACTGTGTTACACGCAGGAGGGAAATTTGGTCAAGGTGGCTATAAGACTTCTGGTGGACTGCATGGTGTCGGAGCAAGTGTTGTCAATGCGTTGTCTTCTTGGTTAACCGTCACCATCGTTCGTGATGGTATTGAGTATCAAGAAAAATTTGTAAATGGTGGTCATCCAGAAGGAACACTTGTTGAAATCGGAAAAACAAAGGCACCAAATGGAACGACGGTTCATTTTTTACCGGATGCATCCATTTTTAGTACGACAAAATTTTCATATGAAACGTTAGCCGAACGTTTGCGTGAATCTGCCTTTTTATTACGTGATGTAAAGATTACCTTAACGGATGAGCGTAAGGGTGAAGTCGTTCAAGAAGTGTTTCACTATGAAGAAGGGATTAAAGAGTTTGTTGAGTATTTAAATGAAGAAAAAGATCCATTGACACCGATCGTTTATTTTTCTGGAGAAAAAGATGGGATTGAAGTAGAAGTTTCGTTTCAATACAATGATGGATTCTCTGAGACGATTTTGTCTTTTGTTAATAATGTTCGTACAAAAGACGGTGGTACACATGAAGCTGGATTTAAAGCTTCGTTGACGAAATCATTTAATGAATATGCACGTAAGAGCGGCTTGCTTAAAGAAAAAGACCGTAATTTAGAAGGGACCGATTTTCGTGAAGGGCTTGCAAGCGTGCTGTCTATTCGCGTACCAGAACATTTATTACAATTTGAAGGACAAACCAAAGAAAAATTAGGGACACCTGCAGCCAGAAATGCTGTTGACAGTGTAGTAGGCGATCAATTAGGATTTTACTTGCAAGAAAATAGTGAGATGAGCCAACAAATTGTCAGAAAAGCGATCAAAGCGCGTGAAGCAAGAGAAGCGGCTCGAAAAGCAAGAGAAGAAAGTCGTAATGGCAAGAAAAAGAAAAAAAGTGAATCGTTGCTTTCTGGGAAACTTACACCTGCGCAATCCAAAAATCCTAAAAAAAATGAATTGTATTTAGTCGAAGGAGATTCTGCTGGAGGTTCGGCAAAACAAGGTCGTGACCGTAAATTCCAAGCGATCTTACCTTTACGCGGAAAAGTGATCAATACCGAAAAAGCGAAGATGCAAGATATTTTAAAAAATGAAGAAATCAATACTATGATCTATACGATCGGTGCAGGAGTAGGTCCAGAATTTGATTTGGAAGATTGCAATTATGATAAAGTGATTATTATGACCGATGCGGATACCGATGGTGCGCATATCCAAGTCTTATTATTAACGTTCTTTTATCGCTACATGAAACCATTGATCGAAGCAGGTCGTGTTTACATTGCCTTACCCCCTCTTTATAAAGTTTCAAAAGGAATTGGCAAAAAGGCTCAAATTGCGTATGCGTGGACCGATGAAGAGTTAGCGATTCAAACGAAAAAAATGGGCAAAGGCTATATGATCCAGCGCTATAAAGGACTAGGTGAAATGAACGCAGATCAATTGTGGGAAACCACAATGGATCCGGAACACCGGACGTTGATTCGAGTTCGAATCGACGATGCTGCTCAAGCAGAACGCCGTGTGACGACCTTAATGGGAGACAAAGTGGAACCTCGTCGTAAATGGATCGAATCCCATGTACAGTTTACCTTAGAAGAAGAAGGTAGCATTTTAGAAACAACAGAAGAAAAAGTTACTGAATAAAGTGAGTCAAGTTTAGTTGAAGAATAGGAGTTGATTTCTTGGAACACGGACAAAATATTCAGGAATTGACATTAGAAGAAGTAATGGGGGACCGTTTTGGTCGCTATTCAAAATATATTATCCAAGAACGTGCACTACCTGATATTCGTGATGGATTAAAACCTGTGCAACGTCGTATTTTATTTGCAATGAATCAAGATGGAAATACACACGAAAAAAGTTTCCGTAAATCAGCGAAGTCAGTCGGAAATATTATGGGGAATTATCATCCGCATGGAGACAGTAGTATTTATGAAGCAATGGTTCGCATGAGTCAGGATTGGAAATTGCGTAACGTATTAATTGAAATGCATGGAAATAACGGAAGTATGGATGGGGATCCACCTGCTGCGATGCGGTATACCGAGGCACGATTATCTGAAGTCAGTGGAGAACTATTAAAAGATATTGAAAAAGAAACAGTCGATTTTGTTTGGAACTTTGACGATACAGAAAAAGAACCGACAGTATTGCCTGCTAAATTTCCTAATTTATTGGTTAATGGTTCTACAGGGATCTCCGCAGGGTATGCCACTGAAATTCCAACACATAACTTAAGCGAAGTCATCGATGGCACGATTTATCTAATTGATCATCCTGAAGCTAGTGTGGACGATTTGATTCAGTTTATTCCAGGACCTGATTTTCCAACTGGTGGGATTTTACAAGGAGCAGATGAAATCAAAAAAGCTTATGAAACTGGCCGTGGAAAAGCAATCGTTCGTTCAAAAACGGAGATTCAAGAAATTAAAGGTGGAAAACAGCAAATCGTGATCTCAGAAATCCCTTATGAAGTGAATAAAGCTTCATTGGTGAAAAAAATGGATGAGATCCGTTTAAATAAAAAAGTAGATGGGATCGCTGAAGTGCGTGATGAGAGCGATCGAACAGGGTTACAAATCGTGGTTGAATTAAAAAAAGAAGCCAATGCACAAGGGATTTTAAACTACTTATTCAAAAATACTGATTTGCAAATCAATTACAACTTTAATATTGTAGCAATCGATAAGATGCGTCCGCAACAAGTTGGGATCAAACGCATGCTCGCAAGTTATGTGGAGCATCGACAATCTGTTATCTTAAAACGCAGTCAGTACGAACTACAAAAAGCGTTAACACGCCAGCATATCGTAGAAGGTCTGATCAAAGCACTATCGATTTTAGATCAAGTCATCGAGACCATTCGCCAAAGTAAAGATAAAAAAGATGCAAAAAACAATTTGGTGATGATGCATGCCTTTACGAGTGAGCAAGCAGAAGCGATTGTGACCTTACAGTTATATCGTTTGACGAATACGGATATTACGCAATTAAACAAAGAAGCAGAAGAACTCGCTGTGACGATTGCAAAATTAGAAAAAATCATCCAACATAAAGAAGAGTTATTCAAACTCATGAAACAAGAATTACGTGAAGTCAAGAAAAAATATGGTACGCCACGTGTGACGACCATCGAAAAAGAAATCACAGAAATCACCATCGATACAGAAGTGCTTGTTGCACAAGAAGATGTTATGGTCACGATTACGCATGAAGGCTATATGAAACGAAGCAGCTTGCGTTCTTATAGTGCATCAAATGGTGAAGACACTGGAATGAAAGATGGCGATTATGTTGTCTACCAAGCGCAAGCCAATACGTTGGATCATTTATTACTTGTGACCAATAAAGGCAATGTGATCTATCGACCGGTTCATGAGTTACCAGAACTGCGGTTTAAAGAAGTTGGCGAACATATTTCCCAAATGATTACAAATCTAGAGATCGAAGAGACGATTTTTCAGGTGTTTGCGTATCGCGAATTTACAGAAAATGCTACGTTTGTACTCTTTACTAAAGATGGATATACGAAACAAACTTTGCAAACCGAGTTTTCTCCATGGCGAACGTATAAGACACGTTCACAAACGATGATCAAATTTAAAGATAAAGCAGACGAACTGATTGGGGTATTTTCAACGCAACCAAGTGATACACTCGATGCTTATTTAACGACACATCAAGCGTTTGCACTACGATATCCTCTAAAAGATATCCCTGTCTTAGGCGCAAAAGCTGCCGGTGTGAAGTCGGTGAATCTTAAAGCAGAAGATTATGTAGTAGGTGCTAGCTTGATTGATCCACTAGATCAAACACCTGTGACGTATGTGACGCAACGCGGGGCATTAAAGCGAATGATTGCTCAAGAAATCCCTGCTACCGCTCGTGCTCAACGAGGATTGATGGTCTTTAGAGAATTAAAGAAACAAGCGCATCGTGTTGTGGGAATGGCTTTAGGCGAAGTTGGTCTACAAGTCATCAATCAAAAAGGCGACCAGCTTGAGGTGATGGCTGTCCACTATCCGATTACGGATCGACAGTCAAATGGATCCTTTATTTTAAATGAAAAAGATGGGGGTCTCGTTACTCAAGTTCATATCCATGAAGTAGAGTAACTGTTATATTTTTTTAAAACACATCTACGAACTGTTTCAGTACAGTTTGTAGATGTGTTTTACTTTTTCTTAAAATATAAGTATTTTTTTCACAATAAAAATCCTTTTCTACTCTATATGTACGAACGTTTTTGTCACATAGTTGATTTTACGGGATTTTAAAGACTGAAAACACTTGCATAAAGATTGTGATGTGTTATACTATTTTTGTAAAGTTGTTGTAGTAACAACATCAAAAGGAGGAACCGTAGATGACAATGGAAATGACCAATACAGAAACAACAAAAGCATGGGACGGATTTAAAGGTGGAGAATGGCAAGTTGAAGTGAACACACGTGACTTCATCCAAAAAAACTACACTGAATACCGTGGTGACGATCAATTTTTAGAACCAATCGCACCTAGTACTGAAAAATTATGGAACAAATTACAAGAACTATTTGAAGTACAACATCAAAAAAATGGTGTGTATGATATGGACAACAACATTCCATCTACGTTGACTTCTCATGGACCTGGATATTTAATTAAAGACGAGGAAAAAATCGTTGGATTACAAACTGATGTTCCATTAAAACAAGCCTTCCAACCATTTGGCGGAATCAAAATGGCGAATAATGCGTTAACCGCAAATGGCTATGAAGTCGATGCTGAAATGACAAAAATCTTTACGGACTGGCGTAAAACCCATAACCAAGGCGTATTTGATGCGTATACTCCGGAAATGCGTTTAGCACGTAAAAACAAAATCATTACTGGACTTCCAGATGCATATGGACGTGGACGTATCATTGGGGACTATCGTCGTGTAGCCTTATACGGAATCGATTTCTTGATGGAACAAAAGAAAAAAGATCATGAGAACTGCGGAAACAAAGTGATGACTGACGATGTGATTCGCTTACGTGAAGAAATCTCAGAACAATATCGTGCATTAAATGACTTAAAAACAATGGCCGCTTCATATGGATTTGATATTTCACGTCCGGCTGAAAATGCGCAAGAAGCGATCCAATGGTTATACTTTGGTTATTTAGGGGCGATCAAATCTCAAAATGGTGCGGCGATGTCAATCGGACGTATCTCAGCTTTCTTAGATATTTATATCCAACGCGATTTAGATCGTGGTGTGATCACTGAATTTGAAGCACAAGAAATGATCGATCATTTGATTATGAAATTACGTATGGTGAAATTTGCCCGTACACCAGATTACAACCAATTGTTCTCAGGTTATCCAATTTGGGCAACATTATGTGTAGCTGGTATGGGAATTGACGGTCGTTCATTAGTCACAAAAAATGACTTCCGTATCTTACACACCTTGATCAATATGGGACCATCACCAGAACCAAACTTAACAGTATTGTATTCTTCACACTTACCTGAAGGTTTCCGTACATTTGCAGCCCGTATTGCGAAAGAAAGTTCATCGATTCAATTTGAAAATGATGACTTATTACGTGAAAAATGGGGTTCAGATGATTGCGCAATTGCATGTTGTGTATCGGCAACAGTTGTCGGAAAAGATATGCAATTCTTTGGCGCACGTGCAAACTTAGCTAAAGCGGTATTGTATGCGATCAATGGTTGTGTCGATGAAAAAACCAAAATGCAAGTTGGACCAAAATACCGTCCATTGACTGGTGAAGAAATCGACTTTGATGAATTTATGGAAAGCTTCAAACAAACATTAGATTGGTTAGCTGAATTGTATGTGAATACATTGAACGTGATCCATTACATGCATGATAAATATGCTTATGAAGCAGCACAATTGGCCTTAATGGATTCTGACTTGAAACGTACATTTGCAACAGGGATCGCTGGAATCTCTCACGCAACAGATAGTATCATGGCGATCAAACACGGTAACGTAAAAGTGATTCGTGATGAAGAAGGCTTGGCTGTGGATTATGTACCACAAAATGAATTCCCAACATACGGAAATGACAATGCTGAAGCTGATCAAATGGCCAACTGGATCTTAGATTACTTCATGACACAAATCAAACGTCAACATACGTATCGCAATTCAACACCAACGACTTCATTACTTACGATCACATCAAATGTGGTCTATGGTAAAGCAACTGGGAATACACCAGATGGACGTCGTGCGGGCCAACCATTAGCACCAGGAGCAAACCCAAGTTATCAAGATGGTAAATTCTTAGGTGAAAAACATGGGTTATTAGCTTCATTAAATTCAACTGCACGTTTAGAGTATTCACACGCATTAGATGGTATATCAAATACGCAAACCATCAATCCTAATGGGTTAGGTAAAGATGATATGACACGTATCAACAACTTACGTAACGTTTTAGATGGTTACTTTGATAAAGGTGGTTACCATATCAACGTGAACGTCTTTACAAATGAATTATTGTTAGATGCGCAAGCACATCCTGAAAAATATCCAAACTTAACGATTCGTGTTTCTGGTTATGCCGTGAAATTCCGTGATTTAACACCGGAACAACAAGCAGACGTAATCGCACGTACCTCTCACGACCGTTTATAAAAATTACGCGTTTAACGCGAAAGAAAAGAGGAATTGCAATGGATCAGGCAATCAAGGGAAGTATACATTCAACAGAAAATTTTGGTACCGTCGACGGCCCAGGAGTTCGGTTTGTCATCTTCACACAAGGTTGCCGGATGCGTTGTCAATTCTGTCATAATCCGGATACGTGGAAAATCGGAGCCAAAACGGCAAAAGAATACACTGCAGATGAGCTATTAGAAGAGGCGTTGAAATACCGTGCGTATTGGGGCGAAGATGGTGGGATTACCGTTAGTGGTGGTGAACCATTATTACAAGTCGACTTTTTGATTGAATTATTCAAAAAAGCAAAAGCGTTAGGAATTCATACGACGCTAGATACGTGTGGAAAACCATTTACGAGAGAAGAACCATTCTTTAGTAAATTTACGCAACTAATGGAATATACAGATTTGATTTTATTTGATATTAAACAAATCGATAACGAGGCGCATAAACAATTGACGACGCAATCCAATGAAAATATTTTAGACATGGCACGTTATTTATCTGAAATCAATCAGCCGGTTTGGATTCGTCACGTATTGGTTCCATTTAGAAGTGACTATGATGAGTTTTTGATTCGTTTGGATGCCTTTATCAAAACACTTCGAAATGTCGATAAAGTTGAAATTTTACCTTATCATACGATGGGGAAATTCAAGTGGGACGAATTAGGATTGACTTATCCTTTAGAAGGAATCGAACCACCGACAAACGATCGGGTCGAAAATGCAAAAGAATTGTTACATGTCGCAGACTATACGGGGTATCAAACAAGATAAATCAAACGAGATAAGAAATTTGTTATTTTCTTATCTCGTTTTTTTTGCTATGATAGAATCGGAAACTCAACTAAAGGAGCGAATTACATGTCAAAAAGTTTAGTCTTCGGACATCAAAATCCCGATACAGATGCAATTGGCGCAGCGATTGCCTTTGCACATTTACAAAATCAATTAGGTCATGAAGCAGAAGCTGTAGCGTTAGGTACACCAAATGAAGAAACACAGTTTGCGTTAGATACCTTTGGTTTAACAGCACCACGTGTCATTGAAACGGTAGCAAATGAAGTGGAAAACGTAATGTTAGTTGACCATAATGAATTCCAACAAAGTGTCGCAGATATTCAAGAAGTAAATATCCTAGCTGTTGTGGATCATCATCGTATTGCTAATTTTGAAACGGCAAATCCATTGTATTATCGTGCAGAACCAGTTGGATGTACGAGTACGATCGTATTGAAACTATACAAAGAAAATCAAATTGTGATCCCAAAAGAGATTGCAGGAATGATGCTATCTGCGATTATCTCAGATACACTTTTATTAAAATCACCAACTTGTACAAAAGAAGACATTGCAGCTGCACAAGAGTTAGCTGGATTAGCTAACGTTGATTTAGAACAATATGGATTAGATTTATTAAAAGCAGGGACTAATTTAGCAGATAAAACAGTCGAAGTATTAGTGGATCTAGATGCGAAAAGTTTTCCAATGGGCGATAAAACCGTTCGTATCGCTCAAGTGAATACAGTAGACATTAATGAACTGTTTGAACGTCAAGTAGAATTAGAAAAAACCATGGCAGTGATGAACGAAGAGCAAGGGTTTGATTTGTTTGTCTTAGTCGTGACTGATATTTTAGAAAACAATTCAGAAATTCTAGTTGTGGGTGATGTAACGACACCAGTAGAAAAAGCCTTTTCTGTTACTTTAGAAAATAATCGTGCGTTCTTACCAGGCGTGGTTTCACGTAAAAAACAAGTTGTGCCACAATTGACTGCAGCGTTTCAATAAGCATAAAGGCGCTTTTAGAGCAATCTAAGAGCGTCTTTTTTTTGGAGGTCGAAATGAATATACTATATGCAAATGTAACGAAACAAGAAGAACAAGCGTTACAAGATGGATTTTATCAAAAACTGATCGACTATTTAGCTACCTACACGCCACCTACGCTTCGTCAGTTGAAACAAGAATTCCCAACGATAAAAGTAGAACGAAAATTAGAAAAACTCATCAATTTGGGATGGATTTGTCGTCATGAACGACGTTACTTTTCTACGCGTTTTCTTTATGACGCAACACGTGATCAAACTATCGTTCAAGAAATGTGTACTACACTACTTTCTTATTTACAGTCATACGAAGCAAAACGACTTCTTTATTACTGTACGCAAGAGTTTGAGCAACAAAAAGTAATGGAAATCGTACCATCAGAATTCATATACTGCTATCCTGCGACGATAAACAGCACACAGCTCTCTTTAAGTGCATATGCTGCTACAGCTTGGCCGATGACATTGCCCCATTACTTTTTAGCGATGCGTCAGCAACTTCAGCTTCAGCAGTATGAATCGTTAGAACAATTGATTGGAGATGTAGACCCAGAATATTTTTTAGATCAAATCCAGGTCATTCTAGAAAAAAAGGCGCGACAACGAATCCTTCGTCCGTCGATTTTTTTAACGGCAGCTAAACAAACTTCTTTATTTTCTGAACATGCGATCTATCAAGTCGATCAAGATCCATTATCTGATGGAGCACAGCGTTTTTATAAAGAGTTTCAACAACTATCGCCTATAATCCAAGGACAAGTATTGGCTAATGCGTTGAAACAAAGTACATTAGAGCCATTCATCGTACTAAAGTCACAAGAGACGGTAGAAAACCATTAGCCGCATAAAGTAGTTTATGTTAAGATAACAACAGAATGTATGATTTAGAAAGAAGGGAACTAGATGGTAGAGATTTCAGAAATCAACCGTAAATATGCGCGCTTTCCAGCGTTTTCTGATACAGATGGTGTAAAGTTACAACCAAATGCAACCCGTAAACCATTTACATCCACAGAGCCATGGATTTTAACGGATTTGCCGCCAACTTCAGCTGCAGAAGCGACTACACCGACTTCAGTAGATTTTACAGAAAGTGAACAGTTGCGTGCACGAAGAAGAACAACTCATGTTCCAAAATCTTTAGCCAAACGATATGGGCATAGTCTAGCACAACAAGATGAATTAAAAAAACATCGAGAGCAATTGCCGGATTACGGAAAAAAACCAGTACGTGAAGAAACTAAAACCGGTAAAGTAAAGTTATTTGGCAGTTATACGCGTCAAGTAGTTCCCAAAGTAGAAACAGTCAAGAAAGAACCGATCGTAGCAGAAACGGAAGCTAAAACACCGTTTGTCCCGACGTTTACACCAGAGTCTTTGATTCCTGATCGTCCAAAAGAAGAAGCAGAGACAGATGCATTATTGGCTGGATTGAAAAAAAGTGACGAGCATTATCTTTTGTTTGAAGAGGATGCAGACTACGTAGAAAAAAAACCAGAGGATAAAGTTGTAAAAAGGTTTAATAAACAAGAGACCGTCGCGATGACAAGAGGGCAGTATAAGGCAGCAATCAAGTCTAAAGATAAGAAAAAACCCGTCTTAGATCGCAAATTATCAGGAATGATTGCAGAAGGACAAAGCGAACAAAATTCTGATCGTCATTTTGAATAAATAAAAAAAGGTTGTGACAGACGTCTGTCACAGCCTCTTTTTTAATTTTTTGTCAACATATGAACATGCATTGCCGGAATTGAAATTTTTTCACCCAAGGTAGAGTCATACGAAACCATTCCTAAAAATGTTCCATAGACAGTGACATTGTCTTCTTCTGCAACTGGTGTAGAGACTTCTGATTTTTTGATTTCTAATAAAATCATTTTGTCGTAATCACCATCCACTGCTAAACGATATTGTACTTTTTCATCATCTTCGATCGTTTGAATGACTTCACCCGTTAACGTGATTTTTTGACCCTCATATTTTTTAGGTGTTTGCGTCAACTCTTCATAATTTGTTTTGTCATCATACGAGGTTTTATCCTCTTTTTTCGCATCTTCTTGTTCATCTGTTAATTCGATATCATCTAGTCTAACAGTTTCTTTTAGTTTATCTTCATTTTTTACTTGATCTTCTTTAGAATTTTTTAATTCTGCCGTCGAAGAAGTATTTGTTTTTTCAGAACTTGTTGTCGTTTTTTCAGAACTTGTTGTCGTCAATCCGATAACCAACAAAACTACTCCGATCAAGGTGAGTATGCCTGTAATGATTTTTATACCTGTTCCATTTTTTTGTAAAATAAAAAAGCCGATAATGCCAATAATGATTAAAATGATTCCACTAATTGTCATAAATTCTCCTCATTTCATTTCCATTTAGGTTCTTTTTTACTGTTACTAGATAGTTCTATTTTAGCAAAGTTTCATCTAAATTTCCTTAAAAAAGTGAAAAAAAGCACAAAAAGATAAAAGAAAAAACTAGTCAGCTAAGCCAACTAGTTCATGCGGACGATGGGACTCGAACCCACACGACCGAAGCCATACGCCCCTCAAGCGTACGCGTCTGCCAATTCCGCCACATCCGCAAAAAAAGGATACAAGAAAAATTTTAGCGATTTCTTAAGATTTTGTCAATCTTTTTTGATAAGGTTACCAGAAAAAAAGCCAGAAACTAAAAAGTTTGTAAATTCTAAAAATTAAAATTGCAATTTCATTTCAAATGACTTAAAGTTTAAGAAAACTAGTTCTTTTTTGAAAAGAGGATGTTTATGAGAAAATTTGAGAAGTCTACAAAATTAGAAGGTGTCAGCTATGACGTGCGTGGGCCGGTTTTAGATGAAGCGGACCGCATGCAAGAAGAGGGCATTAGTATTTTAAAATTAAATACAGGAAATCCAGCGCCGTTTGGCTTTGAGGCACCAAATGAAATCGTACGCGATTTGATTATGAATGTCAGAGCTTCAGAAGGATATTCGGATTCCAAAGGGATTTTTTCTGCGCGAAAAGCCATTGAACAGTATTATCAATTGCAAAAATTCCCGAATGTATCGATCAATGATATCTATATCGGCAACGGAGTCAGTGAGTTGATCACAATGAGCATGCAAGGGCTATGTAACGATGGCGATGAAGTATTGGTTCCGATGCCAGATTATCCATTATGGACAGCTTCAGTATCATTAGCGGGTGGAAAACCGGTTCATTACATTTGTGATGAAGAAAGTGAATGGTATCCAGATATAGCCGATATTCGGGCTAAAGTAACTTCTAAAACGAAAGCGATTGTATTGATCAATCCTAATAATCCGACAGGAGCAGTTTATCCTAAAGAGATTTTAGAACAAATCATCACAGTTGCTCGCGAATTTGATTTGATTATTTTTTCAGATGAGATTTACGATCGTTTAGTTATGGATGGCCATCAACATGTTCCGATTGCAACGTTAGCGCCAGATCGCTTCGTGGTGACGTTTAGTGGATTATCTAAATCTCATCGCGTAGCAGGATTTCGCGTAGGCTGGATGGTCTTAAGTGGAGACAAATCTAGAGTAAAAGACTATATCGAAGGGCTAAATATGTTATCTTCGATGCGCTTGTGTTCAAATGTATTGTCTCAACAGATCGTACAAACAGCTTTAGGTGGTTACCAAAGTGTCGATGAACTCTTACTTCCTGGCGGTCGAATCTATGAGCAACGTGAATACATTTATCAAGCAATCAACGATATCCCTGGTTTATCCGCTGTCAAACCGAAGGCTGCTTTTTATATGTTTCCTAAGATGGATATTAAGCGATTTAATATTCATAATGACGAACAATTTGTATTAGACTTCTTACATGAACATAAGATTTTATTGGTTCATGGTGGAGGGTTTAACTGGCAATCTCCAGATCACTTTAGATTGGTCTACTTACCAAATATGGACGATTTAAAAACAACCGCCCATGCACTCCGTCAATTTTTATCCACTTATCAGCAAAAGTAAAGAAAAAAAGTGGTTCCCCCGAACCACTTTTTCTCTGCATTATAAAAGAATATCTGTTATACATTTCTTCTTGCTGATTACAATCCGTCCATTATATTTTTCCACTAATTCATCATTAGGATTTTGTACATGGATCAAATATGAATTTTCATATTCTTTTTCGATGAGTCCTTGAAACGTTTCGTTTTCCCAGGTAAATGCGATTTGAACTTGATTTTCCATAAAAATTACACTTCCTTCATCATATAATAGGATAATTGAATCTTAAAAAATGATACGCTTTCTTTTTTGCTATTATGAGCTAAAAACTCAAAAAGATAAAATGCGAATTCGCATATTTTAAGGAGGCCGAGTCTTTGTCTGTACAAGAATGTTTAGGAGACAAAATCAAGCAAATTAGAAAGTCGAAAAAAATGACGCAAAAAATGCTCGCACAAGGCGTTTGTTCCCAAAGTGTGTTGAGTCGAATCGAAAATAACCTAGAGATACCCAATGTTTCTGTATTGCAGCAACTTTGTGTACGATTGGCGATTACAATGGATCAGTTGATGTATACTAATTTTTCGCAAATTTTAGAAGTGCAGCAATTTTTTGTGACACTAAATAAACTCTTGATCCATAAAAAATATCATGAAATGGATCAAATGTTGGATGAAACTGAAATTCTAGATCGTCTGTATTTAGATACAGACTTGCAATTATATTTTTATCATTTAGGGATCGTAGAGTATTTTGTTAAGAATCGTCCAGAAACAGCCATTCAGGGGCTCAGACATGGTTTATCGTATACGTATTCTGAGAATAAAAAAGATCATTTTTCTTCTATTGAAGTGCAAATCATTGGCTTTATTGGGCGGATTTACGCAGATACGAATCGTTTCTTACAAGCAGAAAAGCGGTTAGAGCGTAGTGTCAAACTCGCTGTTGAACTGCCTATTGAACAATCGACATTTGAAGTGACAAAAGTTTTTTATCATTATGCACGTTTTTTATGTGCACAAATGCAATATGAAAAAAGTATCGCAGTGGCTATTCAAGGCGTGAAATGGTCTTTAGATCGTCTGAGTTATTATTATATTGAAGATTTGCTTCATGTTGCGAGTCAAGCACATGAAAAAATCGGAAACATCGATAAATCTCAATGGATGAGAAAGACCGCGGATTCGATCAAGACATTAACAAATTATGAAAATGGTGTAGACCTTTCTTGATTTTTGAATGAAAAGGGAGTATTTTTAAGGTGTAGTATACAAAAAAGGAGTGGCATTCGTGAAAAAGTACATTTATGCAGACAAATTTTTTTATCCCTCAGGAACAAAAGGACCAGGTTATTTAGAAATCAATGAAGGAACGTTTGGTTCGTTTTTTAAAGAGATCGACCAGACACAAGAAGTAACGATTGAAGATTATACTGGCTATATGATTGCCCCTGGATTAGTCGATACACACATTCATGGATATAAAAATCATGACGTGATGGATGATGATCTAGAAGGATTAGGTGTGATGTCTGAAGCCTTGCTAGAATGTGGCGTGACGAGCTTTTTACCAACGACGCTGACTTCAAGCGAGGAACACTTGACCCGAGTTGCAGCAACGATTGCAAAAGCAAAAGATGAAGTGACCGGAGCGAAGATCGCAGGTATTTATTTTGAAGGACCATTTTTTGATGAAGTGCATAAAGGGGCGCAAAATCCAGCCTACTTCAATGATCCAAGTATTGAAACATTTGAAAAATGGCAACAGGCGGCAAATGGACTGATCAAAAAAATTGCACTTGCGCCAGAACGTCAAGGAGTGGCTTCATTTGTTGAAACTGTTACAGATCAAGGTGTGGTTGTGGCGTTAGGCCATAGTGATGCGACGTTTGACCAAGCCAAAACAGCCGTAGATGCCGGAGCGAGTGTTTTTGTCCATGCATTTAATGGGATGCGAGGTTTGAATCACCGTGAACCAGGCATGGTAGGTGCTTTGATGCAATTAGATCATGTTTTTTCAGAGTTGATTTGTGATGGCCATCATGTACATCCACAAGCTTGTGGGCTATTGATCGATAAAGTTGGGGCAGAACATATCGCCTTGATCACAGATTGTATGATGGCAGGTGGAATGCCAGAAGGTGCGTATGAACTAGGTGAATTTCCAGTTGTCGTAAAAGATGGAACTGTTCGTTTAGAAAGTGGTAATTTAGCTGGAAGTATCTTAAAGCTAAAAGAAGCGATCCAACATGTGGTAGATTGGAATCTGGCAACTCCCGAAGAAGCAGTGATGATGGCCTCTTACGTCCCAGCTGTAAGTTGTAAGATCGATGATGTATGTGGCATGATCAAAACAGGCCGTGCTGCAGATTTTATCGTACTGGATGCACAAATGAATTTAGTCGCGACTTACTTAGATGGAACGAAACGCTACGAACAAGCTTGATGAATCTGTTTAGTTGTTTTTCTCATATATTTGGGAAAAACAACTTTTTTCTTTCTTTTTGATTCGTCGAATCCCAGGCTAATTTGTGATAAACTATGTTTACTTACAGAAAACAGAGGAGGGTTTGGATGTCTTATATTGAATTAATCGAAGAATCTAAAATTTATCAAATGGGAGAAACAACGATTACCGCAAACGATAAGGTGACATTTGCGATTGAAGAAGGCGATGTTACTGTGATTTTAGGCCCGAGTGGTGCAGGTAAATCAACGGTTTTAAATATTCTTGGTGGAATGGATTCGCCGACAAGTGGTCA
The DNA here is from genome assembly GCF_000407605.1 of Enterococcus sulfureus ATCC 49903. Classification (GTDB taxonomy): domain Bacteria; phylum Bacillota; class Bacilli; order Lactobacillales; family Enterococcaceae; genus Enterococcus_G; species Enterococcus_G sulfureus. The sequence goes on along the minus strand of NZ_ASWO01000005.1, from coordinate 571,903 downwards.
AGTTATAGTAGACAAAGAGGATATTGCTCAGTTTAATAAAAAAGAATTGATTCGTTATCGTCGAGAATCTGTAGGATTTATTTTCCAATTCTACAATTTAGTGCCGAACTTAACCGCTTTAGAAAATGTTGAACTAGCGACAGAGATCGTGAAAGAAGCAAAAGATGCAACGCAAACTTTGCAAGAAGTTGGCTTAAAAAATCGCATCCATAATTTTCCCGCACAATTGTCTGGTGGAGAACAACAACGAGTAACGATCGCACGAGCATTGGCGAAAAAACCTAAATTATTATTATGTGATGAACCAACTGGAGCTTTGGATTATGAAACGGGGAAACAAATTTTGATGTTATTAGAAAATGCCGCTCGTAACGAAAAGACAACCGTCGTAATCATCACACACAATTCGTTGATTGCACCAATGGCCAATCGCGTGATCCGTATGAATGATGGAAAAGTTACAAGTGTAGTTGATCAACCAAATCCGACACCAGTAGCACAAATCGAATGGTAAAGGTGGACGATCAATGAAAAAAACATTATTAAAAACCAGTTTGCGTGAAATTAGGACAACGCCAGGACGTTTTTTGTCACTGATGACGATTATTTTGCTCGGAGTAGCTTTTTTTGTAGGTATCAGTGCCACTGGGCCAGACATGAAGCAAGCGGCAAAAACATATTATGAACGAACAAATTTAGCAGACATGACACTCTATACACCTAATGGGTTCCAATCATCATTTGTAGAAAAAATCAAGACGGACTCTTTAGTAAAAGAGGTAGACACACAAGATAGAGTAGATGTGACGCAAAAAAACACACAAGATGTGATTCGACTATTTTCTTACAACGATCCTAAAATCAATCAACTCGAATTGATTGAAGGACGGATGCCAAAGCAAAAAAATGAACTAGTTATCGATGCTTTAGCAAAAGAGACAAAGGGGTATCACTTACAAGATTCGATTACGTTTGAATCCAATGATCAGTTACATGAAATGACCTATACTATTGTGGGATATGTCGCGAGCCCTGAATTTTTATCAAAAGATAATCGTGGGACTACGACATTAAAAAATGGTTCATTGACCTACTTTGCCTACGCGCTACCCGATAATTTCAAGATGGATGAAGCCAATCAAATCGCCTTGACGTTTAAAGCAGGAACGACTGCAAAACAAAAAGAACAGGCAAAAGCGAAGTTTGATACTTTGTTTAAAGAAGAGTTGAAAAAACAAGCAGCTACACTCCCTGAAGTAAAACAACAGGCCTATTTGATGCAACCACTTTTACTGACGACACGTGCGGATTTACCTGGTTATGAAGAATATGAACAAAATGCAGATCGTATTTCTTCCTTATCCACTGTCTTTCCCGTTATTTTCTTTTTTGTGGCAGCCTTAATTAGTTTGACCTCAGTGAGCCGGATGGTAGAAGAAAAACGCTTAGAAATCGGAACGTATTTTGCATTGGGCTATCGACCAACAGAGATTGCCTCGAAATTTTTGATTTATGTGACGCTTGCATGTGTCAGTGGGATTTTGCTTGGTTTAAGTATAGGGTTTTATTTGTTCCCACGTATTATTATTGAAGCGTATGGACAAGTCTATGACATTATTGGGTATCAAACGCCTTGGCAGTGGCCGTTGGTTTTGATTGCTTCAGGTGTTTCACTGCTGTGTACTGTTGTTGTAGCCATTTTTGTCGTACGTGTGGAATTAATTAAAGTTCCTGCAGTATTAATGCGTCCTAAGGCACCTAAAGCAGGTAAAAAAATCTTACTTGAGCGACTACCTTTCTTTTGGCGCCGATTAAGTTTTACGTACAAAGTAATGTTTCGCAATTTGTTTCGCTATAAGGCGAGAATGTGGATGACGATTTTAGGGATTGCAGGTTGTACAGCGATGATCTTAACGGGGTTTGGATTGAAAGATTCCATCAGTGAAATGATCCCGTTACAGTTTGATAAAATTTGGCGCTACGAGGCTATCGTAACGTTAAGCCAAGAAAATCAGCCAACAATTGAAAAACTATCCGAGACGAAAGATGTAAAAGCTGTCTTGCCGATTTTTACACAAGAAGTCACCACAACAAGTTCAGCCTACGCCAAACAAACGGTATCGATGATCGTACCAGAAACGAAATCTGAAGTCCCTGATTTTTATGCATTACATCAAGCAAAGAATAATAAACCTCTATTGCTAAGCGATGATGGAGCTATCGTAACGCAAAAGCTAGCCAACTTATTTTCATTACAAGTAGGCGATTCAGTTGTTGTAAAACAAACCAATAATCAAGAATTAACCATAAAAATTGCGGGGATCACGGAAAATTATGTCAATCATGCACTATACTTGACCCCAACTTATTATCAAGAGGTCGCTAAAAAAAATCCAACGTACACGACAGCTCTGGTGACCTTTGATCAATCGCTATCTTCCAAACGCCAAGATGAGTTGACGTCTACTTGGATGAAAGAAACAGACGTTATCAATGTGAGCTATTTAAGTAAAGTGAAGACGGAACTAGAAAGTTCGTTAGGCGTTTTGACGATTGTGATGTGGGTATTGATTATCTCAGCAGGATTATTGGCCTTTATTGTCTTATATAGTTTAAATACAATGAGTGTAGCAGAAAGAGTGCGTGAGTTGTCCACAATCAAAGTATTAGGATTTTTTGATCGTGAAGTGACATTTTATATCGTTCGTGAAAATATCATTTTATCGACTGTAGGAACACTCGTCGGCTTAGGAATGGGCGTGTTGTTGCATGCGTTTGTGATCCAAACAGTTGAAATGGATACGACCATGTTCTCTCCAACGATTAATGGCATCAGTTATGTCTATTCGATTGGGTTAACGTATCTATTTGTTGCAATTGTCGGTGTGGCGACACATCGTACATTGAAAAAAATTAACATGTTAGATGCGTTAAAAGCGAATGAATAAAGGGGTTTGATAGATGAGGATCGGGTTACGAACAGTAAAAACAGCGATTGCAAGTGTACTCGCAATGTATATCGCACAATGGATTGGGTTACACTTTGCCGCTTCTGCGGGAGTGATCGCGATTTTAAGTTTAGCTGGTACGAAAAAAAATTCGTTACACACAGGAATTGAACGTTTACTGTCATTGGTTGTGGCAACACTCGTTTCATTTTGTATTTTTGAATGGGTAGGCTTCTCACCACTTTCATTTGGGATCTATTTATTGCTTTTTATCCCGATTGTTGTAAAGTTAAAGTTAACAGAAGGGATTGTGGTGAGTTCGGTACTAGTGACTCATTATTTAACAGAAGCTCATTTTTCGTTATCGTTGATTGGAAATGAATTTTTGTTAATGGGGATTGGCGCAGGAATGGCGGTCGTTATGAATTTATATATGCCTGATCGTAAAAAAGAACTTGTCAAACAACAACGAGCTGCAGAGGAACTATTTCGAGCATTATTATGGGATCTATCGATTTGGCCAACTGGAGATCAATTGGCACAATTGATTGAAGACAGTCGCGACTTGATGAAAAAACTACATGAAGGACAAAAACAAGCGCGATTGTATCAAGAAGATCATTTTTTCGAAGAGCCAATCTATTTTGAAGAATACTTTTTGATGCGAAGTGCTCAAGTACGAATGCTACAAGATATGCTGATACTGCAACGAACGATTGCTGTAGATAGCGCTCTACTAGTAGAATTAAAAGAAGTATTGGCCTTTACTGCTCAGACATTTGCTGAGAAAAATGATGGTACGCTCTTGCTTGAAAAAGTCGAAGCACTCTTTTTATTTTACCAGCGACAAGCACTCCCTAAAAATCGTGACGAATTTGAGAATCGCGCGCGTCTATTTCAATTTTTACAATCATTTAAAGGATTTATCGAAATTAAATCTGAATTTTTCGATACATTTCAACATGTAGTTCAAAAATAAAAGGAGGAAAATAAGATGCATTCAATTTATGTAGAGATTGTCACCCAAACAATTTTAGAAAAATATTCTTCAGAAGAGGAATTTGTACTCCATACATTAGGGTTAACGGATGGAAAATGGCGTTTATGGAAAGAAGGAATGACAAATCTTTCGCCAGAATTAAATCAAAAAATTGTGAATTTGTTCAGTGACTATGAATGGATGGTCGTTCAAAAAGTACTACGTCAAAGCGTGATTTATCCTGAAAAACGAACAGTTGCGATGGAAGACTATCGGAAAATGAAATTAAAAATCGCTCAAGAATGGTTACAACATGGATTAGGAACGGTGGAACTGTTACCTCAAGACTTGCAACAAAATGGTCAACAGTGGTTAAATCTTAAAGTCACGATCTCTTATGGAGAATGGGGATTTGATGACGTCTTAAGTTTTAGAGTTCCAGCAGTATTACAAAAAGCGATCACTAGGGAACCACAAGCACTCATCGAATGGATGAATGAGCGCTTAGAAGAAATTTAAAAAAAGAGGGATCATGAAAAAAAAGAAACGACAACGTCAAAAAATAATGATTTTACTGGGACTAGTGATGATTTTAGGTGCATTTATGTTTTCATTAAAACAACTGACAACACCTATTTTTCGCTATATTACCCAGAGTGAAACAACGCAGCCTGTAAGCCGAGAAGAATTTGTGAAAACATTAGCACCACATGCTAAAGAATTACAAGAAGGGTATGGCATTTTGCCTAGTATTATTTTGGGACAAGCCATTTTAGAATCAGACTGGGGCCAAAGTGAGTTAGCCAGTAAGTACAACAACTTATTTGGGATCAAAGCCTATGGAAATCAAAAGAAGATCAAACTTGATACGCAGGAATTTGTGAATGAGCAGTGGATTACGATCAAGGGCGATTTTCGAGTGTATGATTCTTGGGAAGCTTCGATGGATGATCATACCTTGTTATTTGTTAATGGTGTTACTTGGAATCCACAAAAATATGAAGCGGTATTGACGGCTTCAAACTATCAAGAAGCTGCAGAGGCCTTGCAAGCAGCAGGATATGCAACAGACCCAACATATGCTGCAAAAATCAAGGCAGTGATTGAAGAAAATGCATTATACCAATACGACTAAAGGAAGCGATCATATGGAGTCATTTGTACCTGAAATCAGCTCAGCATTGCGTCAAGATATTGTTAAAGTTCCCGAAGTAATCAAAAAAGCAAGTGGGATTCGATTATTTGGCAAAAAAATCAAATCGATTTTATTTTCTACTGATATTGCTGTGATCCATAATACGAATGCAGATGCAGTCATTGCAGTATATCCATTTACTCCTCATCCAGCAATTACGAAAAGTATTATTGAATCAGCGAATATCCCGGTCTTTTCAGGTGTGGGAGGAGGCTTAACACAAGGACAACGTTGTGTGTATATGAGTCTATTTGCAGAAGCGCAAGGTTCTTTAGGTGTTGTGTTAAATGCACCGACACCTGTTCAAACGGTCAAATCAGTCTGTAAAGTAGTCGATATCCCAGTCATTAGTACGGTAACGAGTCGCTACAGCGATATCGAAGAAAAATTAGCAGCTGGAGTAAAAATCATTAATATCAGTGCGGGAAAAGATACAGCAGATACTGTCCGGTATTTTCGTACAAAGTATCCTGAACTACCGATCATTGCCACTGGTGGGCCAACGGAAAAAGAAATTTTAACAACGATCGAAGCTGGAGCGAATGCAATCAGCTATACGCCACCGACGAATGGTGAATTGTTTAGCGTTAAAATGAAAAAATACCGTGAATCTGAAAAAGAACAGTATGATTCCGAACATTAACGAAAAAAATAGGTCTTTACCTATTTTTTTTCTTGTTTTTTTAAAAAATTATCGGCATAATAAAACTTGAGTTTTTCATAATTAGTCCTTACTTATATATCGTCGTAATTGGTCGACAGTTTCTACCTGATACCGTAAATATCAGACTATGAGTAAAAAAGTACGCTGTTTAAGTGCGTCTTTTTTGCCCTACGCAAAAAAGATGCACTTTTTTTTATTGACGGATACTGACATAAGTTTGGCTATGAAAAATACCTTATCAAAAGTCAAAGGGGTTCAGTATGAAAGCATTACAAGATCGTATCAAACAAGATGGCAATATTCTAACAAAAGGAGTATTAAAGGTTGATTCTTTTATCACACATCAAGTGGATCCTGAATTAATGGAAAAGATCGGGCAAGAATTTGCTCGTAAGTTTCGCACACAACAGATTACAAAAGTTGTCACGCTTGAATCTTCAGGGATTGCACCTGCACTTTATACTGCACAAGCATTAGGGGTACCGATGATTTTTGCACGTAAAGCGAAAAGTTTAACGATGGATGAGGAGTTATTAACGAGTGAAGTCTATTCGTTTACCAAGCAAATCACTAGCCAAATTTCGATCTCTAAAAAGTTTTTACATCAAGAAGATCGTGTATTGATCATCGATGACTTCTTAGCAAATGGCCAAGCTGCGAAAGGGTTGGCGGCATTGTGTCAGCAAGCTGGTGCCACAGTCTGTGGAATTGGGATCTTGATTGAAAAATCATTTCAACCTGGACGAGCGCTGTTGGAATCGATGGAATTACCTGTCTATTCTTTAGCTCGAATTGCTTCATTAGAAAATCAACAGATTGACTTTTTAGGAGATGACGAATAATGCCGACACATCATACAAAAGCTTCTTTAATCGGAATTCAGCACTTACTTGCGATGTATGCAGGTGCAATCGCCGTTCCTTTATTGATTGGAACAGGTTTAGGGTTATCAAGTGAAGCACTGACATATTTACTTTCAATCGATATTTTAATGTGTGGTGTTGCGACCTTGTTACAAGTGACAATGAGCCGTTATTTTGGTATTGGCTTGCCTGTGATGTTAGGATGTGCGATTCAAGGCGTAGGACCGGCTATTTTAATTGGGCAGCAATATGGCTTACCGGCTGTATTTGGTGCGGTCATCGCTGCAGGTGTATTTTTGATGGTATTCGCACGATTATTCTCAAAAATCAAACGATTGTTTCCACCGATCGTAACTGGAACTGTCATTACAACGATTGGCTTAACCTTAATTCCAGTTGCAATCGAAAAAATGGGCGGTGGAAATCAAAGTGGAGAAAACTTTGGTTCATTTATGACCCTATTACAAGCGTTTATTACGATCGCGTTGATTTTAGTGGTACAAGGATTTGGTAAAGGCTTTATTCGCTCGATCTCAGTATTGATCGGACTTGTTGGCGGAACACTTTTTACGATGTTGACGACTGGGATTTCAACCCAACCGATCCAACAAGCGACTTTGTTTCAAGTTCCAAAACTATTTTACTTTGGGATGCCGACATTTCATTTGGTGCCGATCGTCTTAATGATTATTATCGTAACGGTATGTATGGTGGAATCGACTGGTGTGTACTTCGCTTTAGCTGAGCTTAGCGGAAAAGAACTGTCAACAAAAGATTTAGAACGTGCTTATCGTACAGAAGGATTTGCGATTTTACTTGGTGGATTGGTGAATACGTTCCCGCATACAGGGTTTTCACAAAATGTAGGCTTGGTTCAATTGTCTAAGATCACCTCACGTAAACCAATTGTGATTGCAGGAAGTTTACTGGTTGTGTTAGGTTTATTTCCTAAAGTTGGTGCTGTAGCGCAAGTGATCCCAGAACCTGTATTAGGTGGGGGGATGCTTGTGATGTTTGGAATGGTTGCTGTTGCTGGATTACGCATGCTGAGTCAGACTGATTTTTCAGATGAACGCAATTTATTAACGGTTGCCATCTCATTAGGATTTGGCCTTGGGTTTAATATGATGCCAACACTTTTTGCACATTTTCCGGAAGCTATTCAAATGTTTACCAGCAATGGGATTGTGATGAGTAGTATTAGTGCAGTGTGCTTAAATAGTGTATTTCATATCAACAAACGTAAACAAAACAAAATGTCCATAGCAGATACGTCCCTTTAGACGTATGTGCTTTTTTGGGCACCAGTTAAACAAGGAGGAAGTGGAATGAAACAAAAAGTGGCCGTGATTATGGGGAGTAAATCAGACTGGGAGACGATGAAAGAAGCGTGTCTGATACTAGAAAAATTTGGGATTGCGTATGATAAAGCTGTTGTTTCGGCTCATCGTACACCAGACAAGTTATATACCTTTGCCCAACAAGCTCGCGATAACTATGATGTCATCATTGCTGGTGCTGGAGGGGCGGCACATTTACCAGGAATGGTTGCCGCAAAAACAACATTACCTGTAATCGGCGTACCTGTAAAAAGCCAAGCACTAAGTGGGATGGATTCACTATTATCGATTGTACAGATGCCAGGAGGGATCCCAGTAGCAACGACGGCAATTGGAAAATCTGGTGCAATTAACGCTGGACTACTTGCGGTGCAAATCTTTTCCATATATGATAGGACTATAGCAGAAAAACTGACATCGTATCGAAATGAATTGATGCAAATCGTGGAAGAAAGTAGTGATCAACTTGAGTAATCTATTGATGCCAGGCGCAACGATTGGAATCGTTGGTGGCGGACAACTTGGAAGAATGATGGCCATGAGTGCCAAAACTATGGGCTTTAGAGTGGGTGTATTGGATCCAACGAATGATTGCCCCGCAGCACAAGTTGCCGATTGGCATATTGTTGCCGATTATGAAGATACACTGGCGTTAGGAGAACTAGCTAAACGTAGTGATGTCTTGACCTATGAATTTGAAAATGTAAGTGTTGAGGCATTGAATCATTTATCAGCAGATGCTTCGATCCCACAAGGAACTGACCTATTAGCAATCACTCAAGATCGCTTATTAGAAAAAGCTTTTTTGGAAGAACAAAATATTGTGATCGCGCCCTATGCAACGATCATCAGTCCAACAGATATTCAAGACGCGATTGATAGCTTAGGGTATCCGTGTGTATTAAAACAAACGCGCGGTGGTTATGATGGAAAAGGACAGCTTGTGTTGAAAAGTCGTAGCGACGTTTCAGAAGCGATGACCTTATTACGTCAAGGAACTTGCGAGTTGGAAGCCTGGATTCCATTTGAAAAAGAATTGTCCATCTTAGTGGCTGGAAATGGACGAGAATTTACAACGTTTCCTGTAGTTGAAAATGTGCATCGTAAAAATATTTTATACCAAACCATCGCACCTGCGCGTATTCCAGACGAAGTCGTAGCTGAAGCAAAACGAATTGCCTTGGTTCTTGCGCAAGCGCTCGATCTTCGAGGTGTTTTAGCAGTAGAAATGTTTCTGACTGCTTCAGGAAGTCTTTATGTGAATGAATTGGCGCCAAGACCACATAATTCTGGACACTATACGATTGAAGCGTGTACGATGAGTCAATTTGACGCGCATATTCGTGGGATTTGTGGTTGGCCGCTAGCACCCGTACGTCAAACGACACCTGCTGTAATGGTCAATATCTTAGGGATCGAATTGCAAAAATCTTATCTGATGATTCCTGAAAAACCGCATTGGCAATTTCATTATTATGGAAAAGACAAAGCAAAGATTTACCGAAAGATGGGACATATCACGATCCCAACACAAGATCTTGAGCAAACATTAGAAGAAATCAAACAAACGAAAATTTGGGAATAAGAGGAGACTTATATGTTAGAACGATATACACGACCAGAGATGGCCGCTATTTGGACAGACGAGAATCGCTATCAAGCTTGGTTAGAAGTTGAGATATTAGCAGATGAAGCATGGGCTGAATTAGGCGAGATTCCAAAAGAAGATGTGCAAAAAATTCGTGAACATGCTTCATTTGATAGTCATCGAATCTTGGAGATCGAAGCACAAACTCATCATGATGTCGTGGCGTTTACACGAGCAGTTTCTGAAACTTTAGGTGAAGAACGCAAATGGATTCACTATGGCTTGACTTCAACAGATGTTGTAGACACCGCGTATGGTTATCTATTAAAGCAAGCCAATGATATTTTACGTAAAGATTTAGTTCGTCTAACAGAAGTGATCGGCGCTAAAGCCAAAGCCTATAAACATACTGTTATGATGGGGCGCACTCATGGTGTACATGCAGAGCCAACAACATTTGGGTTGAAACTTGCTTTGTGGTATTCAGAGATGAAGCGCAATATCGAACGCTTTGAGCATGCAGCAAAAGGGGTTGAGGCAGGGAAAATCAGTGGAGCAGTAGGAACATTTGCGAATATTCCACCGTTTGTGGAAGGGTATGTTTGTGAAAAACTAGGAATCAGAGCCCAAGAGATTTCGACTCAAGTCTTACCGCGTGATCTACATGCAGAATATGTGGCTGCGATGGGATTGATTGCAACCAGTATTGAAAAATTCTCAACAGAAATTCGTGGATTGCAAAAATCAGAAACTCGTGAAGTAGAAGAATTCTTTGCTAAAGGGCAAAAAGGATCCTCTGCGATGCCACATAAACGCAATCCGATTGGTTCTGAAAATATGGCAGGACTTGCTCGTGTCATTCGTGGTCACGTATTAACAGCTTATGAAAATGTTCCGTTATGGCATGAACGTGATATTTCACATTCTTCAGCAGAACGTATTATTTTACCTGATACAACGATTTTATTAAACTACATGTTAAATCGTTTTGCACGTTTAGTAGAGAATCTAACGGTCTTTCCAGAAAATATGCGTCGAAATATGGATGCAACATTTGGCTTGATCTATAGTCAACGTGTGTTGCTAAAATTGATCGATCATGGTATGACCCGAGAAGAAGCCTATGATCTAGTACAACCAAAAACTGCTCAGGCTTGGGATGAACAACGTTTATTTAGACCACTTTTAGAGGAAGATCCAACTATTATGGCGACGTTGACAAAAGAAGAGTTAGACGATGCTTTTGATTACAACTACCATTTAAAAAATGTCGATTTGATTTTTGAGCGTGTAGGCTTAGGTGAATAGTTTTTTAAGAGATATCCGAATGGATGTCTCTTTTTTTATTCAAAAGCGTTAAAGTAGAAAAAACGCGTGTATTCCTTCATAATAAATAGAAGAACAATAACGTATAAAAGGGGGAACGAACACATGATAGAGTTTCAGCATGTATCGAAAATTTATAAAGGCGGCAAAATGGCAGTTGAAGATGTCAATTTATCGTTTAATAAGGGAGAATTTATCTGTTTCATTGGGACTAGTGGAAGTGGGAAAACGACTTGTATGCGGATGATCAATCGGATGAATGAACCAACCAAGGGGAAAATCTTAATCGATGGGGAAGATATTGAACAACTTAATCCAGTAGATCTTAGAAGAAAGATTGGATATGTGATTCAAAGCATTGGATTGATGCCTCATATGACGATTCGCGAAAATATTACACTCGTTCAAAAACTTTTAAAAGTCAGTCAAGAAGAACGGGATAAAACTGCTGAAAAAATGATTGATCTAGTGGAATTACCACGTGAAATGCTTGATCGATATCCGGCAGAATTATCTGGAGGACAACAACAACGTATCGGGGTGGTACGTGCCTTAGCGGCAGATCAAGATATTATTTTAATGGACGAACCTTTTGGTGCATTAGACCCGATTACACGTGATGCTTTACAAGATTTGGTGAAAGATCTGCAAGAGCGGTTAGGAAAAACGATTGTCTTTGTCACACACGATATGGATGAAGCTTTAAAATTAGCCAATCGTATTGTGGTGATGAGTGAAGGGAAAGTGGTCCAATTTGATACGCCAGAACATATTCTACAAGCACCAGCAAATGCATTTGTTGAAGAATTGATCGGAGAAGATCGACTGTTACAAGCGCGTCCTGATGCCACGACTATCGGTGAAGTGCAATTAGCTACTCCAATTACGATTACTGAGGAAAAAACATTACAAGAAGCGATTCGAATTATGCGCAATAAGCGAGTGGATACGTTGCTTGTGGTAGACGATTCGGAACAGTTAACTGGATTTATTGATGTGGAAATGATTGATCGCGCGCGTAAGGTGAAGCAAACTGTTGCAGAAGCGATGGAGACCAAAGTATTTTATGTTCGTCAAAGCTCGCTGTTGCGTGACACATTACAACGTATTTTAAAAAGAGGAATCAAATACGTACCTGTTGTAGATGATCAAAATCGCTTGATTGGAATTTTAACACGTGCTTCTCTGGTCGATCTAGTGTACGACGTGATTTGGGGAGAGGAAGATTCAATTAGTGAAGCGTTAGAAGGTACAAGAGAGGAGCGAGCATAATGCAAGCTTTTTTTGAAAAATATGGTGTCGAAATGATTCAAAAAAGTTTCGAACATTTGTACATCTCAGCGATTGCACTAGGACTTGGAATCTTAATTGCAGTCCCTTTAGGAATCGCTTTAACGCGGTCTAAAAAAACAGCGAGCTTTGTGATTACTATAACCAGTGCGTTGCAAACGGTCCCTTCGCTAGCCTTGCTTGCGTTGATGATTCCTTTATTCGGTGTAGGAAAAGTACCTGCGATTATTGCATTGTTTATCTATTCCTTACTTCCGATTTTACGTAATACGTATATTGGAATGAATAAAGTCAGTCCAGAATATAAAGACGTCGCAAAAGGGATGGGGATGACTGATCTTGAATCGATCGTACAAGTGGAATTGCCTTTAGCTATTCCGACGATCATGGCCGGAATCCGTTTAGCTGCGGTGTATGTGATCGCATGGGCGACATTGGCCTCTTATATCGGTGCAGGTGGATTGGGAGATATGATTTTTAGTGGGTTGAATAATTATCAACCAGATTTAATTTTAGCTGGAACCATTCCTGTGACGATTTTAGCGTTACTCGCAGATTTCTTGCTAGGTGGCTTAGAACATCTCTTTACGCCAAAAGCATTGAGGGGGACAGATTTATGATAAAACGTATGCTTACAGGGATGACGATTCTTTCTTTAACCTTACTTTTAAGCGCTTGTTCGTTTCCAGGTCTCGCATCGAATAAATCAGATAACACGATTGCCATTACAGGTGGAATCACATCAGAGTCTCAAATATTAGGAAGTATGGTCGCTGAAATGATTCAACACTATACAGATAAAGAAACGACAGTGATCAACAATTTAGCGACGACAACGATCAATCATCAAGCGATGATCAATGGCGATGCTGAAATTTCAGCAGCACGCTATACGGGAACAGATTTAACGACGACGTTAGGACTAGATCCATTAAAAGATCCGACACAAGCGTTAGAAAAAGTAAGTAAAGAATTTAAAACACGTTATGACCAAACATGGTTAAAACCTTATGGATTTGATAATACGTATGTCTTTTTAGTTCGTAAAGATACAGCAGAGAAATATAATCTCAAAACAGTCAGTGACTTAAAAAAAGTTGCTGATCAATTGAGTGCTGGAGTAGATACTTCGTGGATCACGCGTAAAGGTGATGGATATGAGGGATTTCAAAAAGACTATGGATTTTCGTTTAAAACGATTTTACCCATGCAAATTGGATTAGTCTACGATGCTGTAGCAGCTGGTAAAATGGATGTGGTTTTAGGCTATTCTACAGATGGTCGAATTGCAAGTTATGATCTAGTGATGTTAGAAGACGATCGCAAATTTTTCCCGCCATATGATGCCGTTCCAATTATTAGTGATGCATTGGCAGCAGAAATGCCGGAATTACCGGATATTATCAATAAACTAGGTGGTAAGATTTCGACTGAGGAAATGCAAAAGTTGAATTATGAAGCAGACAACAACTTAGTAGAACCAAGTGTCGTAGCGAAAAAATTTTTAGAAGAACATGACTATTTTGAGGGGGACAAGTAAATGGATCTACAAAATATGAATGTATTTCAGCAGTTTATCTATTACTTTAGTGAAAATGGTGGCTATGTATTTGAACAGTTTGTTCGTCACTTTTTGATTTCGATCTATGGGGTCGTATTTGCCGCGATCGTAGCGATTCCAGTCGGGATAATGATTTCGAAAAAGCGAAAATTGGCAAACTGGATTATTCGACTCGCGAACATCATTCAAACGGTTCCTTCGTTAGCGATGATCTCGATTTTAATGATTGCATTTGGCTTAGGGATCAATGTCGTGATTATTACGGTATTTTTGTATTCCTTACTGCCTATTATCAAAAATACGTACACTGGAATGGTCCAAGTTGATCGTGCGATTTTAGATGTTGGAAAAGGTATGGGGATGACGACCTTTCAACGATTGTATATGGTAGAACTTCCACTGGCGATTTCAGTCATTATGGCAGGCATTCGAAATGCATTAGTTGTAGCAATCGGAATTACGGCGATTGGAGCATTTGTTGGAGCTGGAGGTTTAGGCGATATCATTATCCGAGGAACGAATGCTACAGATGGTGCCTCGATTATTCTAGCCGGAGCACTGCCTACAGCGTTGATGGCGATTATTTCAGATTTTGTCTTAGGAAAAATCGAGAAACGTCTTGATCCAGTGGTAACCAAACAGTAAAAGGAGTACGAATATGAGTCGATGGATGCGCAAGAAAAATCAAGAACCAAAAGAGAATGTGAGAAAACTGCCTGAAGATACAATGGATGAACTCGACGAAGAAGAATTTGATTCTTTTTTTCAAGAAGTATTGAAAAAATTTCCCAAAAAAACAGCTGCAGTTATTCAAAAAAGTTATACGGCGACACGTCAACAAGCCGAAAAATTGGTCAATCAGCAACAGGCGCAATATGAACAAGTTTTTCAAAACTTTTTAACTAACCTTTCAGAAGAAAAGCGTAAAAAGAGCCATCGTATTATCCACGCCGCTGCTTTAAGTGCCGCTATTATTGGTTTTTCACCAATTCCTTTTTCAGATGCGGCATTATTAGTACCGGTACAGTTAACGATGATGGCCCGATTACATAACGTATTTGGTCAGTCTTGGACAGAAAGTTTGGCTAAAAGTATTGGGAAAGAAATTGTAGTCGTTGGATTTGGCCGCAGTGCGGTCGGAAATGTATTGAAATTTGTACCTGGCGTAGGAACAGTGGCTGGCGGTGTGATCAATGCGACCGTTGCGCTGACGATTACTGAAGTAATGGGATGGGTCACGGTCAATATGCTTGCTAACGGAGATGATTTATTTGATCAGGCCATGTCATTTAAAGGACAGTTTGATTTTTTAATGGGTATGGTGAAACAAGTAAAACGTAAAAAAGCATAATATAAAAACGCTCGTTGTTTTCTGTATAGAAAGCAACGAGCGTTTTATGTTAAGAAGCATAATCCAAATAAGAAGACGGTGTCAGTGGGAGTGTCTGGATTGATTCGAGCAACATTTCTAAAAAGGTCAAGTCGACATCATGGAAATCATACCAAGCGTTGATTTGAATTTCCTCGCGAAACAAATGTCTTGAATATTGAACTTTTACAATCAACTCTTTATTGCAGACGTTGCGATATTGGAAAATACGATAGTGCATAATGCGCTTCAACGTAAAGGCAAAGCGGTGATGCTTTAAAATCGTTTGCGTATTGTGTTGTGCTAAATGATGAATGTTTAAAATTCCTTGCAAGTCATCTTTCATCCGCATACGACAAGCAGGGGAAAGATACGTAACAAATTGAATAATGGATTCGGAACTAGTTTGATTCATGCTACGCTGCGCTCCTTTGGTCTTTTTTTGTAGTGTAGCACCAAAACAGAAAAATGTAAACGCTATCTTTTTAATGTTTTGATAAAATACGAACGTTAACAATTGTTTTTAAATTAAATGTAAATATTTCGTTGACGATAAACTAGGAGATGCGTAGAATTCAGTTTAACAGGAAAATAAAAAAAACGAGGTGTATCATGGCAAACGAAGAATTGCTTTACGAAGGAAAAGCAAAGAAAATTTATCGAACTAATCAAAAAAATCAGTTGAGAGTAGAGTATCTAGATCAATTAACTGCATTGAATGGAAAACGAAAAGATGTTTGTGAGGGAAAAGGAGCATTAACAAATACGATTACTAGTGCGATATTTGAAGAATTAAACCAAAAACAATTCCCCACTCACTTTATCAAAAAAACATCAAAAACCGAACAATTAGTCGAAAAATTAGACATGATCCCTTTGGAGGTCGTTGTACGCAATGTAGCTGCTGGTAGCTTTGCTACGCGCTTTCAACTACCTGATTCCCCTAGATTTTCCACTCCGATCGTTGAATATTATTACAAAAATGATGCATTAGATGATCCATTCATCAACGAAGACCATATTTTTTATCTCCAATTAGTGACAAAAGAAGAACTTAATTGTATTCGAGAACAAGCATTAACGCTCAATCATGCATTGCTACATTATTTTTCAGACTTAGAGCTTGATTTAATCGATTTCAAATTAGAATTTGGTTATGATCATACGCGACAGATCAAGCTAGGTGATGAAATCTCACCAGATACTTGCCGTTTGCAAGATCGTCACACTAAAGACTCGTTAGATAAAGATATTTATCGTAAGCAAACGGGAAATGTCGTACAGGCGTATCAAGAAATTTCTAGACGAATCCAACAAAAAAAGGAGACTATCAGTCATGTATCTTATTAAAGTCAAGGTTACGTATAAAGAATCCATTTTAGATCCTCAAGGACAATCTGTTTGTAATGCGTGCCATCAATTAGGATTTGAAGGGGTGCGTGATGTGCGCGTAGGGAAATATTTTGAAGTGACACTTGATGTCGCTGCGTCAGAAGTAGATGAAACAGTCCGTGCGTTATGTACCGAATTACTCGTGAATCATACGATGGAAACTTATACCTATGAAATCAGTGGAATTAGTGAGGTGCTCGCGTGAATATAGCAGTTATTATCTTTCCTGGTTCAAATTGTGATCAAGATTTGATTTATGCGATCAATCAGCATGCAGGATTAAAGGCTGAAGGTATTTCATATGAAAATACTTCTCTTTCAGGATTTGATGCGGTGTTTTTACCTGGTGGTTTTTCGTATGGAGATCATTTACGTTGCGGTGCAATTGCTCGTTTTGCCCCGATCATGAAGGAAGTAGCGCGTTTTGCTCATGAAGGGAAATTAGTTTTTGGAACATGCAATGGCTTTCAGATTTTAACTGAAGCTGGACTGTTACCGGGTGCATTACGTCAAAACCGTACGCTACAATTTATTTGTAAGCCTGCTTTACTCACTGTCGAATCAACAAATACGCCGTTTACTTCAGCCTATCAATTGAATGAAACGATTACGTTACCTGTGGCGCACGGAGAAGGCAATTATTATTGTGATGATCATACACTAGCTCAACTAAAAGCAAACGATCAAATTATTTTTTCTTATGCTACAGATATAAACGGAAGCGTAGAAAATATTGCGGGAATCTGCAATGAAAAACGCAATGTTTTAGGGATGATGCCTCATCCTGAACGTGCAGTTGAAGCTATACTAGGATTTATCGATGGTCAACGTTTTTTCACTTCACTTGAATCTTATCAAAAGGAGCAACAATATGCCTAATGTAATGGAACGTGAATATACTGCACAAGAAATTTTTGATAAAAAATGGTACCAAACGTGGGGGTTGACAGATGACGAATACGAATTGATTTGTCGTTTATTAGGTCGTAAGCCAAACTATACTGAAACAGGATTATTTTCTGTAATGTGGAGTGAGCATTGTTCTTATAAACATTCAAAGTCTATTTTAAAAACCTTTCCGACTACAGGAAAACAAGTATTACAAGGACCAGGTGAAGGTGCAGGGATTGTAGATATTGGAGATGGATTAGCTGTCGTGTTTAAAGCAGAAAGTCATAATCATCCTTCTGCCGTTGAGCCATATGAAGGAGCAGCGACGGGTGTTGGAGGGATTATTCGCGATATCTTTAGCATGGGGGCTCGTCCGATCGCGCTGCTAGATTCCTTACGCTTTGGTGAACTAACAACACCTCGTACAAAGTATCTAGTGGAACAAGTAGTTGCAGGAATCAGTGGATATGGAAACTGTATTGGGATTCCGACTGTTGGAGGCGAAGTGGCTTTTGACCCTTGTTACGAGGGCAATCCGTTAGTCAATGCAATGTGTGTTGGGCTGATTGAACATGAGCAAATTCAAAAAGGACAAGCAAAAGGAGTAGGCAATCCGATTTTTTATGTCGGTGCAAAAACTGGTCGTGATGGGATTCACGGAGCCACGTTTGCTTCTGAAGAATTTACAGATGAAAAAGAGCAAAATCGCTCTGCCGTTCAAGTAGGAGATCCATTTATGGAAAAATTATTACTTGAAGCTTGTTTAGAATTGATTCATGAACATTCTGAAGCAGTTGTTGGGATTCAAGATATGGGTGCTGCAGGTTTGGTATCTTCCAGTGCGGAAATGGCGTCAAAAGCGAATGCTGGCTTACAGCTCTATCTAGATGACGTGCCGCAGCGTGAAGCGCAGATGACCCCTTATGAAATGATGTTGTCTGAATCACAAGAGCGGATGTTGATTTGTGTGCGTAAAGGCCATGAGCAAACCGTTACAGAAATTTTTGCTCGTTATCATTTAGAAGCAGTTGAAATTGGACAAGTGACAGACGATCATGATTATCGCTTGTATCATAAGGGACGTTGTGTTGCAGATATTCCAGTTTCGGCCTTAGTGGATGAAGCACCAGAGTACACCCTACATGCTAAAAAACCAGCGCGTCTGACAGAAAGTAGCCTATATACGTTTAAAATGGAAGATCTAGCCGAAACGTTTCGCGCACTTTTACAACAGCCAACTATCGCTTCGAAAAAAAGTATTTTCGAAACTTATGATAGCCAAGTGCTGACAAATACCGTTGTAACTCCAGGTAGTGACGCTGCGGTTGTACGAATCAAAGGGACGACTAAAGCGCTGGCGATGACGATGGATTGCAACGCGCGCTATATTTATTTGGATCCGGAAATTGGTGGGCAAATGGCTGTAGCAGAAGCAGCGCGCAATTTAGTTGCAAGCGGAGCTAAGCCGTTAGCGATCACTGATTGTTTGAATTATGGCTCTCCCGAAAATCCAGAAGTGTTTTACGAGTTGCAACAATCGGCTTTAGGAATCTCAAAAGCGTGTGTTGCTTTAGATACACCTGTAATCTCTGGAAATGTTTCATTATACAACGAAACAAATGGACAAGCGATATACCCGACACCGATTATTGGAATGGTCGGTTTGATCGAAGACGTCAAGAACACGACGACACAATGGTTTAAACAAGCAGAGGACTTGATTTATGTAATCGGGCAGACCGACGCATTCTTTGCAGGAAGTGAAGTTCAAAAATGGGCGACAGGTGCTAACTTCGGGCAATTGGGCGCATTTGATTTAGCTAAAGAAGTACACCATCAACAATTAGTATCTCAAGCAATCGATGCGGGGATCCTCACAAGTGCGCATGATTGTGCGGAAGGTGGTTTATTGCTTGCGCTAGCGGAAGCAAGTATGCAAGCAAACCTTGGCTTTTCAATCGAGTGGGCGAATGAATCGTCGTGGTTGTTCTCTGAAACACCCTCACGTTTTATAGTTACGGTAAAACCAGAGCATCAACTCCAGTTTGAAGAATTGACAAAAGAAACTGCGCATTTGCTTGGTCGTGTAACACAAGTGCCACAAATGATGATCCATACGAAAACAAAGCAGTATTGTTTTGACGTTCAAGAAATGAATGAGATTTGGGAGGGCGCGTTGTGCAACTTACTCAAGAAAAAAGTTTAAATGAAGAATGCGGCGTTTTTGGCGTATACGGTGCTGATGATGCTGCGCGTATGACTTATTTTGGCCTTCATGCGTTACAACATCGTGGTCAAGAAGGTGCAGGGATTGTTGCACAAAATCCAGACTCACGTTTGATGCTCCATCGAGGATTGGGATTATTATCAGATGTTTTTTCAAATGAGCAGTATATCGAAGCATTGCAAGGTCGCGGGGCAATCGGACATGTGCGGTATGCGACAGCTGGAAATCGTGGTTTAGAAAATATCCAACCCTTTTTGTTTCAATTTGAATATGAACAGCTTGCCTTAGCACATAACGGAAATCTCACGAATGCCAAAAGTTTACATCGTTTGCTAGAAGCAGAAGGCGCGATTTTCCATTCAAATTCGGATACTGAAATTTTAGCTCATCTGATTCGCCGTAGCCAAAAGCCAACGTTAAAAGAACAGCTCGTTGAAGCCTTGAATCAAGTAAAAGGTGGCTTTGCGTATGTGTTGATGACAAATCAAGCTTTGATTGCCGCGCTAGATCCTAATGGGTTTCGACCACTTGTGATTGGACAGTTGCCCAACGGCGGATTTGTAGTGGCTTCTGAGACTTGTGCGTTGGATGCAGTTGGAGCTGAATTTTATCGTGATGTGTTACCAGGTGAAGTCGTTTGGATCGATGAGACAGGAATTGAGATCTTTTCTTATACGTCGAAGACCCAATTATCGATCTGTTCCATGGAGTTTGTGTATTTTGCTCGTCCAGATTCGAATATCTATGGCGTTAATGTGCACTCTGCGCGAAAAATGATGGGAAAACTTCTTGCCAAGGAAGCTTATATTGATGCAGATATGGTGATTGGTGTACCTAATTCATCCCTTTCAGCAGCAAGTGGATATGCAGAAGAAGCCAATATTCCGTATGAATTAGGATTGATTAAAAATCAATATGTAGCCAGAACGTTTATTCAACCGACGCAAGCGTTACGTGAACAGGGAGTGCGGATGAAATTATCTGCAGTACGTAAAGTGGTGGAAAATAAACGGGTGATTTTAGTGGATGATTCAATCGTTCGAGGGACAACAAGTCAACGAATCGTTGCGTTATTAAAAGAAGCTGGTGCCAAAGAAGTGCATTTGCGAATTGCTGCTCCACCGCTCAAATATCCTTGTTTTTATGGTATTGATATTCAAACGCAACAAGAGTTGATTGCCGCAAATTATACAATAGAAGAAATGACGACAAAAATCGGAGCCGACTCCTTGGCCTTCTTAAGTGAACAAGGCTTGATTCAAGCCATTGATCTACCAGTTCAAGCTCCGTACCAAGGGTTGTGTATGGCGTATTTTAATGGAGATTATCCAACGCCGCTTTATGATTATGAAACAGAATTTTTGCATAAAAAAAATCAATTACGTCAAGTTGTGTTAGGAGAAACAAAATGAGTGAAGCGTATCGAAAATCAGGTGTGGATATTCATGCGGGATATCAAACGGTAAAACGCATTTCAAAAATGGCAAACAAAACAAACATCAAAGGCGTAATGGAAGGGTTAGGCAATTTTGGGGCGCTATTTGATCTAAGTGCCTATATGATCGACCAACCCGTTTTAGTTTCTGGAACGGATGGTGTGGGGACAAAACTTTTGGTGGCGCAAGCTTTACATCGTTATGAAACGATTGGGATCGATTGTGTCGCGATGTGTGTTAATGATGTAGTAGCTCAAGGTGCAAGACCGTTGTTTTTCTTAGATTATTTGGCTGTAGGAAAATTAGATCCAACTCAAGCAGCCAGTGTCGTGTCTGGCGTTGCTGAAGGTTGTCATCAAGGTCAAATGGCATTGATAGGTGGAGAAACCGCAGAAATGCCTGGATTATATTCTGAAGAAGAATTTGATTTGGCAGGATTTTGTGTCGGTGTAGCAGAAAAAGAAAAACTCTTTAAAAAAGAAGCGATCGTTCCAGGAGATTATTTGATTGGATTGCCTTCAAGTGGAATCCATTCAAATGGATATTCACTCGTTCGCCATTTATTAGCAGAACATGGACTGTCTTATGACACCGTATTTGAAGAACAAACACTAGGCGATATTTTACTCACTCCAACGCGAATTTATGTCGACGATGTACTCGAAGCGCTTGAACACAACTGGATCAAAGGATTAGCGCATATTACAGGAGGCGGATTTTATGAAAATATTCCTCGCATGTTACCTGAAACCGTTACAGCCTCTATAAAAAAAGGATCATGGCCTGTTTTACCGATTTTTCGCTATCTACAAACTTTAGGTGAATTGTCAGATGAAGAAATGTTTGAGATTTTTAATATGGGGATTGGAATGGTTGCCTGTGTAGCGCGTGAGCATGTTGAGCGCTTGGCTGCTTATTTTAACGATAAGCAGCTTCCATT
Organism: Enterococcus sulfureus ATCC 49903; assembly: GCF_000407605.1. Taxonomy (GTDB): domain Bacteria; phylum Bacillota; class Bacilli; order Lactobacillales; family Enterococcaceae; genus Enterococcus_G; species Enterococcus_G sulfureus. Next base: position 549,894 of record NZ_ASWO01000005.1, on the reverse strand, counting down.
TTATAAAATTGGGATGATCGAAGCTAAACAAGAGAGTGCCCTTGTGTTGAAGGAGGAACTATGAGAATTGCTGTTTTCGCATCTGGAAATGGAATGAATTTTGAAATGTTAGTCAAAGCGAGTCAAGAGCCTACATTTCCAGCAGAAATTGTGTGTGTAGTTTGTGATCGAGCAACGGCTAAAGTGATTGATCGTGCACGAAAACTGGAGATTGCCTGTTATGTTGTGGAACCGAAACATTTTGCAACTAAATCAGATTATGAAAAACAAGTCTTGTACTATATGCAAGAGCAACAAATCGACTGGATTGTTTTAGCAGGTTATATGCGTTTGATTGGTCCTGATTTGCTTCGACCCTATACAAATAAAATTATCAATCTACATCCGTCTTTACTTCCAGAATTTATTGGAAAAGATAGTATCCAACGTGCGTTTGAGGCAAGAGTTGCTTATTCTGGTATTACGATTCATTACATTGATGCGGGGATGGACACAGGACCTGTGATCTTTCAAAAACAAGTCCCTTTATACGAACAGGATACACTCGAGCAATTTGAAACAAGGATCCATCAAGTAGAACATCAGTATTATCCAAAAATCATTCACAGTTTACTTAAAGGAGAGAATATTTCATGAAAAAACGCGCCTTAATTAGTGTTTCAGATAAAACTGGAATCGTTGAGTTTGCCAAAGGATTACAAGCAGTAGGTTTCGAGATTGTGTCAACAGGAGGGACGCGCCAAGCGTTAACAGAAGCTGGGATCTCTACGATAGATATTGAAGCTGTAACGGGATTTCCTGAAATGTTAGATGGTCGTGTCAAAACACTTCATCCAATGATCCATGGTGGTTTATTAGCTGACTTGAGTAAAACTGGGCATCACGAAGCGCTGGAAAAAATGAATATCGTACCAATTGAACTTGTGGTCGTGAATTTATATCCTTTTGCGAAAACGATCGCTCAAGCAGATGTTGTTGAAGCCCAAGCTATTGAGCAAATCGATATCGGTGGGCCGAGTATGCTCCGTTCTGCTGCGAAAAATTTTGCCCATGTGACCGCAATCGTCGATCAACAAGATTATGCGCACGTGTTAAGTGAACTAAATGAAATTGAAAAAACGTCTTTCCAAACAAGACGAAATCTTGCGATGAAAGTCTTTCAACATACGGCAAGCTATGACGCGATGATCGCACAATATTTTATCGGTCACGAAGCACATTTGCCAGAAAAATTAGTTTTATCGTACACGCAAAAACAACCGTTGCGTTACGGGGAAAATCCTCATCAAGAAGCAGCGTTTTTTGCTCAAGAACAAGCGAACGCCGATACGATTGCAGGCGCAAAACAATTGCATGGTAAAGCGTTATCGTATAACAATATCAAAGATGCAGATGCTGCCTTACAGATTGTTAAAGAGTTTCAAAAGCCGACTGTTGTGGCAGTGAAGCATATGAACCCATGTGGAGTAGGCAGTGCGGAAACGTTAACCCAAGCGTTTGAAAAAGCCTATGCTGCTGATCCAGTCTCCATATTTGGTGGGATTATTGCATGCAATCAAGTGGTGGATGCGCATGTAGCAGAACAAATGAGTCGTCTGTTTTTAGAAGTGATTTTAGCACCTGAGTATACAGCACAAGCACGTGAAATTTTAGAAAAGAAGAAAAATCTTCGTTTATTGCAGATCGATTTAAGTACAAAAAAACCAGAAACATGGGAATACACATCCGTAAGTGGTGGGATGTTGGTTCAGGCAGTGGATGTGCGCAAAACAGAAATTTCAGACTGGGAAGTCGTAACCGATCGCACACCTTCTGAAGAAGAGATCGAAGCGTTATTATTTGCTTGGCGCACAGTGAAACACGTGAAGTCAAATGCGATCGTTTTAGCAGATCACACACAAACGCTAGGGATTGGTGCAGGGCAAATGAATCGAGTGGGTTCTGTTGAGATTGCGTTAAATCAAGCGAAAGAAAAAGAAACGCACACCACAGTGGCTTTAGCGAGCGATGCGTTTTTCCCAATGTCTGATAGTGTTGAAGTTGCAGCAACAAATGGGATCAAAGCCATCATCCAACCTGGTGGAAGTATTAAAGATCAAGAATCGATCGATATGGCTAATAAATATGGAGTGACGATGATCTTTACTCATTCTCGTCATTTCCGTCATTAAAAGGAGTTCAGGTATGCGTATATTAGTGATTGGTCAAGGTGGTCGAGAGCATGCGATCGCAAAATCTTTAGTTTGTGATTCGCAAGTAGAAGCAGTATTTTGTTGTCCTGGAAATGTCGGGATGCATCAAGATGGGATACAGACCCATCCGATCGATGCCTTGGCATTTGAGCAATTGAGTGAGTTTGCGAAAAAAGAACAGATCACCTTTACCATTGTGGGTCCAGAACAACCACTTTCTGCGGGGATCGTGGACTATTTTCAAGCGAACGATCAATTGATTTTTGGTCCGACAAAACAAGCTGCCCAGTTAGAAAGTTCGAAATCGTTTGCAAAAGAAATCATGGCACAACTAAATATTCCGACAGCTGCTTATCAGGTGTGTACGAGTTTAGAAAGTGCGCAAGCGTATAGTCGCACGCAGTCGTTTCCGATCGTGATCAAAGCAGATGGATTGGCTTCTGGTAAAGGTGTTTTTATCTGTCATACACTTCAAGAAGCAGATGACGTTATACTTGAACTATTTAACCATTTGGCCGATAAAGTTGTGATCGAAGAGTATTTAATGGGTGAAGAGTTTACGTTGATGGCCTTTGTTGATCAAGAAAAAATCTATCCTATGGTCATGGCGCAAGACCATAAACAAGCGTATGATCAAGATAAGGGTCCGAATACAGGCGGTATGGGGGCGTATGCTCCTTTACCACAATTTTCAGAGTGTATGACAACAGAAGTTATCACACGTGTCATGCAACCAGTCATCACGTATTTGGCACATCAAGATACACCGTTTTCTGGAATTTTATATGCAGGAATGATGGACACGAAAGAAGGAATAAAGGTCATCGAATTCAATGCGCGCTTTGGTGATCCAGAGGCTCAAGTTGTATTGCCTTTATTGGAAACAAGTTTAGCCCGTATTATTTGGGACTTGTTACATCATAAGACACCGAGCATTCAATTTTCAAATAAAACGAGTTTAGCAGTGGTACTGGCTCGGCATGAATATCCTGAACAAGCAACACCAAAACAACCGTTGCCAGAGTTTTCTCTTCCTAAAAGCCAAGTGTATTATTCAAATGTGCTAAAAGAAGGAGAACAGTTGTATACAGATGGTGGTCGCATTTTTGTGGCGCAGCAAATAGGAGAGTCGATCGATCAAGTTCGTGAGATGGTTTATCGTGAATTGGAAGAAAATAACTGGACAAATTTAAGGTATCGTCGTGATATTGGGAAACGATTTGGTTAAACACGAACATTTTTGCAACAATGTTTAAGAAAAGGTTGTCTTATCTTGTTTTTTTTAGGCAAATAGCGTAAATTATTAACGGTGAGTGATCGTCATGTTGACCATCATAATAAAACTGATAATGAATTAAGCGAGGTATGTCTATGTTTGAAATGAAAGTTTTTGATTATGAAGATATCCAATTAGTACCAAATAAATGTATCGTAAGCAGCCGTTCTGAATGTGATACAACCGTCACGTTGGGCAAACATTCATTTAAAATGCCTGTTGTGCCAGCAAATATGCAAACGATTATCGATGAATCAATCGCAGAATTTTTAGCGGCAAATGGTTATTTTTACATTATGCACCGTTTTGATGAAGCGGCGCGTATCCAATTTGTAAAAGATATGCATGAAAAAGGATTTATCAGTTCGATCAGTGTAGGGGTAAAACCTGAAGAATATGCATTTGTCGATCAATTGGCACAAGAACAATTGGTTCCAGACTATATGACGATCGATATTGCACATGGACATTCTAATGCAGTGATCGATATGATCCAATATATCAAATCAAAACTTCCTGAAACATTCGTGATTGCTGGAAATGTAGGCACACCAGAAGCGGTACGTGAATTGGAAAATGCCGGTGCGGATGCCACAAAAGTGGGGATCGGACCAGGTAAAGTATGTATTACAAAAATCAAAACAGGTTTTGGAACAGGTGGTTGGCAACTCGCAGCGGTTCGTTGGTGTGCCAAAGCTGCACGTAAGCCGATTATTGCAGATGGTGGGATTCGTACGCATGGTGATATCGCCAAATCGATCCGTTTTGGTGCCACAATGGTGATGATTGGTTCATTATTTGCTGGACATGAAGAATCACCAGGGGAAACTAAAGAAGAAAATGGTGTACGCTTTAAAGAATATTTTGGCTCTGCTTCAGAATTTCAAAAGGGTGAAAAGAAAAATGTTGAAGGTAAAAAAATCTGGCTACCTTATAAAGGATCTTTACAAGATACTTTAGTTGAAATGCAGCAAGATTTGCAATCTTCTATTTCATATGCCGGTGGAAAAGATCTAGAAGCGATTCGAAAAGTGGATTATGTCATTGTAAAAAACTCTATTTTTAATGGAGATACGATTTAAAAAAAGATTGAATTCAAAAGACGTTTACTGCTCTTGAAAGAGCTAAACGTCTTTTTTTGTGTAGTAAGCCATTTGTGTGTTGTACCAAGTGAATAACTGTAAAAAGAAAGACTCGAATTGAGGGTTATCGTTCAAACAAAAGTGTTGTTTTAGTTTTGATAAAAGGGTTAGGGCATCCTGCTGATATTTTTCTTGAGAGTGACTATCAGGAAAGCGAATAAAGTCATACATTTGAAATAAAGGCAATTCATAATACCATAATAAAAATCCGTATAAAGCGATACTTAAAAAATCTTGATAAAACACCGACGAAGCTAGGAGGTGTAGATTTAAAAAATGGTAGAATTCATTGCTCAGACTAGTAAAAAAAGCAGGTAAATTAAATTTTCTAAGGCTTGCGGAGTAGGAAGAATTCTCAATTAAAGTGTTTTGATTCTCACCTTGTTTTAAGGGATGTACGAATTCGTAAGGCGCGATAGTTTGAATAGCCAAGCGAAATACTCTTGGGAATAGGTGGAAAAAAGATTCAATAGCGGTCTGCTTTGTAAAGAGTTCTTCTAACGTTAGGCTTAAATGAAGTAAATACAGTTGATACCGTCCGATTAAGCTCGTCGTCAAGCGTAAAGGAGCGGAAGTAAAATGAATATGTGGGTAGTCACTAAAGTAATGTGCAATCAGGCGCATCAGCCGACTGATCGTTGCTTCGCTTACAGCATGTTGCATGGCAAGTTTTTGTTGCGTTTGGATAGAGGATTGAAATAGACTCTTGAAAATAGTGATTTCATATTTTTCTTGAAAAGCAAAACAATAACGTGAATGGAAGGCTACGGTGTAGTGATTGATAGTGAACACGTCATTCTTTTGAATAATAAAATGCATCGACGTGGCATGTTGATTGATATCGGCAATTATTTTTTTGACATGTGGTTTCGTGAGTTGGATAGTTTGTGAAAGGGTATCTATAGAAAGAATCGAAGATGAGGATTCTAGAGTAGTTAGTAATGAAAAATAATGAGAAAGAGTTGGAGGAAGAAAATGATGGGTGGGAAACATTTGAAAACTCCTTTAATCTGTTATAGTATAAATCGTCTTGTGTCATATACAGAAGCTAATGCAAGGATAGAAAGGGGAAAGGGCCTTTTGAAATCAAGTATCCTTAGTATAAAAGAAAACACTTGGAATATAAAGCGCTTTTTTATAGTCTAATTTTAATGAATCTCATTTTAGGATAAAAAAACAAATAAAATAAATCACAATATAGAGGACAGATTCGCCTGAACTGTTATAATTTGTTTGGAATTAGTGTTTTAATAATTATTTTAATATGTGAAAACAATCACTTTTGTAGAGATGATATACGCTTACTTCCTCATTAAATAATTAAATAAAGAAAGTGATAAAAACATTTTACTTGTCATATTTTGCTAAAGATGATAATTTATACGTGTAAATCATTTTTGCAGTAATACAGAAATGGATGCTGTTATATTTGATAATGAAAGATTCTCAAGAAGAATTAAGAGAGGAAAGTGTGACAAGATGGCAAAGAAAAAAACAATTGACTTTGAAGCTTTGTTGAAAAATATCAACGCTGATTTCCCAACTTACCAAGCATTGGATCAAGATGGAAACGTTGTAAATGAAGCTCTAGTACCAGATTTAAGTGATGAGGAATTAGTAGATTTAATGACTCGTATGGTTTGGTCTCGTGTATTAAATGAACGTTCAACTGCATTGAACCGCCAAGGTCGTCTAGGATTCTTCGCACCAACTGCTGGTCAAGAAGCAAGCCAATTAGCAAGTCATTTTGCTTTTGAAAAAGAAGACGTATTATTACCAGGTTACCGTGATGTACCTCAATTGATCCAACACGGCTTACCTTTAAAAGAAGCTTTCCTATGGTCTCGTGGACACGTTGCCGGAAACTTATATCCTGAAAGCCTAAAAGCTTTACCACCACAAATCATCATCGGTGCACAATACGTGCAAGCAGCTGGTGTAGCATTAGGTCTTAAAAAACGCAACAAGCCAAACGTAGCAATCACTTATACAGGTGATGGCGGATCTTCACAAGGAGATTTTTACGAAGCAATTAACTTCGCTGGAGCTTACAAAGCAAACGCAGTATTCTACATCCAAAACAATGGATTTGCGATTTCTACTCCACGTGAAAAACAATCTGCTGCACACACACTTGCTCAAAAAGCAGTAGCAGCTGGAATCCCTGGTATCCAAGTAGATGGTATGGATCCATTAGCAGTATACACTGTATCTAAAATGGCTAGAGAATGGTCAGTAGCTGGAAACGGCCCTGTCTTAATCGAAACCTTAACTTACCGTTACGGTCCACATACACTTTCAGGTGATGATCCAACACGTTACCGTACAAAAGATATGGATAACGAGTGGGAATTAAAAGATCCATTGATTCGCTTCCGTAAATATTTAGAAGCAAAAGGAATCTGGTCTGAAGAAAAAGAACAAGAAATCATCGATGCGACAAAAGAAGAAATCAAAGCAGCAGTTGCAGAAGCTGATAAAGTTCCAAAACAAAAAGTTTCTGATTTCTTGAAGAGCATGTTTGAAGTTCAACCACAATCAATTAAAGAACAAATTGAATTCTACGAAGCGAAGGAGTCGAAATAACAGATGGCACAAAAAACAATGATCCAAGCAATCACTGATGCCCTTGCTCTTGAATTAGGCAATGACGAAAACGTCCTAGTATTTGGTGAAGACGTTGGTAATAACGGTGGAGTATTCCGCGCAACTGAAGGACTACAAGAAAAATATGGCGAAGACCGCGTATTTGATACACCGTTAGCAGAATCAGGTATTGCTGGTTTAGCATTTGGTTTAGCACTTGAAGGATTCCGTCCAGTGCCAGAATTACAATTCTTCGGTTTTGTATTTGAAGCAATGGATGAAGTGGTTGCACAAATGGCGCGTACTCGTTACCGCATGGGTGGAACTCGTAATCTACCAATCGTTGTACGTTCACCATTTGGTGGTGGAGTACATACTCCGGAATTACACTCAGATAACTTAGAAGGATTGATTGCTCAATCTCCTGGTATCCGTGTAGTCATTCCATCAAACCCATATGATGCAAAAGGATTATTAATTGCTTCTATCCGTAGCAATGATCCAGTTGTATTCTTAGAGCACATGAAACTTTACCGTTCTTTCCGTGAAGAAGTGCCTGAAGAAGCATATGAAGTACCATTAGACCAAGCAGCCGTAACACGCGAAGGTTCTGATGTATCAATCATTACTTATGGTGCAATGGTTCGTGAAGCAATCAAAGCCGCTGAAGCAGTTGAAAAAGACGGTATCAGCGTTGAAATCATCGACCTACGTACTGTAGCTCCTTTAGATATCAAAACAATCATCGACTCTGTTGAAAAAACAGGCCGCGTTGTTGTTGTTCAAGAAGCGCAAAAACAAGCAGGCGTTGGTGCACAAGTTGCATCTGAAATCGCTGAACGTGCGATCTTATCATTAGAAGCACCAATCGGACGTGTTTCTGCTCCAGATACTGTTTTCCCATTTGGTCAAGCTGAAAATGCTTGGTTACCAAACGCAGCAGATATCGAAGCTAAAGTAAGAGAAATCGCAAACTTCTAAGGTAATCAGAAAGGACGAAAGCAAACATGGCATTTCAATTTAAATTACCAGACATCGGTGAAGGAATCGCAGAAGGCGAAATCGTAAAATGGTTCGTTAAAGTCGGCGACACAATCAACGAAGATGATACGTTATTAGAAGTACAAAATGACAAATCAGTTGAAGAAATCCCTTCTCCAGTAACTGGAACAGTAAAAAATATCCTTGTATCAGAAGGTACAGTAGCAAACGTAGGCGATGTGTTAGTTGAAATCGACGCACCTGGTCACGAAGACGATGCTCCTGCAGCTCCTGCACAAGAACAAACTCCAGAAGCTCCAGCTGCAGAACCTCAAGCAGCAAGCGAAGGTGTTTTCCAATTCAAATTACCTGATATCGGTGAAGGAATCGCAGAAGGCGAAATCGTAAAATGGTTCGTTAAAGCTGGCGATACAATCAACGAAGACGATACATTACTAGAAGTACAAAACGATAAATCAGTTGAAGAGATCCCTTCTCCAGTAACTGGTACTGTAAAAACGATCGTTGTAGCTGAAGGTACAGTAGCAAACGTGGGTGACGTGTTAGTTGAAATCGACGCACCAGGACACAATAGCGCTCCTGCTGCAGCACCTGCTCAAGCAGAAGCACCTAAAGCGGCTGCTCCAACAGGCGATGCTTCAGTTGTTTCAGCTCAAGATCCAAATAAACGTGTGTTGGCAATGCCTTCAGTACGTCAATTTGCTCGCGAAAACGATGTAGACATTACACAAGTAACGGCTACAGGTAAAGGCGGACGTGTGACAAAAGAAGATATCCAAAGCTTTATGGCTGGTGGTTCTCAAGCTACAGCACCTGCTCAAACAGAAGCGCCTAAAGCAGAAGCGAAAGAAGAAAAAGCGGCAGCACCTGCTAAAGCATTTACTTCAAACGTAGCTGAAATGGAAACACGTGAAAAAATGACACCAACTCGCCGTGCGATTGCAAAAGCAATGGTAAACAGCAAACAAACTGCTCCTCATGTAACATTACATGATGAAGTAGAAGTGTCTAAATTATGGGATCAACGTAAGAAATTTAAAGAAGTTGCTGCTGCAAACGGCACTAAATTAACATTCTTACCATACGTAGTGAAAGCATTAACGGCTACTGTTAAAAAATTCCCAATCTTAAATGCTTCAATCGACGATGCTTCTCAAGAGATCGTTTACAAACATTACTACAATATCGGTATCGCAACGGATACTGATCACGGCTTATATGTACCTAACGTGAAAGACGCAGACCGCAAAGGATTATTTGCAATCGCAGATGAAATCAATGCAAAAGCTGGCTTAGCACAAGAAGGTAAATTATCTGCTGAAGATATGCGTAACGGAAGTATTACAATCAGTAACATCGGTTCAGTTGGTGGAACTTGGTTCACACCAGTAATCAACTACCCTGAAGTTGCGATTTTAGGTGTAGGTACAATTGTTCAACAACCAATTGTAAATGCAGAAGGCGAAATCGTTGTCGGTCGCATGATGAAATTATCATTTAGTTTCGACCACCGTATCGTAGACGGAGCAACTGCTCAAAAAGCGATGAACAACATTAAACGTCTGTTAGCAGATCCAGAGTTACTATTAATGGAAGGATGATAAACAAATGGTAGTTGGAGATTTCGCTGTAGAATTAGATACAGTTGTAATTGGAGCAGGACCTGGTGGCTATGTAGCTGCCATCCGTGCTGCCCAAATGGGTCAAAAAGTAGCAATCATTGAACGTGAGTATATCGGAGGCGTTTGTTTAAACGTTGGATGTATCCCTTCAAAAGCCTTGATTTCTGCTGGTCATCATTTCCAAGAAGCAAAAGATTCTGAAATGTTTGGCGTGACTGCTGAAAACGTAAACTTAGACTTTACAAAAACTCAAGACTGGAAAAACAATGGAGTTGTCAACAAATTAACTTCAGGTGTGAGCATGCTCTTGAAAAAAAATAAAGTTGAAGTGATTGAAGGGGAAGCATTCTTCGTGGATGATCACACATTACGTGTTATCCATCCTGATTCTGCTCAAACTTATTCATTCAACAATGCGATCATCGCAACAGGTTCTCGTCCAATCGAAATCAAAGGATTTAAATTTGGCGGCCGCGTATTAGATTCAACTGGCGGATTGAACTTGACTGAAGTTCCGAAGAAATTCGTGATCATCGGTGGTGGTGTAATCGGTTCAGAACTAGGAAGCGCGTATGCTAACTTAGGTTCTGAAGTAACGATCCTTGAAGGTTCTCCTCAAATTTTACCAACGTATGAAAAAGACATGGTGAAACTTGTTGAAGCAGACTTCAAGAAAAAAGGTATTACGACTGTCACTAAAGCAATGGCTAAAGAAGCTGTTGACAATGGAGATAGCGTAACAGTGAAATACGAAGTAGACGGTAAAGAAGAATCTGTTACTGCAGACTACGTAATGGTCACTGTTGGTCGTCGTGCCAATACTGATGATATGGGCTTAGAACAAGCTGGTGTTGAAGTAGGCGAACGCGGATTAATCCAAGTCGACAACCAAGGCCGTACAAACGTGAAAAACATTTTCGCAATTGGTGACATCACTCCTGGTGCTGCACTTGCTCATAAAGCAAGTTATGAAGCGAAAATTGCTGCTGAAGCGATTGCTGGTAAAAAAGTAGCAATCGACTACAAAGCAATGCCTGCTGTAGCCTTCACTGATCCTGAATTAGCAACTGTTGGAATGACAATTGCTGAAGCAAAAGCTGCAGGAATCGAAGCCAAAGCAGTGAAATTCCCATTTGCTGGAAATGGCCGTGCTTTATCTTTAGGAAGAACTGAAGGATTTATCCGTTTAGTGACTTCTGTTGAAGATAATGTATTAATCGGAGCTCAAATTGCTGGTGTTAGCGCATCAGACATGGTTTCTGAATTAGCACTTGCTATTGAATCTGGTATGAACGCTGAAGATATCGCATTAACTATCCACCCTCACCCATCTTTAGGTGAAATCGTGATGGATGCGTCTGAATTAGCATTAGGTCTACCAATTCACGCGTAAGCATATCAAATAGATCAATCGAGGAATCGATTGGTCTATTTTTTTTAGTTGTAGTAAAATAAAGCATAGACTAAAAATAGATAAGGAATGAGTCGATGGAAGAGTATCAATACCCGTTAGATCTGGAGTGGACGACTGAAGAAATGGTCAAAGTCGTCAAGATGTGGGAAATGTTAGAAAAAAGTTATGAACAACATGTACATGTCGCCCAATTTTTAGAAACGTATCGTGAATTTAAGACGGTTGTCTGTTCGATTGGCGAGGAACGTAAATTAGGCCATGAATTTGAAGCTGTTTCAGGGTATTCCTTGTATCATGCGGTAAAACAAGCAAAAGCACTCCAAACAGGAAAATTTTCAATGAAAGGAGGACACAAATAATGGATAGAGAAGAGATTGAAGTTTTACTTAGACAAGCAGGTGAAAAAATTAAAGTTGCTTTAGACAATACAAACATTCAAGTCGATACGAAAACAAACCGCAAGGATCTAGTGACCAATATAGATAAAGAGATTCAACGGTTTTTGATCGAAGCGATCGTCAAACAAGATCCTCATGCAAAAATCATGGCAGAAGAAAATGGACGTGACCAACTCAACGATTTCTCAGGTAGAGTGTATATCATTGATCCAATCGACGGGACTTTAAACTTTGTTTTAGAACAAGAGAATTTTTGTGTGATGATCGGTATCTATGAAGATCAACAGCCGGTATTAGGCTTTATTTATGATGTGATGAAAGATCAAATGCTTTCTGGCGGACCAAAAATCGGGGTTTATTGTAATGGATCAAGACTAGACGCTCCAGCAGATCTTCGTATTGAAGATGGATTATTAGGATTAAATTCTGGTATGTATGCAGCTAATTTCCATCACGCTCGCGATTTAGGACAAAAAGCAATGGGTGTCCGAATGTTAGGGTGTGCGGGAGTAGAATTGAGTGCATTGCTTTTGGGGCAACGTATTGGCTATATCTCGAATCTTTCGCCTTGGGACTATGCGGCAGGCGGGGTGTTGTTAGAAACATTTGGGATGAAGATGAGTCGTTTAGACGGAACCCCACTCTCATTTTCTGGTCGAGAATATTTTATCGCGGGGACTAAAAAAGCCTATACAGAAATGATCGCATTGACAAAACAAGAAAATTAGAAAAAAATGAAAACTTTCTACTATATTTCAGATTATTTTTCTGTTATAATGACTTGTTGAGTAAATGTTAAAATCGAAGGAGTTAATACAATTGAATTATAGAAATGATATTCGTAACGTCGCTATTATTGCCCACGTTGACCATGGTAAAACAACTTTAGTAGATGAATTATTAAAACAATCTACGACTTTAAATGCCCGTACACAATTACAAGAACGTGCAATGGATTCAAATGCACTAGAACAAGAACGTGGGATCACAATCTTAGCTAAAAATACGGCTGTAGATTACAACGGAACACGTATCAACATTTTAGATACCCCTGGACATGCCGATTTTGGTGGAGAAGTAGAACGTATCATGAAAATGGTTGATGGAGTTGTCTTAGTCGTAGATGCGTACGAAGGAACAATGCCTCAAACTCGTTTTGTATTGAAAAAAGCATTGGAACAAAATGTTGTCCCAATCGTAGTTGTAAATAAAATCGACAAACCATCTGCTCGTCCAGAACACGTAGTGGATGAAGTGTTAGAATTATTTATCGAATTAGGCGCAGACGATGAGCAATTAGATTTCCCAGTTATCTATGCATCAGCATTAAACGGAACATCTAGTTTATCAGATAACCCTGCTGACCAAACAGAAACAATGGCACCAATCTTTGACACAATCGTAGAACACATTCCAGCGCCTGTGGACAATAGCGATGAGCCATTACAATTCCAAGTATCTTTATTAGATTACAATGATTATGTTGGTCGTATCGGGATCGGACGTGTGTTCCGTGGAACGATCCGTGTGGGAGACCAAGTAGCGTTAATGAAATTAGACGGATCAGTAAAACGTTTCCGTGTAACAAAAATCTTTGGTTTCTTTGGGTTACAACGTGAAGAAATCCAAGAAGCAAAAGCTGGAGATTTGATTGCAGTTTCTGGTATGGAAGATATCTTCGTTGGGGAAACAGTAACACCATTTGACCATCAAGATGCACTACCAATCTTACACATCGATGAACCAACATTGCAAATGACATTTTTAGTTAACAACTCACCTTTTGCTGGACGTGAAGGAAAATGGGTAACGTCTCGTAAAATCGAAGAACGTTTAATGGCTGAATTACAAACTGACGTATCTTTACGTGTAGACGCACTTGGACCAGATTCTTGGATCGTATCTGGACGTGGAGAATTGCATTTATCGATCTTGATCGAAAACATGCGTCGTGAAGGATTCGAGTTACAAGTATCTCGTCCTGAAGTAATCGAACGCGAAATCGATGGCGTAAAATGTGAGCCTTTCGAACGTGTACAAATCGATACTCCTGAAGAATATATGGGTTCAATCATTGAATCTTTAGGCACACGTAAAGCAGAAATGCAAGATATGATTCACACAGGTAACGGACAAGTACGTATCATCTTCTTAGCCCCTGCACGTGGATTAATTGGATATACAACGGAATTCTTATCGATGACTCGTGGATATGGAATCATGCACCACACGTTTGACCAATACTTGCCAATGATCAAAGGTCAACTTGGCGGACGTCACAATGGTGCGTTAGTGTCAATCGATACTGGTAAAGCCACAACTTACTCAATCATGAGTATTGAAGAACGTGGAACAGTGTTCGTTGAACCAACAACTGAAGTATACGAAGGAATGATCATTGGTGAAAACTCTCGTGACAATGACTTAACGGTCAACATCACAAAAGCCAAACAAATGACAAACGTTCGTTCAGCAAACAAAGACCAAACTTCTGTGATCAAACGTCCTAAGAAATTGACGTTGGAAGAATCATTAGAATTCTTGAACGACGATGAGTACTGTGAAGTAACACCAGAGAACATTCGTTTACGTAAACAGATCTTAAACAAAAACGAACGCGAAAAATCTCAAAAGAAACGTAAATAAGATAAGGTAAAGAAGCACATTTTTGTGCTTCTTTTTTCTATCGTGAAAAATAAAACTTGAAAGAGAATGCATTCTTTCCTTGAAAATATGCTATAATATTGAAATTAGATAGGAGGAAGTCTTATGGAAACTATTACTCCAGAAATGGCGTATTCGCTATTGTTACAAGAAGCCGATCGCATTCGTTTGTTGATTCAAAATCAGCAGAATCGACAATGTATTTCTCAATGTAAGGCTTTTGAAGAAGTTGTCGATACGCAAATGTATGGATTATCAAGACAAATTGCATTTGCTACAACACTCGGTGTCATTTCAAGTCAAACTGGGCACCAATTGCTTAGTGAGCTAGAACAAGATCTAAACGTGTTGTATACGGATGTTTATGAAGAGCAAAAACTGGTCGAGGGCAAGGAGGGTTAAACTTTGCCTGTCAAAGTAAAAAAAATACATTTATTAGATTTTTCGATTTTAATCCCTTATTTGATTTTATGTGTTGTGGGATTGATGATGGTGTATAGCACGACATCTTACGAATTGTTGGAAAATAAATTAAATCCTGCCAAACAAGCGGTATTGCAATTAGGCTTTTGGGGGATCAGCTTAGTATTTATGGCGGCAATTTATCGAATGAAAACAACGTTTTTACGAAATCAACGTCTCTCAGCATTAGTATTGGCTTGTTTGACACCATTGATGTTTGTTGTATTTGCGTTTCCTAAAGTAAATGGATCGTATGGATGGATCAATATTGGATTTGGTACGTTACAACCAGCTGAATTTTTGAAGTTTGTAGCAATTTGGTTTTTAGCTAGTCGTATTGCCAATCGTCAACCGATCATTCAAACGTTTGAACGGCGTGTGGTGTACCACACGTATCACTTGATTTGGCCGTTATTTAGTATTTTAGTGTTAGCATTATACCCTGACTATGGCAATATGATGGTCTTATTACTTGTTGTATTAGTAATGCTTTTAGGTAGTGGATTAAATTACCTGTATACAGTATGTGCGG
Organism: Enterococcus sulfureus ATCC 49903; assembly: GCF_000407605.1. GTDB lineage: Bacteria > Bacillota > Bacilli > Lactobacillales > Enterococcaceae > Enterococcus_G > Enterococcus_G sulfureus. The sequence continues at coordinate 534,604 of NZ_ASWO01000005.1, read as the reverse complement.
CTGCATTAATGGTCGTAGGAAGTAGTATTGTGATTTGGTTAGTTCCATTATTTAAGACGGTCTTGCCAAGCCATGTGGTCAATCGTTTCTTGATCTATCGTGATCCATTTAGTGATGAGTACGGGCTAGGACACCAAGCAGTACAAGGGTATTATGCGCTATTTAATGGAGGTTTGTTCGGTCGAGGACTAGGAAACAGCATTCAAAAAAAAGGATTTTTAAGTGAAGCGCAAACCGATTATGCCTTTGCTATTTTAGTAGAAGAATTAGGGCTGATTGTAGCAATTTTGTTACTCGCTCTATTATTATATATGATCGCCCGGATCTTTTTGATTGGGATTCGTTCTTCGAATCCATTCAATTCATTGATGTGTATCGGGATTGGATCACTATTTTTGATTTCGATTTTTATTAATCTTGGCGGAATCACGGGTGTCATTCCACTGACAGGAATTACCTTCCCATTTGTGAGTCAAGGTGGATCGAGTTTAATGATGTTTTCGATATGTATCGGATTTGTATTGAATATTAGTGCAGATGAAAAGAAAAAACGTTTGCATCTGATATAGATAAAGTTTTTTGATTGAAGGAGTGGTTAAATGAACAAGGTTCTTGTAGCAAACCGTGGTGAGATTGCCGTGCGCGTTTTTCGTGCATGTGCAGAATTAGGAATTCAAACAGTAGGGATCTATGCTGCTGAAGATGAGTATTCTGTTCATCGTTTTAAAGCAGATGAGGCGTACTTGGTTGGTCAAGGAAAAAAACCAATTGATGCGTATTTGGACATTGAAAGTATTATTCAAATTGCCAAAGACTCAGGAGCACAAGCAATCCATCCAGGGTATGGTTTTTTATCAGAAAACTTAGCTTTTGCAAAACGATGCCAAGAAGAAGGTATCGTATTTATCGGTCCAACTGTGCATCAGTTAGACATCTTTGGGGATAAAATCAAAGCAAAAGAAACAGCACTTGCTGCAGGGATTCAATCGATTCCAGGAACAGATGGTCCAGTTGCTGGTGTTGAAGAAGTGGTCGCTTTTGGTACAGAATTTGGGTATCCAATCATGATTAAAGCAGCACTTGGCGGAGGCGGACGTGGAATGCGTGTCGCGCATTCTGAAAAAGAAGCCCGTGAAGGTTATGAGCGAGCAAAAAGTGAAGCAAAAGCGGCTTTTGGTAGCGATGAAATTTATGTAGAAAAATATATTCAAGATCCAAAACATATCGAAGTGCAGATTATTGGGGATACGCATGGAAATATTGTGCATTTATTTGAACGTGACTGCTCTGTTCAGCGTCGTCATCAAAAAGTAGTCGAAGTAGCACCTTGTGTATCCATGGACGAAGCACAACGTGAAAAAATCTGTCAAGCTGCTGTTCAGTTAATGCGACACGTTGGTTACGTGAATGCAGGAACGGTAGAATTTTTAGTTGAAAATGATCAGTTTTACTTTATTGAAGTCAATCCTCGTGTGCAAGTAGAACACACGATTACGGAAATGATCACAGATATCGATATCGTAACGACGCAAATTTTAGTCGCACAAGGCAAAGACTTACATCGTGAAATCGGCGTACCAACACAAGAACATATTCATCATCGTGGCGTGGCGATCCAATGCCGTGTTACAACAGAAGATCCAATTCAAGATTTTATGCCAGATACTGGTAAAATCGATACGTATCGTTCACCAGGTGGATTTGGGATTCGTTTGGATGTAGGAAATGCGTATGCTGGTGCAGTGGTGACACCTTATTTTGACTCATTGCTTGTAAAAGTATGTACTCATGCACAAACCTTTGATGCAGCGATCCAAAAAATGCAACGCTGCCTAAAAGAGTTTCGAGTACGTGGCGTAAAAACCAATATTCCGTTTATGGCAAACGTAGTGAGTCATGAGACTTTCCGTTCAGGACTTGCTAAAACAACGTTTATTGATCAAACAGAAGAATTATTCGTCTTTCCAGCTGTTCGTGACCGCGGAAACAAAACGATGAAATACATTTCTGAAATTACTGTGAATGGCTTCCCTTGTGTTGAAAAAACACAAAAAGCCTTTTATTTAACACCTCGTATGCCAAAACAGTTGATCGTACCAGAAGATACACCGTCATTTAAACAGCTATTAGACACTCAAGGCGCGCAAGCAGTTAGTCAAGCTGTCTTAGATACAAAAGAAGTTTTATTAACAGATACTACATTTAGAGATGCACACCAAAGTTTACTAGCTACACGTATGCGTACACGTGATTTAGTTGCGATTGCAAAAGAAACAGAAGAAGCGATCCCACAATTGTTCTCAAGCGAGATGTGGGGAGGCGCAACATTTGATGTAGCGTATCGTTTCCTAAATGAAGACCCATGGGAAAGACTTCGTTTGTTACGTAAGAAAATGCCAAATACACTTTTACAGATGCTCTTTAGAGGATCAAATGCAGTAGGGTATCAAAATTATCCAGATAATGTGATTCAAGAATTTATAAAAGAAGCGGCAGCTCAAGGAATCGATGTGTTCCGAATTTTTGATAGCTTAAACTGGGTGCCGCAAATGGAAAAAAGTATTCAAACGGTTCGTGATGCAGGGAAAATTGCAGAAGCTACAATTTGCTATACTGGTGATATCAATGATGCTAGTCGTGGGAAATATTCAATCGACTATTACAAAAAATTGGCGAAGGAATTAGAACAATTAGGTGCACACGTTATTGCAATCAAAGATATGGCTGGCTTGTTAAAACCTAAAGCGGCCTATCGTTTGATCAGTGAGTTAAAAGATACCGTAGCGATTCCGATTCATCTGCATACACATGATACGAGTGGAAATGGAATCATGACTTATTCAGAAGCGGTCAATGCAGGTGTGGATGTTGTCGATGTTGCGATGAGTGCAATGAGTAGTAGTACAAGTCAGCCAAGTATCAGTAGTTTATACTTTGCTTTATTAGACGCACCACGGGCACCAAAACTAGCGATTGAAAATGTGCAACAGTTAAATCACTATTGGGAAGATGTAAGAAAATATTACCACTTATTTGAAAACGGTGTGAGTGTACCACAGACCGAAGTATATGCTCATGAAATGCCAGGTGGACAATATTCAAACTTGCAACAGCAAGCAAAAGCAGTTGGTTTAGAAGACAAATGGGATGAAATCAAAGAGATGTATCACCATGTCAATATGATGTTTGGCGATATTGTCAAAGTAACCCCTTCTTCTAAAGTAGTAGGTGATATGGCCTTATTCATGGTTCAAAATGAACTTACTGAAGAAGTAATCTATGAAAAAGGCGAAACGATTGATTTCCCTGAATCTGTGATCCAATTCTTTAGAGGCGATCTAGGACAACCTGTTGGAGGATTTCCAGAACGCTTGCAAAAAATCGTATTAAAAGACCGCAAAGCGCTTGAAGATCGTCCTGGAACGTATGCAAAAGCGGTTGATTTTGAAGAAAAAACTGCAGAACTTGCTGAATTGATTGGCTATAAACCAACGAAAAAAGAAGTATTGAGTTATATTATGTATCCACAAGTCTTTTTAGATTATCGTAAAGCATATGATCAATTTGCAGATATCCATGTGTTGGATACTCCAACGTTCTTTGAAGGAATGCGTGTAGGTGAAAAAATCGAAGTTAAACTTGAAAAAGGGAAAGTGCTGATTATTCGCTTAGATGAGATTGGTCAAGCAGATATCGAAGGAAATCGTGTTCTATACTTTAACTTAAATGGTCAACGTCGCGAAATCGTGATTCACGATGCATCGATTATTAGTAGTATAACTGCACGTAAGAAAGCAGAACCTACGAATAAAGAACATGTCGGAGCAACGATGGCAGGGTCTGTGTTGCAAGTGTTAGTGAAAAAAGGCGATCATGTCAAACGTGGAGATACCTTGATCGTAACAGAAGCGATGAAAATGGAAACTACGATCGAGGCACGTTTTGATGCTGTGATTGAACATATTTATGTAACCGATGGCGATGCAATCAGTTCAGGAGATTTATTGATTGAATTAGCTGAAAAATAAGCAGAGGAGGGACCGGTGTGAAATATCGCGGTATATTATTTTGGATTATGTTATTTTTAGCATTAATCATCGTCTATACACAGCCGGTCTTATCTAATGTGAAACCTACAAACTCCATGCCCACAACGGCAGTCCATACGACCAAAAATACGTATGAGACACTCAAAAGCCAGGGCATGGCAACGTTTATAGGAAAAGGAATCGATGAATTTACAGATCAGTATGGACAACCAACAGACATTGTAGCTACTGGATTCGAATACGATCTATACATATACCATCCAACGCAACAAACTGGATACATAGAAGTGAGTGTAGAGAAAAAAAAGATTCAAGCAATTAAAGTATTGGGCAATCATACGACAGCAATCGCACCATTCTCATTAGGTATGGGTATGAATGATCTAACAAAGCTCGTCACGATCTCACCGAACTTTGATTTCACTTATCATGAAAAAAAGGTCACTTTAGAGTTAGGTGAAGAGGACATGAACTATCGACCGCTAGTAGCATTAGATGATGGAAATTTTGTGATGCTTTTTTTAGATCAAACAAAAGGCACGTTGTATAGCATCATGTATTTATCAAAAGAGATGCTATTAAAATTGTCACCTTATACGGTCACAGGAAAAGAGCTACCCGCATTTACTTTAAACGAAACGGAAGATTGGGAACAAATCAATCATGCAAAAGAAAGTTTATTACATTATGTTTTTTCCTTATTGAATTATCAACAGCAACTGCCTGCATATCAACAAAATCTAGCTTTTGATGGCCAAGCAAAAAATGTAATGACCGAATTTTTAGCTCATCCTGATGATTATTTAACGACACAGCGAACATTGTCGTTAAAACGAGCGCGAATTCCAGAACAACATGAGCGCTTTTTACTTTCTGAAGATGAATGGTTAACTCTTGCAAAAACACCAGATGAGAAGAAAATGCAAGGATTTTTAGAATCTCCGGTTTATGATCCGACTTTTACGATATTGACTTGGAACAGTAGTGCCTATTTTAACGTTCGATACCAAACTGCTAGACAATTATTGAGTGTTGTCTTTTCTAAGGAAAATATGTTAGTCTTAGTAAAGGAAATGGAAACTATAAGTGAGGGTAGTGATACAAAATGATTTATGATGATCATTTTTTTGCCATAGAAGATCAAATTGATAGTCTGGTCACTTCTTTAGTCGAAAGTGATGTGTTTCATAGCTATCAACAAGCCAAACAAACGATGTATCAAGACCATGAGGTACAAGCCTCAGCGTTAGCCTTTAGGCGTGCAAAAGAAGAATTTGAGCAAATTGAACGATTTGGAAAATTTGTACCTGACTATAAAGAAAAACAACGTGCGCTACGTAAGGCAAAACGTGCATTGGATGTAAAAGAAGAAGTTGCTGAATTTCGTTTTAGTGAAAATGATGTCCAAGGGATTTTAGATGAAATGTGTATGACGATTGCCCATCAAGTTTCTGAAGAAATCAAAGTTGACGCTGGAAGTCCTTTTTTTACTACCAGTTCAGGATGTGGAGGAAATTGTCATGTCAGTTGAGTCTAGTTTTGAACTAGTCAAACGAAGAGGAATTGTTGTATTTGTCTATTCATTAAGACAAGTACGTAATCTTAGACGTTATGGGGTCGTACATTACGTATCAAAATCGATGAAATATGTGGTATTATACGTAAATGAAAGTGAAGTCGACACAGTGTGTCAAAAAATCGAACGCTTGCATTTTGTTCGTGAGCTTTCATTATCACATCGACCAGAGATCGAAATGAATTTTTCGGATAAAATTGGAACCAAACAAGCCTATCCAACGATGGATGATGGTTTTGAAATTGAAGAAAAGAATACCCAAATTCGTTTGGCTGAACATGTATAAAAGAGTTGGGAACTTTTCCTGACTCTTTTTAATTTGAGAGAAGGAGCAGTATATGAGAGTAGTAGCAGGTGAGTATGGTGGACGTCGTTTAAAAAGTTTAGTAGGAAATAACACACGTCCAACAACAGATAAAGTAAAAGGGGCTATTTTTAATATGATCGGGCCATATTTTGATGGGGGGATCGTATTGGATCTTTTTTCAGGTAGCGGAGGATTAGCGATTGAAGCCATCTCCAGAGGAATGGATCACGCATATTGCGTGGATAAACATTATCCAGCTATCCAAATAATTAAGGAAAATATCGCCATTACAAAAGAAGAACAAAAATTTACCCTTTGGAAAATGGATGCCAAGCGTGCATTAGCTAAATGTGAAGAAGAACAATTAATCTTCGATTTGATTTTACTAGATCCCCCTTATGCGAAACAAGAAATTTTAGCACAAATGGAGCAATTCCTTGCACTAGGTTTAGTCAGTGAGCAAACCCGGATCGTTTGTGAAACAGATCGTAGTGTGCAATTACCTGAACAAATTCCTGGCTATACATTATTACGTCATCAAGAATACGGGATGACAGCAATTGATATTTATCAAGTAAGAAAGTAGGAAGAATATGGAAAAAATTGGTTTATTTCCTGGAAGCTTTGATCCGATTACTTTAGGTCACTTAGACTTGATCAAACGTAGCGCGGCAATTGTAGACCATTTATATGTCGGTGTATTTCAAAATACGCATAAGGTGGGCCTATTTTCCAACCAAGAGAAGGTAGACCTAGTGAAAAAATGTGTATCCGATTTAGAAAATGTGACGGTGATTGCCCAGGAATCAGAATTAACGATTCAAACCGCAACTAAGTTACAAGCAACTGTACTATTTCGAGGGATCCGTTCGGTTAAAGATTATGAATATGAACGCGATATTGCGTTGATGAATCACGATTTAGCCCCTACGATCGAGACGATTATTTTATTTTCAAAACCTGAATATGCGCATATCAGCTCAAGTCTGATTAAAGAAATTTGGCATTTTAATGGAGAGATTAACTCTTTTGTTCCCCGAGATGTAAAATTAGCTCTAGAGCATAAAGGAGCAGATGCATGAAACAAACACATTGGAAACTAAAAAGCGGTGTGATCGTGCTGATCATGATGGGTGTGATTGGTGCTTTTTTACCATTACCTTATTATATTGAAGAGCCAGGTTCGACCATTAATTTAAAGGAACTGGTCACTGTTGATCAAAAAGAAGATACACAATCTGGCGAATTTGCTTTAACTTCAGTTGGAATCCGTCAAGCCACACCATTTAGATGGCTTGCAGCCAAATTTTCTAATTTTGATGAGATCGTATCTCAAAAAGAGTTTTATGGCGAAGCGACTAGTGAAGAATATGATCAAATGCAAGCTTATTATATGCAATCTGCGCAAAATAACGCCATTCAACAAGCATTATCTTTGGCGAATAAACCCTATACCTGGCAGTATAAAGGAGTCTATGTGATGTCAATTGACGCGCATTCCAGTTTTTATGGAAAGATCCAAGTCGGGGATACCGTGACCAAAGTAAATGGTCAAGCTTTTGAAAATAGTCAAACATTTATGGAAGCGATTCGTTCAAAAAAAGTCGGAGAAGACGTGACCATAACGTACTTGCACGATGGTAAAACCTTAGATGCGAAGGGAAAATTAATTGAATTATCCGAAACGAAAAAACCTGGAATTGGGATTACATTAGTTGATCATACAGAAATCGAGTCTAGTATCCCTGTAGCATTTCATGTAGAAAATATTGGAGGTCCTTCTGCTGGACTGATGTTCACTTTAGAAATTTACGAGCAAGTCACACAACAAAACCTACGTAAAGGAAAGAAAATCGCAGGTACAGGAACTATCGATGAAAAAGGGCAAGTGGGTCGCATTGGAGGCATTGATAAAAAAGTAGCTAGTGCAAGTCAAGCAGGATTTGAGATCTTTTTTGCTCCAGACGACGCGATTACAGATGAGGAAAAAGAACAAGACCCGACGATCAAATCGAATTATGAAGAAGCCAAACAGGCTGCTAAAACGTTAGGTACGACAATGAAAATTGTGCCTGTAAAGACGGTACAAGATGCTCTGGACTACTTAAAGACACTAACGTAAAGAAAAAAGTATGGTATACTGGATACAGAAAATGAAATTAAGGACGTGACTATATGGAAATCAAGCGCCAAAAACCAATCGTGGAACAATATCATTTTGATATGAAAAATCCGGAAGAAAAAGTGGAAACTTCACTTCAAGTAGGATTTATGCCACTTACACCACCAGATGAAGACTACCCAAAAGAAAATAGTATTATCGGAGCTCGTTTAGAATTTACAATTGATTTTCCAGAATTCGTGCTACGTGGTGCTGTAGGTCAGGTCAATCATATTGTCAATCATCAGATTACAAAAGCCGAAGATATTTCAAAAGAAGAAGCAGATGATTTAGTAGCGCCGCTATTTGATCTCGTTCAACGTTTGACTTATGAAGTAACTGAAATCGTAACAGATGAGCCTGGAATTAAATTAAATTTTAATTCACAAGTCGAATAGAAGTAAAGGAGTTTAATATGTTTTCAAATATTTTGCAGTTGATGCTATATGTATCAGATGTCGAAACCGCTTCACGATTTTGGCAATCTTTAGGTTTTTTAGAAGTAAGTCGTCAAGATATGGAAGGCACAACGATAGTTGAATTGGCATTAAATGAAGCTTCGGGTGTGCACTTTGTTTTGTATGATCGTGAATTTTTCATGGAACATTCACCAGGTGTTGTGACAAGTACACCTTCGATTATGTTTACTACAGAAGATATCGACACGCTATATCAAAATGTCCTCTCAACTGAAGTAGAAGTCGGAGACCTCATCCAGTTAGAAAACCAACTAGTATTCAATTTCGCTGATCCAGATGGCAACTATTTTGCGGTCACTAGCATCGAACAATAAAATGAGTTATGTATTTATCTATCCCTATAGAACTGATTCTATAGGGGTTTTTTCGTCTAAATAGTGAAAAGAAGAGGTTGTGATAAAAAAAAAGTATTAGCCGAGAAAGGACTAGATAAGATACAGTGGTAAAAAGTAAAAAAGGAGCTAAATATATGAGTATTTACGAATCGATTACACAATTAGTTGGGCAAACCCCTGTTGTATCGTTGCCAACATTAACGCAAGAAAATGAAGCGACGGTTTATTTAAAATTAGAATCATTCAATCCGGGAAGTAGTGTCAAAGATCGAATCGCCCTAGCGATGATTGAACAAGCTGAAGCAGAGGGGCATTTAAAACCTAATGGAACGATTATCGAACCGACATCTGGTAACACAGGTATTGGGTTAGCGATGATTGGCGCAGCTAAAGGATATCAAGTGATTTTGGTCATGCCAGATACGATGAGTATCGAACGACGCAAATTAATGTATGCCTATGGCGCAAAAATCGTCTTGACTCCTGGTAGTGAAGGAATCAAAGGATCGATTGCAAAAGCACGTGAATTAGCGGAAGAACATCATTATTTTATGCCTTTACAATTTGAAAATGAAGCCAATCCTAACATGCATGAGCAAACAACCGGTCCTGAGATCGTGAGCGATTTTAAAGAAATTGGCTTAGATGCTTTTGTGGCAGGTGTTGGTACCGGTGGAACGATTACAGGGAGCGCAAAGGTACTGAAAAAAGCTTTTCCGAATATCCAAATCGTAGCTGTAGAACCTAAAGAGTCAGCAGTATTATCGGGAAATGAGCCTGGGCCTCATAAAATCCAAGGAATTGGAACTGGTTTTGTGCCTAAAGTATTAGACCAAACGATTTTGGATGAAGTGATCGCCATCTCAAGTGAAGAAGCGATGGAAGTAGCACGAGACGTTGCAACAAAAGAAGGGATATTGATTGGGATTTCTTCTGGAGCAGCAGTTGCTGGCGCGTTACGAGTCGCGAAACAGTTAGGGGCAGAAAAAAACGTTCTAGTCGTGATTCCAGATAACGGTGAACGGTATCTTTCTACTGCATTATATGAGACAAACGAAACAAGAGATTAGTGAGAGATTCTCACTAATCTCTTGTTTTGTTTTGACAAAATTCTAGATAAAACTAGAAAAACATAGTATGATAGAAAAGAAAGAGAGGGTGAATGACTCGTGGTCGAAAAATTAGAACAAGCGATTCATGCATTGAAACATGACAATGTGCGTATCACGCCCCAGCGAACAGCGATTTTAGAAGTCTTAGTACATCAACATACCCACCCAACAGCAGAAGAGATTTATCGCGCGATTGCGCCGAATTTCCCAGGTATGAGTGTGGCAACTGTATACAATAATTTACGATTATTTAGTCAATTAGGTTTTGTCACAGAAATGAAATATGGTGATGGTGCGAGCCGCTTTGATTTCACAACATCGCCGCATTATCACGCAATTTGTACCCAATGTGGGAAAATTACAGACTTCAAATATCCTCAATTAGATGATGTCGAGATTGCTGCAAGCAAATTAACTGGTTATACGATTCAAGAGCATCGTTTAGAAGTGTATGGTCTTTGTCCAGACTGTCAAAAAGCTTCAGTAGGTGGAATCGAATAGCTACAATCACGTGAAAAGAAGTCGATGATCGATCATCGCTTCTTTTTCTTTTCGTTAGAAGGAGGAAACTCATGAAACTGACCGCATTTTATCAAATGGGACAAACGATCGTCCCAAATTTATTGATTCAACATTATCCTAAAATCGGAATGGAGCATGAAGAATTTGTGTTATGGATTCAATTATATGCGCGTTACCATAAAGGAGAGGCGTTTCCAGATTTAAAAGAGGTCGCACAAGATTTAGAAATGGATATTCAAGTAGTCTATCAATTACTCAATCAATTGATTACCAAACAACTGATCAGTATCCAAGCAAAACGCTCGGATTACGGTCAATTAAATGATGAATTATCTTTTGAACTGATGTATCAAAAGCTAGAACAACTTGCTTCACAATTAGACCAAAAGGCGACGCAAAGTAATCAAAGTATGCAGATGAGTCAACTTTATCGCACGTTTGAAGAAGAATTTGGTCGACCGTTATCAAGTATTGAGTTCCAGCGGATCAAACAATGGCTCCAAGAAGATCATTATGCGATTGAGTTGGTCGAATTGGCTTTGAAAGAAGCGATTTTAAATCAAGTCTACAACTTAAATTATATTGATCGCATTTTGCTTGCTTGGGAAAAGAAAAATATCCGTACAAAAGAGCAAGTAGAAGCTGCCCAAAAAGATCGTCAACGTAGTTTATTGCAACAACAAACCCGGACTGAAAAAAGTGAACAAGAGTTACCGAAAGTAACCTTACATAATTGGTTAGAAGGAGAATAAGTGATGATTAGCAAGGAAACGACACGTGTGGTGATTGAAGAAATGTTTGCGTTATTTCCAGATGCACATGGAGAATTGGTATGTGCGAATGAATTTGAACTTTTGATTTCTGTAATGTTGAGTGCCCAAGCTACAGATATTTCGGTCAACAAAGTCACACCTGCCTTATTTAAACGTTATCCGACACCAGAAGCAGTCGTTGCTTCTTCGGTAGATGAAATCATCCCCTATATCCGTTCGATCGGCTTGTATCGTAACAAAGCAAAAAATATTTATGCTTGTTGCCAAGCATTATTGGATCATTTTGACGGACAAGTACCTAAAACTAGAGAAGAGCTGATGTCTCTTGCTGGAGTGGGACGAAAAACAGCAGATGTCGTATTGGCTGATGCATTTGGAATACCTGCTTTTGCAGTAGATACGCACGTTGAGCGTATCAGTAAGCGATTGCGTATTTGTCGTTTAAACGCTTCTGTTTTAGAAGTCGAAGAGACACTGATGAAAAAAATCCCTGAATCATTATGGATCAAAACACACCATACGATGATTTTTTTCGGACGATACCATTGTACAGCGCGTGCTCCAAAATGTGAAACTTGTCCCGTTTTAACTTACTGTCAAGAAGGCAAATTTCGAATGCGAAAAAAACTATCCACGACTTCATAAATAAAAAGCCTCTCAAACATTTAATGTTTGAAAGGCTTTTTATTGTGATCGTCAGAAAGTTAATAAAAAAGTGGAGCAGAGAAATCTGCTCCATTTTTAGATTAGTGAACACTAGGGAGTTTGAGGTGAATTCGCTTGACCATTACCTGTTTGCCCTGCGTTATTTCCGTTATTATTTTGAGGTGTTACGGGTGTCGCAGGTTCACTGCTAGCCGGTACTTCACTACTTGCTGGTGTTTCTGGAGTAACTGATTGACTTGGTGTCGTTTCTTCTGGAACTTGGCTACTACTTTCTTGTGAAGAGACACTAGCAGAAACTTCAGGAGCCGATGAACTTGATTCTTTTGTACTAGCACTACTTTCTTTGGTCGATTCTTTTGTATACACTGTTTCGTCCTTACTGCTTTGTTTCGTCTGTGTATTGTTTTTTGAGTTATTTGGTGCTTGAACCGAAGTACTATAACTATCTTTGAAATAAAGTTCATTTCCTACACGAACGACGTCATCTGGTTGCGCAAAGTCTTCTTGTGTATCGAATGAAGCGGAGATATAGCTCATCAATTCACGGTAAACGTCTGTTGCAACATGTGACGATAGATTCGTTACGGGTGTTAACGGATCAAGATATCCGATCCATACAGCCATCGAATAATGCGGTGTAAAACCGACGAATGTCGTATCAGGATAAACAGAAAGTCCGTAAGGGGCATCCACTTTAGCTAATTGATCATCTGTATAGTTTGATGTTCCTGTTTTCCCAGCTTGGTATAATCCATCGATTGCTGCATTGCTTCCTAGACCAGTAATGACATCTTTTAAAATATCTGTGATCATATAAGCTGTTCCAGGTTGCATAACACGAGTTCCTTTTGCTTCAAAGGTATCTTCAGTCCCGTCTTGGTAAACAATCTTATTGACATATTGTGGAGGATAATAGGTTCCACCGTTAGCAAAAGCAGCGTATGCAGCAGCCATTTTTAGACTAGAAACACCGTATTTTGTCCCATCTTGCTTTGTATTACTTGAAATAGCATTCGCTTGAGTCAAGTCTTCATATTGAATATCTAAACTTTTTAGGAATTTTTCAACATCCGAAGCACCAACATCCATAAATAATTTTGCTGCAGGTACATTACGTGATTCTGAAAGAGCTGTACGTAATGTGATATTTCCCATATATGAGCTATCCCAGTTATTTACGGCAACGTCTGATCCTTCATAATCATAAGGTGCATCGGCAATATATTTGCCAGTAGAGTAGTGTAGATGCTCAAAAGCTGGTGCATAATCAGTAATTGGTTTTACTGTAGAACCAAAGTCCCGGGCGGTGTTGATCGCTAAGTTTTGATCGCCGACCTGTCGATTACGGCCGCCAAGTTGTGCGACGACTTTTCCAGAATCTACATCGATTACAGTAGAGGCGATTTGCATTTCATCATCTGGATAATCAACATATTCTTGTGTATTGGCAATATCATACAATTTCTTTTGAGCTTCTAAATCTAAGTTTGTATAGACTTCTAAGCCATCTGTGTAGAGGTCTTTTCCTGTTTTTTCTTTGATTTCTGCGCTGACTTCTGTGATATAGTTGTCGTAATATTTCCATTCATCGTTTTCAGTATCAAGGGGTTTTAAGCCTTCTGAAATATCGGTGTTTTTTGCTTCTTCATACTGTGCTTGTGTGATTTTATCATTATCAAGCATCGCTTTTAAAACTAAATCTCTTCGTTGCTTTGCTGCATCTTTATTCACATAAGGATCATAATAAGAAGGTGCATTCGGTAGTCCAGCTAAAAGTGCTGTTTGAGCTAAAGAAAGCTTATCAAGTGATTTTCCATAATACGCTTCACTAGCTGTTTCCATCCCGTATAAGCCATTAGCCATATACACTTTATTGATATAGTACGTTAAAATCTCTTGCTTCGATTTTTTACGCTCAAGTTGAATGGACAGCCACGCTTCTTGGGCTTTACGTTTTAAGGTTTGATCTGACTCATTCGTGGAAAAGTAAGATAATTTGATCAACTGCTGAGTCAAAGTACTCCCACCTTGTTTGGTTCCACGAAAAATATTATTTACAGCCGATCCAACGATTCGGATAGGATCAATCCCAATATGTTTATAAAAACGACGATCCTCGATGGAAACGATAGCATCTTCTAATAATTGTGGCACTTCATTGGCAGAAATTTTTTCGCGATTTTCAGAACCAATATCGATAAAATTTTCTCCATTAGCTGCGTATAATTTAGAAGATACTGTGGCATCTAATTTATTATCCGCTAAGGCGGGGGCGTTTTTAGCATAGAATCCAAAAATGCCAATCCCGATCAAAAAAAGTAGACAAAGCGTAAAAACGCCTCCTAAAATCAGGTTACGAAACAGATGCTTCTTCGGTTTCTTTTTTTTAGGTGTCTGTTTAGACGGTCTTGACGAAGGTCGAGACGCTTTGGTTGTCTGTCGGCGTGATGTCCGTGACTCATTTGCCATGTGTGTTTTGCTCCTTTGTTTGTAAATACTGTTCAACACCTAGAAGGTAAGGGATCTGTGGTGCAAATCCGAGTGTTAACTCGATGCCCTGTTCTTCTAAAAATGTGAGTGTCAATGATTGTCGCTCTCGTGATTCCCATTGTTCAAGTAACATTTCTCCATCAAGAAAAAAACAGCGTTGTAAACTAGAAAACCATAAAAGTACAAAACAAATCCCTTTTTGGGCGATGCAAGCTTTGATATGATCCAATTGATGCTGATGAAAGTTTCGCAATGGAAATGAGGTTTTGTTTTTTGTTTCTTTTGCCTCGAAATCTAAATAATATCCTTGATACACCCCATTATAATCTGTTGTCGAGGCCTCTTTGAAATAGGCTTCTTTGATAACCGCCGCACTTCGTTTTGGATAATCGACAGTTACGATTTGGATAGGGGTCGGTTTTTTATGGACAACCGCTAGATTGCGTTGTGCATAATAACGGTTACTGGCATTGATTGCTTCTTCTAAGACCATTCCACGATTGGCGAAATTGGGTTTACGCTTTTTCGATGGTATACTAGAAGTTGTAGTCACTGCTTTTTGGCCGTTGGGATAATGAAAGACCATAAAATCACACTCCTAACTACAGTATACCAAAAAACAAAAGATAAAGAAAAGGGGGAAGGCGATGCAGACCAGTCAGACGATCTTGATTAGTGGTTATCGCAATTACGAAATCGGGGTCTTTCAAGAGAAAGATCCAAAAATTGCAGTCATTAAAAAAAGTTTAAAATCTTCTTGCATTCAATTAATTGAAGAAGGGGCCACCTGGTTTTTAATTTCAGGTGCATTAGGTGTCGAAGTATGGGCGGCTGAGGTGATCTTAGAATTAAAACAAGAATATGAGGTCTCTTTGGGCGTAATTTCTGCTTATACTGAGTTTTATGCTAAATGGAATGAAAAAAACCAACAAGTCATTCAAACGATCTTAGAGCAAGCAGACTTTGTAGATGCGGTAAGCCGTAAACCTTATGAGTCACCACAGCAATTGAAAAATCATACTCAATTTTTGTTGACGCATACAAATGGCTGTCTTCTTCTTTACGATGAAGAATATCCCGGGAAAAGTCAGTATCTTTTAGCCGATGCCAAGCGCTATCAACTTGAGCATTCTTATGAAATTCTTTATATTACGATGGATGATTTGCAAAATGCGGCATATTCTGACTAAATGTGTTTGATTTCTGTAGTAATTTTCGATATGATAGGGGAGTATGAAATTGTATTCAATTTAAAAGAGGTGTAAACATGGCAAATTTGATCTATTCTCCGAAAGATATCTTACAGCAAGAGTTTAAAAACAAAATGCGTGGATATGATCCAGTCGAAGTAGATGAATTTTTAGATAACATTATCAAAGACTATGAAACGTACGCAAAAGAGATCGTATCTTTGCAAGAAGAAAACGATCGTTTACATGCTAAAATCGCACAATTAAGCAAAAATCCAGTAGCAACACCAACACCACGTGCACAAGTAAGTGAACAACCAAAAAGTCAAACTGTGACAAACTTTGATATTTTGAAACGATTATCAAATCTTGAAAAAGAAGTATTTGGTAAAAAATTACAACAAGATACTAGTGCTGTAAAAGAAATCAAAATCGAAGAAAAAACAGAACCTGTTCAACCTGTTATCACATCAAATTATACACAAGCAGATCTAGAAGATGACAATGAGCGAACACGTCAATTTTAATCGTTAGAACGATAGTCAATAAAATATAACGAGAACAGTGTGATTTTTAGATAATCGCGGTCTACTAGATGTAGGCTGAGGAAAGTCCATGCTCGCACAAGCTGCGATGCTTGTAGTGTTCGTGTCTGGCGAAACCATAAGCCAGAGTACAGCAATGTAACGGCAGGAAAAAAAGCTAAGGCATTTGCTATGCTTGAGTACCCTTGAAAGTGCCACAGTGACGAAGCGATCGGAGAAATCTTATCGGTGGAACGCGGTAAACCCCTCGAGCGAGCAACCCAAACAATGGTCGGGGCGCTTTTTGGAACGGAAAGATAAAGAACGGAACCAAAGAGGCAAGAAATTGCAGATAGATGATTATCCAAGTTGAGTTGCTCCCTGTAACTTGACTGGACAAAACATGGCTTATAGAAAATCACACGAATCAGGGAAATCCTTCCAAATTGGAAGGTTTTTTTTATCATTAAGGAGAGAAAAATGAATCCAAATCAAACATTTCAATTAGTCGCAACAGCAGCAAGTGGATTAGAAGCATTAGTCGGAAAAGAATTACGAGATATGGGCATTGACTGCACCGTAGAAAATGGGCGTGCCCGTTTTGAAGGAACAATCGAAACGATCGCTAAAGCCAATCTATGGTTGCGTACGGCCGATCGAATCAAAATTGTCGTTGGTGAATTTGATGCCGTGACGTTTGAAGAATTATTCCAACAAGTCAACGCATTGCCTTGGGAAGACTTCTTGCCACTTGATGCAGAATTTCCAGTAGCTGGAAAATCGATCAAGTCGACGTTATATAGTACACCAGATTGTCAAGCCATCACGAAAAAAGCCATTGTTAATCGCTTACGTGAGTACTACCATCGTCCCACAAGTGTGCCATTAGCAGAAACTGGAGCGTTATTTAAATTAGAAGTCGCGTTATTAAAAGATCACGTGATGGTGACACTCGATACGACAGGTCCAAGTTTATTTAAACGCGGCTATCGTTTGGATAAAGGTGGTGCGCCATTAAAAGAAAATATGGCAGCCGCTTTAGTGATGTTGACCAATTGGCGTAAAGATCGTCCGTTTGTAGATCCAGTATGTGGATCAGGTACGTTATGTATTGAAGCTGCATTGATTGGACACAATATTGCACCAGGATTTAATCGTAGCTTTGCCTGTGAAGCGTGGGATTGGGTCGATAAAGAGGTGTTTGCAAAAGTGCGCGAAGAAGCAGAAGCACAAGCAGACTACGATATTGAATTAGATATTATGGGATCTGATATCAATGGCCGTATGATCGATATTGCAAAAGCGAATGCGGATGAAATTGGCTTAGGCGATTCCATCGTCTTCAAACAACAAGCTGTAAAAGATTTTAAAACCGATAAAGAATACGGTGTGATCGTAGCCAACCCTCCTTATGGTGAACGTTTAGGCGAAGAAGAGTCTGTGCGTCAACTGTATAAAGAAATGGGACAAGCATTTAAACCATTGGATACGTGGAGTAAATATATTTTAACAAGCGACTTATTATTTGAAGAGTTCTACGGTCAAAAAGCAACGAAAAAACGTAAACTATACAATGGTGCTCTACGTACGGACTTGTTCCAATATTGGGGCAAACGACCACCTAGACCTGCCAAACCAACCGAATAATCGAGAGGATGAGTAAAAAATGAATGAACAAATTTTCTTACAAGAATTAAAAGAATTAGATTTATTGCAACAAGCGATGACGGTAATCGACTGGGATTCTCAAACAGGAATGCCTGAAGCAAGTAGTGAGTACCGTGGTGAAACGATGGGCTATTTATCTAGTATTTACTTTGAGAAAAAAGTAGGGCCAAAAATCAAAGAAGCGCTTGATTATTTTGAAGCTCATCCAAACGAATTGTCTGAAGTTGGCCAAGCAGCCTATCGACTTGTGAAAGAGGACTATGAACTAAATCATGCCGTACCAAGTGAGTTGATGGCTCAATATTCGGCAGCAACTTCAAAGGCGCATACGGCATGGTTAAATAGTCGTGAACAAAACGATTTTGATGTCTTTAAAGCAGCTTTAGCTGAAAATATCCGCTTGACAAAAGAATTGATTCCTTATTGGCGTCGTACAGAAAAAACACCTTATGACGTCTTGTTGACGCAATATGAACCGAATATGACAACAGAAATTTTAGACGAAGTATTTGCAACGCTTCGTGATGGAATTATGGATATTCGCCAAACACTAGAGGAAAAAGGGACTGTACCGGATACAACGATTTTGTCTCGCTATGTATCAAAAGCGCAACAAGAAACATTTATTCGCAATGTCATTACGCAATTGGGCTATGATTTTTCTCGTGGTCGTTTAGATGATACAATCCATCCATTTGCCACTGGCATCAACCACCGTGATGTTCGGATCACGACACGATGGAACGAGCATGATTTTTCGATGGCGACATTTGGTGTGATTCACGAAGCAGGCCATGGCATGTATGAACAAAACATTGATGAAAAATATGAATACACACCAGCTCATGAAGGTGCATCAATGGGAATCCACGAATCACAATCGCTTTTTAATGAAATTATTATCGGAAGCAATCGTGCTTTTTGGGAAAAACAGTATCCATTATTTCAAACGTGCACAGAAGGGACATTTGATGATGTTCCATTTGATGAATTTTATGCAGCATTGAAAAAAACGCAAGCTAGTTTAGTGAGAATCGAAGCCGACAGTTTGACGTATCCATTGCACATTATTATTCGATACGAAATTGAAAAAATGATGTTTAACGAAGAAGTAGCTATCGACGAATTACCAAAAATTTGGAACGATAAATATGAAGAATATTTAGGAATCCGTCCGGATACAGATCTTGAAGGAATCTTACAAGATGTTCATTGGTCAGGCAGTAGTTTTGGATATTTCCCATCTTATGCGCTAGGGTATATGTATGCGGCACAATTGTTCCATGCAATGAAAAAAGAACTAGATGTCGATGCGATCTTAGCTTCTGATGATTATGCACCGATTAAACAGTGGTTAACAAAACACATTCATCAATATGGAGCAAGTAAAAAACCAAATGAATTGATTTTAAATGCAACAAATGAGCCTTTGAATCCACAGTATTTACTAGAATACATGCGTGATCTTTACTTTACTGTGTATCAGGTGCCTTCTAAATGAATCGACTTGCTATAGTTCAAGAATACGCAAAACAACAGCTAGCACAAGATCAAACAGGGCATGACTATGCTCATGTTTCACGAGTAGCACATTGGGCCAAAGTGATTTTAGAAACAGACTATCCGACTGCAGATCCTTTTATCACATTAAGTGCAGCCTATGTACATGATGTCATCGATGATAAAGTCGTTTGTGACGTGGATACAGCAAAGCAATCATTGCGTCATTTTTTAACGACAGTCGCCACAGAAAACGAGTGTCAATTGATTTTTGATATTATTGAACACATGTCATTTTCAGCAAATTTAACAGTAAAACAGAAGTTATCGATTGAAGGACAAATTGTTCAAGATGCAGATCGACTAGATGCTTTAGGTGCTTACGGGATTTTAAGAACGGCTTATTATGGGGGAAGTCATGGACATCCGATCTATGATGAAAACATCAAAGTCAACTTAACCCAAGACAAAGCAACGTACCGTAAAGGAACGACAGTAATCAATCATTTTTACGAGAAACTTTTTCTACTGATCGATCAAATGAACACGCCAACTGGAAAAAAAGAAGCGCAACGTCGTGAACGATTTATGAATGAATTTTTAACTGAATTTTATCACGAGCTCGATTTTGATTAAAATTTCAACAAAATGAGTCACTTTAGTTTCTTTTCTTTATACTTTTCATATAATGAAGATAAGGAGAGGATACCATGTTTTTTCAACAAGCGATGAAGCCTAAAGAATTATTGTCTGTATTGCCACATGTGTCCGAGTGTTTCTTTGTTGTCAATGTTCAATTACCAGATCGTACGTATCAATTAGCTGTTTACAAATACCAAGAAAGTTATTTTCGTATTCAAGATATGCGTGTGTTTCATCAAGTATATGCAATTGTCAATCAAACACAAGGCGATGAAGAGCAGCTACTGCCTTTTATCGAGCAAGCTTTAGAAGATAATTTGTATCGCACGCTAGCCGAATGGTTGATTCAAGTCGACCTATCCGTACTATCCGTATTGCCTACGGTTCAAGCCTTAGATCTTGTTTACTATGAATTTATCGAGAATTAAAAAAACCAGACTATTTTAGTCTGGTTTTTCCATGCATTACGTAGTTTTCCATTCTTTATAGACGATAATGCAACTTATGACGAATAAAATAATCCCTATACCTAATGTTGTCCATAATAGTGAAGGATTATAGCCATAGACGGCAGTTAGATTTTGTTGTTTTCCGACCCGATCGGCCTCATTTAGGATTTGAATACTGAGTACGATGAGAAAACCTGAAATAATAACTAGAACAAAACTTAGATAAGGAATCGTCGAATAATGGCGAATCCCTAAAAATAAACAATAGAGAACACATAAAAAAATAGGGATTCCAAATGCAAAAATAGGATATAACATGTCAACACCTCCATGTTAAGAATACTCTTTTTTTTGAAAAATGGAAACCCTAGTCAATTTTGAAAGAAGAAAGGATTTTTATGTTTACTGCGTATACTGAGCCCATTAAAATTGCTATAATTGTCTTTCCCTTTTTAGCACTGTTGATTTCATTGCCTTTTTTTATTCTTCAATATCGTAAATATGGTCGCTTTTTATTTATTCGTGCCGTTGTCTTGTATTCGTTTGTTTTTTATTTACTCTGTTCCTATTTTCTCGCTATCTTACCTTTACCAAGTCGCGAAGCAGTCGCACAATTAACGACGCCAAAGTATGAATTGATGTTAGGAAAATCACTTCAAGACTTTTTGGCTCAGACAGTGTGGCGTCCGACCGATATCCATACCTATTTACCTGCTTTAAAGCAGTCTGTTACATTAGAACCATTATTTAATTTGCTGTTCTTCTTCCCATTAGGTGTGTATTTGCGGTATTATTTTCGCTTTTCTCTAAAGAAGGTCGTGCTTATTTCATTTTTATGGTCGCTCTTTTTTGAAACGACACAACTGACCGGTTTATATTTTATCTATCCACGACCGTATCGTTTATTTGATGTTAATGATCTACTACACAATACACTAGGTGGTGTGATTGGCTATTTTAGTGCGCCTTTAGTCATGATCTTATTCCCAACACGCAAAGAAATGGATCAGAAGTCAAAAGAACTAGGCAATATTGTGACCTATCCTAGACGGTTTATCGCTTTTTTGATCGATTGGGGTATTATTTATATAGTCCGAACGGTGCTCGCTGTTTTTTTACATGTGTTGCATTTGACAGCGAATGAATCTTGGACGACTAGTTATTGGACGTATTTGATTACGATTATCATATACTTTATTGGATGTACGTATGTGACAAAAGGATATACGATCGGAAAGAAATTAGTCAAAATACGTGTTGTCGATACGACCGGTGAAGCACCAAGTTTTAAAGACTGTCTTGTTCGTTATGGATTGCTATATGGTATTTATGGTAGCCTCGCACAAGTATTGGTACTGCTTAATCCTTATATTCCCACTAGCGAAGGCATGGCATTAGTGATCTTATTGATGCTGACACTCTTTTTATTTTTACTCCAAGCTTTATTTATCGGATCGATCGCTTGGGCGATTTTTAAGAAAGAACGTCGTTTGTTTTATGAGAAAAAATCACAGACAAGCGAGATAAGTATGACGAATTCAGAAACAAAATAGGAAGTTCTTGGAGAATATGGTATAATCCAAAAGATGTTAAAAGAAAGAAGGTGCTCAAATGTCATTTGAAACATTTGCATTTCAGCCGTTTATTTACGAAGCACTTGCTGAAAAGAAATTTACACAACCGACTCCGGTACAAGAAAAATTGATTCCGGTTATCCAAAAAGGCAAAAGTGTTGTCGGGCAATCCCAAACTGGAAGTGGAAAGACCCATACATTTTTATTGCCGTTATTTGATAAAATCGATTCGACTAAAGAAGAAGTCCAACTTGTAATCACAGCGCCGAGTCGCGAACTTGCCACACAAATCTATACAGCAGCGAAACAATTGGCAACACATGCGACTCCAGAAATCCGTGTTACGAATTTTGTTGGAGGGACCGATAAAAAGCGTCAAATCGATCGCTTAGCGAGTCAACAACCTCAAGTTGTGATTGGAACACCTGGCCGAATTTTAGATTTGATCAATGAGCGTGCATTAAAAGTGCATACTGCTTCGGCTTTTGTAGTCGATGAAGCAGACATGACTTTAGATATGGGATTTTTAGAAGAAGTCGATAAAATTGCCTCTCATTTACCTGAAAAGTTACAAATGTTAGTCTTTTCAGCTACGATCCCTGAGAAATTGCGTCCATTTTTGAAAAAATATATGCAAAATCCAGTAATTGAAGAAATCAAAGCACATGCTGTGATTTCTGATACGATTGAAAATTGGCTTATTTCTACAAAAGGGAAAAATCAAGACCGTTTGATTTATCAATTACTGACAACAGGCCAACCGTATTTGGCGATCGTGTTTGCCAATACGAAACAACGAGCAGATGAAATTACCACGTATTTGCGTGAAAAAGGACTTAAAGTCGCGAAGATCCACGGAGGTATCCCACCACGTGAGCGTAAACGTGTTATGCGCCAAGTTCAAAACTTAGAATATCAATTTGTTGTCGCAACTGACCTTGCAGCACGTGGGATCGATATCGAGGGAGTGTCGCATGTAATCAATGCAGATATTCCGGAAGACTTGGATTTCTTTATTCATCGTGTTGGACGTACTGGACGTAATCAATTACATGGGACGGCCATTACATTATATGAGCCAAGTCAAGATGAATTGATTACTGCAATCGAAGATCTAGGTGTTGATTTCCAACCAAAAGAAATCAAAAATGATGAGGTTGTAGATACTTATGATCGTAATCGTCGTAAAAAACGTGAACAGAAAAAAGCAGATGAGCTAGATCCAACGTTGATTGGTCTAGTGAAAAAGAAAAAGAAAAAAATCAAACCTGGATATAAGAAAAAAATTCAATGGGAAATCGATAAAACGAAGCAACAAAAACGTAAAATCGAACGTCGTCAAGAAACAAGACAAGCCCGTAAACATAAGAAAAAATCAAGCCAAGGTTAATCAAAAAGAGGGTGTGACAGAAATCTGTCACACCCTCTTATGTTGTTTCAAAAAGCAACTTCAAGAAATGAGCCAAATTATGCCCGAAATAGGAGGGAACATAATTTGGCTCATTTTTTAATCGAATGACTTGATCACGGTTTGACACAAGATGTTATCTACACTATGTGGCGCATCTATCGCATGATACCCAAGTTTTTGATAAAATTCAAGTGCTTGGTATTCTGCAACAAGTTCGCTACTAGAATAACCCAGAAATTTCCCATAATGTTCGTAAAGAGATAAAAGTATCGTTCCAATCCCTTGATTACGAACGCCTTGTGCAACACAAAAACGATCTGGTTGGATCGTTTGGTTATCTTTTGTTTGGAAACGAAGGGTAGCAAGTGGTGTATCATGATCCATCAATAAAAAATAGTCAAATTGATCAACGGTATGTAAATCATCAAACTCATCATTAAATTGAATTCCTTGTTCTTGTATAAAAACTTCTGTTCGCAAGTGTGTCACATGGCTCCAAATAAACGGTGTATGTCCAAAATACAAACGATAGCCTTTTTGAGCTAAAACATTGATTTGTTCGCTAATCTGATAAGCTAGAAACCATTGTTTTTGGCGAAACTGCTGTTGACGATTATTCGCACCGCTTGTAGAAGGGCAAGAAAGTGTCAACCATTGCGACCTAGTCGAGTCTAAGTTAGTATAGTACGTTTTTGTCGCAGTTTTTCCATTTAAAATAACTAAAGATAAGGGGAATTCTTCAAATAGAGTGGCTAGAGGTTGTAATGTTACGGATTGAAATTGATGATCCATGCTGCCCTCTCGTACGAACTGGTCAAAAACATCCCATAATCCGATTTTCTTACGTGTAAGTAATGCTAATTTTTCTTCATAATTTGTTGTATACACATGTTTTGTAAATGAAAAGACTAACGGCCAAAAAGCATTTCCTTTATGTGCATAGTATTGTTGTGTAGCTAAAGAACGTTTTCCCGGTGCACTACCAAGGATTAGAGTGTGCATATGTTGAGGGAGAATTGGATCGAAACTTGTTTCAGACATAAAACACCTCCTGTTTTGTCGTTTAACTCATTTTTGCCAGAACGTTATCAAATGCTGCGACCACTTCTGAAAAATCGCTGAATAGACGAAAAGAACCGTTTTCATCATCTTGATCGATAATAATAAAGCTATACTCAAGATCTTGAATAGAATTTGAGAATAAGACAAAATTTTCATTTTTGGCAAAATGTTGCAATTGCTCGCTGATAAACTGTGCTTTATCTTCAATTTGAATACGTCCTGCTTGGTATTCTTCTAACGAATAGCCATTGATATGAAACCAGTTGATAATGCCAGGTTTTTTTAACTCTAATCCTTGTTTTAATTTAGATGCATTCATTACAAATCCCCCTTTTTATACTGTAGAAAATACAGCTTGTTCCCCAAAATAAACTATGTATGTTATTAAATAACTGTTTTTATGTAAATATTGAAAGATAAAGAATAGTAAAATATCCCATTTAACTTTATTCTAACACAGAAGATTGTAAAAAAGACAATGAAACATTTGGGAAATATATAACAATAAAATAACGTTATTATTTTATTGTTATATCCGCTAGCTGTAGTAGATTAAATACCTTATTGTTGAACATGTTATACTACAAGTAAGGATGAGGAGGGCGTAAAATGGAGGAACAACGATTAAACCAATTATACAATCTTATTTTAAACCCAGGAACTAGGCAATGGGAACGTGAACAGTTGATTCAAGCTAAAAATCAATGGGACGAGCAATCTCAAGCGACGATTTTAGCTCAATTAGAATATACACTGCGGCCTTTAGCACTAAGAGGGACGCTGACACCAGATGTTCATGATTTTTACTTCACGCAATTGCGAGGAGAACAAAAAAAGACTATTGATTCAAAGCCACTTAAAGAAAGTTCATCTGTTTATGAAGAAGCGATTTTTGCTGGAGGATGTTTTTGGTGTATGGTTGAACCATTTGATACCTATCCAGGTGTCATTAACATACGATCTGGTTATACGGGAGGGACAACGACTAGACCGACTTATGACCAAGTACTTAGTGGAGAAGGTGGACATGTTGAAGCAGTAAAGATCATATTTGATCCGACACAATTAAGCTATCGCAAATTAGTTGAACTTTATTTTGACGTGACAGATCCAACAGATGCATTTGGCCAATTTCAAGATCGTGGACCTCATTACCAACCCGTTATTTATGTGGCCAATCTAACTCAGGAAGGTATTGCAAAAGAAGAAAAAGCTAAACTAGCCAACAGTAGCCGTTATACCAATCCGATCGTAACCAAGATTTTACCGAGCGGCCCATTTTATGAAGCAGAAGCGATGCATCAAGATTTTTATAAAAAAGAACCAAAACGTTATCGTCAAATAAAACGGACACGAAATCAACTACAGCGCTTTAATCTATGGCGTCAAAAAAGAAAACGATAGTTGCAACATCAATCGGGTTTTAACCTAACTATTATCGCAATCACGATAAATTTAAAAAAATAAATTGAAAACCCAACTAAAATTTGCTAGTGTAGATATAGTCTTAAATTGAATGAAAAGAAATGGAGTTTAGCATGAAATTAATTTTAATTCGTCATGGAGAATCTGCATTTAATGCTTTAAATAAAGAAAATCCACATACTCGAGTGTTCTCAGGTCAAGCGGATATTTTGTTGACTACCAAAGGAACAGCACAAGCCAAAAAGTTGCAAGAACACTCCGAGATAAACAATAGTACACTTATTTATGCATCTGATTTGACACGTGCCTATGAAACAGCACGTTTAGCGACACAACGTATAGATATTATTCGCGACAAACGATTAAATGAGCGCTCGTTAGGGTTATTTAATGGACGATCTGAGTCTGAGTTACATGAGTATCGTGAATTTATTGCTACACAGGAATTTAAACATAGTTTTCAGACTGCTGCTCCAAATGGAGAAAATTATCAAGATGTCAGTCAACGCGTAACATCATTTTTAAACGAGTTACCGTTAACGAGTACACAAACTGTTAGTATTTTTTCTCATTTTGTTGCAACTCGTTTGATGCTACGTACATTACTGGCGTTATCAGATGAGGAAACTTTGACGTTAAAAATTTCGAATTGTGAGCCAATAATATTAGAAGGTACAGCGTTAGGAACATTTCAACTGCTGACGAAATTAGAAAAACTTTAACATAAAATCGCCTTTATCTGTCTTGATAAAGGCGATTTTATATCTTACTCATGTTGGAACGTTTCGACTTGCATACTTAATTTATATTTTTTTCTTAATGTGGCAATTTCTTTCATCATCGGAGAACGATGGTGAGAATCGAGTGCATGTTGATCTGTCCATCGATCAATTAATAAAACCGAATGTACATGATCGACAGGCAAAAAATACTCATAACGTTCATTTCCTGCTTGCGCACGAATTTTTTCGACAAGTCCGCTAGCGAGCATTTCTTGCATAAATTCTTGAGCGCGTTGTTCTTTTCCGGTATAGGTAATCAATACAGTAATACTCAAAATATTCACTCCTTTCTAATACAATCAGTATACTAACAACTTTTTCTTTATTCCAATTCTTTTTAAGCAAAGGCCTTATACCTTAAGGTTATACTCTTCTCTTTTTTTTGAATAAAACATTCCTTTTTATTTTTCAGAAAATCTTTTCACTTTCAAGAATATTTAGCTTGAAAGTTTATAGATATATGTTAGGATGTTTCTATTAGTCTAAAGGAGAAAAGAAAACGATGAGAACGATTTTAGTTGCATTTGATGGTTCTACTCATGCCTTAAATGCTGTTAAAGAAGCACAAAAATATCAACAACTATTTCCTGATGCACACGTTACGCTGTTAAAAGTGCTGAAGGTCTCAGAAGCGAAAGACCAGTGCTTGGATTTGTCTTTATCAGAAGAAGAAAAAAAACGGATACGGATTCAAACAATTGAAAAAGAAATTACTGGATTATTAGGCAACCATACGATTGATATCGTAGTAGGAGAACCTGCTACGAAAATTATCGACTATATCAAAGAACATACTTTTGATTTAGTCATTATGGGAAATCGAGGATTGACCAGAATAAAAAAATTAATGTTAGGTAGTGTCAGTCACGCCGTATCTACAAAAGTAGATGTTCCAGTTTTAATTGTAAAATAAAGGAGAATACAAGTGATTTATGTAAAGAAAGAAGACTGGTTCAGTCATGTAAAAGACGATATTTTTGGGGGATTGGTTACTTCTGTCGCACTGATTCCTGAAGTAATCGGATTTGCTATTATTTTAGGTGTTAATCCGATTACTGCTTTATTTTCCTCGGTAATATTGTGTGTTGTTACTTCGTTTACTAGTGGTCGTCCTGCGATGGTATCGGCTGCTGCAGGATCGATGGCATTAGTAATGGTCAGTCTAGTACGTGATCATGGGCTATCTTATATGATTGCAGCTACGATTTTGGCTGGTATCTTACAAGTGATTTTAGGATATTTAGGTATTCATAAGTTGATGCGGTTTATCTCAAAATCCGTCATGTTAGGATTTGTTAATTCGTTGGCAATTTTAATTTTTTTAGCTCAAATCCAACAATTGTTCCATCAAAATTTAGTCACGTATAGCATGACTGGACTGACAATTTTATTGATGTTTGTCTTACCGAAATTTATAAAATCAATTCCTCCTGCTTTAATTATCATTGTTGTGATGACAGTGATCGCGATGTTTTCAGGACTCCAACTGCAACAAGTTGGAGATTTAGGGGATATGACAGGTGGCTTACCTCAAATTGGACTGCCGGATGTTCCACTTACAATGGCCACGCTATTGACGATTTTTCCAACTGCGCTCGCTTTAGCGATGGTAGGACTGATTGAATCCTTGCTGACGTTGCCTTTAGTGAACGATATGACACAAACAAAAGGAGATAGTCAACAGGAAGTAAAAGCACAAGGAATTGGAAATATAATAACTGGATTTTTTGGAGGTCAAGCAGGTTGTGCGATGATTGGTCAAGCGGTTATCAATGTAAAATCAGGTGGAAAAGGTAGACTATCCACATTTACTGCTGGAATGATGCTATTTATAATGATTTTAGGATTAAAAAGTATTATGGTCCAAATTCCTACAGCGGCACTGATTGGAATTATGATCACCGTGGCTTTTGAAACGTTTGATTGGGATAGTATTCGATTTTTACGTACGACGGTTCTAACAGATAGTTTAGTCATGCTGTGTACGATTATAATCGTAGTGTATACGCATAATCTAGCTATTGGTATTTTAGTTGGAGTGATTGCCAGTAGTTTGTTTTTTATCAGTAAAGCTTCAAAATTACAAGTTGATGAAAATGAGAATCAATTGTATATTTCTGGACAATTATTTTTTGCTTCAACACATACGTTAAAAGAAAAATTAGTTGATACTGACTTAAGACAGTATCAGCAACTAGATATCACAGAATTGTATGTATTGGATAAAGCTGGAAAAGAAGCCTTAAAAGAAACCCTCTATCATTTACAACATCAGTATCCTGATTTGTTGATCGAGAGATAAGCATCTAGTAAATAAAAAAACACCTTAAGCCTTTGTGATACATGCTTAAGGTGTTTTTTGTTGATTGTAAACGAGTAAAGATTATTTTTTTAATGAAACAGTGTCAAAAAAACGATCAAATGTTTCGATATGTGTCAGCTGTTGATTGCACTGAATACTATTGCTGCAAATATAATTTCCATTTTTCGTATACGTGCCATCACCTGAAGTTTTAGTAGTGGCTAGAAAAAATCCAACAGCACTGATATGGTTACAGATTGCACAATGGCCTTTTTTGATATCGGTACTAAATGTGCCATAAACACCTTCAAAACGATTTTCGCGTTTCCGTATAATAAATTTACGGTTCGTCCCGGCATCTGTCCATCCCAGATAAGATAGCTCTCTTGGATCAAATTGCTCGAGATTTGGATAATTCATTTTTTTAACTTTTCGAAATAATTTATCGATTTGTTTCGTTGAAGGAAGCTCCATAGGCAAGACGAACATTTTCATTGCAGTAAAATATGCTTCAGCCTGTTCTCTAGTTGTCGTTACATCTAAAAATCGGTCCCAAATCGCCAATAGCTCGTTAGAACGTTCAAAAATAAATGCAGTATGTTCATAAATCAAAGCTTGTTGCGTTTGAATGGTACGTTTGTCATTTACAGAGTGATATGCACCGACAAGTGATTTAATTTGTTCTTTAGCATACCAATATTCGGATGGTGTAATTGTTGTCATATGATTTCCTCTTTTCTTCTTTGAGGAAATTTTCCATCAAAGAACTAAATAATAGGGTATATAAAGTTCTTTGGGCGTACGATGTATGATGAAATTGTCATCAAGGATCCCTCCTAAATAGTGAAATCTAAGTTCGACTCTACTATACATTTTTTTTTTGCAATCAGCAAGTCAAGCATCGTATAAAAATGAAAGAACACAAAAATTATGAATAATGGTCAAAAAATCGTGGTTATAAACAAGTGGAAAAAATTATTTTTTTCCTCTGTTTATCACTATAAAATAACATATATTCAAATATTTTTACTACCTGATTTTAAAAATATTTCTATTAATATAAATGTTTAGTAAAACACGTTGAATCCCTTTTAATAAAATAACGAAAATCTACTAACTATTTCATTTTGAATTAGTCCAGTAAGAAATTTTAATGCTTGACGAAGAAAATCCTTTACGTTACGATACTCTGTGAATTGAATACATTCTTCGGGGCAGGGTGCAATTCCCGACCGGCGGTGACAAATATACCCTATTTGAAGTCCGTGACCCGCATAACGCGGTGGAGCCAGTGTGAGTCTGGCGCCGACAGTTAAAGTCTGGATGTGAGAAGAAAACCAAACGATTTCAAGGGGTAGAGTCTACCCAATTTTTGAAATGAAGTGGTCTTATTTAGGCATGCCTCGTATATTTTACGAGGCATGTTTTTTTATTCAGTCAATTTTCAGGAGGTGGTAACATGCATAAGCAATACATGGATTTAGCTATACAAGAGGCCAAAAAGGGAACCTATACTACTTATAAAAATCCACGAGTAGGTGCTGTACTTGTAAAAAACGATAAGATTATTGCGACTGGTGCACACTTAGCCTATGGACAGCCACATGCAGAACGACATGTGCTTACGCAATGTGAATCCCCTGAAGATGTACACAATTCAACTCTTTATGTCACATTAGAACCTTGTCATCATTTTGGAAAACAACCGCCCTGTACACAAGCGGTCGTTGAAAGTGGAATTACACGTGTGGTAATTGGGCAACTTGACCCAAATCCATTAGTTTCAGGACAAGGTAAAGCTTATCTTGAATCGTGTGGAATCGAGGTTATTGTGGGGATTCAAGAACAAGAGGTTCGGGCATTGAACCGTGCTTATCTAACCTTTTACGAACAAAATCGACCCTATGTAGTTTTAAAACAAGCAATCACTTTAGATGGCAAAATCTCTATAGTCCACAATCAACGAACGAATATTACAAGTGTAGATGCTATAGCTCAAGTTAGAAAAGAGCGCGCATATTATCAAGCGATTTTAGTTGGAAGTCAAACAGTACTGGCAGATAATCCTAGCTTATTGACTACGGAGTCAACAAAATTTCCGCCACTTCGAATCGTACTCGATCGTACAGGTCGGTTATTTTCTAATCTGACGTATGCGATTTTTCAAGAAACGAATGTTCCAGTATGGATTTTCACCAAATACGCGTCGATCCCTAAACTACCTAAACATGTACAGGTCTGTCAGCTAACAACAGATGATTCGATAACGGAAGTGTTGATGTATTTGAAACGTGAAGGCGTTCAGTCAGTATATGTGGAAGGTGGCGCGCATATTCATAATGCTTTTTTACAAGCTGACTATGTCGATGAAGTGATCACCTATTTGTCGCCAACCTTAATCGGAGGAAATAGCGTATCAAGCTTTTTTGATCATACTACGGTGCCTACTATGAAAAAACTTAGTCTTCACCATATCGAATTAGTTGGAGAAGATTTAAAAATTGTAGCGAGGAGAGATCGTCCATGTTTACAGGCCTGATTGCGGAAATTGGGATAATACGTCGAATAAAACGGTATGCCTCAAGTATGGAGATCACGTGTGAGGCTTCACGTCAGCTACTACTTGATTATAATATTGGCGATAGTATGGCGATTAATGGAGCTTGCTTAACGGCAATCCATTGTACAGAAACGACATTTACCGTACTGATTATGCCTGAAACAGTAAAACGAACGACTTTTCAGGCCAGTAAAATTGGCGATAAAGTAAATTTAGAACGTGCAATGCAACAAAACCAGCGCTTTGAAGGACATTTTGTAGCAGGGCATATTGATACGACAACTCGTTTACTAGATAAAAAAATACTGGATCATGCTACGATCCTTACGTTTTCTTATCCACCAAAGCTAAACGGGCAACTTATTGCTCAAGGATCGATTGCCATTCAAGGTGTAAGTTTAACGATTACGCAGACGACGACAAATAAATTTTCAGTTAGTCTTATTCCACATTCTAGTCATCTAACTACGTTAGGAGAGTTAGTCATTGGGGAATCTGTGAATCTTGAAACGGATATGATTGGCAAATATGTGGAGGTACAACAAAAGCGTATGCAAGCAAAGGAGACTGTTTATGAATAAAATAGAACAGGCGGTTCAATGGTTAAAAAAAGGTGGCTTGATTATTGTAGCTGATGATGAAGATCGGGAAGCAGAAGGAGATTTGATTGGTTTAGCTGATTATGCCACAGCTGAATCGATTAATTTTATGGCCACGCATGGACGAGGGTTGATCTGTGCGCCAATATCTGAAAAAATTGCACAACAGTTCAAATTATCGGAGATGGTTGAACAAAATACAGATAGCTTTCAAACCGCTTTTACGATCAGTATCGATCATATTTCTACCCATACTGGAATTTCAGCGATAGAACGCGCACAAACAATTCAAGCGCTAGCCAATCACGCAACACAACCCACTGATTTTCATCGTCCCGGACATGTCTTTCCTTTGATTGCAAAACCAGGTGGTGTGCGTTTTAGACGAGGGCATACAGAAGCTGCTATCGACTTAGCAAAATTAGCACAAGCGACAGAAGCTGCTTATATTTGTGAGATCTTATCGGCTGACGGGACAATGGCTCGTAAAGCTGAATTGCAACAACTCGCAAAAGAATGGGAATTACCACTGATTACTATTGATGAATTGGTCCATTATCTACAAAATACATTAATTAAGGTATCGCTTCCTTCAAAAGTAGGAGAGTTCACTTTACAACTATTCGAAGATGAGGAACATCGAGAACATCTAGCGTTATCTAAAGGATTAGAGCAAGAATCTACTGATCCAATTTTAGTCAGAGTGCACTCTGAATGTTTAACGGGTGATGTGTTTGGCTCTTTACGTTGTGATTGCGGGGAACAATTACAGCTTGCTATGGAAAAAATCGAACAAGCTGGACGAGGTGTTCTTCTTTATTTACGACAAGAAGGTAGAGGTATCGGATTGAAGAATAAGTTACGTGCTTATCAGCTGCAAGAAGCTGGAATGGATACTTACGAAGCCAATATCGCTCTTGGTTTTTTACCAGATGAACGAACGTATTCATTTGCTGCAACTATGCTAAACGAAATCGGTGTGACAAGGATTCAACTGATGACAAATAATCCAGATAAAGTACATGAACTTGAAAAAATGGGAATCCAAGTTGATCAAAGAATCCCTTTACAAGTTAATCCTCATCCGCACAATCATCATTATTTAGTAACAAAAAAAGAAAAATTTCATCATGAATTAACGATTCACTAATTTGGAGGTAGAAAAAATGATTTATGAAGGACAATATCAAGGTAACCATCAAAAGGTAGCAATTGTTGTAGCAAGATTCAACGAATTTATCACATCTAAATTATTGAGTGGTGCGATGGATAATTTGATTCGCCATGGGATAGAAAAGGAACAAATTGATGTTTATTGGGTACCAGGTGCATTTGAGATTCCTTTTATCACAAAACAAATCGTGACTAAAAAAGATTACGATGGAATCATTACTTTAGGTGCAGTCATTAGAGGTGCAACGAGCCATTATGATCTAGTCACCAATGAAGTTGCAAAAGGGGTTGCTCAAGTGGGCTTACAAGCTCAAATTCCCGTAGTATTTGGTGTCTTAACTACTGAGACAATCGAACAAGCGATCGAACGAGCGGGGACAAAATCTGGAAATAAAGGAAGCGAAGTCGCCCAAGGATTACTTGAAATGATGAGTTTGACAGCATTACTCTAACTCCATGTGGCATATTCGCATTTGAGTAAAATGTAAGCCATCAAATGAAGACTCAATATAAAAATCAGCTTGTCTACGACTAAAACGATACCAAATTTCTGTAATAGAAGCATCAATAACGGTCATTGCCCAGTCTGAATAACCTCGATTAGTGACTATGCTACCAAGATGTTGAACGTTTTCTGTCTCATATTCAATTGTAAAAAATACCTCACGGTTTATGTGAGGTATTTTCTTTTCTATCTGAATACGTGTAGACAAATAATCGCTCACCATTTTCTGGATCGAATTCAGTTGTATCCACAAAGCCAATCTGTGTATAAAATAGAGCTGCCGTCTCATTGTTGGGATGGATACTTAAGACGACAGTTTTTACTACCCAGTTTTTTGAAATGAAAGTGAGCAGTTCTTGAATAAATAAAGTGCCGTATCCTTTGCTTTGAGCATGTTGATCAATCATAAAACGGTCTAACCAAATAAACTGTTCTTTTTGTTGGTATGCGCCGATCATAGCAAACCCAACTAATCGATCATCTGTATACAACCCAAAAGGCTGCCAAGCAAAATGATGATCAAAATAAGCTTCAAGTAGAGAATGACTATTTGGCTCTATAAAGTCTTTTTGAGAAGAGGCGACATCTAGAGCGATGATCTCACGCCAATTTTTTTCGGTTACAGGTCGAATCGTCATCTTCATATCCTCACGTTTCATTCATAGCGTATTTTATTTTCTCTGGAATCATAATCACTTCAGGAGTTAAATCTACTGGACGAAAGGTTTTGTCAATACACTTATTCCAGTACTCTAGATGCTTTTTATCGATCCAGTGCTGCGAATCTTCGACTGCTTGTCCATTTTCTCCTTGGACAGAGTACCAGTAAAGATATTCATATCCGTCTAATACTTCTCGAAAAATAGTTTCAATATACATTTTTTCCGCTTCCAATGTAAGTAATGTCTCTTGCATATGTTCGTTTAAAAACAAGAGCCATTCATCCACGAGCTGGGTCTTATCAGGAAGAACCCGAAAACGTGTCAATTCAACTGTTGGCATCTAATTTCTCCTTTAATTTCCGTAACGGATTTCACTTAATTTTCGGATCTGTTGCATTCGTGCTTGATTTTCTTTTGTTAAGGTAATGTTGTGGTGTATTAAGCAGTTAGCGCTATCTAATTGAAGTCGATTCAATATAATCAAAATCGAGTTAGATTCATCAGACAATGCAGTGACATACTCGGCAAATAATTCTCGTAGTGGTGCTGTATTGGGTTCGTGTAACTCCCTGATTAGATCCATCAAAATAGTAATTGTTGCTTCAGAACGCTCTTGTCTACTTGCATACCAAGTCAGTTTGTTCATGATCTATTGCTCCTTTTCCAGTCTTAGTTTGACAATAACGAGACATTTTCTAAAGGAAAACCGATATAAGTAGCATGAGTATTTGTTGTGTCTGTACTATACGCAATCATCAAGGTACCATCTGATTTATAGTATAGAAGAAACGTATCGGTTTTTTTATTACCATATGCATCTACTTTAGGGATAAGAAGCTGAGTGGTGACATCAACTGAAACCGTACTATTTTGACGATAATCTAAAATAGAATATACTTCTTTTTCAGAAGACGTGATCGTATAATCAAATGATTGACCTAACAAATTATAAAATTTTTCGTTTTTAAAGCCTTGTCTTGGCTGCATCAGGATATCAACTGAAGCTCCTTCATACCAAGATTTACCGTTCAAAAGTTGTTTCGTAATTTCAGGGTAGAGCTCTCCATCACCTTCAGGATTTTGTCCATACCAGCCGATTCCTTCGCTTTTCCATCCTACTGAAGCTAAGTGTGCTTGTTCATTTAAACTGCTTGTATAGTTATGACTACCAGATTTTGCATTTGGGTTATAAGCACGGTAGATTGGAATTTCTTTACGAGTATCTGATTTCCAGCCGATTCCTTCATCTTTCCAACCTTTAGTGAGCAAAAATTCTTTTTCAGCATTTGTTAAGGTATAATGATGATCTCCAGTATTTGGGTTGTAAAGTCGGTAAACATCTTCTCCAACTTCTGGAGCATACCAACCAATTCCTTCATCTTTCCATCCTAAAGAAATCAAATTTTGCGATTCGATTGTACTTGCAGTATAAAAATGTTCACCGCTATTTGGATTGTACACGCGATGCATCTCACTAGCTGCAACGGGACTACTTACTCCTAATCCGATAGAACCTATTCCTAATAAAACCCAATGATAAGATTTCATTTTTTCTCACTCCTTTTTCTTTAAGTATATCAAATAATCTTTATTTCGTATTGATTTGCGCTAAAATGAGATTCAAGATAATATGAGAAAAGAAATAGGATGAGGGAAGTGAATAAAATGTGCTATACAATTGGTCAAACGTCTGAAAAGATTGAGCTTTCAATTGACACATTACGCTACTACGAAAAAGAAGGCTTGATTATCCCGAAACGTGATTCAAATAATCGGCGTGTATTCGATGAGACAGACATTAAATGGATCGAATTTATTAAACGATTAAAAGAAACAGGAATGCGTTTAGCCGATATTAAAACGTATGCTAAACTGCGGGAACAAGGAGAAGAAACCATAGAAGAACGCTTGGTATTGTTAACGCAACAAACGAGTGTTTTACTAGATAAACAGCAAGAACTCGCGAACAATTTAGCCTTTTTAGATAAAAAAATTGCGCTGTATCAAGAAATGCTAACCAAAAATACTCAAATCTCATAAACGATAAAAAAAGTTGTGATTCCCCCTTGACCTGGAGTGTGCTCCAGGATGTATCATTCTCTTTAACAACTAAGGGGGAATCAATATGAAAACATATACTGTAATTACC
This sequence comes from Enterococcus sulfureus ATCC 49903, assembly GCF_000407605.1. Classification (GTDB taxonomy): domain Bacteria; phylum Bacillota; class Bacilli; order Lactobacillales; family Enterococcaceae; genus Enterococcus_G; species Enterococcus_G sulfureus. Next base: position 497,957 of record NZ_ASWO01000005.1, on the reverse strand, counting down.
GGAGCTAGCGCAGGAATTGGGAAAGCTACTGCGCGTGTTTTTGCTTCACAAGGGAAAAATTTGATCTTAATTGCCAGACGAAAAGAAGCATTAGTACAGCTAAAAGAAACATTGAATACGAATTTTCCAAATAGTGAGGTTATCATCAAAGTCGTCGATTTGAGTGAAATCAAAAATTGCTATCGATTGTTTGATGAACTCGAACATTTATCTATCGACACATGGATCAATAATGCCGGTGTCGGGATGTATAGTCATATAGTAGATCAAGACTTTATGCGTACCGAACAGCTTTTACGATTAAATATTGAAGCAGTGACTATTTTGTCGATGCTATTTGTCAAAAAATATGCAGATGTTGACCAAACCCAACTGATCAATGTGTCGTCTGCAGGAGGATATACAGTCGTTCCAACTGCAATTACTTATTGTGGAACAAAATTTTATGTCAGTGCATTTACAGAAGGATTGGCTCATGAGTTAAATGAAACCAAAGCCAAAATGAAAGCAAAAGTCTTAGCACCAGCAGCGACAAAAACAGAATTTGGAGCAGTTGCAAATCAAGTCGAGTCCTATGATTACGATAAAGCATTTGGTACATATCATACAAGCGAAGAACTAGCTGAATTTTTATGGGAACTTTACCAAAGTGATCAAATCGTCGGATATGTTAGCCGTGAACGACATGAATTCGAATTGAGTGGCGCTAAATTTGATTATTCAGGGAATTCTGCTAGAAATCAGGTGCTACAAAAATAATGAAAATAAAAAATACTTACTTAAAGTTTAAACTTTAAGTAAGTATTTTGACAAAATTAGGGTCGATAAATATAATTTTAGTGTAGCTAGTTTTTAGCTCACTTGCTTATGGTCTTACATAAGTAAACTTATGATAACTAGCTCCTTACGTGCAACCGCCCTTGCACAAAAGACCGCCTTTGCCGCTTGGTAAAGGTGGTTTTTTTATTTATTCTCAGAAAAATCGGCTAATTTACTACGTTAAAAATATCAAGCAAAAAAATAGAGGTATAGTCTATAAAAACTTTTTCTGATTTTTTAAGATAAAAGATATTCATAACACACACATTCATCAACACCAGTTTGATCAAATTTTGGCAAATCTACTTGTCCGATATAAGTAAATCCTTGCTTTTCATATAAATGTTGTGCTGGAAGATTCGTTTTAGCGGTGTCTAAACGAATAGAGACTACACCTAGATCTTGAGCGTATGTTTTAATGGCTTTCATCAATTTGGTACCAATTCCTTGATTTTTGCGTGTTTGGTCGACAATTAAAGTATGCACAATCAAATGATCGTGCGCAGTAGTGTTTTGTGTAAGCCAAGTTAATTTTTGATAATTCTCATGCGCTTGATGATTTAAGATAACCGTAGCAAGAATCGTCATTGAATCGTCTACGAATAAATAAAATTCTTTTTTATTGATGGCTGATAGAACGCTATCTATGGAAGGGTAAACACCTAAAATCCAACTAGTGGTATCTGGATCGATCAAAGGAATTGTTTTTTCATAAAATGTCTCAATAGCAGCTAATTCTCGAGACGTTGCTTGTTTTAAATTCATAAGCAACCACCTTTCTGTACATAAAATAGGGAAAGTAAGAGTATTAAGTATATAGAAAAACGAGTGACAGCACAATAGATCAAATAAAAAAATATAACGAGCTGTATAAAAGAAAAATAAAAGAACACACGAATAAGCAACAAGAGAGTTGGTTATTTCTTAACTATTATCGCATTCGAAATAAAAATAAATTAAATCAAAAGAACTAAACAAAATGAACCAGCCAATTCTTTTTAATCAACAAATGTCATAAACATTAATATTTGTGCCTTATTCTAAAGTCCATTACAATAAACATAACCCATTACTTCAAAAATCGACTTAAACGGAGGATTGAGGCATCTATGGATTATCAAATTTATAATTTATTAGAAAAAAAGCATAAAATATTATGTCGAATGATCGATGTTTTACATTTAGAAAGTAGTGCAACAGATGTACATACCTTGAGCCAATATTTAGAGCTAAATGAACGAAGTGTTCAACGCTATATTCATGATTTAGAAGAACTGATCGACAACTTTAATACAGCATTCTCAGCCCAATTAAAGTTAGAGTATGCAAAATTTAAAGGCGTTAATTTAGAGTTTAATGGATATACACCCTATACACTTAAAAATTATCTATTAGAAAATGACATCACGATTATGATTTTTTTAGATTTGATTTTTGATCGGGTGCATTCCATTCAATCCTATGCACGAGAACAATACATTAGTGAAAGTTTAGTGCGATCAACGATTAAACGAATCAATCAATTTGCACAAGAATTCAATGTACAAGTCAAAACAAAAGAACCTTTTTTCAATGGGGAAGAAGTAAATATCCGATTATGTTTTTTTATTTTTTTATGGTCTTTATATAAAGATCGTGATTGGCCATTTCAATTTATCGCAGAAACCAAAATCTACGATTCGATTGATACGTTCTCAACAGAAGCTGACCTTTATTTTTCGACTATCCATAAAAAGCAAATAGCCTATTTATTGGCTATCAATATTTTACGGTTCCATAAAAAATACTTTATAGCTAAAGATCCATTGTGGGACGATTATATTAATATTATAGAATTTGCGGGCGAGAAAACCCACTATTTTAATGGTGGGATGATAGCCCGTAGACGTACTGTAAGAATGTAGGGAAACTTGCATTTAGAGGCAATACAAATACTCGTATTGTCCAATGAAGAAACTGAATTGCTGGGAACTCGTAAAGCTAACGAAACGACAACGTAGGGATAATAAACCCAAGCGTGAACGTGGTGAAAACAGAAAAAATTCGTTAGATAGCATAAGGTTAAATCCTAAGTGCTTACACAATCGAAAATCAGCAGCCAAGCCTAGAAATAGGAAGGTTCAACGACTATTCCTCTTGAGGGAAGTACACACAAGCGTGTGGAAGTGGTTTCGCCTGAACAAGTAAAGTTGAAGGATAAGATATAGTCTGTGCTTGCATGAAAGTGTAAGAAGTTCATCAGAGAACTGCATGGGGATTAGCGAACCTGTGTGAACAAACTCTACATGATAAAGTCAAAATAAGGGTTAATATTTATGCTTACATTTAGGATTCTCACACCGATTTTAGTATACTTAGGGTATACAGCAAGGAGGTGTACAGATATGAAAAAAGCCCATAAAATCAGAATCTATCCGAATTCAAGACAGGAAATCCAAATTCAAAAAACTTTTGGTTGTGTCCGGTTCTACTGGAATTTTTTACTCGACCAGCGAATTACCAACTACAAGCAGAAAAAAGAAAATCCTGAATATATTGAAAACAAACTGACCTATGCTGGACTGAAAAAGCAAGAAGAATTTGCTTGGTTGAAAGAAATTGAAGCACAACCTCTAAGTCAAGTAAATATGGATTTGAATAAAGCGTACAAAAATACGTTCAACTCTAAATTTGGATTTCCTAAATTCAAGAGTAAAAAATATTCTAAGAAGTCCTATCGAACTGCCGTAGGCATGAAAGTCAACGGTCGTTACTTCTATGTGTCTAAAGTAGGTTGGGTCAAGATGGCAGAAGAATTACGTTTCAAAGGTAAATTAATGAACGTCACGATCAGTCAATCAAAATCAGGGAAATACTTTGCGACATTCTTAGTGGAAACAGAGAATAGTTTGAAAGAACCTGTAACAAATAGCATTGGATTAGATTTAGGCTTAACTCATTTCTGTATCACATCCGCAGGAGAAAAAATCGACAATAAACGATTTTATCGTTCTCTTGAACAACGGTTGATACGTGAACAACGAAAACTTTCAAAACGTTTAGAAGTTGCGAAACAGCACAATCGCAAATTAGATGAATGTCGCAACTACCAAAAACAAAAAGTAAAAGTGGCACGTATCCATGAGAAAATCGCGAACCAACGTATGGATTTTTTACATAAACTTTCTTCACGACTAACTGATGAGAACCAAATCATTTGTGTTGAAGAGTTGAATGTAAAAGGGTTGGTTAAAAATCATAAATTAGCGAAGTCGATTTCAGATGTATCTTGGAATGAGTTCGTTCGACAATTAGACTATAAATGCCAGTGGAAAGGTCGTACTTTAGTGAAAGTCGACCGATTTTTCCCAAGTTCACAACTTTGTTCTTCTTGCGGTCATAATGATGGCAAAAAAGAGCTAAATATTCGTGAATGGGTATGTTCACATTGTGGAACACTTCATGACAGAGATATTAATGCAAGCATAAATATTAAAACCGAAGGACTTTCGGGGCTAGCTTAGTCAATTTGCGTCCGTTAGGGTGTATTACCTAAGAACCCCATGACTTTAGTCGTGTGGAGTGTCAGAAAATTAAAAGAAGTGACAATGATTCAATCAGGCATTAGCAAATATAATGTATATGATGAAGGGGAAATCTATTTTTATTTGTTATTGATTCAGATGAAGACGAAAATTTATGACTCTGAAGAAGTAAGAGAACGTATTTTAAATTACCACGAAAAAACAAATTCAGATATTTTCCGATTGACTACTCAATGTGTTGAGCTGTTTAGTCAATATTTTTTTCCTATTCCTAAAAATCGAAATGGATTTATTTTTATTTATTTATTTTGTGCCAATCTATATTGCCGTATTTTTCGTCATGTCACTGTGGATATCGATGGATATATTCTTTCAGAAGATCAAGTGGAACATAAAGAGTTGATTATTAAAATCAATCATTTTTTAGATTCGCTATACGATCTAACTAAAGATCCCATTTTTTTAGAAAAGGAATATCTAATAGGCAAATATTATATGTTAGTAAGTGCTTTTGAAAATCCTATCCATTATGAAAAGCAAATCAATATTTTATTGGCTTCTGATTTACCTTTATTAATTCGCAATCAGCTAAAGCGAGATTTATATAATTACTTTGATCGGAAATATAATATTTATTTATGTGAGCATATAGATGAGTGCGGTCATGTTGAAATTATTTTGACTAATTTACCTTCAACTTATCCTAATCAACGAGTATGTGCGATTGATTATCCACTAAGTGAATACAATTTTAAAATTATCGAGCAAAACATCGCACAAGTCTGGAATGACTAATCGATGTTACTAGTTTATATATGGCTAATTAAAAATCCCATAAAGGAACAAACTAAAAACCTACACGTATCTTTTCTTAAATGAAAAGATACGTGTAGGTTAATTTAGTGCTTGGATAAATCGTTCTGCAATCTCTTGAGGACGAGTAATGGCTCCGCCAACTACAATACCAGCAACACCTAATTTTTGAATTTCTTTAGCTTTCTCGGGTGTATGAATACGGCCTTCTGCAATGACAGGAATTCCTTGATCCAATAATGCCGTAATCAAGTGAATGTCTGGTTGTTCTTGTTTTGGACTGTACTTTGTATAGCCACTTAGCGTCGTGCCAATAAAATCAACACCAGCTTGAAAGGCGTTTATCCCTTCTTCTAAAGTCGAAATATCTGCCATTAACAACTGATCAGGATACCGAGTTTTAATTTGTCTGATAAATGAATTTATCGTTTGTCCATCATGACGAGGGCGTAGTGTACAATCCAAAGCGATGACTTCTACTTTAGTTGCAACCAATTCGTCTACTTCCTTCATCGTCGCCGTAATGAAAGGTGCTTCAGGTGGATAATCTCGTTTAATGATCCCAATAATCGGTAAATTTACTTGGGCTTTGATAGCTAAAATATCGCGAACAGAATTGGCTCGAATTCCCACTGCACCAGCTTTTTCTGCTGCTTTTGCAAAATAAGGCATCAAGCTTTTTTCTTCTGTATAAAAAACTTCTCCGGGTAAAGCTTGACAAGAGACAATCAAACCTTGTTTGATTTGAGATAAAAACTGATCTTTATCCATTTAACATACACTCCTAAATTAAACGACTTATTTATTTTTTTCGAATAAAATCGATTGTTCCAATAAAATGATATCATCTGTAAAAAACTGATCAAGCTGATCAGGCTGTTCTTTAATCTGTTTCAAAATGCTAGGATCATCGGTTCCAACAAATAGACCAGTATTTCCATCTTTGATTACAGAGTAGGGGATATACGCATTATATCGTTTCGTACTAGGGATCTTCGTTGTTTGCTTGAAATTTGAATCACTGGTTGCAGTTAACTCAATCAAAAATTCTTTTTCTTTTGCCGAAAAAGTTGTAATCAACGTAGTCTCTTTTGGTAAATTGAATGATTTTGTTAATACTTCATCTTGTTGCTCATGAGAAATTAAGTTATTTGCATGGATCTTTACTGTTTCGTTAAGAGAGGGTGTCACATAGTAGTGCCCATCTTGATAGGATATCGTCGCTTTTTGGTCTTCGTGATGTCTTAAGGTATAAAAAAGACCAAGAATGATTAACACAATAAAAAATAAACTGATAAAAATACCTTTTTTATAAAGCATAACTTCCTCCTTCGTTATAGTTACATCTAGTCTATCATGAAAAGGCTTAAAATAGTAAAAGGAAGAAGGGAAGAAGGGAAGAAAGCGAAATAAAAAAAGAGCTACCCAAAAGAGTAGCTCTTTTTTTATTTGATTGGTTTAGCTTACATTAATCTCTAGGACGAGCTAATGATGCACCAAACATCCCAGCAATTGAAGTGATGATTAAACCTAAGATCATCGCTACAAAGCCCCAAATTGATGCTTTAGCTGTTGTATCTGATACGTCGTCTGCAGTTTGTTTTGCTTCTTCAACAGTATCTTTGATTTCTGATTTTAATTGATCTACATTTTCACGAGCCATATCGAGTTGTTTTTGTGCTTCGGAAGAGGCTGTTTGTAATTGATTGTAAATGGTATCTGTAGCTTGTTGTGCTTCTTCTTCAGAAAGCTCAGTGTTTTTTGAAACAGCATTTGCGATTGCATCACGGTCAACAGAATCCCCGATTTTTTTCGCTTTTTCTTGTAATGAATCTGCAGTTGTATCGATAATTTTATCGGCATCGTCTGGATTTTTTACGATTTCTTTTCCTGCATTTGTAATTTCATCTGTCGCTTCGCTTAATTGATTTTTTAAATAATCTGGTTGTAATTCCGCAACGTCAGTATCTTGTAAGTACTTTGTTACATTTGCTTGTAAGTCATCTGTATTCACTGATCCAACTTCTTTAGTTACAGTGTCAAAACTTTTTGAAATTGCATCACCTGTTGCTGAAGCGACACTACTAGCACCATCTGTTACGGTAGACGTAACGTTTCCAAGTAGAGAACCTACTGCTGATAGTGTAGTGATGGCAGTAAAGCTCACGATTAGTGTCACAACCATCATACTTGTAGCCCAAGTTAAAAATCCATGCATCCAACCGACTTTTCGAGCCGCTACTCCGGAAATAAATCCAGCAAGACCTAAAGAGACAACTAGTGTCACGATCGTCCAAATCAGTAAACCTGTTCCTACACCGTCAAATGGATCTTTTGCTGTAGGATCGACTGCACCAAAACCAATAGCTGAGCCGATCAAGCCAAATGTCATAAAAATAGCAAAAAATGAAATGACTCCTGCAACGACGGATCCCCACGAAATGTTGATTCCCGCCTCATTTGGTGTAAAGTATTCGTTTCTTTTGTGTTCCATTTCTATCACCCTCCAATAAATTAATCCATTCATCTGAAACGCGTATTATGAATGGCCCCTAATAGAGAAAATCTCTAACTACTATTAAGATAACATGGATTTGTTATAAATAGAAAATGAAATGCCTGTAACTATTTAAACAACAAGGTTTATTTTTGAAACACTTTAAATAAAATAACGTTAGTTAATTTATTTAAGTTTCATCAACTGAGTTAATCCAGCATCTTGTTCTTTTCCTAAAGTAAGGATTGTTTTAGGAATTAAAAATCGATAGGAAGTTTTGTCACACGTTACTGTCCATTTTACCTGAATCCCGAATGAACGAAACTGATTATTTGAAAGCGTAGTCCGCGGATAGATTTTTGTTGCAATTACACGGGTTTGAAAAAAATTTAAAAAAACCAAAACAAGTTGTGTATCATTAAGTAAAATCACAACATGGCTACTAGGACTAGCAAAACTTTGAGACGTCGCGATACAACGAACGTATTCAGGTAGAGGAAATTCTTGGGTAAGTTGATTTAAATTTTTTCTCGTATAAAGCATCTCCTATATACTCCTTTATTTTGATTTGTAACTTTTTTTATTCTACTATACTATATAAAGTACTAGAAAAGTTAGGATAAAGAAAGGAATATTGATATGAAACTAGCCATACTTGGCGGAACAAAAATTGATACCATGATGGGATGTCATTTATTCGAAACACAATTGTCTTGTCAAACAAGTGCATTTCCAGTTTCTCATTCTCCACAAGAGCAAACCAGATTCCAAACGTCTTCTTTAGAGGTGAAACAAAACACCATATTGAACCTCCTTTTTCAAGCAAAAGAAGAAGGTTGTCAAGCAGTGGTCGTCTATTGTAATTCGTTAAGTGCTAGTCTTTCGTTTGCTCGTCTTGAAAAAGAAGTGCAGCTTCCGATCATTACACCATTTGCGGCTTACCAAAAATTAAAGAATCGAAAAATTGGGATTCTAGCTGCTAACGCACAAGGTGCTGCGGGAATCGAAAAAGAAATCATTCAACATAATCCAAACGCTACGGTCTATAGTATGACAAATCTAGATTGGGTAGAGGCAGTAGAAGCCAAAAAATCTCCTGAGTGGATCCTTCATTATACTGGACTGCTTGCATCGATTGATTTTTTTGAACAAGTTGATGTCGAATGCATCCTGATTGGCTGTACACATTTTCCTTATTTTTTATCAGTTTATCAAGCAAACACCACACTTTTATGCATAAATCCAGACGACTATTTACTCGAAAAAATACGTACGTTGTCTTTTAAAGGAGAGAAAGGAGAGAGGAGATGATTACACTCGCTACAACAAAAGATATACAAGATATTGCCACGCTATATAAATCATCTTGGCAAAACACCTATAAGGAACTAGTTCCAGAAGACTACTTACAGTCTTTATCGACTAAAGAGATCCAGACCAAATGGCAGCTTTTTTTAGCAGACGCCCACACATCGCCGAACATTTATCTCTATCGTGATCATAACCAACTATTATTGGGATTCATCGCGATTAAACAAGAGCGACATATTGGAGAGATCTATGCACTATATGTCGCAAAAGAAGCTAAAGGCAAAGGAATCGGGAAATTATTATTTCAAACAGCCATGACTTATTTTGAAACGTTACGTATCGGACAAGTCAGAATCTGGGTCATGCAAAAAAATTATCCTGCTGTAGCATTTTACCAACATCTTGGAGGCATATTAGAACAAACACGTACAAGTACATTTGATACCTATACAGTAATCGATGAAGCCTATCGCTTTGATGTATTTTTATCAAATACTTAACTGAAGAGAGGGGGGATCATTACAAAAAAATATATAAAGAAAATATATAAAGAATATCAAACTCAGCATGTAGATAATGAAGACTTTTTGGCATATATACTTCATCGGAAATTAACAGGACTACAAAAAACAGTTCTTTTTGTTCTTCTTTGGATACTATTTTTACGCTTTGCTTATGATTTACGTGTTATGTTTAGAGTATTTGAAATTATAGTTGCTTCTGTTTTAATATGGGGGCTCTACCGATTATTTCGGGTTATGCTTTCTTTAATAAAAAAATAATTTAGACTATATGTATAAAATAAAAAAAGACACTATTTTTTTCGTGATTTACTTGAGAAAAAATTGACTTTTTATAGACTCTTCGCTATACTTCAAACGTAAAGGATAACATCAAAGGCAATGCGTTTTACAGAGAGTTTTCGCTAGGCTGAAACGGAAACAGACGGATCTTAAGATGGCTCCCTTTGTCCAATCGGTTGAAAAACCGACGTGACTTCGCGTTAAGAAGAATGAAGAGGTAATGATCAACATCATTGCAAACAAGGTGGTACCGCGTGTAGACGTCCTTGTCTGCAAGGGTGTTTTTTTATTTGAAAAAGAAAGTAGGAATAGAAGATGAAACAACTTACTAGTGCAGAAGTCCGCCAATTATTTTTAGACTTCTTCCAATCAAAAGGACATACGATTGAACCAAGTGCTTCACTTGTTCCAGTAAACGACCCAACTTTATTATGGATCAATTCAGGTGTTGCAACACTGAAAAAATATTTTGATGGTTCTGTTGTACCAGATAACCCACGGATTACCAACGCTCAAAAATCGATTCGTACAAACGATATCGAAAATGTAGGACGTACAGCACGTCACCATACGATGTTTGAAATGTTAGGGAATTTTTCTATTGGGGATTATTTCAAAACAGAAGCAATTCACTGGGCTTGGGAATTTTTAACTGATCCTAAATGGTTAGGATTTGATCCAGAAAAATTATACGTAACGGTTTATCCTAAAGATACCGAAGCAAAACGCATTTGGGCTGAAGAAGTGGGCTTGACAAAAGAACATATCATTGAAATCGAAGATAACTTTTGGGATATCGGTGCCGGACCAAGTGGACCAGATAGCGAGATTTTTTATGACCGTGGAGAAGCCTACAATGATTTAGCAGAAGACGATCCAGAAAATTATCCTGGTGGCGAAAATGAACGCTACTTAGAAATCTGGAACTTAGTGTTCTCTGAGTTCAACCACAAACCAGATGATACGTATGAACCATTACCACATAAAAACATCGATACGGGAATGGGTCTAGAGCGCGTAGTTTCTATTATTCAAGATGCACCCACAAACTTTGAAACTGACTTATTTATGCCAATTATCCATGCAGTAGAAGAATTAGGTAGCAATGTAAAATACGGCGATAGTCCAGTAACGAACGTATCGTTTAAAGTTATCGCTGACCATATCCGTGCGTTATCTTTTGCGATCGGTGATGGCGCGTTACCTTCAAATGAAGGCCGCGGTTATGTATTGCGTCGTTTATTACGTCGTGCGGTCATGCACGGGAAAAAATTAGGTATCGAACAAGCTTTCTTATACAAATTAGTTCCAGTAGTGGGTTCAATTATGGAAAGTTACTATCCTGAAGTCTTAGCACAAAAAGATTTTATTGAAAAAGTAGTTAAAAATGAAGAAGAACGTTTCCACGAAACGATTAATGAAGGCTTAGACATTTTAAACCAAGTCATTGACCAAGTGAAAGCCCAAAATGGTACGACACTTGACGGAAAAGATATCTTCAAATTATATGATACGTATGGCTTCCCAGTAGAATTGACAGAAGAAGTCGCACAAGAAGCTGGGCTAGAAGTCGATCATGATGGCTTTGAAGTTGAAATGCAAGCACAACGCGACCGTGCACGTGCTGGCCGTAGCAAGGAAACATCAATGGGTATTCAATCGAATTTACTTACAGACCTTAAAGTCGAAAGTACTTACGTTGGATACGATGCACTTGCAGCAAAAGGAAAATTAGTGGCGATCATCCAAGAAGAAGCATTAGTCGATACAGTAAAAGAAGGTACCGCGCAACTTATTTTTGATACGACACCATTTTACGCCGAGATGGGTGGACAAATCGCCGATAAAGGAACGATCTACAATCTGCAAGGCGATATCGTTGCGTACGTCTTAGATGTAAAAAAAGCTCCAAATGGTCAGTTCTTACACAAAGTCGAAGTCGTGATGCCATTAGCGATTGACGAACAGTATACACTAGAAGTCGATGAAGCACGTCATCGTAAAATTACAAAAAACCATACGGCAACGCATTTATTGCATAAAGCCTTAAAAGAAACACTAGGCGATCACGCAAACCAAGCTGGATCATTAGTGACACCAGAGCACTTACGCTTTGACTTTACGCATTTTGGTCAAGTGACACCAGAAGAATTGGTTCAAATGGAACGTATGGTCAATGAAAAAATCTGGGAAGCACTTCCGGTGACGACAGTCGAAACTGATATCGAAACCGCGAAATCAATGGGCGCAATGGCCTTGTTTGGCGAAAAATATGGTCAAAACGTTCGTGTGGTCAATGTATCGGATTGGTCAATTGAATTATGTGGTGGAAACCATGTGGAGAATACGGAATCGATCGGTTTATTCAAAATCGTTTCAGAATCTGGAATCGGTGCAGGTGTACGCCGAATCGAAGCGGTGACAAGTACAGAAGCATATGAACAATTCCGTGAAGAAGAAGAACGCGTAAAAGCTATTGCGGCTCGATTGAAAACACCACAAGCGAAAGAAGTCGTAAGCAAAGTAGAACAACTACAAGCACAATTACGTGATGTTCAAAAAGAAAATGAACAATTAGCAAGTAAATTAGCAAGTCAACAAGCTGGTGATATCTTCAATGATACAAAAGAAATCAATGAGATGTCAGTCATTACAGCTGAAGTTTCAGTCAAAGATATGAACCAGTTGCGTCAATTAGCCGATCAATGGAAACAAAAAGCTGCTTCTGATGTATTGGTATTAGCTAATGCTGCAGATGGAAAAGTTAGTTTGCTTGTTGCGATGTCAAAAACTGCAAACGAAAAAGGTTTAAAAGCTGGTGATCTTATCAAATCAATCGCTCCTTTAGTTGGCGGTGGCGGTGGTGGTCGTCCAGATATGGCACAAGCTGGTGGGAAAAATCCTGCTGGAATCAAAGACGCACTCGCTCAAGCGGAAACATTTATTGAACAACAGTAGTTTTGTTATTTGATTCTGTTCTATATCCTTCTTTCTGGAAGGATATAGAATTTTTTTATGTTATAATCTTAGCAAATCTATTTTTCTCTAGTTAAGAAGAAATATAGGCTATTTTGTAGGTATGGGGGTAAAGATATGAGTATAAAAATGGATATGAGCGTGGTATATAGCGTAATTATCGCATTGATTGTATTGAATACGATCGGTGCATTTATTACTGTTTTTCGTCGACCGCGTTCGATCGCTAGTGTATTTGCATGGATGATGGCATTGGTATTTTTACCTGTAATTGGATTTATTTTGTATTCATTTTGTGGTCGCGGTATCGATGGTGAAGCGATTTATTTGATGAAAGATAAACATAAAAAGCGGATTCATACTATTGAAGAAGAAATTACAGCACATAATCAACAATTTCCAATCAAAATCAAAGATGCTGAAGCGCGTTTATTACGCAATTATTTTTATAATGTAGAAGAATCACCTCTATCAATGGGGAATGATGTGACCTTTTTTACAGATGGAAAAGAAAAGTTTGAGCATTTATTTGAAGATATACGTGCTGCTAAAGATTCTGTCCATGTAGAATACTACGCTTTTTTCAATGATAAAATCGGCAATCGTTTTTTAGATGAATTAGTCAAAAAAGCAAAAGAGGGCGTAGAAGTTCGCTTGATTTTTGATCCATGGGGCGGAAAAACATCCATTAAGTTCTTTAATCCTTTGGTAGAAGCTGGTGGTGAAGTGTTAGCCTTTATCACTTCACGCAATTTGATTCGTAAAACCCGATTAAATTATCACTTACATCGAAAAATCGTAGTCATTGATGGGAAGATTGGTTGGACTGGTGGTTTTAATGTGGGTGATCAATATCTCGGTGAAAGTAAAAAATTTGGCTATTGGCGAGATACACATGCACGTATTTTAGGAACAGGGTCGTTTGGATTACAACAAGTTTTTTTAAAAGACTGGAACGCTTCAGTGAAACATGAAGCACAAGAAATGGAATACGAAGGACGTTATTTTGTACTACCAGAACCTGAAGAAGTCGGTGATGTGACATTGCAAATCGTCAGTGATGGACCAAATCGTGAGGAACAAGTACTAAAAGGTGGCTTTATAAAAATGCTGCTTGGAGCTGAAAAGCGAGTGTGGATTCAGTCGCCTTATTTGATTCCAGATGATCCAATGATTGCGGCTTTGGTCATTGCTGTAAAATCGGGTATCGATGTTCGTGTGATGATTCCTTGCATGCCAGATCATCCATTTATCTATCGTGCTACGCAATATTATGCGAATTATCTTCAAAAACGTGGAGTCAAAGTCTATATCTATAACAATGGATTTATCCATGCTAAAACGATGATCATGGACGATACGATCTCTAGTTTTGGTACGACCAATCAAGATATTCGAAGTTATGAATTGAACTTTGAAGTAAGTGCTTTTGCATATAACCATAAAGTCAATGAGGAATTGGCTGCGATTTTTGAACGTGATATGGAGCAATCTACTTTATTGACTACTGAAATGATTAAAAAGCAATCTCGATGGTTGCGATTTAAACAAAACTTTTCACGCTTATTGTCTCCAATTTTATAAATCCAACAAGTCTAGAGTTACACGATTTTAGTGTTTTACTCTAGACTTGTTTTAGTCTTTTGGATAAGCCTTGTCTAGCAAGATGGTCGGCACCTTTATTTTTCGCTTCAGGAATCCAATTGATAAAAATCAATAGAAACATTTGTAATTTTTCTTTAATTTCTAGTAAATATTTTTGATATTCTGAATTCTTAGCATAGTCTTTTTCGATCGTTTGCGCTAAAATCTTACTGTCGGTATAAATCATAATCGTTTTATCAGTTAGATTGTGCGCAATTAGATACTCTAGTGTATATAAAAGTGAGGCAAACTCTGCTTGATGATTGGTTAAATCTCCATTTAACGCAAAAGCTTGTTGGATATGCAGTGTTTCTCCTGATAGCACAAACCCGCCACCACTTGGTCCAGGGTTTCCTTTGGTCGATGCATCGACATGAATCGTTAACATAAACTCACCTCATTTTTTATTACCACTAGTATAACGAAAAAAAGCAAAAGATTGAAAGGAATTTATCCATGAAAACAAAATTTCGTTGGCAACCTGAGCTTGCTTTTTCTTTAATTTATTGGTCACTTACTGGATTTCTCTTTTTTTTCAGTTGGATCATGGCACTAGAAAATACAAAACCTTATCCTACGAGCTTATTGGTTACAGCTATCTCGTTACTCTTTTGCTATTTAGGCTATCGTAGAAAAATGATCCTTACCGAAAGTCAACTTGTGATCATGTATGCACGTTTTTGGAAAAAAACGGTCATTCCGCTTGAAACAATCGAAAAAATCACCCTTGATGGTGCACACTTGATCATTGAAAGTCATCAATTGACCTGGGAAGGCAGGTTACGTAAAACAGAACGTCGTCGATTGCTGGAATATTTACAATTGAATCTATCTGTAAAGGAGTGAATTCTCACTCTTTTTTTATTTATCGCCAAATTTTCCTTTATTTTTTATGTTTTTTACGATAATCTACTAATGAAAGAACAAAAAAGTTCTGAATTGTTCGTGAAATAGGGGGATGTACATGAAGTCAGATATTGAAATTGCACAGGAAGCCAAGATGCTACCGATTATAGACATTGCACAAAAAGTTGGATTTTCTGAAGATGATTTAGAACAATATGGAAAATATAAAGCAAAAATCACGTATGAAACGATTCAAAAAGCAGAAGGTCAAGATCAAGGAAAACTAATCTTAGTGACTTCCATCAATCCAACACCAGCAGGGGAAGGAAAATCTACTGTTAGTATCGGCTTAGCGGATGCCATGAACCGAATCGGGTATCAAACAACTTTAGCACTTCGAGAACCCTCTCTAGGACCTGTTATGGGGGTTAAAGGTGGAGCGACTGGAGGAGGTCGTGCTCAAGTCATTCCAATGGAAGACATTAATCTACATTTTACAGGAGATATGCATGCCATTACGACAGCCAATAATGCATTATCAGCGTTATTAGACAATCATATTCAACAAGGCAATGAACTTGGTATTGATACGAGACGAATCACATGGAAACGTGTCGTCGATCTAAATGATCGCGCCTTACGTCATGTAGTTGTTGGACTAGGGGGCCCAATGCAAGGTGTCCCTAGAGAAGATGGATTTGATATTACCGTAGCCAGCGAAGTTATGGCGATTTTATGCTTAGCGACTTCGTTGACCGATTTAAAAACACGTCTAGGTAAAATCGTGATTGGCTATACGGCAAAAAAAGAACCTATTACCGTAGCTCAACTAAAGGTTGAAGGTGCACTGACATTATTATTAAAAGATGCATTAAAACCCAATTTGGTTCAAACCATCGAAGGAACGCCTGCTTTTGTTCATGGTGGTCCATTTGCCAACATTGCACATGGATGTAATAGCATCATGGCTACAAAATTAGCCTTAGCTACAAGCGACTATACAGTGACAGAAGCTGGATTTGGAGCTGATCTTGGCGCTGAAAAGTTTTTAGACATCAAAGTTCCAAATCTAAATAAGGCTCCTGATACTATTGTGATCGTCGCAACGATCCGCGCATTAAAAATGCACGGCGGATTAGCGAAAGATTCTTTAACACAAGAAAATATCCCTGCTTTAGAAAAAGGCTTTGCCAATCTTCGTCGTCATATTCGTAATATGTCTCGGTATACGATTCCAGTGATTGTGGCCATCAACGAATTTTCAAGTGACACGAAAGCTGAGTTCGAGACACTTACCACACTATGCCAACAAGAAGGTGTTCCTGTAACCCAATGTGCCGTTTGGGAAAAAGGTGGTGCCGGAGGAGAACAATTGGCACGTGAAGTCGTACAATTGACTCAAGAAACGAAGGCATTTACTCCACTTTATTCTCCGCAAGATACGTTACTTGATAAAACTGAGACTATCGCAAAAACGATTTATGGAGCAAAAGAAGTTAATTTGAGTCCGAAAGCTGAAAAACAGTTAAATGATTTTATTGCCTATGGATGGGATCACTTGCCTGTATGTATGGCGAAAACCCAATATTCATTTTCAGATGATCCAACAAAATTAGGTGCTCCTGATCACTTTTCATTGACGATTCGAGAATTTGTGCCTAAATTAGGTGCAGGATTTATCGTTGCCTTAACAGGCGATGTGATGACGATGCCCGGTTTACCTAAAGCTCCCGCAGCGTTAAATATGGATGTTACAAATTCCGGACAAGCAATTGGCTTATTTTAATGGATGTTTGACTTCTTCGTACTTTACGGAGAAGTCTTTTTATTAACAAAATAAAATTATGGTAAACTAAACAGTTGTGAAACAATAAGAATTCAGGGATTGTGGTTTTCATTCTGATTAAACTAAGCTATACTAATTGAGCAGATCACATAAAAAAGGAGGCTTTTCTGATGGCCGAAGCCGCTCAACTATTTTTAAGTAGTTTTAATCGTATCGAAAAATGGTTGCAACAAAAAAATCCAACTGACCAAAATCTTGGATTTAGTCAATTGGTGCGTATTCTTTCAGATAATCCACATTTACCAGTTAAAAAATATGAAGCGGATTTATTGCAAATCTCACAATTACGTAATGCGATTGTTCATGATCAAATCGGCGATGATTTTATTATTGCTGAACCAAATGAATGGATCGTCAATCGGATTTTAACCATCGAAAAAGAATTAGCAGAACCTGAAACTGTTCTCCCGCGATTTAAAAAACCAGTAACTGGTTTTGAAATTGATCTTTCAGTCAAAGAGTTGTTAAAAATCGTCGCCGATAAGCGTTACTCGCAATTTCCGTTGTACAATAAAGGCCAATTCAAAGGGCTGCTTACCTTGCGTGTGTTAGGCTATTGGTTTGCAACGCATTTTGAGGATATCACGCCGGATCTAGAACATATTAAAGTAGAAGATCTTTTGGCAGTCGAGGGAAAGAAGAGTAATTATCGCTTTGTTTCAAGAGACGCGACAATCGATTTTGTTCAGCAGTTATTTAAAGAGCATCGCACGCTAGAAGCGATCTTGATTACAGAACATGGTGAACCAGATGGAAATTTAGAAGGAATCATTCGTCCAAGAGACGTGTTAGATTTATAATTAGAAAGAGAGAATGCTATGCTTATTTATCTTATTCTTGCTTTAGTTGTGATCGTACTAGATCAACTTGTAAAATATCAAATTGTCGCTCATTTAGCACTTGGAGAATCGGTTACAGTGATCCCTCACGTATTATCCTTTACTTACTTGCAAAATACAGGTGCTGCTTGGAGCTTATTTGAAGGGAAACAAACTTTTTTTACCATTATTACGATTATCGCCGTCGTAGTCGTTAGTTACTTACTCTATCGTAATCGTCATGGGCATTGGTTATTTTCATTAGGCTTAGCCTTGATTTTAGCAGGAGCTATTGGAAATTTTATCGACCGGATTCGTTTAGGATTCGTCGTCGACATGTTCCAAACGGAGTTTATTTCATTTCCAATTTTTAATGTTGCTGATATGGCACTATCGATTGGTGTTATTTTAATTTTTATTTATACGATCTTAGAAGATCGCTTGAAAGGAACACATTATGCAAAATGAACTTGAAGTTATCATTACCGATCAGACAGGGCGAATTGATAAAGCCCTAGCCACTACGTTACACAATCATAGTCGCTCACAAATTACACAGTGGTTAAAAGAAGGATGTGTATTTGTCAATGGGACAGTAAGCCGTGCGAATTATAAAGTAAAAAAAGGCGATCATATCCTAATTACTATCCCAGAAGTCAAAGAATTGACTTTAGAAGCACAAGATATTCCATTAGAAATCGTCTATGAAGATGAAGATGTCGCAGTGATCAATAAACCACAAGGAATGGTCGTTCATCCTTCAGCAGGTCATCCTGATCAAACGCTCGTCAATGCTTTATTGTATCATTTGACGTCTCTTTCTAGTATCAATGACGTGATTCGTCCAGGAATCGTGCATCGCATCGACAAAGATACATCTGGTCTATTGATGGTAGCGAAAAATGATCAAGCACATGAGTCATTGGCTCAACAATTAAAAGATAAAACTTCTTTACGCAAATATATCGCATTGGTTCATGGTTCGATTGGCCATGATAAAGGGCGTATCGATGCGCCGATCGGTCGTTCAAAAGTTGACCGTAAAATGCAAGCGGTGCGTGAAGATGGCAAACAAGCTGTTACACATTTTACCGTTTTAGAGCGTTTCGACCAATTTACCTTAGTTGAATTGCAGCTTGAGACTGGACGTACTCATCAAATTCGTGTACACATGCAATATATCGGCTATCCTTTAGCAGGAGACCCAGTATATGGTCCTAAAAAAACATTGAAAACAAATGGACAATTGCTACATGCGAAACTTTTAGGCTTTACGCATCCAAAAACCAATGAATCCATGGTTTTTGAAGCACCACTACCAAAAGCTTTTGAAGAAGTTTTAGAAAATCTTCGAAAAAACAGTTGATTTTTTAAAAAACAAAGGGTATAGTAAATACAAATCAAATAAGAAATTCCTTTAAAGATAGTCCCGTGAGGCTAAAAAGGTGTGAATTAGTCCTGTGATACATGCGTGTATCCACAGATCTAATTATTTCGGTGTATTGCGATACATCAATCTTCTGTCTACAATCTGACATTCACTCCTGCCTTTGCGAGAAGGTAGGAGTTTTTTTATGGCCAAAAATAAGGAGGAATCATCATGAAAAAAGAAGTTATCGACGCAGTGACAATGAAACGCGCATTAACACGGATCACATATGAAATTATCGAACGCAACAAAGGAATCGAAGATCTAGTCCTTGTTGGAATTAAAACGCGTGGTATTTATATTGCACAACGCATTGCAGAACGTTTAAAACAATTAGAAGATGTCGATGTTCCTGTGGGTGAATTAGATATTACAGGATATCGTGATGATCAAAAAGTAGATGCAACTATCGAAACGACATCTACAATCCCATTATCCCTTGAAGGAAAAGAAGTCATCTTACTAGATGATGTATTATACACAGGGCGTACGATTCGCGCCGCACTGGATGCGGTCATGGATTACGGACGTCCCCGACGAATTTCACTTGCTGTACTGGTCGATCGCGGCCATCGCGAATTACCGATTCGTGCGGATTTTGTTGGAAAAAACATTCCAACATCTAAAACAGAAGAAATTATCGTTGAAATGGAAGAAATCGATGGGAACGACCGTATCTTAATCGATCAAACGGAGGAATAAAGAACATGAGTCAAAAGTTTCGCAACCATGATGCTGTATTAGATATACATGACCGACCAAAACCAGTACACTGGATCGGATTAAGTCTACAACATTTATTTACGATGTTTGGTGCAACCGTCTTAGTTCCGATTTTAGTCGGCATTAATCCAAGTATTGCCTTAGTTAGTTCAGGCCTTGGCACTATCGTTTACTTATGTGTGACTAAGGGGAAAATTCCCGCTTACCTAGGAAGTAGCTTTGCCTTTATCGCTGCGATGCAATTATTGATGAAAACAGATGGATATCCGGCCATCGCACAAGGGGCGATGACAACAGGAGCGGTATATCTGATCGTGTCCTTCATCATTAAAAAAATCGGCGCTGGGTGGCTAGATAAAATTTTACCAGCAATCGTGGTTGGACCTGTCATTATGGTGATTGGATTAGGTTTGGCTGCTAATGCTGCGAATAACGCGATGTACAAGACTGTTGCCGATGCTCAAGTATATGACTTTAAATATGTATTTGTAGCACTTGCGACAT
Organism: Enterococcus sulfureus ATCC 49903; assembly: GCF_000407605.1. GTDB lineage: Bacteria > Bacillota > Bacilli > Lactobacillales > Enterococcaceae > Enterococcus_G > Enterococcus_G sulfureus. The sequence goes on along the minus strand of NZ_ASWO01000005.1, from coordinate 477,404 downwards.
TAGCGATTACGATTTTTTTCAATATGTACTTAAAAGGCTTCATCGGATTGATTCCAATTTTACTAGGCATTGTGTGTGGCTACTTACTTGCTTTAGTGGTAGGGATTGTAGATGTTGAACCCATCAAACAAGCAGCATGGTTCGCTTTACCAGATTTTCAAGTTCCATTTATCGAATACGAGCCTAAGCTTTATCTTGGTGCAATTACAACCATGGCACCAATTGCATTTGTAACCATGACGGAACATATTGGTCATTTGATGGTATTAAACAAATTAACGAAACGAAACTTTTTTGAAGAACCTGGCTTACACAAAACGTTAATGGGAGACGGATTTGCACAGATCGTAGCAGGATTTGTTGGTGGCCCTCCGGTAACCAGTTACGGAGAAAATATTGGAGTTTTAGCTATTACACGCGTACACAGTGTGTTTGTGATCGGAGGCGCGGCTGTTTTTGCTGTCTTGCTCGGATTTGTTGGAAAATTAACTGCATTGATCTTAAGTATTCCAAACCCAGTGATTTCAGGAATCAGCTTTGTCTTATTCGGAGTAATTGCAGCAAGCGGCTTAAAAATCTTGATTGAAAATAAAGTTGATTTTGACAAAAAGAAAAACTTGTTGATTGCTTCGGTCATCTTAGTTGTAGGAATCGGCGGTTTAGTCTTTGAAGTTGGAACATTCACACTTTCTTCAATGGCACTGGCTACTGTTTTAGGTATTCTTTTAAACTTGATTTTACCTGATCAAGCAAAAAGCGAAGTTTAGGAGGACGACACGGTGAAAACACTATCTGCACCCAATACAAAACATTTTATTTCATTAGATCCATTTTCAAAAGAGGAATTGCTGTACTTGATCCAAAAAGGATTAGCCTTTAAGCAAGCAAACGAATGGCCACAAGCTTATCAACACGTATTTGTTGCTAACCTATTTTTTGAAAATAGCACACGAACACATAAAAGTTTTGAAATCGCTGAACGTAAAATGGGAATGAACGTCATTCCTTTTGAAGCTTCAACGAGTTCCGTTCAAAAAGGAGAAACATTATACGATACTGTATTGACACTCTCCGCAATTGGGGCAGATATCTGTGTCATTCGTCACTACGAAGAAGCATTCTATAAAGAGTTACTGGATAGCCCATCTATTCAAACCCATATTATCAACGCTGGTGATGGTTCAGGTGAACATCCCAGCCAGTCCTTACTAGACATTATGACGATTTATGAAGAATTTGGTTCTTTTGAGGGATTACATATTGCGATCGTGGGAGACTTAAGACATTCACGAGTGGCTAAATCCAATATGAAGATCTTACATCGTTTAGGTGCTCGATTGTACTTTTCAGGCCCTAAAGAATGGTTTGATGACAGGTTTAATGACTATGGTCAATATGTCGACATGGATGAACTTGTGACATTTGTCGATGTCATGATGATGCTTCGTGTTCAACATGAGCGTCACGAAAATCAAGAACAATTTTCAAAAACACAGTATCATCAACAATATGGATTGACACTAATACGCGAACAACAAATGAAAGATCAAGCAATTATTTTACATCCAGCCCCAGTCAATCGCGATGTTGAACTGGCCAGTGACTTAGTCGAAGCACCACGTTCAAGAATCGTAACGCAAATGAGTAATGGTGTATTTGCTAGAATGGCGATTTTAGATACGGTCATGCATTATAAGGAGGAAGCATAAATGGATCAACTGATTACAAACGGATTTATTATTGGACAAAATGGAGCAAAGAACGCGGTAGAGATTTGGATTAAAGACCAGTACATCCACGCGATTGGAAAACAATTTGATCCCACACAATTTGATCAGGTGATCGATGCAAAAAACGGACTGATTACCCCAGGATTTATCGATGTTCATGTGCACTTGAGAGAACCTGGTTATACGTATAAAGAAACCATTAAAACAGGTACCTTAGCTGCAGCTAGAGGCGGATTTACGACAATCTGTGCGATGCCCAATGTCGATCCTGTCCCTGATAGTAACGATAATTTTCGGAATATTCAAAAAATAATTGCAAAAGATGCGTGTGTAAATGTCTTACCTTATGCCTCGATTACGAAAGCCTTACGTTCAGAAGAGCTTGTGGATATGTCTGCTTTAGCAAAAGAAGGCGCGTTCGCATTTACGAATGATGGCGTTGGGGTGCAAACTGCCGGTACGATGTATCAAGCGATGAAAGAAGCCAAACGAGTGAATAAAGCGATTGTCGCCCATACAGAAGATGAATCCTTACTGTTTGGCGGGGTAATGCATGCTGGAGAGCGTGCAAAGGAGCTTAACCTTCCAGGTATTCTTAGTGTGACAGAATCGTCACAAATCGCACGTGATTTACTTTTAGCAGAAGCAACAGGCGTACATTATCATGTTTGCCATGTCTCCACTAAAGAAAGTGTACGAGTTATTCGTGAAGCAAAACAGGCTGGAATTCATGTGACGTGTGAAGTTTGTCCGCATCATTTATTGTTGATCGATGAAGATATCCCGACAGATCACGGATACTACAAAATGAATCCTCCACTACGTGCAAGTGAAGATCAACAAGCATTGATTGAAGGCTTACTAGACGGTACGATCGATTGTATCGCCACTGATCATGCCCCTCATGGCCACGAAGAAAAATGTCAAAGTTTCTTACATGCACCATTTGGAATCGTCGGATCAGAATATGCTTTTAGTTTGATGTACACATACTTTGTCAAAAAAGACATCTTTACACTAGAACAAGTTTTACATTGGATGAGTCAAAAACCTGCTGAACTATTTGACATTGATCGCGGAACGCTAGACATTGGAGCAAAAGCTGACTTAGTGATTTTAGATTTAGAGACGGAACATAAGATCGATTCAACAAACTTTTTATCAAAAGCAACAAACACACCGTTTGATCAATGGACTGTATTTGGAGAAACCTTATACACATTCGTTGATGGTACGGTAGTTTATCAAAGAGGTGGAGACAAATGAAACGTTGGTTAATTTTAGAAGATGGAACACATTTTGAAGGAGAAGGATTTGGTGCGCCAATCAATGTTGTAGGCGAGATCGTCTTTACAACGAGTATGACAGGGTATCAAGAAACGATCACTGATCAAAGTTTCAATGGTCAAATTATTACGTTTACTTATCCGACAGTAGGAAACTACGGTGTCAATCGCGACGATTATGAATCTATTATTCCAACGTGTAAAGGAGTTGTCGTAAAAGAACATGCGCGCGTTCCGAGTAATTGGCGTAGTCAAATGACGTTAGATGAATTTTTAAAACAAAAAAACATTCCGGGTATTTCAGGGATCGACACCCGTGCTTTGACTAAAAAAATTCGTGAAGTTGGAACGATGAAAGCCAGTATTGTCGATGTGGGAGATGAATTTTCACATGCGTATGACCAATTAAAAGCGGCAGTTCTCCCAACTAACCAAGTGCAACAAGTCTCAACAGCAAAAGCTTATCCAAGTCCAGGAACAGGACACAATGTTGTGATGATCGACTTTGGATTAAAACATAGTATTATGCGTGAATTTTCAAAGCGTTCGTGTAATGTTTCGGTTTTACCTTATCATTCAACGGCTGAAGAAATCCTCTCTCTAGCACCAGACGGCGTGATGCTTACCAACGGGCCTGGAGATCCTAAAAGTTTACCAGAAGTTGTGAAGATGATCCAAGAAATTCAAGGGAAAGTTCCAATTTTTGGTATCTGTCTAGGACATCAATTATTTGCCTTAGCCAATGGAGCGGATACGTACAAAATGAAATTTGGTCATCGCGGCTTGAATCATCCTGTTCGTGAAATCGCGACAGGAAGAATCGATTTTACCTCACAAAACCATGGATTTGCGGTCGCAGCTGAATCGATCGATCCAGAGAAACTATTGATTACCCATATCGAAGTCAATGATGGAACGATTGAAGGGGTTCGTCATCGTGATTACCCAGCCTTTAGTGTACAATTTCATCCAGACGCAGCACCTGGACCACATGATGCCGTACATTTATTCGATGAATTTATTGAAATGATGGATGCTTGGAAGGAGCAAAACTAATGCCAAAAAGAACAGATATTCAAAAGATTTTAGTGATTGGATCAGGTCCGATCATCATCGGTCAAGCAGCCGAATTCGATTATGCTGGAACACAAGCATGTTTAGCTTTAAAAGAAGAAGGATACGAAGTGATTTTAGTGAATTCAAATCCCGCTACGATCATGACCGATCGTGAAGTAGCAGATCGTGTCTATATCGAGCCGATTACCTTCGAATTCGTGTCAAGAATTCTACGTAAAGAACGACCAGATGCTATTTTACCTACTTTAGGCGGACAAACTGGATTAAATATGGCGATGGAATTGTCAAAATCAGGATTATTGAAAGAACTAGGAATCGAATTACTTGGAACAAAACTTTCAGCCATCGATCAAGCAGAAGATCGCGATTTATTTAAACAATTGATGCAAGAATTAGATCAACCTATTCCAGAATCTGCGATTATCACTACCGTGCAAGAAGGAATCGATTTTGCAAAAACGATTGGCTATCCTGTTATTGTACGACCAGCATTCACACTAGGTGGTACAGGTGGTGGAATGTGTCAAAACGAAGAAGAATTGCGTCACATCGCAGAAAATGGATTAAAACTTTCACCAGTAACGCAATGTTTAATTGAACGCAGTATCGCAGGCTTTAAAGAAATCGAATACGAAGTGATGCGAGATTCTGCAGACAATGCGATTGTTGTCTGTAACATGGAAAACTTTGATCCAGTAGGTATTCATACTGGAGATTCAATCGTATTTGCACCAAGTCAAACCCTTTCGGACTATGAATATCAATTATTACGTGATGCTTCATTGACAATTATCCGTGCCTTAAAAATCGAAGGCGGTTGTAACGTCCAATTGGCCATCGATCCAGATAGTTTCCAGTACTATATCATCGAAGTCAATCCTCGCGTATCGCGTTCGTCCGCTTTAGCAAGTAAAGCGACTGGCTATCCGATCGCAAAATTAGCAGCGAAAATTGCAGTTGGCTTAACTTTAGATGAGATGAAAAACCCAGTAACCGAAACAACCTATGCAGAGTTTGAACCCGCACTTGATTATGTCGTTGCAAAAATCCCACGTTGGCCTTTTGATAAATTCGAAACGGGAGACCGAGTATTAGGAACGCAAATGAAAGCCACTGGTGAGGTCATGGCGATTGGAAGAACTATCGAAGAAGCATTGTTAAAAGGGGTTCGTTCTTTAGAGATCGGGACAACCCATATGGAAATCAAAGAATTAAGTGAAGTTAGCGATGATGAATTGACGGAAAAAATGATCAAAGCACAAGATGATCGTTTATTCTATCTTGCAGAAGCTATTCGTCGAGGCTATACGATCGAAGAAATCGCTGAAATGACCAAGATCAACTTGTTCTTTTTAGACAAACTTCGTCACATTATCGAGCTAGAACACGCCTTATCTAGTCAACCATTTGATGCTTCACTGCTGAAAACAGCAAAAACATACGGGATTACAGATCATAAAATCGCGGATTTATGGGAAACAACGCCTAAACAAGTACGTGAATTTCGGATCGCTGAACAAATTATTCCAGTCTATAAAATGGTCGATACGTGTGCAGGCGAGTTTGCTTCACAGACACCTTATTTTTATAGTTCATACGAATTTGAAAACGAAAGTGTCCGATCGACTAAACCTTCAATCTTAGTCTTAGGCTCAGGTCCTATCCGAATCGGACAAGGGGTCGAATTTGACTATGCGACAGTTCACTCTGTTAAAGCCATTCAAGCAGCAGGGTATGAAGCGATCATTATGAATAGCAATCCAGAAACCGTCTCCACTGATTTCTCGATTTCAGATAAACTTTATTTTGAACCGCTAACGATTGAGGATGTTCAAAACGTGATCGATTTAGAACAACCAATCGGTGTCATCGTTCAATTTGGTGGACAAACGGCGATTAATTTAGCAGAACCATTGCATCAAGCAGGGGTGAAAATTTTAGGCACAACGATCGAAGATCTAGATCGTGCGGAAAATCGTGATTTATTTGAACAAGCCCTAAAAGAACTTAATATTCCGCAACCTTTAGGAGACACCGCTACAAATACTAGTGAAGCGTTGGAAATTGCAAAACATATCGGATTTCCTGTCTTGGTTCGCCCAAGTTATGTCCTTGGTGGACGTGCAATGGAGATCGTCGACAATGAAGAAGATTTACTAAGCTATATGACACATGCAGTGAAAGCTTCACCAGAACATCCTGTATTGATCGATCGTTATTTACTTGGAAAAGAATGCGAAGTCGATGCCATCTGTGACGGAAAAAATGTGTTGATTCCTGGGATCATGGAACACATTGAGCGTGCTGGCGTCCATTCAGGAGATTCAATGGCTGTCTACCCGCCACAAAATCTAAGTCAAAAGACCATCGAGACCATTGTAGATTATACGAAACGGTTAGCGATCGGACTAAACTGTATTGGGATGATGAACGTACAATTCGTTATTTTTGAAGATGACGTGTATGTCATCGAAGTTAACCCACGTGCAAGTCGTACTGCACCATTTTTAAGTAAAGTGACAAATATCCCAATGGCACAAGTTGCAACGAAAGTTATCTTGGGACAAAGTCTGAAAGAATTAGGGTATGAAGACGGATTGTATGCTACGCCAAATTTAGTTCATGTAAAAGCTCCAGTTTTCTCATTCACTAAATTAAATAAAGTCGATACTTACTTAGGACCAGAAATGAAATCAACTGGTGAAGTCATGGGATCTGACCAAACCTTAGCAAAAGCTTTATACAAGGCTTTTGAAGCTTCTGGATTACACATTCCAGAATACGGCACCGCATTCTTTACCATCGCGGATGAAACCAAAGAAGAGGCGTTAGCACTAGCCAAGCGCTTTACCGATGTTGGTTTTAGTTTGACTGCTACAACAGGTACCGCTGCTTATTTCAAAGACAATGGACTGTTAGTGGAAGAAGTAGCTAAATTAGATGAAGAAGACCATAACGTAATTGAACGACTACAAAATGGTACCATTCAAATTGCCATCAATACCATGGATAAAAATCGAAACCAACAAACACAAGATACCTTTAGAATCCGTCGTGAAGCTGTAGAACACGGTGTACCATTGCTCACTTCACTTGACACAGCCGATGCGATCTTGAAAGTTATGGAAGCTCGTGCATTTGCAACAAATGCCATTTAAAAAGGAGATTGTTTGATGAAGCAAGAAATGATGACCATTGTGAATCAAATCCAATTAGCCCCACATATTTATGAACTGACATTAAAAGGAGCACTCACTGCTGAAATGAGTGTTCCTGGGCAGTTCTTACATATCCGCATTCCTAGTGCGGATCTTTTAATGCGCCGTCCAATCAGTATTCATGAAATCGATCATAACAGACAAACCTGTAAGATCATCTATCGCGTAGAAGGACAAGGGACTGCTCAAATGGCCGAATTAACAACAGGAACACTTGATGTACTAGGACCACTAGGACATGGCTTTGAATTTGAGCATCTAGTTAAAGGACAACAGGCCTTGATCGTAGGGGGGGGAATTGGGATCCCTCCGCTTTATGAATTAAGTAAACAATTAGTCGCTAAAGGTATCCAGGTTACCCATCTTTTTGGATTTGCAACAAAAGAAGTAATGTATCATTTGGATAAATTTTCACAACTTGGAAAGACTTTAGTAGCAACAGATGATGGCTCTTTTGGAGAAAAAGGATTGATTTCCGTATTATTTGACCAAGTCACACCTCCTGATAGCGTCTTTAGTTGTGGCAATAATGGCTTATTAAAGTCAGTAGAAAGTTATTTTACACACACGGAAGTACAACTTTCATTAGAAGCACGAATGGCTTGTGGAATTGGAGCGTGTTACGCTTGTGTTTGTCCAAAAGTAGCTGATCCACAAAAGAGTGTGAAAGTCTGTGATGAAGGGCCAGTGTTCCAAGCTGGAATGGTGCAATTATGAGTGAACGATTAGCAGTAAACTTACCTGGTTTGGCTTTAAAAAACCCGATCATGCCAGCGAGCGGCTGTTTTGGCTTTGGAAAAGAATATGGTGAGTACTATGATTTGAATCAACTAGGATCTATCATGGTCAAAGCAACAACTAAGGAAGCACGCTACGGCAATCCAACGCCACGAGTGGCCGAAACACCCAGTGGGATGTTAAATGCGATTGGGTTGCAAAATCCAGGATTAAATGTCGTAAAACATGAACTATTGCCTGATCTTTATCAGCGTTATCCTGAACTACCGATTATTGCAAACGTAGCTGGGTCAACCCAAGAAGAATACGTTGAGGTGTGCCAACAGATTTCGATGGTGCCAAATGTTACCGCAATCGAATTAAATATTTCTTGTCCGAACGTCAAACATGGAGGTATTGCATTTGGAACAGATGCAACCGTTGCAGGAGAATTGATTCACGCAGTCAAACAAGTATCGAGTGTTCCAGTGTATGCGAAATTATCTCCAAATGTCACCGATATCGTGCCAATAGCACAAGCGATCGAACAAGCGGGAGCAGATGGATTTACGATGATCAATACACTACTTGGTATGCGAATCGATTTAAAAACTAGACGACCGATTTTAGCTAATCAAACAGGTGGATTATCTGGTCCTGCAATCAAACCTGTTGCCATTCGCTTGATCCATCAAGTCGCACAGGCAACGAATTTACCCATTATTGGAATGGGTGGCGTGTATACCGTAGATGATGTATTAGAAATGTTTATGGCTGGTGCGAGTGCAGTGGCTGTGGGAACAGCAAATTTTACGGATCCATTTATTTGTCCTAAATTGATCGAACAATTGCCTAAACGAATGGATGAATTAAATATTTCAAGCTTAGAAGCCTTAATTGCTGAAGTCAGAGGAGTGTAATCATGGAAAAACGACCGATCATCGCATTAGATTTTGCAACAATGGAAGAAGTCTTGCAATTTTTAGCGCATTTCCCTAAAGAAGAATCGTTATTTTTAAAAGTTGGAATGGAATTATTTTATGCAAAAGGTCCAGATTGTATCCGCACATTACGTGCATTAGGACACGATATTTTCTTAGATGTCAAAGTCCATGATATTCCAAATACAGCCTATCACGCGATGAAATCGCTCGGTAAATTAGATATTCAAATGACCAACGTTCATGCTTTAGGCGGGATCGACATGATGCACGCAGCAAAAGAAGGGCTAGTAGAAGGAGCAAAAACAGCTGTTCCTAAATTGATCGCGGTCACACAACTGACGTCAACAAACAATCAAATGGTCCATCTTGAACAAAAAATCAATCAAGATGTCCATGAAAGTGCCTATCATCTCGCAAAAATGACTGAACTTTCAGGTTTAGATGGGGTAGTGTGTTCTGCTCAAGAAGCCAAAACGATCCATCGTCTGACCACAGATGCATTTTTATGTGTCACGCCAGGGATTCGTTTAGAAACAGATGCAATAGGTGATCAAAAACGAGTGATGACACCTAAAAAAGCCCGAATGAATCAGGCAGACTATATTGTAGTGGGACGACCGATCACTACGAAAGCAAATCCTTATCAAGCCTACCAAACAATTCAAACACAATGGAGTGAAGTGAAATGATGAATCAAACTGTGGAACAAACAATTGCCAAAGGATTACTCGACATCAAAGCAGTCTCATTAAGTCCTACAGAACCATTTACTTGGGCGAGCGGGATCAAAAGCCCAATTTATTGCGACAATCGCTTAACGATGAGTTATCCTGAATTTCGTACGCAAATCGCTAAAGAACTGGCGAAAAAGATCAAAGCGGCTTTTCCAGATGTTCAAATGATTGCCGGAACCGCAACAGCCGGGATTCCACATGCTGCCTTCATCGCACAAGAACTTGAACTGCCGATGAGCTATATTCGTAGCAAACCAAAAGGACATGGGAAAACAAAACAAGTCGAAGGAAAATTAGAGGTTGGAACTAAAGTAGTGGTAATTGAAGATTTAATTTCAACTGGAGGAAGTGTCTTAGAAGCGTGTAAAGCAGCACGTAATGAAGGGGCAGATGTATTAGGTGTAGCAGCGATCTTTACATATGAATTGACACAAGCTACGACAAGATTTGATGAAGCACATTGTCCTTTGATCACGTTGACAGACTATACAACATTGATCGAAGTCGCAAAAGAATACCAACAAATTACATCACAAGAGCATGCATTACTCGAGACATTTAAACAAGACCCTGAGCATTGGAACAAATCAGGTGAGCTTAAATAAGTCCAAATAGCTTTTTCTTGATCACTTTGTAACAAGCATTAAACCTAATGAATGACAATAGTTATTGTAAAATGATAAATGAGAGAAGTAGAGACTCTCAAGATGTTAGGTTGAAAGTGAGTGGAAAAGCATGACAAATATAACAACATGGGATTACGAAATCAAAGGTCCAGATTCTTGGGCGACATTATGCGATGAATTTACGCAAGCGGCACAATTTGCCTATCAATCCCCAATTGCGTTATCCCATCAAGAAACTATGACAAAAAATCATCAAGCTGAAAATATTTTATTTTCATATGAAGCCGCAAGTTTTCATAAAGAAGAAATTAACCGAACGATCCATTATGTACCCAATGATACAAAAAATTATGTTGTGTATCGTGAGATGAAGTATACACTAACAGATGTTCATTTTCATCGTCCAAGTGAACATACGATAAATGGGAAACAAGAAGCGATCGAGTTTCATTTTGTGCATACAAATGAAGCGCAAGAAAATTTAGTAGTAGGTGTGTTGTGTACGTTTGAAGAACAAGAGGCAACCATTGAATTTGTTCCGTCAACGGACACATTAACGTTCAATCCAATTGAATTTTTACCTAAAATACCTTCTAAATTTCATTTTGAAGGATCGTTAACAACACCACCGACAAAAGGTCCGATTCAATGGTTTGTATTTGATACCGTCCAAACATTATCAAAAGACTTTTTAAAAACTTTACCAGACCATCATTTTGTCGTAAACAATCGCCCAACGCAACCGCTAAATGGTCGTAAGATTTATTATTTTGATTAGCAAAAACTCCACGAATCACGTGATTCGTGGAGTTTTTTAATAGACTAAAAAGCTATGTTAAGGGTGTTGAGACAATTTTTGAACCACTTGTTCTTCTGGTGTCACAAAATAAGTTGTTTGATTTTCATAAATGACAAATCCAGGTTTTGCTCCATTTGGTTTCTTTAAATGTTTAACTTGGACACAGTCGATAGGAACTTGAGCAGAATGCCGATATTTTGAAAAATAACCCGCTAGTTCAGCTGCTTCTAAAATCGTTTCCTCACTAGGGTCTTCTGAACGTATGATGACATGAGAGCCTGGGATGTTTTTCGCATGTAACCAGTATTCTGATTTTTTAGCCGTCCGTAAAGTCAGTTGATCATTTTGTAAATTATTTTTTCCAACTAAAATCTCAGTCCCATCGCTAGCATAAAATTTTGCAGGTTGTGATTTTTTGTCTTGTTTCTTGCCATGTTTTTGCTTTTTGATATATCCTTCTGCTTGTAATTCTTCACGAATGAGTGGCAATTCGGCTGGTTGAGCCAGTTCTAATTGAGATAAGACGGATTCCAAATAAGCAATCTCTTGTTTCGTTTCTGCAATTTGCGCATCGATCAATTTTACTGCATTTCGCAGTTTTTGATATTTTTGAAAATATTTCTGCGCATTTTGAATCGGAGTTAATGAAGGATCTAACTCAATAGTGGTTAGCTGGTCTTCAATATAATAGTTTGGCAACGCAACGGCAGTTTCTCCGCGAGGAACTTCATGCTGAAAAGTCGTTAGTAATTCGCCTTTTTGACGCAATTCTTCTGAAGAAGCAGAGTCGGCTAAGGTTTGCTCACGTTTTTGCAATTTTGACTGATTTCGCTTCAATTCATTCTCGATTTTTTTGACCAATTCGCTTCCTTGTTGCTTCACACGATCTTTTTCTGCTTTTTCATGATAAAACGCATCAAGTAATTCGTTTAGCGTTGAGAATTCCTGTCGATCATCTGCGCGGTCGTCAAGTGAAGCAAAAGCAAAAGGATGAAAACTTTCTTTTTGTTTGATTTGGTACAACACACTTGTTTGAAGTGTCTCGATTTGATGTCTAAAGGTTTGCCATACACGTAAGCGATCATTTGGTGCCTCATTTAAGCGATACGCCAATTCAGTTGCAGTATCACGACCAAATCCTTGAAAGAGCTGTTGGATCGTTGCAGCGGTTAATTCTGATTGCTGAGACAGAAGCTGAAAGGCAGCGACATCTGAGATCGTATACGGATTTTCTTTTTCTTGTTTGGGTGGTGCGATATATTCAGCTCCAGGAATCAACCAGCGATAGGAGTTTTGTGAACTTCCAATATGTTTGATTGCATCTAAGATTTTTCCGGTTTCTTGATTTAACAATAAAATCGTAGAATGACGACCCATCAGTTCCACAACTAAGACGATAGATTGTAAATCGCCTAACTCATTGCGTTTACTAAAGGTAAAATGAACAACCCGATCGTTTTCTAGTTGTGTGATCGCCGTTAAAATCGCTCCTTCTAAATATTTTCTTAGCATCATAACAAAATTAGGCGGTGTTTCTGGATTGGCATAAGCCATCGTGGTCAACTGAATCCTAGCATAACTTGAATGTGCAGACAGTAAGAGCTTGTGTGTTTTTCCTTGCGAGCGAATCACCAACACGACTTCATTTGGATAAGGTTGGTGGATTTTATTGATTCGTCCATTTAATAAAGTAGGCGTTAATTCCTTGATCATTAAATGAGTAAAAATGCCGTCAAATGACATTTTGCATCCCTCATTTCTTTTTTTATTCTCGTTTTATTATAACGAATTTGACTTAGAATACCAATTTTCTTTCTTTGACTGTTAAGTTTTCTGGATGTGTGGTCAATATCTTGACGAATGGCTTTTATTATTGCTACTATGACTAAGACGAATTTCAAAAGTAGGTGATGGGATGAATGAAGAGTTAACGCGTGTTCAGCGTTTTGCAAAAAAAAGAAACACCAACAAGTTAACACCCAAAACGACCATTGGACTAATGGTAGGTGTTCTGTTCTTTGGTATTTTTATTTTTTTCGCAATTACGATGACCAATCAATCGATTCGCGCACAACAAATCAATGAACTTGTCGCACCAGAAAATACATCGGATAAATTAGAGCTGATCCCTTATGGAACGCTTGAGCAATTTATTCAAGAGAAACCAGCTGTATCGATTCTTTTTGGTGCACCAACAGCGAAACAGGCGACAACGGTTCTGACGCTGATCAAACAAAAAGAAAACGAACTGAATCGCAAAATCTATTGGTATCCTGTGGTTTATGATACGACTGGGTTAGAGAATACTTACAAAATAGATCCACATGAGATGACCTTTTTATTTTTTCAAAATGGACAAGAAAAAAAACGTGTGCTGACCAGCACACTTTCTGATGTAAACCAAGAATTGATTCCTGAAATCAATCGCTTGCCGATGTGGAATCTAACAGATCAAAAAAAAGATTGACGAAGTCAAAAAATTACGTTATATTTTTATCACCATTACAAGAAGGAGTGAAGACCAATGATGTACAACGAACACACTACATGGCAAAACTGGCGTAGATAAGTTGTATAGATGGACTTCATCCATAGATACGACTTTTTAGAGTACATGTCTAAAAGCTGTATCTATGTCGGAATTAGTATATCGTTCTTCCGCGTAGAGCAACGTTCTACGCGGCTTTTTTGTACAGCTGCGTCATAGGATGCAGCTGTTTTTTATTCAAAATAAAGGAGTGGAATCATATGAAAAATAAAAAATTAAGTCTTTCCTATTTGGTATTAGGGTTATTTCTCGTTACGATGTTTGGGTATGGATTAGGTACAAAAAACGAGCAACAGACTAAATCTGACGATACTAACAAAACAGTTGGTGTCTTACAATACGTCAGTCATCCCGCGTTAGACAGTATCTATAAAGGAGTGATACAAGGTCTAAAAAATAAAGGCTACGAAGAAGGAAAAAATCTCACGTTATTGTTTCAAAATGGACAAGCCGATCAAAGTAAATTAGCGACGATGAGTCAACAACTGGTAAATAAACAAGCTGATGCACTTGTAGGTATCGCTACACCGGCAGCTCAAGCATTAGCGAATGCTACAAGTGAGATTCCAATCGTATTAGGGGCTATTACAGATCCAGTGGGAGCCAATTTGGTCAAAAATATGGAAAAACCTGGTGGAAATATCACCGGTGTATCGGATAAGGCACCGATTGCTGCGCAAATTACACTCGCAACCAAACTCCTTCCGAAAGCAAAAAAAATGGGGATTTTATATTCTTCTGCTGAAGACAATTCAAAATACCAAGTCGCAGAAGCGAAAAAAGCTGCTGCAGCGTTAGGTTTAGAAGTGAAGACCTATGCAGTTCCGTCAACAAACGAAATCAGTCAAACCGTCCAAGTTATGGGACAAGAAAATGATTTTATTTACATTCCGTTAGACAATACCATTGCCAATGCGATGCCAAGTGTTGTTGCTGAAGCCAATAAATCGAATACACCAGTTATTCCTTCAGTAGATACGATGGTCGAACAAGGCGGTTTGGCCACGGTTGGAATCAATCAATTTGATTTAGGTGTAAAAACAGGTGAAATGGTAGCGGACGTTTTAAATGGGGCAGATCCTGCGACGACACCCGTTTATACCTTTACAAAAGGCGATACGATCTTAAATCTTGAACAAGCCAAAACACTTGGTATCACCATTCCAGAAGCTATTCAAAAAGAAGCCAAGATCGTAGGAGGAAACTAGATGAAAAAGCATACATTAGGGATTTCACTCGGTATCGTCGCATTATTTGCTGCATGTGGTCTAGGCGGTTATATGGTAGGGAAGAATCAACCGTCCTCGACTGTTTCAAAAAAGACCGAACACTACGATATCGGAATCTTACAATACATCAGTCATCCTTCACTGGATCAAATCAAACAAGGAATCATCGATGAATTAGCAAAAGAAGGCTTTAAAGATGGCGACAATACGACGATCCATTTTTTAAATGGCCAAGGTGATCAAGCGAAACTGGCGACGATGAGTCAAGCGCTTGTGGACGAAGGCAATCAATTGATTATTCCTATTGCGACACCTGCTGCTAAAGCAGTGGCAAATGCGACAAAAGAGATTCCAATCGTTGCAGCCGGTATCTCAGATCCAATTGGTTCAGGGCTTGTGTCAAGTTTAGAACATCCTGAACAAAATATAACTGGGGTAAAAAATGAAGCACCCGTAAAAGATCAAGTGGCTTTCTTACAAACGTTGCTTTCAGAGGCCAAAACCATTGGGATTTTATATTCTGCTAACGAAGAAAATTCTAAAAGTTATGTCAACGCTATCGAAAAAGAAGCAGAAAAAAATCAACTTGTAACAAAAGCTTATGCGATTGCTTCAAGTAATGAGATCGCCACAACGATCCAAGGAATGGCACCTGTAGATGTACTGTACATTCCTCAAGACAATGGATTGGCAAGTGCGTTTCAAACCGTAGTCTCAGAAGCGGATAAAAAAGATCTCCCGATTTTTGTGTCTGTTGACAATATGGTCAAAGAAGGGGGATTGGCCACGGTTGGTCAAAACCAGTATGATCTTGGAGTAAAGACAGCTCAATTAGCGGTCAAAACCTTAAAAGAAGAAAAAACATTGCCGTTTACAGTAGTGTCAACGGGCGAAAAAATCATTAATGATACACAAGCAACACGTTTTGGAATTGTGCATAATAAATTAGACGATGTCAAACATGTAAAGGGGGAGAAGTAAGATGATCGTTTCATCAATTGGACAGGGATTTTTATGGAGTGTATTAGGATTAGGAATTTTTATGACGTTTCGAATTTTAAATTTTCCAGATATGACAACAGAAGGCACATTTCCACTAGGTGGTGCTGTTTGTGTCACAGCTATCGTACATGGGATTTCACCTATCTTAGCGACCGTATTAGGTGTCTTAGCTGGAATGGCAGCAGGGCTTGTCACTGGCTTGCTATATACAAAAGGAAAAATACCGATTTTACTGGCTGGGATTTTAGTAATGTCTGGGTTAAATTCTGTGATGTTGTTTGTCATGCAAACGCCAAATCTATCTTTACTCAATCAACCACGAATTTTAGATTATTTTAGTGGTCTTCATTTACCCAAATATTTCGATACCGTTCTTTTAGGCATGATTGTTTTGATTTTATTACTTGCTTTACTATTCTTTTTCTTTCAAACGGATCTTGGACAAGCTTATATTGCCACAGGAGATAACGAACATATGGCACGCTCATTAGGGATCAAGACGGATCGTATGAAGATTATGGGGCTTGTATTATCCAATGGAGTCATTGCATTGTCAGGTGCGTTGATTGCACAAAATGATGGTTATGCAGATGTCAATAAAGGGATCGGCGTCATTGTGATCGGCTTAGCCTCGATTATTATCGGGGAAGTGCTTTATGGCGAATTGAGCTTTTTAGAACGTTTATTGGCGATCGTGCTAGGGAGTGTATTGTATCAGCTATTAATTTTACTTGTTATCAAATTAGGATTTGATACGACGTACTTGAAAATCTTCTCTTCGATCATTCTAGCGATTTGTCTAATGGTCCCTCAATTGAAAAAAGCATTACGCTTAAATACTGGATTAGAAAAGGCAGGTGAATAACGATGCAATTGGAATTAAAACAAGCGACAAAACAAATCAATAACGGAACTCAAGATGAAAAAACACTCTTGGATCATGTCGATTTTCAAGTACATGCAGGAGAATTTGTCACGATTTTGGGTGGCAATGGAGCAGGAAAAAGTACGCTATTTAATACGATTTCAGGAAATTTGGCTTTGACCAGTGGAAAAGTATTGATCAAAGGACACGATGTAACGCATGAACCTGAGGAAAAACGAGCGCGTTTCTTAGCTCGGGTATTCCAAGATCCAAAACTAGGGACAGCACCACGTATGACTGTAGCAGAAAATTTATTGCTCGCTCAGTTTAGAGGGAAAAAACGTCCTTTTAAATTGCGTCGTTTAGCCAGTCAGAAAGAACACTTTTATGCAATGTGTCAAGAAGTAGGCAATGGATTAGAACAGCATTTAGACACGCCAACTGGTCATCTTTCTGGTGGACAACGTCAAGCGCTAAGTTTATTGATGGCCACCTTGACCACTCCTGATCTATTATTATTGGATGAACATACAGCCGCTTTAGATCCTAAAACATCTAAATCATTAATGGCCTTAACAGAAAAAAAAGTTCGCGAACAACAGTTGACCTGTTTGATGATCACGCATCGCATGGAAGATGCCTTACAATATGGAAATCGATTGATTGTATTAGAAAAAGGAAAAATCGTCCGGGATTTTAATCAAAAAGAAAAAGAAGCCTTAACGTTACTTGATTTACTCAGCTTTTTTGAAGCCTCTTATTAATCCTTTTTTCGATAAAACGAACTTTCTAGTAAAAAAAGAGTTGACTTTCAAATCAACTCTCTCTATACTAAAAACATCTTATCAGTTTGGAGCGATGAACATGACAACATGTACCCCTACACAACTGAATAATTATTACTTTAGCTATTTTAGATAGGTTTGTATTCATAACTTGGATACAAACAGACTCGTTTGTATCTATGATGGCTAGGGGATTTTAGGATGGACCGCCACATAGATAAAAAATTATCTATAGTGGTTAACGACATCTTTCATACTTCGACATTCTATTAGACTAAGTATAGAGGTATTCACTGTAGATCAATTTCTATTGTGGATACCTCTTTTTCGTTCATTCAAAAAAAGGAGAGGAAATATGCAGACAATAACTGGAACCACTGCTTTAGCTGGTATTTTTGCAAATCCAGCGACACATAGCATTTCACCTTTGATGCACAATCAGGCTTTTGATTTAACCCAGATCGATGCGCGGTATTTGGCATTTGAAGTAGCAAAGGATGAAGAAACGTTTGCTCGTGCGATACAAAGCATTCGCGATCTTCAATTGATTGGGGTCAACTTATCGATGCCATTTAAACAAATGGCCTTGTCTTACGTAGACGAATACAGCCGAGAAGTTGAACTGATCCAAGCAATCAATACGATTGTCAATGATCATGGTCGATTGATCGGACATAATACGGATGGCAAAGGCTTTATCCAAAGCTTAGCTGCACATCATATCGACATTTCAGATAAAACGATGACAGTACTCGGATGCGGTGGTGCTGCTTTGGCGATCGTGGCACAAGCTGCGCTAGATGGTGCCACTAAAATCTACGTTAGCAATCGGTTAGGTGACTCCTTTACTCGTTTTTTAGCACATGCCAAACGAATTGAACAACAAACTGCATGTACGATAGAATTGATCCCAATCGAGCAACAGGAAACCTTGCAGCATGCCCTTTATCAAAGCGATCTATTGGTCAATACTAGTGCTTTAGGGATGCATCCACACGAAGGGAAAATGGCTTTGCCGCCTGCATGTAACCTACACTCTTCATTAGTTGTGGTCGACATCATTTATACCCCACAAGAAACACCATTATTAACATTAGCAAAATCGAACGGATGCGAAATCCATAATGGCCTAGGCATGCTGATCCATCAAGGCGCGTTAGCCTTTGAATTATGGACAGGAAAACCAATGCCAATTGAGCCTATTACTACTACGATAACCACTTACTTAAAGGAGCGATAACAGATGATTATTATTATGAATGCACATGCGACAAATGACCAAATCGAGACAGTGATTAAAAAAGCAGAAGAATTAGCTTTAACTGTTCAAGTTAATACAGGAAGTAATCAAGTTGTTTTAGGATTAATCGGCGATACTCGAAACTTACAAGATGTAGCATTTAAGATTTATGAAGGTGTAGAAGATGTTGTTCGGATCACCAATACCTATAAACTTACCTCACGTGAATTTCATCCAGATGATACTGTAGTGGATGTGGATGGAGTAAAAATCGGCGATGGCAGTTTCGTGACAATGGCTGGACCTTGCTCAATCGAAGGGTTAGACCAAATCCGCGAATGTGCAGCGATTGCCAAAAAAGGTGGCGCTACAATTTTACGTGGAGGGGCATTCAAACCAAGAACATCACCTTACGCCTTCCAAGGATTAGAAGAAGAAGGATTGCGTTATATTCGGCAAGCAGCAGATGAATATGGGATGAAAGTCATTACCGAAGTGATGGATGAAGCCCATATCGACATGGTCGCCGCTTACAGTGATATTCTACAAATCGGGGCACGGAATATGCAAAACTTTAAATTATTATCTGCGGTTGGAAAAACAGGAAAACCGATCGGATTAAAGCGAGGGATTTCAGGTACGATATCAGAATGGCTAAATGCTGCTGAATACATCGCTGTAGAAGGGAAAAGTCCAATTATCTTTATTGAACGTGGCATTCGAACGTATGAAACGGCAACGCGAAATACCTTTGACTTAAGCGCAGTTCCTTTAATGAAAAAATTAAGTCATTTCCCAATTATTGTCGATCCAAGTCATGGAACTGGCGTTTGGGATCTAGTTCCTCCAATGGCTCGAGCAGGTGTAGCAAGTGGTGCAGATGGCATGATCGTTGAAATTCATCCTGATCCTAAAAATGCATGGTCAGACGGTGCACAATCCCTAAATGAAAAAACGTATATGAACATGATGCAAGAAGTCGATATCTTAGTTGATGCGATGCAACAGATCAAACAATTAGAACGTTAAGGAGCGAGTGTATGTTAACAGTTCAAACAAAAGACCATAGCTATAACATTCAAATAAAACGTCAGTCATTAAGTACGATTGGTGATTTTTTAACCGAGATTTGGCAACCTAAACAAGTGGCGATCATCACAGATACTCGTGTTGGCGAGTTATACGCCGAGACTGTATTTACCTCTTTACAAAATGCCGGGTTTACTCCTACTGTACTGACCGTACCAGAAGGAGAAGAAAGTAAATCGTTTACGCAAGCGATGAAACTTTATGAAAAATTAGCCCAAGCCAATTTTACACGTTCAGATGCAGTCTTAGCTCTTGGCGGTGGTGTTATTGGCGATTTAGCTGGTTTTGTAGCATCAACCTATATGCGGGGGATCGGTTTTTCTCAAGTACCTACAAGTTTACTTGCGCAAGTCGATTCAAGTATTGGTGGAAAGACAGCGGTAAACACTCCAACAGCTAAAAATCTAGTGGGTTCTTTTTATCAACCTGATGCAGTACTTATTGATCCAGATGTTTTAGATACTTTAGAACCTCGACGTTTGCGTGAGGGAATTGCAGAGATCGTCAAAGCAGCTGCGATTGCGGATGTAAATTTATGGGAAGAATTGACGCAGTATCAAGATGAATTCGATTTATTGAATCATGTAGAATCCGTCATTTTAAAAGCATTAAAAGTCAAACAGGCTGTTGTCGAAGAAGATGAATTTGATAATGGGATCCGTCTGATTCTAAATTTTGGCCATACAATCGGACATGCTATCGAAAAAAATGCAGGATATGGTAAAATTAGTCATGGAGAAGCTGTTTCACTGGGGATGGTTTGGATGAGTAAAGCCGCTAGTGAGCATGAGTTAATGAGTGCCTCGCATCTCGCACCATTACGTGCATTACTAGAAAAATTCCATTTACCGACAACGATCCCCAATGACTTAGAGCGTACACATCTTTTTGACGCGATTACAAAAGATAAAAAAGCACGTGGTCATACACTTCAAATTATTGTTTTAGAAGAAATTGGAAAAGCACGAATTGAAACGATTCCAGTTAACATGATGGAAGAGTTCTTACAAACGGAGGGAATATAACAATGCGCTATCTCACAGCAGGAGAATCACATGGACCAGAATTAACAACTATTATCGAAGGATTACCAGCAGGAATGCCTTTAAGTGCAGAAGACATCAATAAAGAATTACGTCGTCGTCAAACTGGATACGGACGTGGGGGACGGATGCTGATTGAAAAAGATCAAGTTCGTATCACTTCAGGAGTTCGTCATGGAAAAACATTAGGCTCACCCGTGACTTTAGTCGTGGAAAATAAAGATTGGAAAAACTGGACGAAAGTCATGGGGATTGAAGAAGTAACGGAAAAAGAAGCGAAGATGCGCCGTGTTGCACGTCCAAGACCAGGACATGCCGATCTTGTTGGTGGGATGAAATACCATCACAGTGACTTAAGAAACGTTTTAGAGCGTTCATCTGCTCGTGAAACAACCATGCGTGTTGCTATCGGTGCTGTAGCGAAAAAATTACTTCAAGAATTAGGAATTGAAGTCGCAGGACATGTTACAAAATTAGGTGGGATTCAAGCAAACATTCCAGAAGGATTAACGGTTAGTCAAGTACGCGAATTATCAGAAGCTTCTGACATTCGTGTTGTGGATCCTGAAGTTGAACAAGACATTCGTGATTTAATCGATCAAACGAAGAAAAATGGCGATACGATCGGTGGGACAGTAGAAGTCTTAGTTGGCGGAGTACCGGCAGGTCTAGGTAGTTATGTCCAATGGGATACAAAACTAGATGCTAAAATTGCTCAAGCCGTTGTAAGTATCAATGCATTCAAGGGTGTTGAATTTGGTTTAGGTTTTGAAATGGCTAATCGTCCAGGTTCTCAAGTAATGGACGAAATTCTTTGGGAAAAAGAAAAAGGATATACACGCCGTAGTAATAATCTAGGTGGATTTGAAGGCGGTATGACAAACGGTGAAGTGATTATTGTTCGCGGAGTGATGAAACCAATCCCAACACTTTACAAACCATTACAAAGTGTGGATATGGATACAAAAGAACCTTACAAAGCGAGTGTTGAACGCTCGGATAGTACAGCTGTTCCAGCAGCAAGTGTAGTCTGCGAGAGCGTAGTAGCGACGACGATCGCAAATGAGATCCTAGAAAAATTTGGTCACGATTCATTTGAAGAGCTGGTTGAACAAGTTGCAGACTATCGTACGTATCTTACTCAATACTAAGAAACGCATACGATAGGAGGAACGAAAATGAGCAAAACCGTTTTCGTCATTGGACTAGGATTGATTGGCGCTTCATTAGCCAAAACCATGACAATTTCCCATCCTGAACATACGGTTTATGGATGGGATACAAAAATAGAATCGACACACATTGCAAAAAAAAGTGGAATTATTACACAAGTCGCACCTTCTGTAGCTGAAGTTGCCCCATTAGCAGATATTATTATTCTGGCTGGGCCGATTCATACCACGATGCAATATTTACATGATTTTCAACAACTTACCCTAAAACCTGATGTGCTAGTGACAGATGTCGGCAGTACGAAATACGAAATCGCAACTTACGCCAATACGCTCCCTTTTGATTTCATTGGGGGACATCCCATGGCTGGATCACACAAATCCGGCGTACTCGCTGCGGATACACTGTTATTTGAGAATGCTTATTTTATTTTTACACCGACTAGTCCATCGCAACAAAAACGAGTAAATGAGCTGGTGACACTATACCAAGAGACAAAGGCAAAATTTATTGTATTGTCGCCTTTAGAACATGATCAAATTACAGGAATGCTTAGTCATTTACCTCATATCATTGCATCTGGAATTGTGAACCAATCAGATGGATTTAATCAAGCCCACCCTCGTGCAAAACAACTTGCAGCTGGTGGATTTCGAGATATTACACGTATCGCTTCTTCTGATCCAGTCATTTGGACAGATATTCTGTTAAGTAATCGTACGCAATTGATGGACTTGATCACAACTTGGCAAATACAGATGCAACAAGTGTATCAATGGTTAGATCATAAAGATCGACATGCGATCCATCATTTTTTTGAATCTGCAAAAGAAACACGCGATGCGATGCCGATTCATCAACCTGGTGCGATTCCAAGGTTCTATGACTTATTGATCGATGTTCCGGATGAGCCTGGTGTAATCGCTACAGTAACTGCTAAATTAGCACAAGCGAATATTTCATTGACAAATATTAAAATCTTAGAAACCAGAGAAGATATTATTGGAATCTTGCAAGTCTCCTTTAAACACGAAGCGGATCTTTTTCTTGCAAAAGACTATCTCACACAACATACTACCTATCCTTGTCGGATAAAAGAGTAAAGGAGCGAATTTGAGTGAAATTAATTCAAACAAGACAGGTACATGGAACAATCCGTGTGCCTGCAGATAAATCCATTTCCCATCGTAGCATTATGTTTGGGGCATTAGCTAAAGGAACGACGACTGTTCGTAATTTTTTGTATGCTGAAGATTGCCTAAGTACCTTAAAAGCCTTTGAAGATTTAGGTGTACTCATTACCAAACATCCAGACGGGATGCTTGAAATTGAAGGCGTGGGCTTAGATGGATTTAAACAACCCATCCATCCGCTAGATATGGGCAATTCTGGTACAACCACCCGATTGATGATGGGAATTTTAGCTAAACAACCATTTGATATTACCTTGATTGGCGATGCATCTTTATCTAAACGACCAATGGGACGCGTGATGAATCCATTAAATCAAATGCATGCGTCGATTACAGGAGTGAATGAGAGTGAATTTGCTCCTTTAACGATTCATAAAAATGATACATTATATCCAATGGAGTATACGATGCCAGTTGCTAGTGCCCAAGTAAAATCAGCTATTTTATTTGCCGCATTACAAGCCGATGGCACCACACTCGTTCATGAAAAAGAAGCCTCACGTAATCATACAGAAGAAATGATTCGTCAGTTCGGTGGTCAAATCGAAGTCAACGAACGCACGATATCGATTACGGGTCCTCAAGAACTTGTCGCACAAGACGTGACTGTACCAGGTGATATTTCTTCTGCTGCTTTCTTTTTAGTTGCTGGAGCAATTGCAAAAAACAGCGAATTGACTTTAGAAAATGTCGGGATCAACCCAACACGTACAGGTATTTTAGATGTCTTGACCCAAATGGGCGCAAATTTAGCGATTACCAATGTGGATACTCAAAATCAAGCTGCTGATTTGATTATTGGGTCATCAGAATTAGAAGCGACGACAATCGAAGGGGAGATCATCCCACGTTTGATTGATGAATTACCGGTTATCGCGCTGTTGGCCACGCAAGCAAAAGGCGTTACAGTCATCAAAGATGCACAAGAGTTAAAAGTAAAAGAAACCAATCGGATCGATGCCACTGCTATGGAGTTACAAAAATTAGGAGCGGATATTACAGCAACTGAAGATGGTTTGATTATTAAAGGGCCAACTGCACTACATGGAGGTCAAGTCGATAGCCATAAAGATCATCGAATTGGCATGATGCTACAAGTCGCTGCTCTATTAACTGACGACGTGATTGAATTGACTGATCCTGAAGCTGTTGCCATTTCTTACCCTCATTTCTTTGATGATTTTAAACGAATTGCGACAAATCCGGAGCAAACGCTATGAACGCTATCGTCCTCATTGGCTTTATGGGAGCTGGTAAAACAACAGTGGGGCGTTTATTGAGTCAAGAGTTAGATATACCGTTTATCGATTTTGATCAAGCCTTAGTTGAACGCTTAAACATGAGCATTGCGGAGTATTTTGATCAATTTGGTGAAGAGGCATTTCGCAATGAAGAAACAGAACTCCTCCATGAGGTCATGACGCAATCTGCAGTATTGTCTACAGGGGGAGGAATCGTCTTAAAAGAACTCAACCGCATGGCATTAAAGCAGATGAAACATGTAATCTTTTTACAAGCAGAGGCAGACACGGTCTATCAACGTGTCTTGCAAGATCATAATATGGTTCGACCGCTTGCACAACGTTCTCAAAAAGACTTTATTGCCTTGTATGAGAGTCGATTACCGCTATATCAAGAAGTCGCAACGATTACGGTGGATACGACAAAGAAAACGCCAGAAACAATCGTTTCAGAACTTATCGATGTAGTAAAGGAGGTATTATGATGATCGGATATTTGGGGCCTAAAAGTTCGTTTACTTATCAAGCGACCACTTCTTTATTTCCAAATGACGCGATTCAAGCCTTTCATAGTATTCCTCTTTGCTTAGAAAGTTTAGCCAATGGAGAAATTGAATCGGCAATCGTTCCAATCGAAAACTCACTTGAAGGTTCTGTCCATACGAGTATGGATTATCTATTTAAAAGTCAGGGATTGACGGTGACTAAAGAGATTATTTTACCGATTAAACAGCAATTAATGGGAACTGCAACAACGCCGGCGATGATTTTATCTCATCCACAAGCACTTGCACAGTCGCAACACTTTTTGACCACCCATTATCCGCATGTCACGTTAAAAGAAACGCCTTCAACGACTTATGCTGCAGAATATGTCGCAACGCATCCGAATGAAGCGTTACTTGCGATTGCCTCAAAGGAAGCAGCTGAAGCCTTCGCTTTACCGATTATCGCTAAAGATATTCAAGATAATGATCAAAATCAAACTCGATTTTGGTTGATTCAAAAAGAAAGTATCACGCTAAAAAATACCGAACCTGCACAAAAGTTAACCTTATTTGTCACCTTACCACAAAATCAAGCAGGGGCCTTACATCAAATTTTAGCCGTGTTTGCTTGGCGAAATATCGATTTAACAAAAATTGAATCTCGTCCGTTAAAGACGAGTTTAGGACAGTATTATTTTGTGATCGATATCGTAGTGGAGCAAAAAGAGTGGGTTCATTACGCATTAGAAGAGATCAAACTGTTAGGTGCCACAATAAAACCATTTGGTCCATATTCTATTTTAAAAGCTACAGAGACTTTATGATAAGTCTTTGTAGCTTTCATTTAGTTTCGATTAAAATTCATACGATACTATTTTGAAACAACTAAAATCTATGCTATATTATAGCTAATGTTTAAAAACTGTTTGAAACGAGGACATAAAATGAAATTAGCCGTAGTGACGGATAGTACTGCTTTTATTCCAGAAAGGGTACGTGATCATCAAGATTTATATGTATTGCCAATTCCGGTCATCTTAGATGGAACAACCTATTTGGAAGGGATTGACATCGAACCAGATGACTATTACGCATTGTTAAATAACAGTCTAGAATTTCCTACCACATCTCAGCCTGTATTAGGAGAAACCATTAGTTTATATGAAGCGTTAAAAGAAAAAGGATACGATACCATTTTAAGTATCCATTTATCTTCTGGGATTTCAGGATTTATTTCTACTTTATTTAGTATCAAAGATGAAATCGACGGAATGACGATCATTCCATATGATTCTAAAATTACAAGTATGCCAATGGGGCACATGGTAGAATCGGCTTTAGATATGCTTGATCAAGGCGCAACGATTGAAAAAATTATTGCACATTTAGATCATATTCGAGCGAATACGTATGCGTATCTAATCGTGGAAGATTTGAACAATTTAGTAAGGGGAGGGCGCTTAACAAACGGAGCAGCTTTGATTGCTGGTTTATTAAAAATCAAACCAATCTTAACCTTTGATGAAGGAAAGATCGTACTTTTCGAAAAGATCCGTTCAAGTAAAAAAGCGTTTAAACGTGCAGAAGCAGTGATTGGGTTACGTAAAGCTGAAATGGCACCTCCAATTAAACTTTATGTCATTCATGCAAATAATTTAGAACTAGCTGAAATTGAGAAAGAAAAGCTACAAGCACAGTATCCAGATGCAACGATTGAAATCGGGCATTTCGGGCCTGTTATTGGAACTCATCTAGGTGAAAAAGCAATTGGATTAGCAATCTCAGCGCAATAATTACGAACTATTTTTTCTGCTATTATTTTGATTATTTCTACCTTACAGCCAGTCTGTAAGGTTTTTTTATGCAATAATCTAAATCTTTTCTCATTGAATTTACTTTTTTCAGAAAGTGAATTGAATTTAACAAGACTTAGTGGTAGTCTTTATAAGATTATGAAATGGGTAAAGGAGCATGTTTTTGAATTATCTGATGGCAATTTTAGGATTATGTAGTATTTTTGTAGTAGCTTATGTAATGAGTACCGATCGAAAGAAGATTCGCTATTTTCCAATTCTTCGAATGTTTATTTTACAAGTGATTTTAGCATTTATCTTACTTAAAACATCTTCTGGGACAGCACTAGTTGAATCGTTATCTAGTGGGTTTACAGAGTTATTAGATGACGCCAACGAAGGGGTCAACTTTGTCTTTAAAGGAATTGCCAATAAGGGGAGCGCACCATTTTTCCTAACGGTATTAATGCCGATCGTCTTCATTTCTGCCTTGATCGGGATCTTACGTTATATTAAAATCTTACCGTTGTTTATGAAATATGTTGGGTTAGGGTTACAAAAAATCAACGGAATGGGTAAATTAGAATCGTACAATGGAATTGCTTCTGCTGTGCTAGGGCAATCTGAAGTCTTTATTACCTTGAAAAAAGAATTGGCGTTTTTAAGTGAACGTCGTATGATGACATTTGGGATTTCTACGATGTCAACAATCTCATTATCGATTATGGGGTCGTATATGCGTTTGATCAAACCGGAATATGTGATCACCGCAGTCGTCTTAAATCTATTCGGTGGCTTCATTATCAGTTCGATAGTCAATCCATATGAACTTGATCCAAGTGAAAAAGATGAACTTGAAACAAAAGAAGATTCTGAACATACATTTTTCCAGATGTTAGGTGAATATATGTTAGATGGGTTTAAAGTTGCCGTAACGGTTGCGGCTATGTTGATTGGTTTCGTGGCCTTGATCGCATTTATTAACTCGTTGTTTTTACATCTTATTGGGATTAGTTTTCAACAGTTACTAGGCTATGTATTT
This sequence comes from Enterococcus sulfureus ATCC 49903, assembly GCF_000407605.1. Taxonomy (GTDB): domain Bacteria; phylum Bacillota; class Bacilli; order Lactobacillales; family Enterococcaceae; genus Enterococcus_G; species Enterococcus_G sulfureus. Next base: position 449,542 of record NZ_ASWO01000005.1, on the reverse strand, counting down.
GCGCCACTAGCGTTTTTAACCGGTATCCCTTGGGACCAAGCTGTAGATGCTGGTAGTTTGATGGCAACAAAACTAGCAACGAATGAATTTGTTGCTATGACACAATTAACCACACAAAATTGGCATTTCTCTGAACGATCATTAGCCATTATTTCTGTATTTTTGGTATCATTTGCTAACTTTTCATCAATTGGTGTATTATCTGGTGCAGTAAAAGGATTGAATGAAGAAAAATCAAACTTGATTGCCAAACATGGACTAAAGATTCTAGGATCTGCAACATTAGTGAGTTTTTTAAGTTCGATTATTGTAGGATTAATTATTTAAACACACAAACAAAAAAACTGCTGCAAACTATGGCAGTTTTTTTGTTTGTAAAATTTTTTTACGTATAATTTTTACGTATAAAGTGGAATTTAGGTTAGACAAGGTGGAAAAAGTGAAATTAGAGGGACTATTCTTTTTCTTACTTAACTTTTTATAATGTATATTATGTAAACTAAAATAAAAAGAATTGGATAGTGCTTAAAAATCACCCCTTCTAACTCATTTTTAGATAAAAACACAACAACCACGTAAAAAAATTTTACGTGTGTTGTTGTGTGGCTAAAATATCTAATGCAACCTGACTAATTGGATGAATCGGCTCATTAAATAAAGGCTGAAAATAAAAATCCATCACAGCTAACTCTGAAATCGTTGTTTCTTGGTTGATCGCAAGCGAAATCAGATCAATCCATTCAATATAATGACTGGAATTCGTCAGCAATTGACCACCAATTAGTTGATTGGTTTCTTTTGTATAAACGAGTTTTAACGTGACAAATGGCGAATCTGTTTTTGCTAGATACGATTTCGGTGAAAATGTCTTTGTATAGGCAAAACTTGATATCCCATAATATGGAGCTTCTTCTTGTGTAATCCCTGTTGAAGCAACATGTAGATCAAAAAAGCTCGATACGACCGTTCTTTGCACGCTAGGACAAATCAATTGATTATCAAATGCAATATTTTGAGCAGCAACTAATCCAGTTGTAATCGCATTACTTAATAACGGAATATAACTTGTTTCTTGCGTATTTTTAAACGGTAAAGAAATCAAGTCACCAATGGCATATATATCAGGCTCAGAAGTTCTTAGATACGCATCTGTTCGAATCGTACCATCTGAGGTGATCTCTAAAAAGTCTTTCACTAATTCAATTGATGGTCTAGGATTTACGGCATAGACAATCGCTTGTGTCTGAATCGTTTGACCTGTCAAGACAATCTCTTGAGTTCCTGTTTGTGTATCTTGTACGATAGTTTGGATTGTTTCGCCTAAGTACATTCGCGTTTGTTTAGTTAAGTGACGTTTGATCATTTGGGTAAGTTCAACATCAAAATAGCGAAACAAAACATCATTCATACGATCGATTAGAACGACTTCTTTTTTCTCTTTTAACGCGTCTGCTAACTCTAATCCAATCAACCCCGCACCGATAATGGCAACTTGATCTACTTGTTCAAACTCTTTTAGAGCTTGTGTAGCCTCTTTATAACTTTTATATGTCGTGATCTCCCCTGCTTCTAATTCGATGGGAATATTAGGCTGTGTTGATCCCATTGCTAAGATTAACTTGTCATAGGTTAACGTTTCGCTACTGCCTTCTAATGAGCTAAATCGTAATTGATGCGTCTTTGCCTCGATCTCGACTACCTGAGTGTCCAACATAACATGGATTCCTAACGTAATGAGTTCATTGATTGAGGTTTGATGTCCTTCTTTTAAATCGTCTAATCGTTCAGCTAAAACCAAATGTAACGTACTGGCTAAATAAGCTAAACTGTGTGTACGTTCAATCAAAACCACTTCAATACTTGGATCTACTCCTTTTAACTGTTTGGCTGCACTGATACCTGCATGTGAGGCACCGATAATCACTACTCTCACTCTCTCACCTCTTTTTCTTTTTTGATCGTAACGAATATTTGATAGAGTTGTGCTAAAGAATACGTCGTCCAGCGCGTTGTTTCTAAGTAAAAATACACACTATCCTTTTTTTGCTCTAAAGGATTATTGGTTGTGATTGTAAACTCTTTTATATCTTCAGAATATCTAAGTTCAATATCCAGTTGTTGACTATAAGTTTCTAAAATTTGCTTCGTCTCTTCACGTAAAAATACTTCTGAAATATCTAAATGACAGTAAAGTATAATCACTTGTTTTCGTGTATGCTGTAAAAAGTCAAGAATCCGAGCATATTCATAGTCCAGATATTCCCATTTTACAGTCGGTAATGTGGTTGGAAGTAGCTGCTCCACTTTTTCCATAATCGCATAAAATAATTCTGGATGCGTATCTGAAAGACGAACAGCTTTCGTGAATTCGTTTTTCCAAATGACTTTTTGATAACTTACGTATAAATGAATCTGATACAACTGCTGCATGACTACTGTATTCGATTCTGGAATAGCAAGTAATCGTTGGATTTCTAAAGTCAATTGTTGCAATCGTTGGCTACTCTCACTCTCTACAAAAAGAAACCCTTCTGCTTGTAAAAACACATAAAACCACCCTACTGCTTCAAATGGCCACTGCATCGCATAACGACTGGAAAACCGCAAGAAAATTTGTTCCAATTGTTTGAACGATTTAGTCGTTTGTTCTAATAATTTAGATGGACTTGAAAATTTCCGTCCAGTTCGAATATCCAATTGTTTTTCCATTAGACTCAACCAAAGCATCAATCGAATCGTTTGTGTTTTTGAAAATGTAATCCCTAATGTTGATTCAATGATTTTCAATAGTTGCGAAAAACTCTCACGATAAAAACGCTTTTGAATGAGTGCGATTGGATAGATAGACGTGTAAAAATGATAATAAAATAATTGGATATCTTCAGCATTTCCCATCAATTGTTTGTTTTTATATCCAATATCAAAATCCGTTAACAGATTATTTACGCGTTTTAAGCGACGAAATAAAGAGGCCTCACTAACTTGTAGCTCTAGCGTAAGTTTGGTAATAGAAAGGTCTCTTACAGTATATAGTTGATCTAAGAGGATCACATCGATACTTGTTTCGTAATAAGTAGTATATAAAAAAGCACGTAAGTCAAAGTCATTTGGCAAACTCAATTTCAGTAGTGTTTTATCCAGTAAATAAAGGTCTGTTTGGCTATGAAAGGCATGTAATTTTTCTTTTAATTCCCCTACTGCTTTTTGAATCGTTGGCGTGGAAAATGAAAATGTCGACAATAATTTCTCTACTTCAACTTCACGGTTTTCTTTGATTAAGAATTGAAAAATATGGACTTGATGTCGAGATTGTTTATCTAAAAAAGCTAATGGATCCATATCGAATATCCTTCCTCACGTTTATTTGACTAAAACTACCAATTCAAATTGGACTTCATGACACACCTCTCGACTCTCTTTCCCTTGATAGAACGACTCGATCTTAGCCAATACGGTGGGATCTTGTTGGATATCCTCTGCAAAATAGTCTAACGCAAACGTTTTTTCAATCATGGTTTGAGTGGTATAGGTGAAGCGTTTCTTATGCCAAGGGATTCCTTGGTCTGTTGCAAATCGAGTGACGTTTGTTAAAAATAATTGCGCTTCTTTCGTTTGCGTAATCGGTTCAATTTCCGTAAAGAGCTCTTCAGTATCGGATACCAACTCTACAAAACACGCGTAACGCTCTGAAATCCGTAATGCTTGGATCACCTCTTCGATCTGGCGCATCGCAGGATTCAACGCACTGAACACACAGTCATATTGATTTGTCGCAGAATAGGTAAAAAACTCTGTTTGCGTCGTTAGAATGCGTTCAATGTTTGGTTTTGGATAGAGTGTTTCAGCTAATTGCAACATCTCTTTTGAAAAATCAACTAAGTAGTACTTTCCTACATATGGCAAGATGGTTGGAATATATTTCCCATATCCTCCTGCAAGATCGACAAAATCTTGAGTAGGTAAGACACCGATTTTTTCTAGATAATGTGCAATATCTGTGGTGATCGTAGTAAACGTTTCTTGTTGGATGGCATAATATTCTGATGCAAACTCATCCCAAAATTGTGCAGTTTGTTGATTTAGCATATATCCTCCTAAATAAAAACAACTGCATCTCCTGCAGCTGCTTTTTTGCTTATACAATAAGTAATGGAACTAAAAATGGGTAATGAGTGAAAAAGTCTAAGATCGAACGTTTGCGATTATTTGAAAATAGAATTAACGCTGCTTGTTCTGTATTTTCTTCAAATTGAAGCGTTTGTCCGTGGTCCAATACGATTTTATAAGTAGTCTCGCCTAACTTATGCAAATCATATTGAGGATTTTCCATTAATACGATAAAAATTTGGTCTAAAATAGGTGCAGTGATCGTAACGGGACTTGTAATGCTTCGGTCTAACACCAAAGTATTGTCTAAAAAGTTTTCTTGAACCACAAATCCTAATTCTTTTATATTCGCCAATAAGCGATTTAAATCATAATTGATCAACGATAATTGACTACGAGAAAATACTTTTTTGCTGTACCATAGTTGAATCAGCTTCATGACTTCTTCTTCACGTACACTAGTTGTCATCTTATGTAGATCAAAATCAAACAAAGGCAAGTACGTACTCTCAAACCGAGTGTTTGTGACCGGGATCTTAATCTCTAACGTAATACGTGAGGCATTGGTTTGGTAACGAATAAAAAAGTGCTTGGCTTGCCATATCCGCGTATCCGAAGTTTTCTGTAGACTGCCTTCTTTTAACGGATAGAGTAAATAAAAGAGAACATAATCTTCTAACTGTGCTTTGGCAGTGTTTGAAATCTCCGCTTTGTCTTGAGTGAATTCACAAAAAGCTTCTACCAAAGAAGGAAAATCTGCTTCAGCAAGTAATTTTTGCAATTTTAAATCAGCAAGAATACGCTCTGTTTGATTTATCTGTGTCAGGATAGTGCGATGCAATGCTTTTTTTTCCGTTTCATATTCGTCAAAATTCGTTTGATCTAACGGAATGGTTGATAAAGAAGGCGAAGGAACATCTTCGACTGTCACTACCGCTTTTTTTACGACTTCGACTTCATCGCGTTGAAGAGATGCTTGCTCTTGCTCATTCTTGTTCACTTATATCTCCTCCTTCACGTAAGTAGTCGATCAAAAAGGCTTCCAGTTGTTCAACCATTTGATCAAAAGACCCAAAATAAGTCGTAATCAAGCGAAATTCTTTAGTGATAATCGCTTGATTTAACCGAAGTTGTTCATAAGTCCGCATCAAAGCTTCTTTTTCTTGAATCAAAGCAGTTTGATCGGCAAGTAATGCTTCAACTTCTGCTAGTTTCGTTGTAATCGTGTTTAGATAAGCTTCCATACGTTCTAATTCTTCCGTATGCTTCTCGCGGCCAAAAAATCCTTTAGAATCGTCTTTTTTCTTTTGAATGGCTTCAAGCATCGTTTCTTTTTCTTGTATTAATTCCGCTGCCTCTTCTTTTAAGGTGATCGAACGCGCATCGAGTGCATCCATTTGTTTTTCAATCGTGTCTAATGGAGCCTGTTGATTTTGTTTATACGTTAACCATTCATCTTCTACTGCAGGTAAAATAAACACACTAGGTGTTGCCGCATCCAATACGATTGTTGCACGTTCATGATAGTAGCGATCGATTTTATAGTGTTGACTTGTGGCATCTAGACGAGCGAGTTTATTCATAAATGGAAAAGTGGCGATAAATTGATCATGCATTTTTTGCATCAACAGTTCATCGATTTCATGATGTTGATTCGCCGTAGCTTTGATCTCATTATGTAAGCGACCTTTATAGATCCGATAAATTGCTGGGATATTTTCAGTTTGAATCGCTTGTTCAAACTCTTGTAGTTCTTTTAGCATAGATCCGACTTGAAAAGATGCGGTATCTTTGATTTCGTGAAACCCCGATTGAGACTTTGGATGTTCAGACGTCATGTCGTCTCCTCCTCTTTCATGATGGTAGTAAAAAAGGGATGTAACATCCCTTTTTTATGCTTTGTCGACGGTTAAAAAACGAATTTGTTTTTGCTCATCACGTGTTAACGATGTTTGTTCATGTAAATACGTAAAAGTTAAAGAATCAATCTCGGGATTTTCTAACATTTTTTCATATCCTTCAAAAATTGCTTTAATGTACGCTTTATACGCTTGTTTCTTTTTCATACGTTTATTCATCTTGCACCATCCTTCTCTTACTTATCTTATCAAGCAATCTTTTTAGTGACAAGTTTTTTCTGGTGTTTCCATCAAATATTGATATACAAAACGTTCTCCATTAGGAATTGGAAATTCGATCGCCCCACAATAAGAAAAGTCATTGGCTAAAATCACTTTTTGCATACCGATATTTAACGGATGGGTATCGATTCTAAGGTCAGTATAGCCTTGTGCAGTCGCAAAGTGACAAATCGTGCGTAACCAAGCTGTTCCAAGTCCTTTCTGGTGTAATGTCCGATCAATGGCAAAGCGATGAATAGATAGATACGCTAACGGGCTATTGGGATGAAATTGTCCATCTACACGGGTATAAACAGGATCCGTTCCAAATACTAATGCGGCCATTCCCACAAGCGTATTTTCTAACATCCCCACATAGAGCTGCTGACACGTGATATCTTCTGTCAAGCGATCTCGATTAGGGCCATATCCATTTTGCCACTGCGGTAATCCTTGTTCGTTCATTGAAACAATCGCATCATTTACAATGGCTTCAAGTTGATCTAAATCCTCTAAAGTTGCTAAACGAATCTTAAGGTTCATATGCTCTCCTATCTATTTTTTTTAATTTATGTTAGTATTAGTATATACGAAAAGATAGATTAGCAACAATTTTTCTATATTTCGCTGAAGTTTATTCCAACTGGCGTAGCTTGAGAGCTACAAGGATCCATAAGAGGTTATGGGTATGGATCGTTTAAATGAGAAATAAGTCGAATTTGAGTAATAGTTTGGCTGCAACTTTAAATAAAATATCGTATCGTTAGAACGCCTATCAAGCTTGCTTGGTAGGCATTCGTCCATTTAGATAAAAAAATACTTAGGCAGTTACGCCTAAGTATTACTCTTCTTCAAAATATTCTTCGTATTCATCCATAGTACTTCCTGGAACAACATCGTCTAAAATATCCATTCCTGTCATACCCATATCATAGGCATTGGCTTGTGCATTCGTTAAAAGCTGATCTTTGTACTCATCTTCAGAGAGAACTTTCCCTGTTTTCGTATTTCTAAAAAATTTTCCCATTACAATCAGTCCTTTCTTTTCCTTATTGTATCTTGAATGGACGATTTGGGCAAAGAATTTGGTAGTGACTTACACTTTTGGTAGATAACGGTACGTCACTGAACCATTTTGATGTGCTTCTCCGACAATGGCTTCACGGTCTTCTCGCTTCACCCAAATCTCTCGAAAGACCAGGAATTCATCACGTTTGACCTCAAGCGTAGTACGCGTTCCAGCACTTAATTCTTCCAATTCTTGTTCAAAATCACGCACGGCGTGTTTCCTCCTTTTCCTTGCTTACTCAATTTCTTTTTTTATTTTCTGTCCCTGTTCCAATTCTTTAAGATATGTCTCTTGATAATCAAGTAATTTTTCATATACAAAGCTCATATCACGACTAGAAGCAAGTGACAACGCGTAGATAAATGAGGCAGGTAACGTCTCGACTTTACGATCACGCGAAACCCAAGTAGCTACTGTCGATTGGATAAACCCATATAATGCACAAAACTGATCAACAGGCATGTCGAGGTAACTAATAATATACAGATTGATCGGATGAGGATATACATATTTATTGGTGGTCATATTTGCACCTCACACTCTTTTTTCTTTAGTATACCATAGTCAAAATAAAACCGTTACTGGCTATTTTTGCTTTTTTTCACACACTTTCATCTGATTTGTTCAGTTATTTTATTTCTTTTCAATTATCACTAGTGTTCTGATATCTATTATTCGTGAAGTGGTGTACAATCAACTTGTTGGTAAGTAAGCCAATGGACAAATCGGTACACTCATCAAAAACATTGCACATCTCCCTTTTATTACAATGAGATACAGGTTTATTGCCGATTTGTCGTAGCACCTAAGCACCGCCCTGCTTAGGTGCTTTTTTGTGTATAAATATACTATATTGATTAAAAACAAGAAAAACACTGCTACTTTTTCTATACTTAGTCTCTTTTTTATAGAGAATAATATGTATGAAAAATGTTATAAAAAGACGAATCTTTTAATAAGATTCGTCTTTTTTAGTTATTTATTTTTTTGGTTCGTCATCGTCCATTTTCAAGACGGCCATGAAGGCTTCTTGTGGTACTTCAACAGATCCGATTTGTTTCATACGTTTCTTACCTTCTTTTTGTTTTTCCAGTAATTTACGCTTACGTGATACATCTCCACCGTAACATTTGGCCAATACGTTTTTACGTAAAGCTTTGATATCGGAACGGGCAACGATTTTTTGACCAATTGCCGCTTGGATCGGTACTTCAAATTGTTGGCGAGGAATTAATTTTTTCAATTTCTCAACAATTGCTTTTCCGCGTTCAAATGCGAAATCACGATGGACGATAAAGCCTAAAGCATCTACTTTCTCGGCATTTAACAAAATATCCATTTTCACTAAACGACTTGGACGATAGCCTGACATTTCATAATCAAGTGAGGCATATCCTTTGGTACTTGATTTTAGTTTATCAAAGAAATCAAATACGATTTCTGATAATGGAATCTCATATACCACATTCACACGGTAATCATCTAAATAATCCATCGTTACAAAATCACCACGTTTTCGTTGAGACAACTCCATAACAGCGCCTACATAGTCGTTTGGGACCATAATCGTGGCTTTTACGTAAGGTTCTTCAACATTGTCAATGGTCACGGGCTCTGGAAAATCAGCTGGATTATCAACTGTCATCTGCGTTCCATCTGTTTTATTGACATGATAGATTACAGAAGGTGCTGTAGTGATTAACTCTAAATTAAATTCTCGTTCTAAACGCTCTTGGATAACATCCATGTGCAATAGACCTAAGAAACCGCAACGGAACCCAAATCCTAACGCTTGTGAAGTTTCAGGTTCAAACTGCAAGGCAGCATCATTCAATTGTAATTTTTCTAACGCTTCACGTAGATCATTGTAACGAGACGTATCGATTGGATATAATCCACAATAGACCATTGGATTCATCTGACGATACCCTTCTAAAGCTTCAGTAGCTGGATTATTAGCTAACGTCACTGTATCCCCGACACGCGTATCTTGAACCGTCTTGATTGCTGCTGTGATGTAGCCCACGTCTCCGACCATTAAGTAATCACGTTTGATGGTTTTAGGTGAGAAGATCCCTACTTCAGTCACTTCAAAAGTTTTTCCATTACTCATCATTTGGATCTTATCTCCAGGTTTTACGACACCATCCATTACGCGAATATTTAATACGACCCCACGATAAGCGTCATAAATTGAATCAAAGATCAATGCTTTTAATGGTGCTTCGATATCGCCTTGAGGGGCAGGAACAAGTTCTACAACTTGCTCTAAGATATCTTCGATCCCGATTCCGGCTTTTGCACTGGCTAAAACAGCTTCACTAGCATCGATTCCGATTACGTCTTCGATTTCAGTACGTACGCGTTCAGGATCGGCTGCCGGTAAGTCAATTTTATTAATGACCGGTAGAATTTCTAAATCATTATCTAACGCTAAGTACACATTGGCTAACGTTTGCGCTTCGATCCCTTGAGCAGCATCGACAACTAAAACAGCTCCTTCACACGCAGCTAAACTACGAGAGACTTCGTAAGTAAAATCGACGTGTCCAGGAGTATCGATTAAGTGGAAAATATATGTTTTTCCATCTTTAGCGGTATAGTTTAATTCAACTGCATTTAATTTGATCGTAATTCCACGCTCACGCTCTAGATCCATTGAATCTAGTAATTGTGCTTGCATTTCGCGTGAAGAAACTGTATTGGTTTTTTCTAAGATTCGATCGGCTAAGGTCGACTTGCCGTGATCAATATGCGCAATGATCGAAAAATTTCGGATCATCTCTTGGCGCTGTTTCATTTCTTCTATTGTATGCATAGTTACTCCTTCATTTCTTTAATCAACTTTTCTTATTATACCAACGCATGCTACAGAATAAAAGTGTTTTATCTACTCGGACTAAACAAACTTTTTATTCTTTGGTATACTGCTTGTAGGAAAACGAACAATTGGAGGAGAAAATATGGATATCGACTCGAATCAAGCGTTTGAAATACGCAATGTCGAAGAAACAGATGTGGATCAATTTAATGAGTTACTCAGTTATGTGTTCCAAATTACCGAAGCAGATATTGAAGAAAGTGGATTTGATAGCAAACGAGACATGATCAAATCGAAAAAACCAATTTTAGAAGTCTCGAAAGTTTTTGGTTGGTTTCATAAAGAAAAATTGATTTCACAGATCGCGATCTATCCGTGTACGGTGAACATTCATGGCACGATGTACCAAATGGGCGGTGTGACTGGAGTCGGAACGTATCCTGAATATGCAGGTCACGGATTGATGCAAGCACTCGTCGAACGCGCGTTAAACCAAATGCGCCAAGACGGGCAATGGATTTCTTATCTCTACCCGTATAATATCCCTTATTATCGTCGTAAAGGTTGGGAAATCATGTCCGATAAATTAACATTTTCGATTCGTGATACACAATTACCTAAAACTGTCACAGTACCAGGTTACGTTGAACGTCAAGAAGTCGATCACCCGGATGTCTTTACGGTCTACGATCAATTTTCTAAAGTCAATCACGGTGCGTTACAACGAACGCCATTTAACTGGGAAGAATATTGGCGTTATGAAAATGAAGAAGAACGCACAGCTGCGATTTATTACGACGAACATCAAAACCCTCAAGGCGTCCTGTTTTATTGGGTTGCAGAAGAAGTCTTTCATATTCGTGAAATGTTTTATCTAACTCAAGAAGCACGCAACGGATTATGGAATTTTATTAGCGCACATTTTTCAATGGTCTATTGGGTCAAAGGCAATATTTATAAGAATGAACCGTTAGCCTTCTTGTTAGAAGACGGTCAAATCAAAGAGACGATCGAGCCGTATTATATGGCACGAATTGTAGATGTTACTCAATTTTTAGCACGGTATCCATTTAAGTCGTTTGATCGACCGTTTCACTTTGTCGTAACAGACCCTGTCGCAAAATGGAACACCGGTATTTTTAGCTTGACCTATAACGCAACTGAACAGCGTGTGATCATTGGAAACGAACCAATCGGCGATGCAGTAACTTTAGACATCCAAACATTAACTTGCTTAATGATGAACTATCGGCGAGCGGCTTATTTATCGCGTATCGAACGCTTGCATACCACACAAGAAACGCTCTTAACTTTAGAACGGATTATTCCAGACATGGAAGCGTATTTTGGGGACTACTTTTAAAAGACAACGAATTTCGTTGTCTTTTTATTTTTAGTCTAAATAAGCTTGTTCTACATCGTAATATACAAACGAGTGCTCTGACGCTAAGCTGTTTGAGTATTCTGACATCGCTATTTTAGATAAAATTACGAACTCAACACCCTTTTTTTCCTACGTTTCTAAGATACCTAAACTTGAGATAGTTATTTTTTTGCTATATAATAAAAAAAGATATGTCAGAATATTCTAGCTAGAGGAGACAATTTTATGAAATATAAAGTAGAGCCGCTACGATCTGCTGAAGAGATTCAAGATTTTCAATTTTGGTTACGAAGAACCCCAAATGCAAAACGAGATGTCTTTTTATTTTTATTTGGGATTAACAATGGCCTAAGAATATCCGATATCGTATCTTTAAAAGTCGGAGATATTCGCCACGTCAAAAAACCTGCAATTATTGAAAAAAAGACAGGAAAGAAAAAAGCGATCTTTATTGAAAGTTTACGCGATGAATTTGAAGAATACACTAAAGAAATGGCAGCAGAAGATTGGTTATTTCCTAGCCGTCAACAAGGACGACATCTGAGTGAAAAACGGGTCTATCAATTGTATAGCGAGATCGCAGAAAAATTAGGTCGCGATGATATTGGAACACATACATTACGTAAAACATTCGGTTACCACTTTTACAAAAAAACACACGATATCGCCACATTAATGATGATCTTTAATCATAGCTCTCAAGAAATCACCAAGCGCTATATTGGGATCACAGATGATGAGATCATTGATTCCTTGAAAGGATTTAAGCTCGGTTGATTTCCTACATCGTTTCTATGTTATACTCATAAATGGCAGCTTGCCCCAATTGGGGGTGTTACTCATGAAAGATCTTATCTCATTGGTTATCGCACCACTTTTTGTTGGGCTAGTCATTCAACTAGTTTCTCATTGGTTAGACGAGAAAGACGATAACTAGCAAGTTGCTTGGCTAACTCATACGCCAGAATCGCAACTGGTGCAAAAAAAGCCACCCCTACTCGCAATAGGGGTGGCTTTTATGTTACTCATAGAACGCTTATCTCATTTCGCACATTTAGTATATCATGCTTTTTGACAGAAGACCAATTATTTTACTGGATGATACGCTTTACTTCATCTTCAATCGGTGTATTCTCAAAAACTAAATGTCCTTCTAATAATTCGATCGTGACGTTTGTTTTTGGTGTCACACGCCCTGAAATGATTTCTTTTGCTAGTGGTGTCTCTACTTCTTTGGTAATAAATCGTTTCAATGGTCGTGCGCCATAAGCTGGTTCATACGCTTGCGTTGCAATCCAGCGTTTTGCCTCTTCACTTAAATGTAAGTAGATTTCTTGGTGTTCTAATCGTTTTGTGACTTGCGCTACTAATTTATCTACGATACCCACTACGTTATCTAAACTCAATGGAGTAAATAAAATAGTATCATCGATTCGATTTAAAAATTCAGGTTTAAAGCTTCCGCGCAACATCGTAAGCACTTGTTCTTTGATATCTTCTGGAATAACACCTTCTGACGTTACACCATCTAGTAAAAATTGAGACCCGATATTACTGGTCATGATCATTACGGTATTTTTGAAATCAACGACGCGCCCTTTAGAATCTGTTAGGCGTCCATCGTCTAATACTTGCAATAAGATATTAAAGACATCTGGATGTGCTTTTTCGATTTCATCTAGTAGCACGATTGTATATGGGTTACGTCGGACAGCTTCTGTCAGTTGTCCACCTTCTTCATAGCCAACATAGCCTGGAGGGGCTCCAACTAAACGAGAGACAGCATGTTTTTCCATGTATTCACTCATATCGATTCGTACCATATGGTCTTCAGAATCAAATAAGTTTTCAGCTAAAGCTTTGGCAAGCTCGGTTTTCCCAACCCCTGTAGGTCCTAAGAATAAGAATGAACCTAGTGGACGGTTTGGATCTTGTAAGCCTGCACGTGAACGTAACACAGCATCGCTTACGGCATCGACAGCTTCATCTTGTCCAATTACCCGAACATGTAGAATTTCATTTAACTTCATTAATTTTTCGCGTTCACCTTCAACAAGTTTTGTAACTGGAATACCGGTCATTCGTCCAACGACAGTCGCGATTTCATTATCTGTTACAGATTCTTGAACCATTCGAGAAAGCTCTTGTTGGTTTTTGGCTTCTAACGCTTTTAATTCTTGTTCTAATTGTGGGATGGTACCATGACGCAAGACCGCTGCACGTTCTAGGTCATAATTATTTTCAGCGTCTTCTAATTCATGACGTGCACGATCAATTTCGGCACGTTTTGTCGAGATCGCATTCACTTCTTCTTTTTCAGTTTCCCATTGCATTTTCATCGTATTGGCTTCTTCACGCAAATTCGCCAATTCTTCTTGTAATGACGTCAATCGTTTTTTAGACGCATCATCTTTTTCTTTTTTCAACGCTGCTTCTTCAATTTCTAATTGCATCAAACGGCGTGTCACTTGGTCTAATTCTGTCGGCATTGAATTCATTTCTACCCGAATTGTAGCACACGCTTCATCGACCAAATCAATGGCTTTATCTGGTAAGAAACGATCAGTAATATAACGATCAGATAAAGTCGCTGCTGCAACTAGCGCATTGTCGTGAATATTCACACCATGATGGATCTCAAAACGTTCTTTTAAGCCACGTAAAATCGAAATCGTGTCTTCAACAGTTGGCTCTTTGACCAATACTTTTTGGAAGCGACGTTCTAGTGCTTTGTCTTTTTCCATATATTGACGGTATTCATCTAATGTCGTCGCACCAATTGTGTGTAATTCACCACGCGCAAGCATTGGTTTCAACAAGTTTCCTGCATCCATACTGCCTTCAGTTTTTCCTGCTCCAACAATCGTATGGATCTCATCGATAAAGAGAATGATTTGTCCATCAGACTTTTTCACTTCTTGTAACACTGCTTTTAAGCGCTCTTCAAACTCGCCTCTAAATTTTGCTCCGGCAATTAGTGCGCCCATATCTAATGAAAAAATCGTTTTGTTTTTTAAATTTTCTGGGACATCTTTACGTACGATCCGTTGTGCTAATCCTTCTACGATCGCAGTTTTTCCGACACCAGGTTCTCCGATCAAAACTGGATTGTTTTTCGTTTTACGTGATAAAATGCGGATCACGTCACGGATTTCTTCATCACGTCCGATAATGGGATCCATTTTTCCGTTTTTTACTTGTTCAATTAAATCTACACCATATTTTTCTAGTGCTTTATAGGTTTCTTCTTGATTTTGTGATGTCACTTTTTCTCCACCTCGCATTGTCAAAATCAACTCTTTTAGTTGTTTTTGAGTTAGTCCTTGTTTGGTTAAATAGCTCGTCAAAGCGTAATGTTTCATCGTCATCAAGGCAAGTACAACGACTTCAGTTGCTAAGTATTCATCTTCAAATGAAGCACGGATATGATCGGCTTCTGTAAATAAATGAAATAAGTTTTGACTCATGGATTGTCCATAAGCGACTTGGCTGCCTTCAATGACAGGTAATTTATCTAATTCACGGTCGATTTCGCGTTCGAATGAATCAACATCAAGCCCCGCATCTTTATATAGGTTACGTGCAAAATGATTTGGTTGTAAAAAAATCTTCCAAAGGTGCGCGATGTCAATTTCTTGATGATGACGGGTCACCGCGATTTGTTGTGCTTCAGCTAAAGCACTTTGTAAGGTTGTGGTCATTTTTTCAATTTCCATATATGTATTCCTCCCATCGTCTACGATACATTTTTTCTTACAAGCTTACTATATCAAATTGGTCAGTAAAGGTCAAACGAGTATCTGATCTTCTCTCTACAATTTTACATTTTCTTAAGAAAATAACCATAACCTAGTCTTACGAAATGCTTTCACTTTTAAAAGCCCTCTACAAACTCGATAGAGGGCTTTTAATTATTCATTTCGCATGGTCTGAAATTCTTTTGTTAACGTTTGTTTTTTATCCCAAAACACGTAACCTGCTCCTAATAAAAAAGGGAGAACGTATGTCGCAAAGCGATATAAAACAAGTGAAGAAGCGGTCGCTACTGTACCTAGTAGTGGTTGAAACATAAATAAATAAACAAATTCAAATGAACCAATTCCTGCCGGAGCGGGTAAAACACCCGCTAATACAACTGAAAAAGCAATCGCTGCAACTGCATAAGAATAAGTAAGATCGCTTGGATTAAACACTAAATAGATAGCTGGAATAATATACCAACACGATAATTTAAGTACACTGATCAACAACAGTTGAGCAAATACGCGTGGCTTTAATAATAAATCTTTAATCGTTTGACGCAGCGCATCGACTTGATCATTAAACTCATTGATTTTTTTGATCCATTTTGGCTTTTTAATGAGTGTTTTAACGAGTGTCGTATTAAAGTGTTGAATACGTACGCTAAATGTTAATGCCAGTAAAATCCCGACAATACCGCACGTCACGACACATCCTAGTAAAACAAACCAAAATGCTTTTTGGTTGCTTTGATATAAAGTCGGTCCAAAAAAGAGCAAAGCGAGTAAAGCATAGACGACTAGTGTCACTTTATACAGCATCAAACGAAACATCGCGAGACCAACACTTTCTGAATAGGCAATCGTTTTTTTGTGATAAAATGCAACTTCCGAAATAAACGTTCCCGCACCAAATGTAACCACTCGATAAAAGGCCACATAGATACTTGTACATACTCCATTCCAAAATGAAAAGTCTGGACGCTGAACAATTCGTTTAATCAAATAGCCTTCGATGAGTTGGTACCCTGTTCCGAAAAGAAGCAAGGCAAGCACTAAAAAAAGAGTTGTGTGAAGTAATTCTGTTACGATCGATGCAAAGGATTGACGTACTAAAAAAAATAAAATTCCAATAATTAGACATAAAAATACAAGATTTGCGCCTAGCTTTAGCCTGTTTTTTTTCATTGGTACTCCTTTCTGATCCAATAAAGTCCTAGGATCACAAGAACCCCAAATATATAACTGACAAAAAAGCGTGGCTTTTTCGTCTTATGATGAAATACCGTTTGGCCGACTAAACCACCTAGACCGCCACCGAACAGTCCAATAAGGAGTAAAGTGCGTTCACGTATACGAAATTTGTGTTTTTTGGCTTGTGCTTTATCATATCCCATGAGGAAAAATAACCAAAGATTCAGCACAAGTAAATAACTAGTCAATATCATAGTGAAGACTCTTGTTTGACGAGTACTTGCATGCCTTGTTTAACGACATGTAACGTCACGGGTAGATCATCTGTAGGATCACCATCGGTACGTGTCCGGACTTGTTTTTTCGTAGAAGTAATCGTCACATGATCCGTTGAAAAATACTCAACAGATTCGATTTCAGATAATTTCCCTAAAATAATTTTTGGCAATAATCGTAAAGTCTGATAAAAATTTAGCCGATCTAAAATCGTAATGTGCATCTGACCGTCGTCAGGTGAAGCTGATTCATCAAAATGAACATAGCCTCCTGCAGAATTCGTCATTGTAATCGTCACAAGCGATGATTTTCCACTCCATTTTTTTTCTTTTGAGTCAAATACTAGTGGATAGCGTTTCTTTTTGCGTAACAGTTTAAAAAATCGCTTCATAAATGCCAATGGCCCATACGTCTGTTTTTCTTTTTGGCTTACGCGCGCTGCTGTATCGGCAAGTAATCCGATCGTTAAAGTTGAAATAATCACGTCTTTATCATTGATCACACCATAATCGACGCCTTTTGGACGACCCTGTGCGATCACTTCAAAAGCAGCTTCTTGTTTTAGAGGCAAGTTTAAGGAGCGAGCGAAGTTATTCACCGTACCTCCTGGAATAATGCCAATCGTGTAGTTGTCCATCTCTTGTCTAAATGTATTGACCAAATGATGAATCGTGCCATCGCCTCCAATAAATACTAAGCGTGAAATGGCATGTTCGTGCGCAAATTGACGTAAAGTATCGGCTTTTGTTTCTGCGTTGGATACATGTGTCCACACGTCCCATTCAGGTTGTTCTGTTTTTAGATAGGTACAAAGTTTTGTTGCGATTGTCTCCCCTTCATTACTGCCTGAGGAATCATTGTATAAAATTAGTACATTTTCCATAATCGTAACTTCCTTTAGATCTTATTTAGAAAAAAAGAAGAAACCATCAACTCAGTTTCTTCTTTTTTTGCTTATTTTGCGTTATTTTCGATAATTTTAACAATCACGTCTGTTGCTTTTTCCATACTTTCGACAGCCACGAACTCGAATCGCCCGTGCATATTTTCACCACCAGCAAAAATATTAGGTGTTGGGATTCCAAGATATGAAATTTTAGAACCATCTGTTCCCCCACGTACAGGTTCAATAATTGGCTCGATGCCAAGTTGGATCATTGCTTCTTTTGCAAGAGTGACGATCGACATGTCTTTTTCAATGATTTCTTTCATATTGTAATATTGATCAAACACATTCACGATGACACGTTCTTGGTCAAAACGTTGGTTTAATTTTTCTTTGATCCGCAGCATCATTTCTTTACGTTCTTCAAAACGTTCACGATCATGGTCACGAATGATATAACTTAATTTTGCCTCTTCAGTTGTTCCTTCAAAGGCCATTAAATGATAAAACCCTTGCGCGCCATCTGTTTTTTCAGGGACTTCGTCTAGAGGTAATTCGTTATGGTAATCGATTCCTACTTGTAATGCATTGATCATCGTGTCTTTTGCAGTACCTGGGTGTACATTTTTTCCTAAGATCGTCACGTCTGCTTGTGCAGCATTAAATGTTTCATACTGCAATTCGCCAACAGGTCCACCGTCCATCGTATAAGCAAAATCTACCGCAAAATCAGTCACATCAAATTTATCGGCACCGACACCAATTTCTTCATCGGGACCAAAAGCGACTTTTACATCTCCATGCTCGATTTCAGGATGAGCAAGCAAATATTCCATTGCCGTCATGATTTCTGCGATTCCAGATTTATCATCTGATCCAAGTAATGTAGAACCGTCTGTTGTGATCAACGTTTGCCCCTTATAATTGGCTAAATTAGGAAAGTCTTTAACGTTTAACGTATATTTTCCTTCTGCGTCTAGTGCAATTGTAGATTGACCGTCATAGTTTTCTACAAATTGAGGAGTAACGTTTACCGCATTAAAATCAGCAGTATCCATATGGGCGATGAATCCAATTGAACGCACGTTTTTTGCTGTATTTGCAGGTAATGTCGCAATCACAAATCCATTTTTTTCGTTATAATGAACATCTGACATACCTAATGTCTCTAACTCTTGTTTTAACTCTTTTGCAAATGCAATTTGAGTCGGTGTTGAAGGAGTTGTCGTACTTTTTGCGTCAGAACGTGTTTCTGTCTTCACGTAGCGGATAAATCGTGGAACTAAATTTTCATACATATAAAAACGCCTACCTTTTGGTTAATATTAGTTAAAATAAAATGGATTCGTATTGGTAGTGGACCCGATAATCTCAAGATCCCATCCTTCTACTTGCTTCCACTCTACCATTTTCTCTACAAATGTCAAAATACATCGCTCTTCAATATGATGACCAGGATCGATTGCGGCTAGTCCATGCGCTTGCATATCGTGAGCCGTATGGTAGTAGATATCTCCTGTAATATAGACATCCGCTTTTGCTGCTACAGCTTTAGGGTATAAACTCCCACCGCTTCCGCCGCATATCGCAACAGTTTCAATCATCCGTTCTGGACACACAGGGACGATACGTAAGCCATCTAGATCAAAAGCTTCTTTGACTTGTGTTGAAAATTCAGTGAGTGTTTTGGGTGTCGCTAACGTTCCCACACGACCGATCCCAAAAGTTACCTCATCCGTACTTTCCTTGATATCCACTTGCTCACTACAAATCTCTTCTTTAACTAACCAGTTCACGATTGTCGATACTTGGTTGGTTAAGACTAAAAGAGTCATAAAATGTTCGTCTTGACTGATCTGAATTTTTCCAGCAAGATCATAAAAACGTGTCGTTAGCTTAGCGATTAGGTGAGCTTGTTGCACAATTGGAATGTGACATGTAATCAATGAGCGAGAAAGACGATGCGTTTCAGTCAAATATCTAGTATTTAAAATCTCCAGATCCTCACAAAACCAATCATTTAATCCATCGTCGATGATGTCCATATTGGTATGGGCTGCATAGACTGCAATATCATGCTTGGCTAAATCTAAATACATTTTTGTTTGCGGATCATCTGCTGTTAAGGTTTGAATGGCACGAAAAATAGGTGGATGTTTTGCGATCACTAGATCAACTTTTTTTGCGATCGCTTCAGCTACGACTTCTGGCCGTACATCAAGCGTCATCATCACCCGTTTGATTTCTTTATGTAACGTTCCGATCTGTAACCCAACTGGATCTCGTTCTTCTGCTAACCATTGAGGACAATATTCTTCAAATCGTTGCATGAACGTTGTGCCTAAGACCATCTCGTCAACTCCTCTTGAATCCATTCTAATTCTTGTTTTGTAGCATCATACTTGCTTTGATTTAGCACACTGGCTTGTTGAAGCTGTGTTAAGACATATTGGCGCTGTGTTGCTTCACGTTCCCATTTTCGACACAGAATCTCACTTGGATGTTGACGTAAAATAGGCCCAAACAACAACTCTTGTTGCGTATAGGACATGACTTCTTTGACTGGTTGTGCAACAATAATCTCATATATTTTTTGATTTTCTTCCAAAATCGTTTCGTCTATGATCTCGTATCGATTTTGCATCAACCACTCTCTAAGGGATCTTTCTCCGATGTTTGGTTGTAAAATCAAGCGTTCTTGGTGCGACAAGCGATTTTTTTGTTTTCCATTTTCTAAAATCGAGCGAATCAACGTACCGCCCATTCCGGCAATCGTAATGGCCTCGATAGTATCTGCCAAAGTAATGGCTTCTAATCCATCGGCTAAACGCACATCGATTTGATGCGACAGTCCATTTTTTTGTACTTGTCGCTTTGCTGATTGATATGGCCCTTTCACGACTTCACCAGCGATGGCATACGTGATTTGATGTTGCAACATCAATGCAACTGGTAAATAAGCATGATCCGAGCCTATATCGGCTAAGCGTGCGTTTTGGGGAACAAATTTTCCAACTTGTTCTAATCGTTTTGATAATAGGTGTTCATTCACTGACACTTCACTCCTAAATTTTCCTACTGTTCGCCTAAACGACGATTTGGTCCCGTGACTTCGATTTCTTTTACTAAATAACGGATCCGTTCCATGATTCGTTTTGATTTTAAGGGTTCAACATCGCCACGCTGTGAAACAGTGAGATGGGCTTCTAATTCTTCAACAGAAAAATTAGACGAAAAGAATGTTGGCAGTTGTTCTTGCATTCGGTGCTGTAAGATAATCCCAAAGACCTCATCACGAATCCAACTACTCATCGAATCTGCGCCAATATCATCAATCATAAGAATGGGCGTTCGTTTCACTGCGTCTAGTTTTTCGCCAACTTGATCTTTTCCAATTGCTTGCTTCATATCTGATGCAAACGTCGGGAAATGCACGAGCGTGGTCTGCTTTCCAGCTTCTGCTAATTCACGTGCGATCGCGCCTAATAAATACGTTTTCCCTACACCAAAAGGACCAACAAGATATAATCCTTTATGAAAGGCTTTCGGATCAGCCAGATACGATTCAATAAAATCGACTGCACCTAACCAAGCTTGACTTCTACCAGTAGTTCGCTCATAGTGTTCGATCGAAGCGTCTTGGATGTCTTTTGGCATGTGCAAGGTATGGATTCTCGCTTTTACTTCTTGCTGATGTTCTTTTTCTAGTAGAGCTGTCGTCGGCACATACGTTACATCGATAAAATGAAAATTCATCGTTAATTTAGGTTCATACCCGGGTGCGATCATATTTTTATCATCAGTCAAAAATTTTTGTTTTTCTTGTACAAACTCATATAATTTGGCAAAACTTTTTTGAATATCTTGTTGCGTCAGTTCTTGTTGATGATCCTCAAGAAATTGTTTGACTTCTTCATTTTGTAAGACTTCTTGCATCATCTCTTGATAGCGCGCACGATAATTGTTTTGATCCATCTTACGTTGCATACTTTTCCCTAAATCTTCCATTATGTTTCACCTTCTTTACGTTTAAGATAGGCAGCAAGACGCGCATCTAATTCTTCTTGCTGAGCTGTCGTCGTTTCCGTCTGTTTTTTAGGGGATGTTTTTTCTTTTTCTTGCTGTTCAAGCCATTTAGGAACGACTTCCGTTTTTGTTGGCTTCGCATACCGTGAAGGCGTATTTTCTCGAGCTTCCTTGGCTAATTTACTTTCTTTATCTAATTTCCGTACCAGTTGGACCGCTTCTTCTGGACGTTTAACTTCTTTTTCTGACCAATCCGCAGCTAATTTTTCAACTAATTTTTGAGGTAATGTACTATTGTTTTTCACAACCAAGACATAATGCAATAAAATATTGATGACACTATTGTTTAGCCTGCTTCGTTCAACCAATTCTCGAACTAACCATTCTTCCAGTTTTGAAATATAACTTTTCTTTTCACGTTTGATAGCAGAAAAGTAATCATATGGAGGATAGGCTTCGCTTTCTTGTATGACTAAGATATCCGTATCAGAAAAACCAGATTGTTTTAACGCTTCGATTCGTTTTGCCTCGTCTAGTGGTTGGTTTTGTTTAGATTTATCTATTTTTTGTGTTTGTGCATTACGTGCTTGAATAACTTTTTTTAATTCATTTATCTTCACCATGCCATCGCTTAACGAAACGATTTGAGTCATAAATTCGACCAATTCTAACTCATCATAGCCATATAACTGATGTAACAAGGCCAATTGTTGGTTAAATTCAGGTGTAAAATTCTCTTTTGAAATTTGCTTTTTATGCGCATGAAAGGCTAAAAAAGCAAAATCTAAGGTCTGATCTACCGTTAATTTTGTTTTTTCAGATGGAAAATGAGTTGAAATCGTCTCAAATTTTTCCATATTTTGACCATACCGTGTCAGATCAAAGCGGTAGATATCTGCGAATTTTTGTGTAATTTCAGTAAACCCATCCCAATGAATGGTTTTAGGGGTATACCGTGTCAATAGCTCTTGGAAACGACGTTCACCAATAACACTCTCCAATAAAAAACTATAGGTGGTATCAGAAAAAAAGTGTTCTGGTGTTAAGGGCAACCGTAACTCATAGCCATAAACTAAACCAAATGCGTCTGTTTCTTTTTCAAATACCGCCAACAGTCCGATACCTTCTAATTTTTTACGTGCATCCAGTAATTTTGTCAGTCCAATCGGTAATAAGTGCAGTAAATCTAAATGAGTGTGCTCCTTACTGGTTTGGCCATCCCCTAGAAAAATAAAATACAAGGCCAATGCATCAGCACCGATAATCGGTTGATATAAGGTGACCAATGCTTCTTTTTCAACAGAGGTCAACGTACGTGCGTATCTGACTTGATACAGTGTATTTGGGGCAATTGATGCCATATCACTACTCCTATTCCTTAAGACTGATGATTTGCTTTATCAACGATGTCTTGTAACTCTTTTAAAAAGACAGACATGTCTTTAAATTGACGATACACACTAGCAAATCGAATATAGGAGATCTCGTCTAATTTAACCAGATCCTCCATGACAAATTCACCGATTTGAGTGGTAGAGACTTCTTTTTCACCTAATTGACGAACTCTCGATTCGACTCGACTGACGATTTCTTCCATTTGTTCCATCGCAACTGGACGTTTTTCAGCGGAACGAATCAATCCTCTTAATATTTTTTCGCGATTAAATTCTTCACGATCGCCATTTTTTTTGATCACAAGAAGTGGTGTCTCTTCGATTCGTTCAAAGGTTGTGAATCGAAATCCACAATGTTCACATTCACGACGGCGACGAATCGCGCGGCCATCATCTGCTTGGCGACTATCGATTACTTTTGAATTTTGATGTTGACATTTCGGACAGTGCATTCTTCTCACCTCGCATTTACAATATGTATCTGAAATAGTGGCTTTATTATAACATGAAATCATTTCTGACTCCCACTATTCAAAATAAAAAACTCTAGTCAGACTAGAGTTTTCTTTAATTTTTTTTGATTAAATCAGATAACTGAAGCATTAGCGCATCCAATTGTCGATATGTTTGTTCGATTGTGCCATTATTGTCAATGACAAAGTCTGCACGCGCACGTTTTACATCTAACGGCCACTGGCTGTGAATTCGTGCTAAAGCGTCCGTTTGACTGAGTTGGTTTCGCTTCATCAAACGTTCAACTTGTGTGGTTTCAGATACCCATACCACTAAAACTTTAGACATATAAGTTTCATAGCCGGATTCATATAGCAACGGAATATCTACTAGAATCAGTGGTGTTTGCTGTTCTTGATATCGCTTGATCTGTGCTAAGATTTCCTTTCGGATGATTGGGCCTAGTATCGCATTCATTTGTTGTCGTTTTATCGAATCAGAAAATACTAAATCGCCTAAAAACGCACGATTTAACTGTCCTGTTTCAAGTAAGATCTCCGGACCGAACGTCTCACATAATGTAAGCAATCCTTCTTGTTCTGGTTCAACCACTTGGCGTGCGATGAGATCTCCGTCGATTACTGGAATCGTTTGGTTAGCTAAATAGCTAACGACTGTTGATTTTCCACAAGCGATGCCACCGGTAATGCCTAAGACCACTGTCATCAAATTCCTTCTTTCTTAACTTGACATTGCGGACACAAATGGGTTCCGCGTTGTGCGACTTTACATTTTATGATCGTTGTTCCACAGCGGACACAAGGTTTTCCTTGTTGCCCGTAAACATAAAGCGAAGTTTGAAAAGTCCCAGCTTCTCCTAAAGCATTTTGATACGTTCGAATCGTGGTACCTCCAGCTTCGACTGCGGCGCTTAATACATGGATGATCGCTTCATGTAAAGTGCTGACTTCTTCTGGTGTTAGCGTTGCCCCACTTGTTTCAGGATGGATTTTTGCACGCCACAATGCTTCATCGACATAAATATTCCCAAGGCCGGTTACAATCGTTTGATCAAGTAAGGCCGGCTTGATGGCTTTGTTTACTTTTTTTAAACGGGTGGCAAATGCAGTAAGTGAAAAATCGGGTAGTACAGGCTCAGGTCCTAATTTTTGGATTCCTTTATACCATTTCGCTTCTCCTTTAGGCAATAAGGCCATCCGCCCAAATTTACGTACGTCTTGATAATGCAACTGACTGTGGTCATTAAATGTAAAGACGACATGCGTATGCTTATTTGGCGCAGTCATTTCAGAAAAGTAATCGTATTTTCCTTCCATTCGTAAATGAGACACCATTTCAAAACTATCGAAAATAAATACTAAATATTTTCCACGGCGATGAACATCTAAAATCGTTTCACCTATTAAATCGGCTTTAAACTCTGGGATATCTGGTCGTTCAATAATTTTAGGCCAATATACATCAACATGTTCGATCGTCTTTTGTTTGACTAATTGAATCAACCCGCGACGAACGGTTTCAACTTCTGGTAATTCTGGCATAAACTCTCCTCACTTTGCGTCGTACCATGTATTTCCCCAACTACTATCGCTAACTAACGGGACAGCTAAAGAAACAGCATGATTCATGACTTCTTTGACTAATGCATCTAAACGCAATACTTCTTGTTCTGGAACTTCAAATACAAGTTCATCATGGACTTGTAACAGCATCGTAGCTTCTAATTTTTCTTCTTTTAATCGTTTGGCCAATTGAATCATCGCAATTTTTAAAATATCTGCTGCACTTCCTTGAATCGGTGTATTAATTGCAGTCCGTTCTGCAAATGAGCGAATATTATAGTTTCGTGATGCCAAATCTGGTAAATAGCGACGGCGATGATACAGTGTTTCGACAAACCCTTGTTGTTTGGCTTTTGTTACGATTTCTTCCATATACGTCTTCACACCAGGATAACGTTCAAAATACGTATCAATATAATTTTGAGCAGCTTTTCTTGTGATCCCTAGATTCTGTGAGAGTCCATAATCGGAAATACCATAAACGATCCCAAAGTTTACAGCTTTCGCATCGCGCCGCATATTGCTGGTTACTTCAGACTCGCTTACTCCAAATACGCGCATGGCGGTACTCGTATGAATATCTTGCTTGTCGATAAACGCTTGTTGTAAATGCTCATCGTGAGACATATCGGCTAGTACACGTAATTCAATTTGAGAGTAATCGGAAGAATAAATGACCCAGTCTTTTTGTCTTGGGACAAATGCTTGACGGATTTTACGTCCTTCTTCCAAACGAATCGGAATATTTTGCAAATTAGGATCAACCGAGCTTAATCGTCCAGTTTGTGTCAGAGTTTGAATGTAACGTGTATGGACTTTTCCATCTTGTTGAATCATGCGAAGTAGTCCTTCTACATATGTTGATTGAATTTTGGCGATCTGACGATAAATCAAAATATCGTCTACAATCGGGGCTTGTTCTCGTAGTTGTTCCAATACATCGACAGCTGTTGAATACCCTGTTTTGGTTTTTTTTATGACAGGTAACTCCATTTTTTCAAATAAAATCACACCTAATTGTTTTGGTGAGTTTAAATTGAAGCGTTCTCCAGCTTGTTCGAAGATCTTTTCTTCGATGGCATGTAAACGTTCTGCAAATTCCGTACGCATATCGATTAAACGAGAGGTATCGACAGAGATC
This sequence comes from Enterococcus sulfureus ATCC 49903, assembly GCF_000407605.1. Classification (GTDB taxonomy): domain Bacteria; phylum Bacillota; class Bacilli; order Lactobacillales; family Enterococcaceae; genus Enterococcus_G; species Enterococcus_G sulfureus. Next base: position 423,348 of record NZ_ASWO01000005.1, on the reverse strand, counting down.
CCTGTCATCTCCATTTCGGCTAAAATAAACGCTAACGGTAACTCGATCGTTTGAAACAATTCAAGTTGATTCTTAGCATGTAGTTCTTCGAGTAAATTCGGTTGCAAATATTCGATAGTTTGAACTTTACGTGCTAAATGAGCATAAAAAGCTTCTAGATCTTCTGGTAAGCCTTTTTTCGCTCCTTTTCCGTAGACTTGTTCATCTGTTTGAACTTGATGATAGCCATAATGTGAAGCGATTGTCGCGATATCATTGGATGAATCGTTTGTATCGAGTAAATATGCTGCAAGCAATAAATCAAACCGAATCCCATTTACTTGTTGGTCATAGCGCGTTAAGGCAACTGTTGTTCGTTTGGCATCAAATACTCGTTTTTCGATTTTATCATCGGCTAACCAAGCTTTAAAGTAAGGATTGTCAAAAATACTTACTTGATCTGTGACATACGTTTTTTCTTGGCAACTCCAAGCGACCCCTACGATATCGCTGGTATGATAGTTGTCTTCTAACATTTCCACATAAAGTGCCCCTTTGTCGCCAAACATTTCTGCAGTCGCTTCTTCAACATACTCAAATAAAATATCGTCCATTTTTTTGATATCATCAGGAACAGCGAGTTTTTCTAAGAAAGATTGAAAATTCATTTCTTGATAGAACGCAATCAAGGCATCAAAATCTTTACCCGTATAAATTAGATCTTCGATTGAAACCGCAACAGGCGCATCCGTATCGATCGTAGCTAAACGTTTGGATAAGAGTGCTTGTTCATGATCTGCAATCAGATTTTCCTTCATTTTGCTTTTTTTCAATTCATCAAGGTGATCATAGATTCCTTCCACACTTCCAAATTGCGTTAATAATTTAATCGCAGTTTTCTCACCAATTTTGGTGACACCAGGAATATTATCTGAAGCATCGCCAGCTAATCCTTTCATATCGATGATTTGATTTGGCGTTAGTCCGTTATATTTCTCCGCAATAAACGCAGGTGTGTACGATTCGATTTCGCTGACACCTTTTACAGTGATGTCGACTCGTATATGATCACTTGCCAGTTGCGTCAAGTCACGATCACCTGTGAGCACGACTACATCAAATTCGTTAGGATCGACTGATTTCGCTAACGTGCCGATAATATCATCTGCTTCATAATTAGATAACTCATAATGTTTTACACCTAATGCTGCAATCAATTCACGTAGGTAGGGCATTTGTTCTTTGAACTCGCTTGGCGTTTTTGCTCGCCCACCTTTATACTCTTCATACCATTCATTACGAAAAGTCGTTTTCCCAGCATCAAAGGCAACTAAGACGTGTGTTGGTTGTTCTTTATCCATTACGTTCGTAAACATATTATGAAACGCATAGAGCGCATTGGTATGTAATCCATTACTATTTTTGAAGCGTTCTAGTGATTGATGTAACGCAAAGAACGCTCGAAAGGCTACGCTGTTGCCATCAACTAGTAATAATTTATTTTTTGTCATGTGCTCTCTCCTTCAAGTCTTCTATCTGGTCTATTTTAGCAAAAAAATCGTTCGATTGCGATGAATTCGCCATAAAAAAAAGAAGCGCGTACGCTTCTTTTTAATCTCGTGAAAAAATTTGTAATAAAGATAAAAATAGATTGATGAAATCTAAGTAAAGTTGTAAGGCCATAAATGCAGCTAATCCAGTTAGATCTTGTCCATTAGCAGCATAGTATAATTTACGGATTTGTTGATTGTCGTAAGCTGTAAGTCCCATAAAGATCACAACAGTCACATAGGATAAGAAATATGTGATTGCAGGGCTTCCTACAAACAGATTAATCAGTGTCGCGATGATTACACCAATTAATAACCCGATCCCAATTTGACCAATTTTACTTAAATCACGCTTGGTCATGATCCCGTAAGCCGACATCGCAAAAAATGTAGCCGCTGCTGTCACAAAGGCGATTGTCACATTCGATGCTGTAAACATCATCAGTGTTACAGAAAGTGTAATCCCATTTAATAAAGAGTAGACGATAAAACCAGCTAAGGTTAAGGCAGGATTTTTGGCAGCTTTCGCACTCATTACGACAACTAAAACCAATTCGATCAACCAAATCCCCGTAATCCCTAATGGAAAGTTACGGACAAATTGCATCATTTGTTCTTGAAATACATTAATCGATAAATACGCAGCTAATGCGCTAATACTCAATCCCATTGCGAAAAAGCCGTAAACTTTTCCATAAAAACGATTTAAACCCGTTGTTTCTGTATACGTATTATTCATGTATATCCTCGCTTTCTTGTGTAAGAAGTGGTGGCTGAACCATCACTACGGCATCTAGTACTCGATCTTTTTCTGCATTGATCGCTTCAACAGAAATCGTCACCACATCTTTCATTTTATCGACTTTGATGACTTCAAAATCAAAGGTTAAGGTTTCATAGTGATACACAGGTTCAATAAAATTGACCGAAAAATTGACAACATGAGAGCCTGCTCCAGGTAAATGCTTTGATACAGCACTTGTAATAATCCCCATAAGCATAATCGAGGGAACGATTGGACGTTCATACGACGTTTTTTGTGCATAATCATGCTGGATATATAAAGGATTTGCATCATTTGTTAGTCCTAAATATAATAATAATTGATTGTCTTCAATCGATTCTGTTAAAGATAACGAATCACCTTCTTCGATTTCATCAATCGTCTTTCCAATTTTTCTCGGTTTCCCTATATTCAAAACATACTCCTCCAACTTCTATTTTTCTTAATTTTATCAAAACCCACAAAAAGTGCAAGTTCGATCGCTTATAAAAAAGAAAAAACAAAGATTTTATCTAAATCAGATAAAATCTTTGTTTAGTTATAACACACTACGCGTTGTTTTGCTTAAGAGTTCTTCATAAGCATGTTCAAATTTTTGAACATCACCTGCACCCATAAAAATAATCACCGCATCTTCATAGTTTAACAAAGGCGAAACATTTTCTTCCGTGATCACTTGACCACCTTTAGTAATTTTATCTCCTAAGTCTTCGATCTTCACTTCACCTTGTGTCTCACGAGCAGATCCAAAGATATCACATAAGTATACGTGGTCGGCTAAATCCAATGCCTCAGCAAATTCATCCATCAATGCAATGGTCCGAGTAAATGTATGTGGTTGGAACACTGCGATAATTTCTTTATCTGGATATTTTTGACGCGCGCCATCAATTGTTGCAATAATTTCAGCTGGATGATGTGCATAATCGTCAACGATCGTCATATCGGCTACTTTCTTTTCTGTAAAGCGACGTTTTACACCTGCAAAACTCAACAGTTCTTTTGCTACTAAGTTCATATCTAGTTTTTCTAGATAGGCTGCAGCAATCACACCTAAAGCATTATTGATATTGTGAGCACCGAATGCTGGAATCACAAAATGTCCAATGAATGTGTCATTAAAAAAGACATCAAATTCGGAACCAGTCGTCGTACGCTCGATGTTTTTTGCTTGAATATCGTCATCATCATTTAACCCATAATAATAAATCGGAACATCTGCTTCTAATTTTCTTAAATACGCGTCATCACCATAAGCGAGAATCGCTTTTTTAACTTGACTAGCCATTGTTTGGAAAGCAGAAAACACATCATCGATACTCTTATAGTAATCTGGATGATCGAAATCGATATTGGTCATAATGGCGTAGTCTGGTGAATACGCTAAAAAGTGGCGGCGATATTCGCACGCTTCAAATGCAAAAAATTCAGCATCCGGTTGTCCATGACCCGTACCATCTCCAATTAAATAACTCGTTGGTTTGATGCCGGTGAATACATGTGCCAACATCCCGGTAGTGCTTGTTTTTCCGTGTGCGCCAGTGACTGCAATACTTGTAAAATTTTGAATAAATTGTCCGATGAAATCATGATAACGGACAATTTCCAAGCCTAATTCTTTTGCTTGTACCAGTTCTTCGTGTGTATCTGGAAAGGCATTTCCTGCAATTACAGTCATATTGGGTTGGATATTTTCTTTATTAAAGACCATTAATGGAATATTTGCTTTCTCTAAATCGCGTTGTGTGAAAAAATAAGTGGCTACGTCTGAACCTTGTACGTGATAGCCTTTTTCATGTAGAACTAAAGCCAAAGAGCTCATACCAGAACCTTTGATTCCTACAAAATGATACAATGAGTCTTGTTCTTTCATGGTTCATTTCCTCTTTTCTACCTATCATTCAATTGATTCTAAAACTTTTCGAACCGTTGCCTATTATCTTACAATCCCTCCAAAATAGCAATTAGTTTTTCTTGTTTCTTATGAGTTTTTGGCTTTTGTAGCAAAATGTTTTGGATCGATCATCGTTAAACTAACGCGTTGTCTAGCTAAATCGATCGCCTCGACCCATACTGTAACAATATCACCTACAGATACTAAAGTGGTCGCATTTTTTACAAATTTTGTACTCATTTTTGAAACATGAACTAGCCCGTCTTGTTTTAATCCAATATCCACAAATGCGCCAAAGTCGACTACATTTCGTACGGTTCCTGTTAACTGCATTCCATCAGAGACATCTTTGATGGTCAATACATCTTGCCTTAGAATTGGTTTTGGCATTTTTTCACGAATATCTGCACGTGGATGAAGCAATTGCGTATAAAGATCATGTAGTGTCAACGCAGATAATATCGTACTTTGATCGATCGCTTGTAAAACCTCTTGTTCAGATAAAAGAGAATGGACTGGTTTTTCTCCTAAATTACGCTTATCCAGACGCAATACAGATAAAATTTCTTCTGCCAATGGATAACTTTCTGGATGGATCGCAGTCTGATCTAATGGTTCAAGACTATCAAAAATACGCAAAAAGCCAATCGCTTGCTCAAATGCTTTTGGTCCTAAACGCGGTACTTTTTCTAACTCTTTACGCTGTTTAAAAGGACCATTTTCCATTCGATAGGCGACAATATTTTCTGCAGTAGTTTTCGTCAACCCTGCAATATGAACCAACAATTCTGCACTTGCTGTATTCACATCCACTCCTACTTGGTTTACTACGGTTTCGACCACAAATTCCAATTCTGATTTTAATTTCGTCTGAGAAACATCGTGTTGATACTGTCCAACTCCAACAGATTGAGGATCGATTTTTACAAGTTCTGCTAATGGATCTTGCAAGCGTCGTGCGATACTGATGGCGCTTCGTTTTTCTACGGTCAAGTCAGGAAATTCTTTTCTTGCTACGTCACTTGCTGAATAAATCGACGCTCCTGCTTCACTCACGATGGTAAAATAAATCGTTCGATCACACTCGTTTACACAATCGGCGACAAACTGCTCCGATTCACGACTGGCCGTTCCATTTCCAATGGCGACCATGTTCACGTTATAACGCATAAGTAAGTCTTTAAATACTTGTTTACTTTGTTTTCGTTGAGCTTCAGAAGCAGGTGGATGCGGATAAATGACATCGATATGCAAGACAGATCCCGTTTGATCGATGATAGCTAATTTACATCCTGTGCGATAGGCTGGATCTAAACCTAAAATGATTTGATTTTTTAATGGCGATTGCAATAATAAGTTGCGTAAATTTTCGCCAAAGATATGAATGGCTTGTGCATCGGCTTTTTCAGTTAACTCGTTACGAATTTCTCGTTCAATTGCTGGGAAAATCGCTTTTTTATACGCTTGATCAACACTTTGATACAGAATTTCTTTTGCAATCGTAGTCGTTGGACAACAATTTCGATATAAAAACTCTTTAATCTTTGTATCGTCTACTAGTAATTTTACACTTAAAATCCCTGCTTTTTCCCCACGATTCATAGCTAATACTCGGTGTGGCACAATCGTGGTGAGTTTCTCTTCGTATTCATAATACATACGGTAAGTTTCTTCTTCATCTTCTGCTTGTTTTTTTAATTTCGTTGCCAATTTGCCAAAACGCCATATATGCTCTCTAATCCATTTTTTTAGATGGATTTTTTCATTTATCGATTCTGCGATAATATCTTGTGCACCTTGAAGAGCATCTTCGGGCGTCAATACTTGTTCATTGCAATAGTGTGCGGATTGTTTTAAAAGGTCTCCGGTTTTAGGATAGGTTTGGATCCATTGAGCCAACGGCAATAACCCATTTTCTTTGGCGATCATCGCTTTTGTGCGTCGTTTTTGTTTATATGGCTGATAAAGCTCTTCTAAACGGTTTAGCTGTGTTGTTTCTTCGATCGCTTTTTGCAAACTTGGTGTCAACTTTTCTAGTTCCATTATTCGATGAAGAATATCTGTTTTTCGTTTTGCTAGTGCGAGCGTATGCGTAGCAGTGTCTGAAATCTCTTTGATTGCCACCTCATCTAACGCTTGCGTTTGCTCTTTGCGATAACGTGCGATAAATGGGATCGTATTCCCTGCTTCAAGTAAGTCGATCACTGCATGAATTTGTTTAGTCTGATAGTGTGGTAAAGCGTCCTGTATTTGTTTTCGTATAGTATTGTCCATGTTTCTCCTTCTTTCCTAACGTTCGCCTGTCCAAATATTTGTATAATTGGGATAGCTTATATCTTGAAGTAATGTTGTTCGATCAAAAATCACACCATGTAATACACCACCATATGTTGCCCCGCTGTCGATCCCAATTTTATGATCGTGTTGCCACAAAGCTGTCGATTCATTGTCACCAGCTAAAACTTGCGTGATCGTATGTCCAAAAACAATTGTTTTTCCCGTTTGATTTGGCAAGTGATGAAACGGTTCACGAATCCATAAAAAATCATGTGATGTCGTATTTCTCCAATCTGACAAGGCTAAATTGACTCCAGCATGAACGCATAAATAGTCGTTCCATTCATAAACATACGGTAATGCTTCCAAAAACGCAATAAGTTCTTTTTCTCTTGAGCGAATCATCATCGCCATTTCAGTAGGCGAATATTCTGCTGTTGCGCCTTGATGCAATAATCCTTCGATCGTGGCTTGTCCACCATTTAAAAGATAGCGTTCAAATACATCTTCTGGATCAGCTAAAAAACGTAATAGATAATCTTCATGATTGCCTTTTAAATAAATCGCTTGATCTGTCTCTACAAGTTGTTTCGCTTGACGCATACAAGCTACACTTTTAGGTCCACGATCAATCAAATCCCCAATAAAGACAAGTTGATGGACCACTGGGTCATAGTCTTTCAATAGATTCATCATCAAGTCATATTGTCCATGAACATCTCCAATTACAAATAAATAAGGTTTCATCTTATGCTCCTTCTTTCTTTACGAAAAAAGAGATAACCAGGATTGGATATCTCTTTTTTTGATCTATTTAATTATAGTGTTAATTGTTGTCCAACTACGATCAGATTTCCAGAAATATTGTTTTTAGCAATCAAATCATCTAAAGATACGTTATATTTTTGGGCAATTGACCATAAGCTATCCCCTTCGACGACAGTATATGTTGTACCTGATGTGGTTTGGACTGCTGCTTGAGCGGATTGTGTAGCAGTTTCTTCAACTACTGGTGTCGCTTCAACATATGAACTACCAGTATCGTATTGTGTCAATTGATAGTTTTGGATCAACCAATTTAATTTTTGTCCATAAGTAGGATCTGTCGCATAACGACCAGTTAAAGCTGCCGTAGCTTCATAATAACTTGGTGCATTGCGCTTAAATGAACCTGCATATCGAGGTTGTCCTGTCATTGCACCTTGTGACACTAAGACATTCGCATGATCCACTAATGACTCATAATAAGAATTGTATTGTCTAAAAGGTTCGCTCATCGTCACCCATTGACCATTTAAATACTCTTGTGTGGATAACCAAACTGATGGCCCACCGTGATATTCTTTAACACCAAATAAATTGTAATAAGGTGCGCTAGAAAGAGTAGAGCCCCCATTACCACTTTCTAATAACGCTTGTGCGATCATGACAGAGGCATATAAATCATATTGATCGGCGATTTGTGAAGCAGATGGTCCAATTTGATTAATTAATTGTTGCGCTTGGCTGTATCCGACTTCATCAGCTGAAACTTGTTGAGATACATCCACGACCATTGGTGTCACCATCATCGCGGCTCCGGCAAGCGGAAGCGCCATAGTAAGTGGTCGACGTGGCGTCGCTTGTTTTTGGTGTCGTTGACTTCTTGTTTTCTGCGTCATAAATTCCTCCTAATTTTCCCATTAACCTTACTATATTATACGATTATCTTCACTAAAAAATCAAATTGTTCATAAAAGCATCACGAGCATTTTCATAAAAAACGATAAAAAAACTCCGTTTAGCCGCGTCAGACCAACAGAGTTTTTTTATCGTACCTTAGATTAAAATTTAATGACTATAATGTTTCAAATGTTTCAACAACATTTGCTACCGTGAAGCCAAATTCTTCCAAGACGGTTGTTCCTGGAGCTGAAGCCCCAAAATGATCGATGGCAATCACTTTACCATGACATTTAGTATAACGATCCCATCCAAATGGTGATCCAGCTTCGATTGCCACACGTTTTTTCACTTGTTTTGGCAATACACTTTGTTTGTATTCTGGACTTTGTTTTTCAAATAATTCCATACTTGGCATTGAGACAACAGACACATCGATTCCTTTTTCTTTTAAAGCTTGTTGCGCTTCATAAGCTAAATACACTTCAGAACCTGTCGCAATCAAGATACCTTCTGGTGTTTCACCGTTTTGAGGAGAGACCACATACGCTCCTTTTTTCACGTTTTCATCTGCATCTGTAACAGTATTTGGCAATACAGGTAGATTTTGACGGCTTAATACCAATACGGTTGGTGTTGTTTTGGATTCCATGGCGATTTTCCATGCTGCGCGTGTTTCATTTCCATCAGCCGGGCGAATCACATGTAAGTTTGGCATTGAACGTAAACTTGATAATTGTTCTACAGGTTCGTGGGTTGGGCCATCTTCACCTACAGCAACTGAATCATGTGTTAACACATAAGTTACTGGTACGCCTTGAATAGCAGATAGACGTACTGCTGGACGTAAGTAATCTACGAATACAAAGAATGTTCCGCCGTATACTTGTGTTCCACCATGTAATTGGATTCCGTTCATTGCAGCAGCCATCGCAAATTCACGTACACCATACCAAATATTACGACCAGCATAATTTTCTGGTTCGAAATCAGATTCTGCTGCAACCATTGTATTGTTTGAGCTTGAAAGATCCGCTGAACCACCCCAGAAACTTGGAACGGCTTTTGAGATTGCTTGGATCATTTCTTTACTTGATACACGGCTTGCTTGGCTTGATCCTTCTTCATAACGTGGCATTTCTTGGTCCCAATTTTCAGGTAACTCGCCAGCAAAAGCGGCTTTGAATTGTGCTGCTAGTTCTGGATAAGCTGTTTCATAATCTGCAAATAAAACATTCCACGCTGCTTCTGCTTTGGCACCACGATCATTGATCGCTTCTTTAAAACGTGCTTTTGCTTCTTCAGGAACTGTAAACTCTGGGTAATCCCATCCATATGCTGCTTTGGCTGCTTGTACCCCTTCAAGACCTAAAGGAGCTCCGTGAACGCCAGAAGTCCCTTGTTTTGGAGCACCAAATCCAATAATTGTTTTAATTTCAATCAAGGTTGGTTTTCCAGTTTCTGCTTTAGCTTCTTCAATTGCACGACTAATCGCTTCTAGGTCATTGCCTTCTTTGACCAAAATATGTTGCCAGCCATATGCTTCAAAGCGTTGACCTACATTTTCCGTAAATGATTTATTTGTTGGACCATCTAGTGAAATATCATTTGAATCGTATAGTACGATCAATTTATCTAATTTTAAATGACCTGCCATTGAAGCTGCTTCTTGTGAAACACCTTCCATCAAGTCCCCATCACCACATAGTGCATATGTGTAATGATCAATGACATTATAATTTGGTTTGTTGTATGTTGCGGCTAAATGCGCTTCGGCCATTGCCATCCCAACTGCCATTGCCACACCTTGTCCTAATGGGCCAGTTGTCGCTTCGACACCGTCAGTATGATTGACTTCAGGATGTCCTGGTGTTTTACTTTCCCATTGACGGAAGCTTTTTAGATCTTCTGTCGTCACGTTGTATCCTGCAGTGTGAAGCAAGCTGTATAATAATGCTGATCCATGTCCTGCTGATAAAACGAAACGATCACGGTCAACCCAATTACGAGAAGTAGCCGGATTGATTTTTAAATGTTTTGTCCATAATGCGTAAGCCATTGGTGCAGCTCCCATTGGTAATCCTGGATGCCCTGAGTTGGCTTTTTGTACTGCATCGATACTTAATGTACGTAATGTATCGACACCTAATTGATCAATTTTATCAAACAAATGTAACGCCTCCGTTTTTTGGTTTTTTTTACTATTAATATACTTCTCTATTATAAAAGAAAAAAACAAGGAACGCAATCTTTGTTCCTCAAAGATTACATTCCTTATCTTAATTTTTATCCGCGATCGTGCAATCCTTTTTGACGTTGAATTTCTTTTAATTTATCTGGTGTAACGTCATTTCCTTCTGGATCCACAACTTTCATCCCTTCAATGTGGTGTCTCATCCCACCACGAAAGGCTTCAAGATACTCTTCACGCAGTAATTTTTGTTCTGCAAGTTCGCCTTCACTTAAGCCACTTGCTTTCTTTTTCCGTGCTAATTCATTGATTCTTGCCATCTTTTGTTCTGATAACATATCGATTCCTCCAGTGCTTTTTCTTCATAGTAATAGATTATGCTTAAAAAGACAACTATCAGATCGGTCACATACGAACATTTGTTTGAATTCAATGTAAACGTATGATAAAATTAAATTAGAATTCGAAAGAAGGTGTAAACGTTGGCTAGACGTACAGAAAGTCGTCAATTAGAAGTATTAAAATTTATACATACAAAAGTAGTAGAAAAAGGATATCCACCCACTGTTCGTGAGATCGGAGCAGCTGTGCAACTTTCTTCTACCTCTACTGTTCACGGGCATTTAGCTCGTTTAGAAAAGAAGGGATATATTCAACGTGATCCAACGAAACCGCGAGCCATCGAATTAACGACCAAAGGATTAGAAGTACTCGATATTGCCCCTACTCAAATTCCACTACTAGGTGTGGTAACAGCTGGTGAACCGATTTTAGCAGTCGAGGATGCTTCAGATTTTTTCCCTCTACCACCTGATTTTTTACATGAACAAAGTCAATTGTTTATGCTAACGATTCGTGGTGAAAGTATGATCAATGCGGGAATTTTAGATGGCGATCAAGTGATTATTCGTAAACAAGATATCGCTCAAAACGGAGATATCGTGATTGCAATGACTGATGAAAATGAAGCGACCTGTAAAACGTTCTATAAAGAAAGTGATCATATTCGACTACAACCCGAAAATGATTTTTTAGCCCCTATTTTACTTGATTCCGTGCGTATCTTAGGTAAAGTAGTCGGCTTGTACCGACATTTAGATAATTAATAGGAAGATTCTCTAGTTTTTCCACTAGAGAATCTTTTTCTTTATGTTTTTTTAAATTCCATCGTGAATGCGATAATAGTTAGACGTATTTTTTCGTCGATTCCTCTTTACAAAACGAACAAATGTTTGTATACTAATAAAGCAAACGTTTGTTCGTATAATGATTAGGAGTGAAGAAAATGGAAGCCATTCGTCGCTATGGATTTATTTTAGTCGTGTTGTTAGTCGGTATGTTGCTTGGTCGTGCAGGTACGTTGATTTCGTTTTTAATTTTTTGTCCGTTAGGAATTATGTGGTTGGTTGCATGGGACGATAAGCGCTACCGTTTACACTATCAAAAAAAGAATGCGCGCTTTTCTTCTTATACCAAACGATCGGAATAAAAAAAGCAAGTGAGCCTATTTAGCTCACTTGCTTTTTTTAATATTCCATCAATGTAATCATGTCATAGCCTTCGATTTTGTCACGGCCATGTAAATCTTTTAATTCAATTAAAAATGCACAACCTACCACGATTCCACCTAGTTCTTCGATCAATTCGATAGTCGCTTTAATCGTACCACCTGTTGCAAGTAGATCGTCACAAATCAATACGCGTTGACCTGGTTTGATTGCATCAGCGTGCAACGATAATGTATCACTCCCATATTCTAAATCATATGAGACAGAAATTGTTTTACGTGGTAATTTTCCAGGTTTGCGAACAGGAGCAAAACCAACACCTAATTCATAGGCTACTGGACAACCGACGATAAATCCACGTGCTTCAGGTCCTACGACCATATCGATTTGTTTTTCTTCTGCATATTTTACAATTTCATGTGTAGCGGCACGGTAAGCATCGCCATCTGCCATTAAAGGTGAAATGTCACGAAAGACGATTCCTTCTGACGGATAATTTTCGATACTTGCGATATAATTTTTTAAATCCATTTTTTCCTCCTATGAAAAAAACCATTGTTTTAAATTTTCTAAGTTTGTTAATTGCAAAAAGGATTGACTCTCCATCTTTAACTGGCGCTCTTGATAAAGAACACTTTCTGACAGTGCCCGATTGGGTGCGTCAGGAACATAACTTAAAACACCATCGTCTATTGTAACAAATTTCAACTCAAAAAACACTTGAATCATGAAAATTAATAGTTTCGGTGGTAAATTTAAGTATTTCGCAACTTCTGCTAATTTATACCGAATGTCTAGTGTGTTGACTTGTTTGACCAAGGTAAACAAGCGGGCATATTGTTCACGCGTTCCAAGACCGTCTAAATAGGCATCATCTTCGGTCTCAAAAACTAAATAGTAATTTTGTGTCACTTCTGCTTGATAAATAAGACGTAACCATTCTAATGATATCGGACAATCCACAAATACGATTTTCGTGGTGGATGGCGCTGTTTCAATCCATTCTTTAATTGCGTGTTCATTGGTTAATTCTGTAAGATGTGGCAAACTCTTTTTAAATGTAGAAGAGCGATCAGTAAACGAAAGATAGATTCCTTCTTCCATGGGCAACATACGTTTTTTTGTTCGATAATCATAGAATTGGACACCTTTTGTAGCATAATCTTCTACTTGTAGTTGGACCTTTTTTCGACCATTCCATTCATTGAGCGTCAGTTTTCCAACAAACGACACATTGTCTGCTTGCAAAGCATCTAAAGAATCTCCCATTTGAAAAGCAATCATATCCAATTGATGTTGTGCTTCTTGGAGCACACCTTTCAAATGGTTTCGCTTGGCACCGATCGCGGATAAGTTGTCGACTTTTAAATGATCAAATTCAAATAATGGTAACGCATTGTCCATTCCAAATGGGGCAAAACGATCAATCGCCTCCACTAAAGTGAGGTCGACTTGAGACAATGATAAGGAAGCTGCAATGTTTAACGGAAGCCCTTTGTTCTCAAGTCCTTTCTCTAACAGATACGCATCCATTTTTTGCTGGAGGGTATCGACATACGCTTCTTCTAACGTAATCCCAATCGCCGAATGATGTCCACCAAAAGAGCGAAATTCTTCTTTCCATTGAGATAGCATCATAAACAAATCCACTTGCGGAATACTACGACCAGATCCTTTAACCAAACCCGAGGCTAAACGTGTCAACACAATAGTAGGTTTTGCTGTTTCTTGCATAATCCGACCTGCTACAATACCTAATACGCCTTCGTGCCACTCATCACCAAGCAATACATTGACTTGATGTATTGGATTTAATTGTTTTGTCGCTTCTTCCATAACCGCTTCAACGAGCGCTTTTCGCTTTGTGTTCCATTCATCTAATTCTTTTGCCAGTTGACTGGCCTCTTGTGAATCAAATGTCGACAATAACGTAATCGCCTCATTGGCATCAGCTAGACGACCTAAAGCATTTAATCTAGGGGCTAAAGAAAATCCGATTGTTTCTCCTGAGATAGTCAAAGGATCCACTCCGCTTACGTTGAACAATTCAAGTAGTCCTAAACGCTGCGTTTGCTTCAATGCTTTGATCCCTTGTGAGACCAATACCCGATTTTCACCAGTCAAGGAGACCATATCTGCGACCGTTCCAATTGCAACGAGATCTAATGCATCATAAACGACTTCTTCTAGCAGTGCACAGACGAGTTTAAAGGCTACTCCTACTCCAGCTAATTCTTTAAATGGATAAGCCCCTTGTGGATGTTTTGGATGAATAATCGCGTAAGCATTTGGTAAGATTTCTGGTAATTCATGATGATCCGTTACGATAACGTCAACACCTTGAGTGCGCGCATATTCAATGGCTTCATGACCAGATACGCCATTATCGACCGTAATAATCAATTGAATCCCCGCTTCGATTTGTTCTTTATAGACACGTGTATTTGGTCCGTAGCCATCAGTAAAGCGATTTGGTAAATACGTCGATACCTGTGCACCAAGTAATTCTAATGCTTCTTTTAACACGGTTGTACTGGTGATTCCATCGGCATCATAATCCCCGTAAATCAAGATCGCTTCTTCTTCCATCAGCGCTTGTTGGATACGTTCGATCACTCGTTCCATATCGTAAAGTAAAAAAGGATCATGTAAGCTTGCAAGGTCTGGATATAAAAAGTCATGCAACGCTTCTTTCGTTTGGATTCCACGTGTATATAGAATCGGTGCTAAAATTTCTGGTAGTTGCTCAGCTTGTAACGCTTGTGTAAATTCTACTGGTAATTGAACCGTTTGCGGCTCGATCCATTCGTATTTTTTTTTCGGCACACAATCACTCCCAACTTGCATATTATAGCAAAAAAGCCAAAAAAAGAGAAGAAGTCACCTCTTTAGGACTTCTTCTTTTCTTTTTTTATTCGATTGTATCGTCTAACGATTTAGTTTCATTCGCCTCTTCGATCGAGACTTGATTTTGATCAAATGCTTGTTGCATTTCGACTGCTTTGTTTGCATATTCGCGCTCTAATTCGGCACGTTTTTCTGCTACTCGACGTTCGATGATTGCATCGTCAGTCAATGCTTGATTGCGCAACTCTTTAATTGTTTTCTTTTGCTTCAAATAGCCGCTAGTCGCTACTAACGCGATCACGACTGCGCCAATAAATGCTGATCCCATAATCACCAATACAAGCGGCGCATTCAATTGTGTAAACCCAAAACTAATCTTTACGTCTTGATTATTTAACACTGCAAAGATCACGATAATAAATGCCAATACTAACCCTACTATAACTCGCCACTGATTTTTCATGTCCTAACCCCTTTATACTACATTCACTTATTTTTTATTTAAAATACCACTTGCTAAATAATCACCCACACTTGGAAATAGCGTATACGCTTTTGCTGCTGCGTTCATAATTTTCGGCTGATTGATTTCGCGCTTTGGTTTATGCATCGTTCGTACAATTTTTTTAGCTAATACTTCTGGACTTGATAAGAAAGGTTTCACGCCGTTGACGTAGTTTCCTGAAGGATCTGCCGTAGTGAAAAAGTTTGTTTCCATTGGTCCAGGATTTACTGTAGTAACACTTACACCATATGGTTTCAATTCAAGACGCAACGCATTTGAAAATCCTAATACAGCAAATTTTGTAGCCGAATAAACCGCAGTTTTTGGTGTCGCGATCTTCCCAGCAATCGACGCAATATTGATAATGCTTCCTTTTTGGGCTTGTACCATCTGTGCGGCGATTTTTTGTGTAATATACATCAATCCTAATACATTGACTTCGAACATTTGGCGTGTTTTTTCAAAATCAAACGCGACAAAATCTTCAAAAATACCAAAACCTGCATTATTGACCAAGACATCGATAGGACCGACTTCTAAAGAAATAGCTTCTAGAACTTGATCAACTTGTGTAGGATTTGAAACATCTAATTGATAACAAAATGCTTCTTGTTTACTTAATGCAGCACACGTTTGTTTTACTTTTGTTAATTCATCGATTCGTCGGGCACAGGCCACTACGATCGCACCTTGTTTAGCCGCCTCATAACAGATTTTTTTTCCTAACCCTGCTGAAGCTCCTGTTACAAACACAACTTTACCTTTTAACTTCATCTTCTACACCTCTTCTGTTTGAAATGGAATATCGATTATATCAAAATCTTTCATGAGTTGACTATGTTCAAAAATCTCTTGTGCTTCTTGTTCAAGTTCCTTTGATTCTTTGGCTAGATAACGTGCGCTAATATGCGTTAAACACAATAGACGTACGTTGGCTTTTTGCGCAACGGTTGCGGCTTGATATGTTGTGGAATGACAATAGGCACGCGCCATTTTGGCTTCATGCTTATTGAATGTACTTTCGTGGACTAACACATCTGCATGTTGCGCCAGTTCGATCGCTGCTGGACAATATCTTGTATCGCCTAATATCGTCACGATTCTCCCTTTTTTAGCCTTGCCTAGAAAGTCTAATCCATTGATTGTTTCACCGCTTTCTAACGTGACCGTTTCCCCTCGTTTTAATCGACCAAAGATGGGGCCAGGTGTCACGCCTAAAGCCGTAAGTTGTGCTACTTGCAATTCTCCTGGATAATCTTTTTCAACCACTCGATACCCAAAACACTCAATCCCATGGTCTAACCTTTTAGTAAAGACTTGAAACCGATCATCCTCAAAAATCAGTCCTTCTTCATCTAATTCGATAAACGTCAGCGGATAAGATAAACGAGATTGTGAGAGTTTCAGAGACGTACGAACATATTCTTCGATCCCTTTTGGTCCATAAATTTCTAACCCTTCATCGCCACCTTGAAAAGACCGGCTACTTAATAATCCAGGTAATCCGAAAATATGATCTCCGTGTAAATGTGTAATAAAGATTTTTTCAATTTTTCGCGGACGAATTGTGGTACGTAAAATTTGCATTTGCGTCCCTTCACCACAATCGAACAACCATACTTTATTGCGTTCATCTAGTAATTTTAATGCAATCGATGTCACATTACGGTGTTTTGCTGGGACACCCGCGCCCGTACCTAAAAATTCTAATTCCATCTTTCGACTCGTTTCTTTTGCTTATTTTTTATGTCGTGCCATCCAATTTTCTTTTGTCGAGGCACTTGTTTCATCTTGCACTTCTTTTGCATGTTTAATTTCTGATTCCACCTCTTCAAAAGTAAAGCGGTGAATCGACCCACCTAACTGATTCATCATCAATTCGTTCAATGGACGATTGTCGTCTTCTTCAACAATCAAGATCAATCCAGTATTTCCTTCATTGATTTGACTGATTAAATGTTCGAAAATATTTTTTGCTGTGGATAACTCTTTAGCATCTTTACTTGCGCCGATTAAACTTCCGCCAAACCAACCAAGTAATATGGCAAGTGGACTGACTAATACACCAACGATCATTCCAATGATACCACCTGTCGTTGTCGCATTCGAACCTGTTGGATCAAAAAAATCTTCAATCGAAAATTTATGTTCGCCATCTTCAGAATGTTTCACAACAGCCATTTGTTCCACTTTTAATTGTCTTGTCGCATAAAGTTTTTTTGCTTCTGAAAATGCTTGATAGGCCAGTGCATTTTCCTCAAACGTCACGACGATCACTCGTTTTTCCATCTAGACCACTTCTTTCTTTGCGTTTTCTTTTTATTCTACCAATAAATAAGGAAAACACAAAGAAATAAGAAGAAACTCATAAAGAGCTTCTTCTTATTTATATTTATTCTACAAATTCAAACTCGAAGTTCCCGATTCGTACGATGTCACCATCTTTAGCTCCACGAGTACGTAACGCTTCGTCGACACCCATTGCACGTAATTGACGGGCAAAACGCATGACCGTTTCATCATGATCAAAATTCGTCATCTCAAATAGTTTTTCTAGTTTTTCACCACTTAAGATCCAAGAAGCATCTGGTTGACGATCGATCACAAACTCAGGTCCTTCATTGCGTAAGCCATATTCGACTACATCTTCTTCCACTTCTTCTTCATATAATAAGAATTCATCTGTCACATCAAGCAATTCAGCAGTCGCATTCAATAAAGCATCAATTCCTTGTCGTGTTACCCCTGAAATTGGGAAGACCGGAATTGGATCTGCAAATTCATCGTCTTGTTCAGCTGCTAGTTTTTCTTTGAAGAGTTTTAAGTTTTCTTCAGCGTCTGGCATATCCATTTTATTGGCCACGATCAACTGCGGACGTTCTAACAAGCGCAAGTTATGTGTCGCTAGCTCTGCATTGATTGCTAGATAATCTTCATAAGGGTCGCGACCTTCCATACCGCTCATATCGACAATATGCAAAATAACACGTGTCCGTTCGATATGACGTAAAAATTGCGTTCCTAAGCCCACACCTTGTGAAGCTCCTTCAATCAATCCTGGAAGATCTGCTACCACAAAGCTTTGGCCTTCGCTTGTTGTAACCATTCCTAGATTTGGAACTAACGTTGTAAAGTGATACGCGCCAATTTTAGGTTTGGCTGAAGAAATCACTGAAAGTAAGGTTGATTTTCCTACTGAAGGAAATCCAACTAAACCTACATCGGCTAATACTTTTAATTCTAGTTCGATCTTGCGTTCTTGGCCAGGCTCACCATTTTCAGCAATCTCTGGTGCTGGATTACGAGGTGAAGCAAATCGGATATTCCCACGTCCACCGCGACCGCCTTTTGCGATCACCAAGGTTTGGCCTTGCTCGACTAAATCTCCGATAAATGCGCCCGTCTCTGCATCACGTACTGTCGTTCCTTGTGGCACTTTCACGTATAGATCTTCTGATCCCCGACCGTGCATCCCTTTACTCATCCCGTTTTCTCCAGGAATTGCTTTAAAGTGACGATTAAAGCGAAAATCCATTAACGTGCGCAAGCCCTCATCAACTTCTAAAATCACATCGCCACCACGTCCACCGTCACCTCCGGCAGGTCCGCCATCTGGTACGTATTTCTCACGGCGAAACGCGACCATTCCGTCGCCGCCTTTTCCGGCTTTGACGTCAATTGTTACTTGATCTAAAAACATGGACATTAAACTTGTCCTCCATTCTATATACTAACCTAGTGTGTCAAAAAGTCTCTTTCATTGTACCTACTGACTAGTCGTTTGTCTATTACTTTCCCTAGACTCTCCTAAATCTCTCATTGTCCGTTTGATTTAATTGTACTTTTCTAAAAAGGCCTTTACTTTTTGACGGTATTGTTCAGGATCCACAGCATAACTTTTCGCATGTTCTGCACCAGGTACGACCCATTTTTCTTTTGGACCATTCGTTGCCTCATAGACTTCATCTAACATGTGAAACGGTACAAAAGTATCCGCATCTCCATGGATAAACAATATTGGCAGTTGATTTTTATGCAACTGTTTGACAACATCTGCTTCGCCAAAAAAGTAATTTGCACGGACTTTGGTGACTAAGCTTGTTACCGGAATCAATGGAAAGGCTGGTAAACCAAATAATTCTTTTAATTGATAGGTCAATTCTTCATTGACAGAAGCATACCCGCAATCTTCGACGATCGAAACGACATTTTTTGGTAACGGTTCACCGGCAGTCATCATGACCGTCGCTGCCCCCATACTAATCCCAAATAGTGTAATGGTTTCATCGGAACCATTTTTTTGGATGATTTCATCAATCCATCCCACCATATCACGACGTTCATGCCAGCCAAATCCAATATAATCCCCTTCACTTTGGCCATGACCGCGCGCATCTGGGACTAAGACATTATAGCCCATGTCATGGTACATCTTCGCATACGCCGCCATTGTGTCTGCTTTGCCCATGTACCCATGTACCACTAGAGCCGTCTTTGTTGAGGGACTATCACTTGGAATATAAATAGCGCGCAATTTTAACCCATCTTCAGCCGTTAAATGCCAATCGGTTCGGCCAGTGGCTTGTTCAAACCATTCTTGATCAGCCGATTTTTTCACTTTAGTTCCGGGTGTATCCGATTCTAAAAAACTTTTTTCTGATGGAACGACGGCATAATTATAAAAATAATTTCCTGCAAATATCAATCCCACCACTACTATAAATAACAAAACAAAAAATATCCGGATAAAAATCTTCATGTTCCACCTCTTTCTATAGGTAGTATAGAGAAAAGCTTCTCGTTTCTCAATATTTTTCTTAAAACTTCTTGTTTTTTACTTACGTTACTTAAATGTTTTGGTATCATAAGAGTATCAGAATAAAAGGAGCAATGACTGTGAACAAAAAAATCATGTGGACACTTGCAACACTTGCCTTAACCACTGTTGCATTAAGTGCCTGTACCAACGATACAAAAACGACAGCAACGAGTACGACTACGACTCAAAGTGAAACCAAAACAAGCGATTCCGTAGATCTAAATGCATTAGACTTGCCGCAATTGGATAAAAACGTCAAAGCAGATGAAGATCTTGTCCAACTCAATACTACAGATGGCGCGATTAAAATCAAACTATTTCCCAAAATTGCTCCTAAAGCTGTGGAGAACTTTATCACTCACGCTAAAGAAGGCTACTATAATAACGTGACTTTCCATCGTGTTATTGAAGATTTTATGATTCAAAGTGGTGATCCAAAAGGTGACGGTACGGGGGGAGAGAGTATTTGGGGCAAAGGATTTGAAGCTGAGACCTCAAATCAATTGTATCATTTAAATGGTGCCCTTTCCATGGCCAGCAGCAGTGCACCAGATAGTCTAGGAAGCCAATTCTTCATCGTTCAAAATCACGAAGACAAATCAGACGGTCTAGCCATCCAATACTACCCGCAAAAAATCATCGATGCGTATAAAGATGGTGGCCGACCTGAACTTGATGGCAAATACGCTGTGTTTGGTCAAGTCATCGACGGTATGGATGTCGTCGATAAAATCGCCAAAGAAAAAGTGACAACAAGTGAAACAGGCGAAAATTCAAAACCTGTAGATCCAGTTAAAATTACGTCTATTGAAGTATTACAAGAAGCTACAGAAAAATAAAAAAAGCTTACCTCGAGTGAAGTAAGCGTTAAGCACACGAAATTCGTGTGCTTTATTTTTGTTCTCCTACGATAAAGGTAAATTCACATTGTGCGCATACTTTACCTTCCACAGTAGCTACAGCATCAGCAATCCCAACTGAGCCTTTGATTTTTGTAATCTCAAATGACAATTTCATCGTGTCACCTGGAACGACTTTGCGACGGAATTTGGCTTTATTGATGCCTCCGATATACGCGGTGCGTCCTAAAAATTCTTCTGATTTTAAAATCAGGATCGAACCTGCTTGTGCTAAAGTTTCTAAAATCAATGCACCAGGCATGACTGGGTTTCCAGGGAAATGTCCTTGGAAAAAGTCTTCATTGATCGTTACATTTTTTGTTGCGATAATTTTTTTCCCAGATTCAATTTCATCTACATAGTCAATATAAATAATCGGGTAACGATTTGGGATCAAATCCATTACTTCAGTTTCAGTCAACAATTTTTTCATGAGTCATCCTCTTTTCGAATCCATAAATAAATACTTTGGTTATCAAAGTATCATATTTTACTAAAATATTCAATAACTATTAAGAGAATTAAAAATTAGTTTGACAATCAAAGTTTTTTCGATAATAATAAGAAATCATGGATGTTTTATGATATTACTATACATTTACACTTAAGGAGTGACATTATGGGTTTTCTAGAAGGTAAAAAAGTCGTCGTAATGGGCGTCGCAAACAAACGCAGTATTGCATGGGGTTGTGCTCAAGCACTACGCGACCAAGGTGCAGAAGTGATCTATACGTACCAAAATGACCGTATGAAAAAATCTTTAGAAAAATTATTAGACGGATCAGAATTTTTAGTTGAATGTGATGTTGCTAATGATGAAAGCATTAAACAAGCATTTGAGACAATCAAAGACTATACATCAGAAATTCATGGGTTAGTGCATGCTATCGCCTATGCAAATAAAGAAGATTTACAAGGAAGCGTATTAGACTTATCTCGTGATGGATTTGCTTTAGCACAAGATGTAAGTAGCTATTCATTTATCGCGGTTAGCCACTACGCAAAACCAATCTTAGCTGAAAACAGCGGAATCGTAACCTTAACGTATTTAGGTTCAGAACGTGCGGTACCAAACTACAATATGATGGGAATTGCTAAAGCCTCTTTAGAAGCTGCAGTACGTTACATGGCGGCTGATCTTTCTCCAGAAAAAATCCGTGTGAACGCAATTTCTGCAGGTGCTATTAAAACATTGGCTGTAACTGGCGTAAAAGACTACCAAAAATTGATCCAATTATCTGAAAGTCGTACACCAGATAGCGTGGGTGTGACCATCGAAGAAGTTGGAAATACTTGTGCCTTCTTAATCAGTCCACTATCAAGCGGCATTATCGGCGAAACAATCTTTGTAGATAAAGGTGTTCATTTATCTTAATTTATCGACCTTTCTTTTATCCCTATGTTACAATAATGGACAGATAAAACAGAAAGGACTGACTCGATGTCACTTTTACTAAGCGTTACGTCTACTGTCAGCTCAGACAGTACCAATTCAATTATTGAACCAACTACCAAACAATTAAATGCCCTGCAAAAATGGTGGGCGTCGATCGATTGGGAAGCATTGATCGCATTGGTGATCCAAAAAACGATTATGGTCATTTTTCTTATTATTTTATTTTTAATTATTTGGAAATTATCTCTGGCGATTTTAAATCGAGCGCATAAATCCTATGATAGAAAAAATAGTGTGAATGCAAGTCGGATGAATACAATGTTTAATTTGATCGGAAACATCATGCAGTACACGGTAGGCTTTTTATTTGTCTATTCATTACTCTCAGCTTTAGGTGTTCCTGTGGGCTCCTTACTTGCTGGGGCTGGGATCATTGGGTTAGCCATTGGTCTAGGTGCACAAGGGTTTATGAATGATATTATTACTGGATTTTTTATTATTATGGAACAACAAGTATCCGTTGGTGATTATATCAAATTAGCCAATTTAAATATCGAAGGAACCGTTACGGGCGTGGGTCTTAGAACGATGAAGCTGAAGGCATTTGATGGGACGGTTCATTTTATTCCCAATCGAAATATCACGACCGTCAGTAATGCTTCGCGAGCAAACATGCGTGTATTAGTTGATGTCCGTATCGATCCTGCTGAAGATCTAGAACAGATTCGCGCAGTGATTGGCAAAGTCAATCATGAGATCGAAATGAAATATGAAGACAGCATCACCACACCTCCTTCTATTTTTGGAATGGTCGATTTAGGCAATGGGATGTTTGCGTTACGTAGTACGCTTTATGTCAAAAACGGCTTTCAATATCAAATCGAAGAAGAACTGCTGAATGCTTCAGTCAGTGCCTTAGTAAAAGCTGGCTTCACGATTCCTACGACACCTATTTTACCAACAGTTTAAAAAAAACGCTTCGCAAATTGCGAAGCGTTTTTTTAGTGTACCGTCACTTTTTCAACTAAATCATAGCGTCGTTCTAGTTGATGTGCTAAATGATTGACTGATTTTAAAATTTCTTTGCGTGTTACAATTCCTGTAAACACGCCATTTTCATCAACCTGTGGTAAAAATGGTCGATTCACCAATTGATGCAAAATTTCTTCCACATCATTATGCGTGATACAAGGAATATTGACTTCCATTACATCCGCTACGGTTAAATTTTCTAATGCGGCAACATCTAGACCCGTCAGCCCCATCATTTTATTCACCACATCGGACAATCCGATCACACCAATAAAACGATCCTCATGATCTAAAACTGGAATTTGATTGTATCCCACTTTAGATAATACTAATAATGCATGTTCTAACCCATGTGTATAGAGCACTGTGGCTACGTTCTCGGCAGGAATCACTAAATTCTCTTGATTCTCTAAGAGTAGCTGCTCGGTTTTCTCGCCTATCAAGTGATACCCTCCAGTCTTTCATTCTTTTCTTTAGTGTAGTACAGACATTCTTAAAACGATAGACTTGTTAAGCATTCTTATGTTTTTCAAATGTGAACGTGAGACCTTCAATCGGTTGCATCGTGCGATCATAGTACGTCACCACATCTTGTGCTGGTGTACTATTAATGATCGCAAAACTTTTATGCGGTAGTCCTCTAGGCTGACTAATGCTTCCAGGATTTAAAAATAAGCGCTCGCCTAACTGTTCACACCCCAAACGATGCGTATGCCCAAACACGACAATCGTTGCTTGAACTTGTTGTGCAAGCAATCCAAGTGCTGTCATCGATTGATTGACTTGATAACGATGTCCATGTGTAATCAAAATCGTATCTTCTTTGGTAGTGATGACTTGGTAATCTTTAAAACGTGGATCAAAGTCACAGTTTCCACCTACAACTGTAAAAGTTTGCCATAAAGGATCATCTCCAGGCAGTTCAGAATCGCCACAGTGAAGCATGAGATCTACTTGGTTTGAAAATGTTGACGCAATCGTTTCTAAAATCTCGCGATCTCCATGATTGTCGCTTACTACTAAATAGTTCATTTTTCGTCTCCTTCTAACCACTCTTGCCAAACCGCAGCCAATTTGGTCATCGCTTGTCCACGATGACTAATAGCATTTTTTTCTGGTCCAGTCAGTTCAGCAGCTGTCTTGTTGGTATCTGGTACTATAAACAATGGGTCGTAGCCAAAACCATGTTCTCCTCTTGGGATACGTCCAATCACTCCTGGCCACTCTGCCGAAACAACAAGTGTCTCGTGTTTTGGTGCCGCAAAGGCTAGTGTACAATGAAATTGCGCCGTTCGCGCTTCATCTGGGACGTCTGTCAATTCATGGAGTAATTTCGCATTATTGGCTGCATCACTTTTTTGTAGACCAGCAAATCGAGCAGAATATACACCCGGCAACCCATTTAACGCATCGACTTTTAATCCCGAATCATCTGCTAATACAGGAATATTCAGTTGTTGCGCAATCGTTTCAGCTTTCAAACGAGCATTTTCAGCAAACGTCTGTCCCGTCTCTTCTACTTCTGGTAATTCCGGGTAATCGGCTAATGTTTTGATCTTATAGCCCGCCTGTGCAAATAACGCTTCAAATTCTTTGGCTTTTCCTTGGTTATTGGTTGCGATCATGATCGTTTTGTCTTCAAGAGTTGGAACCTCTTGTTGTGAGGTAGTCATCAATTCAGCTAATAATGACTCTGCAGCACGTTGACCAAAAATAAAGCTTTCATTGATACGCTCGATTCTAAATGCTTCTGATGACTGGTTGTACCATTCAAGAAAACGACCATCTTTACACATCACGATTGTCGTTGAAAATCGCGCTTGCGCTTCTTCGAATGCATCCGGATCAACAAGGATTTCAGCTTCTTGCTGTGCTAAGGTCACTGCGGCAAAATCATCGACTAATGCAAATGTTTCCTGTTTACTCATCGCTTGTTTGGCGATGGCTTGTTTCAATACAAGATACAAAGCATTAATTGTAGCAGCCGTTAAACTACCGTCTGCTTGAGTTATCGTTACGATCACTTTGAAAGCAAATGGTTGCTCGCTGATCACGATTTTTTGAAGCAGTTGGTCAAGGTTACGTGATAGTTCAGCTGCTGTATGCTGACGTGTGACCTCGTCAAGTGCCGTAGCATCTTCTGGAAAATAAAGGATCGATGCTGCAGGTGTGTCACAGTCAACTAAAGATATAGTAAGCTTTGTTTCTCCTTGTGTGTAAGTAATTGTCGCAAACGGATATTTTTTGTCTTGAGTTGTAAATGAAACTTCGCGGTGATCGAATGCGTAACGACCATTATATCTCATTTGTCGTACCTCCTAAATGGATTTTTTTGGATTGTGCACGAGTAATCGGTAACCATTGCGTGGCAATCTCATCAAATAAAGCTGTTGAACCAGTCGTATAAAAAATAGCACGTTTTTTTAATGGATTAGGATTAGCTAGTTGAAAATAATCCAACAAGACACTGACTTCACTGACTGTCTCTGCGCCAGAATCAATCAACGTTACCCCATCCCCCATCATATTTTGGATCAATGGACGTAACAGTGGATAATGAGTACAGCCTAAAATTAAGGTATCTAATTGTTTATGCACTAACGGTTGCAAAGTTTGCGCGACGATTTTTTTTGCCACGGCGGTTTGAAATTGATTGCTTTCAACGATCGGTACAAATTTAGGACATGCTAAACTGGTAACCGTAATTTCTTGTTGTTTTGCTTTTAAGGCTTGGTAATAAGACTGACTTTTAACCGTTCCGATTGTCCCAATGATGCCAACTTGTTGGGTTTTAGTCGCTTTAACAGCCGCTCTGGCACCAGGTAAAATAACCCCGACTACTGGAATCGGTAATGCAGCTCGAATCGCTTCTAAGGCAACAGCCGTCGCCGTGTTACAGGCGATCACCAACATCTTGATATGTTGTTCCATCAAAAAATTAGCCATCTCAAATGTATATTCGATGACTTGCTCTGCAGGTCTAGGCCCATACGGACATCGCGCTGTATCCCCTAAATAAAGGATATGTTCATTTGGTAATTGCTTCATCGCTTCTTTGACGACAGTTAAACCGCCAACACCAGAATCGATAAAACCAATGGGTTGTTCTTTTGTCATCTTCATCCCTCGATTGATTTTATAATCTATCGTTATTTTATCCTAAACAAAAAAAGATAGCTACCCTTGGGCACTATCTCTTTTCGAAAACTTTTATTGTTAATACGAATAGCGTTTTGTTTCTAAGAAACGGGATAACAGCGACAGCAGGTAGCAGATCACAAAATAACCTAACGTCAAGGCAACGTACATCGGAATCACGTAATTTGAATTTTGACCATAAATAATTTTCGCATTATGTGTAAATTCTGGCAATGCAATGATGATCGCTAACGATGTATCTTTTACTAACGAGATCAATTGACTCACGATTGCTGGAATCATCGAGCGAAAGGCTTGTGGGATCACAATTGAACGCATCACTTCCACATAACTCAGTCCAGTAGAAAGTCCTGCTTCCATTTGACCTTTTGGTACGGCATTCAATCCTGCACGAAAAATTTCCGACAACATCGCCGATTCAAAAATTGTTAAGGCAATCACCGCAGACCAGAAAATATCAAAGCGAATCCCAATTTGTGGCAATGCAAAATACGTAAAGAATATAATGAGTAGTAACGGGAGATTACGAATAATATCCACGATGATTCCCACGATTCTAGAGGCAAAGGGGATTTTTGAAAAACGAAGTGTTCCTAATAATGCCCCAAAAATAAAACTAAACACGATGGAAAGTACCGATACTTCGATCGTCACCCATAATCCATCTAATAAAAATCGAACATTGACCCAAGAAAATGCATCAAAAAAACTCATCTTACTTCCTCCTTCCTATGAACGAACCGCCCATTTTTTCTCTAGATAACTCATCCAATAAGATAATGGCAACGTCAAAATCAAGTAAAAGATCCCCACAATAATATACGTATCAAATGTGTTAAATGTCGTACTTGCAATCAAGTCTCCTTGATACATGATATCCAATCCAGCCACCATCGCTAAGATAGAGGAATTTTTGATCAAATTGATGAATTGACCTCCTAGTGGGGGAATCACGATTTTAAACGCTTGCGGTAAAATAATATAGCGCATTGTTTGACTATAGGTTAATCCAGAAGAAAGTCCAGCTTCTGTTTGGCCTTTTGGCACTGTTTGAATTCCCGCACGGACAGTTTCAGCGATAAACGCGGACGTATAGATCGTTAACCCAATCGTTCCTGCTTGAAACCCTGTAATTGGTAAAAAGTATAGTGGAATCACAACATAAAAAAACATTACAATAATCAATAGCGGGATATTTCTAAAAAATTCGACATAGGCGCGTGCTAGATTTTTGACGATAGCATTTGTTGACAATTGAAAAATCGCCATCAATGTCCCAATAATCAAACTCGCAATCAATGCAATCAAACTTGCTAAAATCGTATATTTAAAGCCATCAAAAAATAACTGGCTATTTTGTTGAAATAATTGAATCATTCCCTCTCCTCCTAGTTCACTTTCCCACTTTGATCCTCTGGGAACCATTTGTCGTAGATCTTGTCATAAGTTCCATCTTCATGGATCTCTTTTAATGCTTGATTGACAGCCTCTACAAATTCTGTTTGGCCTTTGTTGATCGCAATTCCATACGGTTCTTTGGTAAATGTACCGCCTGCAATTTCGTAATCAGGATTTTCACTTGCCATTCCTAATAAAATCGCATTATCTGTGGATACCGCCTCACCTTGTCCGGCTTGTAAAGCAGTAAAGGCTTCTGCATAATTTTCCATCTCTAAAATCTTTGCATCTGGCGCTTCTTTACGAATGTTGACAGCAGAAGTGGAGCCTTTTACAACAAGGACAGTTGTATTTGCATTCAAGTCTTTTACGCTTTTGATCGGACTGCCTTTTTTTACAAGTAAGGCTTGACCTGCATCAAAGTAAACATCTGAAAAATCAACTTGTTTTTTTCGTTCATCGGTAATCGTCATCGTGGCAATGATCGCATCGATGTTTCCATTTTTTAACAATGGGATTCTGGTTTTTGACGTTACTTCTACAAAATCTGCCCGTCCATCACGACCTAAGATTTTTTCAGTCAATGCTTTTGCAATGTCAATATCAAATCCTTTTACTTCTCTAGACGCAACATCCATCAATCCAAATAAACGCGTATCATTTTTTACTCCCCAAATAATTCGATCTTGTGTTTTAGCCGTTTCTAATACATTTTTTGACGCAACACTCGCTGATTTACAACCACTTAGGCTAACCAATACGGCAAAAACCATCAGTAGTGAAACGATAATTTTCTTTTGCATCTGACTTCCTCCTAGTGATTGATTACTTTACTAATAAATTGTTTTGCTCGCTCTTCTTTTGGATTCTCAAAAAATTCAACTACATTGCGACTATCCTCTAATACTTCGCCATCGGCCATGAATACAACGCGATCTGCTACTTCACGTGCAAATCCCATTTCATGTGTGACCACGATCATCGACATGCCTTCGTTGGCTAATTTTTTCATTACATCTAAGACATCCCCGATCATTTCTGGATCAAGAGCTGATGTCGGTTCGTCGAATAATAACACTTCAGGTTTCATCGCCAATCCTCTTGCAATCGCGATACGCTGTTGTTGTCCTCCAGATAGCATAGACGGATAAGAATCTTTTTTATCCCACATTCCTACTCGTTTTAGTAATTTTTCTGCGGTATCATTTGCCTCTGTCTCGCTTTGTTTCAAGACTTTCATTGGCGCTAATGTGATGTTTTCTAGCACCGTTTTATTAGGATACAGATTAAAGTGTTGAAAGACCATACCAACATTTTTGCGAATTTCACTTAATTTGCTTTCTTTGCTGCGAATATTTACCCCATCAATCAGCAATTCCCCTGAACTAATCGTCTCTAACCCATTGATTGTACGAAGCATCGTACTTTTTCCTGATCCAGATGGACCAATTACTACAACGACTTCCCCTTTTTCAAAATGTAAATTAATATTTTTCAACGCATGGAATTTTCCGTAATATTTTTCAACGTTTTTAAATTCAATCATCTTAAATCCCCCTAAAATCCAATCTTTTTTTAATATTATTTTAATAGTATAACCGCATTTTTCAGGTTTTGTAAATCTTTTTCTTGTTATTTGTCACATAATATAACATGAGTAGATTGTTTTATCTTAAAAAATGATGCATTTACGACTTTGTCTAACAGAGTTATTGTATTCACTGATAAAAAAAGGTAAGATGAAAGAAATCATATAGAAAAGGTGAAGTGAAATACATGAACACAATCCTAACCGGAGATCGCCCTACCGGACAACTACATCTTGGCCATTATGTAGGATCACTTAAAAAACGTGTGGAAATGCAAGATGACCCAGAAAACAAGTTATTTATTATGGTCGCAGACATCCAAGCACTCACAGATAATGCTAAGAATCCTGAAAAAGTTTCAGCAAATGTATTGCAAGTTGCTTTAGATTATTTAGCTGTCGGTCTCGATCCTACAAAATCGACGTTATTCTTACAATCTCAAATTCCTGAACTGGCTGAATTGACGATCTATTATGCAAATTTAGTTAGCGTCAATCGTTTGCGCCGTAACCCTACTGTAAAAACTGAAATCGAGCAAAAGCAATTTGGTGAAGGTGTCCCAACAGGCTTTTTCATTTATCCTATCTCGCAAGCCGCAGATATTACCGCATTTAAAGCAAACCTTGTACCTGTAGGTGAAGATCAAAAACCAATGATCGAACAAACACAAGAAATCGTCCACAGCTTTAATTCAACCTACAAAGAAGTCTTAGTGGAACCAAAAGCAGTCTTACCACCTAAAGGTATGGGCCGTTTACCTGGTATCGATGGCAATGGTAAGATGAGTAAATCGTTAAATAACGGGATCTATCTTGCAGATCCTAGTGACGTGTTACAAAAGAAAGTCATGAGCATGTATACAGATCCAAATCATATCCATGTCGCAGACCCTGGTCAAGTCGAAGGCAATATGGTCTTTACGTACTTAGATGTATTTGGTACAGATAAAGAATATATCGCTGAACTAAAAGAGCATTACCGCCGCGGCGGGTTAGGAGACGTTAAAATCAAACGCTATTTGATCGAGGTGTTAGAAGACGTATTATCTCCAATCCGTACACGTCGTGAAGAATTAGCAAAAGATCCAGCTTATGTAATGGATATGTTAAAAACTGGTAGCCAACAAGCACAACAAGTCGCTGCTAAAACACTTGATGAAGTGAAGCGTGCTATGGGAATCCAATATTTTTAAATAACAAAACCCCCGATACGTGATGTATCGGGGGTTATTTGTTAACGGATTACCGCATGTAGTGTCTCAGTGAGTGCACGTTCTACTTTTTCCATTGCTTTTGTAATTTCTTCATCCGTCAAAGTGGCTTCGGGATTTTCAAATAATAAACTATAGGCCATGGATTTTGATCCAGATTCAATCGATGCACCTTGATACACATCAAATAAATGAATCGATTTTAAGAAGCGTCCTGCTACGGCTTGGATCGTACTTACAATCGTAGTATGTGCAACGTGTTCGTCAACAACAAAGGCTACGTCTCGTGTAACCGTTGGGAATCTCGTTACTGCTTGATAAGCTTGTTTTATTGGCAATGTACTTAATACATCTAAAGACAATTCAAAAACATACGTATCTGAAATACCATATTGTTTGGCTACAGTTGGATGCACTTGCCCAATAAATCCAATCACTTGATCGTGCACTTTGATCATGGCTGTACGACCTGGATGCAATTCTGCAAATTGATCTGTTTGCTCTACTACTAGCCCATCAAAATAAAACTCATCAACTAATGTATCCAAAATGCCTTTCACATAGTAAAAATCAACTGGTGTCGCTTTGGTTTGCCAATCTTTTTCAGTCCAGTTTCCTGTTAGTGAACCAGCAACGTGTGTTTCTTCCGTTGGGCGCACCCCAGATTCAGCATAAAAGACACGACCGATTTCATAAGTCGCTACATTAGTATTTTTACGTGCAGTATTGTATGCAATATTGTCTAATAATCCAGAAATTAAATTCATTCTTAATGCTGAACGATCTTCTGTCATTGGCCAATCTAATCTCGTCACCGCACTTGATTGATACATAAATTGTTGCGCTTTTTCTGGAGTCGTCAAGGCATAGCTGATATTTTCGGTTAAGCCAGCGCCTTCTAATACGTGGCGGATACGACGTGTGAACCGTTGTTTTTGCGTCAAGGTTCCCATAACAGTTTCACCACTAGGTAACGTTGATGGCAAACGATCATATCCATAAATACGTGCCACTTCTTCAATCAAGTCTGCTTCGATCGTAATATCCCAACGACGTGGAGGAACGCTAACAGTGAACGTATGCTCGTTTACTTCACATCCAAATGCCAAATCAGCAAAAATTTGTTCGATTTCAGCAACTGTCAAAGTTGTCCCTAGATATTGATTGATACGCTCTACTGTAATGTCAATCGTTGTATCTTTTACTGTTACAGAAGACCCGATCACACGTCCAGCTAAAACTTCTCCATTAGCAAGTTCTGCAATCATCATCGCCGCTTTATCACAGGCTTCGTTTACTGTTGCCTGGTTGATTCCTTTTTCAAAACGTGCAGAAGATTCACTACGTAAATTAAATTGTTTTGATGTACGACGAATGCTGATTGGATCAAATAAAGCCGCTTCTAACACAACACGTGTCGTAGTATTCGTAATCTCTGAATCTAATCCACCCATCACACCAGCTAATGCGATCGGTGTCGTACCATTAGTGATCACTAAATTTTCTGGAGTCAATTGACGTTCTTCACCGTCTAGTGTCACTAACATTTCTTGTTCTTGTGCTAAACGTACGGTTAATTGATTAGAACCGATTTTGTCTGCATCAAACGCATGTAAAGGTTGTCCGTACTCTAATAAAATATAGTTTGTCACATCTACTACGTTATTGATTGGACGTATTCCTTCATTCATTAAACGAACTTGTAACCATTGTGGGCTAGGTGCTATCGTGACGTTCTCAATAATTCGTGTTTGATATGCCGGAACGAGTGCTTTTTCGTCAATCGTAATGCTCAATTGATCTGTAGCTTGTGTGTCATTTTCTGTCACACAAACAGCTGGAAAAGTTGGCGTTTTTCCATAAATTGCTGCCACTTCATACGCTACTCCTCGCATGCTAAGTGCATCTGCACGGTTTGGTGTAATCGACAATTCGATTAACGCATCCTCCATCTCTAAATATGGGAAAACAGCATCTCCTGCTTTCGCTGTCTCAGGCAAATAATAGATCCCGTCTGCATATTCTTTTGGAATCACACTATCGGAATACCCAATTTCTTCTAATGAGCAAATCATCCCATTTGAGACTTCGCCACGCATTTTACTTTTTTTGATTTTGATATTATCGACAATACGTGCACCAGGCAATGCCACAATCACATTGATGCCCGCTCTCACATTTGGAGCACCGCAGACAATCTGTGAGAGTTCTTCTTCTCCAATATCGACTTGACAAATATGCAAGTGATCTGAGTCTGGATGATCGATACACTCTACGACATGTCCTACGACGATTTTTTTCAGTCCTTCTTCTAAAACGGTGACACCTTCAACCTCAATACCTGTCACAGACATTTTATCGGCTAAGTCATTTGGTGTAAGTCCATCTAATGCCACATACTCATTTAACCATTTATAGGATACTAACATTTCTTTATTCCCCCTTGAACTGCGCTAAAAAGCGTTGATCATTTAAATAAAAATTCCGGATATCGTTTACGCCATAACGCAACATCGCGATTCGATCTGGTCCTAGTCCAAAAGCAAATCCGCTATATTTACTTGAATCGATTCCAGACATTTCTAGGACGTTTGGATGAACCATCCCAGCCCCTAAAATTTCAATCCATCCTGTATGTTTGCAGACATTACATCCTTTTCCACCACATTTGAAACAGCTTACGTCCACTTCGACAGAAGGTTCTGTAAATGGAAAATAACTTGGACGCAAGCGAATGCTGCGCTCCTCACCAAACATTTGTTTCATCAAGACTTCAAGGGTACCTTTTAAATCTCCCATCGTCACGTGTTGATCGATCACTAATCCTTCGATTTGGTGGAACTGATGACTATGTGTCGCATCATCTGTATCACGACGAAATACTTTTCCCGGTGAAATCATACGTAACGGTCCTTTAGTAAAATCATGTGTTTCCATGGTACGTGCTTGTACCGGTGAGGTATGTGTACGCAACAACAATTCTTCAGTTAAATAAAATGTATCTTGCATGTCGCGTGCTGGATGATCTTTAGGTAAATTCATGCGCTCGAAATTATATTCGTCTTGTTCGACTTCATATCCTTCGATCACTTGATAGCCCATTCCAATAAAAATATCTTCAATTTCTTCCATGATTTGCGTTAAGATGTGTCGTGTGCCTTGTTTGATTTGCTTTCCTGGCAACGTCACATCGATGGTTTCTTTCGCTAGCGCCATTTCAAGTGCTTTCGCTTCTAAATCCGCTTTACGCAATTCTAATTGTGCTGAAATTTGATCTCTGATCTCATTTGCAAAACTTCCGACTTTAGGACGTTCCTCAGCAGATAAATCTTTCATCCCTCTTAACACTTCGGTAATAGGACCTTTTTTTCCTAAAATTTCCACACGAATTTGATTCAATGCTTTCAAATCCGTAATTTCCTTGATTTTAGCAAGTGTTTCCACTTGTAATGCTTCCAATTTTTCTTGTAACGACATGGAATTTTCCTCCTTTAGCGCTTTTCAATCAAATAAAAAAAGCCTTCATTCCATTAAAGGAACGAAGGCTCGCGATACCATCCTAATTCGTGAGAAACTCACGCTCTTACTTTCATAACGGCAGTCATCTACCGGCATTTTCTCAAATGCTAACTAGGAAGTGAATTTCATTTTTTCATACTGAATTTGCTTGCAGTCTATGGCAAATTTCCCTGTACAGCTGGGTAAAAATTACTTGTTTCCATCAACGTTTTTCTTTATCCAATTACTGACAGTGTACTAAAAAATAGTCAAAAAAGCAACTAGGCTTCTTTTGCGTCACACCATTCTTCACTCCAACGTTTCACTGAAGCAAAACTTTCTTGTAACGCAACACCTTTATCCGTCAAAACATACAGATGTTCCTCTTTTTTCACGATTTGTTCTTCTTCTAACTCTTTTAAGCGCTCAGCTAAAACGCGATCGCTTAACATCGGAATGGTTTTAGACAATTCTACAAAACGTTGACCATGCTCTTCTAATAACACGTCAATGATCAAACCATTCCATTTTTTTCCTAGAATGGAAAAAGCTTTCTCAAATTTTGGACAAAGAGTATAGTTTATTTTTTTTGTTTCCATGTTTGTCTCACCTCTTTGACTATAGTGTATCATATCTCTTACCTTTTGTAAGAAATGCCGCTTGCAATATAGTGGCCGTCATAAGGATAGCACGTTTCGTGCAGAAAGCAATACTAAATAAGTTTCTTTCACAGGTTTTTCTAATGCTTGTTCTAATGCTTGTGCGTAAAGGCGCAATTGCCCACGATAACGCGCTAGAATTTGTGAAGCATCTTGCTGTTTTGTGAGGTGATCTGTCTTAAAATCATACAACACTACATGATCTTCAAATTCTAGATAGCCATCGATGATTCCATGGATCAACAATTCAGAAGTAGGATCATCAAAATCTTGATAGATTTCGCTAGCGGCCTTTAACATTGAAAAAGGTTGCTCACGAAACACTCGTTGTGGATAAGCAAGCAAGTCTTTACCTAATGTGGTATCAAAAAACCATAAAATACTGTCTAGATCTACTGCCGTCACGATATGTTCTGGAAACTGCTGTGTTTGGATCAAGTCGCGTTGCTGTCTCAACAAGGCTTCTTTTGTCGGTTGTCTAGTAAGCGAAATCTGTTGCAATAGATAATGTGTTGCTTGTCCGACCGTTGTAGCCTGTATGTCTTGCGTGGCTAAAAACTTAGGTTTAGCTAATTGCTCGACTTGTCGATAGCTTTGTGGATTGGGTTCATTCCAATCCAGCAATTGCAAATCTTGTTCATCCGGATCATTGTAGAGTCGCTTAATTTCTGAAACAGATTGATAACTGGTCGTTTTTGTCGCTTTAGGATATGGATACTGATACGCTAATCGATTTAATAAGACATCCGATACTGCTCCGAATTCGCTTGTCGTCAAGATTTGTTTGGACGGTGTGTGCATTTGCTCTTTCCAGTAGGCATAAGTCGTATCCAATGATTGACTATCGACAAACTGACAGTGAAAATCGGCTTCATGCACAATTTTTTTCCCTCTTAACGTGATATCGTCTATATACGGTTCAAACGAAGGATGCCGTACTAGCGTCATCCCTACCCAATCCATCAATGACGATTTAGAAGATAAACGTAATTGCGGATCTAAAAACTGTTGCGTTTGCGTCAGTGCTTTCGACCATTTTTTTATCGCTTCTTCTTTCGTTTTATAAGAACCTACTAAAAAGAGTTTTTGCTCTGCTCTCGTTAACGCGACGTATAACTTACGCATTTCTTCAGATAACGTCTTTACTAGTTTCGTTTGTTGGATCGCAAGATAAGGTAAACTCGTAAAACTCATACGTTCTGAATCGATCCATTTGATCCCAAGCCCAAGTTGTTCATCCATCAAATAAGGCTTCGTCAAATCTTGAGTATTGACTTCTTTGGTCATGTCCATCACAAAAACAACAGGAAATTCCAACCCTTTACTTGCATGAATCGTCATCACTTGGATCGATTCTTCTTGAACTTTTGCTACTGGTTGAGACAGATCTTTATTTTTTTCGCGCATTTTTTCAATGAATCGTACAAATGGATACAATCCTCTAAAACTCGTCTCTTCGTAGCGTTGTGCACGTTGAATCAGCGCCATTAAATTCGCATAACGCTGTTCGCCAGAAGGCAAGCCCAACACATAATCAGGATAAGCTGTCTGTGCATAAATATCTTGTAACAAGGTCGCGATCGGTTGTCGTTTAGCTAATTTTCGCCAAGTTGTCAATTGCGTTAAAAAGGATGTTAATTTTTGTTTTAGACTCACATGTTCGTCCGGATAATTCACCACAGCTTGATAAAATGTCATGTCTTGATTTTCTAAGCGAATGTCGGCTAGTTCTGATTCATTCAATCCCACGATTGGTGAACGTAAAACACTAACAAGCGGAATATCTTGGATAGGATTGTCAATAATTTGTAGTAAACTCAACATCACTTGAATCTCTGTCGCTTGAAAATAATTTTGGGCATCTTTTATGGCAATCGGTAAATCATATTCTTGAAAGATATCGATCATCGTTAAATGTGCACTACGCGTTGGGGTCAATAACACAATATCTTGATAAGAAAGTGCTCGTAATTGATTTGTTTTTCGATCAAAAATTTGACGATTTTGTGCTAGTAATTCGCGAATTTTTTGTGCAACTAAATGGATCTCACCTTCTGATTTTGTCGTGATCATTGAAGGGGTCGTTTGTTGTTTTTCATAAATCAATACTTCTGGTTGTACTAAAGTAGCATCTTGTTCTGGATAATAGGTAGCTCCACTGATCAAGCGCGCTTCATCTTGATAATCAATTTGTCCTACTTGCTGGTCCATTAGCTGTTCAAAAATCAAATTGGTAAAGGCTAATACTTCTTTACGTGAACGAAAGTTTTCTTTTAAATCGATTTTTTCGCCTTCTTGATGTTGTTTATAGCGTGCATATTTTTCAATAAAAAGCGTAGGATCTGCTAAGCGAAACGCATAAATCGATTGTTTCACATCTCCTACCATAAATAAATTCCCTGGTTCTTGTTTGGCAACTTGTTCTAAAATCGCTTGTTGCAACCGATTGATATCTTGGTATTCATCGACCAACACCTCATGAAACAGTTCTTGGTAGTAAGCATGTACATCGATTTCTGGTGTTTTGACTTGTAAAATCGCAAGGGTTAAATGCTCTAAATCATTAAAATCAAGTACATTTTTTTGTGCCTTACTTTTTTGGTATCGCGCCATAAACAGTTTCACTAAGCGTACCGCTTCTTCTACGATCGGATAAGCTTGATTCAATGTATCGAGTAACACGTTTGGGGGATAAGGAAAAATCGTACTCGCTTCTTGTACTAATTGTTTGGCCAATTCACGCATCGGTTTAACCGTTTGTGCAACCTCTTTTTCCTCCGCCTTACGATACGCTGGAAAACGACTAAATGTTATGTTTGTCAACGCTTGATAGACCTGATCCACTTCATTTAAAGCCAACACTTGCTGTAACTGTTCAATTTGCGTCAACTCTTCTTCAATCACCGCGACTAGTTTATCTAATCCTACACTATAGTCTTTTGCTACTTGTAGTTGTGCATGTGCTTCTGCAAATTTCTCTTCAAGCTGTACTTTTATAAATGAAGTATATAAAGGCATCGTTGCCATATCTGTCGTCTGATACGCTAGAGGCAGTGCGTCTAACCAAGCAATCGGATCTGGATTGGCTCGTGCAAAGTCATATAATTGCAACAATAGCTCCGATAAAACTTGATCGGAACGGTCACTGATAAAATTCGCGACAAAAGTATAAAACGCTTCGGATTTACTCTCATAAGCTTCTTCGATTATATCTTCCATGATCTCTTCTTGTAATAATAATCGTTCTGTATCATCGGTTAACAAACGAAAACCCGGTTCCAGATCTAGAACATAATAATATTTACGAATGACCCGCAAACAAAATGCATGTAACGTCGAGATCGTAGCAGTAGGCAGTAATTGTAACTGCTGTATCCACCACTGACGTTCGCCGATCGGTGCTTCTTGAAGCAATTCTCGTAAAGCGATCTCGATTCGTTGTTTCATTTCTCTAGCTGCTGCTTCAGTAAACGTTACGATCAGTAATTGTTCGATCGATTGATGCTGTTTGATTTTTTCAATCACACGTTGCACTAAAATTCTAGTTTTTCCAGAACCAGCAGATGCCGAAACTAACAAATGATGATCCGTTTCAAAAATCGCTTGCCATTGTTCATCAGTATACATTGCATCTTTGGGTTTTTCGGGGATCTTATTCATAAAGAACTCCCTCCATTTTTTTTAAAATTTCTTCTTTCGGTTTGGTTTCGATTTTTCGATAATGATTTTCTGGTAGCATCGCATCAAATTTACATACACTTCGAAACGGACAATGATCACACGCGCGACGTTGTTTTTCTACTCGAAGACTTGGCTGGAGTTCCAATTCTCCACGTTGCAAACGATTGGCGCTTTGACGCATTTTTTCTTGATTATACGTTCGCAAAACATCGAGTTCTTCTTTTGTATAAAAACGATCTTTACTTTGGGTAATCATCGTATACTGTTCATCTTTATCTTTACGAATCGGGAAAACCTCTGAATGTTGGCTTTTCATTAGACTACTATCATACGCCGAAAATAGTGCTTGATCATTAATGAATAGTCCGGAGTATTTGTATTCTTTTAGTCGTTCTGTTTCGCGTTTTTCTTGATCGACCGTGCCTTTTAACACAGGATCATGCATTTTTAAATAATACGCTCCACCAGGACGAACGTGTTGCGTTCCGACTAATTGTGCGGCATCGCGCAACGCAACATCTAAATAGGTCACCAATTGCATCGCCAGTCCATAATACACTTCAGTCGGATCGAATTCTTTTTTACTTGATTTATAATCGACAACCGATAAATACGTTGTATCGTCAACCTCAACTTGATCGATTCGGTCGATTTTCCCGCGAACATGTAGCCGTCCTCCACTTGCTAAGTCAATCTCTAGTCCTTTGATTCCTTGTTTGGCGGCAAGTTGTCCAAATAATACTTCTGTCTGGACCGGGGTTAATTTAGTTTTTTGGCTTTGAGCATGCAGTGCCCAACTGACACGATTAATCGTTTGGGAAAGTTGTTGAAATAAAAAGTCTAAACGCGCAGAACGACTCAATAATCGATAACGTGTTTGTCCAAAAATTTCTTTTAGTACTTGCTCCATGAACTGTTGTCTCATTTCCGCCGTTAAATTCGTCAAACTCAATTTTTCTTTGATCAACACGTTTAAAAAACGATCGAGTGCATCATGGAAGAACTCACCTGTTACGGCTGGAGTGATCCCGTAGATTTCACGTTCTTTTAATTGTAGCCCGTACTGCATAAAGTAGCGATATTCACATTCATGAAACGTTTCAAGACGAGATACAGAACTGTACATCTCACGACCATATAAACGTTGTGCTTGTTCTGGTGTGAGTGCAACTGGGATATTTTCATCTTCTCTACTTTTAAACACACGCTGAGCTAATTTGGACCATTTGGTTTGTTTGACTTTCTTTTCTAGTTGTAGCCAAACTGTTGGTAAATCCTGTTTTTGCGCATTTGCTTGGCGTGTCAATTGATTGACTTGGCGAATCACACCTCGATAAGTGGCCACGTGTTGAAGTGGATCAGATGTTAACGCCAATCCTTCTTTTTTCTTAAACACTTCCGGAAACTCATGTAAAATACGTGTGACATAAGTAGATGGATTCAACGTATGATCAGTTTCAGAAGTAGCTGGATAGGTTAGGTATAACCATGTAGTACTGGATAAAAAGACACTATAGGCTACAAATGGCTCTTTTTGTCTTGTTTCTTGAGCTCGATCATATAAATAACCCAATTCACCTAATTGTTCATTTAGCCATTCTCGTTCGGTTAAATCTAACAACGTATGATTTTCAACTTTTCGAGGAAAAACGGTCTCACTTAACCCTAAAGCAAACGTTACCTTACTTTGATTTGGTCGAGCTAGATCTAATCGGTTGACTTGCACTTGATCTAATGACGTGGGGATTTTCCCAAAACTCATATTTTCTAAACTACTTATTAATAATGTTGTAAACAGTTCCCAATCAAAAGCTTCTTGTGCATAGATTTCAACAAACTCATCCAAAATATCCATCAAGTTTTGCCAAGTTTGTTCATGATTTCGCGCTTCATCTAGTTTGCCTTGCTCCACTGCTTCATTTCGCCAGTGTAACAATTGCTGTTCGATTTGTTGGTCGATTAAAAACTGATAGAATCGTTGCGCAGCTTCTTCCATCGTTTTAGATTGTTTTAATCGTTGCAGTGGTTGATGTAGTTGTGTATAAAACGCTCGACGTAATTGATTGGTTTGTTGTGTCAGTACGTCATCTACTACCGGCTGTCCTAAAATAGGATCGTAAGAATAGATCTCCCAATCCTCTGTTCTGATCCATAATTTCCCAGTCAAATGATGGGCTAAACTAATATTTTCGGTTTGGTCGACGACTTCACGAAATGGTAGCGTTTCGTTGACTTGCATATAATTTTGCGGAATAAACAATTCTGATTTTAATAAATTAAAAATATCGGTTTCGCGATAATAATAACGATCTAAATCAAACCAAGTCGCTAAAAATTGAACGATCGGATGTTGCCGCAATAATTTGTCTTGATCCAAGTAATAAGGAATCTCAAACTCATTAAAAATCGGTTCGATATAAGGAGCGTAAAGTTCCATATCTAACGTCGACAATTGAATATCTTTATAAGTAAGCTTGATTTCACTTGGTTTTTCACCGCTAATCAGTCGTTTGATTTCTAACGCGATTTGACGAATTTCTTCTTCTGGCGTGTCGACTTGCCAAATCTCTAAATACTCTTTTAGCGTAGGATCATGTTGTACGGTTTGATGTTGTTGTGTACGAAGCCAAAATTCAGCCAATGCATGTCTACCTCGCGCATGTACTTGGTGCTGAACAATCGGATAATCTGGTAGTACGACGACATCTTGGCGTAAAGCAGCTGTTCTGATTTGATGATACGTACGATTGGCGTCATAAAACAAATCTAGAGGTTCGCTATTGGCTAAAGGCTGGTCCAAGACTAAGTCAATATTTAGGGTACTTTTTTCCATCAACTGACTCAATAACTGAAACTCTTTGGCTTGGACAGACGAAAAACCAGTCGCAATAAACAAAGTATGTTTTAGCTGCATCTGTAACTGTTCGTCAGGTTCATTCAAGTATTCAATTAGCCAATGCAAAGGGTCCGATAGTGAAACTTGATGTTGATCTAATTCTTGCTCATAGGCTCGAAAAATCATCGTGAGTTCAGCTAATTTGGTTTGCAATTCTCGATTCAACGTAGCGTGAGAAGTTTCAATAAACGCTAAGTGCTCTGTCGTCAATCCGCTTAATTGAAATTCTTGATACAATTCCAATAGTTGAGTTAAAAAACCAACTTTTTCGATTTCTCCACGAAATAGATGCAAATGAGGGTTTAATTTGGCTAGCGTTTTTCGCATTAGCATCATCGCCCCAATTTCTGTGACCGTATCCTTTTGATATTGACCACTTGCTTGAAAATAATACCAAGATAAACGTTGGAAACTAAAGACTTGTGTTTTGATACTACTAAATCCTTGCTTTTGTTGCTGTTCTTTTAAGGCATGCAAGAGCTCGATTTCTCGCTCAAATTTATTGTAATTGGGTACCAAGAAAAATACGCGATGCGCTTGATTTTGTTGTAGCCATTCATCTGCTTTTTGCACTAATGCTTGGGTGTGGTCGACCACACCATCTCCTAAGATAAATTGTAGCGCCATTATCTCCCGTCCTTTCAGATTTAGTAAAACGAAACATATGTTCATTTTACCATTAAACAGACTCTTTTCTTAGTCTTTCTCTCTGATTTTCTAAAAATTCCCGATAGCACCTTCAGAGTTCGTTTCAGTGTTCTGTTTTTTTTAGAGTATGTTATACTATACACAAGTCGATTCAGACAAATCAAAAGAGGTGAAGAAAAATGAGACAATTTTTAGACCACATGCAACGTTACGCTTGGGTACGCACTATC
Source organism: Enterococcus sulfureus ATCC 49903 (assembly GCF_000407605.1). Lineage (GTDB taxonomy): Bacteria > Bacillota > Bacilli > Lactobacillales > Enterococcaceae > Enterococcus_G > Enterococcus_G sulfureus. The sequence continues at coordinate 381,037 of NZ_ASWO01000005.1, read as the reverse complement.
GTGTATGTCATTATCGGTTTTTTATTGCTTATCGAACCTAAGAAATTTTTTAACGGTGTCGTGTATGTACTCGCTGCTTATATTGCTATCATGGGGATCATGAATTTGATTACAACTTATCGCATGCGTAAAGATACTGGATTCGTAGGGTTTGGTGTCACAAGTGGCGTTTTGCTATTAATTGCTGCTTTAGCAATTTTAGTTCTGACAAAACCCATTATTTCAATTTTCCCGATTTTCTTTGGAATCATCTTGATCATTCAAGGACTTGTGTATTTGATGCAACAACCTCAAGGGCCTCGAGTAGTCAACAAAAGTAGATGGCCTCGTGTCATATTTGGCCTTTGTTTACTAGCTGTAGGATTAATATTGTTATTTAATCCATTCCAAAGTATTTTATTTGCTTTACAATTAGCCGGTATCGTCATTATCTTGTCTGGTATCGAAACACTAATTACGTCGATTCGTTCACGTTAAATCAAAAAAGGCTGTGACAAATGTCTGTCACAGCCTTTTTTATGATGATTTTTTCATTTTTATTGAAATTTTCAGAATATTTGTTATAGTGAAACCAAAATAATAGAAAATGCAGGTGATGATGTGCGTAAAGAAATTCACGAGTTTCGTTCAGTAGGTCTGATTCTCGCTTTTATTGGTGGAGCAGTTGATTTGTATACCTATATGCACTACGACTCTTTCGCTTCGGCACAAACTGGAAATTTGATTTTGGCAATTATGCAAACGATCGACGGACAATGGGGCAGTGTGTGGAAAAAATTTCTCTCGACTCTTTTTTTCTTTTTAGGTGTTTTTTTTGGAAAAGCACTGATGCATTATTTCAGAAAACGAAATTGGCCATTTTGGCGCTTGATTATTTTATATACAGAAACGCTCTTATTTTTTTTATTTAGTTTATCCTTTATCCATACGAAAGCTACCCTTGTGACGATCATTATTTCCTTTATCACAGCAGCACAGTGGATCTCATTTGATAAAATCAATGGACGTGTGTATACCAGTCTATTTACTACTGGAAATTTAAAGGGAATGGCCTCTGGGTTGTACGATTATTTATTGACAAAAGATCATAAAGCACTAGCTACCTTTATCCATTTTGCTTTAGTCGTTGCAGCTTTCTTGATCGGAGCAGTTGTTTTAGGTATTAGTTATCGTCTGTTCGCTGAAAAATCCATTTTGATCGTGGCATTTTTATTCCTTTATTTGTCCATTAGCCAAACGATTTTAGTTTTACGTTTTTATCGTAGTGATTATCCAGCTTAAACTATTCAAAAAAACGTTCTTAGCAAGTAAAAACTTGCTAAGAACGTTTTTTTAATCGAGATTTAAAATCTCTTTCACGCAAGCTAACATGTCATCGACTGGAATCACTCGGTCATGTAAAATCGGCGATTCAAATAGTGTCTTAACCGCTGGAGGAATCGTTAAGTGCGTTTCTTCATAAAGTGACGTCACCCAATCAAATTCATTTTCTACCTGTTTCACTTCATCAAATGCCCGAACAACTGACTCTGGAAACTTATAAGGACTTGCTGTTGAGACGATCAGTGCTGGATTTTCAAGTTGTGTCATTTGATCTAACGCATGTTTTGCTACAGCGGTATGTGGATCGATCACGTAGCGTTCTTGATCAAACACCCTTTGGATCGCATCTTGTGTTTGTTCATCAGTTGCATAAGCCACTAAGAAATCGGCCAATCCTTTACGCAAAGTATCATCTAATGCATAACTTCCTTTACTCGTAAGATCATCCATCAACTGTTTTGTCACTGTTGCACTCTGATTGGACACTTCGTACAGCAAACGTTCTAAATTACTTGAGATCAAGATATCCATCGAAGGAGAGCTTGTTACATAAAACTCACGGTTACGATCGTAAGTACCATTCGTAAAGAAATCGGTTAACACATTATTTTGATTTGAGGCACAAATCAATTTCCCGATTGGAACACCTAATTTTTTTGCATAATAGCCTGCTAAAATATTTCCAAAATTCCCTGTTGGTACACTGATATCCATCGCTTGACCATTTTTCAGTTCATTTTCTTTGACCAATTGCGCATATGCATAAACATAATAGACTACCTGAGGAATCAAACGCCCGATATTGATCGAATTAGCCGAAGAGAATTGTTTTTGATTGGCTGCTAATTCATCACGTAATGTTGTATCATTAAACATTTCTTTGACGCGTGTTTGTGCATCATCAAAATTGCCATTTACCGCAACAACAAATGTATTGTCGCCTTTTTGTGTACGCATTTGCTGCTCTTGGATTTTACTTACCCCTTCTTTAGGGTAAAAGACAATGATTTTTGTATTCTCAACATCCGCAAACCCTTCCATTGCAGCTTTACCAGTATCGCCAGAAGTTGCAGTTAAAATCACCAATTCATTCGTTGATTGATTTTTCTTTGCTGCAGTTGTCATTAAATAAGGTAAAATCGATAACGCCATGTCTTTAAAAGCTAATGTTGGACCGTGAAATAATTCTAAGTAATAGTCTGTTCCGACTTTTTTCACCGGTGCAATCGTAGGTGTATCAAATTTCTCATCGTACGCAGCCTCGATACACGCGATTAATTCTTTTTCTGAAAAATCACTGTAAAAAGCTTTCATAATCAACAAGGCAATCTCTTGATACGATTGTTCTTTGAGTTTGTCAAAATCTAATGCGATTTCTGGAAAGACTTCAGGAACAAACAAGCCTCCATCACTGGCTAGGCCTTGTAAAATCGCTTGTGAAGCACTGACGCCTTGTTGTCCTCCACGCGTACTTGCATAATGTGTTGTCATAACAGTCCTCTTTTCATTCACTCGTAATTTTCATTAGTTTATCATTTATTTAAAAAAGAAACTATACTTTATCTGAAAAAGACCGATATTTCTTTGAATAATTTGTGATTTATCGGTATGATTACGGTAAAGGAGAGGTCGTTTATGACTACATTAAAAGAACGGATCATCACGGAAAGTAAACGAATCGGTATTGATAAAATCGGGTTTACCACCGCAGAACCGTTTACAGAATACAAAGAATCACTTTATGCGCAAAAAGAAGCTGGACACACCTCAGGATTCGAACATCCAAATATTGAAGAACGAATTGATCCTGCGTTGACATTTTCGCAACCCAAATCCATCATTTCGATTGCATTAGCCTACCCTACTCGACTACATGAAGAACCAGATCGTAAAGAAAAACGAGGCCAGTTTGCACGAGCTTCTTGGGGAATCGATTATCACGATGTATTGAAATCACGGTTAAACAAGCTGATCGACTTCATCAAACAAGAAGCTAGTCAAGAAGATCCTCGATTTAAGGCGGAAGTCGATACGGGGGAATTTATCGATGTTGCCGTTGCGCAACGTGCTGGATTAGGGTTTATTGGTAAAAACGGTCTCTTGATCACCGAAGAATTTGGTTCATTTGTCTATTTAGGTGAGATCGTGACCAATTTAGAATTCGAAGCAGATACCCCAATTGCAAACGGCTGTGGAGAGTGTACGCGTTGTATTACTGGCTGTCCTACAAATGCACTTTTAGGAAATGGCCAAATGAATGCTAAAAAATGTCTCTCGTATCAAACGCAAACAAAAGATATGATGCCCTTAGACTATCGTAAAAAGATTCGCAATATCATTTATGGCTGCGATATTTGCCAATTAGTCTGCCCTTATAATCAAGGAAAGGATTTTCATTTCCACCAAGAAATGGAACCAAAAATCGATGAAGCATTTCCCAAACTAGCGCCTATGCTTCAATTATCCAATAAAGAATTCAAAGAACAATTTGGGCATTTAGCTGGTTCTTGGCGTGGAAAAAAACCATTACAACGAAATGCTATTATGGCACTAGCTAACCTCGGAGCAAAAGAACATTTACCTGAAATCATGAGTTGTTTGAAAGATCCTCGTCCGGTCATCCGTGCTACCGCAATATGGGCGATTGGGGAATTGACGAAGCGTTACCCAGAAGATACGATTTTACTTTTTGAAGAATTTCGTGAACGTGAATCTGAACCGCTTGTACTAGACGAACTCGAGCAAACGATCGCTCGTTTGAAACAGCCTAAATTAAAACGACGTACCTCAACATAATCGCTTTTTTATAGAATTTGCTATAATGAAACTAACAAGAAGGAGGGAATGATAATGTCACCTGCACAAAATATTGAACATACGATCAACGATTTATTGCACACGTTAAAAGCAAGCCAAGCCCTTACAGATCAATACGGCAATAAAATCGCCAGTGTAACAGCACTCGGTGAGCACTTAGTTCAAATCGAATTCACTCACAATCAAAAACCGCTGATCGAACATGTCACACAGTTTAGATGTTTTATCGATTAGCCAACCACTCCATCGAACGTGTGACAGAATTGTTACGCTTTTCGATGGAATTTTTTTGTTCTTTTTTTGTATAGTTTTATATAGAAAAAGAGAAAGGATGACGAGTATGAAAAAATGGATTGTAGGTCTTTGTGTCGTACTTTTTGGTGCGATACTGTATTTTCATCAAACGATTGCACAAACCATGATCGAGTTTTCTCATTCGTTTGTTGTCTACGCGTCTGTCCCCGAACAAATCCCTTTAAAACTCCATACATTAGACGATCAAGGAAAACCGATTTTAGACTCCTATACGTATACCTATCATTTGACAGGAATTACAAAGCAACACGAAATGAAACAGTTGACCTATGAATGCTCTGGAGAAACAGCGATTCCTTTAGAACCAAATACCTATGTTAGAATGTTTATGCTATTTGGACATCCAATCGGTGCTCCTAAGAAAATCAAGTTAACACGCATCCCTACTTCGATTTTAGAACAGCTTGAACTTGAACAACTCACACATAAACAGCATTTGCGTTGGACGGCAAGTAATCCATAATAAAAACCACTGTTTACACAAACAATGGCAGTTATTATGGATTATTTTATTTTCTTATTCGCAAGTTCTTCATGGTCTAATTGCAACCCACGCGCAGCAACTCTAGTAGAAAATACGACATTTGTTTTTGTATCTCCAAAACGTTGCAACTGGTTAATGAACTCATCTAATTCAACAGTATTATTAAAATATACTTTTAACATCATCGAATAATCGCCCGTAATACAATCACACTCTACGACATTCGGAATTTCTTCAATATACCCATAAAATGCCTCTTTATCTTTTGCATTCACTGCACAATGAATATACGCCTTAATAGCAAACCCGATTTTTTGATAATCTAAAATCGCTTGATAGGAACTGATATATCCTTGATTTTCTAAATTTTGCAAGCGTACAGATACGGACGGCGAAGAAATAAAACACTCTTCTGCCATTTGTTTGACTGTTTCTCGCGCATTTCGTTGTAAAATATTCAATATATTTTGATCAATTGCATCCATCCGCTACACCTCACCTTTTTTTCTATTTTAGCGAGCTTAGAACAAAGATGCAAGTCACACCTCCCTTTACATGTTACATTTTATAACACTTACAATAAATTTATTATGTAAACAAATCATTTACACTTGAAGTTCTTGGAATCGTAATTGTGCTAAAAAGTGTTGCGTACGTTCTTCTTGCGGTGTTTGAAACATCGTTTCTGGACTTCCAGACTCCACCACCACCCCATCTGCCATAAAGACCACACGATCCGCTACATCTTGGGCAAACTGCATTTCGTGCGTTACGATCACCATCGTTTGTCCTTCATGTGCTAACTGACGCATGACAGCTAACACTTCATCGACTAATTCTGGATCAAGTGCGCTAGTGGGTTCATCAAACAATAAAATTTCTGGAGACAATGCCATCGCACGAGCAATCCCTATTCGTTGCTGCTGCCCTCCTGATAATTGGATAGGATATGCATCTGCTTTATCGCTCAGCCCAACTTTTGCTAGATTTTCTGTCGCGATTTTCTTTGCTTCTTGCTTAGACAAGCGTTGTACGACACGTAAGCCTTCCATAATGTTTTCTAATACGGTCAAGTGTTCAAACAGTTCATAGGATTGGAATACCATTGCAGTCTGCCGTGCGATTTCTTGTGCTTGTTTTCGTCCAATCCGTGCAAAATCATATTGGACTTCGCCTAATTGATATTCTCCTTCATCTGGTTGTTCCAGTACGTTTAAACAACGTAAAAAAGTCGTTTTTCCAGACCCACTAGGTCCGATGATACAAATGACTTCACCTGCTTGAATCGTCAGATCAATATTTTTTAGTACTTCTTGTTTCCCAAACTGTTTGCGTAAGGCTTTAATCTGCGCTTTAATCATTATTTACCTCCTTATGAAAACACCTGATTTGCTGACTTTCCTGTCGTAATGACATCTTTTGTATTCGTTAATGTCGTCCAAACGATCTCATCTACCGCTCGTTGTGTATAATACGCAATATGTGGCGTGATCATCACTTGAGGATGAATCGACAAGCGTTGATACCAAGGATTGTCTGTATAATTGGTCATACGGTATATTTCTTCATCTTCTAAAGTATCTAGCACCACTGAAGCATACGGATGGCGCGCAAGCCAGTGAAGAAGCGCTTGGGTATCTATGATCGCACCTCTTGCTGTATTGACTAATACCACATCGTCTGCAAGTTGCTCAAATACAGTTTCATCAAATAAATGATAACTTTCTTTAGTTTGCGGAAGATGAAGCGAGACGACATCAGATTGCGTTACCAATTGCGTTAACGACACATACTGAATTCCTGCTACTTGTCCACTTTGTTTTGTTCGAGTTGTCGCTATAACTTTTGCCCCTAGCGCTTGGCAAGTCTCTGCCACGACTTGCCCAATCCTCCCCATTCCAACCAAACCAATCGTGACCTCATTCATTTCTTTACCTGCGGGCATTCCTTGCTGATGCATGAGTTGTGGGAGGTGACGTAATCCCATCAAAATCGCCATGACGGCATAATGCCCTACTGAAGTCGGGCTATACGTAGGAACGTTTGTGATCGTTAGTCCATATTTTTTAGCCCAGTCAAAATTCACACTGTCTACACCAGTTGACTTGATTGCGATGGTTTGAATCTGATAATGTGCCAATACACGATAGATTTCTTCTGAAGTCCGCATGTCTTGACTAGGAAATAAGCACACTCCTTGATGCCCTTTGGCAAGATGGACATTGATTACATCGATTACTTCAGAAACGATGGTGACTCTGATGCGGTGGCGAAACGACCATTGTTGAATCGTCTTCTCTTCTTCTGGCTGTACACCATAATAAATAATTTTCATGTGCATTCTCCTTTCTAACCGATTCGTTGATTGATACGACTTGCTTGATACAAGGCTTTAGTTAAAATCGCACATCCTTTCACGATTTCTTCGATCGTAGGTTTGGTAAAATTCAAACGAAAATACGTCTCATATCCGACACCAGAAACACTCATAATATCTCCATGAATCACAGCCAGTCCATGTGTTTCAAGGTATGCATAAAAACGACTTGGATCGACTTTCTCGCTCAACTGACAACAAATAAAGTAACCGCCAGTCGGTGTAATGTATGTCAAAAGTTCTGATGGGCACGTTGCAAGCTCACGTAACATCGTCATGGCTTGTTTTTTGTATAGCATTTTTAATTGTTCGACGTGTGCGTCAAACTCATAATGTTGCATAAATTCTGCTAACATCACTTGCCAATAAAAATTAGTATGGGAATCTGCAGTTTGTTTCACTAAACCAAACTTTTCCATTAACGGATCTGCTGCAGCAATGAATCCTAAACGCGTACTAGGGGCTAAAATTTTGGAAAAAGATCCAGTGTAGATCACACGCCCTTCTCGATCAAAACTTTTGATTTTTGGGATTGCTTTTCCTGTATAAAGCAAATCTCCATATGGATCATCTTCTAAAATAAGCACATCGTATCGACACGCTAAATCATATAGCGCTTTTCGCTTTTCAAGCGGCATTGAAGTGCCGAGTGGATTTTGAAAGGTGGGAATCACATAGATCAATTTGATTTTATGTTGTTCATCTTGTGCGAGTTGTTCCTCTAAAAGCACTAGATCCATCGACTGACTGTCAAAATCAAATGCTACTGCCTGTGCCACAGCACCGTAACTTTTGATGGCATTGACAGCTCCCGAAAAGGTTTGGGCTTCACACAATACGATATCCCCTTCATTGCATAACGTTTTGATCACTAAATCGATTGCTTGTGTCGATCCAGAAACAATTAAAGGATCTGTTGTGGTATCGATCGAAGACATCGTCTTAAGACGTTTGGCAATCAATCGTCTTAAAACTGGATCTCCTTCTGTAGCGCCGTATTGTAAAAATGATTCTGGATCAAGCTGCGTATACAATCGATTAGAAATTTTTTGTAACGTATCCATTGGAAAAGCTTCGATCGAAGGATAGCCATAAGCAAATGAAATTACTTGTGAAGTCGCTTGGCGTTTTTTAGCATTCTCACGTAAAGGAGATCCGGTTAATTGTTGAATTCGTTTCGCAAAGGTATACTTCATACTGCATCCTCCAATTTCGTTAAGTTGAGTTGTGTTCTAAATTTTGCAACAAAAGCTTTCGTTCGTTCTTGTTGAGGTGAGTGAAAAAATTGTTTTGGAGACCCTTGCTCCACAATTTTCCCATGTTCCATAAAGACGATACGATCAGCTACTTCATAAGCAAAGCGCATTTCATGTGTCACAATAACCATCGTTTGCTTTTGCTGGGCGATTTTTTTTAATACAACAAGAACTTGTTGTACCAATTCGGGATCAAGCGCACTCGTAGGTTCGTCAAATAGCATCAATTTAGGCTCTAACGCCAGTGCTCTAGCAATACCGATCCGTTGCTGTTGACCACCAGATAATGCATGAGGATAAAATTGTGCACGATGAGCTAAGCCAACTTCTTCTAATAACCGGTTGGCTGTGGCAAAGGCTTGTTCTTTAGATGCTCCTCTGGCACGTAACGGTGTTGTAATATTTTCCAAAGCATTTTTATTTTGAAACAATGCATAGTGTTGAAATACCATCGCCGTTTGCTTTTGATACGTCATTCGTTTCATTTTAGTCAAACGCATCCCGTCGATTTGTGTCTGATCTAATTTGATCGTCCCAGAATCCGGTCGCTCTAAGATATTCAAACAACGTAAGAATGTTGTTTTTCCTGAGCCACTTGGCCCTAACAATACGACGACTTCTCCTTCTTCAATATCTAGATCCAGACCATCTAGTACAAGATGGTTGTGAAACGATTTTTTTAATTGGCGAATTTCGATATAACTCATAGCGGCATCCTCCTAAATTTTTTTGCTTGGAGACGTTCATATAAACCTGTCACTTGTTCGATCGCCACGCTTAATCCCCAATAGACGATAGCGACCGCGATATACGCTTCTAAAAAACGATAATTTTGTTGTGCTGTAATTTTGGCTGCTGAAAAGACATCCACGACACTTACCATCGAAGCCAATGCCGAAGCTTTAATCAGTTGGATAAAAAGATTGCTCAACATCGGAATCGCTGCAGGAAAGGCTTGGGGAAGTAAAATCCTAATAATGAGTTGGTTCCTTGTCATCCCTAATGAACGTGCAGCATCTAGTTGACCTGGTTTCACAGCTTGAAATACCCCACGAAAGATCTCACTACTATTGATCATCGCCATAAAACTTAACGCTACAATCACGATCGTCATCATCGGAAAATCTTTAAAGCGAATCGTCCAGTGCATCATTTGTGCAAAGTCATCAAATGTTTTCGAAGCAATCAAGTACATCCCTAAAATCAATAGTACAACTGGTGTTCCTTTAAAGATTGGCATCGTCCATTGACAACATTTTGCAAGAATTGGAACGTTTAAATAGCGAATCAGAGCAATTCCTAATCCCAAAATCCCTCCAATCACTAAGGCGCTACCTGACATCCACAAGGTAACCCAGATATAACGGCTCGCTACGATCAATGTTTGAATCATCACGTCGATATGAAAACTCATCTTCATCCCCACACTTTCTATTTACTGACATAATCACCTTTTAGATATTGTTCAGATAGTGCCTTTAGTGTTCCATCTTTTTTTAATTGTGTTAACGCATCATTGACTTGTTTAATAAATGCTGCATCTGTTTTTTTATTGAATAACAAATAGGCATCTGATTGATGAACTGGTTTTTCACCAATTTTTAGATTTGTATCGAATGTGCGATTATAGTTATCAACTTGATATTTCGGTGCTAGCGTTGCATCTACCGCACCTGACGTCAAGGCCTGTACGATCTGCTCGTTATTGTATTCCCCATAGACTAATGTGAATGCCTTTGGATGTTCTTTTAAATAATTTTCTGCCATGCTAGCTTGGTTTGTAGCAGTTGTGACATAAACTTTTTTTCCTTTCAACTCTTCAAAATTGGCATAGGATTCTTTTTTGTCTGCATCGTAGACGATAAACGTATCCCATGTAGCATAACCAACGTCGCCATAGACGAATTTTTCTTTGCGTTCATCATTCATTTCATATTCATAAGCAGCCATAGTGACTTTATCGCTTTCTAAATTGGATAACGTCGTAGGAAAATCGGCCCCTTCAAAAACAAACGTATATTCTGGTAATTTTTTTGCGACGGCTTTTACCACGGCCACATCGTACCCATCATATTCTCCATTTTCATCTAAATAGGCATAAGGCAAAGCATCATTTCCTGTTCCTACTTTAATTGTTTTCGTCTTGCTGTCGGCTTTTGCATCACTGCTAGCATTACATCCAGCCAATGCCACACCGATTGTCAGTAACGCGATCGTAGTCATCATAATCTGTGCTTGTTTTCTCATATATTTTCTCCTTTGTAACCTGTCGGTAAGGTATTTTTTTTGAAAAACACTAAACGTGGTTTGCTTAGTGGAGCGACACGCTCATATTGAACGACTCGTTCCAAAATGCGAAAACCTTGTTCAAGAGTAAAGCTTAAGACGATAAAGATAATGGCAGCTCCAATATAGCCTTCTAATGTATGATAGGTCACTGCACCAATCGCTTTTGCTTTTCCAACCACATCGATCAATCCAATCGTAAAGGCTAGTGAAGTATCTTGTAAAAGAGCGATCGTAGTTGTTGCAAACGAAGGTAATGCAACTTTTAACATTTGAGGAAAGAGGATTTGTCGATAAAATTGTCCTTGCGATAAACCACATGCGATAGCAGCTTCTTTTTGATGTTCAGGAATGCTTAAAATCGCAACCCGAATCGTTTCAGACTGAAATGCTGCGGTATTGAGTCCATACGTAATATAAATAAAAATCAATTTACTCCAATTTGAAACATCTACTCCGATTATTTGCAATAACGCTGGAATCCCGTAATAGACGATATACAATTGTACTAAGATCGGCGTTCCTCGAATAAAAGAAACAAATAAACTACTGAGCTGTGTCAGGATCGGAACTTTTTCCACACGTATACATGCGATAAGCCCTCCAAGTATTAATCCGATAGCCGTTGCTACAATCACGATACCTAACGTGATCGGTAGGGCACTTAGGATTTTGGGGAAATACTGAATAACAAGTTCTGGCTGAAAAAATTGTGACATCTGCTGTCCCTCCTTTTAAACATTGATAGGTTGAAATTTGGCTTGTGTTCACTTTAACTCATTTAATTTTAATTTAATACGTTTTTTATCATCAAAATCTAATAATTAGGAAAATTACTTTTTTTCACTATGAAAACAAAATTGAGAACGCTATTTTAAAGATAAAAAAAAACACACGTCAAACGACGCGTGTCTGTTTATAGTTCTTTATACATGTACTCTACTAATTCTTTTGTTTTCTCAAATCCTAAACATGGGTCGGTAATCGATTGGCCGAATGCTTGTTTACCTGGTTCTTCACGACCATCTTCTAAATAACTTTCGATCATCAAGCCGCGTACTGTTTTAGCAATTTTATCGTTCCATTTACGACTAGATAAAATTTCTTTGGTAATGCGAACTTGTTCTAAATATTTTTTACCAGAATTGTCATGGTTTGTATCCACCATAATCATTGGGTTATGGAATGCTTCTTTTTCATAAAGTGTGGCAGCTTCTAATAAATCTTCGTAGTGATAATTTGGGATCACTTTACCAAATTCGTTGACTCCTCCACGTAAAATCAAATGGGCCAATGGATTGGCACTTGTTAATACTTCCATTCCATTATAGATAAAGGATTGTTTTCTTTGTGCAGCATGAAGTGCATTGAATGCAATCGATAAGTTCCCACTTGTGGGATTTTTCAATCCTACTGGAGCATCGATTCCGCTTGCAACAAATCGGTGTTGTTGATCTTCTACTGAGCGAGCACCAACGGCATGATAACTTACTAAATCAGAAACTACTTCAAAGTTTTCAGGATATAACATTTCGTCAGCTGTTGTTAATCCCGTTTCTGTCAACACGCGACGATGAATTTTACGTACAGACACCAAGCCTTGGATCAAGTCTACTTCTTCTTCAGGTGATTTTTGGTACAATAAACCTTTATAGCCGTCCCCATTAGTACGTGGCTTATTTGTATACACACGTTGAACGATAAAAATTTTATCTTTTACTTGTTCTTGTAATTGAGACAAACGTTTCGCATATTCCATTACAGCCACTTCATTATCTGCTGAACAAGGGCCAATCACGAGTAGAAAGCGTGAATCTTCTCCTTTGATGATATTGGCTAATTCCGTATCGCGTTGTTGTTTATACGCTGCTTGTTCCACCGTTAATGTCGAGGTATTTTTTACTAAGTCTAAATTAATCCGACTGCTTAATGCTTCAAAACTCATAATATTTCTTCCTTTCTGATTTCAAAATTTCGTAGTTTGGTCAATTAAAGGGTATAAAAAAACGCCCTTAGCTTTATGCTAAGGGCGAAAGAATATTCCGCGGTACCACCTTAATTGAAAACAATTCGTTTTCCACTCTGACTCTATGCAATTGTAACCTACTTTAATGTAATTCGATTCGTCAATTTCATCGATTCACAGCAACCATCGACTTTCTGATAGAGGGATTGACCAATCTACTTCGTTATTTCGGTAACGTCAAAACGTTATAGAGAATATACCATAAGCAATTTTTAGCGTCAATCTTTTTTCTAAGATTTTTTGATTGGTGCGCTACTCGTTATTTTATTTCAATGATGAGAAAACGGCATTTGCGATAATAATCCAAATAACCATTCTTTACGTTGAAGTGTGGACAATAACTTCCGCCCAGAAATAGAAAGCGTACTCGCTAATGAAGCCTCTCTTAACTCATTGATCATTTGGATACGTGCTTGTTCGAATGGAATTTGATTGGTTTCGATTTTTTCAATATAGTGAAGGATCATATGCTGTTCTTGTGGGGTTAATTGTGGATGAATTGTCATAAATTGACGTAATTTTTTTATCTCTCTCATCGTTTCACATCCTGATCTGTGGCTTTATAAAAAACTTTTAAAAAACTCTAATTAAGCCTTATTCCTTGTCATTAGTCTTTTTGATCCGGTTTTGTTCTTCCAATAAAAAAGGCGTCGTATCGAGTTTACTAGTGTGGGTATTCATTCCACCATACCCACTGTCGACCATCGTGTTCCACCCTTTTAGCGGGTCTTTTCCTTGTGCGCGAAGTTTAGCATTTTTCTGTCGGAGCTTTTCTTTTTTTCGCTCGGAACGTTTCGTAAGTAACGCTTGCCATTTCATCTTTATCACGCCCCTTTTTTATGATAATTCTATTATAAAACAATTAGATAAAAAGCACAAAAAAGCTTATCCAATTGTCGTCTTCTTCAACCAGCAACACGTAAAGAAGACGACAATTGACTAAGCTTTCGATACGTTATCTTCGTTCAAAACGACGATAGTAATCCATACGTACCAAAATTAAAAAGATGATACCGACCAATAAGGAAATTCTAGTTTCTGGGTTGATCAACATAAAAATCAACACAATCATCAAAAATCCTAGAGTGATATAATTGCTATAAGGTGAGAATGGCATTTTAAATGGATGATCAGCCATTAGGTCTTGATGTTGCTCTCTGAATTTGATTTGACTCAATAAAATGACGATCCAAGGAATCATCCCAGGTAAGACACTAGAACTATACACGACAATAAACAAATTGCTCACATTCGGTAAAACAAGGGGGAGTAATTCATTCAAAACAAATCCGACTAAGATCCCAACCGACATCGTGACAACTGGAAATAACGGCACCCCATGAGCAGTTAATTTACTAAACGCTTTAGGCATTTCACCACGTAAGCTCATGCTGTATAACATTCGACTTGAACTAAAAATTCCTGAATTACAGCCTGAAAGTGCCGCGGTCAAGACCACGAAATTGATCAATCCTGCCGCAAACGTAATTCCGATTTTGGAAAAGATTTGTACAAACGGTGAACCTAGCGTCGTTAATTCATTCCACGGATAGACCGTCACGATGACAAAAATCGCTCCCACGTAAAAGACTAAAATCCGACCAACTGTTGATTTAATGGCTTTTGTAATGGTAGATTGTGGATTTTCAGCTTCCCCAGCGGTCATACCTAACAGTTCAATCCCTTGATAGGAAGAGACCACAATCGATAAGGCAAAGAAGAATCCTTTTACTCCACCTGTAAAAAATCCTCCGTGCGACCATAGATTTGAAAATCCGATAGCTTCTCCGCCATTTCCAAATCCAAAGAAGATCAATCCAAATCCAGCAATGATCATTAAAATGATCGTAAAGACTTTAATAAAGGAGAACCAAAATTCTAATTCCCCAAAAAATTTGACCGAAATCAAGTTAGCCAGTCCCAATGTCACAATAGCGATAATCCCTGGAATATAAGCTGGAAGATCTGGCCACCAAAACTTCATATATTCTCCGACTGCAATGATTTCACTCATCCCTACAATCAAATACTCAAATACATTACTCCATGCGGTCAAATAGCCATATGGTTTTCCTAAATAATTGCTAGCAAAATGCGCAAATGAACCTGAATTTGGTTGAATATACAACATTTCGCCTAACGCACGCATGATCAAATATAAAAACATACCCGCTACTAGATAAGCTAAAATCACTGAAGGACCGGTCCACGCAATTGTAGCTCCTGATCCCATAAATAAGCCAACACCAATGGCTCCTCCAAGTGCAATCATTTGTATCTGACGCGCACCTAGTTTTCTTTGTAAATGTTCCTTTTCCATAATGCACCCTCTCTATCTAAACGACTCTTACTCATATTAGAGAATAATGTGAATGATTGCAATATTTTTTTCAGAAAACTACAAAAAAAAGAGAAGAATCCGCTTTATTCAAACGTTTCTCTCTTTTTCATTTTCTCATACTTGTTGTTTTTTACAAAATCGAAAAGGATTGTGAAGCATTTTTACGAATCACGACCTCTTTTTGTACAGGATCAACTAGCTGATTATCTGAAAAGACTAGCACATGATAGCATTCTTCTTCAGCGTCTTTCAACCATTGGCTTACTCGCTCATGTGCTTGTTTTTGCGTTTCTTTGATTGCATCTGCATTTTCAACTAGTTTATCTACATACAACACCACGACTTCTTGATCTTGTTGGATCAATAGAAATGGACGAAAGCCAAGTTCCATTGTTGCTTGGATGATTTCTTGCTCGTGTTCATGGTGTGTCCATGAGCCGTTTTCATAACAATATACGACATTCTCTTGGATTGTTTCTTGTGCAATCGCATCCGGGATATCTAAATATTCAAAAATCCCGTGAATCAACACGTTATTTTGTTTTTCTTCCATCAAATACAGTCCCTTCTTCTTCTTACACGTATCATACTTGAAACGCTATAAATCCGCAAATAAAAGCTAAATCTATATCGTTTTTATCATGTCTACATGTAAGATATCGTCTTCTTCATAAGGTGTCGATGTCGTTTGAAATCCAAAACTCGCATAAAATGATTCTAAATAGTGCTGCGCTTGGATATAAAAGATTTTTTGTTTTTTTTCTTCAATTAAATAACGTAGTCCTTCTTTAAGTAATGCACGACCTAAGCCTGTTTTACGAGCTTTTTTTGCCACAACGACGCGCCCTATAGACGCCTCTTGATATTTCGTTTCTGCTAAAAATAAACGACTATATCCTAAAACATGTTGTTGTTCGTCCATACAAAATAAGTGCAACGCTTTTGGATCCCACCCATCTGCATCTTGATAGACACATGCTTGTTCAACTACAAATACTTCTTGTCTGACGACCATGATCGCATAAAGTTCTTGTGGGGTTAGTTCAGAAAATTTTTTTACTACCCATTTTACTTGCATAGAATATTCCTCATTTCTTTGATTATGTCTAGCTTTTCTAATATAGAACCGATAGAATAAACTAGAATGCTATTATGTTAGGAGTGTCTTTATGGAATGGTTCCATACCCGATATAGATCATCTTATATCACAATTTTCTTGATTTTTCTATTCTTTTTGCTATTTCATCTTACGATTCCTTTGACCCATGTTAAAGATGATCAATTGCTTTTTTTCGAACCGTTACGTCATGACTATAACGGTAACTACTTTAAGTTTTTAGCCCATCGCTATAGCACTTGGAGTTCACGATTGGTTATCGAAACATTTACCCTTTATAGCGTGACCCACTTTTGGTTTTTCCGTCTGATCAATGCATTGATGATGACGATCGCTAGTGTTTTACCAGCGTTTTTTGTTCGTGGATCTAAAACACGTACGTGTGATCTTCTAGTCTCGACTGCGCTATTTTGTTGCATCCCCCTTTCTTTATTTTATGATACTGGTTGGATTGCCACAAGCACCAATTACTTATGGGTCTACGCTAGCGCTTTATTAGCAAGTTATAGTATTTGGGCATTGCTACAAAAACGATGCAACAAAACACTTTATATTGTTGGCCTGCTTGCTAGTATTTATGCGACCAATCACGAACAAATGCTTCCTTTATTTGGAACATATAGTGTACTTGTTCTCGGTTATTTAGTTTATCGATCAGATTTACTTGTTGCCCGCATTCTGCCTTTTTTAGGAATTACCCTCGCAAATTTAGGGGTTATCCTCTTTTCTAATGGAAATCAGGTACGCTATGCATCAGAAGTAGCACAATGGTTTCCGGATTATGAAGCCTTAAGTTTGTTTCGTAAACTTGAGTTAGGTTTTTCATCGACGGTCCGTCATTTATTTTTTGATCAGCTTGCTTTACCCGTTGTCTTATTATTTGTGCTAGCACTCGCACTATATACCAAAGAAAAACTGTCTAAGCTTGATTATATTCTACCGTTGATTCCGATCGCCATTAGTCTTTTTCTCACCTATAATCTCTTTCAGTTTATCCCAAGTACCTTTAGAGAATTCTTTTACGCGCAATTCACACAGTACGGAACGACCTTTCAATTCTCAAATTTTAAGACTTGGATTCCAGAACTGATCTTACTTGGCATCACTATCAGTATTCTATGGTGTTACTTGCGTGTAAAGACTTCGTTTACGCTAAGAATAATTTGGGTCTTGATGTTTTGTGCGGCGATCGTAGTACGCATGATTTTAGCTTTCTCCCCAACTATTTGGGCTTCTTCTGGGCGCACTTATTTGTTTACGCTAGGATTGTTCAGTCTATTGATATTGAGTATCCTAAATACGATCGTCTCTACTAGAGTCCGAACTATTGCGACTTTTTTATTGATAACAATCGGTTTACTCGCTTATCTATCTCAACTTTACGCTTTTTATACCGTATAAAAAAACCAACCGTCTGAATGATGAACAGGCGGTTGGTTTTTTCTTATATTATCCTTAGCGAATCCCTAAAGCAATCCGTGCATAACGACTCATTCTATCGGTTGTCCACGCTGGATACCAGACTAATTTGACTTCGATTTTATTGACTTCATCGACTTCTGCTAATGCATCATGGATATTTTCAGTCAATACATCTGCTAACGGGCAGCCCATTGTAGTTAAAGTCATTTTAATGATCGTATCTCCCGTGTCTTTTGCAAAATCAACTTCATATACTAATCCTAAATTTACGATATCAATCCCAAGCTCTGGATCGATTACGGTCTCTAGAGCCATTAAAATACGCTCTTTAATTTCTTCTAATTCTTCGTCTACCCCTACTTCTTCTGGTTCTTGACTCATGTCGTATCCCCCTGTCCTCTATTTAGACAAATGATACTTGTTTTTTTACAATTTGTAAATTGCTTATCGCTTATTTCTTTTTAATTCTGGAAAAGCGCCTGTTGCTTTAAAAATCCGTTGCTCATCATCCGAAGCAAATCGTCCAGTGATTGATTGTGTTGGTAAAATATTGATAAACGCATTCTCATCGATTTCAAGAACAGCTTGTTCCAAATCATATAATTCATAACGTGTGATGACCATCATGATCGTTTGGCTATTGATCCCAGAATACCCACCAATAGAAGGAAGTAAGGTCATTCCGCGAAAGACATGTTTTGAAATATTCTTTCCTACTTGGTCTGCATGGCGTGTCGTGATCATCGCCGTAACTTTTTGATGGCTCGTATGAATCGTATCCACCACACGACTCATGGCATAGATCGAAATAATGGTGTAAAGTGCACTTTCCCATGAGAATAAAAATCCGGCGATCAATACAATAATCCCATTGAGCAACAACATATAACTGCCGACCGTCTTTCCTGTGATCTTAGAAAAAACTAAAGATAAAATATCCATCCCACCTGTTGTAAATCCCATTTTTAGTGAAAATCCCGCTCCGATCCCAATCAAAACACCACCGACTAAAGCATTTAATAAAATATTATCCGTGACTTGTCCTTCTGGCAATAAAATCGTAAATACTGAAATCAGCACCACATTGATAAAACTTAAAAAAGTAGAACTTCCACCTAATTTAATAAAGCCTAAAATAAAAATTGGAATATTTAAAATCAAAATAAATAGTCCAATACTTAACGAGATCCCTAAATATTGTTGCGCTAACCCTACGATGATTTGTGCAAGCCCATTCATTCCAGCTGAAAACACATGCGCTGGATTCAAAAAGAAATTGATACTTAATGCACCTGCAATCCCAGTAAATATCATCACGATGATTTTTTTGATTTGTTCCAATCCAAACGTTCCTTTTTTTTGTGCCACGTTTTGTACACTCCCTCACCCATATAGTTTGCTTTCAAAGCATAGCAGTTTTTTAAAAAAAAGGTAACGAGAAGATGGTTTTGGTTAGGATTTTTTTAGGATTTGGACAGGTATTTCACATTTATTTGCGTTTGGTATAGTTCGTAAGGAGCTTTTTGAGCTGGACGATAAATGCTTGAAATAATTGTGTATCAATCCCAAGTTTTTGATAATTTTCTAAAATCGAATGGACCTCAAACCATAGATAACCTAAATAAAACAAATACAACATCCCGACTCCAGCTTTCATCGGGATCAGTAAAGCAATCGGTAGAAAAAACAACAATAAACATAAACTGGCGATTTTACGAAGGATTCCATTGATACCTTGTTTTGACGTAACCGTTTTGGTATATCGCGCGGCAAAGACTCCACTAATAAAATCAAAAGCCATCGCAATACTGATCAATACCAAAATATACAACACCTTAGCTTGACGTAATTCTAACATATACATATCCATTCAAATTCCTCCTTTATGTTTATAAACGAAGGAAAGTGATGAAATGTCAAAAAAACACATAAGAAAAATTCTTATGTGTCAGTCGCTATATTGAATTTCATAGATCGTTCCATTATCATCGATAACTTTTGTATCACTATTGTCGACAAATTGGAACGTTTGCTCAAATGAAGGCTGTGCGCGCAATACGAAATATCCATCATGTAACTCGACTTTCGTTTGAGTAAATTTTTGTTCATATACTTTATAAGGATCATCTTCGTATTGAAGTCCTGGAAAACTACGCTGAAAATCTTGTTTGACTTGTTCTAATTTTTTTTGTTCGATCACTATCGTATTGGCTTGCATCTTGGTCGAATCGACTGCAGGGACATACTGTTTCACAATCGTTAATTGATCTCCGATGACATCATAAACACCTTGGCTTTGTGGGAAAAGTTGACTATCTTTTTGCAACAATAAAAAATTTTGCTGTGTCGTTAAATTTTCTTTTGTCGGCAACACTTCTTTTACTGGTTGAGTTAAAAAAGCTTGTTCTGTTCGTTGACAAGCAGAAAGCACGACAAAAAGGAGGCCTAATAAAGACACTCGTATGATTTTGTTCATTGGCAGTCCCCCCTTTTGTCTTATCATAGCGTATCTAGTAAGCAGACATATTTTTTTGTGAAATTTTTTAGTTTTTTCTTAGTAAATTTTTGCTATTTTGTTGCTGATTTAAAAAAGTGTCGTCTCTTTGTTTGTCTACGGTTTTACGTTATACTGAAGTCAACCCGTTTAAAGGAGGAGACGCAATGAAAATTACGCGTTACATTACTGGAGCTGCCCAAGAAAATTGCTATTTAATCGAGCATGGTGGTTTTTCTTTGATTATTGATCCTGGTGCCGAAGAGACGACCTTGATTCAGGCTATCAAAGAATCTGGTACACAATTACTAGCGATCTTATTGACCCATACTCATTATGACCACATTGGTGCAGTAACAAGTGTCAGAGAGACATTTGAGGTTCCTGTGTACGTCAGTTCAGCTGAACAAGAATGGCTCCAAGATCCAATCAAAAATCTTTCTGGTCGTCATCCAGAGATGGCTCCGCTGATTTTAGAGCCTGCAGAACATGAATTTGATCTATTTACACCGTATACGATCGGTCCTTTTCACTTTACAGTCGTCCCTACACCGGGACATTCGATTGGCAGCGTCAGCTTTATTTTTGACGGTATCGTCTTTTGTGGCGATGCTTTATTTAAAGGAAGTATTGGTCGTACAGACTTATACAGTGGGGATCTAGAACAACTGTTAAGTAGCATTACCACACAACTGTTTACGTTACCTGATGAGACCCAAGCATTCCCAGGGCATGGCGAGAAAACCACGATTGGCGATGAGAAACAAACGAATCCATTTTTTAACGAATAAAAAGGAGGAATTTTCATGGCAAAAACAGAACTCTATGTAGTACGACATGGTAAAACGATGTTCAATACGATTCAACGCGTCCAAGGGTGGTGCGATACACCCCTTACAAAATCAGGTGTACAAGGCATCCATTATCTTGGTTTAGGACTAAAAGAAACTCCATTCGTAGAAGCTGTTTCTAGTGATAGTGGCCGCGCAATCGAAACGATGCGTTTGATTTTAGGCGAACATCCAGAAGCGTCAACCATTGATTACCGCGTGGATCCTAGAATTCGCGAATGGTGCTTTGGTTCATTAGAAGGTGGGTATGATGCTGAAATGTGGGGCGTGATCCCACGCATTCTGAATTTTCCGGATTATGACGAGATGATTGCGAAAAAAGTAACGTTTAAAGAGATCTGCGAAGCGATTTACGATGTCGATACCGCAAATTGGGCAGAAACTTACGAAACATTAAGTCATCGCGTGCGAACTGGATTTGAAGATATCGCCCATCGTGTAGAAAAAAAAGGCGGCGGAAAAGCACTCGTCGTCTCTCATGGCTTAACGATCTCCTTTTTGATGCATCTCATCAATGATGAAAACAATGTTAGAGTGGATATCGACAATGGTTCTGTTACGCGTTTAAGTTTTGAGAACGGTCAATTTACGATTGAAGATTTCGCAAGTACTAAATTTATCGAACAAGGTAAAGAAATTTCACGTACCTTATTACAATCTTAAGTATTTTAAGAAAAGTTGTAGTTTTATGCCCGTAGATCAGGTCTTAAGCTACAATTTTTCTTTTTTTCTGAATCTAAACAAGGTATACTAAAAAAGGTGAAATTTTTTTGAAAGGAATGAACTACTTGTTTATTGAAAATTTTATTAAAGCTATTATTTTTGGGATCATTGAAGGAATCACAGAATGGCTTCCAATCAGTAGTACGGGACATTTGATTTTAGCCGATGAATTCTTAAAAATCAAAGAATCGACTGAATTTATGACTATGTTTAATGTGGTCATTCAGCTTGGTGCGATCTTAGCTGTAGTCGTCTTGTATTTTACAAAACTAAATCCGTTTGCGCCTAGTAAAACACTAGAAGAAAAACGCGATACATGGAGCCTTTGGTTTAAAGTAATCTTTGCGATTATCCCATCTGCTATCATTGGATTGTTCCTAGATGATTGGTTAGATGCTACATTTTATAATTTTATTTCTGTAGCTATCGTCTTGATCGTTTATGGGATCGCGTTTATTGTCGTCGAACGTCGCAATCGTACGGTAACTCCTAAAGTTAGTACTTTAAACCAAATCAGTTATCGTTTTGCCTTTTTAGTCGGAATGTTCCAAGTCCTTGCTTTGATCCCCGGTACTTCTCGTTCTGGATCAACGATTTTGGGTGGAATTATTTTAGGTGGTTCTCGTTTTGTTTCAGCTGAATTCTCATTCTTTTTAGGTATTCCAACGATGTTTGGTGCAAGTTTACTTAAAATGTACAAATTCTTCCATGCTGGAAATACATTTAGTACAGAAAGTTTGATTATCTTACTAACCGGTACGGTCGTATCTTTCATCGTATCCGTTCTAGCGATTAAATTCTTGATGTCTTATATCAAAAAACACGATTTTACCGTCTTTGGTTGGTATCGTATTGTATTAGGTATCATCTTGATCGGCTATTGGTGGATGAGCAAATAAAAATAAAGAAAGCAGAATTTCTGCTTTCTTTATTTTTTTGTGTTAAGTAAACATTCTTTACAACTTTTAATTGCAATCGTGTTGATCATTAGGTATAATGACTAGTGTTGATTTATACGTTTTTCGTATTCGTATAAGAATTTTTTTTGGAGGTGAAAAATATGCCAAACATTGAATCTGCTATCAAACGCGTACGTACTAGCGAAACTGCTAATGCAAAAAACTCTGCACAAGTAAGCGCAATGCGTACTGCGATCAAAAAATTTGACGAAGCTGTAGCTGCTGGTGCTAATAACGTTGATGCGTTATTTAAAGATGCTGTTAAAGCTATCGACATGGCTGAAACTAAAGGATTAATCCACAAAAACAAAGCTAGTCGTGACAAATCTCGCTTAAGCAAAAAAATCGCGAAATAAGTCTAAAAAAAGAAGCCACTAGTGGCTTCTTTTTTTATGCACTTTTTCGTGTCGTTTTTAAAATAAACAATTCAAATAGATATTCTTTTGCCATTTGACCTGTCTTCATTTGATAGTCATTTTCTACTAATTCGTCATATAAGGCCATCAATTCACGTGTCGTATATTTTTTAACTTGCTGCATCGCTAATTTGACACGATACGGATGCGCTTTGACCTGCTGCGCGATTGCGCCTTGTTGCATGCCTTTTTTCATCAGTAAAGCTACTTGTAAATACAATCTTACTTGACCAATCAAAATCGCATTGATTTTGATCGTCTCTTCTCCTTGTACGACCAATTCACGATATTGACGAATCGCTTGCTCGGTTTCTCCTTGTAAAATGCCTTGTGTTAGTTCAAAGACATTGTTTTCTAATGTTTTCGGGATCAATTGAGTCACAGCTTGATAATCGATTTGTTTGGTTTGATTGGCATAGACGACCAATTTTTCTAATTCTCGCATGATCTTCGTTAGATTCAGTTCAGTTGCTTCTAGCAAGTAAGCCAGGGCAGCTGGTTCAATATCGACTTTGGCTTCATTTACTTTGGCTTGTACGATTTTTTTTACTTCTTGATCGCTCGGTGGTTTAACATCTAATATTACACTAGATTTTCGCAAGGCTTTTGTTATTTTTTTTCGTTCATCCAATTTTTCATAATTGGCAAAGAACACAAGGATACTTGAAGGGACTGGGTCTTTTAGATAGGCCAGTAAACGATCAAGATTTTGTTCTGGAGCACCGGTACGCTTTTCTGAAGTTAAAAAATAAGGCTGTTCGATAAAAATCAGTCGTTCATCTCCAAAAAAAGGCAATGTTTCTGCTTCATCTAATAACGCATCTATCGTTTGGGTATCCATATCGATATGACTAAAGTTCAAATGATTTTCATCCATTTTTAATCGGTTAAAGAATGCCTGGCGCACAAATTGTTGAAAATATTCCTCATTTCCTTCAACTAAATAACAAGAAGCAAGTGGCTCTTGTTCGATAGTAGCTACTAATTGTTTAATCGTCATACTTCCTCCTACTTTCAGACTTATGTTATCACGGAATCTAAAGGATTTCTAGTCATCTAACCAATGAATTTGCTGGCTGATCGTTCTCCATTTTCGATATTGGATCATTCCTAGTTGATCGGTGCGTAAAATCTTGATATGTGCATCTTGTAAGGTATCAAGTGTTTCTTGATGGGGATGATGGTAGCGATTTTCTCGGCCTACCGATACGATTGCTTCTATTGGTTTGATTTTGTCTAAAAACAAAGGATCTGTTGCGGTTTTGCTTCCATGATGCCCAACTTTTAATACATCGACTAACAGATTAGGATATCGTTTGATTAGCTCAAGTTCACCAGACTTTTCTAAATCCCCTGTTAATAACACTCTTTTTCCGGCAACTGTCGTATACAATACAAGCGAATCATTATTTTCTCCCTTTCCTACATTTTTAGGTGCTAATACTTGTAAAGGCAGTTCTTTACCAATCAGTTGATTCACCGTTACGACCTGAAAGTTTTGCTTTGGAAACTGCTTGATCAACCGCTTGATATTCGAATGTGTTTGACTGCCTGACCCAAGATAGACCGTCTTTACCTGAAACTCCTTTAATATCTTTGCAGCATCACCCATATGATCCGTATCTCCATGTGTCAAAAACAATCCTGTAATCACATGGATTCCTTCTCCTTTTAAATATGGAATCAATGAATACTCTGCATTGGCTTTTTTGGTCTGCTGACGCCAATTATCCGTTTGAAATGGAAGTCTTCCACCAGTATCGATTAGATATACTTCCCGATTATATTGACTTTGAATCACAATCGAATCCCCTTGTCCAATATCTAAAAATGTGATTTTTTCGAATGGATGAACTAGAGTCACACCAAATGGAATCAGCACACAGCACACCACAAAATAACCATAATGTTTTGTCGTGATCGCCCATAGCATTCCTATCGTGCAACTGACGGCAACAAAAAAAGGAATCGTCCCCGCATGCCATTTTATCAATGGAATACATGCTATGATTTGACTGATCATGTGCATACTCAAGGTTAAGCTATTGGCCAAAATATGACTGATTGGTTCAACTCCTGCAATCAAAAAGACAAAGACTGCTCCAGGAAGTAAAATCAGTTCGAAATAAGGAACGAGTAGAAGCGTCCAAATCCCACTAGCAAGTGGCCAATCAAAAAAATGATACAGCAACATGGGAATACTAAGCAACGGAAACAACTGTGCCGTCCATAGTTTTTGTTTTATTGTATTCGTTTTCATTGGAATGAAAAGTAAAAAGAAGGAAAATAAAAAAGAAAGTTGTGCAGATAATTGCCATAACGTCTGAGGTTCAATGATCAAACAAAGCAGTAAAATAATTGCGTAGCGGTCTGTGCCACTTAGTTGAAGCGCAAACTCTCGGACACTCCAGTAAAGTAAATAGGCACAAACGGCTCGAAGAATACTGATCGATCCGCCGAATAAAGAGACTAACAAGAGACTAAACACAACAAAAAATGGCAATTGCCGAGTTGCCGTAAAGCCAGATCGCCGAAAGAAAAAATCTAACCAACCTAAAAAAAAGTACACATGCATCCCAGAGATACTGAACAGATGAAGCAGACCATTATTCGTAAATTGACTCAAACTTTCATAATATTCTGTTTGGCGGTAATTAAACAACAGTCCGTTTATCCATAAAGCAGCTGTATGAGGAAGATGTTTTTCTACATGAGCAATGGCTCGCATACGAAGATAATGCGAAAAAAGTGTCAAATAATGTAATTTATGCGTATGCTTCATATCGGTAATGATAACGACACCTTGATAATGCTCGCTCATTAAATAGCGTCGATAATCAAAACCATGTTGATTTGTTGCCGGAAGTGGGGTTGTAAATGTTCCAGTTGCCATAAATTCTACGTGTTTTTGCGAACGATTTTGCCAGTGTTGCTGTTCAGCTTTATTCTTGACACGATAACGAAATTTTGTTTTTTGCCTTGATAATTCGCCATCAAATGTCACTTGATCTCCAGATACTACGATCGTATCTGCATATACACGAACTAACCCTGTAACCGGTTGTTCTTGTATCAATGAAACGGTTGTCCATTGATTTCTTACGACGAAGATCGTCGTTAAGGCCATAGCAATCAGCAAGATATGCCATTGTCTACGATACACGGTAAGACTGAAAAAAAAGAGGGTGGTCATGAATGAAAAGATAGAAAAAGAGAGGAAGGTAAAATAAAATACAGTAGCTAGCCCTACAGGCAAGAAGAAGAAGTTTTTAAGCCTCATCTTCCTGACTTTCTGAAGGAATAAATGATAACTTTTCGAAGTACTGCGGATCTAATGTTACTTGATGGACTTTAGCGCCTACTTTTTCAATCAGCTCTAACGCATATGGATCATTTCGATAATTATTTAAATAGTGGATCGTCTTAATCCCAGCTTGTAAAATCGACTTAGTACATTGTAGACAAGGAAAATGTGTCACATAAATCTCTGCTCCGTTCGTCGATACACCTAATTTTGCACATTGCAATAAGGCATTCATTTCTGCATGAATCGTACGAATACAGTGATTGTCAACAACATAACATCCGTGATCAATACAATGATCATCCCCACTGACTGAACCGTTATACCCACCTGCAATAATTCGCTTGTCTTTCACTAGCGTTGCGCCTACTTCTAAACGCGTGCACGTACTTCGTAACGATAATAAAGAAGCCTGTGCCATAAAGTATTGATCCCAAGGAATTCGTTTCGTCATTTTGCCCCTCCTTTCTAGACATTTGTCTACTTTATTCTATTGTAATCGAGTCTTTCAATTTTTCAACTGTCTTTTCACCAAATCCATCGACTTCTTTTAATTCTTCGACCGTTTTAAATGGCCCATGCTGCGTACGATACGCAACGATTGCCTGTGCTTTTTTCTCACCGATACCGTTTAATGTCATCAAGGTCATTTCATCTGCTGTATTTAAATTGACCTTCTTTGAATCACGTTCACTATTCGTTGCGCTTGTTTGATTCGACCATGTATCTGGTGTTTGTTCCCCTGTTGTTGGCACATAGATGACGGCTTGGTCGACGACTTTTTGTGCTAGATTGATCGCACGCTGTTCAGCTTCTTTTGTCATCCCTCCAGCCAATTGGATCACTTGTTGTGTCCGTGCTCCAGGTGCCACTTGATACACGCCAGGCTTGACTACTGCACCTTTGACATCGACAAAAAGAAACGACGTACTTTCAGCCGTTGATTCACTTGTTGAAGTTATCGTCTCTTCTTGTAATTGTTGTGGTACAGGTGAAGATTGCTTCATATAGAGTATGAATGACACAAGTGCTAGAGCGCTAACCATACTTACGATCAATAAGGTCCAGCTGATATGGTCTTTGATCCATTTGCTTACACGTTTAAAAATCGATTCTTCTATAGGCATCCTATTTCCTCCTTATAGATACCTACGCAAAAAAACTAATTCATCAAAAGACAAACTAGTTTTTTCTTAGTCTATATCCAGTAAATGCGTGACATTTTGAGTAGCGGAAACATCTTCTAACAAGTGATCTTGATCAAAGAATACGGTATTGATCCCTGCAGCTTTTCCAGCATCGATATCCATAAAACGATCTCCAATCATGACTGCTTGAGATGTTTCCATTTTGTAGGTATCGATTAAATACAAGAGCGAATCTGGTGCAGGTTTTCTTGGAAATGGTCGTTCTGATCCAATGATTTCCACGAAATAGTCGGTTAACTCATATGTTGCTAACAGTTCATTTGTTCCCGGTGTATCCCGATGAGTCAAAATATAATTTTTTCCACCTTCTGCGATCACTCTTTCTAAAATCGCTTTTGCACCCTCAAATGGCACTGGTTCACGTGTATCTTTGGCTTCAAATGATTTGAATACTCGTGTAAATTCAGCGAAATCTAATCCATATTTCTCCGCAATTGCTTTTGATGATTTTGATTTCAATAAGTAATAAATTTCTTTTTCGTCTGCTTGAATCTGATACGTGTTTAACGTGTCCATAAATCCTTTTAAAATAATCGGATATGTATCAAACAGTGTGCCATCAAAATCCCAAATATAATGTGTATACTTCATAATCACCCTACCTTTTTAGTTCTGTTTTATTGTAGCCGAAACCGTTAAAAAAAACAAATCCACCACTTTAGACTTTCTATCACCCAAGTTATCGTTTAAAATAGATAGATAAGACTTAGATTGGAGTTTAGACAATTCATGAAAACAGGTTGGAAAAAATGGTTGCACCTCTTTTTACAAATTTTACCGTTAATAGGAGTACTTTCTCTAATCGGTGTCGTAGCATACGGAATCCATTTAGGCATCTTCCATTCCACAAAAACATTACAGACTTTCATCGAACAATTTGGCCATTTAGGCATTTTATTTTTCATTATCTTAGAAATCGTCCAAGTGATTGTACCGATTTTACCTGGAGGAATCTCGACTGTAGCAGGCATGTTGCTCTTTGGGACATTTCATGGGTTGGTCTATAGCTATATCGGGCTAGTGATTGGTGAAATCATCGCTTATTTTTTAGTCAAACATTATGGACATGCCTTTGTTAAAATGGTCTTATCGAAAAAAGCTTATGAACGTTTTGAAGCTTCAATTGAAAAACATCATAAAAACATCAAGCGATTTATGATGTTGACCTTTTTGATCCCTTTTGCCCCCGACGATATCGCTTGTTTTATCGCGGGAATCAGTCGTATGAATTTTAAAGAATACCTCTTGATTATTTTAACGTTAAAACCGATCTCGATTGCAATCTATGGATTTATTTTGCTTCATTTTGTCAATCTCTTTATTTTCTAAAAAAAGCAGCTTGTCGTATAGACAGGCTGCTTTTTGTTAATTTTTAAATGAATGGATCGGTGCTGGGATTCGACCACCACGCGTGATAAAGTCACTTGATTGTGCGGGATTGGTTTTCATGACAGGAGCTGTTCCTAATAAGCCACCAAATTCTACCATATCTCCGACTTTTGTATCTTTAGCTGGAATCAAACGTACCGCAGTCGTTTTATGATTGATCACTCCGATGGCCGCTTCGTCTGCAATCATCGCCGCAATCGTTGTTGCACTTGTTTCACCAGGGATCGCGATCATATCAAGACCTACTGAACAAATCGCTGTCATCGCTTCTAGTTTTTCAAGATTTAATAATCCATTTTGGACTGCTTTGATCATCCCTGCATCTTCAGAAACTGGGATAAATGCGCCCGATAAACCACCGACATGGTTACATGCCATGACGCCGCCTTTTTTCACTGCGTCATTTAACAAGGCAAGGGCCGCTGTTGTCCCATGTGTGCCCACAGACTCTAGTCCCATTTCTTCTAGGATCAAAGCCACGCTATCGCCTACAGCAGGAGTTGGCGCTAGGGATAGATCCACGATCCCAAAGGGTACATTCAAGCGCTCAGAAGCGACACGACCAACGAGTTGGCCCATTCGAGTAATTTTAAATGCTGTCTGTTTAACCGTTTCGGCAACCACGTCAAACGATTGTCCTTTGACTTTTTCTAACGCGCGTTTGACCACACCAGGACCACTAACCCCCACATTGATCACACAATCGGCTTCTCCAACACCATGGAATGCCCCCGCCATAAAGGGATTGTCTTCAACTGCATTGGCAAACACGACTAATTTCGCACAGCCCATATCGGATGTATCGGCGGTTTCCTTAACGATCTCGCCCATCAATTTGACCGCATCCATATTGATTCCCGCTTTAGTCGAGCCAATATTGACCGATGAACACACAAAATCCGTTTGTGCTAACGCTTCTGGAATCGATTGGATCAACGGAAGATCGCCTGCTTGGTAGCCTTTTTCGACTAATGCACTGTATCCACCAATAAAATTGACTCCGACTGCTTTGGCTGCACGATCTAGTGCTTTGGCAAACTTCACACATTCCGTTTTATCGACATGACTTGCCGCAGCAATCAACGCGATCGGTGTCACTGAGATTCGTTTATTGATAATTGGGATTCCATATTCCGTTTCAATCGCTTCACCAACTGCTACTAAATCCTTGGCTTTTGTGGTAATTTTCTGATAAATCTTTTCACACGCGACATCCACATCTGCATCGATACAGTCCAATAAAGAAATTCCCATTGTAATCGTTCGGATATCTAGATTTTCTTCTTCGACCATACGAATCGTTTCTAATATTTGATTGCTTTCCATGATTCTCTCCTGTCTACACCTGATTATAATTTATGCATTGCATCAAAGATCGCTTCGTTTTGGATCGTGATCTTGACACCTAACGTTTCGCCACATGTATCTAAGGCTTGACGAAGGACTTCATAATCTACATCTTCTGGTACTTCTAGCATCATCATCATCGTAAAAAAATCTTGCATGATCGTCTGCGTCATGTCTACGATGTTTAAATTCAATTCAGCTAATTGTGTACTCACACCAGCTACGATCCCCACTTTATCTTGTCCAATTACAGTTAATACTGCTCTCATTGGTGTTCCCCCTTTAATATTTTTCTCATTATAGCATAGCCTTTCTTATGTAACCGTATTTCTCATAAAAAAAATCTAAAAAAAAGAAGCGAATCTTCGCTTCTTTCTTCAATGGATCAAACACACTGATCGATACGATCAAATGCTTCTTTTAATTGTTCGATATCTTGTGTCACTGCAATCCGAATATGTGTCGTGGGTTTCGTCTCACTAAACGCATCTCCTGGAATCACTAAGACTTTGGCTTCTTCTAATAAGACTTTCGTAAATTCTAGTGCATTCATCTTGGTTTTTTTCACATTGATGTAGGCATACATCGTCCCTTTGACTGGATTCATCTCAAGTCTTGGGTGTTGCGCGACCCGAGATTCAACATAAGCTAAACGCTCTTTAAAGATCTTGACCACACTTGGTATGATCTCTTCTGCATGCTCTAAAGCATAGATCGCCCCTTGTTGAGACAAAGCATTAGCTGAATACGAAATATTTTCGTTCAAATAACGCGCGACATCATTGACGAAAACTGGTGAGATCATATAACCAATACGCCATCCGGTCATCGCAAAAGCTTTTGAAAAACCACTAAATGTGATCGTATGCTCAGGTGCAAATGTCGCCATTGGATAAAATGGTTGATCAAACGAGAACGCTTCGTAGATTTCATCGGATAAAATAAACAGATCATGTTGAATCGCAAGATCTGCGATCGCTTGACACGTCGCTTCACTAAATACCGCTCCAGTTGGATTATTCGGATTATTGAGAATGATCGCTTTGGTTTTTGGGGTGATGGCCTGTGCTAAAATTTCAGGATCTAATTGGAACCCGTCTTTTTCATACGTTGGCACGATCACAGGAACACCTTCTGCTAATTCGACCTGATCTTTATACGGTGAAAAGTAAGGTTCATGAATGATCACTTCGTCACCTGGATCTAAAATCGCCATCAACGCTAGGTATAACCCATGGGAAACACCTACTGTCGCACGCACCTGATTTTTATCGACAGGCATTTGATACGTTCGCTGATAAAAATCAGCGACCGCTTGGCGAAATTCTTCACTTCCATCAGAAAGTGTATAGTGCGTATGTCCTTCTTTTGCTGCATTCATTGCATACTCAATGATTGCAGCCTCTGTATTCAAATCAGGATCGCCAATCGATAAATCGATCAGACCACTTGTTTGCTTGGCTAAGATCCCAATATCCATCAATAAATTTTCATCTGGTGTTTGAAACCGTTTGGCTACTCTTGTTTGATCCATAGTTAACTTCCTTTTATAACACTTTATTTAAGAAACTTTGCGTACGTGGGTTTTCAGGATTCGTAAAGATTTGTTCTGGTGTTCCTTCTTCTTGGATCACCCCTTCATCCATAAAGATCACACGGTCGGCCACTTCACGAGCAAATCCCATTTCATGTGTCACGACAACCATTGTCATCCCATTATTGGCTAACCCTTGCATTACAGCTAATACTTCCCCGACCATCTCAGGATCAAGTGCTGATGTGGGTTCATCAAACAACATGACATCAGGATTCATCGCCAATGCACGGGCAATGGCTACACGTTGTTGCTGTCCACCAGAAAGACTTGATGGGTAGGCTTGGCTTTTATCTTTCAATCCTACAAGATCAAGTAAACGTTCCGCTTCAGCTTTTGCTTTAGCATCGGCTTCTTTTTTGACTTTGACTGGACTGATCGTAATATTTTCTAAAACCGTTTTATGTGGG
The DNA here is from genome assembly GCF_000407605.1 of Enterococcus sulfureus ATCC 49903. Lineage (GTDB taxonomy): Bacteria > Bacillota > Bacilli > Lactobacillales > Enterococcaceae > Enterococcus_G > Enterococcus_G sulfureus. The sequence continues at coordinate 348,577 of NZ_ASWO01000005.1, read as the reverse complement.
AATAAATTGAAACTTTGGAATACCATCCCCATTTTTTGACGCAATTGGTCGATATTGACCCCTTTATCTAAAAGGTTGGTTCCTTCAAAAATGATCTTCCCATCAGTTGGGGTTTCAAGTAAGTTTAAACAACGTAAAAACGTACTTTTCCCACTTCCTGAAGGGCCGATGATCACGACAACTTCACCAGCTTCGATTGTCATATCGATTCCTTTTAAGACTTCATTTTTGCCAAATGTTTTGTGTAAATTTTCAATATTAAGCATCTGTATTCATTCTCCTTTCAGCAACACCTAGTAAACGAGATAACGTAAAGGTCATCACAAAGTAAATCAACGATACGATCAAGTAAGGTAAGAATGGTTTGAAACTTGCGCCTTGAACGTTTCCGGCTTGGAAGATCAACTCGGATACCCCAATAACAGATACGATAGAAGATTCTTTGATTACGGTTACGAACTCATTTCCTAAAGCAGGTAAAATATTTTTGATCGCTTGTGGGAAAATAATAAATTGCATCGCTTGACGTTGGTTCATCCCTAGAGAACGAGCTGCTTCCATTTGTCCTTTGTTAACAGCATTGATCCCCGCCCGGATGATCTCAGCCACATACGCTCCACTGTTTAAGGCTAAGGCAATACACCCTGCCGCAACTTTTGATAATTCGATTCCGATGATGCCAGAACCAAAGTACACGATAAAGATTTGAACCAATAAAGGTGTTCCTCTAACATATTCGATGTAGGCTGTTGCGATCCAACGTACCACACGAACTTTTCCAAGTTTCATTAATGCTAAGATCCCACCGACGATCGCACCAAACACGACCCCAATCACGGCTAAGAATAATGTATATCCCGCACCACTTACATAGTATTTATAATATTTTTGGAAGAAGTTTTGATCTTTTTGGAACATCAATTCATTGGCTTCTTTTTTGTATTTATCCATCAATTTTTGATCTTTGACTTCTTTGATCGATTTATTGACTGCCGCTTTTAGTTCCGGCGCATTTTTTGGCATCGCGATGGCAGTTTCTTTATGATCATCCGCAAAAGCCACATTGGCAAATGCTAATGAATCATCACGTTGCACATAAGCTTCGGCAATTGGACCTTCTAACACAGCTGCATCGACTTTATTGTTTGTTAAGTTCAAGACGATATCTGGAACTTTTTGTAACGATACGACATTTGACCCTTTTAATTCTGATTTTGCTAGTGCTTCTTGTGTCGTTTGTTTTTGTGCACCGACTTTTACGCCATCAAAATCATTGACTGATTTAAATTTATTTAGATCATCTTTACGTACGATGATTTTTTGAGTTGTTTCTAAGTATGGATCTGAAAAGTCGACTTCTTTTAGACGTTCTTCAGTTGGTGACATTCCTGAGATGATCAAATCGATTTTTCCAGTTTTTAGCGCACCTAGTAAGGCATCAAAACCTAGTTCTTCGATTTTTAATTTTACACCCATATCATCCGCGATTTTTTGAGCAAGTGAAATATCAAATCCGACGATTGTATCTTCGCCATCGACTTGCGCGTGGAATTCATACGGAGCATAATCCGCAGATAATCCAACGACGACTTCCCCTTTTTTCTTGATCGCATCAAATGTTGGATCACTTTCTTGTGCATGCACACTCATACTTGGTAAGGCAACACCCAACATGAGTAAACATGCGAATACGACCATCAACCAATTTTTATTTTTTCCTTTCATAAAAAAACCCCTTTGATTTGAAATGTATAAAAATTCATAAAATAATGACTCGCTTATCATAACATGTTATTAGTAGTTTGAAAAGTATATTTTTGTATAATATTTGTTTTTTATTCTATTTTTTCTTATATTATTCAATATTCATTCATTTTTTTGCTTTTTTATTTTTCTATTTTGTATTTTTTCGATTTTTTATGCTTTTTTAAGATTATCTATTGTATCCTTATGCAATATCTTTTACACTATAGAGGACTAAAGGAGTGTGAAATCATGACCCATTCATTGATCGTTCGCGGTGCCCCACAAGAATATGTTTGCCAAGATGGCGCATGGGCGACTTTACCCGAACACTTAATCAAACGAAACTTGCATAAACTTTTATTTATTCACGGAACACGTTCTCTAAAGGCTGCGACGAAGTATTTGCCCGATCTAACCTCATTTGATTTAGTAAATGTTCACTATGGCGGTGAATGTTGCGATGAAAAAGTCGCAGAATTACGCACACGCTTTGTACAAGAAAACTGTGAGGCGATCTTAGCTGTTGGAGGCGGAAAAATCGCTGATCTTGCCAAACAAATCGGACATCAACTTCAAGTACCTGTTCTTATCTTGCCTACACTTGCTGCAACGTGCGCCGCCTATACACCTCTAAGCGTGATGTACAATCAAGATGGCTCGATGGATCGTTACGATATTTTTCCTGAAGCGATCGCATTGACTTTGATCGAGCCAAGTGTACTACTAGAATCGCCAATCGACTATATGATCGCAGGAATTGGCGATACGTTAGCAAAATGGTATGAAGGCGATGCGATTATTCACCAATTAGCTACTGTTCCGGTCGAAGTCCAAGTAGCTCATTTTGCAGCCAAAAAATGCCAGGAAAATCTATTGGCCTATGGAACAAAGGCAATCGATGCGATGAAAAAAGGCGAGCTGACAACTGAATTTATCACTGTTGTTGAAACCAATATCTTACTCGCAGGGATGGTCGGTGGATTTGGTGATGAATACGGCCGAACTGCTGCGGCACATTCGATCCATGATGCATTGACGATTTTACCACAAAGTCATCATCAGCTACATGGTAACAAGGTCGCTTACGGAATCCTTGTCCAGTTGATGTTAGAACACAATCCTACTGAGATCAAGGCACTCCTACCCTTCTATCAAAAAATGAACCTTCCAATGTCACTACACGATATGGATATGGTGTTGACGCAAAAAGAATACCAGGCTGTAGCAAAGCGTGCCACGATCGCAGAAGAAAGTATTCACTTATTAGCTGAAGAAATGACAGCTGAAAAAGTGATCACAGCGATGCAAGAACTAGAAACGATGATGCAAGCGTAAAATGAGGATCCCTAAAAAAGGGATCCTCATTTTTTAGTTGATATCGATTTGACAACTCTTCATCGCTTCAAGTGCACGAGTGTGTGCTTGTGGTGTAACCCCCGCACATGCTTTTTCATGTACGATGATCGGCACTTCTGGTAAAAAAGCTTTGAGCAATAACGCATTTGAAATGACACAAATATCCGTACACACACCGATCAAATGAATCGCATCAAGTGTTTCTTGTATCGACAGTTTTACTAATTCCTGTGCAAGCTTCGTACTCCCAAACGTGGGTTTATTGAAAATCACGGCGTCTTCTAGGGGCAATGTACTTTCAATCTCCCAACCTTCACTACCTTCTAAACAATGCAAAACTGGCAATTTTTGGCCTTCTTGCGTCAATAAATAGTCGACTTGATGCGTATCACGAGTAAAAAAGACAGGTCCTTCAAATCGTTCGATCATTTCTCTCACCACTGGCACGATCGCTTGGGCTTCTTTAGTTCCTAAACTTCCCGTAATAAAATCATTTTGCATATCGACCACTACAAGTACTTCCATTAAAATGACCCCCTTTTTTCTTTAGTGTACTATGTCCACTTGACTTAGACAATTGGAATCTCCTTTAGACAAACCTTGCAAAACATGTTATTTTTATTAAGTTGAACAAATATAAAGGGGAAATCAGATGAAAAATAACAAAAAACTCATTAGTATTGGAGTTTCGGTCCTTGTCTTATTAGGTGCAGGGATTTTTGGAAGAGAAGAGTTACTTGATCTCTTACCACAAAACCAAGAGGTCACACAACAAGCTCCATCAAGCCAAACATCTTCAAATGGCCTACAAGATCCAAGTACGTTTTATCAAAACAATAGCGCGCAGATCAATACCTTAGCGCAAATGGACTTTAAAAGTGGCGACAATGCGATCTATCAAGTCGATGGCGGAAAATCGACGCTCGATCCTGATGCGTGGTCGACGAATAAAGTCATCTATGGCGATTTAGATTCACTAAATCGCACGACGTTTGTGACGGCCTTTATCGATCAAAAAAACTTAGGTAAGTCAGAAGGACGTGACCAACAAGTCTTTAAACCGACTGGCTGGCATCAAAAAAAGGTCGGCAATGACTATATCTATAACCGTGGTCACTTACTTGCCTATACCTCTAGTTTTAATCTAGATATCGATGGCAATTATAAACAAGGCGAAACGGGTAGTATCGACAATCCGAAAAACTTAGCGACCCAATCGGCTTTTTCTAACCAAATCTTACAAACGCATTATGAGAAACTCGTTCGCGATGCTCAAAAGATCAAAGACAATAAAGTGACCTATGAGATCATCACGGTCTTTCGTGATCAAGAGTTGATGCCAAGAGGTTACTGGTTACAAGCTGTGGATACCAATAAGACGTTAAATTTCAATGTCTATCTATTTAATGTCCAACCAGACGTGCAATTCAATTATCAAGACGGTACAAGTAAAATCGACCGTAGTTTTAAAGCAGAATATTCCTTTGAATAAAGACAACTCCATCCTACCTTTTGTGAAGCGGGATGGAGTTGTTTTTTTATTCTAACTCATCTCTTTAGCATTAAATAACTGTAGTAACTGTTCAAAATTATAGGGATAGTGATTATTTCCAGAATAGTTAAGTGGAGCGATATCGTTACTATAATAGATTTTAAGCTCCCATTGTGTACCATCTAAGATCTCATAGCCAAATTTCCGTAAAGAATAACTTTTATTCCATTCTTCTACATGTATGTTATTAAATTCAGCTAAAAAGCTTACCTTCGTATACGGTCGATTCAGTTTGTCCAATAAATGAATCATTTCTTTAGAATCGAAATATTCTTTATATACAGAAAAATCATCTGAAAAATCTGCGACATAATGCGGATACCCCGCAAAAAAACCACCTATCGTCAATACAATTTTTGAAACATTTTGTAAATTACGTTCAAACATATCGATTGCCTGTTCTTTGTTCGACATCGGATAGTCCCCTATTTTTTGGCTATACACTTGTTTAGCTAGAACCAATTGTTTACGTAAACTCTCGATATCTTCAATCTTTTCTGCTGCTGATTCATTATAGTCTGGATGCTCTAGTTGATTTTTCAATCGTCCTATTCTTTGCTTCAAACCACGAATACGAGAATAGAGTTCAGTCGGAGCATCATTTTCAAAAGTATGTTTGTCTAAATTATCCACATTATTATATACTCCTAATCTGTCATTTGATTCAACCGATGTATCACTTTGTCTAATGTTTCATTTTGCTCTGTCTTCCATTCCGTCCATGCATTAGCCGCACGTCCTACGACAATATTCGAAGTAGGATTGGGATTTGAAAAGATGATGTCTGTATTCAAAACAAAATCGTTAATCTTGTCTGCATACTGAGCTCTTAATTTTTTTGAATATTGACCACTCGAGTTATCCGAAAAACTTTTGCCTAATACGGAGCCCGCAAGTAACACAAATTCATTTGGACTAATCCACTTCATTCGAGCATCCCCACCATTTTTTGTTCGATAATAAAATGTATACTGAGCAATACTAGGATTCCATGTTCGAGGATTTGTAGTACACTCCGTTTTGATAACTGTCGTAACTGTGGGCAGTTCTGACTTATTCTTCTTCATAAAGACAGTAATCCCAATCACTTCTAATAACAATAATGCTTCTTGCATAAACTGATCATTTGCAGCTCGATCAAATTCAGAAATATATCCATTTTGATTCCCACCGTTTTTATTATCCATATCCGCAGTTTGATTTTTTAAAGCTAATTTAATAAATTCTACTTCTAAATATTGTACGTCCGTTGCACGTAAAGACTTATCAGTTTTAGTAAGGAAAATCACTCGATCCCACCAGTCTTTTTTTCTATCATGCGTGGTTAAACGTGCTTTTATACTACTGTGTGACTGACCAATATACACCTGAGATTCTGATAATAAAAAATAAATACCCGCATTGTCGACTTCTGGTCGTTTCAATAATTGGGCAAAATTTTCTCTAGGAGCCGATACTAAAATCCCTGATCCCCATCCAGCAGGTTCTTGAATGGTTAAAATTCCATTTAACGTTCCATCAGCTAAATACAATTGAATTGCTTTTGCGATTGCCATTTTTACACCACACTATCTTTTCACTGTTATTCTTAAATCTAGTTTACCATGCTTTATCTCGATTAGTTTATTTTCTATGTTATTTTCATATCGTTTTTGCGATAATATTTGCATTGATCATTGCAACATAAATAAAAAAACAGTTCTAGATTTCTCTAGAACTGCTTCACACTCTTATTTCTTCACCAATACACTGACACATTCCACATGATGCGTTTGTGGGAATAGATCGACTGGTTGGATCGTTTTGACTTTGTAGCCTTTATCAGCAAATAACGCGATATCGCGTGCCATTGTTGCTGGATTACATGAGATGTAGACCACTTTTTCTGGTTTCATTTGAACTGTAGACTCGATAAAGTTTGCTTCTAATCCTTTACGTGGAGGATCAACAAACACAACGTTTGCTTGGATGCCTTCACGGGCGAATTGTTGCATCACTTTTTCTGCTTTTCCAGCTAAATATGTCGCATTTTCAATCCCATTGATCTCTGCATTGGTACGTGCATCTTCAACAGCCTCTTCAACAACTTCCATTCCATAGACGTGGTGGACTTTATCTGCTAAAGATAAACCGATCGTGCCGATTCCAGAATAGGCATCGATTACGGTATCTGTCTCTTTTAAGCCTGCTGCATTGATAGCGTAGTTATACAATTCTTCTGCTTGTACCGTATTGATTTGGTAGAATGAACGTGCTGAGATACGGTACGTTTTGCCTAATAATTGATCTTCGATATATGGTTTGCCAAATAAGACACGGTTGACTGGTCCTAAAATGACGTTTGTTTTTTCTTCATTGACATTTTGAACAATCGATACGACTTTTGGTAAAGCTTTAGTGATCGCTGCACAAATTTTATCGGCTTGGAAGAATTTTGTTTTCTTTATGACTAAGACGATCATCATCTCTTCGCTATAATGACCACGACGTACGACGATATGACGCAAGAATCCTTCATGCGCTTCTTCATTATACGCTTTTACACCAAAACCTTGTAAAATATCACGGACCGTTACGATCGCTTCATCGATTTCTTTTTCTTGGATGAAAAAGTCTTCCATCGGTACTAATGTGTGGCTATGTTTACGGTAAAAACCAGTCGTCAACTCGCCTTGAATACGTTGAACAGGGATTTGTGCTTTATTGCGGTACCCAAAAGGCTCATCCATCCCAATCGTTGGCAAGACCGTTACATCAGGCATTTTTGCAACTTTACGCATCACATTTTCAACTTGTTCTTGTTTAAAGACTAATTGTGAAGGGTAATCTAGGTGACTTAACGGTGCAATCCCCGTACGTAATAGATCTTCATTGATCTCTTCGTTACGGTGTGCACTTTTTTCGATATAATGCATCACTTTCGCAAAACCAAATTTTGGTCCTACTTTTAATACTTTGATCTCAACGACTTCACCTGGTAATGCGTTGTCGACAAATAATAAATAGCCATCGACTTTGGCAATTCCCATGCCTTCATGTGATAGATCGGTGATCGTTACTTCTACTTCTTGATTCTTTACTACTGGGTATGTTTTCATCTTGTTCTCCTTTTATTAAACCTCAAGTCATTCTAGCGGTTTTTATACGGTTAAGCAAGTAAAAAAGGCAAGATGAGTGAATTCTCACTCAACTTACCTCATTTATCCGATTTTGCCATCGCCATCGATGTCTTCATCGTTTAGTTTTTCCACTTCTTTAATGAAACTACGTCCAATCGAGGTCAATTCCTCTTCGCCGATCACTGCGCCATCTGGCATCGCATCGAGATCTGCAAAAAATTCGATATGATTATGCAGATTCTCAAATACCATCGGCGCATCTCCTCCATACTCCCCATCAAGATTGATCATCAAACGATGATTTTCTGATGGAACCGACACTTCAAGTTTTGACGTCTTCGTATAGATGATGCGACGATCTTTGATATGTTTTCCGCCATTTAACATCAATGAAGCCAAATGAACGATTTCAAAGACATTCGCTGTTTTGACGATGATCAATGAGAATTTCCCATCGTCTAACTTCGCATCCGGCGCGATTTTTTCAAATCCGCCGACTGAATTGGTCAATCCTAAAAAGAACATCGACGCATTGCCATCGTATTCACCATCATCATATTTAAAGTGCATTTTGATTGGTTTGATCCGAGGAAGCAATTCCGCACCTTTGGCTAGATAGGCTAAGTAGCCAAAGACACTTTTTAATTCTGAAGGCACATCATACGTTAATTCTGTCAGATGACCACCGGCTGCGATATTGATAAAATATTGCTCCGGTGTTTTTCCAATATCCATCTTAACTGTCTGATTTTTTAATACGACTTCTGCCGCAGCTTTTGGATTATCTCTAGGGATCCGTAGTGCACGTGCATAGTCATTGGTCGTTCCACCAGGAATGATCGCCATCTTCGGACGCGTCTCAAGTGGTGCGATCCCATTGACGACTTCATTGATCGTCCCGTCGCCACCGGCTGCGACGATCAGCTCAAATCCAGCTAATGCGGCACGTCTGGCTTCATCTTTTGCTGAATTTGGTTGTGGTGTCGTCGCATAGGCACTGGCTTCGTAGCCGGCTTGTTCTAAAGCATCTAAAATGTCGGCTAAACTACGCTTCATCGTTTCTTTTCCAGAAGTTGGATTATAGATTACTCGCGCTTTTTTCATGTTCAGACCTTCTATCTTTTCGCCAATTCTTGTTGCAACAATTGATTCACAACACCAGGATTGGCTTTTCCGCGTGAAGCTTTCATGATTTGACCGACTAGGAAGCCGACCGCACGATCTTTTCCGTTTTTAAAGTCTTCGATCGATTGGGCATTTTGATCCAATACTTCATTGATCATTGGCAATAATTGCGCTGGATCAGACAATTGAACTAAACCTTTTGCTTCTACGACTTCTTTAGCATCGCCACCATTTGTAATCAATTCACGGAACACTTTTTTCGCGATTTTTGAACTGATCGTTCCATCGGCGATCAAGTTGATCATGCCTGCAAGATTGCTTGGTGTCAATTTCGTTTCCGCAAGTGCTAGTTTTTCACTATTTAAGTAAGCGGACACTTCACCCATCAACCAGTTTGATACTTGTTTCGCATCTGCATCATGCGCTAGTGTTTCTTCAAAGAAATCAGACATTTCTTTTGTTTGCGTCAAGACCATCGCATCGTATTCTGGAAGATCAAGTTCAGATAAATAACGTGCACGACGTGATTGTGGTAATTCTGGTAAGCTTTGACGTACGTGTTCGATCCATTCATCATCGATCACAAAACGTGGTAGATCTGGCTCTGGGAAATAACGGTAGTCAGATGAACCTTCTTTGACACGCATCAACAACGTTTTATTCGTTGTTTCATCAAAACGTCTTGTTTCTTGTTGGATCTCGCCACCTGATAATAAGACTTTCGCTTGACGTTTTTCTTCAAAGGCTAATCCTTTTTTGACAAATGTCATCGAATTCAAGTTTTTCAATTCAGCTTTTGTTCCGAATTTTTCTTGACCATAAGGACGTAATGAGATATTGGCATCACAACGCATTGAGCCTTCTTCCATTTTCACATCAGATACTTCAGTAAATTGGATGATCGAACGCAATGCTTCTAAATACGCATACGCTTCTTCAGGTGAACGCATATCTGCTTCAGATACGATCTCGATCAGTGGAGTTCCTTGACGGTTTAAGTCCACGTGAGAGTATCCCCCGATTCCGTGCATATTTTTCCCAGCATCTTCTTCTAAATGTACACGTTCGATACGGATTTTTTTCTTTTTGCCTTCAACTTCGATCTCGATCCAGCCATCGTGTCCGATCGGTTGATCAAATTGAGAGATTTGGTAGGCTTTTGGATTATCTGGATAGAAATAGTTTTTACGGTCGAAATGCGTTTCTTTCGAGATTTCACAGTTTAACGCTAACGCTGCACGCATCCCAAATTCTAACGCTTGTTTATTCATCACCGGTAACACACCTGGGTAGCCCCAGTCCACGATATTCGTATTCGTATTTGGCTCTGCCCCAAAGTGTGCCGGTGCTGGTGAAAAGATTTTTGAATTGGTTTTTAACTCAACGTGGACCTCTAGTCCGATAATTGTTTCGAAGTTCATGCGTTTGTCCCTCCTAAAATCGCAGGTTGTTGTAAATGAAACTCAGTTGCTTGTTCAAACGCATACGCTGCTTGATACATCGTTGCTTCATCAAAATGTTTTCCAATCAATTGTAAGCCGACTGGTAATCCATTTGATAAGCCAGCAGGAATCGACATCCCTGGAAGACCAGCTAAGTTTACTGGGATCGTTAATAGATCAGCTAAGTACATTGCTAGTGGATTATTGATATTTTCACCAATTCCAAAGGCAACAGTTGGCGCTGCTGGTCCAATGATCATGTCATAGTCTTCAAATACTTTGTCAAAGTCTTGTTTGATCAATGTACGGACTTGCCCTGCTTTTTTAAAGTAAGCATCATAATATCCGGCACTTAGTGAGAATGTTCCCAACATGATCCGGCGTTTGACTTCATCGCCAAATCCTTCACTTCTTGAATTGACATATACATCATCTAACGTTGACACATTTTCAGAGCGGAAACCATAACGAATTCCATCGAAACGTTGTAAGTTTGAGCTTGCTTCTGAAGAGGCAATGATGTAATACACCGCTACACCATATTTTGAATGAGGTAAGCTGACTTCTTCAACCGTTGCGCCTAATTTACGATACGTATCTGCTGCTTTTAAGATTGCTTCTTTAACGCCAGCATCGATTCCTTCGCCTAAATATTCTTTAGGTAAGGCGATCTTCATGCCTTTTACGCCTTGATCTAATTTTTCAGTAAAATCAGGAACCAAACGTCCAGCAGATGTTGCATCTTTTGCATCATAGCCACTGATAGCATTTAATACTAAGGCATTGTCTTTTACTGTGCGTGTCAATGGTCCGATTTGGTCTAATGAAGACGCAAAAGCAATTAAACCAAAACGAGAGATACGGCCATATGTTGGTTTCATCCCTACGATTCCGTTGAATGCAGCTGGTTGGCGGATCGAACCACCCGTATCTGAACCTAGAGAAGCTGGGATTTGACCTGCGGCTACTGCTGCTGCTGAACCACCTGAAGAGCCACCAGGAACTTTTGTTTGAGCCCACGCATTTTTTGTTTGTTTAAAGTGAGAATTTTCGGTACTTCCACCCATCGCAAATTCATCCATATTTAATTTTCCAACTGGAATCATATCGGCTTGATAGACTTTTTCCATCACCGTTGCATCATAGATCGGATCAAAATTATATAACATTTTTGAAGCCGCAGTCGTACGCAAATCTTTTGTGACGATATTGTCTTTGATCCCGATTGGAATACCAGCTAAGGCATTTTCTGGTGTAATGCCTTTTAGATCTAATGCTTTCGCCATTTCTAAAGCTTTTTCTTCATTTAATGCTAAAAAAGCATCGATTGTTGGTTCTGTTTCTTTGATACGGTCAAAAAAAGCTTTCGTCACATCGACTGCTGTTACTTCTTTTGAGACTAATAATGCATGTAATTCTTCGATTGTTTTTGTATATAATTTTTCCATTATGCTCCGGCCTCCCCATTGTCTAAAATCGCAGGCACTTTGATAAATCCATTTTCAGATTCTGGTACATTGCGTAATAATTCTTTGCGATCCCAGCCTGGAGCAGCATGATCTTCACGTAATACATTGATTGAATCGACTACATGAGAAGTAAATGGAACACCTGTTGTATCCACTTCTTCTAATGTTTCTACCATTTCAATAATTTTATCCAATTGTGCCGTAAATTCATGCAGTTCTTCGTCTGCAAATGAAAGTTTCGCCAATTTGGCTACATGTTTGACTTGTTCTTCTGTAATTGCCATAAAATCCTCCTCTTCGAAATTTCTACTTTGTATTGTATCATTTTATCTGACATCTTGAAATAAAAATCAGTTGTTTTTCCTATCCACTCAAGATTATTCTTGCGATTTATCTAGTTCTTCTACCATCTGCGCTTCGTTCCAAATCAAAACACCCAGATTTTGTGCTTTGGTTTGTTTACTTCCAGCATCTTCGCCTGCCACCACAAGATCGGTTTTTTTCGACACACTTCCCGTCACTTTTCCACCTAAGCTTTCGATCTTAGCCTTGGCTTCTTCTCTTGTATAATGAGTCAGTTTCCCAGTTAAGACGACCGTTTTTCCTTGGAAGTACGAGTCGACTTCTGCGAGATCACTTGCTTTCTTTCCTAAATAGGCTGTATTGACGCCTACTTCACGAAATTCATTGGCCAATTCGCGTACTTCAGGTGTGGCAAAATACGTCACGACACTATCGGCAATCGTCTGACCAATCGAATGGATCGCTAGAATATCTTCTTCTTTTACAGTAAAGAAGCGTTCTAATGTCTCAAATTCTTCTGCCAATAAACGTGCCGCTTTAGCTCCCACATGACGGATCCCTAAACCAAACAATAAACGTTCTAGTGAATTTTGTTTGCTTGCTTCGATTGCAGATAGGATATTATCCGCTGATTTTTCTTTGATCTTATCCAGTTCGATCAATTGTTCTTTCGTCAATTTATACAGATCAGCTGTATCGTTGACCAATGCACGATCAAATAATTGTGCAATCACTCTAGGACCTACACCATCGATATTCATCGCTTGTCTAGAGACAAAATGGGCCAATCCTTCTTTTAATTGCGCGGGACATTTTGGATTGATACAGCGCAACGCGACTTCTTCTTCTAGATGCACAAGCTCACTGTCACATGCCGGACAATGTGTCGGTAACACGTACGCTACGCTGTCTTTTGGACGCGCATCAAGTACCACATGAGAAACTTCTGGAATAATATCGCCGGCTTTATAGATCACGACTTGATCATATAATCGGATATCTTTTAATTCAATATAATCGCCATTGTGTAAACTGGCGCGCGCAACGGTTGTTCCTGCTACTTTTACTGGCGTCATAACAGCTGTTGGCGTTAATACTCCAGTGCGACCGATCGTCCAATCGATATCTTCGATCGTTGTCACCGCTTCTTCAGGCGGAAATTTATATGCTGTGGCCCAACGTGGTGCTTTTACGGTAAAGCCTAAGCTGTTTTGCGCTGCAAATTCATTGACTTTGACCACGATCCCATCGATTTCATAAGGCAATTCACTGCGTTTGTCATGAAAATCTTCGATAAATGACCAAACCTCTTCGATCGAGTGGCACACATGGTGTTCCGGATTAATGCGAAAGCCTAATTCACCTAAATGGACTAAGGCTTCTTCTTGCGTGGTAACTTGTAAGGGACCAAAATCGGCTAACGTGTATAAAAAGGTACTCAAATTACGACTTGCTGTGATTTTAGAATCCAATTGACGCAAACTTCCTGCTGCAGCATTTCTTGGATTGGCAAAGGTTTCCAGACCCTCTTCTTCCCGTTTTTGATTCAATGCTAAAAAAGAAGCTTTAGGCATATAACATTCTCCACGTACTTCAAGATCGATTTCTTGTGGTAAACGCAGCGGTACCGATTGAACGGTTTTAATATTCTCGGTAATATTCTCACCAACTGTTCCATCTCCACGCGTCGCAGCACGTACTAAACGCCCCGCTTCATACGTCAATGAGATCGACAAACCATCGATTTTTAATTCACAGACATATTTTGGCTCGTATCCTAAAGTTTTTTGTACACGTTGATCAAATGCAAACAATTCTTCTTTAGTAAACACATCTGAAAGAGAATATAACGGAATCTCATGAATCGCTTTTTCAAAGCCTGGTAAGATGATGCCCCCAACGCGTGCTGTCGGTGAATCTTCGGTTTGATATTGCGGATAGCTAGCTTCTAATTCTTCTAGTTCTCGATATAACGCATCATATGTCGCATCGTCGACTAATGGTTGATCTTTTACATAATACGCCATTCCATATTTCGTCAGTTCAGCTTGTAAATACGCAATGCGATCGATAATTTCTTGAGTCGCTTCCATCTTATTTCCTCCTAAGCTCGTGTGATTGGTGCAAAGGCTGCGAGTAATCGTTTCACCCCTTGTTGCGGAAAGGCAATATCTAATTCTAAATCGCTACCTGAACCATTGACACGGACGACTGTCCCCTTGCCCCATTTTTTATGGGCGACATGATCTCCTGGTTGCCAACTTTCTTGTTGCGCACCGCTTTGTTGCTTACTTGATACTCCAGATTTTGTTGGTTGTTGATACGTACTTGCCGCACGTGGCATCGGACGGTTTTGAACGATCGTTGGTCGCTGACTGGATTTAGGTGAAGCGACATTACGGCCGATCACTTCTAGCAAGTTCTCATCGATTTCGTCAATAAAACGAGACGGTTTATTGTATTGCGTGCGACCGTAAAGGGTACGAGAAAAAGCATTTAATAAATACAAGCGACGTTCTGCTCGCGTGATTCCTACATAGGCTAAACGACGTTCTTCTTCTAATTCACTTTCTTCTTGTAATGCACGTGAAAGTGGGAAGACATTTTCTTCCATCCCCACTAAAAAGACGACTGGAAACTCTAATCCTTTGGCTGCATGAAGGGTCATCAACGTTACTTGTGCGACTTCTTCTTCATATGAATCTAAATCAGATACCAAAGCCAGATCATTTAAAAATAGCGACAATTTACTTTCTGTTTCGTCATTTTCTTGTCGTGCATACTGACGATCAAATTCCTTTGTCACACTTAGAAACTCTTCTAAGTTTTCGATTCTAGCTTGCGCTTCAATCGTTTTTTGAGCTTTTAATTCCTCTAGATAGTGCGTGCGTTTCAAGACTTCTTCTGTTAAATCCGTCACTGTCAAAAATGGGATCATTTGACTTAGATCGAGCATCATTTGCCCAAAATTGCCAAGCTCACGTCCAGCTTTACCACCGATACCAGATAGATCGATATTGTACACCGCTTCTAGTAGTGACCATTCATGCATCTCAGCAAAGTCACGTAATTTTTCAACAGATCCTGGTCCTACACCACGCTTTGGTACGTTGATGATCCGTTCTAAACTCAAGGAATCACTTGGATTAGCTAAAGCACTTAGATAAGCTAAGATGTCGCGAATTTCTTTGCGGGCATAGAACTTTTGGCCCCCGATCATTTTATACGGGATATTGGCTTTTAAAAGCGATTCTTCGACGATCCGTGATTGCGCATTGGTGCGATACAACACAGCAAAATCTTGATACGTATGGGTGCGTTCACGAATGGCTTTTGTGATTTCAGAAACTACAAATCGCCCTTCATCACGTTCGCTTTCGCCACGATAATAAAAAATTTTTTCACCAGACGTTTGTTCCGTCCATAATTTTTTCGCACGACGATTTCGATTGTTTTCAATCACTTGATTGGCCGCTTCTAAAATCGTTTGAGTCGAACGGTAGTTTTGCTCTAATAAAATAACCTTGGCATCGGGATAGTCTTTTTCAAAATCCAAGATATTTTGCATATCGGCACCGCGCCAACCATAGATACTTTGATCGGCATCGCCGACTACACAAAGATTTTTAAATCGTGCTGCCAATAGTTTCACTAAGGTATACTGCGCATGGTTGGTATCTTGATATTCATCCACATGGATATATTGGAATTTACGTTGGTAAAAGGCTAATACATCAGGATGTTTTACAAATAATTCGATTGTATTCATGATTAAATCATCAAAGTCCATACACTGATTGGCTACTAATTCTTTTTGATAGCGCGTATAGCACGTCGCCACTTGTTCTTCATAATAATTTCCCGTTAATTTTTCATAGTCTTCTGGACTTTGTAAATTATTTTTCGCATTTGAGATCGTACCTAATAAACTTCTTGGGTCATATTTTTTCGGATCTAAGTTCAAGTCTTTTAACACGCGTTTGATCAAAGACAACTGCTCTGAAGGATCTAAAATCGTAAAGTTACGCGTATATCCTAACGCTTCGACATCTCTTCTTAAAATACGGACACACATCGAGTGAAACGTCGATACCCAAATATCTTCTGATCCATAGTCTAATAGTTTTTGGATCCGTTCGCGCATTTCTTTTGCGGCTTTATTGGTAAACGTGATCGCTAGAATATTCCAGGGATTCACCTCTCGCTCTTCGATTAAATACGCAACACGGTGTGTTAAAACTCGTGTTTTTCCACTTCCAGCACCTGCCATTAGTAGTAGCGGGCCTTCTGTTGTTTCCACAGCGCGTTTTTGCTGCTCATTCATACCTTGTAATAATGTCTGTTTGGATGACATCTCTCAACATCCTTTCTTTGGCAATCTTTATTATTATAGCATTTACGACCTCAAATTTTCAGTATTTTATCTGAAA
Organism: Enterococcus sulfureus ATCC 49903; assembly: GCF_000407605.1. Classification (GTDB taxonomy): domain Bacteria; phylum Bacillota; class Bacilli; order Lactobacillales; family Enterococcaceae; genus Enterococcus_G; species Enterococcus_G sulfureus. The sequence goes on along the minus strand of NZ_ASWO01000005.1, from coordinate 332,035 downwards.
TTTCCTAAAACTTAGCTTGTATCTAGAATTAAACAAGCGTACCATAAGAATGAAATGGAGGAATCAATGTGACAAAACATGAATTACGTTTTTTAGATCATACACGACTTACGTTTGTGTTAAAAGGAATCGTGATCGGAGCACTTACAGGAATCACGGTTAGTCTATTTCGTTTAGGGATCGGCACGTTGACAGAGTGGTGCATCTCAGTATATAAAGTATTACCGTATCATCCTCTTTGGATCCTTGCTTGGTTACTTTTGATGATCGGATCTGCGATAATCGTCGGTCTTTTGATTCGCTCAGAACCGATGATCAAAGGTAGTGGAATTCCCCAAGTTGAAGGGCAATTACAAGAAGAATTAGATTATAACTGGTTTTCTGTTCTTTGGAAGAAATTTATTGGCGGATTGATTGCTGTCGGTTCAGGACTCTTTTTAGGTCGCGAAGGGCCTTCGATCCAACTAGGTGCTACGATCGGACAAGGATTTGCTGAAACGACCAAAACAACAGGATTTGAACGTAAAATTTTTATTTCAAGTGGAGCAAGTGCAGGTCTTTCAGCTGCGTTTAATGCACCGATCGCAGGATTGATGTTTATTATAGAAGAGATCCATCATACCTTTTCGCCACTGGTTTGGCTCACTGCTTTTGCTTCTGCACTTACCGCCAATATGGTCTCACTTTATGTATTTGGTTTAAAACCCGTGCTCTATCTTGGCGAATTACAAGATATGCCACTAAAAGATTATTGGTTATTGATCGTATTTGCTATTTTATTGGGATTATTTGCCCGTTTATATCAAGTAGTCTTACTAGGATTACCCAAATGGTACAGTCACATCAAACTCCCTATCGCCTTTCACGGAATTGTTCCCTTTATCTTGATCGTTCCGATCGGTTTATTATTTCCTGATTTATTAGGAGGCGGACACCAAGTCATTACAGGTGTCGAAGCCCAGACTTGGACGATCTTGCCATTGATCGGCGTTCTCGTCTTACGCTTTGTCTTTTCGATGGTATCTTACGGTGCCTCTTTACCAGGAGGGATTTTCTTACCTATCTTGACGCTAGGCGCTTTAGCAGGAGCATTATTTGCTTTGATCGCGATTCGTTATCTTGATTTGGATGATGTGTATATGAAAAATTTCATTATTGTAGGCATGGCGGGTTACTTTGCAGCCATCGGAAAAGCACCACTTACCGCGATCATCTTGATTACTGAAATGGTTGGATCACTACATCATTTGATGGCCACTGGAATGGTGGCTTTGATTGCCTATCTCGTTGTCGACACATTAGGTGGGGCTCCGATCTATGAATCACTCCTAGCACGTTTAGTTGGGCAACACGAGACCACATCTACCAAACAAACAGTCATTGAGTACCCAATTACACTTGAAAGTCCATATGTCGGCAAAACGATCCGTGAAATCAAATGGCCTGATCACGTCTTGATTGTCTCGATCCAACGTGGGGATCAAGTCTTGTTGATCAATGGCGACACTTTGATCAAGGCCGGTGATATTCTAACGATTTTTACTACAAAGGAACATTTACGCACGATTCGTAGTCAATTGTATACCGTGTTATAACCTACTAAAAAACACCTTTTCGAGTCATCTCAAAAAGGTGTTTTTTAGTGTCTTTTGTTACAGCTTAATACCCATTGCGAATCAAAGAGAAAGCTGTCAATTCTTTGTTTTTTTGATTGCATTGTAGATCCTATGTTAATATGATCTATATTTCTCTATGATATGTTGCCCGATAGCCTAATTGATTCTGCTTAACTTCAAAGGTACGAAGTAATGAATTAGAATCCTAGTAGATACTTTTTTCACGACCCTTTTTCGCTTCTAAATTCTTATTTATGCTCTATCCATCCCTCACCATTTTGGAAGTAACGTTTCTAACAAGATCGTTTCCCGTGTTGAATAGTCGACCATGAATTCTATTTTTGCATTTTCAGGATGTAGCTGCATCAAAAATTCTCGACAAGCACCGCAAGGCATCCCTCCTATTCCTTGTGGTGCTTCATTGCGACACGTGAGGATTCGTTTGATTTTAGTTTGTTTACTGAATTGATACATATTAAAAGCTGCTGCACGTTCAGCACACAGATGAAAGACACCCGCTGTCGCTTCAAAACAATAGCCTGTAAATATTTGCCCATCTTCCGCTTCTAATGCACAGACGACATGTTGCGCATAGATAAAAGGTGATACTTCGTGAGGATCATATAATGGACTTGCTGACTCGTATAATTTCTCCCAAATATCCATAAAAAAACTCCTTTATCTTTAGTATACCATGCATTTAGTGACTGCATAGTTGTATCTAAGAGCATGAGTTCTCTTATTTTCTTAAAAAATATTCTTCAACTTTTACTACTAGCTAATGCACAGATAAATAGAAGATGTTAATAACTTCTAAAAAGAGACATTTCACAAGAATTGTTTCTATTTTTTTGAAGAAACGTTTTTTATAATTAAAACCAAAACTAGAGTAGTTACTAAGGAGATTGAAAATGAAAAACATACTTTTAAAAAACGTCCAGCATATCGATTTAAAAAGTGGAAATATTCGTACAGTGGATATTCTTTATACACAAGATGGAGTTATTGATACGATTGCACCAGAAATTAGTCCCACAACAAATTGCGAGATAATTGAAGGTGAAGGTAACTATGCACTCCCTGGGCTAATCAATGGTCACGCACATCTATTCGGTTCTGGAAAGCCGATGAACTTAAATATATCTCCAAAACTGCTTCACTTAATTTATCGTTTGGCACAAACACGATTCGGGAAAAATATTTTACTGAAACAAATGAAAAAACATGCTCAAATTGAACTTATGTCGGGTGTTACGACAATTCGTTCAGTCGGTGAATTTTTTTATCAAGATGTTAAATTACGTGATCAAATCAATAGTGGAAAAATTATTGGTCCTTCACTATTTGTTTCTGGCTTTTTCTTGAGTACTACTGACGGACACGGCGCACCATTCTTAGCCTTAGAAAGTGATTCACCATGGGAAGGACGTAAAAATGTTCGTAAAAATATGAAGCATGGAATCGACTGGATTAAAATCTGCGTTACAGGTGGCGTCACAGATGCAAAACGTATTGGAGAAGCGGGAGCTTTACAATTTACAGAAGAAGAAATAATTGCGATTTGCAACGAAGCTCATAAAAACCATCGTATGGTCGCAGCGCATGTTGAAAGTACAGAAGGTATGAGAATTGCTTTACGTGGTGGAGTTGACACGATTGAACATGGAGCTGTTATGGATCAAGAGATTATCAATTTATTTAAAAAAAATCCTAAGAGTTTGAGAGGACACAGTTCGCTAATCCCTACATTTACCGCAGCATTTCCTTCAATGTTTTTGACTAAAGCGGAATTAAAGCTAAGTGACATTGTGATTGAAAATGGAAAGCTTGTTTATCAAGAAATGATTAGTGGTTTTAAGCAAGCAGTAGAATCTGAAATTGAAATTGGGATGGGAAATGATGCTTCAATGTCATTTGTCACACATTACGATATCTGGCGTGAACTGGATCATACTGTACGCTTTGGTCACGTTTCTCCTTTAACTATTTTGCAACACGCTACATTAAATAATGCAAAAATTTTAGGAATAGAAAAACACTACGGTTCTCTTGAAGTAGGAAAACAAGCAGACTTGATTTTACTTAAGAAAAACCCATTAGAAGATATTTCGGCTTTGAAGTCAATAAATCAAGTGATAAAAAATGGTCAAAATATTCAGCTAAAACCAACTAAAAAATGGTCTATGTTAGACACATTACTTGATCGAATTTAAACTTATTCATCATACATGTGTAAATTGTTTCATTATTTTTTCTAAAAAAAATTGATTTTGTTCTAAAATGACAGGATCGGATTCATTTAAGGATGTTTCAATAAAAGCAAGAGCTGCTGAACAAAAAAGCTCTTTTGCAAAATCATATGAAATCGACCATTTGATCGCTATATCTTTATAATTATAGTACTGGATATACTGATCTTCTAAAAGTGAAAGAATTTGTTTTCTTAAATTGACTGTTCCTTCTTCAATTTCAATCATTTGTAAAAAACGTGTAGATTTTACTATTTCAACTAGCTCCTGCAAATGGGTAGTGATATTCGCCATGGTCATTAGATCCGCTAGTGAAGACTTGATTTTTTGACAGATATCTTGATTTTCTGCCTCTAGGATATCATACTTATCATAAAATGATTTATAAAAAGTCGAACGACCAATTTCAGCTTCTTTACAAATATCATTGACGGTAATTTGAGAAAAAGAGTGAACTTTCAATAGTTCAAATAAAGCTAATTTAGCTGATTCAGTACTTTTTGTTGGTTTTTTTTTCATACAAGCTCCTTTAGTTTAATTACATTATGATTTTAGTTATGCTTAGTTGTCAATTACTTACGATATTAGTTAATAAATCTGCTTCTAGTCTTAAAATTCAGTTTTCATCATTTGGAATGAAAATTCTATGACTATAAGTTAGTTAATGGTTCATACTTATACTTGTAGTGCATAAGCAAAAAAAGGCAGTTCTGATTAAAGCTGCTTTTGATCTTTATTTTTTATGTCACTACCCCTTAACTTTCTCATACTCGATTTCTTCATTGAGTTATTTAGTTTGGAGAGGTATCAAAAAGTAAGTTTCAAAAATATATTTCGATTACATTTCCTCAAATAAAATTAATTTTATTTGAAAAGAGGCTGTGACAGAAGTGACCAGCTCCAAGAAACAAGCCGAATCATGCCGATAATAGGTTCATCTATTTCGGTAATGATTCGGCTTGTTTCCTTAGGAGCTACTTCTGGAACGCCGTTTATTCGTTTTTTAGGTGGTGTGACAGACTTTTGTCACACCACCTTTACTTTAAGTTGAATATAAATCGTAACTTTTAAAAAATCAATTTTTAGAAAAATTATGCACAAAATCAGTCAATCGTCTTAATGTGCTAGGTTCTACTTCAGGAAATACGCCGTGTCCTAAATTAAAAATAAACGATCCGTTTTCTTTTCCTTCAGTTAAAATACGCGTGGTTTCTTGTTTTAACTCTGACCAATCACAAGTCAAAAAGGCGGGATCCAAATTCCCTTGAAGCGTTTGTTTGACCCCTTGTGCTCGTGCTTCTGAAAAAGATAGACGCCAGTCTAAACCAATCACATCGATTTCAAATTGTTTGAACTCGCTAATCAAGTGGCTACCGCCAAAAGCAAATAACGTAATCGGCACCTGACACGCTTTTAAACTACTAAAAATCTTCTGCATTACAGGTTTTATGAATAATTGGTACTGTTGGACATTTAAATTTCCCACCCACGAATCAAAGATTTGCAAAGCACTGGCACCAGCTAAAACTTGAGCATGTGCATCTTTAATAATCATCTCTGCCAAATGATCCATCAACAAATGCCAGACATCCGGTTGTGAGATCATTAATGATTTTGTCTTGGCGTAATTTTTTGAAGGTCTTCCTTCGATCATGTAACTCGCTAACGTAAAAGGTCCCCCAACAAAACCGATCAACGGAACTTCTAGGCGTTGTTGAGATAACATACGAATCGTTTCATAAACAAATGGCGTGCTCTCTTCTGGTTCAAAAGGACGTAAGTTTACGACATCTTGCATTGAACGAATCGGTTCATCGATAATTGGTCCCACACCGTCTTTGATATACACAGGAACACCGATCCCTGGAAATGGGGTCGTAATGTCTTTAAACAAAATGGCTGCATCGACACCATAATCTTCTACTGGTAGTGCGGTTACATCTGCGCATAATTCCGGCTGATGGACGATATCTTCTAACGAATATTTTTCTTTTAATTTACGGTATTCGGGTTGTGAGCGCCCCGCTTGTCTCATATACCATACTGGAATCGTATCCGTCTCTTTTTTTAGTGCCGCATCTAAATAGGTTCTATTCTTCATTTGCCCTCTCCTTTGACAAATCCAACAATTTTTTGTGCATATTCAGAAACTTGTTGCCAATCGGTAAATTCGTAGTCTTTCGTAATATCCGTTGGCCCTTTAGTAATCGCCATCACTCTTAAAATAGAATCTTGCTTCTCTTTCGTATACTTCGTGTAATTCAAAGCGCCAGCAATAATTTCAGTGTGGGCTGGTTGCCAAGCTGTTGCTGCTAAAAATTCACGTACATAGACATTGTTCTCGATCTTAGTCTTCTCTTTATTTCTTGCAATCAAATTCAGAGCCACAAAATGAGTCTGATCGCTATGAAGAATAAAGGCGTCGTCTTGGCTGGCAGCAATTAGCTTTGGATCAAATCCACCAGTATGGACAGCTCCCATCAAGATAACTAGTTGGTTTTTCCAATGGATATCAGCTAGATCATAATTTTCTAAATTTTCCAACTGATAAACAACGTTAGCTACTTCTAGTTCTTTTTGTAAGGCATCTGCTACTTTTTTTGTTTGACCATCTACCGTCGTATATAAAAATAAAACACTTGGACTCATCATATCATCTAATCTCCTGGATCTTTTTTATTTTTGGATTTGTTAATTGAATCGCCTTAGTTGTCGTTTCACCTAGAACAAAGAAACGAAGTGATTCAATCTGAAGGTATTCATTAGCCACTTCATAAAAACGTTTAAAAATTGAAGGACTACTCACGAATACATCTGTAATTTCATGCTGCTTGAGACAACTCATTAGCAGTTGTTCATAGCCAGAGACAGCTTGATTTTGATAAATCCGCCACTGAGTAAAGATATTTGGGTATCTTACATCAGCCGATAAATTTCCGCTGATCCATAACCATTCTCCTGAACTGATACTTGCTGATTTAGCTAACCATTCCTCTTCCATCTTCACTGCTGATAAATCTTTTGCTATCAATACCTCCTGAATAGGTGTGACGACTTCTAAAATAGCTTTTTTCGTTTGTTCGCCAATGCAGACATAACGATAATTCGCCAACGTTTGCTGTGAGATCTCTTGTTCAAAACACAAGTGAAAAAATAGTCGTACTCCGTATTTGCTCGTAAAAAACAACGTATTCGCTCGCTGAAACTCAACCATTCTTTGTTCAGACCAAGTAAAATCGACAGAAATCTCGACCAACGGGCACTCTACGACTTGGCCACGATAATGTTTAAATCGTTGCTGACGATCTTTTTGATTATCTGCTGGCATTCGTAATAATAATAAGCAAGGATCATTTATCATTTTTCTAACCATTCTTTTTGTTTTCTAGCGACTTCTTTACCGATCGATGATGAAATATCGAACCACTCATTATGATAATTTACGTGGCCACTTTCTTCATTGAAAACAATCGATTGAAATTTTAGCCGTTGATCCACTACCTTTGCATAAGCGCCTATAGGCACATTACATCCAGCACCAAATTCTGCTAGATAGTCGCGTTCTTGTGTAATCGCCATGCGTGTTAGCGGATCATCGATTTTTGATAAACACTCAATCAATGGCTGATTTGTGCGCAAACATTCCACAGCGATCACACCTTGTCCAACAGCTGGAATAAAGGGTTCTTGAACCTCTACGACATGTGCCTTTAAGCCTAGATCGCTTAAAGAGACCTTCAAGCGATTTAAACCGGCCATAGCTAAGATCGTGGCATCATATTCTTTGGTCACAACTTTATTTAACCGTGTATCCACATTTCCACGAATCGACTCGTAGCAAAACTGTGGATAGATGCTCTGCCATTCAAATAAACGCCGCTTACTACTGGTACCAATTTTGGCTTGATCCGGCAATTGATCAATGGTTTCAATCGTATCTGCGGTAACCAAAACATCTCGAACATCTTCACGTGGCAAATAAGCAGCATGCGTCAATTGACTTGGTAACACCGATGGCAGATCTTTGGCACTATGGACACAAAAATCGATTGATTCGTCCAATAAACGATGCCGAATTTCATTCACAAAAACACCTTGGCCACCAATTTTTAATAAACTATCTTTTTGATTACGATCACCTTCTGTCGTGATCAATACTTTTTCAATTTTAATATCGGGAAAATGCGCATGAATGTATTCAGCCACTTGATCTGCTTGGATTTGCGCAAGCTTACTTTTACGTGTCCCCATTCGATAAACTGTTGTCATTCCTTCATACCTTCTATGCTAATTTATTTGGATTTTTCACGATCATTTTATAAAATACATATCCTACAACTGAAAATAAAAGTGGCCCACTAACCAACCACGATGCATCGACAAATTGTTTGACTGAGATCTTTTGATAAACTGAGAAGACTATGCCTAAGAAAACAGCTAAAGCTACCAGTCCACTTAAAAGATACGTCACCTTTTTATTATTTACAAATGATAGATATGGATGTGTTGGGTACAATTGCTTGAATTTTGGATACGACAACGCAACTAATAAATAAGGAATCGAACGTGAAATATTCGTCATGATCGTTAATTTATTGTATAGTGCTGCGGCCCATTGATTTTGGAACGATAACACAAATACAAATAACGCAATAAATACAGCTTGTAAACCTAACGCTTTTTTCAATTGTATTTTTTGTCTTTCTTCCGTTACATTATCCCCTCTCATTCCTCTAATCGACTCTAATAAAGAACGAATAGGTACAAAAAATAGAATCGATAATAAACTAATATAAGCAGTGAATAAAGTCAGTGCGGTCAAGCGCATAAAGATCGTTGTTAATACAGCTCCAGCTGAAGCACTTAGGCCCAAAAGATTCGTAATGTTCAAACTCAATTGACCCATTAAACCATACATTAAATTCCCTAAATGATACGGTCCATGGATAAATTCTTGTACATTGATTCCTGCACCCCAAAAGATGACACCTAAAATATACATACTTAAAATAACAATACCGCTGACTAATAGATATTTCCCAAAATTCCGTTTTAATTCACCGGTATTATTCACGAGACTAGAAACGGTATCTAATCCACCGAATGCGGTGATCCCAAATAATAAAAAGGATAAGTTTTCAATTGGCGTTTGGAACTGCCCTTGCGATTTAAATAAATTGTTCACATGTAACGGTTCAGCAAATTGCCCGTGATGACCAATGAACAAAAATAAACTACCGACAAACATTACTGAAACTAAAAATAGCATAAAGCGACCACTCATTACCGAAAAGAATGAAATATTACGAAACCCACCAAAAGTGGCAAGCGTCATCACGATAATTAACAAAATCGATAAAATCCCTACCCATTGGATCGCTGAAAGGTGCCACACTGATTGGTTCGAACCCGTTAAATCTTTACCAAAAATCAAGATAGATAAAGGAATCCACGTTTTCATAACTAGACTAATTATCCAGGTAAAATAGCTTCCATACCATAAAAACGTAGCAATAAATGCAACTTTCTCCGTATTGGTTTCCTTTAACCAAGAATATACTCCCCCTTTTTCATCTTGGTAAACACTTGTTAAATCAGACAATATAATACAATAAGGGAAAAAATACACAATCGCGCACAAAATAAACCAAGGAATTGCCGAATAGGATTTTAAAAAGAACGCATCCGACATGCTTGAGAATGAAAACACAGTTGTGATGATAATGATTAAGAGCTTTGCTCTCGTAAACTTCTTGTTTAGTGCCATAAAAAAATAATTCCTCTCTTCTTCTACTCAGTGAAATAAATCACCAAGTATGACCATATACAAAAATAACGAAAAAGACAAAGAAACTGCTTGTGAAATTTTCAAATTCTAATTGGCACGAAACTTGATTTATAAGCGACTGATTAAAAAATAACAATATATATATAAATAAATGAAATAACTTGAGTAAACTTGTTATAAAAAAAGAGCCTATCTTATGCGATACAGGCTCTACTTGGTTTTATAGTCATAATATTCTCTAAAAAATAATATAACGATAATATTTAAATAATATAGATCCTTTTCTTAATCTATCTTAGTAATTAATATTGAAAAATAGTTTATTTACAGTAATTCAATAAGTAAAGAATCAATGGGCACTTTAATATAAAAAGTTCCATTTTTTCTTTTCACATAATTAAATTCTACTTTATTACTTTAAATGTATCTATATAAACAGACAACGAATAAATTGCCATTTACTTTTAAGCTCGTGTGCTTCCACAAAACCAGATTCAAAAAAATATAAAGTGACTCTTCATATAGATTTTTACATTACATTTTTACTGCTCTTGATCGTTCTTACAGACCACAACTAAGCTTAGAATAGTCTACTATCCTTTTATGATTACTCTTGTTCATTCTCATACGTCAGAATGACATAAAATAAACTAGTTAAAACGCTTTATATTATATAGGAAGCGTTTTGATTTTTTACGTAAATTTATTCAGATTAGAATAATATGAAAATTCGAAAAAAGACCCTTCATGAAGAAAGGGTTTTTTTGATTGTTTATTACTGTTTTTGACTGTTTTTGATTGATTAATGCGAAATTCTATGCTAATATACTGCGTGATGGGGTGATTGTAAATGCTTACAGAACTACGGCGACAACGAATCCTTTCTTTATTAAAAGAATATGAGATGGTGACGCTTACTGAATTAACTGATTCATTGAACGTTTCCGAGTCCACGATTCGACGAGATTTACAGTTTATGGAAGACCATGGTCTACTATTGCGTGTCCACGGAGGCGCAAAAAAAGTCAACACATTGAACGTTGAAGCAAATATGAATGAAAAAAGCCAAGTCAATGTCGAAGGTAAAATCGCCATCGCCAAATATGCGGCTTCACTCGTTCAGCCAAATGAAATTATTTATTTAGATGCTGGAACAACAACTTTCCAGATGATTCCTTTTTTACCAACTGACGTCCAATTAAAAGTCGTGACGAATTCGGTAAAACACGCAGCACAGCTGAGTGACTATCAAATCGAAACGATTATTTTAGGTGGTAATGTCAAGCTTTCTACTCAAGCCTCTACCGGTGTCACGACAAGTGAACAATTGCAGCACTATCGTTTTGATCAAGCGTTTATTGGGATCAACGGGATTGATTTACATGCAGGATTCACAACACCAGACATCGAAGAAGCTCATCTCAAACGAATTGGTCTAAAAAATAGTGCGCGTCCTTTCATTTTAGCAGATGCCACTAAATTTCAAACGATCAATTTTGTTCAAGTTGCACCCGTACATGCTGCTGAAATTATTACTGATCACTGTCCTTCTGATATTCGTAAACGATTATCCCTGCATACAACTATAAAGGAGGTCACACTATGATTTATACTATGACATTAAACCCTTCTATCGATTACATCGTGCATGTCGATCAACTAGAAATGGGTGCGGTTAACCGCATGGCGACTGATTTTAAACTTCCTGGAGGAAAAGGAATCAACGTCTCTCGTATTTTAAAACGAATCGATACGGATTCTGTTGCACTCGGCTTTCTTGGTGGATTCACTGGAACGTTTATCCGTGATTGGTTAACACAAGAAGGTATCAATTGTGCATTTACCCGTGTGCAAGACGATACACGTATCAATATCAAGTTAAAAGCAAATGAAGAAACTGAAATCAATGGTGTTGGACCAGTTTTATCTGACGCTGAGATCGATGCACTTAAAGAAGCACTTGCAAACGTAACAACTGGTGATATCGTCGTACTAGCCGGAAGTACACCAAAAAGCTTACGTGCGAACTTCTATCAAGAATTGATCACCTTGATCAAAGAAAAAGGAGCCGAATTTGTCATCGATACAACTGGTGAAGATTTGTTAAACTCTCTATCTTCTCAACCATTATTGGTAAAACCAAATAATCATGAATTGGCTGAAATGTATCATACCTCATTTGAGAAAATGGAAGACATCTTCCCTTATGCTGAAAAATTACGTGAAGCAGGTGCTCAAAACGTCTTGATCTCAATGGCTGGAGATGGCGCTTTACTATTTTGTGATCAAGGAGTTTATCAATCTAATGTACTGAAACGTCCTTTGAAAAATTCAGTTGGTGCTGGTGATTCAATGATCGCAGGCTTTATCGGAGCTTTTGCTAAGGAAAACGATCCAGTTGAAGCATTTAAATGGGGAGTTGCCTGTGGGAGTGCAACAGCATTTTCAGATGATTTAGCTACAGCAGAATTTATCAATGAGTTACTACCTGAAGTTGTCATTACCAAATTATCTTAATTTATAGGGGGAAATACAATGAAAATCAACGATCTTTTAGTAAAAGATGCAATGATCATGGATTTGAAAGCAACTGACAAACGCGGTGCTATCGATGAAATGGTTCAAAAATTGTACGACACTGGCCGCATCAGTGACGTTGAAACATTTAAAGAAGGAATCTTAGCACGCGAAGCGCAAACATCAACTGGTCTAGGTGATGGTATTGCCATGCCTCACTCAAAAAATGCAGCTGTAAAAGAAGCAACTGTATTATTTGCGAAATCAGATGCTGGTGTAGACTATGAAGCTTTAGACGGTCAACCTACCTTCTTATTCTTTATGATCGCAGCTCCAGATGGCGCAAACGATACCCATCTACAAGCATTAGCAGCATTATCTCGCCAATTGATCAACCCAGAGTTTGTAGCTAGTCTAAAAGAAGTAACAACACCTGATCAAGTCCAAGCGATTTTTGCAGCGGCTGAAGCTGAAGAAGCAAAAGAAAAAGAAGCTGAAGCAAAAGCTGAGGCTGAAGCAGCTAACGCAACATCTGCAGCAAGTGATCGTCCATACGTGATCGCAGTGACAGCTTGTCCAACAGGAATTGCCCACACGTATATGGCAGAAGATTCATTAAAGAAAAAAGCCAAAGAAATGGGTATCGATATTAAAGTTGAAACGAATGGTTCGGATGGAATCAAACACCGTTTAACTGCTGAAGATATCGAACGTGCAACTGCTGTTATCGTAGCTGCAGATAAAAAAGTCGAAATGGATCGTTTCGATGGTAAAAAATTATTAAATCGTCCAGTTGGTGATGGTATCCGTAAAACAGAAGAATTATTAACATTAGCTGTTGAAGGAAAAGCTCCAGTTTATCACGCTGAAAATTCTAGCAATACTGCTGAAGAAGAAACGTCTAAAGGATCTGTCGGCCAAGAAATCTACAAAAACTTGATGAATGGTGTATCGCATATGTTGCCATTCGTTATCGCAGGCGGAATCATGATCGCATTATCCTTCATGATCGACCAATTTATGGGTGTTCCTCAAGATCAATTGAGCAAATTAGGTTCATACCATCCAATGGCTGCCAACTTTAACCAAATCGGTAGTGCTGCATTTGCCTTTATGTTACCTGTTTTTGCTGGATATATCGCCGCAAGTATCGCAGATCGTCCTGGTTTGATCGTCGGATTTGCTGCTGGTGCTTTAGCTAATAGCGGATATGCCTTTAATGGTTTTGGCGACATGAAGAGTGCTGGTTTCCTAGGTGCGTTAATCGGTGGGTTCTTAGCTGGTTACGTGATCTTATTCTTGAAAAAAATCTTCAGTGGCCTACCAAAATCTCTTGGTGGAATCAAAACGATTTTATTCTACCCATTCTTTGGTTTATTGATTACCGGTTTCTTAATGACCTTTATCAATATCCCGGTAAGTGCGATCAACACTGCCTTAAATAACTTCTTAGCTTCATTAAGTGGTGCGAATGCAATCTTACTTGGTTTATTAGTAGCTGGTATGATGGCTGTCGATTTAGGTGGACCTATCAACAAAGCGGCTTATGTATTTGCGACATTGAGCTTATCTGAATCTGTTACTTCTGGTGGTTCAGTAGTTATGGCTGCTGTAATGGCTGGTGGTATGGTACCTCCATTAGCAATTTTTGTGGCAACTTTATTGTTCAAGAAAAAATTTGATCAAAGTCAAGTAGATGCTGGTTTAACGAATATTGTAATGGGACTTTCATTCGTAACAGAAGGAGCGATTCCATTTGCTGCAGCCGATCCATTACGTGCGATTCCAAGTTTCGTAGTTGGTTCAGCATTAACAGGTGGTTTAGTTGGTGCATTAGATATTAAATCGTTAGCACCACATGGTGGAATCTTCGTCATTCCATTAGTAAGTCAACCAATTATGTATCTATTATTCATCTTTATCGGTGCAATCGTTTCTGGTGTACTCTTCGGATTACTAAAAAAACCAGTTGCTAAATAAAGTCTAAAAAAGCTAGTCGAACCTTTCGACTAGCTTTTTATTTTTTTTGCTTCATGGTACACTATTACTAAATTGGAGGGAATAATTCATGGGATTAAAATTTCAACGTGATGATGCCTTAGACAAACGCTTAGAAGACTTTGCGTTTTTGCCTCCTGAGGAAAATAAAAAAGAAGCAGTAGACATTAGTCGTTTTCTATTACCAGAAGACGATGAGGCATCTGAAACAAAAGAAGAACCTTCTAAATAGAAGGTTCTTCTTTTTTATGGTCTTACCATTGCGGCTTCAATTGCTGCCCATGCCTCTTCTTTTCCTTGTTTGGTAACAGAAGAGAATAAAATAAATTCATCTTGCTCATCAAAATCTAACGCTTTTTTGATGACGCTAATGTGTTTATTCCATTTACTACGTGGGATTTTATCTGCTTTTGTAGCGACTACAATAACAGGAATATCGTAATATTTCAAAAATTGATACATTTGCACATCTTCTACTGAGGGTGCGTGGCGTAGATCAACTAAAGAGATAACTGATTTTAACTGTTCGCGTTCAGCTAAATAAGTTTCAATCATTTTCCCCCATTTTGCCCGTTCGGTTTTGGATACTTTAGCATATCCGTATCCTGGAACATCCACAAAATGCAAGGCATTTTCAATAATGAAAAAATTGAGCGTTTGCGTTTTCCCAGGTTTTGATGATGTACGTGCTAGATTACGACGATCAACTAGCGTATTGATAAATGACGATTTTCCGACATTAGAGCGTCCTGCTAACGCGATCTCAGGTAGATCCGTATCTGGGTATTGCGCAGGCGATACGGCACTGATTACGATATCGGCATTGTGTACTTTCATAGTATTCCTCCTAAAAAAGGGGAAATCCAAATGCGATTCCCCCATTTTGTGCTATCCGGCTTTTTCTTCTGCATAAATAATTGTTGGTTTGTCTTCTTCAAGCGCTGCGGCTTTTGTGATAATCACTTTCTCGATTGCTTCTTCAGATGGGACTTCAAACATCACATCCATCATGATTTCCTCAATAATTGAACGTAATCCACGTGCTCCGGTGTTACGTTCGATTGCTTTTTTCGCAATCGCGCGCAAAGCATCGTCTTCAAAGACTAACTCTGTATCATCTAAAGCTAATAATTTCGTATATTGTTTAACTAGAGCATTTTTAGGCTCAGTTAAAATATGTACTAAATCATCTACAGTTAATTTATCTAATGCTGCCATCACTGGTAAGCGTCCGATAAACTCAGGAATCAAACCAAATTTCAATAAGTCTTCTGGAATGATGTATTTCATAACACTGTCTTTATCTGGTACTTTTTGATTATTGCTACCAAAACCAATCGTCTTTTCACCCATACGGTTTTTTACGATCGTTTCAATTCCATCAAAAGCACCACCAACGATAAATAAAATATTACTTGTATCGATTTGGATCATTTCTTGATGTGGATGTTTACGGCCACCTTGTGGAGGAACATTTGCGGTCGTTCCTTCTAAAATTTTCAGTAAAGCTTGTTGCACCCCTTCACCAGAAACATCACGTGTGATCGATACGTTCTCGCTTTTACGTGCAATCTTATCGATTTCATCGATATAAATGATTCCACTTTGTGCATATTCTACATCAAAGTCTGCCGCTTGCAATAATTTTAATAGAATATTTTCAACATCTTCACCTACATATCCTGCTTCAGTTAAACTTGTCGCATCTGCAATCGCAAAAGGCACGTTTAAACTTTTGGCTAAGGTTTGTGCTAAAAATGTTTTCCCTGATCCTGTAGGTCCAATTAAGCAAATATTACTTTTTTGAAGTTCTACATCTTCAGTATTTGTTTCATTATTCGCATTGATACGTTTGTAATGATTATATACCGCTACGGCTAACGCACGTTTCGCGCGGTCTTGACCGATTACATATTCATTTAATGTTTTTAATAGTTCTTGTGGTTTTGGCACTTCTAATAACTCATGAATCGTATCTTCAGAAAATTCTTCATCAATAATTTCTTTACACAATTCGATACATTCGTCACAGATGTAGACGCCTGGACCAGCAACTAGCTTTCTTACTTCTTCTTGGGCTTTGCCACAAAAAGAGCAACGTACTGTTTCATTTCCATTTGTATTTTCGTACAAATTCGTCACCCCTTACTGCTTTTCGATTTATTCCAAAAAGCAATCTATACACTTCATTCCTTCATAATAGCATATTCTTCTTAAAAGAAAAAGTCATTGCTATACGCTTTTTAGTGAAATTAACCAAACACTAAGATTTTCATTTTACAAAAAAAGCGAGACGAATATTTTTCGTCTCGCCTTGTTTTTTTAGATTAATTTTCTTCTTTACGACGTTTTCTTGCAAGTAACAACGTTAACGTTACAGTTGCCATTCCAATCAGCGTCATTTCATTTGAGAAAATTGTATTTTCATTCGTACTTGGCAAGACTTTTCCTGTACTGTAATCTGATCCACTATAGCTAGATCCATTAGTGTAGCCTGATCCAGAACCAGAGGATGTGCCATCCGAAGTGCCGGTAATACTTGTATCCGAATCACTTGAGGTGTTAGAATCTGTTTCGCTCATTGAGTCGCTCAGACTATCTGAAAGTGAGGTACTTGTTGACTCACTTAAACTCATCGATTCGCTTGCATCTGTTGTATCTGAAGTGCTGTCACTGTCATCATTCAACGAATTACTAATGCTCATTGAGTCGCTTAGACTATCTGAAAGTGATGTGCTTGTTGACTCACTTAGACTCATCGATTCACTTGCATCTGTTGTATCTGAAGTGCTAGTACTTCCTTCATTTAATGACATGCTAGTACTTATTGAGTCACTTAGACTGTTTGACACAGATGTACTTGTGCTCATCGAACTACTAATACTCGTTGAAATCGAAATACTTGCACTCAGACTAGTCGAAGTCGTATTCGACTCGCTGTCTGACGTGCTTGCTGAAGCCGTAGTAGACTCACTTGTTGACGTACTTGTCGAAGTCGTATTTGACTCACTACCTGACGTGCTTGTTGAAGTCGTGTTTGACTCACTTGCTGACGTACTTGTTGAAGCCGTGTTTGACTCACTTGCTGACGTACTTGTTGAGCTTGTGTTTGACTCACTAGTTGACGTGCTTGCTGAAGTCGTGTTCGACTCACTTACTGACGTACTTGTCGAACTTGTATTCGATTCACTTGCTGACGTACTTGTTGAGCTTGTGTTTGACTCACTTGCTGACGTGCTTGCTGAAGCCGTAGTAGACTCACTTGTTGACGTACTTGTCGAAGTCGTATTTGACTCGCTGTCTGACGTACTTGTTGAAGCCGTGTTCGACTCACTTGCTGACGTACTTGTTGAGCTTGTGTTTGACTCACTTGCTGACGTGCTTGCTGAAGTCGTAGTAGATTCACTTGCTGACGTACTTGTTGAGCTTGTATTCGATTCACTTGCTGACGTACTTGTTGAAGCCGTGTTCGACTCACTACCTGACGTGCTTGTTGAAGTCGTGTTTGACTCACTTGCTGACGTACTTGTTGAAGCCGTGTTTGACTCACTTGCTGACGTACTTGTTGAGCTTGTGTTTGACTCACTAGTTGACGTGCTTGCTGAAGTCGTGTTCGACTCACTTACTGACGTACTTGTCGAACTTGTATTCGATTCACTTTCTGACGTACTTGTTGAGCTTGTATTCGATTCACTTTCTGACGTACTTGTTGAGCTTGTGTTTGACTCACTTGCTGACGTACTTGTTGAGCTTGTGTTTGACTCACTAGTTGACGTGCTTGCTGAAGTCGTGTTCGACTCACTTACTGACGTACTTGTCGAACTTGTATTCGATTCACTTTCTGACGTACTTGTTGAGCTTGTGTTCGATTCACTTTCTGACGTACTTGCTGAAGTCGTGTTCGACTCACTTGCTGACGTACTTGTTGAGCTTGTGTTCGATTCACTTTCTGACGTACTTGCTGAAGTCGTGTTCGACTCACTTTCTGACGTACTTGCTGAAGTCGTGTTCGACTCACTTGCTGACGTACTTGTTGAGCTTGTGTTCGATTCACTTTCTGACGTACTTGCTGAAGTCGTGTTCGACTCACTTGCTGACGTACTTGTTGAGCTTGTATTCGACTCGCTTGCTGACGTACTTGCTGAAGTCGTGTTCGACTCACTTACTGACGTACTTGTCGAACTTGTATTCGATTCACTTTCTGACGTACTTGTTGAGCTTGTATTCGATTCACTTTCTGACGTACTTGTTGAGCTTGTATTCGATTCACTTGCTGACGTACTTGTTGAAGCCGTGTTCGACTCACTACCTGACGTGCTTGTTGAAGTCGTGTTTGACTCACTTTCTGACGTGCTTGCTGAAGCCGTGTTCGACTCACTTACTGACGTACTTGTTGAACTTGTATTCGATTCACTTTCTGACGTACTTGTTGAAGCCGTGTTCGACTCACTTACTGACGTACTTGTTGAGCCTGTATTCGACTCGCTTGCTGACGTACTTGCTGAAGTCGTATTTGACTCACTTTCTGACGTACTTGTTGAAGTCGTGTTTGACTCGCTGTCTGACGTACTTGTTGAAGTCGTATTTGACTCACTGTCTGACGTGCTTGTACTTGTACTCATTGAAGAACTGCTTCCACTATAGCTTGTTGATGCACTGCTGCTGTAACTTGCTGAAATCGAAGCACTTGTGCTTGAGCTATATGAAGTTGAAAGACTTGCATCACTCAAACTTGTACTTGTCGATCCACTGTAACTTGCTGAAATCGAAGTACTTGTTGAATTACTAATACTCATTGACGTTGAGTTACTTTCGCTCAAGCTAGTTGAAATAGATGCACTTGTTGACTGTGATGTACTAGTTGAACTACTCATACTTGCACTTACTGAGCTGCTTCCACTATAGCTTGTTGATGTACTGCTGCTGTAACTTGCTGAAATCGAAGCACTTGTACTTGAACTATATGAAGTAGAAAGGCTTGCATCACTCAAACTTGTACTTGTCGATCCACTATAGCTTGCTGAAATCGAAGCACTTGTGCTTGAACTATATGAAGTAGAAAGACTTGCATCACTCAAACTTGTACTTGTCGATCCACTATAACTTGCTGAAATCGAAGCACTTGTGCTTGAGCTATACGAAGTAGAAAGACTTTCGCCACTTAAACTTGTGCTCGTCGATCCACTATAACTTGCTGAAATCGAAGCACTCATTGAATTACTAATACTCATTGACGTTGAGTTACTTTCGCTCAAGCTAATTGAAATAGATGTACTTGTTGACTGTGATGTACTAGTTGAACTACTCATACTTGCACTTACTGAGCTGCTTCCACTATAACTTGTTGATGTACTGCTGCTGTAACTTGCTGAAATCGAAGCACTTGTGCTTGAGCTATATGAAGTTGAAAGACTTGCATCACTCAAACTTGTACTTGTCGATCCACTATAGCTTGTTGAAATCGAAGCACTTGTACTTGAACTATATGAAGTAGAAAGGCTTTCGCCACTTAAACTTGTACTTGTCGATCCACTATAGCTTGTTGAAATCGAAGCACTTGTACTTGAACTATATGAAGTAGAAAGGCTTTCGCCACTTAAACTTGTACTTGTCGATCCACTATAACTTGCTGAAATCGAAGCACTTGTACTTGAACTATATGAAGTAGAAAGGCTTTCGCCACTTAAACTTGTGCTCGTCGATCCACTATAACTTGCTGAAATCGAAGCACTTGTGCTTGAGCTATACGAAGTAGAAAGACTTGTATCACTATTTGGTGTTTCAGAATTACTTGTGGTTGTGCTCGCACTATTTGTTGTACTTTGGCTTTGAGTACTTAATGACACTGAAGTACTTGTACTACTACTATAACTTGCTGAAATCGAAGTACTTGTACTTGAGCTATACGAAGTAGAGAGGCTTGCACTTAAACTAGTTGAAACAGATGTGCTTGCTGATTGTGATATGTTAGTCGAGCTACTTGTACTCACTGAATTACTTCCGCTATAGCTTGCTGATGTACTACTGCTATAACTTGCTGAAACTGAAGTACTCAATGAACTACTAATACTCGTCGAAGATGAGATACTTGCACTCAAACTAGTTGAAACAGACATGCTTATTGATTGCGATACGCTGTTAGAGTTACTTATACTTGCACTTGTCGAACTACTTCCACTATAACTTACTGAAGTCGAAGTGCTTGTACTTGTACTCACTGATGTGCTTCCACTATGACTTGCTGATGTACTACCGCTATAACTTGCAGAAACCGAAGTACTTGTACTTGAGCTATATGAAGCAGAAAGGCTTGCATCACTCAAACTTGTACTTAAGGATTCACTAGTACTTGTGCGCATAGATCCACTAATACTTGTGCTTAGTGACGTGCTTCCACTATAACTTGCAGAAGTTGATGCACTGATGCTTGTACTTAGCGAGCTACTTCCGCTATAACTTGTTGACGTACTACCGCTATAGCTTGCAGATAAAGACACACTATTTTTAGCACTTGTACTTGAGCTATCACTGGTCGACACACTACTACTCATTGATTCGCTGTCTTCTAAAGAGTCTTCCAAGCTTTCAGATTTTGACTGACTTTCATAGATACTCACAGATTTTGATTGTGAGGTACTTGTACTGGCCAATTCACTCTCATAATTACTTATTGCCTCTTTAATACTAGTGGAACGACTCTCACTCATTGAAATCGAGGTGCTTTCATATTCACTAGCAGATATTGAAGAAGATTCGCTATTTCGAATCGAGGTACTTTCATATTGATTCATGTCATCCTTGATACTAGTGGAACGACTCTCACTCATTGAAATCGAGGTGCTTTCATATTCACTAGCAGATCTTGAAGAAGATTCGCTATTTTGAATCGAGGTACTTTCAAAGTCCTCCATTAATTCTGAATTGCTGTCGGAAATACTCGTACTTTCTTGCTTCGATAGACTTTCATACTCACTTGAAGATTGTGATACAGATTCTCTATTACTATTCGAAATACTTACAAATTCACTTTCAGAATTTGAACCTGACTCACTCAAACTTAGTGATTCTGTTTCACTATTATCTTCCAAGTACTCGCTTTCACTAATACTAAGAGACGCGCTATTGTATTCACTTACTGATCGTGATTGTGATTCACTATTACGGATCGATTCACTTGTATAGCTATCCATCATATCGTCATTATAATCAGATTGACTTTCACTTTTTGAAAGAGACATACTATCATACTCACTTGCTGAACGTGATTGTGAGTCACTTTCACTAACAGATGTACTCTCGTAACTCGTCATTTCACCTGAATTACTTTCCGAACGACTCTTACTTTCAGACATAGACGTACTTAGATATTCACTCACGGATTCTGATTGTGAGTTTAGAGTACTTGTGGATGTACTGATGTACTCACTGATTTGATTTTGATTGCTTTGAGAACGACTTGTACTTTCCGATAAAGATGTGCTTGTATATTCGCTAGTTACTCTAGATTGTGACTCACTTGCACTTTTTGAAATACTGTCAAACTCAGATGCAGCATTTTGATTACTTTGTGAACGACTATTACTTAAAGAAGTTGAAGTACTGTCCATTTCACTTGAAGATAGACTATTTTGAGTAGATTCTGATTGGCTGTCTCGAATCATTTCACTGATACTATTGGCTTGACTGATACTATTCGATTGACTTTCTCTAATATACACGCTTAAAGAGTCCTGATTGCTTTTACTTGTACTTGTGCTTGCACTGATAATAATAGATGAACTATTACTTGCAGAAGCTGACAAACTCTCATAAGTAGACTCTGCTTCAGATAAACGATCACTATAACTATTTGATTTAGAGATACTCATCGACTCACTAACTCGTTCACTTAAAATTGAGCTATTTGAGCGACTGAGACTATCACTGTCACTATTACTTAGAGATACGCGAGTACTTTCACTTTTTGATAGATCGGCTTCTACAATTGAACGACTTTCTGACTGACTCGTCTGAATGCTCGTACTTAGACTATTCGACTGGCTAATAATACTTTCTGACTTACTCGTACTTTCTTCATATCGACTGTCCATTTCACTATCGTATATGCTATTACTCTCACTAACTGAATTTTCTTCACTACTACTTTCACTTTTACTTAAACTTTCTTGAAGCTGACTTTCACTTTGACTTTGACTAATAGCAGTTGAAGCACTCGTACTAGAACTTAAACTAGCAGATTGACTTTCTTCAACCGTCTGAACAGTTGTTTTCTCCGAAACATTACTCTCGACACCATCTACAGTTGGCGTTGCTGTCAGCGTTTCTCCACCATTTAAAGGACGATTCAAATCAACCGTATATTTACCATCTTCGCCAACAACACTATTTCCTAAAGCTTGACCCGCACTATCGTAAATCGTGATCGTATCTCCTGGAATTCCTGTACCCGAAACTGAGTCATTTCCTGCAGCGGGTTGAGTAATCGTTGGTTTGTGTAAATTCGGATCAAACGAGACTTTTTGATTTGATGTCAAAGATTCTTCACCATTTGGTCCAATCGCTTGTGCTGTAACTGTTTCTCCAGGTTTCAATGGTCGATCTAACGGTGCGCTATAAGTTCCGTCCGAAGCTACTACAGTTTCTCCAATAACATTACCACTAGAATCTTTAATTTGAATTGTATCTCCAGGAACACCTGTACCTACAACTACTTTACTACTATCTGTCAGTGTATCTTCAATCGTTGGTTGGTGACGGGCAGTATCAAACCCAAGTGTATAGTTGACTTCATTTAAAATTACAGCTTGACGATTTGACTTATCTCCAGTTGAAGCTGAAATCATAAAATAGACTGGAGAATCATCATCAAAAAACTCCGGCTCTTGTTGATTATTAATAGACCAATATGTTTGGTAGTTTGCATCTTCTGTTGCATAAGTTACTGTTAATGTTTTTAGCATTTGATCTGATCCATCAATTGTTTCAACACTATAATCAAAATCAAATGTTCTATACTTATTATTCAAGGGGTTTTCTATTAGTGCAGCTGAGTTCTTTATATTTGAAATCACTTTATTTTTAGATCTGATTAATGCTCCAAAAGATTGACCATTGGTAAAAGGATCATTATCATTATGAAATGTATCTAATTTAAAGCCAAGAAAATCGTTTATTCCTGATAACCCTAAATTCTGACCACGAGACAATGTTAAATTTTTCATACTTTCTTCGCTATCAAACCTACTATCTCGTGCAAATGCGAAAGCAACTCCATCACCACCGTTTGGTCCAACTTTAGTTCCTATATTTACTAATCCGCTAATGTGAAAGCTCTGATTTAAAGAAATGGCGTCTTTAAAAATAATGGCGCCCCCTTTTTGAGCAGAATCTGGTGTCAATAAGAAATTTGCATTCATTGTATCAGAAGTAATCACACTTGCTTTTCCATATCCAGTATCTTGTCCAGATAGTAAATAAAAATTATCCAATATTTCTTGTCTCGAATTCAAAGTATTAGTCGTAGGCATTAAAGCACGAGAATCCATACTAGGTATTTTCGCAGAATCTTGTACCGCTAATACATTTGATGTATCTGTTTCTGTTGCTGTATTTTCACCCGTTTGATCATCTGCAGAAACTGCATCTGTATATGTAGTAACACCCAATACCCCACCATATGTCGTAATCATCGCATATACCCAGTTTTTCCCTGATTTATACGACTTGTAACGTTCTTTCTTGTTCGACCTTAACAACTTATTCCAATTATTTTTTTACTCATTCCATTTAATCCCTCCCAAAATTTAATGAAACCAAACTAACAAGTTTATTATGCCACAATTTACAATATTTTTCACAATATAAAAATTATAATTTTAGTTATTTTTTAAAAATAATTATTATTCAAAGCTTTTAATTAAAAGTTTTTTTCAGAGTAAAATAAACAAATTTATAAAAAATTCGTTATTTATTTTTAAAAATCATAAAAAAATTCACTATTTCGTGAATTAACAAACAAACTGAATAAAAAAAACTCTACTAGAAAAGATCCTAGTAGAGTTTAAAATTATTCGAATTTGCTTACGCTTCAACTACTGTAGATGTTACTAAATCTACTGCTTTTTTCATTGTTACGTCATGTTTTAACATGTCTTCAGTTAACACACGTTTTACTTGTGCTTCTGGCATGTTGTAAGTTTCAGAAAGTTCTTTGATTTCGTTTGCGATTTCTTCTTCAGTTGCTTCTAAGCCTTCAGCTTTTGCGATCGCTTCGATCACTAAGTTCGTTTTCACACGAGTATCCGCTTCTGCTTCAAATTGTTGGTGCAAGTCTTGTTCTGTAGAACCAGTTAATTGGTAGTACATTTCAGGAGAGATTCCTTGACGTTGCATGTTGTTTAAGAATTCGTCCATTGCACGGTGTACTTCATCGTGAACCATTACGTGTGGTAATTCAACGATTTCAGCATTTTCCACAGCTTGACGGATCGCTGCTTCTTCAACAGCATCTTTAGCTGCTTGTGCTTTGCTTTCTGTTAATTCTTGACGGAATTTTTCTTTTAATTCAGCTAATGAAGACACGCTATCGTCTACATCTTTAGCAAATTCGTCATCTAATTCAGGAAGTTCTTTTGCTTTTACTTCGTGAACTGTTACTTTGAAGACCGCTTCTTTACCAGCTAAGTCTTCTGCTTGATAATCTTCAGGGAAAGTTACCGTAACGTCTAGAGAGTCACCAGCTTTTTGACCAACTAATTGCTCTTCAAAGCCTGGAATAAATGAACCAGAACCTAATTCTAATGAATAGTTCTCGCCTTTTCCACCTTCAAAAGCTTCATCGCCAACAAAACCTTCAAAGTCGATCACTACTGTATCGCCTTCAACTGCAGCGTCTTCTTTGATTGCTAATTCAGCTTGTTGTTCTTGAGCAGATTTCACACGTGCATCTACGTCTTCATCTGTTACTTCAGTATCTTGTTTTTCAACAGTTAAGTTTTTGTATTCGCCTAATTTTACTTCAGGTTTTACAGTTACTTCTGCTTCGATTGTCCAAGCTTCACCTTTATCCATGCTTTTCACATCGATTTTTGGTTGCGCAACTGGATCGATTCCAGCTTCTAATACAGCCGCTTCATAAGCTGCTGGTAAAACAGCATTTAACGCATCTTCATACAATGCTTCTTCGCCGTACATACGGTTAAATACAGTACGTGAAACTTTCCCTTTACGGAATCCAGGTACGTTTAAGTTTCCTTTCACGCGATTAAATGCAGTTGTCAATCCTTTTTGGATTTCTTCATTTGCAATTGAAAATGTCAATACACCATCATTTGTGCCTTTTTTTTCAAATTTTGCAGTCATGTAATTCCCTCCGAATATCTGTCTATTGTTATATGAAATAGCTTCATGCATACTTTTAAATAGTACACTATACAGACCCAATTGTAAACATTTTAAACACAAACTCCGTTATTTCTCAGCCATTTTTTAAGAAAATAACGAGAATTTCAAACGAATCATTTCTTTTATTTCTTGGATATTTTTAGCACTTGCTGTTTGGGTTTCTTTTGGATGGGTCTCTAGTATTTTGTAATCTAATGCATACACATCTATCCATTGTTTCACTTGTGTGACTTCTGGTAAAAAAGGATACAAATACGCCCAATGTGCGCGAATTTCAGTAACAGTGGCCGCCAACACTTGAGGTTGCGTTGCTAAAATAAGACTAGTTTGATCCAATGCTTGAAGTTGCTCACTTTGTTCTAATGTGGTTAGTTCTGAAAAAGCAACACGATGTACTTTCATCGTTAATGGATGTGTGACATCTAAGTGACGCGTTTCATTTAACTTGACTAATAGTTCTGCAGCTTTACTTTTTAATTGTGCTTGTGTCTGTGTTTGATACACGAGTAACGCCGGAAGTAACGCTTTGGCTTGTTGGCTCGTTAAGCCATCTAGAAAAGCCAACCAGTTTTTAGTTTGACGCTTTCCTTGCGACAAATCCAAAAGTTCCCGTTCTTTCTTTATTTTTTGCTCGGGATGAAATTGGAGATACGCATTCTCCATTTCTAAAACTTTTTGTTGCAAGGATACATCGTCAAGCGCACAACTCACAAACCAAGCATCCAAAAATCGATACGTCATGCAAAGCGCTTGTAGATAATTTGCATACATCTCTTTTGTCGTCAACAGCTCTGGATGTTTTTTCATGTACGTTAAAGCTGCTTCATATTCACCTAGGGCAAGTTGGCAGCTTACAATCATTTTTTGTTCCGTTTCACCTAATGATTCAGGTACAAGTTGATATAATGCTTGTAGACATGCTTGATAATTTTGTGTAGTAAACGCATCTTTTGCTCGTTCTAGTGTTTTTTGGTGTTCGTTTGGAAAAGATAAACTCAAGATTTCACTTCCTTATATACCGGTTCTACGTGATAAGACTCTGTCGTTTGATGTAAAAAAGCAGCCACTACCTTTAAGTTCACGACGGATGTATCAAAAAATAAATCGGCTACCTGTTGTTTTCTTGCAGTAAATAAAATCGGTACATATAAGAAAAGACCCAGTACGGGAATACTTAAAAAGAAACGACCACAACCTTCTCGTAATAATACGGTTTGCCAATCCAATACTGGACTAGTCAAAGAAACAACACGAATCCCAAAGATCATTTTACCAAGTGTTTGCCCATGATTTAATTTTGTTAGTAAAATAAAATAGCCATAATATACGATCAGTCCACATATCCCATACACACTCCACGTACCAAGTTGTGTAAACGTGATAAACAAGCCAACGATCGTTCGTACGACTTGTGTAAGTGCAGCAATGACGATCAAATCGATCATGAAGGCAAAGAACCGAATCCACATCCCACTAAAAAAGTATGTCGGTAACGGTGTAGTTATAACCGGCAGTTCAGGGGGCAACACTTCGTCGCTTTGTTGTTGAATCGTATCGATTTCTTCTTGTGTATAGACTTTCTTTTTACTTGAAGCTACAAGTTCCGTAAAAAAAGTATCTTGTTTTTCGCTCATCTTACTCCCCTCCATACATGTATAGTGGTTTTGGCGCACTTTGTGTACCGATGCTTTCAATCACTTTCGTCAAACGATTTTCTGGACTTTGTGTCAATCCTTGCCATTGAGCTAATTTAGCACCAAAAAATGTTTGGGCAAATCCTGTACTACTTGTACCGTATTCAAATACTTGTGCATTTTTCAGACCTTTGTCTTTACGAAGCGCTGCAAGTGCTTGATCTTCATATCCAATGGCATCGACCAATCCATTTTTGACCGCCTGACTTCCATCATAGATTCTTCCATCTGCAAGTTTATATACAGTGTCTTTTGGTAGATTTCGTCCAGTCGCCACAATATCTACAAAACGTTCATATGAACTATTGATATAGTCTTGCATCACATTTTTTTCTTCTTCACTAGGTTCTTTTGTCGGTGCGTTCATATCTTTTAGCGCACCGCTTTTATACGTTTGTTCTTTGAGTCCAAGTTTTTCTAACAACCCAGCGTAGTTTAAACTAGACGAAATCACACCAATTGAACCTGTGATCGTTTCATCTGTGGCAAAGATTTTATCAGCAGAAGCAGAAATATAATAGCCGCCACTAGCCGCCATACTTTGCATCGAAACATATAAGGCTTTTTTTTGATCTTGGATCAAGTGGATCTGTCTAGCTAGTTCTGCACTTTCGTAAACACCTCCACCTGGTGAATTCACTTCAAGCAATACGGCTTGGATCGAATCGTCTTGTTGGATCGCTTGCAATTGTTGCAATACAAATGCGTGATTGTACCCTTCACTAGAAAACAACCCATTCGACTCACCTGTGTCGGCAATTGTACCGTCGATTGTCACTTTCACGATACGCTTGCTGACCTCACCTGGTTCTAATTCATTTTCTGCTAAATCATTACTGCCATATAAAATACTTTGAACTGTCGTTAAATTCGATGTCTCTTTTTTATCCTCTGACCCTACAACACTAAAGATAATCGATCCAATGACAATGACACCAAATATCCCAACTGCAACCCATCTACGTTTATTCATTCTTTACCCCTCTACTTTCTCTTAATATTTATGGTCAAATACAAGAACTTCTTGTATATCCCCAGTTGTGTCTTTTGTATGAGCTTTTTCTTCCAATACAAATCCACCATAATATTCCTTAGTTAATTCATCTTGAATTTGAAACGGCCGCGCTTGTTTTTTTACCAAGGCAGTTGGGTCGATTTCTTGGATACTATCCCAACCCGTATCTAAAAAGATCGGTGTTTCCTCGCCTACACCTTCTGTTTCTAATCTTTGAATAAGTTCTTTTAATTGTTTTAGCGTCATTGTTTCCATCATCTTTACTCCTTATTAAAAAAAGAGAAAAAGGTTCACATCACTTTTTCTCTTTTTTTATTATTGATACGTTTGATTTAGATAGCTCAATAATTCATCTGCTTGCTTGATTGCAGTGTATTCTCCTTGACTATCTTCAAACATCGTAACCGTTAAATAGTTGTGATTGCCATAATCATACGCAAATAAAAAGCTATTTTCGGTTCCGCTTGTGTCGTCTTGTGATTGTTTGATTTCTGCAGTACCCGTTTTGGCTGCGACATCGATCCCTAATGCATTTAAACGATATCCAAAAGCTGTCGGTTCTGTCACGACTGCACGTAAATCACTGCCGACAATCTTGACAGCCTCTTGACTGATAACTTCGTTTTTCGTTTTGGTTTGGGCATCGAGTAGTAGTCGTGGATACACCAAATTTCCTTCGTTTGCAAATACCGAGTACATCGTGGCTTGTTCAACCGGACTGATCAACAACTGGCCTTGTCCATAACCTGTATCGGCTAATAAAATTTCTGAGTTGAATTGCTCATCGTTTGAAATTTGGGCCGCTTTCATCTCAAATGGCAAATCGAGTGTCTCCCCAAAAATAAAACGATTCAACCCCTCACGAAACGTGGCTTCGCCCATTTTCAAGGTTTGTTGCGCAAAATAAATATTATCTGAATACATTAGCGCATCTTTTAGATTCACTTCATCCGTTTGTTGAACACGTGTTACTTGATAGTCTCCCCAAGAAGCATCTTTTTGCCATTTCAATGAAGGAATCGCAATTTTCTGATCTGGATCAAGTGTTTTTGCATCGATTCCTAGAGCAGCCGTAATGGTTTTAAACGTTGAACCTGGAGCATAACGTGTGGCAAAGCGACTAATAAATGGTTTGGCTTCATTTTCAGCATAGACATTGTACTCCGCACTTGAAATTCCATTGGCCATTTTATTAGGATCGTAACTTGGTGAACTGACTAAAGCGACTAAGTCCCCTGTTTTGGGAAGAGTGGCTACTGAAGAACCTTTTTTACCACCTAAATGTTCAAACGCGATTTTTTGAGCATTCGCATCAAGCGTTAGTGTAACATCTTTTCCATTCGTCACTTGCTTTTTGACCAACACCTTTTTTTCTTGTTGGTTTTGATCTAAAAGAACGATTTCCCCTCCATCTTGACCACGCAAAGTATCATCAAGTGTTTGTTCAAGTCCTGATCGACCAATCAATTGACCTGCTTCCAATTTGGGATTTTTTTCTAAATCTTCAGCAGTGACTTCTCCTGTATACCCAATCAATTGAGCCGCGGCTTCTCCTAATGGATAATAGCGACCTGTCGTTTGTCTAATCTCGACACCTGGAAGATTTTCATTTGGTGCGTCTTTTGTCACTTTCAGTGGTACGAACGCATCATCTGTCACCCAGCCTTGAGCTAAGGTTTGGTTGATTCCTTCACTTGTCAATCCATATAATGCCGCAATTTGTGCGATCGCATTTTCTTTTTGTTCTCCTAGCTGTCCTGGAATGATCCCGACTTGATCGAGCGTATCATTGATCGCTAGACCTTGCTGATTTCGATCGACTATTTGTCCTCTAGTCGCTGAAATCGGCTGATAAGATACTGTATCGTCTTTTGTCATATCCGGAAAGATCAACGCCGGCGTCCATTGGATCTTATCCGCATCGACCATTGCTTGATATGTTGTTGTATACTTCCCTAGTGCTGTCGTTAAGGTTAACTCGTAAGAAACTTCATAGCCCTTTTTTTGTTTTTTGGTTTCGATCTCTTTGATTTTCGCCTCTTTTACACCGATACCTTGGTAGATCGTTTCATATTTTTTGGCAAGTTCTTCTTTAGTAAACCCCTCTGCTTTAAGCGAATCTGTACTTACATACTGATTGAGTTCTGTAAATTTTTGTTGGCTTAGCGCGTTAGTAAAATCTGTTACGATCTCAGTAGCCTTTACTTGAGCTTGGTGATTTTGATAATACCAAACTGTACCACTAAGACCGATACCCACAACGATGCCCGCTACGCCCCATACAAGATATTTTGTTTTCATAATGCCCTCCTTTAGTCAAAAAAGCTGCGAGAGAAGTGGTTCTCTTCACAGCTTTTTTAGAGTTACTCTAACCCGATTTCTTCGCGTACGACTGCGGCAATTTTCTCAACATAATATGTTACTTTTTCATCTGTTGGTGCTTCTGCCATCACACGTAATAAAGGTTCTGTTCCAGAAGGACGGACTAAGATACGCCCTTCACCATTCATTTCTTGTTCTGCTTCTTCGATTACTTCTTTGATTTTTGGCACGTCCATGGCCCCGTATTTATTCGATACGCGAATATTGACTAATTGTTGCGGATAGATTGCAACTTCTGCTGCTAATTCAGATAAAGTTTTTCCAGTTTCTTTCATCACATTTAATAACTGGATACCTGATAACATCCCATCACCAGTCGTATTGAAATCTAGGAAAATCATATGACCTGATTGTTCGCCCCCAAAGTTGTAGCCATTTTTGCGCATTTCTTCTACAACATAACGATCGCCGACTTGAGTGATCACATCTTTTAATCCAATTTGTTCTACCGCTTTATGGAATCCTAAATTACTCATTACCGTCGTTACGATCGTATCTTGTTTCAAGCGTTTTTTCTCTGCTAAATATTTGGCACAGATATACATAATCTTGTCGCCATCTACAATATTTCCTAACTCATCAACTGCAATAATTCGATCGCCGTCTCCGTCAAAAGCCAAACCAGCATCTGCTTGTTTTTCAACAACCATTTCTGCTAATTTTTCAGGATGTGTCGAGCCTACGCCATCATTGATGTTTAATCCATCTGGAGAAGTCCCCATTGTATAAAAATCGGTTTCTAGATCTGCAAATAAGCGGTTGACACTTGATGCTGTCGCACCGTTAGCTGCATCGATACACACTGTTAAACCGGATAGATCGGTTGGAATCGTTTGTGCTAAAAATTGTGAATATTTCATTAACCCTTCTGGATATTCTTCAACGGTTCCTAATCCTGTCGAAGAAGGACGAGGTAATGTATCTTCAGCTGCGTCGAGTAAAGCTTCGATCTCCGCCTCTTGATCATCCACTAATTTAAATCCGTCACTTCCAAAAAATTTAATTCCGTTATCTTGGGCTGGATTATGAGAAGCTGAAATCATGACCCCAGCGCTTGCTTTTTGTAAACGGGTCAAATAGGCTACACCAGGTGTTGAGATCACACCTAATTGAAAGACTTCGATCCCTACTGAAAGCAATCCTGCAATCAATGCACTTTCTAACATTTGACCAGAAATACGTGTATCACGTCCAACTAAAACTCGTGGCACTCGTTCTCCTGACTCGTGCTGGCTCAATACGTATCCACCACAACGACCTAATTTAAATGCTAGCTCTGGTGTTAATTCCGTATTTGCTTCTCCTCTTACTCCATCAGTTCCAAAATATTTTCCCATTATTCAACGTATCCTCTCTTTATCAAAAAAATCAATTTGTAGTCTCACTTGTAGGTTCTTCTACCGTTGTACTTGTAGGTAAAGAAGCTTCACTAGTCGCAGACTCTGTTGTTTCGAGCGATTCTGAACTTACAGTAGACGAGCGAGTTGTTTGTTGCGTTTGGCTACGACTAGATGATGTCGCAGACGTCGTCGTTTTTTGTACTGGTTTGATCGTAACGGTCACTTCATTTGGTGACACTTGTACGCCTTCAGGTACTTCAACAGCAGTCGTAACTTCTGTTTGCTTGACGACATTATCGATGTCTACTGAAACAGATACTTGATCAAGCTGATCTAACACTGCTTGCTCTGCGCTGACCGTCACGTTGTATTCGTTCAATTCGTAATCGATCGTCGCTAAACTCGTTGCCATTTTTCCTGTTGGAACGACCGTCACAGGAACTTGTTTCGAAGGTAATGTTACTGGTGCAGAAACTTTTACTTGTTCCGGTGTAATGATCGCGGGTAACTTTTGACCATTTGCATCTACTGCAGCAACAGTTACAGTAGTTGCAATATCTTTTGTCGCATTTTTGACCGCGCTCGTTGGTGCGAGTACTTGAGTGATCTCTTTTAACGTTTCTTCACCAGTCGTAACAGATACCGTACTCGGTTCGATTGCTATTTTACCTAATTCGTACCCTTCTTGCAAATTTCCTTGCGAAAGATCGGTTTGCACATCAAATGTTTTCGTTACTTTTTTCTCGATTGTTACCGTAATCGATTTTGTTTCCAAAGTCGCACTCACACTACTACTTAGATTTTGAACCTTCAATGGGACTTCATGCGTTCCAGGCTCTAACCCATCTAAATCAGCAATTACTCTGAAATTTCGTGTTTCTGCATTCAACTCTGTATTCAGTTGTACCCGATTATCACTTTTTAATTTGACCGTAACAGATGGTGTGAATCCTTGGATAAAATATTTAGATGAGTCGTATTGCGGTTGGATCGCAATTTCTTTTAATGTTTCTTCATAACTCGTGGGTGTCGGAATAATATTTCCTTGCAAGGTCGAGCCATTTGCATTAAAAAATAAAACGAGTGTAAATAACAACGAAATAATCGCATAAAAAATATTTTTTCTTCGACGGGTTTTAAGCATTATTTATCCCCCTTCTTACTTAAGCGATTCATCTCATCGATGAAGACCTTATAAAAAGGTTTCTTGACATCTTTTTCCTCGGCAGGAATCAACTCACGGCGTAAGATAGTTAAATACTCTTCTCTGGTCAACCCTGGTAATAATTGATTGTTCATCGTAATGCTCACATCTCCGGTTTCTTCTGAAACGATAAATGTCACTGCATCGCTGACTTCCGATACACCTACTGCTGCACGATGACGGGTCCCAAATTCTTTAGGGATCAATAAACTTTCAGACAACGGTAAATAGGCACAACATACACTGATTTTTCCATCACGGATAATAACGGCTCCATCGTGTAGAGGCGTATTAGGAATAAAAATATTGATCAATAATTCTCCACTGATATCTCCATCGACAGGAATTCCCGTTTCAATATATTCTTCTAATCCTGTATTGCGCTCAATCGTGACCAATGCTCCAATTTTACGCTTTGACATGTACTGGATCGCTTTATCAAAAGCCAAGATCATTTGTTCATCTTGACGTTTGTTAGATTTTGCTGGACTAAAAAATGATGTTCGCCCAAGATGTTCGAGTCCACGACGAATCTCTGGTTGGAAGATCACGATCGCCGCAATCACTCCATACGTAATGACTTGATCCATCAACCAAGATAATGTATGTAGACCAATCAATTCGGCCACAAAACGTGTAGCAATAAACATCGCAACACCTTTTAACAATTGAATCGCTTTTGTCCCTCTAACGAGTTGGATCAATTTATATAAAATAAACCATACTACTAGAATATCTAGCAAATTAATGGCGAAATCCCAAGATAAAAAATCAACAGAAAAAAACTGTTTCCAATGTTCTAAATTAAAAAAATTCGATAAGTTAATTGACATATATGAAGCCTTCCTTTGCTCACAGACTTTTCATATTTCAGTATAACATAAGCATTTTTTAAAATTGAGTGAAATTCTGACTTTTTTATCTATTTTTTTCAAAACTTATCATTACTTACAGAAAAAGCGATCAAATTTAAGATTTGATCGCTTTTTCTAGGTTATTTTTTTGCGTTTTTCTTACGTGCTTCTCGTCTTTCAAGTCGCCGTTTGGTAGCTTCATCCATTTCTACGTCTTGTTCGCTTACAGTCGCATTTACTTTTTCTCGGCTTATCTTGCCCGTAAGCTTTTGATAATACGCAAATCGTTTTGTTACTTGTTCTGTTAATTCTGCTAGTACTGCAGATGTTTTTACCGTATTAAAGCGTTGTTGCATCGTTAAAAAGTCACCTAAACGATCAAATTTTGGTCGTTTCGTATCTAAACTAAATCGTTTGGCTTCCGTTTTAAACGGATGATATCGATAAAGTGGCCAGTAGCCACTTTCTACGGCTAATTTTGCTTCCGTTAAACTATTTTTCATTCCACCAACTAATCCATGTGCAATACATGGCGTATACGCAATCAAAATCGATGGACCAGAAAATCTCTCTGCTTCTTCGATCGCTTTGATCGTCTGCATTGGATTGGCAGCAAATGAAATTTGTGCGACATAAACAGATTCATAGGTCATCGCCAATTTTCCTAGGTCTTTTTTATGTTGTCGTTTGCCAATCGAAGCAAATTTAGCGATCGCACTTTGTGGGGTGGCTTTTGATACTTGGCCCCCTGTATTTGAATACACTTCGTTATCTAAGACAAGGATATTCACATCTTCTCCACTCGCCAATACATGATCTAGTCCACCATAACCAATATCATATGCCCAGCCATCACCACCGATGATCCATTGACTCGGCTTAACAAATAACTCTTCTTTTGCTAAGATCGCAAGACGTTCACGTTCAAGCTCAGTTTCAGATTGCAACGCGTGCTTCAACTTCTCTGCGCGTTGCTTTGTTCCGTCACTATCCATCAAGTGCGTCACAAATTCTTCTATCCATGCCAACGTTTCCGCTTTGAAGACATTTTTGGCTTGTTTTTTTAGCTGAAGGAGTTGGTCTGCTAGTGCGTAGCGTCTGGTTGTGATCCCCATATACATTCCATATCCAAATTCAGCATTATCTTCCAAGAGCGAGTTTGACCAAGCTGGTCCTTTTCCTTCATGATTTGTGGTATAAGGAGCTGTTGGAAAGGATGCACTCCAGATAGAAGAACAGCCTGTTGCATTGGCAATCAACATACGATCTCCAAATAATTGTGTGACTAATTTAACATATGGCGTTTCGCCACACCCCGCACACGCTCCAGAAAATTCTAATAATGGTTGCTCAAACTGCGACCCCATCACACTTCCTAGTTTTGCTGGATTTTCTTTTTGTTTTAACGTCATCGCAAACGCCCAATTAATCGCTTGTTCTTTTTGTTCTTCATAAGGAACCATCTCCAACGCTTTTCCTTTCGCAGGACAAGCTTCAACACATACCCCACATCCCGTACAGTCTTCTACGGATACTTGGATACGATACCATAATCCATCTTTTCCACGGAATTTTCGTGTGATCATCCCTTCTGGTCGAGTAGCTTCTTCTTCTTCGTCTAGTAAAAATGGACGAATAGCAGCATGTGGACAAACAAAGGCACACTCGTTGCACATCGTACAGCGATCACTGATCCAGTTTGGTACTTCTAACGCGATTCCGCGCTTTTCATACGCTGCTGTTCCAAGCGGGATGGTCCCTGTTTGTAAAGACGATTCTGCAAACGCAGAGACTTTCAATTCATTTCCTTTTTGAGTCAATACGGGACGCGCAATCGTATCCATATACGTGGTTGTGCTAGGTTTTGGCTCTTCTACGTTTATGCTTTGCCACTCTTTTGGAATCGTGACGGTTTCTAAATACAAAATGGCTTCCTCTAAGATCGCGACATTATCCAAAACAACTTGCTTAGGTTTATGTCGATAGCGTAGTTTTAGTTCTTTTTTTAACGCTTCTTTGGCTTTCTCATACTCAAAAGGTTTCATCAAATAAAAGAAAACTGCTTCCATGATCGTATTGATATGCTGTCCAAGACCTTTTTCATGAGCTAACTTCATCGCATTGATCGTATAAAATCGTATTTGTTTTTGCGCAAGTTGCTGTTTCACTTTTTGAGGCAAAGCATGCAAGATTTGTTCTTTAGACCACGGTGTATTCAATACAAAAATCCCGCCAGGTTTTAGATCCTCCAATAAAGGATAATGATGAATATATGCTGGTGTATGACACGCGACATAATCTGCAGCTTCGATCAAATACTCAGATTGAATCGGTCGATCGCCATAACGCAAATGAGAAACCGTCAGTCCTCCAGATTTTTTAGAATCATAATAAAAATATCCTTGGATATGTGGTGCTCCATGTTTTCCAATCAATTTGATCGCAGATTTACTCGCTCCTACTGTCCCATCTGAACCAAATCCCCAGAATTTCGCTTGTTTGATCGAATCTGGAGTCAGGTCGATCGGACTTAAATTTGGAAGGGATAGATGCGTAACATCGTCATCAATTCCTAAGGTAAAGACTTCTTTTGGCTGAGGTGCACAAAGTTCTTTAAATAATGCAAGAATATGATCTGGACGGATTTCTTTTGAACCCAATCCATAACGACCATGAAGAATCATCGGTGCTTCTTTTTGTCCATAAAACGCGCTTTGTACATCAAGGGCCAAGGACTCTGCTGGTGCACCACTTTCTTTGCTTCGATCTAAAACCGCGAGACGTTGAACTGTTTTTGGCATGACTTGAAGTAAGTCCTCTACAGGAAATGGTCGATATAAATGAATACACACTACACCTACTTTGCGTCCTTTTTCGTTTAAGTGCGCAACGGTTTGGCGAATCGTTTCTGTTACAGACCCCATGGCAACAATGACCTCCGTCGCATCAATTGCCCCGTAGTAATTGACGACATCATAGTCAGTTTGACGAAAAGCATTTAGTGTTTTGAAATAGTTTTTGACCGTTAGAATCACTTGTTCATATGCCTGATTAACTGCTTCACGTTGCTGAAAATGTACGTCAGGATTTTGATTGGTTCCGCTGACCGTTGGATGATTTGGATTCATCGCACGTGCGCGAAATGCTGCAACTTGATCATGATCGACCCATTCTGACAATTTGGCATACGGCAATACCTCTATTTTTTGAATTTCATGACTTGTTCGAAAGCCGTCAAAAAAATGAACGAAAGGTACACTACTTTTGATTGAGGCTAGATGAGCAATTGCTGCAAAATCCATCGCTTCTTGGACCGAGCTAGATGCTAACATCGCATAACCACTTTGGCGTACGGCCATCACGTCAGAATGATCTCCAAAAATACTCAATGCATTGGTCGTTACTGCACGACTGGCGACATGGATCACACTTGGCAATAATTCACCCGCGATTTTATACATATTAGGTAGCATCAAAAGTAATCCTTGTGACGCAGTATAGGTCGTTGTCATCGCACCTGTTTTCAAGGCTCCATGGACCGCTCCAGCTGCTCCAGCTTCAGACTGCATATCAACAATTTTCACTGGCTGTTGCCAAATGTTTTTCCGTCGTTGTGTCGCCCATGTCTCAACCATCTCGGCCATCGGTGAACTCGGGGTGATCGGATAGACTGCGGCTACTTCTGTAAAAGCGTAAGATACATACGCCGCAGCCTCATTGCCATCCATGATCTGATATTCTTTCATAAAGACACTCCTCTTTTCACATTCTTTATTATCAGTATAATAGATTGTGAAAAAATTATAAAGATAAAAGTTAATTTTTTCACAAAAACAAAAGGAACTTGATTAGTAGGATTTTGACAAAAAATTAGGTACAATTGTGATAAGAAAAAGGAGGAATAATTACATGGATATTTCAGTAATCAAACCAGAAGCAACCAATACAAAGACAGGGATTAAAATCGGAGACAATGAAGAACGAATCATGATTGAATTTGTGAATTTGCGTTGTCCTTATTGCAAAAAATGGTTCCAAGATTCAAAAGAATATTTAGCACAAGCTGTTGCTCAAGATCGTCTTTCACGCTTGATCAAATTAACCGATCGACAAAAAGAATCATTACAACGTGGAAATGTGATGCATCGTTATGTCACAACGGATAATGCACAAACAGCTTTAGCTGAAATCGAAAAAATCTTCGATACTCAAGATCAATGGGGAAATCTATCTTTAGAAGAAGTTGCCGCATTTGCCGAAAATACTCTAGGATTGACCGAGCATAACCATGCAGAGTATGCTCAAGAAATTACCCAAGAAAGTGAAGCTGCTGTCATTAAATTTGTCCCAACTATTTTATTTGATGGACATATTTTTGATGAAAGTATCTCTAAAGAAGAATTGGCTACATTCGTTGAACAATAAAAAATTGAACAATAAAAAACGAGCAAAAAGTAAATACTTTTTGCTCGTTTTATTTTGCTTCTCTCAAGCGTTCAGCAAATTCGTTGATTTTACGAATTCGATGGTTAATCCCTGATTTTGAGATGGCACCCGATGGAATCATCTCTCCTAATTCTTTTAAACTAACTTCAGGATTTTCCAGTCGTAACTCAGCGATTTCCTGTAGTTTTTCTGGTAGTGCTTGTAATCCTACTGTATCTTCGATATAGGCGATATTTTCTAATTGTTTTGAGGCGGCATCAATCGTTTTATTCATATTGGCTGTCTCGCAATTGACCAAACGATTGACAGAGTTACGCATATCACGAACGATGCGTACATCTTCAAATTTTAGCATCGAATTGGTTGCCCCGATCACAACGAAGAAATCCGCAATTTGCTCGGCTCCTTTTAAGTAGGAAATATACCCGTTACGTCGTTCTAATGTTCGTCCATTTAAGTCGAAGAAATTCAACATCTCGCAGATATCTTGATTATGCTCTTCATATAAAGAATAGATCTCTAAATGATACCGGCTCGTTTCTGGATTATTGACGGAACCTGAAGCCATAAACGCGCCTCTTAAATAAGAACGCATTTTTTGACTATTGCCCATGATTTCATCTGAAACGTGTGTGTGAAACATCATACCGTCCATAATATCTAAATCCGTTAAGATGCGTTGTGTATCTTGTTTTAAGCGCACGATATACACATTATTCTTTTTTAATTTCATTTTCCGACGAACTAATAACTCACTTTTGACCTCATAATGATCTTTAAGCAAGGAGTAAATCCGTCTTGCGATCGCAGCATTTTCAGTTTGCACATTTAATACAAACTGATGATTGGCTAAACTAAGCGAACCATTCATCCGAATCAATGCCGCAAGTTCTGCTTTGGCATGCTCACGATGTACCTCAAGACTTGTTAATTCTTTTTTGACCTCGGCTGCAAATGACATCCAGATCACCTTCTTTCTACAACTTCGCTCAATTTACACGTTTACGTTCATAAACTAAGCGCAATAATTCTTGGACAACTTTTTCTCCATCGTGAAATACGCCCCCGTCACGTAGTTCAAGAAAATCCGTCGATACAACACGACAACCTTCATTACGTAAGCTAGTAAAATCATGTTTCACTTGTACCAAATACTCATCGTATCGATCGTTGTCCATATAATCTTCTGGTACTTTTTCAATATTGACTAATACTGTGTCAATAAATCGCTGACCTAAGTGTTCATGTAACACACGAACATGTTCAGCATCCGTAAATTGTTCTGTTTCCCCTTTTTGCGTCATAATATTGCAAATGTACACCGTCTCCGCTTTCGTCTCCAACAAGGCTTGACCAATTTCTGTAATCATAAGATTGGGCAAAATACTCGTAAATAAGCTTCCTGGACCTAATACGACCATATCTGCAGCTAAAATCGAGGAAATCACTTTTCGTGCAGCTTTAGGTTCTTCCAGATTGTGTTGATTTTGCACAAAAACACGATCGATCGTTTTGCGTTGTTTGGCGATATTGGATTCTCCAACCGCTGTCGTGCCATCTTTAAAGACTGCGTGTAAAATCAACGGCTCATCAGAAGAAGGAAATACACGTCCATCTACATGCATCATTTTGGATAATAACTGCACGGCTTCATAGGTACTGCCACGCATTTCAGAGATCGCTGCGATGATCAAGTTTCCTAACGCATGATTGGCTAGAAAATGGTCTTCTGATTTAAACCGATACTGAAAAATATCTTCGTATAATCTTGGCATATCTGATAACGAAACCAAGACATTACGTAAATCTCCAGGTGGTGCCATTGTGATCGAATCCCGAATGACACCGCTACTTCCTCCATCATCAGCTACGGTCACAACTGCAGTGATATCGACCCCTTGATTACGTAAACTTTTTAAAATGACAGGTAATCCCGTACCTCCACCTAACACCACGACTTTTGGTTTATGGATACGGTAGGTTTTAACACTCATGAACGATTCACTGTTTCTTTACGTTTAT
This sequence comes from Enterococcus sulfureus ATCC 49903, assembly GCF_000407605.1. Classification (GTDB taxonomy): domain Bacteria; phylum Bacillota; class Bacilli; order Lactobacillales; family Enterococcaceae; genus Enterococcus_G; species Enterococcus_G sulfureus. Next base: position 291,507 of record NZ_ASWO01000005.1, on the reverse strand, counting down.
CTTTATCTCTGTGCGTGGTATGAACGAGATATTCTAGTTGCAATAAATCACCGATACGTTTGGTCAACGCAACTGAACGATGCTGGCCACCCGTACACCCGATCGCAACCGTCAAGCTACTTTTTCCTTCTTTGATATAACCTGGCATCACACTGACAAGTAATTGACTAAATTGTTGGTAAAATTGTTCTGTTTCGTCAAATGACATCACATACTCATACACCGGTTGATCTAACCCAGTTAACGGGCGCAACTCTGGAATATAATGCGGATTTGGCAAGAAACGGACATCCATCACGATATCTGCATCGATTGGTAACCCGTATTTGAAACCAAACGAAAGCATTTCAATTCGAAATCCTGGAGTCGCATCACTCGTACGGAATTCTTCACTGATTCGTTCGCGTAATTGACGCGGTGTCAATTCCGTTGTATCGACGACTACAGAAGCTTGTGTTTTAAATTCTTCCAGCAAATGGCGCTCTTTCTTGATCCCTTCTGTGACCAAACCATCCATTGCCAGTGGGTGAGCACGACGCGTTTCTTTATACCGCGAAACCAATTCTTCATCAGATGCATCCAAAAATAAGACCCGCGTATTGATAAAATTCGTATTTTCAATCTCAATCAACATCGTTTGAATCTCTTCAAAGAAAGAACGAGAACGCATATCGACAACTAGCGCAATTTTTGAGATCTTCCCGGATTCTTTGATCAATTCCCAAAACTTTGGAATCAAAGATGGTGGCATATTGTCGATACAAAAATACCCCATATCTTCAAAGCTTTGGACTGCGACGGTCTTTCCTGCTCCACTCATTCCAGTAATTATGACTAATTCTAAGTTATCTACCATAGTATTTCCCCCTCTAACTTTCTCTATCCAAACAATTATATCATCCCGGGCGTATCATGGCTACTTTTATATAAAAAAAGGTAAAGACAATTTGTCCTTACCTTCAAAATTAAGCTAATACTGTTTTTAAGTATTTCCCTGTATAGCTTTCTTTTACTTGAGCGATTTCTTCTGGTGTTCCTGTTGCTAAAATCGTACCCCCACCAGCGCCACCTTCTGGACCTAAGTCGATGAGATGATCGGCAGATTTGATGACATCCAAATTATGCTCGATGACTAACACGGTATTGCCTTTTTCAACTAAACGATCAAGTACGTGCAACAAACGGGCGATATCTTCAGAATGCAATCCAGTTGTTGGCTCATCTAATATATAAAAGCTTTTCCCATTTGAGATCTTATGCAATTCACTAGCCAACTTCATCCGTTGCGCTTCTCCACCAGATAATGTCGTCGCAGGTTGACCAAGTGTGATGTACCCTAATCCAACATCTACGATTGTTTGCAATTTTCGTTGGATTTTAGGAATCGATTGAAAGAATTCTACCGCATCTTCTACTGTCATATCTAAAATATCTGCAATATTTTTTCCTTTATAATGCACCTCGAGTGTCTCTGAGTTGTAACGTTTGCCATGACAAACTTCACATGGAACATATACATCTGGCAAAAAGTGCATTTCGATTTTAATGATTCCATCTCCGCGACACGCCTCACAGCGTCCCCCTTTGACATTAAAACTAAATCGTCCTTTTTTATATCCTCGTACTTTTGCTTCGTTTGTTTTCGCAAAGAGATCGCGAATATCGTCAAATACACTTGTATAAGTCGCTGGATTACTACGAGGTGTTCGTCCAATCGGGCTTTGATCGATATCAATGATTTTTTCAATTGCTTCGTATCCTGAAATAGATTTATATTTCCCAGGTTTCGCACTATTTCGGTTGATTTTTTGAGCTAACGCTTTTTTCAAGATTTCATTGACTAACGTTGATTTTCCAGATCCAGAAACACCCGTTACCGCGACAAACTCACCTAAAGGAAACGACACATCTAGATTTTTCAAATTATTTTCCGCTGCCCCTTTTAATTCGATCGCTTTGCCGTTTCCTTCACGTCTTACTTCAGGAACAGGGATCTTACGTTTTCCAGACAAATATTGTCCAGTCAAAGAAGCTTTATTTTTTTCAACTTGTTTTGGTGTTCCTTGTGCAACGATTTGCCCACCTGCAGCTCCGGCACCTGGTCCAACATCGATTAAATAATCTGCCGCACGCATTGTATCCTCGTCGTGTTCCACAATGATCAATGTATTGCCTAGATCACGCATTTTTCTAAGTGAATCTAATAAACGGTCATTGTCTCGCTGATGCAACCCAATCGAAGGCTCATCTAGAATATATAAAACGCCAGACAAGTTCGATCCAATCTGCGTCGCTAAACGAATACGTTGTGCTTCTCCACCAGATAGTGTACCTGCTGCTCGACTCAATGTAAGATAATCTAAGCCTACATTACGTAAAAAGCTTAATCGATCATTGATTTCTTTAACGATTGGTTGTGCAATGGTTTGCTCTTTTTCTGATAAAGCCAACTGTTCGATAAAGGCCAATGCATCCACAATCGCTTTTTCGCTCACTTGACCGATATGCTCTCCGCCCACTTTTACCGATAAGGCTTGACGGTTTAAACGATATCCGTGACAGACGTTACAAGGCAACTCTGTCATATATAATTTCATTTGTTCCCGCGTAAAATCACTATTGGTTTCATGATAGCGACGCTTAATATTGCTCATTACTCCTTCAAATGCAATGTCGACATCACGCACACCACCAAAGTCATTTTCATAATGGAAATGAAACGCCTCATCGCCTGATCCATATAAAATAATAGCTTGTTCTTGTTCACTAAGTTGATCAAAAGGCGTATCCATATCAATTGAGAACGCATAACAAGCTTGCTCTAGTAATTGCGGATAGTACTGTGAACTAATTGGATTCCAAGGAATAATCGCGCCTTCACGCAAGGTTTTTGTCGTATCTGGAACAACTAAATCTAGATCGACTTCTAATTTCATCCCTAGTCCATCACATTCTGGACATGCGCCAAATGGAGCATTGAATGAAAAAAGTCGTGGCTCCAATTCGCCCACGGTAAATCCACAATACGGACAAGAATAATGCTCACTAAACAACATTTCTTCTTCGCCGATCACATCGACTACTGCATACCCATCAGCCAAACGTAATGCCGCTTCAAATGAGTCAAACAAACGTGAACGAATTCCTTCTTTGATCACAATACGGTCCACCACGATCGCAATCGAATGTTTTTTCGTTTTGCTTAATTCAGGAACTTCCGTAATGTCATACGTCTCTCCATTTACACGTACACGAACGTATCCTTCTCGTTGAATCATGTCAAAGACTTTTTTATGCTGTCCTTTTTTTTCATGTACAACAGGCGCTAATAGCTGAATTTTTGTCCGCTCGGGTAATTCTAGGACTTGATCTACCATTTGTTCTACTGACTGACTCGTAATCTCCACATGATCGTTTGGACAAATTGGATGACCTACACGTGCATAAAGCAATCTTAGATAATCATTGATCTCTGTTACAGTTCCTACGGTAGAACGTGGATTTTTACTTGTCGTTTTTTGATCGATCGAAATGGCTGGGCTTAAGCCATCGATACTGTCGACATCTGGTTTGTCCATTTGTCCTAAAAATTGACGCGCATAGGCCGAAAGACTTTCAACATAACGTCGTTGTCCTTCTGCATAGAGTGTGTCAAAGGCTAATGAACTCTTCCCAGAACCTGATAGTCCTGTTACAACGACCATCTTATCGCGTGGAATCGTTACATCGATATTTTTCAAATTATGTGCTCGTGCACCATGAATCACTATTTTGTCATTTGCCACAAAAAAGCCTCCCTGTTATTCTGCTTTTAATTCTAAAATCGTATCACGCAATGTTGCTGCCGTTTCAAAATCTAATGCTTTCGCTGCATCGCGCATTTCTTTTTCTAACTTCAAGAGTAATTGTTCTTTTTCTTCTTTTGATAAATCTGTGATAGAAGACACGTCGTATGCTTCTTGTGCTTCTGCTACTTTCGAGATGCGAATCAAATCGCGAATTTCTTTCTTAATGGTAATCGGTGTAATCCCATGCTCTTTATTATACGCTTCTTGGATGGCACGTCTTCTAGCGGTTTCATCAATCGCTTTTGTCATAGAATCAGTCATTTTATCTGCATACATGATTACTTTCCCATTGGAATTTCTAGCGGCACGTCCAATGGTTTGGATCAATGATCGTTCACTACGTAAAAATCCTTCTTTATCTGCATCTAAAATCGCCACTAAGGACACTTCAGGCACATCGATTCCTTCACGCAATAGGTTGATCCCAATCAAGACATCAAATACACCTAAACGTAAATCGCGAATGATCTCCGTTCGTTCAAGCGTTTTAATATCACTGTGTAGATATTTTACTTTGATTCCTAATTCTTTAAAATAATCAGCTAGATCTTCTGCCATTTTTTTTGTCAGGGTCGTAATAAACACGCGTTCATCGCGCTCTACACGTTCATTGATTTCACCTACTAAATCATCGATTTGTCCCATGATCGGCCGTACATCGATAATCGGATCAAGTAAACCAGTTGGCCGAATGATTTGTTGGACAACATGATCTGTTTGTTCATATTCATAAGGTCCAGGCGTCGCCGAAACATAAATGACTTGGTTAACATGTTCTTCAAACTCTTCAAGACGCAAGGGACGATTGTCGAGTGCTGAAGGCAAACGAAAGCCGTAGTCAACCAGCATTTGTTTACGCGCTCTATCTCCGTTATACATCCCTCTTATTTGTGGCATCGTAACATGCGACTCATCGATCACCAATAAAAAATCTTCTGGGAAGAAATCAATCAATGTATAAGGCGGCTCTCCTTCTTTACGGCCATCCATATGACGCGAATAATTTTCGATTCCGGAAGTATAGCCCATTTCACGAAGCATTTCAATATCGTAATTCGTTCGTTGTTCCAAACGTTGCGCTTCTAATAATTGTTCATTTGCTCTTAAAATATCCAAGCGCCATTTCAATTCTGCTTGAATCGAAGCAATCGCTGTTTCCATATGATTCTCATCTGTCAAAAAGTGAGTGGCTGGAAAAATCGATACGTGTTCGGTATCGTTATGGACTTCACCTGTCAACGCGTCGACTTCGCGAATCCGATCCACTTCATCTCCAAAAAACTCAATACGTAACGCACGCTCGTCGCGTGATGCTGGAAAGACCTCGATGACATCGCCTCGAACGCGAAAACGACCACGTTGAAAATCGATATCGTTACGTTCAAATTGAATATCGATTAACCGTCGCAAGACTTCCTCACGTGAGATTTCCATCCCTTCACGAATCGATACGACTTGTTTTTGGTACTCCATTGGAGATCCTAATCCAAAAATACACGACACAGAAGCCACAACGACGACATCATTGCGCTCTAATAGCGAACTCGTTGCAGAATGTCGAAGTTTATCGATCTCATCATTCACACTCGAATCCTTTTCAATATACGTATCACTTGAGGGAACGTACGCTTCAGGTTGGTAGTAATCATAATAACTGACAAAATACTCGACGGCGTTGTGAGGAAAGAATTCCTTAAATTCACCATATAATTGACCAGCTAGTGTTTTATTATGAGCAATAATCAAAGTTGGTTTATTGACTTGTTGAATCACATTGGAAATCGTATAAGTTTTCCCTGTTCCCGTTGCACCGAGTAGAATTTGTGCTTTTTCTTTGTTATGTATTCCTTCTACTAATTGGCGAATCGCCTCAGGTTGATCCCCTGCTGGCTGGTACGCCGAAACTAGATCAAAAGGAATCGAATGGTTTCGTTCAATCATCCTCAAGCCTCATTTCATGTGTTCTTTTCGTTCTTCTAGTTTATCATAGCGAACATATTTTCGCTATTCTTGTGACTTGTTTCATAAGGATGATAGCTTGTTTCTTAAACTTTAAATGTCACGTTTTATAACATAAGATGTTAGCATTCAGTTTATTTTTTTCTTTTTTCTTGTTATACTCTTGCTAATCGTCAATTTCAATTGGATTGACTAGCTTTTTAGGGAAGAAATGGAGGAAATAATTACATGAAACGAAAGCTTTTTTACTTATCACTACTTTCCATCGTGGCGACGCTAGGATTTTTTACGACACGTAGCGTACACGCGGAAGAAAAAACCTATCAAATTGGAACGGACATCACCTTTGCACCGTTTGAGTTCCAAGATGATAACCAAAATTATGTAGGTGTCGATATCGATTTACTAAATGCGATTGCAAAAGATCAAGGATTTGCTGTCAATCTTCGTCCGTTAGGATTTGATTCTTCAATCCAAGGTGTTCAGTCTGGTCAACTTGACGCGATGATCGCTGGAATGAGCATTACCGATGAACGTAAAAAAAGTTTTGATTTTTCAGATCCTTACTTTGACAGCGGAATCCAAATGGCCGTTAAACAAGACGATACGAGCATCAACAGTTATGACGATCTAAAAGGAAAAACTGTTGGTGCAAAAGTTGGAACAGAAAGTGCGACTTTCTTAGAAGCCAATAAAGACAAATATGGCTATACGATCAAAACATATGATGATGCTACTGGCGTTTATGGCGCGATCAAAAATGGAACGGTCCAAGCGATTTTTGATGACTATCCCGTTTTAGGTTATGCGATCAACAAGGGCGAGCCTTTACAATTGATCGGTAAAGCTGAAAAAGGAAATTCTTATGGTTTTGCAGTAAAAAAAGGTGAAAATGCTGAGTTATTGACAAAATTCAATGCTGGATTAAAAAAATTAAAAGACTCTGGCCAATACGATGAGATCGTTCAAACGTATATTAAAACCAATAACAACACTTCAACAAATCAAACCGTAATGAAAAAAATCACCCCTTTAAAAGATCAATACATTATCGCGAGTGATTCTGCCTTTGCGCCTTTTGAATTTAAAAACGAAGACAACGAATATGTTGGAATCGATGTTGATTTAATGAAAAAAGCAGCTGAACTACAAGGATTTAATATCGATTTTAATTTCATCGGATTCTCCGCTGCCGTCCAAGCTTTACAAGGGCAACAAGCAGATGGAATGATTGCTGGCATGACGGTTACCGATGAACGCAAAAAAGAGTTTGATTTCTCTACCCCTTATTTTGAGAGCGGGATTCAAATCGCAGTCAAAAAAGACAATAAAGATATCAAATCTTATGAAGATTTAAAAGGTAAAAAAGTTGGGGTTAAAGTCGGAACAGAAAGTGCTGATTTCTTAGAAGCGAATAAAGACAAATATGGCTATACAATCAAAAGCTATGATGCAGCAGATCAACTATATGAAGCAGTAAAAGTAGGCGCTGTAGATGCGATCATGGATGATTATCCTGTCATTGGCTATTCGATTTCACAAGGTCAAGAGTTGGCTACACCGATCGCTAGAGAAAGCGGTGGCGAATATGCCTTTGCAGTGAAAAAAGGACAAAACCAAGAATTACTGCAAATGTTCAACGAAGCCTTAACACAAATGAAACAGTCTGGTGAATACGATAAAATTATTGCAACATATATCGCAGATGGTAAAGCTGTAAAACAAGAATCGACAAAAGACAATTCGTCTTTATGGGGAATCTTAAAAAATAATTACAAACAGTTATTAGCCGGTTTAGGCAAAACAATGTTACTTGCATTGATTTCATTTGCACTGGCTATCGTAGTTGGGGTCATTTTTGGATTAATGAGTGTTGCGCCAATCAAAGCACTACGTATTGTCGCTTCAATTTACGTGGATGTGATCCGTGGAATTCCGATGATGGTATTGGCTTTCTTCATTTTCTTCGGCTTATCTGGAGCGATTGGGATCACAATCCCAGACTTTATTGCTGGTGTGATCACCTTAACGTTAAACGCGAGTGCTTATATCGCTGAAATCGTTCGTGGTGGGATCAATGCCGTACCAAAAGGACAAATGGAAGCTTCAAGAAGTCTAGGACTTTCGTATAATCGGACTATGCAAAAAATTATTTTACCGCAAGCTGTGCGCATTATGGTCCCTTCATTTGTCAATCAGTTTGTTATCACATTAAAAGATACAACAATTATCTCTGCTATCGGAGTTGTAGAATTACTCCAAACTGGGAAAATCATTGTCGCAAGTACCTTACAAAGTACCTCTGTTTACTTTATCATTGCGATGATCTACTTGATTGTAATCACTGCATTAACTCGTTTAGCAAAAGTTTTAGAAAAGAAGGTGAATTAAGATGGCAGAAAAAATCTTAGTTGAACATTTAGTCAAACAATACGGAGACAATACTGTATTAAACGATATCAACGTATCAATCAAAGAAGGTGAAGTCGTTTGTATCATCGGACCATCTGGTTCTGGAAAATCGACTTTCTTACGTTGTTTAAACCGTCTAGAAGAACCTTCTAGCGGAGATATCATTGTCGATGGTGCCCATTTGATGGATAAGAATACTGACATCAATATGGTGCGTCAACATATCGGCATGGTATTCCAGCATTTCAATCTATTTCCACATCTATCGATTATGGAAAATATTATCTTAGCTCCTACAGACTTAAAGAAATTAAATAAAGCAGAAGCTGAAAAAAAAGCGATCAAGTTACTTGAAACAGTTGGTTTGGCTGATAAAAAAGATGCTTATCCAGATAATTTATCCGGTGGGCAAAAACAACGGGTCGCGATCGCACGCGCTTTAGCGATGAATCCCGATATCATGTTGTTTGACGAACCGACATCCGCCCTTGATCCAGAAATGGTTGGCGATGTATTGAACGTTATGAAAAAACTAGCCAAACAAGGGATGACGATGGTGATTGTCACACACGAAATGGGATTTGCTAAAGAAGTGGCCAATCGTGTGATGTTTATCGATGGCGGAAACTTCCTAGAAGATGGAACACCAGATCAAATCTTTAACCATCCACAAAACGAACGAACAAAAGACTTTTTAAATAAAGTATTGAATATCTGATCAAAAAAAAGGAATGACAGTTTAAAACTGCCATTCCTTTTTGATTACACTTATTTTTTCTTACCACCGAATGCATCTTTGACTTTATCAAAAAATCCTTCTGCATGTTGTTCGGTCGTCGTCAATCCTGAAGCTTTAGCAAACTCACGCAACGCTTCTTTTTGTTGATCGTTCAAGTTTTTCGGTGTGATCAATTTCACGGTCACTTGTTGATCTCCATTGCCTCCGCCACGTAGACGCGGCGCACCTTTACCACGCAAGCGGAATTTCGCGCCAGTTTGTGTACCAGCTGGGATCTTCAACTTCACATCTCCATGCACAGTTGGGACTTGGACTTCATCTCCCAAAGCAGCTTGGACAAAGTTCAACGGCAATTCATAATAGATCTCCCCACCATCACGGTCAAAAATATTCGAAGATTCCACTCTAAAGACCACATAAAGATCACCATAAGGACCACCGTTTGTTCCGGCCTCTCCTTGAGAAGCAAGACGCATTTGTTGATCGTCTTCTACTCCAGCTGGAACCGTTACTTTCACTTTATGATTTGCTTTTTCATGTCCTGTTCCATGACACGTTTCACATGGATGGGCGATTTCTTTTCCTGTTCCATGACACACGTCACACGTTTGTTGCGTCATCACGCGACCAAGTGGTGTTTGACGTTCTACATTGACACGACCAGCACCATGGCATTTATGACACGTTTCAGGTTGTGTACCTGGTTTTGCGCCACTACCGTCGCACGTATGACACGTTTCTTCACGTTTGTATTGAATTTCTTTTTCGACACCAAAGACAGCCTCTTCAAAGGTCAAATTGATGACATATTGTAAATCCGCACCTTGTCTTGGTGCATTCGGATTGGCAGCACGGCCTCCGCCGCCACCAAAGAATGATTCAAAGATATCTTCAAAACCACCAAAACCACCACCAGAGAATCCTCCAGCACCGCCGCCGAAGCCACCAAAGCCTCCGCCGCCGCCATAATTTGGATCTGTCCCAGCATGTCCATATTGATCATAAGCGGCACGTTTTTGTGGATCACTTAAAATTTCATATGCTTCTGACACTTCTTTAAATTGAGCTTCAGCGCCTTCTTCTTTATTAATATCTGGATGGTACTTTTTGGAAAGCTTACGATACGCTTTTTTTATTTCATCGTCCGAAGCTCCTTTTTGTAAACCTAGGACTTCATAATAATCACGTTTTGTTGCCATGGGCTTCCCTCCGTTTTCTTCATATACTTTAGTATTCTAACATAGATTTTTTCAAGATGTTACTCAAATTTTATCAAAAGAAAAAGCCAAAGTAGTCGACTTTGGCTTTTTCAACGTGAATTAGATTATTTGTTGTCATCCACTTCTTCAAAGTCAGCATCGACTACGTCATCAGCGCCACTTTGAGCTGCGTTAGGATCTGCTTGTGCTTGTTGTTGAGCAGCTTGTTCGTATAATTTAACTGTTAAGTTTTGTACGATTTCATTTAACGCATCACGTTTTGTTTTCATTGCTTCGATATCATTTGCTTCGACAGCAGCTTTTAATTCATCGCGTGCTTCTTCAGCTTTTTTCAATTCTTCTTCTTCTACTTTGCCTTCAAGTTCTTTTGTTGTTTTATCAACAGTGAACAATAATGCATCGACTTCATTGCGTAGATCTACTTCTTCTTTACGCGCTTTGTCTGCTTCAGCATTCGCTTCAGCATCTTTTACCATGCGTTCGATTTCGTCGTCTGATAAACCTGAAGAAGATTTGATTGTAATGGTTTGTTCTTTTTGTGTACCTAAATCTTTAGCAGATACATTTACGATACCATTTTTATCGATATCAAATGTTACTTCGATTTGAGGGATTCCACGAGGTGCTGCTGGAATATCTGTTAATTGGAAGCGACCTAATGTTTTGTTATCTGCTGCCATTGGACGTTCACCTTGTAATACGTGAATGTCTACTGCTGGTTGGTTGTCTGCTGCTGTTGAGAAGACTTGTGATTTACTTGTTGGGATCGTTGTATTGCGGTCGATCAATTTCGTAAATACGCCACCCATTGTTTCGATACCTAATGATAAAGGTGTAACATCAAGTAAGACAACATCTTTCACGTCACCTGTGATGACTCCACCTTGGATCGCAGCACCCATTGCTACTACTTCATCAGGGTTTACTGATTTATTTGGTTCTTTACCCGTTTCTTTACGTACAGCTTCTACTACTGCAGGAATACGTGTAGATCCACCAACTAAGATCACTTCATCGATATCTGATTGTGATAAACCAGCATCTTTCAAGGCTTGACGTACAGGTCCTTTTGTACGTTCTACTAAGTCAGCAGTGATTTCGTCAAATTTCGCACGAGTTAATGTCATTTCTAAGTGAAGTGGTCCAGCTTCGCCTGCCGTGATAAATGGTAAGCTGATTTGTGTGCTTGATACACCAGAAAGATCTTTTTTCGCTTTTTCAGCAGCATCTTTCAAACGTTGTACCGCCATTTTATCTTTACTTAAGTCGATGCCGTTTTCTTTTTTGAATACCTCTACCATGTGATCGATGATTTTGTTATCAAAGTCATCACCACCTAATAAGTTATCTCCAGCTGTTGACAATACGTCAAATACGCCGTCACCTAATTCAAGTACAGATACGTCAAATGTACCTCCACCAAGGTCAAATACTAAGATTTTTTCATCTTTATCTGTTTTGTCTAAACCATAAGCTAAGGCTGCAGCTGTTGGTTCGTTAACGATACGTTCTACTTCTAAACCAGCGATTTTACCAGCGTCTTTTGTTGCTTGACGTTGTGCATCGTTAAAGTATGCAGGTACAGTGATAACTGCTTTTTCAACTTTTTCACCTAAATAATCTTCGGCAAAACCTTTGATGTATTGTAAGATCATTGCTGAGATTTCTTGAGGTGTATAATTTTTACCTTCAACTTCAACTTTGTATCCAGGTTCGCCCATGTAACGTTTAATAGATGAAATGGTATTTGGGTTTGTTACTGCTTGACGTTTTGCCACTTCACCCACTTGAATTTCACCATTTTTAAATGAGACAACAGAAGGAGTTGTACGATTTCCTTCAGGATTGGTAATAATTTTTGCTTCTCCGCCTTCTAATACAGCTACTGCAGAGTTTGTAGTTCCTAAGTCGATTCCGATAATTTTACTCATATCTAATTCTCTCCTTTTGTTTTCCGTAATTGTGTTTGTTTACTTATATTTATTGTGCAACGATGACCATACTTGGTCGTAATACACGATCATGCAGACGATAGCCTTTTTGTAAGACTTCAACAATCGTATCTGCTTCTTGATCTTCTGTTGCAGGAATGGTTTGCACCGCTTGATGAAGGGTTGGATCAAATGCTTCACCCTTAGCTGGGATCTCTTCAATTCCTTCTTCTTTTAACGCGTGACGTAAGCTTTCTAAGACCATTTCAACGCCTTTTTTCAAACTTTGGCTTTGCTCATCTGTTACTTCAGCTGCCATGGCACGCTCTAAGTTGTCAATTGCAGGTAATACTTTTTTCCCTAAATCTTGTGAACGGTATTTTTGTAACAATTCACGCTCATTGCGATTACGGGAAGTAATATTTGCGATTTCAGCAGAAGCACGTAGAAACTTATCTTCCATCGCATCAAATTCAGCTTTGACTGTATCTAATTCAGATACAACCTCTTCTTCCATTGCTTCTGTCGCTTGTTCTTCAACAAGCTCTTCAGCTGTTTCTTCTGGCATCTCTTGCTCATGTTTTGTCACTTAATTCCATCCTTTCTATAGATGATAGACATGGTCTAATCCTTTATAATAGTCAGCTAATGTCATGGCTAATTCATCTTTAAATAGATTCATTAAGCTATACATTTGCGCATAAGGCATATTTGCCGGGCCTAGTAAAGCAATCGTACCTAGGCCATGATTTTCAATTTCATAATTCGCTTGAATCATGCTCATGTTTTCAAATAGATCCACACCGATCTCTTTTCCAATTTTCACTTGGATCGAGCCATTGCGAGAAGCAAATAATTGACCGAGCGCTTCAGAATCTTTCATAAAATCATACAATTGTTTCACATTTGTTCCACTTTGATCCGCTTCGAAATTCAATACATTCATCCGTCCACTAACGAATACCTTATCCTCAAACGCTTGACTCAACAGATGCTCAAAGACATCTAAAATCCCTTCAGTCGATTGAAAATAGCGATTCATAATCATAGGAATCTCAGTTCGCAAACGATGATAGACCGTCAAGAGCGACTCATTTAGTAACCGATCATTTACAATAGAAGCAATCGTCTCTAAATCGTGGAGTTTCATTGTACTTGGAATCGTAAAGACACTGCTTTGAACATTGCCTTTATCCGTTACAATGATCGTCACCACTTGCCGTTGATTTAACGGAATCATCCGAAACCCAGTTAGTTTTCGATCACTCATCTCTGGACCTAACGCTAGTGCTGTATAATTTGTCATCTGAGAAAGCAATGCTGCAGACTGACGAATAATTTCATTAATTTCATGAAACTCTTTTGCAAAAGCATGTTTGACCGTTACGATCTCTTCAGTCGATACCGTATTTGGAACCAATAAATGGTCCACATAATAACGGTACCCATTTAATGAAGGAACACGTCCAGAAGAAGAATGGGTCTTTAATACTAACCCTTTTGTCTCTAATGTTTTCATCTCATTTCGAATCGTAGCAGAACTTGCTTCAATTCCAGATTCCATCAATGTTTTTGAACCAACTGGCTGTTCATCGCTAGTATAGTTCTGGATGATAAGACGTAAAATGTCTTCTTGTCTTTTTGTCAACATATTCATCACCCCTTGTTAGCACTCGATATACTTAAGTGCTAATACAAGTATAAATATATCATATTCTGATAAATTGTCAAGAATTTACCTCTATTTTTTAGCACTCTTTTGTCGAAAGTGCTAAAACCCGTTGAAGTCTTGATACTTCAACGGGTTCTCTACTATTCTTCTTCTAATAAAAAACCTTGGAAGACATCATTGCCAATAAATGTCCCTTGTTTGGTTAAGGCGATTGTCGTTTCCGTTTCATAAAGCCACCCTTTTTGGACATACGCATCAATCACTGGTTGATAAAGATCAGACAGCAAACAGCCAAATTTTTGATTGAATTTCGCTTTATCCACGCCTTCTTTTTTTCGCAAACCTAAAAATAATTCTTCTTCGATTTGGTTTTTTCGAATCACTTTCTCTGTTTCCATAATCGGCAGTTTTTGTTCACGTAAAGGATTTAGATAATGTTGGATCGGCCCAAAATTGCGATACCGACTTTGATTAACATACCCGCTGGCCCCAGCACCAAATCCAAAATATTCTTCATTATTCCAATACACTAGATTGTGCTTAGATTCAAATCCAGGTTTCGCAAAATTGCTGATTTCATATTGATGATGTCCAGATTTTTCCATTGCGTCAATCGTTTGTTCAAACATCGCTACTTCGACTTCTTGACTAGGTAATTCCAAACGACCTTGACGTACCCAGTTCATAAACATCGTTTTATTTTCTAAAATTAACGAATACAAAGAATAATGCGGCAAGTCAAAGGCTAATGCTTGCTGTAATGTATCTGAAAATCCTTCAAGTGTTTGTCCTGGTAGGGCATAGATCAAATCAATGCTGATATTGTGAAAGGCTTCTTGATCGAGTAACTTGAGCGTGTCGTATACATCTTTTGCGGAATGCTTGCGCCCAATTTTTTTTAATAAACGATCGTCAAATGTCTGTACGCCCATCGATAAGCGATCAATGCCGTAATTTTTCATAACTTGTAACTTGCCTTTTGTTAAATCTCCCGGATTGGCTTCGATCGTAAATTCTTGGACCGTTTCCATCTCAAATCGTTCGACAACTCCAGAAAGCAAAGCATCAAGCTGCGCTTCATTTAACGAAGTGGGTGTGCCCCCTCCAATATAGATCGTAGGAGTCGCACTAACAGGATATTTAGCCAATGTCAATGATATCTCGTCAAGTAATCGTGTGACATATTCATCCACTGGTTGGCCTTCTAAAAATACTTTATTAAAATCACAATAAAAGCAGATATGTTCACAAAATGGGATGTGAATATAAGCTGATCGTTGCAATTGTGCATGTTGTTTCATGATTATCAAATTCCTCTTCATTCTTTTGGTCTTTGGTTAGTGTACCATAAAACGAGCACTATCCACACCGTTTAGAATGAAATCTAGTGACTGAACAGCTTATCTTTCTTTTAGTTCAATGATCTGCTCTAATAAAACATCTTCTTGACTGATTTTATCTTTAGCTTTTTCAGGATCTTTCTTTACGGCTTCAATTGTTTGTTGCCGATTCGAAAACACAAAGACGCCTACTGCTTTATTTTTATATTGAGTATACGGAACAAAGGCACAATATTCTGTATCAAAAGAACGACTACCTCCATAAGAGTCTAATTCTCCATATTTAGTATCGGAGACAGACAACCTGATTTCAGAGGCTACTTTTCCTTCTTTTTTTACATCGCCAAATGTTGCCTTATACGTAATCGTCGCAAGAAGTTGACTACTTCTAGTCGAAAGTTCTTCTTCACTCGTATTTGTTCGTAAATCTTTCGATTGAATAGTGATATATTGTCCCTCTTTTTGCGTAATCGTGTATACGGTTTTTTCGTTTTCTTGATGCATTTCTATCGCATTTGACTGCATTGACTGCATCGGATAGAACGTAATCAAACTTACCCCTGCCACAATTAATAAAAAGAATCCTCCAATAAAAAGAAATTTCTTATTCATTCCACTCACTTCCTTATAAAAATAGGTCCTGCACCAAACTCATCTTTGAATTTTTTTGCAGAACCTACACTTTTTTATTCACTTATTTATAAACATCTCTATTTTTTATAGAGAGTTACTAAACTTAGTTTTGATCTTCTGTTGTATAAGCTACAGTAGGGACAAAATATGCCGTTCCTTCATCTTTCCACCCCACTTTGACCAAATGTTGAATTTCAGAAGCATTATTGGTAAACAAATGACTTCCTGGTCCTTTCGCATTTGGATTGAACGCACGATACACTGCTTGTGTATCGGCTGTTTGTTCTGCTGCACCAAATGAAATCCCTTCTGGAACCCAAGTCGCTTCATATAGTGCTAAATATTCCTCTGGGCTAGTCGTAAACATATGCTCCCCTGAATTTGGATTGTAGACCCGATAAATTGGCAATGTTGACCAATCATAGGCTAAATACGCAACAGCTTCATCTTTCCAACCTTTGTCAACGACATGATCAAACTCATTTTTAGACATTGTATAAAGATGATCCCCTGAATTGGGATTATACGCACGATACACATCATGGGTAAATCCATGAGCAAATGGTGCTGGATACGGCATATTCGGATTGCCTAGCTCGCCTAAAATGAACGTCAATTGATCAAAATGCGCAAATTCTTCTTTAAATTGTGCAAGTGACGTTGCTGTCCCATCTAATTGCCAAGCTGATTGACTATTTTTTACGGAAACATTTTCTCCAAATAAAAGATGCTTCACTTCTTTACGCGCAATTTTTTGATCTGTATCTACAAATTCTGAATTTCTTTCTGCTTCTGAAAGTGCAGCTGCATCATAGATCACACCCTGTTCAACACGTAATGTCCCTGTTTTTGTATCAAATGTTGCTTTTGCTGTGCCCCATGTACTTGTGGCCATGTTTGTTTCAGTCATTGCAGGTGGTTGACTTTCTGCATGGACGGTAGTCAATGTTGTTGCACTAATCGTCAGCAACGCTGTTGCACAAAACCCAATCAATACGCTTTTTTTCATTTTTATTCCTTCTTTCTTATTCAAAAAATAGGATCATGTAAAGAAAATGGTATTTTATTTTATGCTAAGCCATCTTCTACTTACTAGTATACAAAATAGAAGTTAAAAAGTGAATTGGTTTTCCATACAAAAAAGAAGCCATCCTAAGATGACTTCTTTACAAGATTATTTCGTCCATTCGTCGACTTTATCTTGGTTTTTTTCGATCCAATTTTGCGCTGCTTTTTCAGGTGATGTACCATTTGAAATCTCAAGCATTACTTCTTCAACATCATCTGTTGTCCAGTTGAAGTTGTCTAATACTTCATTGACCTCTGGCATATCCTCTTTGAATCCTTCACGTGTCATGGTATGGATACTTTCTGCTCCACCCATTGTCTCTTTTGGATCTTCAAGATATTTCAAGTCATATTTCGCAAACATCCAGTGTGGTGACCAACCTGTGATCACGATTGGTTGTTTGTTTTGATACGCTTGATCTAGTGCAACCATCATCGCACCAGATGAAGACGTTGATACTTTCCAATCTGCTAAGTTTGGATAAGCTTCTTGAGTTTTTTCAGCTGCAGCCACTGCACCTGAACCAGGTTCGATCCCAACGATTTCTTTGTTGGCTTGATCTTTAAGATCTTCGATTGAATTCACATCCATATAAGATGGCACCACTAATCCAACTTTCGCTCCTTCAAGGTTTGGCCCTAAGTCGACTAATTGATCTTTATATTTTTCATATTGTGGTTTATGTGTACTTGGCAACCATGCAGATAACATCGCATCTGATTGACCAGTTGCAACAGATTGCCACATGATGGCATTGTCTAAAGGTGTTAAGTTTACGGTGTAGCCCATTTGTTTTAAGACTTCACCGACAACATTCGTTGATGCCACTTCAGTATCCCACTCAACATAAGCTAAGTTCACTGTACCTTTTGCACCAGCTTGGTTGTCTTTACCACTAAAGAAGGCACCACTTACGATAGATACCACGATAGCAGCAAGTGCTACGACTGTCACGATACGAGAAGTTTTCTTGCTAACCGCTTTTTCTTTTTGATGATTTGGTTTATTGATCAATTGTGTGAAACGGTCAATAATAATCGCTAAGATTACTAAAGCTAAACCATTGACAAATCCATTCCCAACTTGCGCATGTTGCAAGGCAGATAATACCCCGCGACCTAGACCAGGAGCCCCGATCATAGACGCGATTACAACCATTGATAACGCAAGCATTGTAGTCTGGTTGATCCCAGCTAAAATCGTACTTTTCGCTAATGGCAATTCTAATTTGAATAAACGTTGACGTCCAGTACTCCCAAATGAATCCGATGCTTCGACTAATTCTTTTGGAATTTGACGAATTCCTAAGTTGGTAAAACGAACAGTTGGTGGTAACGCGAAAATTACAGAAGCGAATACCCCAGGAACCATCCCGATACCAAAGAAAGCAACGGCTGGAATCAAGTAAACGAAACCAGGCATGGTTTGCATAAAGTCAAGAATCGGTTGAATCACTTTTTCAGCACGATCGCTTTTCGCCATCCAGATACCAAGTGGCACCCCGATAATGATTGAAACCAAGCTGGATACAATCACTAACGTCACGGTATTCATCAAGTCGCCCCATAAGTTTTGATTG
Source organism: Enterococcus sulfureus ATCC 49903 (assembly GCF_000407605.1). Lineage (GTDB taxonomy): Bacteria > Bacillota > Bacilli > Lactobacillales > Enterococcaceae > Enterococcus_G > Enterococcus_G sulfureus. The sequence goes on along the minus strand of NZ_ASWO01000005.1, from coordinate 273,105 downwards.
TAGATGTATAACAATCCAATAAAACTAAATGCAGCTAAGCCCCATTTACGACCAGAAATCATAAAGGCTGCGACAGTCATTACGACAATAAACAATAACGGATTAATCAAGGTTAATACATTTGTAATAAAGTTCATTCCGGCCGTTCCGCCATCTTGGACGACTTGAAATAATCCAGAAAAAGTTGTAGTTATCCAGCTTGATGCACTTTCAACCCAATCTGCAACTGGAATTGATTGTTGTAAAAAATTATCCATTTAACATTTCCTCCTCAATGATTGACTCTTCGATAGGTCCTTCTGTATCCGCTAACGCTTCAATCACACTACCGCGAATCACAACTCCCATTAATTTTTCATTGTCATCGACAACAGCTAATGGAGTTGGAGAATCATAAATCAAGTTGAAAATGTCCGTTACTAACGTATCTGCGTGGACTTTCTTCACGTTTTTATCGATTACTTCTTTTAATGGTAAATTATTTTTACGAGCGTCACGAGCAGATTCTGCTGTTAAGCTTCCTTTTAATTTACGCTGCTTGTCGATTGCAAGTAACATACTTACTTCTTCTTTACGCATACGTGTTAACGCAACGTTCGGTCCATCGATTTCGATATTTGTGGTAATCGCTGGAACCATAATATTTTGTGCCGTTAAGACTTTTGAACGATCTACGTCTTCTACGAATTCACGTACAAAATCATTAGCTGGGTTAGTCAAGATTTCTTCACCGGTACCGATTTGCATGATTTGACCGTCTTTCATCAAGGCAATACGATCGCCGATACGCAATGCTTCGTTCAAGTCATGGGTAATAAAGATAATCGTTTTTTGAACTTTCGTTTGTAACTCTAGGAGTTCATCTTGCATCTCACGACGGATCAATGGGTCAAGCGCTGAGAACGCTTCGTCCATTAGTAAGATTTCTGGATCATTCGCTAACGCACGAGCTAACCCTACACGTTGCTGCATCCCACCAGATAATTGATTTGGATATTGATCTTTAAATGAAAGCAAACTTGAGTTTTCTAAAGCTTGTTCTGCTTTTTGTGTACGTTCTTCTTTTGGTACGCCACGAACTTCTAATCCGTACTCTGTATTTTCTAAAATCGTACGATGTGGGAATAATCCAAAGTTTTGAAAGACCATGTTTACTTTATGACGACGAATTTCACGTAATTCGTCTTTACTCATTTTTGCGATATCCTCGCCATCGATATAGATATCTCCATAAGATGGATCGATCAAGCGATTGATCAAACGAACCAGCGTTGATTTCCCACTACCAGATAGACCCATAATTACGAAGATTTCCCCTTCATTCACTTCGAAATTAGCGTCGTAAACCCCAACGGTCGCTCCAGTCTGTTCTAAAATTTCATTTTTTGCTTTATTTTGTTTTACTAATTCTAACGCCTGTTGTTGACGTTTCCCAAAGATTTTTGTTAAATGTTCCACCCGAACTTTTACCAAAAATATCACTCTCCTATTTCTGATTTAAATATTAAAAAAATATCAAACTGACCATACTAGATTAACATCGTGTGGTCAGTTTGTCAAAAAATTGAACCGAAACTTTTCATGAAAAAAAGTTTCGGTCCAATGTAAGCTGATATTAACGGGATTCATTCGTGTAAAAAAAGTTAGACACACGCTGATACACGACTTCACTTCCAACAAAAAAGACCCGATTGCCTGCACTTAATTTCGCATATGGTCCAGGAGAAATAATCGTCTCAGTATCGGTTTGAATGGCGATGATTGTTCCGCCTGTCTGGTGCCAAAAATTTAAATCTTTGATACTTACTTCTAGATTACGCGCTTCACTCGTTAAAAAAATTTCGTAAGGCACAAAAGGCAATTGATCATGAACTTGTTTCATTTGGCGCACTAAGTCATTTAACAATTGATACTGTCGTTCAGCTTCTTCCTTAGATCGCTGGATACTTTCTTTCATGTCTTCACGAATCATTTGAATCGTTTGGATCCCCTTGTACTGTTCAACAAAATCATGCGCTTTTTCTTTAGAAGACACGAACGCCCCACTCCCATGCTTGACGTCCATGATTTGTAAATCAACTAAGACATTGATCGCTTTACGGGCAGTTTCTGGCGAGACATTAAAATGTGTCGCTAAAGTAGAACGGGCATGAATTTTTTCCCCAATATGATACCGTCCTTCAACGATCCGTTCTGCAATTTCGATCGCGACTTGTTGATATTTTGGTAACCCAGTAGTTGTTTTTGTTTTCTCCCCCAAAGCTTTCCTCCTTATCGATTTGTAAAGTAAGCACGACTATTTTTTTCATCTAATTGTAACTGTGTAATCAATGCTTCGACTGACGGATAGGCTTCTTGATCACGCAAGTAGTCTAACCAACGCACTTCCACATGTTCACCATAAATATCTTCATGAAAATCAAAAATATTCACTTCAACCGTAACCGGTCGATTTTTTTCAAAAGTATCATTGCGTCCAATCGATCCCATTGAAGGATACCACGTTTCTCCAATCAAAATCTCAGTGACATATACACCTTCTTTAGGCAAACGTACTGTCGATTTAGTTTGGATGTTTGCTGTTGGAAAGCCTAATTCACGGCCTCGAGCATCTCCATGGACTACTAGTCCTTCTGTCACATATTCATATCCTAACATCGTGTTCACTTCCTCCATTTCTCCTAAAGCCAATGCTTGACGAATACGAGTCGAGCTGACTTTTTCACCCGTTAGCGTTTCTTTTGGTACCGTAATCACTTCAAAACGCTGCTGTGCATACGTTGGTAAATGCTCCATTGCCGCAATTTCTTTAGGGCCATAGGTATAATCAAATCCTGCCACTACAACTTTCGCTTGCCAATCGACAATATATTGATCGACAAAGGCTTGTGGTGCTAAACTAGCAAACCCTGAAGTAAAATCGACCACAAATAAATAATCCACATCTTGTTGGGCCATCAATTCAGCTTTTTGTTTCACTGTCGTCAAATACTTCATCGAGTGTGGGGCAATTTTTTTAAATACGATCGATGGATGTTGGTTAAAGGTCATCACACCTAGTTTAATCCCTAGCTCATTGGCTTTTTTTCGCCCTGTTTCAATTACTTTTTGATGTCCTTTGTGCACTCCATCAAAGAACCCTAAAACCAAGACCATTGGCTCATTTGGCAATTGTTCTTGGTGGTAGGGATGTCTAATCTCAATTACTTGCATATCTTCTCCTTACTCATTGCGAAATACTTTTAGCGGTTTTAATACCGTCGTATTCTCATCATAGCGATAGTATAAACTTACAACGTTTTCGCGATAAAACAAAGCAATCGGCTCATTGGGAACGTGAGCTAAACCAAATACTTGGTAAGGCAAGCGCATACCATTCTTTACTTGTCGATACAAATCATCGGTAATATCGACACGGCTAAATTTCTTCACACCATACTCAATGGGCAAGAGCCATTCATCTAGTTTCCCAGCGTCTTTTACTTCTTGAACTTGAGCTAATGTCAAAGCTTGTTCTTTGGTAAACCCACCACTTTGAGTACGTACTAAATCAGACATATGCGCCGGATATCCTAAAGCCTTCCCTAGATCGACAGCTAACGTACGGACGTAAGTTCCTTTACCACAAGCAACCTTAAAATACCATGATTGGGTTTTCGTCACTTCATCCCAAACAGGCTCGGTCGTACGTTCAAAGGACATAATAGTAGCAATACGTACTGGACGTTCTACTTCCTCGTTATTACGTGCATATTCATAGAGTTTACGACCGTTCACTTTCACGGCCGAATACATCGGCGGAATTTGAGTGATCTCACCGATCATCTTTGCCATTTGCGCATCGATTTGAGCTGTTGTAAGTGGTGTATCCACTAATTTTTGTTCGACCAGTTCGCCTGATTTATCTTCTGTTGTCGTACTATAGCCTAATGTGATTTCGCCTTCATACACTTTTCCAGAATCCGTCAAAAATTCAATGACTTTTGTTCCCTTACCTACACAGATCGGTAAAATCCCTTCCACATCCGGATCAAGTGTTCCTCCATGACCGACTTTTTTTGTTTGCAAAATTTTTCGTAATTTAAATACACAATCGTGACTCGTCATGCCACGTTCTTTCCATAACGGTAAAATACCATCCATGGTTACACCTCATTTTCTATTTTTAACTGTTTTATTATAGCATACTCCCTCATCAAATTTGAGGATAAAAAAAAGAGTATCGACAAGGTCGATACTCTTTTCTTTTACTCTTTGTTTAAATCGCGTAACAATTGATCGATCTTTGAGCCATATTGAACAGATTGGTCGATTTCAAAAACCAATTCCGGTGTTTTATATAGCGTCAACGCATGGCCCAATTCACGACGGATTAAACCAGAAGATTTTTCCAAACCTTTCTGCGCTTTTTCACGATCAGAAGCCAAGTCGGACAAAATACTGTAGTAAATTGTCGCTTGTTGTAAATCTCCTGTAACATGAACATCCGTGATTGTCACATCTTGTACACGTGGATCACGAATTTTTTTACGTAGGATTTGATTGACTTCTTTTAAGATTTCTTGTGCCACTCGACGGTCTCTATAGTTTGCCATAGTATCCCTCCTATTAGTCGGCTTTGATTTCTTCCATTACAAAGCCTTCGATGATGTCATCTACTTTAAGGTCATTGAATTTTTCGATCATTGCACCACATTCATATCCCATGCGGACTTCTTTGGCATCATCTTTGAAGCGTTTCAAGCTTTCTAATTTTCCTTCATAGATCACGATACCTTCACGAATCACACGTACGCCACTATCGCGACGGATGAATCCTTCTGTAACGTAAGCTCCAGCAATCGTTCCTACTTTTGAAACTTTATATGTTTCACGAACGATCATTTGACCAGTGATTTTTTCTTCGAATTCAGGATCAAGCATCCCTTTCATCGCTGTTTCGATTTCTTCAATCGCTTTGTAAATGATACGGTGTAAACGAATATCCACTTCTTCGGCTTCGGCTTGTTGTCTTGCTTGTGGTGTAGGACGAACATTAAATCCAATGATGATCGCGTTACTTGCCGCAGCAAGCGTTACATCACTTTCATTGATTGCACCAACTGCTGAATGGACGATTTTCACACGTACACCTTCAACGTCGATTTTTTGTAATGAGGCAGCTACTGCTTCAGCTGAACCTTGTACGTCCGCTTTGACGATAACATTTACATCTTTTAATTCGCCTTCTTTAAGACTAGCAAATAAGTTTTCTAGTGTTACACGGCTGCTGCTTGCACGTTGTTCTAACATCGCGCGTTTCGCACGTTCTTCCCCAGCGGCACGAGCTGATTTTTCATCATCAAAGACAACGAAACGATCACCTGCTTGAGGTACATCATTTAGTCCAGTGATCTCAACTGGTGTTGCAGGTCCTGCTTCTTTATCACGACGACCTAAGTCATTGGTCATCACACGAACACGACCAAAGGTATTTCCGACTACAATTGGGTCACCCACACGCAAAGTTCCTTGTTGAACAAGTAACGTCGATACTGGACCTTTTCCTTTATCTAAACGTGCTTCAATTACGGTACCGATCGCGTTTTGTGTTGGATCTGCTTCTAAGTCTTCTACTTCAGCAACTAAAAGGATCATTTCCAATAGTTCTTCGATATTTTGACCAAATTTCGCTGAGATCTCCACAAAGATCGTATCGCCACCCCAAGCTTCAGGAATCAATTGATGTTCACTTAATTCTTGCATCACATGTTGTGGGTTTGCTCCTGGTTTATCGATTTTATTCACTGCTACAATAATCGGTACGCCTGCTGCTTTTGCGTGATTAATCGCTTCAACAGTTTGTGGCATTACGCCATCATCAGCGGCTACAACTAAAATCGTGATATCTGTGATACTTGCTCCACGTGCACGCATACTTGTAAACGCCGCATGCCCTGGTGTATCTAAGAATGTGATTGGTTTGCCATGAATATCGATTTGGTACGCGCCAATATGCTGTGTGATCCCACCGGCTTCACCACTTGTCACACGAGAATTACGCAATGTGTCAAGTAATGTTGTTTTCCCGTGGTCAACGTGTCCCATGATCGTTACAACTGGTGGACGCGCCACTAAGTTTTCTTTCTTCACTTCTTCTGGTTCAAAGAATTTGTCGATATCCGCAATGTCCACTTGAACTTTTTCTTGTGGTTCCATTCCGTAGTCTGTCGCAAGTAATTCAATCGTTTCTTTATCTAATGGTTGGTTTTGATTGACCATAACGCCCATCATAAAGAGTTTTTTGATAATTTCAGCTGGTTCGCGGTGAATTTTTTTCGCGATATCCGCAACGTTCATTCCTTCTGTATATTCCAATACATCTGGTAATTCACGGAATTTACGTGCTGGAACAGCTGGTTTTTTCTCTTGATTATGATTTGGACGGCCTTTTTTCCCTTTTTTATTGAAACGATTGCGGTTATTGCCGTAGTTATTGTTGCGTCCGCGGTTATTGTTGTTGCCACCACCTGATGTATTACGGTTTTGCGTGTTTCCACCATTGCTGTTACGATTTTGTGTATTTCCGCTATTGTTACTACGTTGTGTCGTGTTTCCTGTTGTTGCATTACTTGAACGATTTTGCGTCGTTGTATTGTTCGAACGATTTTGTGTTGTTGTATTATTTGAACGGTTTTGCGTATTGGCATTTGCGTTACGATTTGTATTGTTTCCTGCTGGACGCGTGTTGTTGCTGCGATTTGCTGCAGGCTTTGTATTTTTTTGGTTGGATTGGTTCGTTTGATTAGATTGAGTCATCTAGTTATAGTACTTCCTTAATGAGTATTCCGATTTTAGAGGACAGCGCCTCTCTTGCCAGATTCGTGGTGTATCTTCGATCGGTACCTGGTTTAAAGGATGAGTCCGTACTTCACCCCGTAGCTAGGCTACAATTCTTCTGAAAGTAATTCTTTGATGCGACGTGCAAACCCGTGGTCTACCACGCCCACGACCATTCTTGGTTTTCCAATCGACTGAATGATCTCATCCGCCGTGAAACTATCCAATACTGTCGCATGATAGAATTTACCTTTATCTTTGATTTTTTTTTGTGTGTTTTGGCTTGCATCAGAAGCCACAAAGACCAATGGCACTTTTTGCTGGCGGATATCGCGCAACACAAGTTCTTCTCCACTGATGATTTTTCCAGCTCTCATCGCTAAGCCTAACATATTTTTAGCTTTTTGTTTATTCATTTGCAAAAAGCTCCTGACGCGCTTTTTGATGCGCAACGTAATCCACTAGCTCTTGATAAAATTCATCTGACAGTGTCGTTTCAAACACACGGTCTAAGATTTTTTTATCCCAAGCTAATTGCGCTTCTTTCGGGTCGATGGCAAGGTATGCACCTCTTCCAGGCATGCGCCCAGACGGATCGATGGCTACGACCCCTTCTTTAGAACGCGTGATGCGTAAGAGTTCTTTTTTAGGAAACATTTCGTTCGAAACGACCGATTTTCTTAATGGAATTTTACGTTTTTTCATGAAAAATCCCTCCCTTTTTTACTCTTCGATGATTTCGTCAGCAACTTGTTCAACTACGCTATCTTCTGCAACGACTTGATCTTCTTCTACGACAGCAGCTAGTTCTTCACTGATAAGTTCTTCTTCAACAAATTCTTCTGTCTGAACTTCTTGGTTTTGTTGTTCATAGATTGCTGCCATATCTGATTCTGATTTGATATCGATTTTAAAACCAGTTAACTTAGCGGCTAAACGGGCATTTTGACCACGTTTTCCGATAGCTAATGACAATTGATAGTCTGGCACGACTACCGTGCACGCTTTAGGGTTTGACTTATCAAAGATAACATTTGATACTTCAGCTGGATTCAACGCATTTGCAATAAAGACTGCAGGATCTTCATTCCATTCAACGATATCCATATTTTCCCCTTTTAATTCGTTTACTAACGCTTGAACACGTTGCCCTTTAGGACCAACACATGTTCCAACTGGATCGATGTTTTCATCATGTGAACGAACTGCGATTTTCGAACGATCGCCCGCTTCACGGGCAATGCTTACGATTTCTACAATACCATCATACACTTCCGGCACTTCTTGTTCAAATAAACGACGTAGTAAATCAGGATGACTACGGCTTACAAATACTTGAGGTCCTTTTGATGTATTTTCAACACGAGACACGTAAACTTTGATACGATCATGTGGTTGATAAAATTCATTCGCCATTTGATCCTGTTTAGATAAAACAGCTTCGATTTTCCCAAGATTTACATAGATATAACGGCTATCTTGACGTTCTACCACACCTTGCATGATATCTTTTTCATACGCACTAAATTCATTGTAGATAATGGAACGTTCTGCTTCACGCACACGTTGTAAAATCACTTGTTTCGCTGTTTGTGCAGCAATTCGTCCAAAATCTTTTGGTGTTACTTCAAATCGGATTTTATCAGCGATCTCATATGCTGGATTGATCAGCATCGCATCTTTTAAAGATACTTCTAATTGGGAATCCATCACTTCTTCAGTTACTTCTTTTACCGCAAAAACATGGATATTGCCTTTTTTGCGATCAAATTCCACTTCAACGTTTTGGGCTTGTCCGTAATGACGTTTATAAGCAGAAATCAATGCCGCTTCTAAAGCTTCAATCACAACTTCTTTAGATACTCCTTTTTCTGCTTCTAATGCGTCTAGCGCGTTTAACATTTCTTTACTCATGGTTTTTTGTGTCCTCCGTTATTAAAATTGGATTGCTAAACGTGCTTTAGCAATATTTTTACGATCAAATACGACAGTTTTTTCTCTTGTTTTCACACGATACGTTAACGTTAAGTGTTCTTCAGTTACTTCGTTTAAAATACCTTCATATTGCTTTTGTCCATCAATCGCTTGATACAGTGAAATATGGATAAACGATCCCACTGCTTTTTCAAAGTCTTTTTCTTTCTTCAATGGACGCTCTGCTCCAGGTGAAGAAATCTCTAAAAAATAAGCTTGAGGAATTGGATCTGGATCCATCGCATCTAATTTTTCACTAACTTGTTCGCTGACATACGCGCATTCTTCAATGTCAATGCCGCCTTCTTTATCAATAAAAATACGTAAAAACCAGCTTTTTCCCTCTTTTACAAATTCTACTTCTACCAATTCAAACTGTTTTTCTTCTAAAATCGGTAGCACTACTTCGGTTACAGTTTCCACAACTGAACTCAACTACGATCGCCTCCTTAAACATGAACAAGAGCCTCAGAATTTCCATTAAAAAGAGTGAGGGATAAAAACCCCTCACTCCGCTCAAGTATCATTACACTTGTAGTATATCATTTTTTTACTGAAAACTCAACCATTGCGCGATGTTCTCTAGTTTTTTCTTAATCTAAAACACGGCTATAGTTATTCACGTCTGCTAATAGAGCAGCAATAAATTCATCAACGCTTAATACCGTTGTTTCTTTGCTACCATAACGACGGATATTGACGCTATTGTCTTGTGATTCTTGATCTCCAACTACTAATTGATATGGAATTTTTTGAGTTTGCGCGCCACGAATCTTGTATCCCATTTTTTCATTACGTGAATCAACTTCGACACGAATTCCGATTTCTTGTAATTTTTGTTTCAATTCAAATGCATAGTCACTATGCGCATCCACTGAAACAGGAATGATCATCGCTTGTACAGGTGCTAACCATGTTGGGAAAGCGCCTTTGTATACTTCAGTCAAATACGCTACAAAACGTTCCATTGTTGACACGATTCCACGGTGAATCACGACTGGACGGTGGTTATTTTCCCCATCTTCACCTACATAGGTTAAATCAAAGCGTTCTGGTAATAGGAAATCTAGTTGGATCGTTGACAATGTTTCTTCCATGCCTAGCGCTGTTTTTACCTGTACATCTAATTTTGGACCATAAAAAGCTGCTTCGCCTTCTGCTTCAAAATAGTCTAAGCCAGATTCATCCATTGCTGCTTTTAGCATAGTTTGAGCATTGACCCACATCTCATCATCATCAAAGTATTTTTCTGTGTTTTCTGGATCACGATAGCTTAAACGGAAACGGTAATCTGTGATTCCAAAATCTTTATATACCGCTAGCATGATATCAAGCGTGCGTTTAAATTCTTCTTTGATTTGATCTGGACGAACAAATGTATGTCCATCATTCAATGTCATTTCACGTACACGTTGCAATCCAGATAACGCACCAGATTTTTCATAACGATGCATCATACCAAGTTCTGCAATTCGGATTGGCAACTCACGGTAAGAATGGATGTCATTTTTATAGACCATCATGTGATGCGGACAGTTCATTGGACGCAAGACTAACATTTCACCATCGCCCATATCCATTGGTGGGAACATGTCTTCATGGTAATGATCCCAGTGACCAGAAGTTTTATACAGATTCACATCCGCCATGATTGGTGTGTACACATGTTGATAGCCTAAGCTGATTTCTTTATCCACGATGTAGCGTTCGATTGTACGACGAATCGTTGCACCTTTTGGTAACCAAAATGGCAATCCTGAACCGACTTCTTGAGAGATCATAAATAGATCTAATTCTTTTCCTAATTTGCGATGATCACGTTCTTTTGCTTCTTCGCGCATCCGAATAAATTCTTTTAATTCTTTTTTATCAAAAAAGGCTGTTCCATACACACGTTGCATCATATGGTTGTTTGAATTTCCACGCCAGTAAGCTCCTGCAACTGAAAGTAATTTCACTACTTGAATACGTCCAGTCGATGGAACGTGTGGTCCACGGCAAAGGTCAACAAATTCTCCCTGTTCATACGCTGTGATGACCTCATCTTCTGGTAACTCATTGATCAATTCTTCTTTGTAAGGATCTCCTGCAAACAACTCAAGCGCTTCTTGTTTTGTTAATACGCGACGAGTGATTGGCAGATTTTCTTTGACGATTTTCGCCATTTCAGTTTCAATCGCGGCTAGATCTTCTGCAGTAATTGGATGTTCCCCATTATCTGTATCGTAATAAAATCCTGAATCGATTGCAGGACCTACGCCAAAATGGATCGATGGATACAAACGACGCATCGCTTGAGCCATTAAATGGGCAGAAGAATGACGAATCAATCCCAATGCATCCTCATGGTCGGGTGTAACGATCTCAATCTTACCACCTGTAGTAATCGGTAGATCTAAATCGATCAATTGACCATCTAATTTCCCTGCCAATGCTTTTTTTGCTAAACTTTTTGAAATGCTTTCGGCAATTTCTTTTGTTGTGATTCCAGATTCAAATGATTTTACTGCACCATCTGGAAAAATAATCTCGATCATCTAATTTCCTCCTTTAATCTGTCGATTGATAAGCACAAAAAAAGTCCTAATAGCCCGTAAGCTATTAGGACGAATCATCGTGGTTCCACCTAAATTTAAATGTAGTTTCCTACATTCCTCAATGCGATAACGGTGCATCCGCCCTTGTTTCAACAAGAGTTTCGAAAGTGGTCAGCCTTTGGTTTTCTTCTAAGAGTGTTTCAGCCTAGCACTCTCTCTCTAATAGAAGACTCTCAAATTTTGGTGTCTTTCTTATCAATCAAATATGGTCTTATTTAACCACTTTTTTTTCAAAAATGCAAGGATTTATTTCCATTCTCCGTTGACACCGTATGTGCCTTTTTTCATTTCATTGATAATAATATGGATATGTTCTTTCGGCGCCCCGGTATTTTTGTGAACTGCTTCTGTAACATCTTTCATCATACTTTCTAAAGCTTCCGGTGTTCTACCTTCAACTAATTCAATGTGGACAAATGGCATAAAATTTCCTTCTTTCTTTCCTTATTTTTGTGTACGTTTTTCATATGCTTTTTTAATGATACCATAAACCAAGCGATTGGTCGTCGGCAAATCAAATTCTCCACTGTACTCATGGATCTCAGGATGAAAATTCTTTTTAAATCCAATCAACCCATCATTTAGATGGCCATCGATCCCGCCTAAATTGCAATATTGATATGATTTTGCCGCTTCTTCCATCGAGGCATACCATGTAAGATATGCTGGCATGTAATGTTTGAAGGTCTCGTCCATTCCAGCATAAAGCAATTCACTTGTTTGACCGTACGGAATGCTTAGCGTTCCACTAATGAACAATTCTCCTGTACCATGCTGTGCAATTTCGTCAACTAGACGAGCAGCTTCTTTTTCTAAACTCGCACTAGTTTCTAATAATTTCGTTCGTTTTTTCGTTTGGTGCTCAGCCAGTTGTGCCAACTGTTCTGCCGTTTGATTCAACGCCGCTTGTACTTCTTGTTGTCGTTTCCCAAGATCGATCGTACCTAACATCAAAAAACTTTCCGGATATGTCTCAAGCAAACGTTTAAAGTAGTCTTTTCCACGTAATGAGATTCCTTGTCTTTCTGCAGTTTTTTCCATTAGCGCTGCAAATTCATCGACTTTTTCAACACCATAACGCTTCACTGTCACTCCACGTTTGATCGCCGTTTTTACACCTTGACGACCTTTTTTCGTCAATCGTGTCAAGTCAAACTCCTGTAAGGCGACTACAGCTTGAAAACGCGGCTGGATCGTATCATGCAAGTTTAATGTAAGTGGTCCTTGCTCAAAACCTGCTTGAATCAACGCATGAGCAACGGATTCATTTAAAATTTCAGTATCGGTTTCTTCTACATAAAATTTACGTCTTAAAATCGGTGGATCCATTTTAACAAACACAGCATGCTCTTTTTTCGCGATTTTTTTTAATTCTTGAACAAAATGAGGCATCAGTTCTGGATCATAATCCATGATCGGACCTTTAGGAATATAAAGCATCGAACGTCCTAGTGGTAAATGGCGTTTCAATACCAACATCGTACCCGACAAGACATTTTCTACATAGATCCCTAAATGAAGACTCCCCCATCCTTCTTTGATCGTACTCCATTGATACGACTGCAATAACGTAGCCATTTGGTTTCCGCGGTTAAATTCATCATATGTTGTTTCATCTAAAGGTTTTAATTCATACTTCACTTGGCTTGTCCCTCTTTTTTCTACATTCTATACGTAATGTTAGAAGTAGTTTTTTAGAAAGTCAACCTTATTTTAAAACAAGTAAAAAAAATTATGGGATTCTTTGGATTGTTTTCATCAACCTTTTGCAAAATCTATGCTATACTTTTAAGGCAACATTTTAAGGAGGTCTAAACATGACTGAACGTCAACATGAACAACAGCATTTACATGAAACAATCAAAACCATCACCCTTGAAGAACAAGTTTTGACAAAGCAAAAAGCATTGCTAGAGCAAACACTACAAAGTGGGGTTAAAGAATTAACTGAAAATAAAATCAACACAGGAAATGAAGAAGCCTTTTATGAGTCGGTTTTAGTCTATCAAGAATACGAAAAAGAATTACAACTCAAATATCGTAATGCCGAAATGATCGATAAACGACTACATACCCTCACAACGATGCAAAATAGCCCTTATTTTGCACGTATCGATTTTACAGAAGGACCTGAAGATAAAGAAACACTTTATTTAGGTATCGCTTCTTTACGCGATACAAAAGAAGAACCTGTCATCGTCGATTGGCGTGCACCGATCGCCAATTTATATTATGAAGGAGAACTCGGAACTACATTTTACGAAACTGATCAGGAACGTTTTGAAGTAGAACTACTTCTTAAACGACAATTCAAAGTACAAAATGGTGAATTGATCTCAATGGTCGATACTTCTGAGATTATCAATGACGAATTTTTACTGGATATCCTAGATGAAGCCTCTTCTTCAAAAATGAAAAACATCGTCTCCACGATTCAAAAAAGTCAAAATGAGATCATTCGTGATACTGCACATAAAAATGTCTTGATCGAAGGAATTGCTGGAAGCGGAAAAACTTCCGCTTTACTTCAACGAGTTGCGTTCTTATTGTACCATCATCGAAAATGGCTAAAAGACGACCAAGTACTATTATTTTCACCTAACCATTTATTCTCAGATTATATTGCAATGGTCTTACCGTCACTAGGCGAAAGCGAAGTACCGACACGCACCTTTAAAACTTTTTTACACGAATTACTTCCACAGTACCAATTGGTCGAAGAAGACGATGCGGAAGATGCCTTTTTAGTTGGAAAAATCGACCCGGTAGAACAAGTCAAAAACGGATTAACGATCATTCAAGAATTGCCACGCTATATCCGTTCGATCACTGCAGTCGGCCCACTATTTCGTGATTTAAAAATCAAAGGAAAAACATATATCACAAAAAAACAATTGCGTACTTGGTACCAAGAAACGAATGAATTACTCCCGTTATACCAACGTACACAATTATTACAAACCAAGCTATTAAAAAAACTAGCCGGCCTAGAACGTGATGAAATGAAAGAAAAATGGTTGCAAGAAGCGGCCGAAGAAAAAATGACCGAAATCTTTGAATCAGATCCAAATCGTGAGTATACCGAAGCCAAAGAACGTGCGCTACGCAAACAAGTCCGCCAGGCCATTGCCAAACGAAAATTCCGTTCAATGCGTCGTGGGATCGAAGCGTTCCAATTTATTAATCAACCAAAGCAATACCTTCATTTTTTACAAACGATCACAGAAAAGATCTGTGCTACACATGAACTCACAGCAGATCAATGGACGACACATTTAGAGCGCTTGAAACAACAATTTCGTGAACGTGCACTTTATTCAGAAGACATTCTCTTATTGTTTTTACTGACTAAACAACTGTATCCCGTTTATGTCGAACAAAAAGCACGCTTTATTTTTATCGACGAGATGCAAGATTTCCCACCAGCTCAGGTTGCCTTGCTTAAACAACTTTATCCTGACGCGCATATTACGCTATGTGGAGACTTGAATCAAAAGGTATTTGGTAATGATACGATCGTATCCGAACTCGATCACTTATTTATCGATCAAGAAGTCAAACGATACCAACTCACAACAAGTTATCGGTCAACTGAAGAAATTACAACATTTGCCAATGGCTTGTTATCTCAGGAAGAAAATGTACAATTAACCGCACGTAATGGTGAAAAACCAATGATTTTAACCCGTCAACCCGCACAACAGATAAACGAATTATCTCGTCTATTGGCTGAAGACGTACCTGCACATTGGCATACTGCCATCATTTGCAAAACTACAGCTGAATGTCGAGAAATTTATCAAATGTTATCTGACAAAGAAAAAGAAATGGTGCAACTGATCGATAGTGATGACACATTCATGAAGAAATCAACGATTATTATTCCTTGTTTCTTAGCAAAAGGGTTGGAATTTGATCGCGTGATCGGGATGCCGATTACGACGAATTTTTCAACTGATCAAGATCGTTTCGTGTTGTACACACTTGCAACGCGTGCAATGCATCAATTGATTCTAATCAGTGATGGAATATCTCCCTTACTTGACTCATTAACTAAAGATACGTTTACACTAGCCTAAATAAAAAACCTTCAATCGTTCACGTTGAACTGTTGAAGGTTTTTTTGGTTAGTTTTCCGTCAATTTTGTTTGAATATAGACGACTGGATCGATCCCTTGCTCATCTGCTTCTTTTGCATAAGCTTCAAGTTGAGCATCGCTTAGTTCTCTGGAATTGATTCCTGCTTCGTACAATTGCCGACGAAGTTGTGAAGCAACTTGCACTGGGTGTTCCGTTCGTACATCTGACACATCGGAATATGGAATCGTCGCTTGCGTCGATTCCATACGATCGCTACTTGTCGTTGAACTTTCCACTTCGGATGTGCTTGTAACTTCTTGTGTAGCAGTACTTGAAGAATGCATGGTGTCTTGTTGCTTTTGACATGCACTCAAGAAAGCTAAACACAAGATACTACTTGCCATGACACGAATTTTCATACCGCTTACTCCTTTTATTTGATTACAAAAAACGGTCTGCCTGCAGCCCAGTCTACATGATCTTGAGAAGGACGACTCCACAAATGACTAGTCGACACTTGTCCTTTATAAAATTTTTGACCATATGGATCATAGATCGTAGTCGTTCCATTTGAATACCCATGCGCTACGATTGCATGCCCAATCCCGACATCTACGTACATAATCACAGGATATCCTTTTGCTAAATAATCATTTAGTTCTCCTAGACTATTGATCACAACGGCTGAGCGCCCATATGATTGCATCCCTTTTACTAAATCTGGACCCGATGCACCAAAGTATTTTTGGTTGAAACCACCATAACTATAGATTCGATTTGCAGTATCGACAGGTGTGACGTTGATGCCATAGCATCCTTTTAACACCATCGCCATACTTGAAGGTACACATCCAGAAGGACCTAAAGTCGACATGCCATAACGACGATTCTTCCATCGATTATCAAGTTGTGAATAATACACTGGTTTTTTCTGTTTACGAATAGCGACTTCATCTTGTACCAAAGAATAACTTGTGGTCGCTAGCCCAACTAATTTACCGTTTACAACACCATAAACATGTGTACGATACAAGCCACCATGGAGAAAATCCGCGCTATTTACAACAACAGAATAACTATTCCCTTCTTTTTTTCCTTCTAGCCACTTAATATCATCTTGCCCATTCGCGTTACTCCACTTTGGGAATTTTACACCGGAAACCTTACCACCATTTGGGTTTGTAATAGTGATCTTCATTTGTGTTTTACTGATCGGTGTTTTCACGATCGTGTTTTTCGCTGCGGCGTCTAATGTATAACTCGTGGTTCCTAGGCCAATTAATTTACCATTTACAACACCATAAATATGCGTATTAAACAACCCTGCATGATAATATTCTGCACTATTTACAACTACGGAATAGCTATTTCCTTCTTTTTTTCCTTCTAGCCATTTAATGTCGTCTTGGCCATTGGCGTTACTCCACGTTGGGAATTTTACACCGGAAACCTTACCACCATTTGGGTTTGTAATGGTGATCTTCATTTGTGTTTTACTGATCGGTGTTTGTACGATCGTGTTTTTCGCTGCGGCGTCTAATGTATAACTCGTGGTCCCTAAGCCAACTAATTTGCCATTTACAACACCATAAATATGCGTATTAAACAACCCTGCATGATAATATTCCGCGCTATTTACAACAACAGAATAGCTATTTCCTTCTTTTTTTCCTTCTAGCCATTTAATGTCGTCTTGCCCATTCGCGTTACTCCACGTTGGGAATTTTACACCGGAAACCTTACCACCATTTGGGTTTGTAATGGTGATCTTCATTTGTGTTTTACTGATCGGTGTTTTCACGATCGTATTTTTTGCTGCGGCGTCTAATGTATAACTCGTGGTTCCTAAGCCAACTAATTTACCGTTCACTACACCATAAATATGCGTATTAAACAACCCTGCATGATAATACTCTGCACTATTTACAACAACAGAATAGCTATTTCCTTCTTTTTTTCCTTCTAGCCACTTAATGTCGTCTTGCCCATTGGCGTTACTCCACGTTGGGAATTTTACACCGGAAACATTGCCGCCGTTAGGATTTGTGATCGTGATCTTCATTTGTGTTTTACTGATCGCTTGCGTGTTGACTTGATTGTTTGCTGTGTCTAAACTCCGAGCCTTGGTTGGACTATCTGAAGCTACAACACTTTGTGTACTTTCTGTAGTAGAACCATTTTCAGATGATTCTGTAGGCGTTGAAACAACTTCCTTTGATGGTTGAACAGTGAGTTGCCATTGTGCTGAAACAGGAGGTGTCTGTTCAAAGACCAACTGATTGTTGACTACTTGTACATATCCATATTGATCCGCATAAAGTGCATAGCTACCATCTTGCATCGCAACAAATACAAATCGTTGTGCGGCATCGAGCTGACTTGATGTTGTAAGTTTTGTCACTTCTTGTGAGGTTGTTGCATGAAGATACTGATTGGTCGCTACATTTTGAATAACATAAGTTTGATCAGCTTGCGCCTGAATGCTAAAAGTCGTCGGTGCAGCTTCTTGCACACTAACGGTTCCATCACTAGCCACAGTTAACGTATTGGAAGAAACTTGCCAACTAAATGCGACTTCTTGTTGCGCAAAAGCAGTCATATCTGCTGCCTGAACTTTTGAAGATAGTGGTGCAGATATTGAGGTTGTCGTACCTGGTGTCCCTTCTGTACTTGGTGTACCTTGTGTATCCGACGAAACTTCCGATGTTTCGACTATTTCTGAAATTGCGGTATTGGTCGTACTTGGATTTTCAGTCGTGGTTTCGATTGATTCTAAACTCGTACTTGTTGTAGAATTTGCTAATGTTGCGTCGTCTTCTGATACCGATGGACTTGTTTGCGTTTGTGCCTGAACAGGTATATGCAACAAACTTGTCGCATCAAGACTTAGCAATAAAAGTGAACTTATATACACTACTTTATATCGTTTTTTCATTTCTTACTCCTTTACCTAACATTTCCCTAATTGTATCTAAAAAAAGTGTAGCGTGATTGACAGAATATTGCAACTGTCATCCAAGCGTTTTGAACTAAAATAGAACCAGAATTAAATAACATTAATTTTAGTAGACAAAAAAAGATAGACATATTAATATGTCTATCTTTTTACATTTATTCTGAGATACTAATTTCTTCGGCAATATTTGAATAATCAAATTCAGCTTCTAAAAAGACATCTTCTTTTGGAAAATCTTGGATCAATTCACTATAATCTTGTACCTCGACTTTGACGTCTTCTACATGATAATCCAAAACATGACCCCCAAATGTACGATCGTCAGAAATAAAATGAACATGAAATCCAGCTACAGATGTCCCATGAAATAACACTGGTGAATAAAATCCGACAAGTGTTCCTTTGATGTTATGTGCTGTAAATTCTGGTTGTTCTACTTCAGAAAATCGAATATACGGTGGTGTTTGTTTTGGCATTGCGCGAACGTGCATCGTATCAAATACACCCGAGATTTTCACACCAGCAAATAGATTTTTACTCTTCATCGCTTCGATCACTTTTGTTTCTACTACTTCATTGGCTAACGTTTCCTTCAACGTAAACGTATGATCAGGATTGAAAAAGGCAATCGCGCCATATGGAAGTTTTTCCAAAGGACCAAGCTTGATCACTTCTCCAGTTGCACTTGCTTTATATGCTTCTTGATCTAAAACGATCAATTCGCCATCGACACCATCCATTGTCCCGATCCCAAAGTCACCATGTGTTAAAAACTCTTGAATTGTTCCAGTTCCATCCATCGCACCTGCCATGAGAGAACCGATTGTACCATATTGATATAATGAGTGTTTACCCATTTTCTTCACCTCTTAATAAAATTGATCCGGTAAGATCTTTTCACCTAATTGTTCATTGGATGAGTAATCGACTGGAACATCGATGATTACTGGACCATCTGTAGTTAATCCTTCTTGAATTGCAGCTTCTAATTCTTGTTGTGATGTTGCACGTAATCCTTTTGCACCGAATGCTTGAGCATATTGTACAAAATCGACTGGTCCAAAGTCCACTCCAGAAGCTCGGTCATATTTCATTACTTCTTGGAATTCTACCATATTGTAACGACCGTCATTCCAAATAATATGAATAATGTTTAATTTTTTACGGACAGCTGTTTCTAAATCTTGTGCTGAAAACAAGAATCCACCATCACCAGATACTGAAAAGATCTGTGTATTTGGTCGCACTAATGCTGCACCAATCGCCCACGGCAATGCCACACCTAGTGTTTGCATTCCATTACTGAACAATAATTTACGTGGTTCATAACTTCTAAAATGACGGGCCATCCAAATATAATGACTTCCGATATCCACCGTCACCGTCATGTCATCTGTTACAGCAGCTTGCATGGTTTCAATGATTTCTAACGGATGCAAACGATTTTCCAATTGATGAGTAGGGATAATATCGCGTTCTGTCATTTTTTCCTGTAATTGTGTTAAATAAGCTTGTGAATCTTCTGGTAGTTGATAAGCCGAGATTTCTTCTGTTAATAGATCTAACGTATCTGAAATACTTCCGATCAACTCACGTTCTGGTTGCATAAATGGATCGATTTCAGCAGGTACTTTATCCACTACAATGACACGTGCATCCTTTTCTGCATTCCAGTTACGCGCTTCGTATTCAATTGGATCATACCCAATCGCAATAACCAAATCACTTTTTTTCAACAGCATATCACCAAGTTGGTTTCGAAACAATCCTACACGGCCAAAGAAACGATCTTCTAATTTACGTGAAATCACTCCGGCTGCTTGGAACGTTTCAACTACTGGTAATTTTGCTACTTCAACTAATTGACGCAAAGCTTTGGTTTCAGCTTCACTTGATCCGCGCATCCCTACTAATAAAACAGGTAATTTTGCTTCCTTAATTCGCGCCACAAGATAATCGATATCTTCTTTTGAAGCAGAACCTAAACGTGGTTTACTTAAAGGACGAATACTTTCTGTCACAGCAGGTGCATCTACTACATCTTGAGGAATACTCACGAAACTTGCACCTTTTTTATTTGTACGCGCAATTCGAAAGGCATTTGCCATAATTTCTGAGATTGTTTCAGGATCTTGGATTTCGGCGCTATATTTTGTGATCGGTTTAAACAACGCAACATTGTCCATACTTTGATGTGTCAATTTCGATAGATCGCTACGTTTTACTTGACCCGCGATGGCTAAAACAGGATCCCCTTCCGATGTTGCCGTAACTAACCCTGTCGCTAAATTACTTGCCCCTGGACCACTTGTCGCAATCACTACACCCGGTTTCCCTGTAATTCTACCTACAGCTTGTGCCATAAAGGCAGCATTTTGTTCATGACGGGTTACAATCAATTCTGGTCCTTTATCTTCTAACGTATCAAAGACGCGGTCAATTTTCGCTCCTGGAATTCCAAATACATACTCTACATCATGATTGATCAAACTTTCTACAACCATATCTGCTCCGTGTTTTACAACATCTGTCATCTGTAGCACTTCTTTCTTTTATTGTTATAGTATAAAAATAAAAAATAATTAAAAACGTTGATTTAACAACTTATATCTGTCTCACTTAAACGAGTATAACACAAACAATGATATTTGTTTACTATTTCTTTTCAGAAAATATATTTAATTACATAATAAAAAAAATAGCTATAGCTCAATCTATCTAGATCAAAGCTATAGCTACTTTATTTTTTTCGATAAAAAAACATTATAATACAATTTGTTCGCATAAAGATTCTGGATAAAGACGCAAAACGATCCCGATAATCATATCGAGTTCTAAAAATTGGGTTTCATCTTGCGGATCAAAAATTTGACTGTGGCGCCCTTTGACACCATTGTCAATCAAACGCGCAGTACGATTCCATTCCATAAATTCCGCAATATCCGTCATATGACGAATAGCAAGTGCGCCGACTTCTATAATTTCAGCTAAACGAAACAACACATAATTCGTATCGATGACGTAAAACGTTTCTTCGGCGTAAGGGTAGGCATTTTCTTGCGCTTCAATAATGACTTGTTTTGGACGAAACTCAACTTCAAAGTCCAATACATCTAAAAAAGAAGCAAACCGATTCGGATCGGTAAACAAATTGATCATCGTAAAATTCTTGCGAAATACTAAAGGAATTAAATATTTTGAACGGTAAATCAACATTGGAACTTGATAAAAAGAGCAAGGAACATACCGATGGATAAACGCTCGTCCTTTAAAATCTCCTACACGATAGCCAGTAATGCCAAACTCTTGATACTTTGTACTTAAATACGAGCAATCTAAAATTGAAAATGCGACTTCTGTTATTTTATCGAATCCACTTAAAATCCGATCAAACGGTTGCAGCGTAACTTCTTCACCAAACAAAACATTCACCTTCCATCTACAAATCTCTGTTCTTATAGAATACCATATTTCCTCTAGTTTGCCTTCTATTTCCTAATAAAAAAAGACTCGAATACTCGAGTCTTTTAATCTTCTAACGCTACATTATGGAAAATATTTTGAACATCTTCTAATTCATCGAGTGCATCGATCATTTTTTCAAATTGTACAAGATCCTCTTCGCCTAACGTGACTTCGTTTTGAGGAATCATTTGCATTTCAGCAATAGAAAAGTCTTCAATTCCCTTAGATTTCAACGCTTCTTGGATGGCATGGAAATCTTCTGGTTCACCATACACAAAGACTTGATCGTCTTCTGCTGTGACGTCGCGAACATCGATATCTTGCTCCATTAAGTATTCTAAAATTTCGTCTGCATCTTGTCCAGTAAATCCAAATAATGCCGTGTTATCAAACATATATGCTACTGCACCAGAAACACCCATGTTTCCGCCATTTTTCCCAAATGCTGCGCGAACATCGGCTGCTGTACGATTGACATTGTTCGTCAATGTATCTACGATCACCATCGAGCCATTTGGTCCGAATCCTTCATAGCGTAATTCTGAGAATTGTTCATCTCCAGAACCTTTTGCTTTTTCAATAGCGCGATCGATAATATGTTTTGGAACATTATACGTTTTAGCGCGGTCGATAACAAATTTTAATTTTTGGTTAGTATGTGGATCTGGCTCACCTGATTTTGCTGCTGCATAAATCTCGATTCCAAATTTCGCATAAACTTTACTATTGCTAGCATCTTTTGCTGTCTTCTTTGCCACAATATTTGCCCATTTACGACCCATAATTTCACTTCGCTTTCTGTTTTTTCGTTCCTATTGAATCTAGGTAGGAAACATTCTTTCTTATTATACTTGTCAGATCGCAGATTGTGAAGTATTTTTACACGCTTTTTACTTTAGAATTTACTAAGAGAGCAAAGCGACCAAAATTTTGCTCCTCATGATCTGGCGAAATCAACTGATAGATTTGATCAGCTTTAAGATACAACGCATGATGTTGCGCTTCTTTTTTTCCGATCCTAGCTGTAAAAACTTGATTTTTTTTACGTGCTTTTAGATAGCTCTGTCCGACTTTAGTGTATGCAAGCGGGCGAAAAAGTACGGTTTGCATCGCTTCCTCATATTCGTTTACGGTCATGCCTAGCAAGATATATACAGCCATTCGTTGAATCTTACTGGTGGGATAACTTTTTGACGTAGCCTGAGACAAAAAATCTTTAAACGAATTTGCTCGTGTCGCTACTTGTACAAATAAGTGCGCAATACCTTCATTGACTTGGTAATAGGTTGATAAGATCTCAATTGGCGTACTTACTATACGGTACCGTAAAAAAGGATATGCCCGTTCCCAATCAATTAATGTTCGGCTTAGTAGCGCTTGATCCATCTCAACAGGCACGACGGTAGCTACGGTTTGATTCGTTAATACTGCTCGTCGAATCGCAGTGGCACTTGCAATTGTTCCTACTATCTGTTCATCATGATATTGTGCTTCACGTCTGGTGATCGAGACTAACCCCATTGGTTTAGGTAATGCCGCATTCGCTTTGGCATAACTCAAGGCTAAGATATGATTCGGCTTTGTCTCATCAAAATTTAGCTTAGGATCGAGTTGAGTTAACACATGAATCATTTTTTTAGCATATGTCCACTCGGGCGATGTAATCGCTGCGACTCGTTTTTCGATTTCTGGACGATTTTTTTGATAAAATGCACCATATGCTTCATAGTCGAACACATCGTATTCATCCGTGCCAAAACAGACCACATCGCATCCTAACGCAAATAACATGTCAATTGCTCCTTGAGCAAAGAAATCAGCTGGTTGAACTGCGTGATACACGGGTAGTTCAATCACAAGATCCACTCCATATTGT
This sequence comes from Enterococcus sulfureus ATCC 49903, assembly GCF_000407605.1. GTDB lineage: Bacteria > Bacillota > Bacilli > Lactobacillales > Enterococcaceae > Enterococcus_G > Enterococcus_G sulfureus. Next base: position 249,338 of record NZ_ASWO01000005.1, on the reverse strand, counting down.
GCGGCGATCTTTGCACGCGTCCATTTATCCGTAATCGCAAGTTCGCCACGTTGCAAAAAATTTCCTGACATCACAGCGATCACGACATCGGCTTGTGTTTTATCACGCGCTTGTTGTGCATGATAAGCATGTCCATTATGAAAGGGATTATACTCCACAATCAAACCACAAACTTTCATCTTCTTCACCTTTCATTTCAAAAAAAGAGCACTCAGGATTTCCTGAACACTCTTTTTCTTATTTATGACAAACAAAAAACCAACGACGACTCTTTTCATTTGGCGCACTATCAATAAAATCAGCAAATACATCGATTTTCGCAAATCCAGCATTTTCTAACATTAGTTGATAGGCATCTAGTGAGTACGTACGCTCTTGATGTAACTCATCTTCACGAACAAACTTTCCATCCTCTTCTTGCACAAAAAAAGTCAGAAAGTGTTCAATACTATGTGGATGTTCTCCTTGATAACTTTCCCATAAAAAGGCAAATTCATCCGTTTGGTAGTGATAGTTGTAATCTGGGAACACTTCATCGATTTGATACGTCGAATGAACATCAAAAATAAAGGTCCCTTCTTCTTCTAAAATACCATATACGCCATCAAATACTTGCTGTACATCCATCTCATTTGGCATGTAGCACAATGAGTCTGAAAAACACGTTACAGCTTGATACGTCCCAACATCCGTTAGATCTAACATATCTCCAGCAACGAGTTGGATCGAGGTTTCTTCTTCTTGCGCTCGTTGAGAGGCAATCATCAGCATTTCTTCTGATAAATCTAGCGCTGTCACATCAAAACCTTGTTTCGCAAATTTAACGGCTAATGCTCCCGTACCACAAGCTAGTTCTAAGATTTTTTTCCGATCGCCTAAATGACGCATCGAAAAATCCAACCAACGTTGATACAAAGCCGTATCCATCACTTCATCATAAACAAAAGCAAACGTTTCATAAGCCACTATGCATCGATCCAATCGTTGATCGGTGCGTAAGGTGCATCTGACCACAGTTTTTCTAAATTATAAAAATCACGTTCTGTTTGGCTAAATACATGAACGATAACATCGTTTAAATCAATTAAGATCCATTTTGCAGAATCTTTTCCTTCGATTCGTTTGACTTCAATTTGTGCTTGTTCAGCTTGATCAACCACTTCGTTCACGATTGCTTGGATTTGACGTTCGTTCGTTCCAGAACAAATCACAAAATAATCGGCAAGTAACGAAACGTTTTGGACATCTAATGCGACGATATCTTCTGCACGTTTTGCATCTGCTGCTTTTACTACTAATTCTAAAATTTCTTTACTTTCTTTCATAGGTCCTCCTTAGGTGCGCTTGGCAACCCAACTATTATAAGTTTCAATGGTTTTGGGATAAATCGGCACTTCTTTTTGAATCAAAAACGCTAATGTATGCTTAGTTTCATAGGCTACGGCCGCTGTTAAATCTTGTTTCGCAAGTTCTCTCGCTTCGTTAACGCCAGGAAATTGACGATTTGGTTCAATATAATCTGCTACATACAACACTTGTGACAATGGTGACATCTCTTTGGCACCTGTTGTATGCACACGAACTGCCTCCAAAACTGCTTCATCTTCAATCTTTAAGTCACGACGAATCAATTCAGCACCCACGATGCCATGCCAAATCTCATTCGTCCACTGTTTCAATTCCGGATCAAGTTGATACGTATCAATCGCCTCTAAAAATACTTCATCTGAACACTCTTTTGCATAATCATGTACTAACGCTGCACTGCTTGCTTGAACCAAATCGACTTGATAGCGTTTAGCCAGTTCAAGTGCACTTTCTTCGACACCTAAAATATGCTGCCAACGTTTTGGACTCACGTGCGCTTTTACTTGCTCTATTAAAAACCTGCGTGTCGTTTGCTCGTATTCTTGCCAGTTAGTCAAGGTACAGTCCTTCTTTCTCGATATACGCTTTTACAGCTTGTGGTAAAAGGTAGTTCGTTGAACAACCTTCTTTGATTTTTTTTCGTAGCATACTCGAACTAATGTCTAGTAGCGGTACATCGATCCAAATGATTGGATAATCAGATGTGGTTTTATATCCTGGACGTTTGATCCCCACAAAATGGACCAATTGAATCAATTCATCGATATTCTTCCATTTTGGTAAATACTCGACCATATCGCCGCCAATAATAAAATAATAATCCGTATCTGGATGATCCTTTATTAATTGACGCATCGTCTCATAGGTATAATTAACGCCACCTTGATTCAATTCAAAAGGTTCAATAGCTAACAAATCATTTTCTGCAATCGCAAGTTCTAGCATCGCCAAACGGTGCTTTGCATCAATCGTTGTTTTCGTATCCACATGTGGTGGAATCGCTTCGGGCATAAGGTATACTTGATCTAATCCTAGAGCATGCCCGACTTGATCAGCCACCGTTAAGTGCGCAAGATGAACAGGGTTGAAATTGCCACCTAAAATCCCAACTTGCTTTCTAGATGATGTCGACTTGATCACTGGTTGAACTTGCGAATGCGTCCATAGTGCTGAATACATTCGCGATTCTCCTTTTATAAGCTTTTGATTTCTTGAGAAATCTTTTGGTATTTTTCGTTACGTGAAGGTTTAAAGACCACCAATACACGACCAATAATTTGCACTACATTACAATCCAGTGCTTCTTCTAATGTTTCTGCTACTTCTTCAGGTAACTCGTCTGTATTTTGTAATAATGAGATTTTAAATAATTCTCTTTTTTCTAGTGCTTCCCCGATTTGAATGATCATCGCTTCATTAACGCCGCCTTTTCCCACTTGAAAAATCGGGTTCATATGATGCGCTTTACTTCTTAATACACGTTTTTGTTTTCCTTTTAATTCCATATTCGTCTCCTTAAATTAACGCTTTTCGCTTGATAACATCGACACCTTTTGGCGCCCAACCGGCAACTACACCAGGATTGGTAACGGTAATCCAACCAAGTCCAGCAAATACGATATCTGTACGTTCTTTGATCGAAAATTCAAAACGTACAAGTTCTGGAAATTCAGCTACTTCATCTGGGCGTGGTGGCTGAAGCAATCCGCCTACATGTTTTTCATAAAACGCTGTTGCTTTTTCTAATTTTGTCCGATGTAAATCAAGATCATTTGCCGTATACACGGTAAATGAACTACGCTCTCCTTGAATATAATCAAAACGTGCTAATCCGCCTAAAAATAAAGTTTGCTCTGCATTTAATTGATAGGTCTTAGGCTTGATTTCTTTTTGAGGCGCAATGATTTTCAAATCTTTTTTCCCTAGATAATGTGCCATTTGATGGCGATGAATAATCCCAGGTGTATCGATCAAAAAGTGACCGTCTTCTAAAGGAATTTCGATTTTATCTAACGTTGTCCCTGGAAAACGTGAAGTCGTAATCACTTCTTTTACTCCTGCAGTTTGGCGGATAATTTGGTTGATCAACGTTGATTTCCCAACATTTGTTACTCCAACTACATACACATCGCGACCCTTACGATACGTTTCGATCGTTTCAAGTAAAGATTCAATGTCTGAAGCTTTTTTGGCACTCGTCAATTTCACATCGATCGGACGCAAGCCTTCTTCATGCGCACGTTCACGCATCCACTGAATCATTTTTGATGGTTTCAATGATTTTGGTAATACATCTAGTTTATTGCCCACTAGTAATACCGGGTTGTCTCCTACAAAACGATGCAATCCTGGGATTAATGATCCATTAAAATCAAAAATGTCGACCACATTGACAATCAACGCGTCTTCTGTCCCGATTTCATTCAATAATCGTAAGAAATCATCGTCTGTTAACGAAACATCTTGGATATCGTTGTAATGTCTTAAGCGAAAACAACGTTGACAATACAATTCCCCAGATTCAACTCCACGTTCAAAAGCAGCTTTTGGCGTATAGCCTAATTGATCTGGTTCGCTTGTTTGGATGTGGACGCCACACCCAATACATTGCCATTCTTCATTCATGTTATTTCTCCTTGCCATACCATTTCTGGATTTTTCTTTTGTAAGTAACGCATGATTTGTCGTTCACACAAACGATTAAATTGAGTTTTCCAACTGTCAGTATCAATAATCGGTTTTACTAAAATACTTCTCACACCCACGCGATTGGCTGCTCGAACGTCCGTCATAATCTGATCGCCTACCATAACTACTTCATCTTTTGATAGATTTAAACGACGTACACCTTCTCGAATTCCTTTACCTAGTGGTTTTAATGCTCGCGCTACAAAATCGATATCAAATCGCTCTACCGCATAGCGCACACGTTCTTCGTTATTATTCGATACCACGATAACCGGAATGCCCGCTTTTTTCAACGTCAATAACCATTGTTGCAGTTCGATTGTTCCTTCAGGATTGTTCCATGCAATCAAGGTATTGTCAAGATCTGTCAATACCGCTTTGATCCCATGTGTTTGCAATTGTTCAGGAGTGATTTTATAAATAGCATCTACCATCCATGTTGGTTTAAAATTTGAAAACATATATTCTCCTTTAGTCAAAAAATGAAGGAGTCCTGATCAGTACTCCTCAACCTTCGATTATACATGAAAAAACACGAAAATAAAAGATATGTGACCAATTCTCATGAAGACCAAATCAAGCTAGCGATATCTTTTCCATTCTGTATTCAATTGTTTTATAATATACCTATACAAAATAAGTTTATTGGAGGTTGGTCAAATGTTTCAACAAAAAAAGATTTATAAAAGTCTCGAAAATCGTAATTTCACACCAGAAAGTTTACTTACTGAACTAGAAAGCCTTAAACACTTTGAGTTTGATGAAGTATCGTATACCGGCATTGCGTTAAATACTGAAATGTTGATTACACAATATCTTCGTGATCATAACTTTGAATTGATTGAAGTTCAAGGCGGATTGGCGAAAAAAACATATGACTCTTGGCATAAAGATTTAAGTCTAGCTATTGCCATTTTTAATCATTTTGTCGACTATACCAACGAACACTTTAATACGTATTTAAAAGAAGCAAAAACCTATCAAGAAGAAACAGGCCATGCCAATACTTCTCCTGAATACAAAGCCTATTTTGAACAAGGAAACTCGATGTATTTTCATGACGTCTTGCACAGCGTCTTTGACTTATCTCGAAAATTAGATCTTAGTATCGCCGATTTTAAAGAAGCACTAATCGCCGATGGTCAGCCGATTGCTGACTACCCACTACCTGAGAAAAAAGTATTTAGCGGCGAATATTAAACTAAAGGGTGTGACAGACTCTTGTCACACCCTTTTAGTTTATTTATACGTATTGAAAATTCCAGTTTCTTCCAATTCATCACTTATCTGGAACAATTGGTCTTCACGTCCGCGACTGGCCATAAATTGTACACCAATGGGCAATCCGTTTGCCGTTAAATGGACTGGTAAACTAATCGCTGGCTGTCCCGTTAAATTGGCTAGTTGTGTATACGGGGTGATGGCTAAACTTTTGGCAAACATATCGAAGATAATCGTCTCTGACTCCGCAAACGAAACCGTTTCAATATTTTTTAATTGTGTCCGAATAATATCGCTTTGAAGATCTTGATCAAGGCGTGGCGCGGTTGTTGTCGCACTTGGAGATAAAAATAAATCATATTGCGTAAATAACTTTTCCATCTCCAAGAAGGCCTGATCCCAAACTTCTAAGGACAATACATACTCTGCAGCGGGCATTTTTTTACCCGATTGATACATCCACCACGTCATCAGTTCCATATCTTCTAGCGTAAAGGATCGTCCGACTTGTTTTTCCATCGCGTGAAACATCGCTGCTGTATCTGCACCATTCATCCGATAGTATGCTTGAATCAACTGAAGCCCATCGATCGGATACGAGATCTCTGTTACATGGTGCCCTAATGCTTCAAGTTGTGCCACTGTTTTTTTCACTGCAATTTTTGCTTCTTCACTTACCGGATGGCCTAAAGGAGAATCGATACAAACTGCAACAGACATTGCGCGTTTAGCACTTGGACCTTGGTGTGTCCACTCCACAGTCGGTGCTTGATAGGGTGAAGGCTGATTGGGATCACGTAATAAATAAAATAATGTTTTCGTATCCCGCATCGAACGCGTCATGGCAAAGCCAATCGAGGCCCCTTGCCATCCCCTAAGTTCATTTGGCCCCATCGGCATCGTTCCTCTTGTGGGTTTCAATCCAATCAATCCCGTAAATGACGCAGGAATGCGAATCGACCCCCCTCCATCACTGGCACTTGCGATCGGTACTAAATTTCCGGCAACAGCCGCAGCAGCACCGCCACTTGATCCTCCTGGAGAATATGCAAGATTCAGTGGGTTTTTAGCATCCCCATACACCGTCGAGTCCGTTACATTTTTAAATCCAAATTCTGGCGCGTTGGTTTGACCAAATGGAACAAACCCGATTTTTTCTAATCGGTCAACAAACGCACTCGTACTTTGCGCTTGATTATTTAGTAATAAACGTGACGCGGCCGTATTTGGCCATCCTTTTTTCGTGTGACCAAGTACTTTTAATGGGATAGGTAGTCCCGCATAAGGCGTATCTAACCAGTCTTTTTTTTGCTTGATCTGCTCTAGCGTTTTCTCCGGATCTAGAGAAACAAAGGCATTGAGCTCTGGATGTTGTTCGATTCGTTTCATCCACTGTGCAATCAATTCTTGATGGCTAATTTGTTTTTCTTTTAATAACTTTACCCAATACGTTGCATCTTTCATTCTGTCCACTACTTTCTTTACTCTTTTTGGTGATCGTAAACAAAAAAACAGAGAAAATCAAGAACTGATTTTCTCTGTTTTTTAAAACTTACGAAATCGTGCGTAACGTTGTTCGATCCGTTGTTCGACTGACTGATGCATCAGTTCTTTTAATTTGAACTGTAAATCAGCTTTCAATCGTTTCATGATTTCTTGATTACTTAACGCTTCATCGCGGAAAGTTTCAGGAATGATACGCTCGATCACATCCATCTCTTTTAGCTCATGAGCCGTGATTTTCATCAAACCAGCTGCTTCATTTGCACGTTTGCCATCTTTCCATAAGATTGAGGCAAATCCTTCAGGAGATAAAATGGCATAAATCGAGTGCTCTAACATCCAGACTTCGTCACCTAATGCTAAAGCCAACGCACCACCACTACCACCTTCACCAATAATGATTGAAATGATCGGGACTTTTAGATCCGACATTTCTAAAAGGTTGGTTGCGATTGCTTCACCTTCACCACGCTCTTCAGCACCGATTCCACAAAACGCTCCTGCTGTATTGATAAAGGTAATCACAGGACGATTAAATTTTTCTGCTTGTTTCATCAAACGCAATGCTTTACGATATCCTTCAGGGTGTGGTGATCCAAAATTACGACGAAGATTTTCTGTTAAATTTCGTCCTTTTTGAATCCCAATCACCGTCACTGGTTTTCCATCAAGAAAGGCTACACCACCGACTACGGCTTCATCATCCGCATATAAACGGTCGCCGTGAAATTCTTGAAATCCATCAAACATCGTTTCAAAATAATCTAACGCAGTCAAGCGGTCTTTACTGCGGGCTAACGTTACGATTTCATGTGCTTGTTTGGCCATCGCTTACCACTCTCCTTTGACATGCAAGGCTAATAATTCACTCAAACGTTGTCTTAACAACGTTCTAGGAACGATTTGATCGACAAATCCATGCGTTAATAAAAATTCTGCTTTTTGGAAATCATCTGGCAATTCTTGTTTGATTGTTTGTTCGATAACACGACGTCCAGCAAACCCGATTAGTGCTTGAGGTTCTGCCAAAATAATGTCGCCTTCCATTCCAAAACTAGCGGTTACACCACCTGTTGTTGGATCCGTCAACACTGTCACGTATAACAACCCAGCATTACTATGTTGTTTGACTGCAGCTGAAATTTTCGCCATCTGCATTAAAGACAAAATGCCTTCTTGCATTCTTGCACCACCAGAAGCAGTAAAAATTACAACAGGTAGCTGTTCTTTTGTTGCGCGTTCAAACAAACGTGTGATTTTTTCTCCAACAATCGTTCCCATGCTTCCCATGATAAAATGTGAATCCATGATCGCAATGGCCACTTCTTGTTGTTCAATCGTCGCTTTTCCCGTCAATACTGCTTCATCTAAATGTGTCGCAGCTTTCATTTTACGTACTTTTTCTAAATAATTAGGAAATGATAATGGATCTTTTGTTTCTAAACCATGATTCCATTCTTCAAAACTACGCTCATCGATCGTGATCGATAAACGTTCCCAAGCACGAATACGAAAGTTGTAGCCACAGTTTGGACAAATTCGTTCTGCACCCATTTCTTTCGTATACAGCGTATGCTTACAATTTGGACATTTTGCCCACATGTCATCTGGAACAGAAGGTTGTTGATTGCTCGGCTGATCGCGATTCGGATTAATACGAATATAATCTTTCTTCTTTTTGAATAAAGCCATGCGTCACTCCTCCTATTCTTCAGGTTTCCAGTTTGGTAAAAAGTCTTCTTGTAAAAAGGCTGTCGTGTAATCTCCAGCGATAACATTTGGATGGCTGATTAAATCCATTTGAAACTCGACATTCGTCACCACACCGTCTGTAACAAACTCGGTTAGCGCACGTTGCATTTTCATCAACGCTTCAAAACGAGAATTTCCATGAACGATCACTTTAGCGATCATAGAATCGTAGAATGGTGGGATTGCATAGCCTGAATACATCGCACTATCGACACGTAAACCCATTCCTCCTGCTGGTAACAGTAAGTTTTTGATTTTACCTGGTGATGGCGCAAAGTTAAAGGCCGGATTTTCTGCATTGATACGACATTCGATCGCATGACCAGAAAACGTCACTTCTTCTTGGGTAATTCCTAGTGGTTCTCCATTTGCAACTTCGATTTGTTTTTTGACAATATCGATCCCGGTAACCATTTCGGTTACTGGATGTTCCACTTGGATACGCGTATTCATTTCCATGAAATAGAAGTTTCCTTCTTCATCACGTAAAAATTCGATCGTACCCGCATTTTGATAATTTACTGCTTTGGCTGCACGCACACCGATTTCGCCTAAATGCGCACGCTCTTTGGCTGTAATCACGACAGAAGGTGATTCTTCTAGAACTTTTTGGTTATTGCGTTGTAACGAACAATCGCGTTCTCCTAAGTGGATCACATTCCCAAAATTATCAGCTAAAATTTGCACTTCGATATGACGCGCTGGGTATACGATTTTTTCCATATACATCTCATCATTACCAAAAGCGGCTTTTGCTTCTTGTTGTGCGGAATCAAAATGTTTTGGCAACTCTTCAGCTGACATTACTTTACGGATCCCTTTACCACCACCGCCAGCTGCTGCTTTTAGCATAACTGGAAATCCGATTTCTTCAGCTAACGTCATCGCTTCTTCCACGCTACTTAACGAACCATGGCTTCCTGGAATAACTGGAACATCTGCATCCATCATCAATTGACGCGCATGGATTTTATTTCCCATTTCGTCAATTGTTTTGCTTTTTGGTCCAATAAACGTAATATTGCATTCTTCACACATTTCAGCAAATTGACTATTTTCAGACAAGAAGCCAAATCCTGGATGGATCGCTTCTGCTTTCGTTAAAATAGCTGCGCTTAGAATTTGTTTAACATTCAAATACGAGTCGACTGCTTTAGCCGGTCCGATACAAATCGCTTCATCTGCAAGTTCTGCATGAAGTGCATCGCGATCTGCTTCAGAATAAACCGCAACCGTACGAATACCTAACTCGCGACAAGCACGAATGATACGAACTGCAATTTCACCACGGTTGGCAATTAAAATTTTCGAAAACATGTTTTCACCTATCCAATCATAAAGGTTAATTCAGCCTCGGCTACTTTTTTACCGTCGACTTTTGCTACACCTTTTCCGATGCCGGCATTTGATTTTACTTTTAAAATCTCGACTTCTAACATCAAGGTATCGCCTGGTGTTACTTTTTTACGGAATTTTGCTTTATCGATTCCACCAAAATAGGCTGTTTTGCCTTTAAATTCTTCAATCGATAACAAGGCTACCGCACCTGCTTGTGCCATTGCTTCAATAATTAATACGCCTGGCATAACTGGTTCATGTGGAAAATGACCTTGGAAAAATGGTTCATTGATTGTTACATTTTTTTTGGCGATTACTTTCTCACCCGCTACGATTTCTTCAACACGGTCGATCAATAACATCGGATAACGATGCGGGATGATTTCTTTAATTTCTTGTATAGTTAAACTTGTCATTACTTAGCCTTCTTTCACAACGAATAATGGTTGACCATATTCCACAACAGCTTCGTTTTCAATCAGTACAGCTGCAATCGTACCGTCAACATCACTAACGATTTCATTCATGACTTTCATTGCTTCTAAAATACACAATACGTCACCTTTTTTAACCGTATCGCCAACTTGTTTAAAGTTCGCTTTATCTGGACTTGGTTTAAGATACGCTACCCCTACAAGTGGTGACGTGATTTCTTTACCCGTTACGTCTGCTGCCGGTACTACTGGTGTATCTACTACCGGTGTTTCTACGATTGGTGCTGGAGCTACCGCTACCGGCGCTGCTTGAGGTGCTGGTGCTACTTGAGGTGCTGGTGCTGCTTGCTCCATTGTTTTTTGTGCTTGTGCATTTTTGTTTAAGTACAATTCAAATTGTTGATCCTTAACATGGAATTCCGTTAAGTTCGATTGATTGATTAAGGCTACGATTTCTTTAATTTCTGAGAAGTTCACGCTTCTTCCTCCCATTTCTTCATTAAGATTACAGCATTGTGTCCACCAAAACCTAGTGAGTCACTTAATGCATAGTCAAATGTTGCGTCGATGCTTTCATTTTTCACAACGTTTAGTTCAATATTTGGATCTTGTTCGGTTACATTGATATTTGGTGGGATAAATTGATGTTGTAAGGCAAGTAAAGTGGCTACAGCTTCCACTCCACCAGCAGCACCAAGTAAATGACCTGTCATTGATTTCGTACTACTTACGTAAGTATTCATATAACCGGCACCTAGACCATATTGAATCGCTGTCGCTTCAGCACCATCATTTGTTGGTGTACTTGTTCCATGGGCATTGATATAACCGACTTGATCAGGTGTGATCGCAGCTTCTTCTAATGCTAGTTTAATTGCTTTACCGGCACCTGAACCATCAGGATTTGGTGCTGTCATATGGTATGCATCACTGGTTGACCCATATCCAACTACTTCACCTAAAATATTCGCGCCACGTGCTTTCGCATGTTCTAATGATTCTAATACCAACACTCCGGCACCTTCACCCATTACAAAACCATTACGGTCTTTGTCAAATGGTACTGAAGCTTTATTTGGATCTTCTTCTTTACTTAAAGCTGTTAATGAAGCAAATCCAGCAATCCCGATTTCACAAATCGTCGCTTCTGATCCACCGGCTAAAATCACGTCAGAATAGCCGTGTTTGATATTACGGTACGCTTCCCCAATTGCATTGGTTCCAGTTGCACATGCTGTAACTGGTGAATAGCTAATGCCTTTTGCTCCAACACGCATTGAAATATTACCAGATACCATATTTACGATCGATAATGGAACAAACATCGGTGAAACGCGTTGTGGACCTTTAGCGTTCATACGTGTCACTTGATCTTGGATCGTTGGCAAGCCACCGATACCAGAACCTACGATAACTCCAAAGCGATCCGCATTGATGTTTTCTGCTTTTAAAGCAGCCATTTCCATTGCATCTAATGACGCATGGATTCCGTAAATCGAAAACATCTCCATACGTTTTGTATCTTTTTTCGTAAAGTATTTTTCTAGTGGAAAATCTTTGACCTCACCGGCAACATGTACGCCCGTATCTGCAGCGTCAAATTTCGTGATGGGACCAATTCCATTTTTACCTTCTTTTAAACTTGATAAAAAGGCTTCCGGGTCGTTTCCGATTGGAGAAACAACACCATACCCTGTGATAACTACTCGATTCATTGTTTTGCTCCTTTTCTATCCGTTCATGACTAGTCCGCCATCAACATTGATGACTTGACCTGTAATATATGAATTTTTTGCTAAAAAGACAGCAGTATCTGCGACAGCTTCTACTGAACCAAATGCTTGTAACGGAATTGTTTGCAACATTTGCTCTTTGACTTTATCGGATAATACATCTGTCATATCAGTTTTGATAAACCCTGGAGCAATCGCATTACAAGTGATTCCGCGCGGAGCCGCTTCACGTGCGACTGTTTTTGTAAAGCCAATCACACCTGCTTTACTTGCCGCATAGTTGGCTTGCCCAACATTTCCCATTAAACCTGAAACACTTGATAAATTGATAATAGCACCTTCACGTTGTTTCATGAATTTTTTCAAGACGTGTTGTGTCATATTGAACGTTCCCGTCAAGTTGACTTTAATGACTTGTTCGAAGTCCTCACTTGACATGCGTAACATTAATTTATCATTGGTAATTCCAGCATTATTGACAAGAACCGCTAGTTTGCCTAATTTTTCTTCTGCTTCATTGATCATACGACCTGCAGATTCAAAATCTGAAATATCACCAGAAACTGCCACACAGTTTACGCCATGAGCAGTAATTTCTGCAATAATCTCTTCTGAAACTTCACCACGGCCATTTAATACGATATTCATTCCTTGTTTTGCAAAAGCTTTTGCAATCTCAAGTCCGATACCACGTGTACTACCTGTAATAAACGCATTTTTTCCTTGTAATTCCATGTAGACCTCCTATTGAAGTAATTCTAGTGTTTGATTGAATGTCTCTACGTCTTCGATTCGATGACTAGACAATGTTTTATCGATTTTTTTCAAGAATCCGCTTAGCACTTTTCCTGGGCCAACTTCAATGTATTCCGTAATCCCTAGTGTCTGTAAGGTGGCAATACTTTCGTAGAAGCGAACAGGTGACATCACTTGGCGTTCTAGTAACGTCTTGATCTCATCTTCTTGCATCACTTTAGCTGTTGTATTGGCCACTACAGGGATCGTCATTGTTGAGAATTCGATATGTGCCAATTCTTGTGCTAATTCTTTTGCAGCAGGCGCTAAAATTGGAGTATGAAAAGGTCCACTAACGTTTAATGGAATCATACGGCGCACACCTTTTTCTTGCAAGATCGCAACGGCTTGATCGACTGCTTCGCTCTCACCACCGATTACGATTTGTTGCGGTGTATTATAGTTTGCTGGCACGACGATTTTTTTCGTTTCAGCTGCGGCTTGTACACAAGCAGCTTCGATATCTTCCACTGCTGCATTCATTACCGCGACCATTTTTCCTGAACCAAAAGGTGCGGCTTGTGTCATAAAACGACCACGCTTTTGAACTAAAGACACCGCTTCTTTAAATGATAATGCACCACTAGCAACTAATGCAGTATATTCTCCTAGGCTTAAGCCTAATGCAGCATCTGGTTTTAGTCCTTCTTGACATGCCACCTTATAAAAAGCTGTACTCACAGTCAAAATAGCAGGTTGAGTATATTCGGTTAAATTCAAACGATCATTTGGATCAAAACATAACGCGGCAACGTCATAGCCTAGCGTATCACTTGCTTCTTCAAATGTTTCGCGAACAACTGGATAGACATCATAGAGTTCTTTCCCCATTCCCTCATATTGTGCACCTTGACCACTGAATAAAAAGGCAGTTGACATGAATCATTCCCCTTTCTTTTTCCAATAAGAAAAGCCAGGCTTTCGCCCAGCCTCTTATTTATTATGCTTGTTGTGCTTCTACGTATTTCACTAGATCTTCAACAGTTTTGATTCCATCTTCAGTTTCGATCTTCACATCGAATTCATCTTCGATTTCGTTGATGATTTGGAATAAATCTAAGCTATCTGCTTCTAAGTCTTCTTGAATATTTGTTGTTAATTGAATTTCGTCTTTTTCTTTACCTAACTCTTCTGCTACGATTGCTTGAATTTTTTCGAATACCATGAATAATTCCTCCAAATATTGTTTGTTTTTATTTTTATACTTCGAGTAACAAGTTACCCCAAGTTAATCCACCGCCAAAACCGGTCATTACTATTTTTTGTCGACTTCCAAGCGTGATGGTTCCCGCTTGGATTGCTTCATCTAATAATAATGGAATTGTGGCTGCCGATGTATTTCCATAATTTTGCATGTTTTGTAAAAAACGTTCTCTTGGTACTTTTAATTTACGCGCGAAAATATCTAAGATACGCGAATTAGCTTGATGTAATAAAAAATAATCGACATCTGCTAATTGATCTCCTAACATCTCTCTTGTCGATGCCATGACTTCACGCGTCGCAAAGTCGAAAATCGCCCGACCGTTCATTTGTAAAGGAGATAATGTTTTCGCTTCTTTTTCTTGATTTTCGACTGCTACACAACCAGATGTCAGAGCATCAAAACGCGTACCATCTGAATGTAGATCGTCAATCAATATCATTTGTTGCTCGCTTGCTTTTAATACCACACCGCCTGCTCCATCGCCAAACAATACAGCAGTTGAGCGATCTTGCCAATCGACCATTTTCGATAATACCTCACCACCAATGACAAGACCATACGTCGCGCCACCTTGGATCAATTTATCTGCAATCGATAGTCCATAGACAAAACCAGAACACGCGACACTCATATCAAATGCAAAAGCGTTGGTCGCACCAATCGCACCTTGTACCATACTGGCAACAGAAGGTGTTTGAAAATCTGGTGACATTGTCGCTACAATGATAAAATCAAGTTGATTCGCTTCAAGAGTTACTTCATGTAATAACTTTTGCGCAACTTGGATACAAAGATCTGAAGTATTTTCATCTCGTACAATGTGTCGTTGTTTGATTCCAGTTCTGGAATAGATCCATTCATCGCTTGTATCCATTTTTTTGGCTAAGTCATCATTTGTGACAATCTGTGCTGGTGTATAACTTGCACTAGCCACGATTCGTCCATATTTCGTCATGTTGTCCACTCACTTGTATTCTTGCAAGAAGTTATGCAAGCTATCTAGCGCTTGTAATAACGCTGAAACTTCATCTTTATCCATTCCCTTTACGACAGAGCGAATCATTTCGCGGTGGAAATGCTGATGAACACGGTAAAGCAATTTTCCTTTTTTTGTCAAACCTAATTTAACCACACGCCGATCGTCTTCACTACGAATCCGTTCGACATATCCTTTTTTCACCAGACGATTAACAGCAATCGTTAAGGTACCGACTGTGACTGATAACTCTCTTGCAACTTCGGTTGTAGTTTTTTTCTTATACATCCCTACAGCTTCAATTGTATGCATCTCAGTGATCGACAAGTCATTGAACTGTGATTTTTTTAATTCTGACTCTTCAATGACCAATATATCATTGAATACTTCAACTAGAAGATCATTAATTTGTTCAAAATTTTCACTCATGACTTCGCCACCCGGATAGTTTGATTATCAAATGATTTGATAATCAAACTATAAATTACAGAAACAAAAAATGCAAGAGGTTTTTTTATTTTTTCAGAAACCACCCTAAAAAAAAGCGTATTTATTTATTTTTTTATAAAAAAAAGAAAACGAGTTCGACAAGCTTGCTCATTTTCTTTTCTATGTTATTGAATTAAATCGTAAATCTCCATTGCAACAATATCAACATTATCAAATTGATATGGTTGATTTGATGCAGCTTCGGTTAATTCGAATGTTTCTGTTGCACGATCGTATGTTACCGTACATTTCTCAACGCCTTCTTTTTCAAAACGGCGTACTTGTATTTCGTTATCTTGCGCTTCAATCATCGCTTCGAGACGTCTAATAATCGCGACTAATTGCGAACTTTTCATTCAGCAATCCTCCCTTTCCTCGTTTCTGTTACATTGTAACAGAATCGCGGCTATCTTGCATTGATTTTGACAAAAAAATCAGTCATTTTCAGTTTTTTTTCCATCTTGCCAATACAAGCGAATCAATGCTTGTGTTCCTTCATTCTCAAATCCTTGATCAGCTAACTGTTCATAGAGCTTCTCTGCTAATGTCGTCGCCGGAAGATCCAGTTTCATTTGTTTGGCTTCATCTAAAGCAATTTTTAAATCTTTAATAAAATGTTTAACAAAAAAGCCTGGGCTATAGTCCTCTTTTAAAATACGCGGACCATAGTTTAGCATCGACCAGTTACTCGCACTCCCTCCACCCAAAGTCTCCATAACTTTTGGTAAATCCAATCCAGCTTGTTTGGCATAAGCGAGCATCTCAACCATTCCAGTCATCGTCCCTGCGATCATGATTTGATTGGCCATTTTTGTATGTTGACCTTTTCCTGGATCACCATGCAATTGATAAGTTTTTCCAATAATTTCAAACAATGGTAATGCCCGTTCATATGCTTCTTTCACGCCACCTACCATAATCGTCAATGTCGCATTTTTTGCTCCTAGATCACCACCAGAAACAGGTGCATCTAGACTTTGCGCCTGTTGTTCTTGTGCTGTTTGGGCGATTTTTTCTGCTAAACTTGGCGTACTGGTTGTAAAATCAATCAACAATTTATGTTGTATATCAGCTAAAAAGATCCCCTTTGTTCCATAGTAGATTTCTTCTACATCTTGAGGATACCCCACCATCGTACAGATAATCTCCGCTTGTTGCGCAACTTCTTGTGGTGTCGCTTGCCAAATCGCTCCTTTTTGTATTAAATCGTCTGTTTTTTCTTGCGTACGATTATATACAAATACCGTATGACCAGCAGCCAAAAGATGTTCGACCATCGCATGTCCCATGACACCTGTTCCAATAAAGCCTATGTTCATTTTCATCCCTCCAAATTAAAAAAACTACGTCTTCAGTATAGCACTGATAACGTAGTTTTTGCAGTTTCTATTGTCCCGATCGTTTGGAACTACTTAATTTCAACTTAATTTTTTTTAACGAAACTTCTTTTGTTTCCACAGCACGTTCTTTTTCTTTTAATGCGATCATATCATGATAAAAATGAATCATCGACAAACCGAATTGTTCAGCAGAGATTTCTTGTAATTTACGCTGACAGACTTCTGGTTGTAACGAAAGATCTTTTTCAATATAACGCAATACAGCTTGTGCAAAATCCTGATCCGTTGCAAATGTCGTTCCTAAACTAGCATCATCAATCAAATGATTCAAATAATCATTTCCTTCTACAATCATCGGCAACCCTGCAGCCATTGCTTCGGTATAGGTTAAGCCTTGTGTTTCAGAAGTCGACGTGCTTACAAAATAATCTGCCGCATGATAATATAATGCCACTTCATGATTGGCTACTTCACCGACGAACACTACATATTCTTCTAAATCATAAGAAGCAACTAGGGCTTCAAGTTGTGGTTTATACGGTCCATCACCGACAATGACTAACCGGATTGATGCATTGTGTTGAACGATTTCAGGCATTCCTTCTAAAATCGCTTGAATATTTTTTTCATAAGACAAACGACTTAATGATAACAGCATGATCTGGTCAGGTGCTATTTTCACTTGCTGACGAATCTCTTGTATCATTTCAGACGTGATATCTGGACGTTTAAACTTATCAATCTCAATCCCTGTTGGAATAATCCGCATCGGAATAGATACCCCGTAGTTACGCAATGTTTTGATCACTCGCTCACTGGGACAAACCACCCCAGTAGAATGATTCACAAATAAACGTGAAAAATATTTGACATGCGAAGGCCGTAATACTTTTCCTTTAGCCACATAATGAAGATAATCCTCATACATTGTATGGTAAGTATGAATCACCGGGATCTTTAATTTCTTACCGACCATCTTCCCTAAGATCCCTGTACCAAACTCTGTATGGGTATGGATCAAATCAAGTTGTAATTCTTTGGCGATCAAGTAAGCATACCACATGCCACGAACCACGATTCGACGATCTTTAAATGAAACAAAAGGAACACTCGGCATGCGGATGACACCTTCCTCAAAAGCCGGCGCATGCGGATCAGTTGTGGTAAAAATATATACTTGATGGCCATTTTCTTCTAATTGGTCTTTTAACGTCTTAATTGAAGTGGCGACACCACTAACTTGCGGAAAATAAGTATCTGTAAAAAATCCAACTTTCACCTGTTCTCCCTCCGACTCTTAATTCTTTTTCTGATAATGCTCTACCGTTTCGGTATAATACGTATGCCAAATTTTAGCAACGTGTTCTTTTGAGTAATAGTGCGCAGCGTTACGTGATCGTTCTTGATATTCTTCCAATAATTCAGGATTTTTCTTAAATCGACGCAAGGCTTTTTGCATCTCTTGTCGATCGTTACATCCAATATAATAGTCTTTGATAACAGATTGATACAATTCAAGCTCTCTTACCATAACTGGTGTACCACAATTAAATGCTTCTAAAATACTCATCGGAAACAGTTCATTATATGAAGGTAATAAGAAAACGTCACATAAATTATAATACTCAACGAGTTCTTCGCGATCAATAATCCCTGTAAAAATAAGATTTTCAGGCGGATTTTTATATACTTTTTCATATTCTTCATATCCGTCTGTCATTTTTCCAAACGAAAATCCACCCGCCCACACAAAGGTTAGCTCTGGGTTGTCTTTAGCTAATTGAATAAAATCATCTAATCCTTTGCGCTTTTGAATTTGTCCAACACCCAAAATCATAAATTGTTCAGGTGAAAATCCATACTTCTTGCGTAGCGCGCATTGTTCGCTCGCTGATTTTTCATAAAATACTTCATTCGACACAAAATTAGGAATATATGTAATTTTATCTTCTGGACAGCCCGCTTTGACTAACTCAGGAATAAAACTAGGGTTTACAACAACTAATTCATCCATTCGTCGATAAAAGTCTAACACGTACCATTCAAATATTTTTTGAAAAGGCGCAAACAATTCGATACTTCCTTTTAATGTTTCTGGCAAGAAATGAACATAACCAATTCTTACACCACGTTGCTTTTTGAAAAACGTTGATAAATAAAAAGGAAAATTAACAGTGTGATAATGTGAGATATCGGCTTTGCCCCATGTATTGATGTTGATCACAAATTCTTGTTTGAATTGTTCGTTCAACATGTTGATCAATTCGATATACGCGCTACCCACACCTTGACCTTTCACTTTATCTGCTTTTGAAAACATTGTAATCTTAAGCATATGATTCCCTTCCTAACTCCAGGTTTATTCTCATGTTTAGAGAATGTTCATTGTTCATTATAGCATAGCTCACTAGATTGTATGTAGGTCTTATGAAGGATTCTTCACGTTTTATGTAAAAAAAGAGTGGCTTTCTTTACAGAAAGTCACTCTTTTTATCGCGATTAAGCTAAGTATTCAGCAACTAGTGCTTCTACTTCTTCCATTGTATCGCAGTCATCTAATGCACGTGTCGCTAATTCTTGCATTTTCGTTGTATCTAAACGTTTCATTAAGCTACGTGTTTTTAGAATCGATGTAGCGCTCATTGAGAACTCATCTAGACCGATACCCATAAGCAATGGAACTGCTGTTTGATCTCCAGCCATTTCACCACACATACCAGCCCATTTGCCTTCTTTATGCGCTGAATCTACAACGTGCTTGATCAAACGTAAAATCGAAGGGTTATATGGTTGGTAAAGGTATGAAACGCGTTCGTTCATACGGTCAGCCGCCATTGTATATTGGATCAAGTCATTGGTTCCAATACTAAAGAAGTCAACTTCTTTAGCAAATTTGTCTGCAATTACTGCTGCTGCTGGAATTTCGATCATGATCCCTACTTCGATGTGATCTGCTACTGCAACACCTTCATCGATTAATTTTTGGCGTTCTTCAGTATAAAGAGCTTTCGCAGAACGAAACTCTCCTAAAGTCGCCACCATTGGGAACATGATACGTAGATTTCCATGTACAGAAGCACGTAACAATGCACGTAATTGCGTACGGAACATGTCTTCACCAAGACTAGATAAACTGATACGTAATGCACGATAGCCTAAGAAAGGATTCATTTCGTGTGGCAATGTCAAGTATGGTAACTCTTTATCGCCACCGATATCCATCGTACGTACGACTACAGGTTTTCCATCCATGCCTTCTAGTACTGCTTTATAGGCTACATACTGATCTTCTTCGGTTGGGAAATCTGGAGAATCCATATATAAGAATTCCGTACGATATAATCCAACAGCTTCTGCACCATTATTGTTTACTCCAGTTAAATCTTTTGGTGTACCAATATTTGCTGCAAGTTCAAAATGTTTGCCATCAGCTGTAACTGTTTTGGCATGTTTTAGTTTTTCCCACTCTGCTTTTTGAGCAGCGTAAGCTTCACCAGCTGCGATGAACTCAGCTTTTTGTTCTTCAGTAGGGTCTAAAATAACATCACCAGTGATTCCGTTCACTGCAAGCATTTGGTTTGCAGCCACTTTATCTGTGATTTCTTTTGTTCCCACGATCGCAGGGATCTCTAAAGAACGTGCCATGATCGCTGAATGAGAAGTACGTCCACCGATATCGGTTACAAACGCTTTAACAAAGTTGCGATCTAGCTGAGCTGTATCACTAGGTGTTAAATCGTGTGCCACAACGACAACTTCTTCATTGATCATTGAAGGATTTGGTAATGTTACTTGTAAAAGGTGCGCCAATACACGTTTTGTTACGTCACGAATATCTGCAGCACGTTCTTGCATGTAAGCATTATCTTCCATTGCTTCGAACATTCCAATGTACATGTCAGTCACTTCAGTCAAAGCAGATTCTGCATTGACTTTGTTGTCTGAAATGTTTTGTTTGATTTGTCCAACCATTTCAGGATCGCTCAATACCATTAAGTGAGCATCGAAAACTTGTGCTTCGGCTTCGCCTAATGTTTGTGCCGCTTTATCACGGATAAATTGTAATTCTTCAGTCGATTTTGATAAGGCATCATCCAAACGTTTTGCTTCAGCATCTGTATCTTCTACAGACACTTTAGAAAACGACAAGTCAGGTTGAACTAATAGGTACGCTTTTGCAACGGCTACACCGTCACTTGCTGCAATTCCTTTTAGCATATCAACCATTATTCAGATAAACCTTCCTTTTGCATAGTTTCAGCGATTGCAGCAATTGCTTCTGCTTCGTCTGCGCCTTCTGCAGTGATTGTTACGTCAGAACCTTGGCCAACGCCTAAAGACATAACACCCATGATTGATTTTAAGTTTACAGATTTACCTTTATATTCTAAGTTTACATCTGAGCTAAATTTGCTAGCTGTTTGTACTAATAATGTAGCTGGACGTGCGTGGATCCCTGTTTCAGCAACTACGTGAAATTCTTTCTTTTCCATAATTAATCAATCTCCTTTATTCAACGAATAATATTTTTGTTAGGGTTTTCGTAAAAATAAAACGGTTAACCCTTTCAATTGTTTAGATTACCATTTTTTTCCTTATTAGACAACCGTTTTACTAAGATATTTATGATTTTTACATGAGAATTAAGAAAAAAGACAGAATATTTATACAGAATTTTTTGTCTAATTTTGACTTTTGTAAAGCCAAATTCAAATACTTGCGTCTCAAAAAAAAATCAGTATAATAATTTTAAAGGTCAATAAAGGTCAATTAAACTATTGATGATTATTGAACGTTTATTAATGAAAGGTTGTGAATGTATGCTTTGTCAAAACTGTGGTAAAAATGAAGCAACGATTCATTTATATGCAACGGTGGCTGGTCAGCGAACTCAAATCGATTACTGCCAAAGTTGCTATCAAAAAATAAAACAACAACAAGGAGCGCGTATGGCACAACAAGATCCCTTTGGTTTTGGAAATCTTGATGATTTCTTCAAACAAATGTCCCAACGAATGGAACAACAAAATCGTGAACAAACTCCCCCTACTCAATCTGGTATGAACGGTGGGCAACCACCTAGACAAAACGGCCCGAAAGGATTATTGGAAGAATACGGCTCAAATATCACCCAACTCGCTCGCGATGGTCAAATCGATCCGGTTATTGGGCGTGATCGTGAAATTGCACGCGTTATTGAGATTTTAAATCGTCGCAACAAAAACAATCCTGTCTTGATCGGTGAACCTGGGGTTGGGAAGACTGCTGTAGTTGAAGGTCTTGCACAAAAAATCGTCAACAACGAAGTCCCTCAAAAATTATTAGACAAAGAAGTGATTCGTCTAGACGTAGCCTCTTTAGTTCAAGGTACAGGGATTCGTGGGCAATTTGAAGAACGTATGCAAAAATTAATGGATGAAATCAAACAAAATGGCCAAATCATCTTATTCATTGATGAGATCCATGAAATCGTCGGTGCTGGCGCAACTGGTGAAGGCAATTTAGATGCTGGTAATATTTTAAAACCTGCCCTAGCACGTGGTGAGATTCAATTAGTTGGTGCGACTACATTAAATGAATACCGAATTATTGAAAAAGATGCGGCTTTGGAACGTCGGATGCAACCTGTCCGTGTAGATGAACCTTCAATAGAAGAAACTATTATTATTTTAAAGGGCATTCAGTCTAAATATGAAGATTACCATCACGTAAAATACACTGAAGAAGCCATTCGTGCGGCAGCTGAATTGTCTAGTCGTTACATCCAAGATCGCTTTTTACCCGATAAAGCCATCGATCTCCTAGATGAGACTGGATCAAAAGAAAACTTGACCATCCAATTTGCTGATCCAAAAACGATCGAGAAAAAATTGGTTGCAGCTGAGGAACAAAAACAAAAAGCCTCTCAAGAAGAAGACTTTGAAAAAGCGGCTTATTACCGTGATCAAATCAACCGATTGACAAAATTAAAAGATCGTCAATTAGCAGATGAAGAAATTCCTGTGATCACTGAAAAAACGATGGAACAACTGATCGAACTCCAAACAGGAATCCCAGTTGGTGAATTAAAAGAAAAAGAACAAACACAATTAAAGAATTTAGCAGAAGACTTGAAAAAACAAGTAATCGGTCAAGACAATGCTGTAGAGAAAGTAGCAAAAGCGATTCGACGAAATCGCATCGGTTTAGGAAAACAAAATCGTCCGATCGGTTCTTTCTTATTTGTTGGCCCAACTGGTGTCGGAAAAACTGAACTAGCTAAACAACTAGCCGAAGAATTATTTGGTTCAACTGATGCTATGATTCGTTTTGACATGTCTGAATATATGGAAAAACATAGCATCGCAAAATTGATTGGATCACCTCCTGGCTATGTTGGCTATGAAGAAGCTGGTCAATTGACTGAAAAAGTCCGTCGTAATCCATACAGTCTAATTCTATTAGACGAAATCGAAAAAGCCCATCCTGATGTGATGCATATGTTCTTACAAATTCTAGATGATGGACGTTTGACTGATGCAAAAGGACGCACCGTAAGTTTCAAGGATACGATCATTATCATGACAAGTAATGCAGGTACAGGAAATGTCGAAGCTAGCGTTGGTTTTGGGGCAAGCCTAGCTGGCACTCAACGCTCAATTTTAAATCAACTACCAAATTACTTTACTCCTGAATTCTTAAATCGCTTCGATGGAATCATCGAGTTTAATGCCCTAACAAAAGAAATGTTGGTTACGATTGTTGATTTGATGTTAGATGAAGTTAATGATTTACTAAAGGCGCAGCATTTGCATGTAGATGTCCCATTAGACGTGAAAGAAAAATTAGTCGATCTTGGCTTTGATCCAAGTATGGGAGCTCGTCCGTTACGTCGTACGATTCAAGATACGATTGAAGACAGTATTGCTGAATTTTATTTAGATCATCCAACGATTCATGAATTAACTGCCTATCTAACGGAAGAAAATGAAATTGCGATTAAAGCAAAAGAATCATCATCTTTAGACACTGAGGCATAGTTTGCTTAAAAAGGTTAGATTTTCTAGCCTTTTTAAATTCTTTTTCTTTCCCTTTTCTTCAATAAAAATTATAATAGTATTAGAATGTAAGCGAATCATTTAAACCCAAATAAAACGAGGTGAAGCGTAATGAAGTTAATCAATGTAACGAATAGCCATTCACGTTTAGTCATGCAACAGCTTGAAAGTACCGATGCTGAGATGGTCAAAGTATATACGGCCGGCGATATCACTGTCGTCTACACCGTAGCTCCAACGCATTATGAGATTTTATTGGTCAATGAAAAACGAGCAATCATGAAAAATGAAGTTCGTGATATCAAAAATTATTTCTTCAAAAAAATGCCTACTGGTACATTTGATCCTGAACACTTTACCATTATTGAAGAACCAAATTTAGTTGAACTATCCATTCCTATACTATAATAAAACCGCTCTTCTAATTAAGAAGAGCGGTTTTTTGTCTATATTATAGTAGTGTTTTTAATTTTACTTCAGGATATTTTTCTGTAAACCAGCGTTCAGCAAATTGGTTTTCAAATAAGAATAACGGTTGATCAAAACGATCTTTTGCTAAAATATTACGTGATGAGCTCATGCGTTCATCTAAATCTTCTGGATCGATCCATCGTGCAATTTTGTTGCCCATTGGTGTCATAATGACTTCTGAATTGTATTCATTTAACATACGGTATTGAAAGACCTCAAACTGCAATTGTCCTACTGCACCAATGATATACTCATCTGCAAGATACGTTTTATACAACTGGATCGCACCTTCTTGAACCAATTGATAGATCCCTTTATGGAATGATTTTTGTTTCATAACGTTTTTAGCTGTGACTTTCATAAACAGTTCTGGTGTAAATGAAGGCAACTCTTCATATTCGACTTTTAATTTCCCTTCAGTTAACGTATCCCCAATTTGATACGTTCCAGTGTCGTATACTCCAATAATATCCCCAGCTACGGCTTCTTCGATATTTTCACGAGCATCTGCCATAAATTGTGTGACATTACTCAATTTTGTTTTTTTACCTGTACGTTGCAAGTTCACATCCATCCCGCGTTCAAATGTACCAGAACAAATACGGACAAAAGCGATTCGGTCGCGATGGGCAGGATTCATATTGGCTTGGATCTTAAAAACAAAACCAGAAAATTCCTCTTCATAAGGACTAACTTCTTGTCCATCGACTGTTGGATGGCTATGTGGAGCTGGTGCAAATTGTAAAAAGGTCTCTAAGAACGTTTGGACACCAAAATTGGTTAACGCCGAACCAAAGAATACTGGTGTTTGTTCGCCACGGGTGATTTTGTCCACATCAAACTCGTCTCCGGCTTCTTTTAACAATTCGACTTCTTCCAACACTTGATGGTACACACTATTTTCTGTCAATTTATGCGTAGCAGGCAATTCGCCATTCGCATCAAGTGCCACTAAGCGCTCGCCATCATAATTTTCAGGACGATACAATTCCACACGGTCATTAAAGATATCGTAAAGACCTTCCATCCCTTTTCCCATCCCAATCGGCCAGTTCATTGGGTATGATTCGATATTTAACAAGTCTTCCAATTCTTCTAATAGTTCAAGTGGCTCGCGGCCATCACGGTCCAATTTGTTAATGAACGTAAAAATAGGAATCCCACGTTTTTTGACAACTTGGAATAATTTTTTCGTTTGAGCCTCAATCCCTTTGGCACTATCGATGACCATTACGGCACTATCTACTGCCATCAATGTACGGTAAGTATCTTCAGAGAAATCCTCATGTCCGGGTGTATCTAAAATATT
Source organism: Enterococcus sulfureus ATCC 49903 (assembly GCF_000407605.1). GTDB lineage: Bacteria > Bacillota > Bacilli > Lactobacillales > Enterococcaceae > Enterococcus_G > Enterococcus_G sulfureus. The sequence continues at coordinate 223,677 of NZ_ASWO01000005.1, read as the reverse complement.
TACGCGTTTATCTTGATAATCAAATTGCATTACTGAACTTGTTACTGAAATTCCACGTTGTTTTTCGATTTCCATCCAGTCTGATTTCGCAAAATTACCGGTTTTTTTTCCTTTTACAGTACCGGCCTGACGGATCGCGCCACCAAATAATAATAATTGCTCTGTAATTGTCGTTTTCCCCGCATCCGGATGGGAAATAATCGCAAACGTTCGGCGACTGTCGACTTGCTGATGTAAGTTAGGGTTTTTCATATAGGTTTTACTCAAAAAATGAGTACAATCCTCCTTTTTCTACTCGATCTAATTGTAACAACTGGTTTAGTATAGCATGAAATAAAGCCGAAAAAAAGAAGAAGCACACGGCTTCTTCTTTTAACGACGAGGTTCGTCATCATCAAATTCCTTTTTGAAAAAGCGACGTTCTTCTTCTGGCTCGATTTCTTTTTCTTCGTCTTTTGAAAAAATCACGCGAATTTTCAATACTCGACTGCCTTCCATCTCTTCGGTGATCAACGTTAAATTATCAATTTCAAACGATAATTTTTCATCTTTGTCTGGAATCGTGCCAAGGGCCGTAATTAAATAACCTGCCATTGTGTCCACATCTGACATATGCAGCGTGGTCTCAAACACTTCATTGAAGTCTTCAATCAACATTCGTCCTTGGATCAAATACTCTTGCTCATTGATTTTCTCATAGAGATTTTCTACTTCATCGGTTTCGTCATCGATTTCGCCAACGATTTCTTCTAATAAATCTTCAAGCGTGACAATCCCTACAACACCACCATATTCATCTAATAAGATAGCCATTTGGTTTTGTGTTCGTTTTAATTCATATAATAAATCATCAATAAAGACCGTCTCAGGAACAAATAACGGCTCTTGTAAAATCGATTGTAGGTTCAGTTGATCAAACCCAACTTGAAATGCGACTTTTAGTAAATTTTTAGTGTGTATCACACCAACGATCTTATCCTTATCTTCATTATAGACAGGAATACGCGAATAGTTTTCAGCTAACATCGCTTCTAAACTTTCTTCCATTGGATCATTGATATCGATCATAAACGCATCTGTTCTTGGGACCATTACTTCTCTTGCAACTTTTGTATCTAAAGAAAATACACCTTGTAACATCTCTAGTTCTTCGTCTTCTAATACACCTTCTGTTTCAAGCATATAACGCATTTCGTCTCGCGTCATTTTTGAATCTTCATCATCGAATTTCATCGGTGTGATTTTTGAAAGCAATGAGGTCGAAGCAGATAAAAACCATACGAATGGTGTCATCACCGTTCCGATCAAACGGATAATGCCAGAAGTGGCTTGAGCAACTTCTTCAGATTTATTCAAAGCGATTCGTTTTGGATACAATTCACCAAATACGATAGATACATAAGTTAAAGCGGCTAATACAATTAAATTAGCTAAGCTTCTCGCAGCTGTACCAGTTCCTAAAAGTGGAGTCAATTTGGCAGTTAAACTTTCTGCTAACGCCGCACCAGATAAAATATTTACAACCGTGATCCCTACTTGGATCGTAGATAAAAAGTTGGTCGGATTGTTCAATATTTTCATCAGTTTTTTTGACTTTATATCCCCTTCTTCGGCTTTTTGTTCTACTCGATTTTTGTTGATAGATACCATCGAGATCTCTGCTGCAGCAAAAAACGCATTGATCAACGTTAAGATAACTAATAATAAAATTTGCGCTAAAAGCGACTGACTATCAGGGTCAGCATTCATAGTTGCATTCTCTCCTTATTCTGTTTTTGTTCATTTTTTATAAAAAAAAAGCATGGATAAATCCACGCTCAAATCGTATCATAAAGCAAAAATCTTTGCAACGAAATCTTCTTACGTATCGATTTCTAAAGGTCCTTTTTTAGTTTCTTTGATAATCTTGATCACAAAAATAATGACCGTACGACAAATCGCGTAAAATGGAACACCTAAAAAGATTCCCAACAATCCTGCTAAGTTTCCAGCCACTAATAAGACGATAATAATGGTTAATGGATGAATTTTTAATGTTTTTCCGATTACATTTGGATAGATAATATTTCCATCTAGTTGTTGTACGATCAACACAACGACACAACACAACAATGCTTTGAATGGCTCATTGAAAATCGTGACAAACACAGCGGGCATCAATCCAAGATACGGTCCTAAATAAGGGATCAAATTCGTTAATCCAGCAATCACACCGAATAAAAAGGCATAATCTACACCTAAAATCAGATACCCTAAAAATGTAAAGGTTCCAACAAATAGACATTCAATCACTTGACCACTGATATAGTTCGCTAATGTCTGATTCATTTGTCCCATCAATTCCGCAATCTGAGCGCCACGCTTTTTAGAAAATACTTTTTCGACATTTGGCACAATTTTATCCCCATCTTTTAACATGTAAAAGAGGATGAATGGTGCCGTCAAAATAATAATCGTAGCACTTGCTACTGTACTAAAGATCGATCCTAAACTACTGGATAAGCCACTTAAAAAACGCTGGATAATGGTGCCATATGAAATATTTAGTTTTTCTAGTTCGCCCATCAAATCGAACTTTTTAAACATCTCGCTTTTCGCAAGCTTCGTTGCCCAGTCCTCTACATCACTCATAAAGTTTGGAATATTTGATGCAAGTTGTGCAATTTGATTAATCAAGCTAGGAATAACTGTCATGATAATTAACACTAGGGCTGCAATCAGTAGTAAAAAAACAATAGCAATCGCAAGTATGCGTTTTATATGCAGCCGTTTGGTCATAAATAAAACAATTGGGTTTAATACATAAAATAAAAAGCCTGCAATCAATACTGGAATAAATAATGTAGAGAAAAAAGTACCGATCGGTTGAAATAAAAAGTTGATTTTGCTTAAGACAAAAATCAATGTTGCAAGAACAAGCATCTCAAGTGACCAATACATTAGACTTCGTTTATTTTTTTTCGTAAACATGTTTTTTTTTCGCCTCCTTTTTGTTTATTATAGGCTATTTAAACTAAGATGCAAAAGGAAAGCGAAAAATAATCTCGATTTTATTTTTGGCTTATTAATTCGAATTATATTTCGGTATGTTATTTTTTATGCTACACTAGTTATCTTAACAAGAATAAAGGAGAGCATTATGTTATACACGAATCATTTATTAGTTAGTAATGCGATTGCGCTACCGATTATGGCACAAACCAATACATTGAATTTGACTAATGTATTGCTATTAAATCTTGGTGTGTTGCTACCAGATATCGACGAACCTCATTCAGTCATCGGACAACGAACACTCGGTCTATCTAATATCATTAAAGCAGTCTTTGGACATCGTGGACTGACACATACTATTTTTTTCCCATTGGCTTTATTTTTTATTAGTGCGCTACTTACTGTAAAATTTGATGCATTGACTTTAAGTTACTGCTTAGCTTTTGGTGCTACGTTACATATTTTAGAAGACAGTTTTAGTAAAAATGGTGTTTATTGGCTTAAGCCACTCTCAAAATTTAAATACCAGATTCCACTTTATACAACGGGTGGTGTTGTAGAAAAAACACTTGGCGTTGGCGCGATTTTATTTATCTACTATTGTTACAGTCAAGGAAAATTGACCACAGTGCCAGACCCCTTTTTAAATCCGGCTAAATTATCCCAATGGTTGACGGCTATTTTTCCTCATTAACCTAAAAAGATACGTATTTACGTATCTTTTTTTAGTTGAAATAAATATCATGATGAAGTGCACAGTTAGGATTAAACGATTGAAAACAATAAGGACACGACTGTATTTGATATTGAGTATACGTCAAGGTGTGCCGACAGACCCCACATATTACTAAAGCAGTATCCGTTCGATCCATGGCCTGATAGCGGTGAGTCTCACATTCATCATGACAAACAAAACAAGCATAATACTTTTGACAAGCGCCACATTTTAATGCCACCACATCTTCGTTTTGATGATAATGGACACACCTTCCTACTTGATCGACTAGTTTACCATGAATGGTATATGGATTATTTTCACACATGTTTGATTCTCCTCTTTCTTTTGTTAACCAATTATAATATAATGGGTAACATATTAAAAGGAGGAATTTACACGATGAAAACGAGAACGATTACGGCCATTGCTATGATGATTGCCATTATTATTATTTTAGGCTTTATTCCACCCATTCCTTTAGGGATTTTACCCGTTCCTTTAGTCTTTCAAAATTTAGGAATTATGCTTGCAGGAATTTTACTTGGTGCCAGAAAAGGAACGTTAACTATTTTACTCTTTTTAGTATTAGTCGCATTAGGATTTCCAATTTTATCTGGCGGTTCTGGTGGCGTAGCCGTCTTTGCCGGTGTCACAGTAGGATATCTTGTCAGTTGGGTATTTAGTGCAACGCTGATTGGTCTAAATCAAAAAGCTTTCCTTGCAACTACTCATTTTTTCAAACAATTTCTGATTATTTGGCTGCCTGGTGTGTTATTCGTCGATATTATGGGGTCGATTGGTTTAAGTTTGATGACGGGTATGCCACTTTTACAAGCGTTACTTTCCAATCTTGTATTTATTCCTGGCGATACTATCAAAGCGTTTGTTGTGGTCATCATCGCTAGACGATTATTGTCTTTATCATTTTTTAAACAACTTTAAAAAAATAGTCTTGCTCGACTTGAGCAAGGCTATTTTTTAGTTGACTGTTTCTATACAATTTGTTTTTAGCTTGCGCCAAAACGTAAGATACAAGAAGCTACTAAAGATGAGTAGATACATGCCTAATATCAAGACAGCTTGACTGAAGGCATGTGCTTGCATCCCACCTGAAATCACCTGTCTTAACCCCATCACACTATAAGTAATTGGAAATAGTGGATGTAAAAACTGATAAAATGAATTACTTACATCTAATGGGAACGTCCCTCCGGCTGATCCTAGCTGTAAGACGAGCATTACCATTGATAATCCTTTTCCAATCGTCCCAAATGCAACATTTAAGAGCGTTACTAAACTAGTCGACGCAAGTGATGAAAAGATCGCCATTACATAAAATCCTATAATACTTTGATGTTGGATCTTCATTGCAAACAACATAACTGTAGCTAAGATAACGGCTTGACTTAATGCAAATACAATCATTAAGATCCATTTTGAAGTAAATAATTCCCAGGTTTTGCTTGGTTTTTTAATTGCTTTAGCCATTGGATAGATGACATTAAACGCTAGCGCTCCTACAAATAAGGCGACAGATAAAAAGTATGGTGCTAGACCAGAACCATAATTTTTAACATGGCTGTACTCTGTTTTACTTAATGCGACTGGTGTGGCAAACATTTCTATCGTATGATCAGAAACGGTTGCTTGCGTAGTCACATCTTGACCATTTGATGTCAGCTTTTCGGCTAATGTCGTCGCACCATCGTCTAATGTACGTCCACCTGTAGCTAGTGTTTGACTTCCTTGTGCCAATTGTTGGCTACCATCAGCTAACTGCGTTGAAGCTGTGGCTAATTTTGTGATACCTTGTGTTAACGCTGGACTATTCGTCGCCAATTGCTGGCTACCATCTGCGACTTTTTTTGTTCCACTCGCTAAACGTTGAATCCCATCAGCTAATGCGGGTACTTGATTATTTAATTGCGTAACGCCTTGTGTCAACTGAGTACTTCCATCAAGTAAAGTCGGTGTTGCGGTCACAAGTTGAGCCGTACCTGCTGACAATTGATCGACACTATCTGTATAGGTGATCACTCCATCTGTAAGTTTTTGACTTCCATCCGTTAACGTCGCTAAGGCCTCCGTTACAGCTGGTGCACCTTGAGCAACTTGAGTGAAGTTGGCATTGACTGTTGTAAATGAATCCCCAAATCGTACGATCCCTTGTTGTAACGCTGTGGCATTTGCAAGCGTTGAACTAGTTGGTGCTGAAGATAGTTGTAAAAGTTGACTCTGAATTTCTCCGATTGCTTGACTGACAGTTTGCAGTTGTTCCTTTAATGGTGTGAGTTGTGTCAAAAAAGCAGTTGTTTCTGAAATCACACTTTGTTGCTGTGCGTCAGAAAGAGTGTTCAGTTGTGTCAATTGCTCAGCTAATCGTGTCGCTTGATCAGTATCTAGTTGCATAATAATTGTAGACATAGTTTGATTTAATTGTTCTGTCGTTTGACGAATGTCTTGTGTATCGATTGTAGTCGTATTTTGTTGTAATTGATCGACTAATTGATTCACTAATGGAATCAGCTGTGTTTGAACGGCATCATCCAAAGTCGTCGTTTTCTCATTTATACTGGTAAGTGCTGTGGGCAAAGTACTTGCTTGCTCTGACAAAGTAGTTAAGCCATCTTGTAGACCTTGAACTGCTGTGACTAATTGAGGATTCGTTTGCGCTAAAGTCGCCACACCGGCATTTACTTTCACAACTCCAGCAGTATAAGCCGTTACGCCTTCATTTAATCCTTGTGCTCCTTGTGAGAGTCGATCTACACCAGAAGTTAAACTTGGAATACGAGTGGCTAAAGCTTGTGTTCCTTGGTTCACTTGTTGCGCCCCATCATTTAGCGTACTCACACCGGCTGTATACGTACTGATTCCTTGTTCATATGTATGACTTCCATCTGCAAATGCCAATGTCGATGCTTGAAGTCGAGTCAAATTGTCAGTGAGTGTTTGTGCTCCTTTAGCTAGCTCACTGGTTCCATTTTCTACTTGCATAGCACCTTTTCCAGCAGTGACCAGTCCTGAACCTACTGTTTTAAATTGGTCAAAAAGTGCTTTGGTATAGGTCTTTGTCACTTCTTTACGAACCGATTCTTGTAGGGATTTGGTTGCTGATTCGGCAATTGTCCCTACGACCATATTCCGCCCAGGATTTGTCTCATAGGCCAGTTGCATTGGCTGAGGAGTATCTTCAAATAGCGTGGTTGCTTGTTTTGAAAATGTTTTTGGAATCGTGATCTTCATATAATACGTTCCATCTTCCAACCCCTTTCTCGCTTGTTGACTTGATACGATCTCAAAATCTAATGCATCATTTTTTTGTAAATTGTTTACTAATGTATCGCCAATCGCAATGTCTTTTGATTGAAAGGTGGCATGTTGATCTTCATTCACTACTGCTACTTTCAAATGATCTAATTTAGCGTATGGATCCCAGATCGATCCTAAAAATACTGCAGCATACAGTAACGGGATACACGCGATCACAATCAATACGATTCGTAATTTTTTATCGCGGGCAATCGTTTGTAATTCTTTTTTCCACATGTTTATGCCTCCTATAACTATACAACACATTGTCGGATTTAGAAATTTAGTATAGTATGGAGCCTATACAAAAACAACCAACAGTTTTCAGAAAACTGTTGGTTGGATCAAAGGAGCGTATACCGATGAGTGTAGCAAAAAAGCATAATGCCCAAGTAAAACTTTATGAAGCACTAATTGAATTGTCTAAAATGAAACCAATCCGTGAGATCCAAGTCAGCGAACTTTGTCGAAAAGCACAAGTAAATCGTAGTACATTTTATCATTATTATGAAGACATCCATCACTTGATCAAAAAAGAAACAACGGAAACGTTAGCACAATTGATGAATATTTTAAAAGATAAACGCTTAGATCCTACACGTATCAATGTTACCGATGAAGAAACGATTTTTGTGGATTATCAAACTGTTCTTTTGATTTTAAAAGAAGTCAAAGCAGAACATCGTTTGTTTCCAGTATTGTTACAAGATCATAATGATTCGGCTTTTTACTTCCACGCTAAGCAAACACTATATGACCTTTTAGCTTATTTGCTCGAACGTCACTTAGAAGAATTTGCCTCCTTATTTGAGGACATTCCTCAAGCGTATATCAATATTATCTTATTCGATGTCCAAGCTGAAAGTATTTTATATTGGATCAAAACAGGAATGAACGAATCTCCTGCTAAAATCGCCCAACTATTATTGACTTACAATAAAATGGGACCCTTACGTACCATCGCCTCGCTCAATAATGATTGAGTGCTCTTTGCAAAAACTGATGATAATATCGATCAAATTGGACTACTAATTGTTTATACAGTGCAATATCATGGGCCAATGAATGATTCCATCGAGTATGAAGTGGTGTAGCTAAAGACTGGTCCATATCCGTTATTTTGATCGTGGATTCTGTTACATACAGCGTCAATGAGAAATCGTTGAGCATATATTCACTAAATCGTTGTCCATACCGCATCGTTAAAATATAGGGCAAGTCAAGTAATACACTGTATGCTTGCTTGATCGCTTCAGGATAATCTGGATCATAGACTAACGCAAGCAACGTATCACTACTTTTTTGCATCGACAGTAAGCTTTGGATACAGTCACATACATACCAAAGCTTACGTTCTAAACGATTGTCAAAGTGTCCAGCTTCTAGTACCTTGATTAACCGTGTAGTATAAGGGGCTACCTTTTGTTTATTTTGGATACATGTTATCCACTCTTTAAGAATCAATGTATTCTTGATCTGCCATTTCGTTTCGATCCATTGTAAGAGAAGAAGGCATTCTTGCGCTGCGCGATCGCTTGTCTGTTCCATCGTATCGACAAGTTTCTGCAAGTTGACTGCAGATAATGTGTCGACCTGCCAACTCAGCTTTAAAATATAGGCACATAAATTACGATCGGTTTGGCTAAATTTTGGATCTTGACGTATCTTTTCAACGTAGGTCGTAACAGCTGCTAAACCTGTCATTCGTTGATTGAACGTCAGTCCACCCAATTCTTCCAATGCTAAAAATTGTTGTTTATCCATTTTTTCTCCTTTCAGATAAGAAAAGCCACAACATTTCTGCTGTGGCTTCACACTCTCTTGATCTTCACTCTTCTTTTGGTAAGCCTTCTTTCCATTCTGGTTTTTTTATTTTATAAATCACCAATGGAATCGCAAATAAAATGGCCACTAATACAACTACAAAAATAAAGTTTACTAAATTATTGTTGATAAAGGTTATCGTTAAGGCAAAGAAAACCGTTACGATCAATAAACCAGCCATAAAATATCCTAAACCGTTTCCTTTTTTACCGATTCTAAACGGATGTTTTTGCGCTTTGTTTTGTCGACGCATAGCAATAAATCCGATGGCCATTAAGCAATATGCCATACAATATAGTACGGTTCCGCTGTTGGTAATGATGATAAATACCTTGTTGATTCCTGGAATCACCACATAAGCCCCTGCCAAAAGTGAAATCGCGATGGCTTGTACGAGTAATAGACTCTTACACGCATTAAATTTATTGGTTTTCCAAAAATTGAATTTTGGTGGAAAATCACCTTGAAGCGCACTTTGCGTAATCGTTTTCGATGCACTGACAAACCACGTAGACATATTTGTCACAACACTAACAATCGAAAACAAACAAAACAATTGGACTAAAACATATGGCAACCCTAATTCATTGGCAAAAATCTGTAACGGTTGAGCCCCATTGTTCAATTGGATCTTTCCAGCTGGAATCACGTTTGCTACTAAAAAAGAATTGATCAATGAGAACAAGGCCAACATGATCAGTGCCGTAATAATGCCTTTAGAGTATTGTTTTGACGGGTTATTTAGTCGTGTAATAAAAACTGAAGACATTTCAATACCTAAAAACACAAAAATAATTCCGCTAAAGTACATCCCTGTTCCTGAAGTAAAAGATTGAGGGATCAATTTATGAAATGAAAATTGGCCTAAAATACTGTGAGATGAAAACCCAAATTTAATAAAAGTAATCAGCCCTAGCGAAAATAGCATCAATACTGGAATATATAAGCCTAACCAAATCCCAAATTTCCCATTGATTTTCGCCATATCGAATTTTAAATTTAAGATCGTCATCGACCAGACCAATCCTAAGATCACGACTAAGGTATAGATAGGATTTTCAACGAGATCCGCTCGTTTGATCAATAACGCAAGCATCGGTGCAAATCCCGTTCCAACCACTACCATAGAAGGAAACATCGCGGCCCAAATCAACCAGGATGTCACAAATCCCCACTTTGGACCTAGCGTGTTGTTGACCCAAAGTTCTGGACCCCCGCGACCTGGAAAAGTGGTCCCAAATTCACCAGAAATCAACGCGATCGGCAAGGCAAAACAAAGCGCTGCAATCCCCATGTAGATAAACATATTCCAACCCGTCGCGGTCAACGTCGAATAATACGGTCCAGCGACAAGTGCAAATGTTAAGCCAATAAAGGTCGGTAAACTAATTTTAGAAAGTGTTTTAAATTTTTGTGTAGACGGTGCAGCAGACGATGGACGTGAGGCAGACGGTTTGTGTACATGTTGCATCTTGGTTTCCTCCCTTTAAACGTCTTTTGTAATATCAAATGTAAGTTTAGAAAGCGCTAATCCTTTTTCAATCAATTCACCAATATGTTTTTTCGTTAAGTCGATTATTTTTTGTGCATTTTGTTGATTTTGTTCAGTTAAGAAAGCTACAGCGTCTTCTCTATTTCCTTCTTGATAAAGCCGATCTGTTTGCGCAACTAGTTGATTGGTCAAAATGGCTGCTGCTGTCAAATAATCAAAATTGGCATACGATAATGTTTGATAATCCCGTTCCACTAAAACAGCAAGTTCACGTGCTAACCAGTAAGCTTGACTGTTGTCATAAGTTGGCGAAGTATGATGATAGGCAGGTGCCGTATCTTCACTATTGGTATAAAATGGCACGTAAGGATTAAATGCAGTCGGTCCACTATTTAACCAAAATAAAGCGGCAATCTCTTCAGGGACATGGTTTCGTATTTCTAGAATATGTGACTCCGCTGTTCGGTTCATAGCAATTGGACGATACATTGTAGCTTGAACTACATCATTTTCATTAAATGGATCATAGACTGTTTCATCATAATGTGAACTTAACACAGCACCTACATCGGCTACCGTCAATAAACGATTAGGTTTAAAACAAAATGGCATGTTACTTGCAGTAGGATCTGAGGTATCTAATCCTAAATATTTTTGTCCGTACCATACCCGTGCTGTGTTGTATTTACGATCTTCTTTTGAACTCGTACCAAAGATATGACGGAAATTAAACCCTTCACGATCAGGATTCAATCTATTTTGACTCACAAATTCTTGTATGCCTTTTGAATACATTACATGTTCACTATCTGTAAAATCGATGTCTTCGATCAAGGACTGATTGGCAATGACTGCACAACAATCATCTGGTAAACGTACTGCGACCCAGTGGTGGCCACATGGAATTTCCATATACCAAATCTCGTCTTTATCGCTAAAAATAATGCCATTTCCTTCGTGTGATCCATACTGAGCAATAATATTGGCTGTATACGTCACGCCTTCACGTGCCGAGCGAATATAAGGAAGTACCATGTTCAACAGGGAATCTTCACCTAGTCCTCGTTTTGTTAAAGGATCAAGAGCCAATACTGAAGGGTTTCCAAAGATACTTTCAGTCGAGCTCATAGCGATATTTAAAGAATTGATCCCCGCTTCCCCCATGATTCCAAGTTCTGGACGCTCGCTTTCAATGAATGGAATCATATGATAAGCCAAAGAATGTTCTGGATAGTCTTCCGTATACTCCGAAACGGTTGAGCGATACTCTCCTTTTCCATTTTGATCTGCTTTCACGTGGATAAATTTTACGGGTTGAATCGGTTCCTCCGCATCTGCATTACGAGCGATCATAGTTGATCCTGTGCGCGATGCGTTCTTTCCTACTAATACAGTTGTACACATAACTCATCCTACCTTTCTATTTTTGTGCTGCAATGGGATTCATCGGATTCCAAAATGGAAGTACAGTCGGTTCTTGTTCTAAAACAGACAACACATCTTTAGACAGAAATTCTTTTTTGATGACTACTTCATAGACAAATTCACTCATCCACGCATCGTCCATCACAAAAAATCCTTTATCTCCGATTTCTCGTCCCCAGCTGTTTTCGACTTTCCAACGAATAGGTTGTTCATTTACGATGTGCACGCCACCAATCACCATTGCGTGTGTGGGAAGACTTTCACGATAAACAAAACGCGGTCCTTTTGGCATGGTAAACGTAGTATCAAATAACGCATCAAAGTCATAAAGATCATAAGACATGATCCCTTTTGTTCGATCAAAATATTTCAGCACGTCACAACCAAAAAAGACAGGTTCACTGGCTTTTAATTGCGCGATCGTAAATTCCTTCATTTGTTCGATTGGCACATTTACATAATAATTTGGGATCCCATCAATCATATTATCGGATAATTGTACTTGATAAAGCTGATGAAATGGCATCGATTCATCCGGGACGTTGATAATCGCGACATAATCTGTTAGGTCCAATGTCAAATACTCTTGATAAAATTGAAGTGGTGTTAAGTTAGGGTACTGTTCAAACGTGTTCGTTTTCGTGCGGAACGTAAAATCAAAGGTTTCAGGCGGTGTACCAAGAGATGTACAAAGAATTGTATAAATTATTTTTAATTGATGTTTAATATACATTTCGACTTCACAATGCTTGGCGTGATGGTCGACCATTTCACGGATCGCATAAGCATCTTTTCTTAGTTTACGATTTAATATCGTATTTAACTCTGTAGAGTCGATGCTACAACTTGTTTCATTCATCGCATAATGTGGAACTAAGCCGTATTTTTCTACTAAGGATAAGACCAAATTCCAGTCACCACCATCTTGTTGTGGTGTAGTAAGTAGATATTGGACCGTTCGACTGGCTAATTTTTTATTTGCAGTTGCTAAGATCTGTTGGTAAAAATAATTTGCTTTTTCCAGTTTATCCCAAAAATACAAATAATTTTGCGACAGCTCAAAATTTTCAATCTCGTATTGTGTTTCAATATGCGAGCGTAAAATGTTCAAACAAGCAAACATCCAACAACGGCCGCTATGATTTTGATTAGTCACCAAGTGATCGTCGATATCTACGGAAAAATTGAAATAGTTCTCGTTGATTGCTTGGATATTTTGTGCTGCTTTAAAGATCCCATTCGTTGTTACAGCATGTTGGGCCACACGGTATGATTTATTTTCTGTACTATGTTGGATCTCTTGTATCAGTTCCTTGGTTAATCCTTTCACTTTAATCACGTCCTCGTCTTATTTTTTACACTTTTTAGCATAGAGGACTTAGCATGAAACGACCATTGTTTCCAACTCTTGTTGTATAACAGTTTTGTCATTATTTTTGTGAAGTAAAAAAAGACTAACAAAATCGTTAGTCTTTTTTATGTGTACGCAATTGAGCCAAAATTGCTGCAAAGGCTTCATTGAAGAAAAAACCTAACGCAATCGAGATTCCGACTAAAATCGCTTGTGCACCGTAACTGACAGTTTGTGTGTAATTGTTTTCTGCAAACGCATTGCACGTCTTAAACAATAAACTCCCAGGTACGATCGGCATAATTCCAGAAACGGTAAAGATCAAACTCGGACGCTCAACGGTGTGACTTAATAGTTGACTGACGATCGTCAGGGCCACACACGACAGTAAAGAAGCCATTGGGGCAGTAAAATAAATGGACGCCACACTATACGCAAACGAAGTGACCATGCCACAACATCCACAAAGAATATAGTATTTTTTTTCCACTCTATTTAATACCGCAGTCGAAGAACTAACGAAAAAACTAAAAAAAGCACGCAATATCATGTCCATTTCCTCCTTAGACTGCTATCGTGAGTAAAAAGGCTACGGGTAATCCTAGCATAAGGGCTGTATTGATCGCTTCCACACCTTGAGATAAGCTGACGATATAATCTCCGTTGATTCCTGCACGAATAGCATTGACTAAGGTTGCACCAGGAAATAAAGGCATCATACAACTTAAAATCAAGGCAAAATCATTATGAAGGTGCAGGACTTTATACAAAATCATCGAACAAATCGTAATGAAGATCGAATATAAAAAAATTGTAAATAATTTGATTTTGAGATATTTTTGACAAGTCAAAAAACAAAAATAACCAAAACTGCCTAAGATAAAAGAGACGAATACTAGATTGGACCACCCATTGATCAGACTATACATCGCACCACAAATAATTCCAGCATGTACCACTTGTGTGGGCGTCGAAAAGGCATAACTTTTTTTATCTATTGCTACTAAGGCAGTATAAAATTCTTGTAGACTGATTTTTTTTAATGATAACTGCAAGACTAGTTCATGAATATGACTAATTTTTTCAAAATTATAGGCGTAGCTATCGATTTTGATCATTTTCACATTATCTGTCGTATTGTCAATAAGCATCAAACTGGTTTGCGTCATAAAAATCGATAAGTGATGAAGCCCCATTTGATTCATTAAATGATACATGTCACTACGAATCTCCGCTAAGTCAAAATTACATTCTAATAATACTTTTCCATACACTAATAAAATTCGAATCTTATCTTCATTTTCTTCCATTTTCTTCACCATTTCATTTGTTTACATTTACTATGAAGAAATCAAAATCGCTTGACCATCGAATGGTCCTAGACACCACAAACAATTTTGTCACTTTTTTAGATGATAGAAAATCATGTGAATCTCCTTTTTTTTACATTAGAATACGCTATACTAGAAGGAACCAAGGAGGAATTCAAATGCTTGCTTTGATGAAAGTTTGGTAGTCGGTCATTCTGATTGGCAATTAATGCCACAGTTAGATGCTCATCTTGAAGAGACGCGGATTGCTAAAACACACGCGAATAGTTTTTACCAAACCGATCTAGCTGAGCACTTGAAACAAGAACAAATCGATTGCTTAGAAGTGTAGGGAGCCCAAACACAATATTGTGTGGATAGTACGATTAAATTTGCGCATGGATTGAGCTTTACACTTTATTCATTTCCAAATGCTAGTTCCACAACAGACCAAGCTACGTGCACTGCCTTACAAATCATTGCATTTTATGAAGATATTTGGCGAGACCGATTTTTAACGTTTGAAGATCCTCTAATAAAAAAGGAGTTTTTTTATGAACATTTATCACACAACTGATATAAAGGACAACATCTACCAAGATGCACTAGCACTGCGTCAAGCAGTCTTTGTCGTAGAACAACACGTTCCAGAAACATTGGAAATTGACGAATTGGAAGACAAAACGATCCATTTTGTGGGCTATAAAGAAGATGAAGCCATCGCAACCGCACGCATCTTACCTTTAAGTGCTACGAAAGCTAAATTGCAACGTATGGCGGTAAGACAACAGGCACGTGGACAACAAGCCGGCGCCACACTGATCCAGTTCATCGAAAACAGCTTACAACAACAAGGATTTACAACTATTACTTTAGGTGCACAACTTAGTGCCAAAGGATTTTATGAGCGCTTGGGCTATCACGTAGCCAGTGAGATCTTTTTAGATGCTGGCATTGAACATGTGACGATGGAAAAAACGCTCTAAATAAAAAACACTGCCGCACATGCGACAGTGTTTTTTATTTTTGCGACAATTGCTTGTAGCGATCATACCAAATATCTACATACCCTTCAGAAAAAGGACCTTCTCCATTATTGATCCAGTCGACCAATATTTTGACATTTTCTTTTAAAATAAAATCGATGTCTTTCGGATAATGCATCATTTTCTTGTGCAACTCGTATTCATCTACGTCTAATAAGCGTTTTTCTCCATCAGGAAATACCTTGATATCTAAATCGTAATCAATATACTTCAATGCTTCTTCATCTAATAGATAAGGAGAAGCAAGATTACAATAATAAGAGACACCTTTTTCACGGATCATCGCAATAATATTAAACCAATACTTCTTATGAAAATATACGATTGCTGGCTCTCGGGTAACCCAACGTCTACCGTCTGATTCGGTTACCAATGTGTGATCATTGACGCCAATCATTGAATATTCGCTAGTTTTTAATACCATGGTATCTCGCCACGTACGGTGCAAATTGCCATCGTGTTTGTAGCTTTGAATCGTTACAAACTCTCCTTCTTTTGGAACTCGCATAGCAATCCTTCCCTCAGCGAAACATCAACGCCTTTATTTGAGTGTACACCCATATCACTCAATATTATAACAATAAACAAAAACTTTGCCTAGCGCTAATCTCTAATGTTTTTGATTTTTTGCGATTTCGTCCCACATTTTGTGTTGGATTTTTGGAAATGCATAGGCTTCATAAGCTTTTTTATCGATCCATTGTCCATTTTCAAATGCTTGTGCCTCACGTGTACGTCCATAAAAAAGCAACACGTGCCATCTCAAATGACTAAACAAATGTTTGACTTCACCTAAGTGGCGTGTTTGCCAGATGACCGGCAAAGAATCAAATAAAACTGGATCTTGCTCCTCTTCTTCGGCAATCAAAGAAAGTTGCTCGATTTCCTCTTTTTGAAACTGTTTATACGCTTGATCAAAAGTGGCTTGATCCACCTCTTCTAAAGGAAAATGCCACATTTTCGCAAGTAATCCTTGATCTTCACGCTGCTCAAACCAAAATTCTCCTTGCTCATTTTCGATTGCTGCAGCAAAATAATAGACATCTTTTGGTTTTGCCTTTTTCGTTTTCACTGGAAAATCAGTCATATTGCCTTCTTGATAGGCTTGGCAAAATGCTTGCAGCGGACACGCTTCACATTCTGGATTTTTCGGGGTACAAATCGCGGATCCTAGATCCATAAACGCTTGATTCATCTCCCCTGGTTCTTCTGGTGATAAAATCGCGCGCGTATAGTGATCAAATACTTTACGACTACTCGGTTTTGCAATATCTTCTGGAATACAAAACAAACGACTGACGACCCGCATGATATTGCCATCGATTGCAGGCTCAGGTAATCCAAATGCAATACTCGCAATCGCACCTGTGGTATAAGGACCAATCCCTTTTAACTGACTGATTTCTTCTACTGTATTTGGAAACTGTCCTTGGTGACGTTCCATGATTTGCTTGGCTGCCGATTGAATATTTCGCGCACGAGAATAATAGCCCAGACCTTCCCACATTTTAAGCAACTCTTCTTCTGGTGCAGCTGCTAATTGTTCAATTGTCGGGAATTTTTCCATAAATCGATAGTAATAGTCGATGACCGTATCGACTCGTGTTTGTTGTAGCATGATCTCCGAGATCCAAATTCGATAAGGATCTTGATTCACACGCCACGGTAAATTACGCTTATAGCGATGATACCAAGCTAAAAATTGGATTTGAAATTGGTCGATCGTCTCTTGTGACCACGTGATCTCATTCTTCATTCTCTCGTTCCTTTTCTAAAAATATCTGAATCGCTTCCAATGAAAATCCTTTTGTATAAAGCGATTGTTTTACTTTTTGTTCTCGTTTCGCTAGAGGTAACCGCGCATGACGGCGCAATAGTTGTTCACCAGTTTTTTCTAACGCGACGGTTTCTTCCTCTTCATCTAATTCTAGCGAAATTTGTTGCATCACTTGCTCAATGATGGATGTATCATAACCTTTTTGCATCAATCCCATACGAATTTTTTGCAGACGTTCACGATAGCTCTTATGATGGATACGTTTGTTGAGCTTAAGTGCGACGACTTGCGCTAGATCTAGTTCATCATCCTTCGTATAAAATGTAAGTCCATACTCGATCGTTTCGTCATCTAGACCTTTTTGTTTCATTTTTTGTTTGAGTTGTTTTGGTCCTTTATCCCCTAAGGAAAGTTGCGTTCGGACAAAACTTTCTGCATAAAATCGATCATCGATCAGACGCAATTCAATCAAACGTGTTAAAATCTTAGGTCGATCCTCACTCGAAAATTCTTGCTCTTTTAAATATTGATCGACTTCTTTTTTTGTCCGCAATTGATAGCTAATATAATTCATCGCCAGTTGCACACCACGGTCATAGCCTGATTGGGCTTGTAAAGCGTGGAATTCTTCTTCGGTAAACTCTTGATCTTTAAATAAATGTGCCATAATGAGAAAATCTTCTGATGCAATCAGTTCGTCTCCTGAATCAAACAGCACTTTATAATTTTTTTTCATTTTTTTTACTTGGACAATCTTCATTTTGTTTCCTCCTGAATGATTCTTTGACTAGTGTACCACACTTTTTTTACTATCGGCTTTTCTGTGGTACAATGAAGCGAATTTACTTTTAAAGGAGCTTTTATGACTGAATTAATCGTATCGACGGGACAAACGATCCCGCTTAAAATCAAACGCCTAGGGATCAACGGTGAAGGAATCGGCTATTTTAAAAAGTTGATCGTCTTTGTACCGCGCGCCTTGCCTGGTGAAGAAATCACCGCGACAATCACCAATGCCACTCCACGCTATGCTGAAGCTAGCTTAAAAAAGATTATCAAAAAAAGCAAAGACCGCATCACGCCTCCTTGTTTGGTTTATGATGAATGCGGCGGTTGCCAATTGCAACATCTTGTGTATCAAAAACAACTAGACTTTAAACGTGATCTATTAAAACAAGCCTTAACGAAATTTAAGCCTGATCATTATAAAGACTACGATCTTCGTCCAACGATCGGCATGGATGATCCTTGGCATTACCGTAATAAAGCACAATTCCAGTTGCGTAAAGAACAAGATGAAGTCAAAGCAGGTCTTTATAAAGCCAATAGTCATGACCTCGTTGCCATCGACGATTGTTTAGTGCAAGAAGAACGGACACAAGAGGTGATCAATTTTGTTGTTGACTTGCTTACGAAATATCAAGTCCCCATTTATGATGAACAGCAAAATAGCGGGATCGTTCGAACATTAATGGTTCGTGTCGGCGTCGCAACAGACGAATTACAACTTGTCTTTATCACCAATTCAAAAAAATTACCGAAAAAACAAGCGATGATTGAAGAATTGACGCATACTTTTCCTGAGGTAGTCTCGATCATGCAAAACGTTCAAAATAAAAAAACATCGATTGTCATGGGTGACGAGACCATTCATCTATGGGGAAAAGAAACCATTGAAGAAACCATTAATGACGTCACGTTTGATTTATCCGCACGTGCATTCTTCCAGTTAAATCCACTACAAACGAGTCGATTATACCAAGAAGCGATCGATGCACTCGATTTAGATGAAACGCATACGGTAGTGGATGCTTACTGTGGCGTAGGTACGATCGGGTTAAATATTGCCGCTAAAGTCAAAAAAGTCTTAGGTATGGATATTGTCCCACAAGCCATTGACGACGCAAAACAAAATGCACGTCGGATGCATGCCAAAAATACGGTTTATGAAGTTGGAACAGCTGAAGAATGGATTCCGACATGGGTCAATCAGGGAATAAAAATCGATCGCTTGATTGTCGATCCTCCTCGTACCGGATTGGATCAAACGTTACTCGATACTTTGACAGCTTATCCACCTGAACAAATGGTATACGTCTCTTGCAATGTATCCACTTTAGCACGTGATCTAAAAACCTTAGCGAAAAAATTTACAATCGAGTATCTACAATCTGTTGATATGTTTCCACAAACTGCTCGTTGTGAAGTTGTGGTAAAACTCACACGCAAATAAAAAAAGGCTATGACAGATTTGTCATAGTCTTTTTTTTAAAACATATCAAACAAGCTCAACTGATTCTCATCAGGTAAATCTTTCAATACCCCATTGTCTGTCATATACTCAATCAATGTTTTTGAGACTTTCCCACGATTGGCCAAATCTTCTTTCGATAAAAATGGGCCGTCTTTTCGTGCTTCTACGATTTGTTTCGCCACACTTAAACCTAAACTTGGAACAGCTCGAAATGGTGCCAATAGACGATTGCCGTCAATCACAAAATTTTCAGCATCAGATTTATATAAATCGATCATCCCAAATTCAAATCCCCGTTCGAGCATTTCATTACATAGCTCTAGAACGGTCAGTAAATTCTTTTCTTTGGTCGATGCGTCCATTCCTTTATCCGTGATTTCTTTCATCCGTTCTTTGACAGCATCTTTCCCTTTACTCATCGCAACCAAATCAAAATCGTCAGCACGAACAGAAAAATAGGCACAATAATATAAGATTGGGAAATAGACTTTAAAATAGGCTACTCGTAACGCCATTAATACATACGCTGCCGCATGGGCTTTCGGGAACATGTATTTGATTTTTAAGCACGATTCGATATACCATTCTGGCACATCTTGTTTGCGCATTTCTTCTTGCCAGTCATCTGGAATCCCTTTTCCTTTACGCACACTTTCCATAATTTTAAAGGCTAATCCATCATCAAGTCCTGCATGGATCAAATACACCATAATATCATCACGACACCCAATTACATTGGCTAATGTCGATTCACCGCGACGAATCAATTCTTCAGCATTTCCAAGCCACACATCAGTTCCATGAGACAACCCTGAGATTTGCAGTAATTCAGCAAATGTCGAAGGATGCGTTTGTTCTAACATGCCTCGAACGAAACGAGTCCCAAATTCTGGGATCCCTAATGTCCCTGTTTTTGAATAGATTTGTTCTGAGGTTACTCCTAGCACATCGGTCCCTTCAAAAATACGCATCACTTCTGGATCATCTGTTGGGATCGTTTTAGGATCAATACCAGATAGATCTTGTAGCATTCGAATCACGGTTGGATCATCATGTCCTAAAATATCGAGTTTTAAAATATTATCATGGATCGAATGGAAATCAAAATGAGTCGTTTTCCATTCCGAATTGACATCGTCTGCTGGATACTGAATTGGAGTGAAGTCATAGACATCCATGTAATCTGGAATAACGATAATTCCTCCCGGATGCTGTCCAGTCGTTCGTTTCACTCCCGTCGCCCCTTTAGCTAGACGATCGATCTCTGCTCCACGATAATGTAAATTATGATCACGCTCATAACCTTTCACAAATCCATATGCCGTTTTATCAGCGACCGTTCCAATCGTTCCTGCACGATAGACATATTCTTCCCCAAATAATACCTTCGTATAGTTATGTGCTTCTGGCTGATATTCCCCTGAGAAATTCAAATCGATATCGGGTACTTTATCGCCATGAAATCCTAAGAAAGTTTCAAATGGAATATCATGTCCATCTTTTTTTAGATGACTTCCACATGTTGGACAATCTTTTTCTGGCATATCAAATCCAGAACCAAATGTACCATCTTCATAGAACTCAGAGTACTGACAATCTGGACAATAGTAATGAGGAGCCAATGGATTGACCTCGGTGATCCCAGTCATGGTCGCAACAAAACTTGACCCAACAGACCCCCGCGACCCTACCAAATAGCCATCTTCGTTACTTTTATGCACAAGTTTTTGCGAGATCAAGTAAATCACTGAAAATCCGTTTCCGATAATTGAATTTAGTTCTTTTTCTAATCGTTTTTGCACGACATCAGGTAAAGGATCCCCATATAATTCTTTTGCTTTTGTATAACTCAATTCCGTGATCTCTTCTTCAGAACCTGGAATTTTTGGAGTATACAGTTCATTTTTTACGGGCACGACATCTTCGCAACGTTCGACTAATGCATTCGGTGCCTCTACGACGACTTCTTTTGCTAGTTCGTTTCCTAGAAATTGAAATTCGGTAAGCATTTCATCCGTGGTACGAAAATGGACTTTAGGCAAACTATGGCGATTTAATGGGTTCGCTCCCCCCATTGAATTAATCAGAATTTTACGATAGATCGCGTCTTCTTCATTGAGGTAATGCACATTTCCAGTCGCAATGACCGGTTTATTTAACTTTTGACCGATCGTCACTAAATTTTGGATAATGTCTTCTAGATCTTTTTCACTTTTAACCAGTTCTTGTTCGATCAAATGCGCATAAACCGGTTTTGGCATAATTTCGATATAATCATAAAATTCAGCTAATTTTTCTGCCGCTTCGACCCCTTTTTGCATCATCGCAACAAAGACTTCTCCTTTATCGCACCCTGAACCTACAAATAATCCTTCACGTAATTTAGACAATTCAGATCGTGGGATACGCGGCACTTTATCATGGAAGTAATCGATATTAGACATTGAGATCAATTTGAACAGATTCTTTAGTCCAGCTTGCGTTTCGACCAAAATCGTGGCATGGAATGGGCGAGCCAATTTATAACTATTCTCTCCTCCGACATGTCGATTTAATTCTTCATGTACATGCATTTCATGTTTTTCGATCGCTTCTTTGATAAACATCCACGCAAGATGTGCTGTCGCTTCTGCATCATAGATCGCTCGGTGATGTTGTTCTAAACTCACGCCAAATTTTTTCGTCAAGACGCCTAATCCAAAACGCTTAAATTGTGGATAGAGATAACGAGCTAATTCTAATGTATCGATTACTGGATTGTCTGCTTCTGGAATCCCATATTTTTTGTAACTTGTATTTAAAAATCCCATATCAAATGAGGCATTATGGGCAACTAAAATCGCGCCTTCTGAAAATTCACGGAATAAACGTAAGACTTCTTCTTCACTTTTTGATCCTCTGACCATCTCATCGGTAATTCCAGTTAGATCCACTGTTGTTTTAGATAATGGATGGCCTGGATCGATAAATTCATCAAAAGAGGCTTCGATATTTCCTTTATTCATCTTGACTGCTGCAAGTTCAATAATCGTGTTGTACACTGCAGAAAGCCCGGTAGTCTCCACGTCAAATACGATATATGTCGCATTCGTCAGCTCAACCGGTTTGGGATTATACGCAACTTGGACACCATCATCTACAATATTGGCTTCGACACCATACACCATTTTGATTCCAGCACTTTTTGCCGCATGATGGGCATCAGGAAAGGATTGTGCTCCACCATGATCCGTAATCGCTATCGCTTTATGTCCCCATTTTGCTGCTTGATTGACATAATCTTTAATTGAATTGGTTGCATCCATTTGACTCATATTTGAATGGACATGTAGTTCTACACGCTTTTCATTTTCTGGTGCATAATCTTTACGCGCTTCATGTTTGACTTCACAAATATCTTGCGCATTCATTACAAGATCACGCATAAACGTATCTTCTTGGATACTTCCACGCACACGTAACCAGCTACCTTTTTTGATTGCATCAAATAATTGCTCATCACTCTCATTATTTGAGAATTTTTTTACAATAAAAGATGACGTATAATCGGTCATTTTAAGAATCAGTATCTTGCGTTTTGAGCGTAGTTCGCGAACCTCGGTATCAAAAACATACCCTTCGATCGTAATTCGGCGCTCTTCTTCTAAAATATTTCCCATCGGCATGATCGCTTCGTCTTTTGGAATATTGCGACCTAGAACGATTGGACCAGAATGAACTTTTTTGGGTTCTTCTTTTTTCTTTTGCTCATGAGCTGCAAGTGATTGAGCAGCTTGACGCATCGCTTCTTCTTGTTGGGCTTGCATACGTTCTTGATGTGCACGTAATTCTTCAGTCGCTTGCTTGCTATCGACTTTTGCGACTAATTTTAAGCGTGGAAACCCAAATTGTTGATAGTTTTCTTGTAGCAACGGAAAATATTGCTGACTCAACATCGAAATCACAGATTCGTTGCTAACAAAGACGGTTAATTCTTTATTTTCAAATGTGATGGGTTGTTGATGGAGTACACGCTGTAAAAAAGGTGTTTCACAGTTTTTTTGCGCCAAGGCAACAGACCAGTATCCTTCAACTAATTCTTTTGTTACAGTCGGTGTTTCGCATTCGATTTTCGCACTGACCGTAGCGATCTCATGAAAAGCTAAGGTCAAATGTTGAATAAATCGTTGATATAGCTCGATTGGCAAGATATCCTTAAATAAAAAATGAAACGTCCAGTGCTTAGATTGCGTATGGACGTAGACTTCTTTGATTTGTGCACGTTGCATTAAGGGATGCTGCTGATCAGCAAGCGGCAGTTGGATTTGCTCCAATAATAATTCAAATTTTTCTCGTGTTTCCGCCAAAGAAATTCCCTCCTTGATTCTTTTTTTAAAAATTCCACGTTCTTTCAGTATAGCACGTTTCGACAAAAAAACTAGAAAGAGACGAGCACTTTCTAGTTTCTTATTCTGATTGTAATAAAATCGAAAGTGTCGTTAATAACTCTTCTTTTCGCACTTCAAGGACGGCTTGTTTTGCTTTGATTTCCAGTTCTACGATTCCTTCAACTGCTTTTTTACCAATCGTACATTGAATCGGACACCCAATCAATGCTGCATCATGTTCTTTATCTGCTGCACTGGTTTCTCGGTCATCGATCAATAGATCATATCCTGCTTGATCGAGCTCGAGTGCTACTTGGGTCGCTAGTTCTACTTGAAAAGGATCCGTAATGTCTAAAGGCAAGATGTGTACATCAAAAGGAGCGATTGCTTGTGGCCAACACATTTTATCTTCCATCGCGTACAGTTCCACAATCAAAGCAAATATTCGCGTCACACCAATACCATAATACCCCATATTTAGTGTTTGAAGCTGTTCTTGATCGTCTAAAAAAATGGCGCCCACTTGCCGGGCATAATCAGGAGCTAGCTTCGTCATCTGAGCAACCGAGATTCCACGATCAAAAATCAAAGTTCCTTGCCCATTTAATGCTAAATCACCTTCTTTGACCAACTGAATATCTAAAAATTGAGTAATCTGTAGATCACGATTGAAATTTACATTACGATAAGCACGAGCAAGCATGTGACTATTAAATTGCGCATTGACCAATTCAGATAATCCTTGGTCAGCATAGATAGGCAGTTGATTAAGCGTGGTAAAAAAATCGTCGGTCTGTATGTCGCCAAAGAAAGACGTAATCGTTTCTTGATCGGCTGGAGTAATCGAAGGAACTTGAAAGAAACGTTTTACCTTTTCTTCGTTTACTTGATGATCCGCACGTAACAATAAGACAACCAAGTCTTCTTTAACACGATAAAATAATGGTTTAATCGTTTGGTTGAGCGGCGTCGTGTGGATATCAAATTCTGCGATTTCTTCTAAAGGTTGATATGTCGCGTGCGATTTTTTTGTATCCGATTCGCTCACTGCAACAGCTAATGTCGCGGCATACTCACCTTCACTAGCATAGCAAAATTCTTTTTGACCGATAGCTGTAGGTACAATAAATTCTCGCATCGCTTTCGCTCCGACACGCTTACTAGCCCCATTGACTACTTTAAAGGTTAATCCACAAGTAGTTAGAATGCGGTCGATACTTTCTTCCATTTGGCGATAAAATTGATCTAGACTTTCCTGATCTGCATGAAATGAATACACATCTGTCATCAAAAATTCCCGACTATCGATCAATCCTCTTTGTTTATGGGTTTCATCACGATATTTCATTTGGGTTTGAAATAGCGACAATGGAAGTTCTTTATACGAACGAACTTCCTTCATGATCAAATCCATGAAGGAACGTTCGTGCGCGGGTGCTAACATATACGTTTCACCCGCTGCATCATTCACCGAAAAGAGCTTTTCAGCAACTTGCGTTTCACATTCTTCTAAAGAATACTCATGTGGCAATAAATTAGGCATCCGCATTTTTATACTATCTTGTGTACTTAATTCAGATTGAATCACTCGACTGATTTTTTGAATCACTCGTTCCGCTAACGGAAGATATGCATAGATCCCTCTAGCTAATTTTGTCACATACCCCGCTTGACTCAAGAGACGTTCACTGACGGTATCAATTTCCTCGTCAGCTACTTGCCGTGTTGGAATCAAAAGTTTTGACTGCTTCATTATTACTCCTTTATTTCCCCATTTTTAAAAGAAAAATCGTTGAATGTCATTCCAAGTCACAAGTACCATCAAGACCATCATTAAACCAAACCCAACTAATGTGATAATCCCTTCTTTTTCTTGACTCAACGGTTTTCCTCTAACACCTTCAATAATATTTAACACTAATTTCCCGCCATCTAATGCTGGAATCGGCAATAAATTAAAAATCCCCAGATTCATTGAGATCATTCCCATCACACTAAGTACTGTAATCCACCCTTGTGAAGCTGCTTGTGATGAGATCTCAAAAATCGCTACTGGTCCACCCAATTTATCTAAACTAAAGCTTTGAATCAATGAGCCTAGTGCTTTCACGATGCGCGTAAAACTGTCGATACTCATCGTCACACCACCAATAACTTTGGCTGAAAAGCTAGTATTGATTGGAGCAGATACGCCGATTTGATACGCAGTTTGACCGTTTTGTTCTACTTTTTTAGGTGTGATCGTTGTTGTTTTCGACTCATCACCTTGTTGATAATCGATCGTAAGATCTTGATCTTTGGCAGATTGAACTGCTTGTGTCAATTCCGACCAATTTGTCACGGATTTCTCATTGATTTTTGTAATCTTATCTCCGGCTTTCAAACCAGCAGCTTGAGCTGGTGTATCTTCGCCTACGCCACTAATTACAGTAGAATTCAAATCTTGGACGCCACCTTGAGCAAAAGCCAATACTGTAAAAATAACAAAAGATAAGATAAAGTTATTCATGGGACCAGCAAAGTTTGTCAACATACGTTGCCATAATTTTGCCGACTGGAACTGAACCTCACGTGGTGCAATGCGTAATTCTGTTCCATCTTCTTCGATAATGGTCGCCGTTTTTTCTACGGAAAATGTTCGCTCATCTTGTTCGTTTCCGTTGACAAACCCCGTAATCGTTAATGCATCTACTAAATCGTAGTGCGTAACTTCAATAGGAATCGCCTGTGTTAAATTGATTTTTTTACTCGTATTGATTTTGGTCACGACTTCTTGTTTATTTGTCACCAAGCCTACGACCATTCCGGGTTTTAATTCGTCTTCTTCTTCAAAACCCGCCATTCGTACATAACCACCAAGAGGCAGTAACCTCACGGTATAAAGCGTACCATCTTTTCCGCGGTGGGCATAGATTTTCGGTCCCATTCCAATGGCAAATTCTCGGACTAAGATCCCAGCGCGTTTTGCAAAATAAAAATGTCCAAATTCATGGACGACAACGACTACAGAAAATATTAATAAAAACACTAATAACGCTTTCATGCACTATCCTCACTTTTGTTCTTCTATTTTATAGAGTTTCTTTTATTTTAGCACAGTTCATTTCTTCTTTACCGACTTGTCTATTTTGTAACAATAATTTAACGTTCGTAAAAAAATAAATCTAGTGCATGCACTAGATTTATCAAAAAATGCCTAATAAATACATCATTGGAAAGACAAATAACATACTATCAAAACGATCTAAGATCCCACCATGTCCAGGTAAAATCTTACCCGAATCTTTTACGCCATAATGACGTTTAAAGGCCGACTCCACTAAATCTCCAAACTGACCGATCACAGATAAAACGATCGTCAAAAGTAACATCACAAAAAATCCATGACCGAAATAACGTGTTGCTGAAAATAAAATCAGATAAACGAATGCTACGATGACTGCACTAGCAATACCGCCAAGTGCTCCTTCAATCGTTTTATTTGGTGAAATTTCCGGCCATAATTTTTTTGTACCGTATTTTCTTCCAAACATATACGCGCCAATATCTGTTGCCCAAACGATTAGCAAGCCAAACATCAATACGACTAAACTACTTGCTCTTGCTGCAGCAAATGTTTCAAATCCAACACCGACATATAAACTGACCAGTACCGGAAATGCCGCTTCATCGATCGTATATGTATTTTTTGAGATCACTGAAATCCCTAATAAAATCATGACGATAACATAAAATAAACTGAATTTTGAAGTTTGATCTGCTAAGAATGAAAAATAGGGATCTTTTGGTAATACCAAAATCACGGCTCCTAGTGCAGAAAGCACGCCTTCAAAGCTTAATATATTTAATTGATTCATTCTAAATAACTCATACACCCCAACTACTGCTAGTACGGCTGCTAATAAATTGACTGCTTGACCACCAAAGTTAAAAAAGACGATGGGCAAGAAAATAATCAGCGCGACAACAGCGGTAATGACCCGTTGCTTCATTTCTTATCCTCCTTGATCTTGACCGCACCAAATCTGCGATCGCGTTGTTGATATACTGCAATGGCTTCTTCCAACAATTGTTCGTCAAAATCTGGCCAATAGGCTTTTGTAAAAAATAATTCTGAATACGCGATTTGCCATAATAAAAAGTTGCTGATTCGCTCCTCACCACTTGTTCGAATCAATAAAGACGGATCACGTAATTCTTTTGGTAGAAATCCCGTCATTAAATGCTTTTCAAATAATTCTTCATCAATTTGGCTAGCATCTTGATGCGTTGTAGCAACTTCTGTATAGACTTGTTGCATGGCCGTAATGATCTCCGCACGACTTCCGTAGTTCAGTGCGAAATTTAAGACCATTCCTGTATTGTGTTTCGTTTGTTCAATCGCACGTTCCACGGCTTCTAACGTATGTTTTGGTAAAAACTCTTGATACCCCATCACGTGTACTTTTACATTTTCTTTGATCAATTCGGGTACAAACTTATCAAAAAAATCGACTGGTAATTGCATTAAAAAATCGACTTCATTTGTCGGACGCTTCCAATTCTCAGTCGAAAACGCATAAAGTGTCAACACTTTTACACCCAAATGTGAAGCATGACGCGTAATTTTTTTTACGGTCTCCATCCCCTCTTTATGCCCTGCCACACGTGGAAGACGGCGGTTTTGTGCCCAACGCCCATTCCCATCCATAATGATCGCTACATGCTCTGGTATCGGCAATGTTTGATCAAATGTTTGATCACGAGTTTCTTCTAAATAGTTCTTTTTTTGTGGAAAAAATCGTAACATATTTGTCGCTCCCATCAGATAACTAGTCTATTTATTATAGCAATAAACCATTAAATTGCCCATGAAAACCCATAATAATTCAGAGAAATTTAATTGCTTGTTTGCTTGAGACGATTTATCCTGATTTTTCAATAAAAAAAAGGTGACCGAACACGATCACCTTTTTTCTTACACTTCAAGTAATTCTTGTTCTTTATCTGCAGCGATTTTATCAACAGCTTTGATACTATCGTCAGTTGCAGTTTGAACTGCTTTTTCTGCATCACGTAAATCATCTTCTGTGATGTCACTGGCTTTTTCTTGTTTCTTATAGGCGTCTAGTGCATCACGACGTGCATTACGTACCGCAACTTTTGCCGATTCTGCTGCTTTTTTCACGTCTTTTGCTAGTTCTTTACGACGCTCTTCTGTTAATTGTGGAATCACTAAACGAATCACATTTCCATCACTAGTTGGTGTGATCCCAATGTCAGAAGCCATGATTGCTTTTTCGATTTCTTTGATTGAAGATTTATCAAATGGTGTAATCATTAAAATACGTGCTTCAGGAATGGTAATTGAAGCCAATTGGTTCACTGGAGTTGGTGCGCCATAATAGACTACAGATACGCGGTCTAATAAACTAGCATTTGCACGTCCAGCACGGATTTGGCCTAATTCACGTTGTAGGCTTTCTTCCGCTTTTTTCATTTTTGATTTAGCATCTGTTAAAATTTGATCTGCCATTGTTATTTCCCCCTCACAGTTGTACCAATATTTTCGCCTAAAATTGCACGGCGGATATTACCAGGTTCATTTAAATTAAATACAAGCAACGGAATATCGTTGTCCATACTTAATGAACTTGCAGTTGAATCCATAACTTGTAATCCTTTTGAGATGACTTCCATATGTGTCAATTCTTCAAATTTCACTGCATCTTTATCGAGTTTTGGATCTGCTGAATACACGCCATCGACGTTATTTTTCGCCATTAAGATGACATCTGCATTGATTTCAGCAGCACGTAATGCAGCTGTTGTATCCGTAGAGAAATAAGGATTTCCTGTTCCTCCAGCAAAAATCACTACACGTTCTTTTTCTAAATGACGTTCTGCACGACGTCTGATATACGGTTCAGCGATTTGACGCATTTCGATTGAAGTTTGCACACGTGTTGGTACTCCAGCATTTTCTAATGTATCTTGTAGAGCTAGGGCATTCATAACGGTCGCAAGCATTCCCATGTAGTCTGCTTGTGCGCGTTCCATTCCCATTTGTGCACCAATTTGTCCACGCCAGATATTTCCGCCACCGACAACGATTGCAAGTTCTACACCTAAATCATGTACATCTTTTAATTCTTTTACGATTTCTTTAATAACTGGGGGATTAATCCCAAATCCTTCTGTTCCGGCTAACGCCTCGCCACTTAATTTCAATACAACACGTTGGTATTTTGGTTTCACTATCTTATCCTCCATCACAGTTATATGCTTATTTTAGCACATTATTTACTGAATCGTCACATTTGATGAGAAGTTTGCGTCAATTTATCAAAACGAAAATTCTCAAAAAAAAGGGAGCGCATAAATATGCGTTCCCGTCTGCTCAATGAACAGAATTATTTTTTCACTTGACTCATAACTTCTTCAACAAAGTTATCTTCGCGTTTTTCGATACCTTCGCCGACTTCAAAACGTACAAATGATTCTACTGTAGCGCCTTTAGTTGCTAAGTATTTTTCAACTGTTAAGTCAGGATCTTTAACGAAAGGTTGGTCAACAAGTGAGATTTCAGCTTTAAATTTGTTTAGACGACCAACAACCATTTTTTCAACGATATTGGCAGGTTTGCCTTCGTTTAATGCTTGTTCTGTTAAAACAGATTTTTCGTGATCTAATTCTTCTTGAGGAATTTGAGTTTCGTTTACGTAACGAGGGTTGATTGCTGCAACGTGCATTGCGACATCTTTTGCTACGTCTGAATCAGTTGAACCATCGATTACTGTTAATACAGCAATACGTCCGCCCATGTGTAGGTAACCACCAAATGCTTGGTTGTCGCCTTTTTCAACAACTTCAAAACGACGGAAGCTAATTTTTTCACCGATTACTTGTGTTGCTTCGATTAAATCAGTTTCAACAGTTCCTTTAGCAGTAGGCATCGCCATCGCTGCTTCTAAATCTGCAGGTTTGTTTTTCGCAACCAATTCAGCGATTTCTTTAACTAATTCTTGGAATTTTTCGTTTTTAGAAACGAAGTCAGTTTCTGAGTTTACTTCTACGATTGCTGCAACGTTTCCGTCTACTGCAACTGAAGCTAATCCTTCAGCAGCGATACGGTCATTTTTCTTAGCCGCTTTCGCCATTCCTTTTTCACGTAATAAATCAACTGCTTTATCGATGTCACCATCAACTTCAACTAATGCACGTTTTGCGTCCATCATTCCTACGCCTGTCATGTCGCGTAATTCTTTAACTAATTTAGCTGTTACTTGAGCCATTATTGTTCCTCCTAAAGTTTTTTTAAAAAAAGCTGTTTCAAAGGAGAAAAAGGCATACGCCTAGCCTTTGAAACAGCTCCATTGAATATCAATTATTCAGCTGATTCGTTAGAACCTTCAACTACGTCAACGATTTCTTCGATTGAAGTAGCTTCTGTTGCAACAAAATCTTCTTCTACGACTTGATCTTCACCTTGGTTTCCTTCGATGAAAGCATCAGCCATTTTTGCAGTGATCAATTTAACCGCGCGAATCGCATCGTCATTTGATGGGATTACTACATCGATTTCATCTGGATCACAGTTAGTATCCACCATCGCTACGATTGGGATATTTAATTTGTGCGCTTCTTGAACAGCGATACGCTCTTTACGAGGGTCAACGATGTACATTACGTCTGGAATACGAGGCATATCCGCGATACCGCCTAAGAATTTTTCTAAGCGTTCACGTTCTTTTTTGATTCCTACAACTTCTTTCTTAGGTAGGACTTCAAACGTACCTTCTTCTTCCATTTTGTTGATTTGTTTCAAGCGAGAAACACGTTTTTGGATTGTTTCCCAGTTTGTTAATGTTCCACCTAACCAACGGTGGTTTACATAGTATTGTCCAGCACGTAATGCTTCTTCTTTGATAGCATCTTGCGCTTGTTTTTTAGTTCCTACGAATAAAGCAACGCCGCCGTCTTCAGCAACAGCTTTCATGTAGTCGTATGCAGCATCTACTAATTTAACTGTTTTTTGTAAGTCAATAATGTAGATTCCGTTTCTTTCTGTGAAGATATATTTCTTCATTTTTGGGTTCCAGCGACGAGTTTGGTGACCAAAGTGTACGCCGGCTTCAAGTAATTGTTTCATTGAAATTACTGCCATGATTTGTTTCCTCCGATTGGTTTTATAGTTCCTCTTTTATTTCATAACTTATGAGAGAACTGATTTTCAGCACCACTCTCATAATAAAATAAAATGTGGATTTGTGTTTATCACACCTGATAGATTATAGCGAATTTCCAAATGAAATGCAACTATTTTCTTCATTCTTTTTTGACTCGTCACAGTTGAAAGAAAACCACTAGGCTTTTAAACCGGAATTTGATATGATGGGGATGAATTTTTATGCAAAGGAGTCTATTAGATGCGAAAAGCACAACGCCATCAAGTCATTAAAGACCTGATTCATCAAGAGTCAATCCATACACAAGAAGAATTGTTAGGCCGTTTAAAAGAATTAGGTGTGGATGCTACACAAGCAACAATTTCTCGTGATATTAGAGATTTGAAAATCGTCAAAACACCAGATTTAAATGGAGAGAATCGTTTTGTTCTTTTCCAAGAAATGACCGTCCCTAGTGAAGAAAAACAAGCAGCTAGTCTAAATCAGCTGATTCAAGAACATGTAACAAAAGTAGATACTGCGCAATTTTTAACTATTTTACACACGTTGCCCAATAATGCTCAATTGTTAGCCGCAGCATTAGATGAATATACACTCGAGCAAAAAGTAGCCACTTTGGCTGGTTTTGATACGATTGTCATTATTACGAAATCTGTAGAAGATGCAGAAGAATTGGCTGAATTTTTCTTGTCTCGCTTATAAAAAAAAATGAAGAACAGCTGCTTGAGCTGTTCTTCGTTTTTTTTACATTTGATCTGGCGCTTTTAGTCCTAGTAAACGCAGATCTTCTTTGATCAATTGCGTTACGGCATAAACTAAGGCTAAGCGTGCTTCTTTTTGATCATCTTCTGCTAAGATTTTCGTATTGGCATAATATTTGTTAAATGCTTGTGACAATTTAATTGCATGTTTCGCAATAATCGATGGCTCATATTTTTCAGCTGCGGCCAACACTACTTCTGGATATTGTTGTAATAATTTTACCACTTCCCAGCTGCCTTCGTCCGTTAACACATAGTCTTGTTCAGTGGATACAGTGAAGTTTGCTTTACGTAAAATACTCATTGCACGCGCACGCGCATATTGAACATAAGGTCCGGTCTCGCCTTCAAAACGTACGACTTCTTCTAACGTAAAGTCAAAATTGTTTAAGCGATCATTTTTTAGATCATGGAAAACAACAGCCCCGACACCAACTTGTTTTGCGACTTCTGCTTTATTTTCTAGACCAGGATTTTTCTCACTGATCTGGTCATTTGCTGACTCGATCGCTTCGTTTAGTACTTCTTCTAATAAAACGATTTTCCCTTTACGAGTAGATAGTTTTTTACCATCTTTTGTGATCAACCCAAATGGGATATGTTGCATATCATCAGACCATGCAAAGCCCATTTCTTTTAATACGGCTTTTAGTTGTTTAAAGTGATAACTTTGTTCATTCCCCACAACATAAAGTGATTTTGCAAATTCATACGTACGTTTACGGTATAAAGCTGCAGCCATATCACGTGTGATGTATAAGGTCGCGCCATCTGATTTACGAATCAATGCCGGATTTAGGTCATAGGCTGATAGATCTACGATTTCTGCACCTTGGTCTTCTTTTAGAAGGTGTTTTTCTTCTAATAATTCTACGACTTCATCCATTTTATCATTATAGAATGCTTCACCATTTAAAGAATCAAATGAGATATCTAACATATCGTAGATTTTATTGAACTCTTTCATCGACTCTTCTTTAAACCATTTCCATAGACGTAAAGCTTCTTCATCGTTGTCTTCTAATTTTTTAAACCAAGCACGTGCTTCATCTTCTAATGCTTTATTTTCTTCTGCTTGTTCATGAAACTCTACATACAAACGCAATAATTCATTGATTGGCTGTGCTTTGACCGCTTCTTCTGAACCCCATTTTTTATAAGCTACGATCAGTTTTCCAAACTGTGTGCCCCAATCGCCTAAATGATTGATACGAACTGGGTTATACCCGACTTTTTCTAAAATCAAGCCTAAAGAATTTCCAATAACTGTAGAACGCAAATGCCCCATTGAGATCGGTTTGGCAATATTTGGTGAGGACATATCGATCGGCACGTTTTGACCTTGTCCAATACTAGCATCTCCAAAATGTGTCCCTTGTTTCAAAATATCATGTAGCACTTGTTGGCTTACTGCACCTTTTGACATAAAGAAATTCAAATATGGTCCTACGACTTCGATTTTTTCAAATGCTGCGCCATCGATCGTTTCAGCTAAATCTGCTGCAATCATTTGGGGAGCTTTACGAAAAGCTTTCGCCAAGGCAAATGTTGGAAACGCAACATCTCCATGTTCTGGGCTTTTTGGATTTTCTAATAATTGAACCACTTGTTCAAATGATAATTGTTCGGCAACGACTTGATGGATCGCTTTTGCGACGATTTCTTTGTTATTCATGATTGTACTCCTTTGATATAGTTCTATTTTCATAAAAAAAGTCTCTAGTCTGCTCCTAGCTGACTAGAGACGAGATTTCCCGCGGTACCACTCTACTTATTCGCCTATAGGCAAATCGACTCCACTTTTAACGATAGCTAACCGTGGTCATCTGACCAATACACGATTGAGTGCGTTTCATTTTATCAGGTTGTCTAGCTTCCACCTTTTCTAAACTCGCTTTGTAGAGCTGATAAATTTACTTTCTCATGTGTCAAATTGTAAAAACTACACCCGATTATAGCAAAGATCATCCGTTTTTTCTAGTCTAAACTTCATTGTCTTTGCGTTTAAAGGCTAAACTCGGTACAGCATTTAGCTCCCAATCAGCTAGATGGTTCTTTTGTAATTCTACATGCGCGGCTGCACCGATCATCGCCGCGTTGTCTCCGCATAATGCCAATGGCGGAAAAATCACACGAGTATTAGGACATGCTTCTTGCATGTGTGGAATCAACGCTTCACGCAAGCCTTGATTTGCTGCTACACCACCCGCTACCACTAATTGCGCTACCGGATATTGTCGACACGCACGAATCGTTTTGTTCACCAACACTTCGACTACACTTGCTTGAAAGCTTGTCGCCAAATCATTTGCATCTAATACCTCACCTTTTTGAGCAGCATTATGCACTAAATTGATAAAGGCACTTTTCAATCCGCTGAAACTAAAATCAAAGTGGTCTTCTTTGATCATTGCACGTGGAAATGGATAAGATTCCTTTCCTAAATGGGCCATTTGATCGATTTCTTTACCACTTGGATATGATAACCCTAAAACACGTCCGACTTTATCATAAGCTTCTCCTGCTGCATCGTCTCGTGTTTCACCAATAATTTCATACGATCCAGCTTCTTTCATATACACCAACTCTGTATGGCCACCACTGACTAATAAAGCCATCAACGGAAACGTGAGGGGCTCAACAAAGCGTGCGGCATAAATATGTCCAGCCATGTGATTGACTGGAATCAATGGCAATTGGTGTGCCCAAGCGAAGGCTTTGGCTGCAGTGATCCCTATCAATAAGGCACCGACTAGTCCTGGACCTTGTGTGACCGCTACAGCCGTTAGATCTTGAGGGGTTACATTGGCCTCTAAAAGCGCTTCTTGAATACAAGTAGTTACTTCTTCGACATGATGACGACTGGCTACTTCGGGTACGACACCACCAAAACGTTGATGACTTTTGATTTGCGATGCGACGATGTTACTCAAAATGATAGCTCCATCTTGAATTACGGCGACACTTGTTTCATCGCAACTACTTTCGATTGCTAAAATTAATTCACTCATTGCGTGTTCCTACTTTCTTTTTTAAGCAAGTATGCATCTTCTAAAGGATGCGTGTAATACGATTTTCGCGTATGATAATGTACAAATCCATGGGCTTGATACAACTGATAAGCAGCGACATTAGATGCTCGAACTTCTAAAAGATAAGTTGTTGCTTTAGTTGCAGAAAACATATATGTAAGTAATTGTGTGGCTAGCTTTTGTTTTCGATACATCGGATGAATGCCAATCAATAAAATTTCGACTTGATCGGCAATCTCTTGATAGACTAAAAATCCAATTTCTCGATCACCTTGACTCAACACGAGTGTAGTAGAATACGGCAATGTGCTTTCTGATTGGAATTGTTCACTTGTCCAAGGAGAAGCATCAAAACAAGCTTGAGCTAAATGATACAGGTGTTCTGCTTGCTTATCTGTCATTTTACTTAATGCATGAATCATAACCATTTCCTCATTTCAAGTGCGTCTTCACGTTCATAATAATTTGGTTTTACAAGCGTCGTTGTAAACTGTAACTTTCGATAAAAACGTTGCGCGTCCAAATTGCTTTTGCGAACTTCTAACGACATCGATACACAAGTTTGTTGACGTGAGAATCGCTCAAGTTCTTGCATCATTAATGTGCCAATCCCACTGTTTTGATAAGAAGGAGAGACAATAATATTGGTGACATGTCCATCTTGTCGAAATACACGTACGCCACTAAACCCAACCAGCTGTTCATTTGCAAATACACATAAGTACAAATGAGGTAAGGAAGACGTAAATTCATGTAAAAATGCACTCTTTTCCCAAGGTGTCTCTCCATACACTTCTCGTTCAAGTGCTAAAAGGTTTTTAATGTGATTAGGATTTGCTTGGTAAACATCGATTTCTTGATTGGCAATCTGTATGGTACGTTGTGGGTAAGTAAATCTAAACGCATGTCGCTGTTGTAAATCAGAGTTTTTCCACATACGACTCAGAAGATTCTTGATGTGTTTCAAGCCATTTTTCCTCCGCTTCGACTTTCTTTAAATAACTTGGAATAAATTGTGCTTCATCTTCTATAGCCCCGATCGCGTTGGCCGCTTTGAACGCATTGACGCCACTTGGATATTGGGCAGCCTCGTCCTCAACAAAGAAAGCATCTGCTACAGCTGAAGATAATTCTTCTTTAAATAGTTCTACGTCTTTTCCCACAAAAATACAAGATCGACCGTCCTGTTTTAACCAAGCAATCAATTCAGCTAATGCAATATGACGATCACTTAAGATCGAGGTCAACTCTGGATTTTTTTGGTAGATACCTGCATACACATTTTTGCGTCTGGCATTCATGATTGGGATAATCAATTGATCATCTGCTGACACATTTTGAGCTAAAACAGCTAAACTAGAGACACTCACTAAAGGAATAGCCAATGTTTGCGCTAAAGTTTTGGCTGTAGTGACACCTATTCTTAATCCGGTATATGAGCCTGGACCTTTGGCAACAACAATCCGATTTAGATCTGTGGGCACCCATTCAACCGCGTGCATCAAAAAATCAACTGCTGGCATCAAAGATCGACTGTGATTTTTATTGACCGTGGTCTGTATTTGCGCGATCATCGTATCCTCATCCATCAAGGCTAATGCCATCGTTTGATTAGAGGTATCGATTGCTAAGGTTTTCATCATTCATTCCCTACTTTCTTAAATTCTTGTCTATCTTACCACAAATCGAAACAAGAAAAAAACCTCCTTATTCAAATCAAAAACGAGCGATCTACTTCTAAGTAGACCACTCGTTTCTTTAAGAAGATTCTCGTACCATTAATTCCGTTGCTACCGTAATCGTCTGGCTGACAGGAGGTGGATCTTTCATCAAATTCATTGTCGTCTGGACTGCGAGTTCCCCCATCCATTCCGCATAGACGCGAACTGTCGATAAGGCCGGTGTGACATATTTTGCTACACTTACATCGTTAAATCCAATAATGGCTATATCTTCTGGAATGCGTAATCCCATTTCTGCGATCGCACGCATCGCACCGATCGCTAAAGCGTCGCTTGAAGCAAAAAAAGCAGTTGGATAATCTGTATGAGTGACTAGGTATTCTTTCATCACCTGATACCCCGATTCTACTGTAAACTCTGCTTGCAATTGAAACTGAGGATCCCATAATTTTAAGCGTGTCAGATATTCTTTAAACGCAACTAAACGTCGATCTAAAATCATATGATGACTTTTTTTAGTATACTCGATTCCAGACAAGATCCCAATCTTAGTATGTTTTTTTTGGATAAAGGCATCGATCACTTGTTGGACACCTTGCTCAAAATCGACTACGATCGCATGATGATTTCCTCTTGCTTCATCCGAATCAACAAATAAAACAGGATGTGCGTTTGTATCAAGTAGGCGAATCTGTTTTGCATCGAATTTTCCGACTGCAATCGTAGCGTCTACTTCTAGATCTGAAAGTTGATCTAGCGACTCTTTCACTAATCGTATGTTCATCTCTTCTGCTTTTTTTTCAATCCCTAAACGTAAAGCTAGATAATACAAATCAGAAAGTTCTTCCTCTGAGTCATACCATTGAACGTAACGGATCAAAGCCGTTTCCTTCTTTTTTTGCTTGTGCTTATGGTAATTTAATGCTTCTGCGACTTCAAAAATTTTCTGCCTCGTTTCCATCGCTACTGATAATTCCGTATCAAAATTCAATACCCGTGAAACAGTTGCAGGAGACACTCCGGCACGCGTTGCAATATCTTTGATCGTTGCCAAAAAATCCCTCCTTTTATAACTGCGCTACAAATCGTAAAAAGGCAGCGTGTCCTTCTGGTGTGTCTTTAAAGACACCTGCATCTTCTAGCACACGTAAAAAGACTGCGCCAATTTCTTCTTCCACGATTCTTTCTACGTTATCTTTTGTAATCTCTTGACGACGAGCTTTGACTTCTTGAGCCCATTTATGATGGATCTCAGACAATGAATGATCTTCATCTAGTAAATAATGATGCATCTCGATCATTTCTTGTTTTAAACGTGGCGGTAAAATCGCCAGTCCCATGACTTCGATCAACCCAATATTTTCTTTTTTGATATGTTGAATATCTCGATGTGGATGATACACTCCTTCAGGAAACTCAGCTGTTGTATGATTGTCACGCAAGACAAGATCTAGTTCAAATTGTGCACCTCGTCTTCTGGCAATCGGTGTGATCGTATGGTGCGGCTGTGTCGTATGAGCTACGATATCTACAGCTTCATCTGAATATAATTTCCAACTTGCTAAAATATACTCTGCAGCATTTACTAGCGCTTGTTTGTCCTCACCTTGTAAGCGAATCACAGACATCGGCCAATCGACGATTCCAGCCTGGATATGTTGAAACAAAGGTAACACGATCGTTTCTTTAATTGCCGCTTTAGCCATCGGAAATTCATGTGCACCACCTTGATAGTGATCATGAGATAAAATCGATCCACCTACGATCGGTAAATCGGCATTGGATCCTGCGAAATAATGCGGAAAAATTTCAACGATTTGCAACAAACGTTCAAAAGTTTTTCTAGAGATCGTCATTGGACGATGGATCTCTGATAAGAAAATACAATGTTCTTGATAATAAGCATAAGGTGAATACTGCAATCCCCATGATTCACCGTCTAGATTCATTCGAATGATCCGATGATTGCTTCGAGCTGGATGATTCACTCGTCCTAAATACCCTTCATTCTCCATACAAAGTAAACATTTCGGATAGTCACTTTGTACGGCTTCTTTTTCTTTTGCGATTTGTTTTGGATCTTTTTCTGGTTTTGATAAATTAATGGTAATCTCTAACTCACCATATTGACTAGGTGAGTTGAAGGCGATATTTTTAGCGATCGCTTTAGTTTTAATGTAGTCATTTTGCTGTGACAACGTATAAAAATAATCGGTTGCTTCTTTGGGATCTGTTGCATAATGTTGAGCAAAAAAGGCATTCACAACAGAAGGTGGTGGCGTTAAAATATCCATCAGCTGCGTAATATACTGTTCCTTTTCAACTGGATCATGCCCTACTTTTTGATTCTCAAAAGCACGTTGGTAAAGTTGTTCTGCTAACTCAATTGGTAAACGATCTACCTCTCTGACTTGAGTTTTTTCCAGAGTCGTCTCTCCAATCATTCCCAATAAGCGATTTTGTACATAGAGACGATCCATCTCCATAAATCCACCTATCTGAATGGCATATGTTGTAAAATCGGTAATCACTTGGCTGATAGACATGCTTACTCCTCCTTAATCATTGTACCCGTTTGGATGTTGAACGTGCCAATTCCAAGCTGTACGAATGATTTCTTTAATTTCAGTTGTTTTAGGTTCCCAACCTAATACTTCTTTTGCTTTAGCTGCAGAGGCAACTAAACTACTTGGATCTCCTGCACGGCGTGGTGCTACAATAGCTGGAATGTCTTTTCCAGTTACTTCGCGCGCGGCATCTAACATCTCTTTTACAGAATAGCCGTTATTTGATCCTAAATTGAATTGATTGCTCTCGTTCCCTTTTTGTAAATACTCTAAAGCCAATAAATGGGCTGCAATCAGATCTTCTACATAGACATAATCACGAATACAAGTTCCGTCTGGTGTGTTGTAGTCGTCACCAAAAATTTGCAAGTGTTCTCTTTGACCTAATGCAACTTGTAAGATGATCGGAACTAAATGTGTTTCTGGAGTATGATCTTCACCGATCGATGCATCTTTTTTTGCACCTGCTACGTTGAAATAACGTAAGGCAACAAACTTCATCCCATACGCTTCGTCACACCATTTCATCATTTTTTCCATCATCAATTTACTTTCGCCATATGGATTTTTCGGATTCGTAGGTGTTGTTTCGGTAATTGGACTTACTTCTGGTTCTCCATACGTTGCCGCTGTAGAAGAAAATACGATATGTTTCACATCATGTTCTTGCATGACTTCTAATAAAATTTGCATACCATACACATTATTATTGAAATATTTTAAGGGGTTTTCAACAGATTCTCCAACTAGAGAACTTGCTGCAAAATGGATGACTCCTGTAATTTCTTCTTGATCAAATACCTTTGTCAAAAAAGCTTTATCTCGGATATCTCCTTCATAAAATGTTGCGTTCTTGTGAATCGCATCTTTATGCCCTGTTAATAAATTATCAACTACTACAACCTCTTGCCCATCTGTAATCAGTTGATCTACTGCGTGAGACCCGATATATCCAGCTCCACCTAATACTAAAATTGCCATGTTATGATATCCTCCTTTAATGTTTCCTTACTCATCTTATAATTTTCTGGCACCATCATCAATACTTGCTTGATAGATATCTGTGTTGTAACCGATTTTTTTCACGTAGGCACTTGAAACAGCTTCAACAAAATCATCAAATTCAGTTTGTTTGACTAATGCGATCGCACATCCTCCAAACCCAGCTCCAGTCATACGTGCGCCTAAACACGCCTCATGAGCTTGAGCTGCCGCTACTAACGTATCAAGCTCAATTCCAGTCACGGCGTAATCTTCTTTTAATGAATGATGAGAGGCATTCAATAGCTGACCAAATGTGTCTAAATCATTTGTTTCTAAAGCAGATTTCGCTTTTAATGTACGTTCATTTTCAGTGATCGCATGGCGTGCACGTCTAAATAACGTCTCGTCTGCAACAATTTCTTCCACTTCTATCAAATCGTCTTCGGTTAATTCACCCAAAGAGTGTACGTCTTTTTTTGTTTGGATTTTTTCTAATGCATCTTCACATTCTTGACGACGCTCATTATATTTTGAATCGGCTAATTCACGGCGTTTGTTGGTATTCATGATGGCAATGACATACTCACCAAACACAGCCGGTACATACTCAAACTTCAACGTGTTTGTATCAAGTAACATTGCATGTTCTTTTTTTCCCATACCGATGGCAAATTGATCCATGATGCCTGAATTCACACCAATAAAGTGATTTTCTACTTTTTGACCTAATTTTACTAAATCCAATCGCTCGATAGCTAAATGATAACTTTCTTTAGCAATAATTCCGGTTAATAACTCGATCGAGGCCGAAGAAGAAAGACCAGCGCCATTTGGAATATTCCCATAAAATAGGATATTGAGTCCTTTATCAAGCTGATAACCGCTTTCAATTAAGTAAGCCAAAACACCTTTAGGGTAGTTTGCCCAGTCATCTTCTTTTTTATATACTAGATCGTCTAAGTTAAATACGATCACACCTTTATCAGGAAAGTTTTCAGAATAAACATGGACCTCCCGATCTTTACGTGAACTCACTAGACCATAT
This sequence comes from Enterococcus sulfureus ATCC 49903, assembly GCF_000407605.1. Lineage (GTDB taxonomy): Bacteria > Bacillota > Bacilli > Lactobacillales > Enterococcaceae > Enterococcus_G > Enterococcus_G sulfureus. The sequence goes on along the minus strand of NZ_ASWO01000005.1, from coordinate 181,568 downwards.
GTTCCTAATGTGATCGCAGCTGGAAATACATGTCCGCCATTGTAGTCTGTGTGTTCGCCAATCAAATTGATTCGACCAGGTGCAAAATAATGCGCTGTTGCTTTCTCATTAAAAACGTTTTCAAATTGTGCTTTTAAATGTTCCATGTCCAAGTCCTCTTTTCTGTTGTTTTTTTCATTATACATTTTTTACTAAATTTTTTCAATTTATTTAGTAAATTTTAGCAAAAAGGTTTTTACTTCCCATTTTTTAACTTTTCCTTCATAATAGAAGTACTAACTATGTGAGGTGAGGTTTAATGAAAAAATTTACATCCGGCTTTTTTGCAGGAACTGCAACTACAGTGATCGCAGCGATGGGCTTAGTAAAATTAATCAAAAAACAAGTGATTGAACCGATGGAACAAAAAGAAGCAATGATCGATGAGAATCGTAAGAAAGCTCACCGTAAGAGTCACGCAAGATAAAAAAAATCCCGCAATTGCGGGATTTTTTTTATCTTGTCTTCGCTTTTGTTTTTCCAGTCCACGTTTGGTAGCCATCTTTTAAGATATAGATGTCTTTATAACCTTGTTTACGTAATTTATTTGCTGCACGTACACTTAACGCACGCGCAGTATCATATAAATACACAGGTTGGTCTTTACGAATCGACGCATAAGACTGTGCTAAAACGGTATACGGAATATTACGTGCACCTAAAATATGACCTGCGTCGAATGTATCTTTTTCACGTACATCGATTATTTGTGCTTTACGCATTCCTTCTTTAAACGCTTCTTGATCTAACATGGTTGCTGATCGTTTCCCTAAAATATAGTAGTACAACCAATTTAATCCAATACCTACGATGATTAAAAATAAAACGAGTGTTAATCCTTGTAAAAAATTCATCCTAATCCAACCCTTCTCTACTTGCTAATCGCCAACGATGCTGCACCAATGACCCCTGCATCGTTTCCTAATTCCGCTAATTTGATTTTTGTTGATTCGCCAACTTGTGGGAACGTGAAATTCAAGAAATGCTCTTCGACACGACTTCTTAAAAACTCACCTGCTGCAGAAACGCCACCGCCTAAAACGATACTTGACGGATTTAGTGTATTTCCAATATTTCCAGCGGCTAATCCTAAGAAATAACACACTTTATCTACAACTAAATTCGCAAAATGATCGCCATTTTGAGCTGAAGTAAACACATCTTTACTCGTAATCGATTGTCCATCATCTAACCACGTTTTCAGTTCAGAACTTCCAGCGTATTCTTCTGCCATTTTGCGCGCCACACGTACGATTCCAGTTGCACTTGATACCGTTTCTAAACAACCTTTTTTCCCACATGTACACATAAAGCCATCTGGATCGACTGTAATATGGCCAATCTCACCGGCAGCACCTGCGACGCCGTGCAATAATTGACCATTCATAATGATTCCTCCACCAACACCAGTTCCAAGAGTCACAAAGACCACGTCCGGTGCATTTTCTCCAGCACCTTTCCACTGTTCTCCAAGAGCAGCTACATTGGCATCATTGTCGATAAAAAACGGGATTCCAGTTCCTTTTTCGATCTCATCTTTTACCCATTGCGTCGTTTTCCAGTTTAAATTATACGCACCGATAACTGTTCCTTTTTGGCGATCCACACTTCCAGGTGTCCCCATTCCAATACCGACAAAATCTTCTGCTTTCATAGTGAACAAAGATAGATGATGATTGATTGACTCAATGATTTCTGGAACAATATGTGTGCCTTCGTCTAAAATATTCGTTGGAATACTCCATTTTTGTTGGATTTCTCCACTTTGCGTCAAAATCGCAAATTTTACTGTAGTCCCACCTAAATCGATTCCAATTACTTTTTTATCCATTTACTTCTCTCCTCTACTTTCTTCAATATGATGTTCACGTTTTAAAATGGTACGCGCTGATAAATACGTATCACGATCGATCAAACGACTATCATATAGTGTTTTCACTTCTAATGTCATAAACTCAATATCATAAAGACGCTTTCCTAAATACACGATGATCCCAAAGCGTTTTAGTAACTGTTGTACATCATAGAGCGTTTCCATTGGCGAACTCCTCATCTATTATACTCTCTAGAGATATTTTTTGAAACCGTACATCAAAAAGAATATGATAAAAAATAAACAAAGAATCCCTGATAAAATTCGAATGTGGATCGAATATTGACCTTTGTTTTGTGGCAACGCTAAAGTATTGGCAAATAATACTCCACCAAGTAATCCTCCTACATGGCCCCAAATATCAATACTTTGATCAAACGCACCAAACGCAAATGTTAAAATCAAAAACAATCCAAACTGACGGACCATTGCTTGAATACCTGGTTGATTCCGAAAATGAAACCCTAATACCACAAAGGCCCCAAAGAGCCCAAAGAGTGACGTGCTTGAACCTGCTGAGATAATCCCTGGTTGATTAAACGCAAAACTCATCAAATTTCCTAAGATCCCACTACCTAGATACAAGATAAAGAAACGTGTATGTCCATAGATTTGCTCGATTTGTTTTCCCATAAAATACAAAACGACTGAATTGACAGCAAAGTGCATCAAACCAAAATGTAAAAAAATCGGTGTAATGAAACGCCAGTATTCTCCTAAAAACACTACCGATGGACCATATAATACCCCAGCATTTTTTAAAGGATCAGTTGGCAATAAATAGCCTAATGCAAAGGTTACTGTTTGCATGGCTAAAAATAACCAAGTAAAAAAAGGTTCTTGTTGAATTCGTTTCATTGAAAATGACTGCATATCGTTCTCCTATACTGTTAAAATTTGTTGTATCCGCTGATCATGCGCTTCGATCGGCAAGATTTCTTCAGACACAAGTTGAAGCTGCATCGCTAAACTAATCGTCGTGTGCGCATTTGCTGTCAAGAAGCGGTCGTAATAGCCCCCACCGTAGCCTAAGCGTTTGCCAGACTGTGTAAATGCAACACCAGGTACGATCAATAGATCCAATGTTTCAGGCACGATCTCAGGTGCATCCATAGGCTCTAAAATTCCAAAGTTACTCTTCTCATACTGTGTATCTGGAAAAATTTCTTGAAAGACTAATCGCTTTTGCTTGACTACCGGCACGCTGACTTGTTTTGTTTTCAAAGCTTCTTGTATAATCGGCCATGTATCGACTTCATGTGCCATCGAACGATAGATGCCAATTGAACGTGCTTGCTTGAAAGATGGCGATGCCAATAGTTTTGCACCTAAATGACATTCTTCATCATGTTTTTCCTGTGTTTGACTATACCTTGTCAAAGCGTATAATACTTGCTCGCGTAATTGTTGTTTCGTCATGACATCCCCTCATTTCACTGCTTTATTTTACCATGTTTTCAAAAAAAATGAATCCAAAGCCATGTGAAATTCGTCAAGTAAAAATACTTAACAAAAATCATCAGAAATGCTAGATTTCTTATTTAAAACGTGCTATTATATTTAAGTCTGAGAGTGATCTTAGTTAGATTCTAACCGTAAAGGGAGGGAAAATACATGCGCGTAAACATTACTTTAGAGTGTACTTCTTGTAAAGAACGTAACTACCTAACAAACAAAAACAAACGTAACAACCCTGATCGTTTGGAAAAGCAAAAATATTGCCCACGCGAACGCAAAGTGACTTTGCACCGCGAAACTAAATAATCATTTAGTTTTCAAGCCTAGAACGCTGATTTGTCAGTGTTTTAGGCTTTTTGTTTTGTCTGAAATAAAAACGTGACATCATTCTTGACATCATTAGGTTTATTTATTATATTTTCCGTACTAGTTCAGCAAATTAACTTCCCTCACTTTGCCCAGAGTACTTCAAATTCTTCACATACTACATCCATTGTGTCTATATCGACTCCAAAAATTGCTTGTTCTTTAAAACTTCTCATCCAAAATTCTCGATGCTCTTTGCGCCAATAGTCTAGCGATTTATCGCCTTCTCCTTCTTTGTACGCGTGGGATGCCGTCACTTCATTGAAGGGAATAAGATAAACGTGTGTATTTCTTATGATAGCAACAGGCTGATTGCTTCCATCTAATACTATATCGACTCGATTCGCCTCTACTTCAGGCAGGGGTTCATTATTTACTTCATACTCGACTTTGGCACTAGCTGTTGCTGTTTTTTCACCTGAAAGTACAAGTTTAGCTAATTGATCTGCCATTTCTTTTGAATCACCAAAACTCCATGCGGATCCAACTGTTACTGACTTGTATTCCGGCCTAGCTACTTTAAATTGATGCCAAAACAACTGTAAGTTCTCCTCCATTTATCTTGCTCCTATCCATTGATTTTTTAGTTTAAATCGGCAAATAAACTAAGTAAGTTCCCATCGATATCTTTAATGATCGCGTAGCGTTGTCCCCAAAAAGTATCCCAAGGTTTTCTAAAAGATTCATATCCTGCATCTATCATTTTAAAATAAGCATGATCAACGTCTTCTACAGACTCACATAAAAAAGCGAGTTCTACGGTATCTCCAACTGTTTTTGGTTCATATCCATATATACTCGCGACCATTTTGGCTGTGTTCAATGATATTCGTACACCTTCATGCTGCAATTCAACATAATCTGATGATTCCCTAGCTACTGTTTGAAATCCTAATGTTTCATAAAATTTAATTGCACCTGGCATATCTTTTGTGATGATTCCAACCATATCTAGTTTCATAATCTCGCTCCTTTTTTCATTTACCATAGAATAAATTTACCTCTCTTTATAATAGCGGTATACTAGAGGAAAGAAAAGATAAAAGGGGAGACTACTATGAAACTACGTCCCATCGAAACGACTGATTTTCCATTGATTGTACAAAAATATGTCGATGTATTTGCCGCCGAGCCTTGGAATGAAACCCATGATCCTGCTCAAATCAACGAATACGTTCAAAATCTTTACGCAATGAATACCTTTATCGGATTTATTGCATACGATGACGATTCTAACGATTTTATTGGTGTTGCTCTTGGCTTTATTAAACCGTGGTATCAAGGTACCGAGTACATCCTAGATACATTTTTTGTTGACAATCAAAAACAGCATTCTGGATTAGGTACGGTATTGTTAAAACGTGTAAAACAAGAATTACACGCACGTTCTATCTCTGCGATCATGCTCGACACAGATCGTGGTACACCAGCTGAAAAGTTCTATATTAAAAATGGCTTTGACGCGCTAGAAGAATCAGTGCTAATGGTCAGCAGTACGACCGAGCTCTAACTACTCTTATGTCGATTTATCTTATGGTTTTGTTTTGAAGTCACGCAAAGGAGTGAACGATAATGAAAAAATTATGTTTAGGACTATGTTTTATGATGGGATTTTTTTTAACTGGATGTTCGATGTCCTCTCATTCATCGACATCTGCTATGATGTCAACTACTCCACAACATACCAAGATGGATATGACGGATTCTGTACTGCAAAATTTTGATGCGATACAGTTAAGTGGGATTTTTCCTAGTCAAAAAAATGGGAGTACTCCTGACCAAGTAATCAAACGATTTGGTGACGCAACTACTCGTGATTTTTCTTATCTTGATGGTATCAGTAGCACGACATTAACTTGGAAACAACTACCTTTAGCATCTGACTACAGGCTACTTGTGTCGTTTGTCGATGATCATGCGATTTCAAAATCATTGATAAACAAAAAATTAACTCCTCGTACTCCCATTACCTTAAAGCGATTTGATGCAATTACGATCGACTCGACCTATACAACAGAAAATGCTCGAGAAGAATTTGGTGAACCAAATGGCATCAATATCACCGTAGTCAATGGTTCTACCAAAACGCTCTATTCTTGGACCCAAACCAATCAAGATGCGACCGAGTCTAGTTTAACACTGACCTTTAAAAATGATTTAGCGACAACAAAATCTCAATCTAACTTGAAGTGATCCCTAGGGATTTACTGACATAAAAAACACGATACTCCTATCGATAGGAATATCGTGTTTTTTTAGTTTATTTTAATTCTTGCCCATAAATGTCGTCGACTGATTTTTCAGGATCGATTACAATATATAGATTTTTTGTTGATTCGCTGATTTTAGTTGATTGGTACACATTGTCTAATCCATCGCCATCTGTATCTTTGTATGGGAAGTAAACAATTTCTGAAGCACCAGTACGGTATAAAATTTCCATGCGCTCGATATCTTGATATTTTAACGCGCGTGAGAACATTCCTAGTTCTAATCCACCAAGGTTAATATCATGTGTTGCCACTTGATCTCCTTCTTGGAAAATTTCAATTTTAAACCCAGCACATGGGTGAATTTCAACAAATTCGCCTCCATTGATGCGGCCGTAGCTTGTTGTAATTTGTTTAATCCATAAATCTCCGATAAAGCGGCGATCTACTGTCCAAGTTTCTCCGTTACGGAAAAGGAATTTTAATGCTTTCATCTCTCTTGCCATCTGAAACACTCCTTAAACAATATTTATTACTCTTTAATTTTAGCACATCAGAAGGCGTTTGCACAGAATTAATATAGACCTGATACTTCCAGATAATCAAATAACTTTTGTTGTTCATTAGAGACTTGTCCTTCAACCACTGCACGCTCTAATTTTTGCAGAGATTCTTTGAGCCATGGTCCTGAATCTTTGTGAAAATGTGTCATTAAATCACGGCCATTGACTGCTAGTTCTTTTAATGAATGGATAGGAAGTGCGTGATAGCGAACCTGTGCTGTTGGATCGGCTTCTTGATCAAAAAAGCAAACTAAGCGTTCGATATACGCAATACTTTCTGAACCTAATTGATACAACTCATACGTAGACAACTGTCTGGTTTGGCGAATCGTCATTCCAAATAAAATCGATTGCACTAACTTGATGACTTGATTGGATGCTTTCCACGCTTTTAAAAATGAACTGACATTCTCAGGCTTAATGGCTAGTGTATAAACGACTAAGCTCCATACCTCGATCGTGTCATTCACTTTATGATAAGGTAAATTCGCTAACTGAATTAGTTCTTGTTTATGCTCTTGAAACTGTGGACAAAACTGATACGCCTTTGTCTGCAAAAACAATTCTAAAGCTTGTTTACGATTGCACCCAAGCATTAGTTTTTCAAATTCGATCGCAATGCGTTCAACAGAAATTTTACTCAATAAATGGCTATTTTCCTGAATAGCTAGAAGCGTCTGTTCTTCCATATCAAAGTTCAATTGACTCACAAAACGCAATCCACGCATCATGCGTAACGCATCTTCATGAAACCGTTCTTGCGGATCTCCCACTGCACGGATAATTCGCTTATTTAAATCTTGTAAACCATGAAATAGATCGATCATTTGGCCATCTAATTTTAAAGCCAAAGCGTTGATCGTAAAATCACGGCGTTTTAAATCTTCTGCTAGCGAACGTACAAATTCTACTTTCTCAGGTCGTCTAAAATCTTGATAAGTCGACTCTGTACGAAATGTCGTGATCTCGTATTGCTGCTCACCAGACAATACCAAAACCGTGCCATGCTCGATCCCAACATCGATCGTCCGTTTAAATAAAGCTTTGATTTCAGCTGGAAAGGCGCTCGTCGCAATATCCACATCATGAATGGGTTGATCTAGAACTAAATCTCTGACACTCCCACCCACAAAATAGGCTTCATAGCCAGCTTGTTCAATCAATTGGATCACTGGACTGGCTTCAATAAATTCATGTGGTAATGTAATTGAATGACTCACAGCTAGTCCTCTTTTCTTTCTTCATCCACTCGTTCAAAACGATTGGCATCGCGTGTATTAAATTTTTGCATATTTTGCTCAAAGACTTCTGTCAGATCAATATCCAACGAATTGGCCATGATCATGGTAACAAACAAGACATCCCCTAGTTCTTCAGCTACTGTTTTTGCAGGCTCTGTTGCCTTTTTAGCTTTTTCACCATAATGATGATTGACTTCACGTGCCAATTCTCCCATTTCTTCTGTCAATCGGGCCATTTGTGCTAAAGGACTAAAATAGCCTGACTTAAATTGAGAGATATAGGCATCGACTTCTTGTTGCATTTCATTTAATGTTTTACTCATGTTTACTCCTCCACTTCAAAAAAGACTAACTACTTAAGAGTCAGCCTTTTGCATACGTAATTGTGTTAATTGAGCACTGGCCTGTTCAAACTGCAGTTTATCTCCTTGATCTAGTGCACGATCAATTTCTGCTTGAAGCTGTTTGATTTGTTGCTCGATTTCAACTTGTTTTAATGACTGTTCGATTCGTTCGATATCTTCGGCACTGATTTGATCATTCCAACGATAATACGGATTGTCTTCGACTAATCCTACATAACGATTGGGGATCGTATGTGTCTCAAACTCACACTCGACAAACAGCGGTTCTTGCCATTTAAACCGAATCTCATGAAAAATTTGATCTACATCGGTAAATGTCCGCCCATTTAAAAACAACACGAGCGGTTGCTCTACATTTCTGCCTGCCTTCAATCGGATTCCCCGTGGTGTTTTGTCAACATGTTCCACAAATTGGATTTGTTTGACAATTCCTTCATGGTGAATCAAATATTCAAGCATCCACGAAATCTCACGTCTAGAAAAAGTGACCGAAGTCAAGAGATAACGTAACCATTGGATTTTTTCTTCTAACTGGATCACTTTTTTCACCTATCTTTCTGCCAGATCGTCTAAAATCGATTGGACTTCTAAATCGCCTGGTTCATGTGCTACATAATGAGTCAAGAGTTGGATCGCTTCTTCCAATTGACCTTCTTCGCGTAAGAATAACCCATATTCTTTCATAAAATCAATTTCATGATGGAGTTGTTCGTTCGCTAAAGCATAATATTTTGCTGCTTCAGCAAATTCTTCTAGCTCATAAGAGGCTTTAGCACGGTTCCATAGTGCAAATGGTTGGTCTTGATTTTCCATTTGACGGATCGCATCTAATGCTTCCTCATAGAATCCTTCATCGATATACAGATTACTTAAAATCAATAATGTATCATCCATACGCTCGCCGATTTCCAAAGCATCGATCAAAAATTGCTCGGCCTTTTTCACTTCATTTAAACGATACGCATTTTCCGAAGCAAAATGATACAATTCTACACGATATGGATTTTCATTGATTCCTTCTTCGACCACCTCTTGTGCTTCTTGAAGAAGTTCTTCTTTTTGTAAAGTCTCCGCTAAGAAAAGATACAATGCCTCATACTGTGGATTTAAGACACGTAATTTTTGAAGATAATGAATCGCTTTTTCATGTTCTTCAATTTGCAAATACACAAATGCTAGTTGGAACAAGCGATCATCGGTCTCCTCTTCTTCTAAAGCTTGTTCTAATAATAAAACTGCTTCTTCGAACTGCCCCATCATACTCAGTGCTACACCTTGGCGTTCAATCAACGAAACAGAAGGTAAATCAAAATGTTTCGCATCTACTTTTTGATAATACTCATAGGCTTCTTGATAACGATCTGTTGTAAAGTATAGTTCGGCTAGAGCAAATAAAATCACACTTTGTTCGTCTACATATTCAAGTGCTTCCTTTAATTTTGCTTCGCTGACTTCTGGGATTCCAAGCACTTGATACAAGTCTGCTGTAATTAACAGTGCTTGCGCATAGAACTCGCTCGTTTTGGGAATACTTTCTAGTGCTTCAAAAGCCGTTTCGATTTCATTATTTTCGATGGCTACTTCAGCTAAAGGTAAATAATACCCCACTTGTTTAGGATTTTTCTTCAATAACACTTGAAAAATTTCGTTGACTTCTTCCAAAAAACCAAGCTGTAACAATTCTTCTCCTAATCCAGCTAATGTTTCTTCATCATCTGTTCGTAAGGCTTGTTGAAAGGCCAATTGTGCTTGGGCTAAATCTTCTTGTTGTAACGCTTGTAACATTTTTTCACTTTCGCTCATCTTCATGTGCTCCTTTTACTTCTTGTTGATAATAATCAAGAATGTCTGCTAATTTAGAGTTCGTAACATCGATCGAAACAGATGCCACTTGTCCGATAGCCGTCATTCGTATCAGTTGATTTTGTTGTTTGAGGTCGTCCTCCACTTGTATGAAATAATCTGCTAATACAAGACCTTTTGGTAAGTATACCGGATATCCTAATTGTTGGAACCATTGAAAAAGGCGATGGCACATCTCTTGTTCATCAAGATTCAATAAATCCCAAACCAAATGAAAGAACAGCCCTAAGAAACGTTTCATATTTGCAGATAATAAATGCCCGCCATCGATTGTATAAAATGCGCGTTCAAATAATCGTTCATACTGTTGCACGTGCTTAGCATGATGACTAGTAGCAAGCACTACATGGTCTATAAAAGGCGTCATGGGAATCGTAGCTAGTTGTTCTGGCGTTTGATAGGTCTGAAAGATATGCTCAAGTAATTCACGATTAGTTAAATAACCATATTTGATTAAAATCGCCAAATCGATCATTCGTTCAGCTGTCGAATATTGTTGATTCAATTGAACGTATCCAATCCGTTTAGGGATCGTCTCGGTATGCAAGCTTACTTGGGCTTTTGCCACGATTTCTTTAGTCGGGAATAAGGCGGTTACGAAAGACTGGATGGTGTGATGCACTGAATAAAGCTGTACCTCATATTCTCCATGGACACTTAGAAAACTAATCAAAGATACCACACTCTCACTACCAAATGCAATCCAAACCATAGGAAGTTTTGTATCAAACTGTCTCAAGAAATAGATGATCTGAGAAAGTTCCTCTAAATTATTTTGATACAGCGCTTGAGGCATAATATAAAACGATACCGTTTGCGTGTTGTACCATTTTGTAATCCGATCTGCAAATTTCTCATATAATTTTGGAGTAGTAAACACGATCAGTTGATGATCAACTGGGATTTTTTTGGTCAATTCTTGCAACGTTTGCCCATAATACACTTTAGCTTGCCAGGTCTGTACACTATATTCGACTTCCATCCTCCCACCTCCATAGTCTAACTAGTATACCATGAATGCTGACAAAATAAAAAACAGGTAGCCCAAAATGAGCCACCTGTTTATCTGTAATTAAATTTTTGTAACGTCTGCAGCTTGAGGTCCTCTTGACCCTTCTACAATTGAAAAGCTCACTGCTTGGCCTTCTTCAAGTGATTTAAATCCGTCTCCTTGAATCGCTGAGAAATGTACGAATACGTCGTCTCCATTTTCAACTGCAATAAATCCAAACCCTTTATCGTTGTTAAACCATTTTACTGTACCTTGTTCCATTTTTTCATTCCTCCACTCATAACATTACCTTACTTATTATATCAAAATTGTAACCGTTCGCAACTCTTTTTCATAAAAAAAGAAGGCCTAGGCCCTCTTTTCAACTGATTATTTAGCAGCGACGAATAATTCGTTTGCTTTTTCCCAGTTTACAAGTTTCCAGAATGCATCAATGTAATCTGGACGTACATTTTTATAGTTTAAGTAGTAGGCATGTTCCCATACATCTAAACCTAAAACAGGAGTTTGGCCTTCCATTAATGGTGAATCTTGGTTTGCTGTAGACGTTACGGCTAATTTACCGTCTTTTACTACTAACCAAGCCCAACCTGAACCAAAACGGCCAGTTGCTGCTTTTTTAAATTCTTCTTTTAATGCATCTAAAGATCCAAATGTATCTTCGATCGCTGTTTTTAATTCGCCTACTGGTTCTTCAGTAGCATTTGGTGTCAAGATTTCCCAGAAGAAACTATGATTGGCATGGCCACCACCATTATTACGTACTGCTGTTTGAATATCACTTGGGATTGCATCCATATCTGCGATTAAGTCTTCCACTGATTTTTCTGCTAATTCAGGATATTTTTCAACCGCTGCATTTAAGTTCGTCACATAAGTATTGTGATGTTTATCGTGATGTAAATGCATTGTTTCCACATCGATTTGTGGTTCTAGCGCATCGTATGCATAAGGTAATTCTGGTAATTCGTAAGCCATAAAGTAATTCCTCCTAATTGTTTGTTAGTACTCCTTAAGAGTAGCAAATAAACTGGGTTTCATCAAAAAATTTGCTCTGTTTTTTTAAACATTTTTTTATTTGAAGACCAACCACTTACTAAACGCATAGTTTGCTACAATCACAAAGACTTGTGAAACGATTTTAGCTGAAAAATCTGAGCTATGTAGGACACTCAACATGACGAACATCGCGCCCATATCCAAGACATAAGACAATGCACGATAGGCTACAAATAAGAACGCTTCTTTAAAATATGCACCACGAGATGTCGTTTGACTTTTAAATACCCATTTTTTATTGGTCACAAATGCAAATAAAACGGATAAAATCCAAGCAATTGAATTGGCAATCACATAATTGACTTCTACGACATTTCGAAAAAAGAAATATACCGCAATATTGACCACTGTAGTCAATACACCAAAAAATAAGTAACTCAAGATTTCGACACTAAGTAATTGTTTATTTTTCATCTGATTCTCCTTTAGATTTACTAAGCTAGTATAACAGTCTAAAGAATATTTGACTAGCGCTTGTATTCTTTCTTAGACTTGTTTAAAATGACCAGTAGATCGTAAGTTAAAAAGGAGTCGTTTCCATGACCATGTTTCAATTAATTCGTAGTTCATTTTTCCAATTCAACACCTTGACTCAAGTCCGAAAAGTTCCCTTTGGAAAAATTGTTGTCTATTTACTTTGTTTAAGCTTTTTGTTTGCTATCCCAATGACCTTTCAAGTAGCTGAAATTTTTCAGTCGATTCGCGCGGACGGTCAAGAAATCGCCAAAAAAATCCCTGATTTTTCGATTCAAAATGGGCAGCTGAAGACAAAAGAACAAACAAAAGGATTTATTTATCAAACGGATTCGATTATTTTTACATTTGATCCAGACAACCAACGTTCCGTAGAACAAGTCACACAAGAAGATCTAGGCAACTTATTTAATATTGGATTGCTCAAAAATGAAGCGGTACTATCCTTACCACAAGGCGAATTCACGTCTGCTATTTTTAGTACAAATCCAATTATTCTGCCTTACTCAAGTTCGCTTTTTACCAATTTAACTGGAGATTCGTTACGACAAGGACTCGCTGAAAATCAATTGCCGTGGTTTTTATACGTCCTTATTTTTCTCATCGCAGTCTATCCATCGTTTTTAACTTTAGTTATTACACTTGTGATTATGAGTTTAGCGTTTTCGATCTTTTTGCGCGCACGCTCTGCACAGTGGCGCTTTTTAAATACGTTGAAAACCTTGGTCGTCTGTTCTACGATCCCAACGCTATTTGCGGCAGGAATGTTGTTTTTAAATGCTACGTTTGATGCCACAACGTTTATTTTTCTCGCTACATCTTTTATTTTTTTCAATGTGATTCGTCAAGAAAAAAAAGAAATAGTATAATAAGAAAAGACTAGTCTACACTAGTCTTTTTTAATACAAAAAAGGAGTGATTCAATGCATATATTATTAGCAAGATCCTTTAAACAAACATTTTTGGATGAAATGAATGCTTTAGGATACGATGTAGTTGTTGACACGGATTCATTCGATTGGCATGATGTTCAAGTTACAATTGGCTGGAAAAAAGAATGGGAAGCCCCATTATTTTCTAAAGATAGCCAATTAAAATGGGTCCATTCGATTTCAGCCGGTGTGGATACACTCCCATTATCTGAATTTGCCTCACGAGGTATTCTCGTCTCCAATGCCAGTGGGATTCATTCAGAATCTATCAGCGACCATGTAGTCGGTGTCCTTTACATGTACACAAGACAATTATTTGCAGCTACCTTACAGCAAGAAACGCATCAGTGGGGACTTGACGACGCTGTATTTAAACCATTGTCCGAGCTGACTGTCACGATTGTAGGAACCGGCAATATCGGAACGACTTTGGCACACCGATTAGTTCCACTAGGTGTTACCGTATTTGGTATCAATCGTAGTGGTCACGCCAAAGAGCCATTTCACGAAACATTCTCTTTAGATCAGTTACATGAAGTAGGACGAAAAAGCGATATTGTCATCAATATTTTACCTTTGACTCGTCAAACGACTCGTCTATATGATCAAGCTTTTTTTGCTACTTTACAAAAACATGCTGCATTTATCAATGTAGGTCGTGGCGAAAGTGTAGATGAACAAGCACTTAGTGAGGCGTTAACAACTGAACAATTTGCCTTTGCTTCGATCGATGTAGCGACGACAGAACCTTTACCACCTGATCATTTTTTATGGTCAACGAAACATTTAATGATCACGCCACACATTTCTGGTTATACGCCACATTTTGAAACGAAATTTATGGAGATCTTTTTGCCAAATCTTCGTGAATTTACTGCTTCTCGTACTTTAGTACGCAACCAAGTCGACTTAGAACAAGGGTATTAAAAAAGCAAGCGAGTGATGAACTCGCTTGCTTTTTATTTACTTTCTGTGAAGCGATACGTCGGCTCATCTAATGATGGATCGTAATCCACAGTTAAATCATAGCCTTTAAAAAACCAATCATCTACTTTATCGATGAAAAATAAATAGTTTTCGTTGGTGACTTGAACCATTGTTTCCTCTGGTGTTGCTACAGAAAGCCCAACTGAAAAGCCTTCATGGACATCCGTTTTGCCATAGACTTTTCCAAAAAATTGGACACCCATTCCTTTTTCTAATGCGATCTCTCGTTTAAACCAATCCATCGCTTGGGGAGTAATTGTTAAGTTCATACATTCACCTTTACTTTCTATTCATTCAATTTACGATCTAAAAGATCTACGTCATCGGCGTTTCCGATAACGAGTAAATTATCATTTTCTAATACGACCTCATCTGCAGAAGGAGAGACAATGATTTTGGCATTTGGTCGTCTGATCGCCACTACAGTCAATCCATATTTTTGGCGGAAATTCAATTTCACCAAACTACAGTTAAAAAATTTCGGATTGGTCACACGAATTTCAGCTAATGAGAACTCGTCTGATAGTTCAATAAAATCCAAAATATTTTTAGAGACTAGATTATGTGCAATCCGTGTCCCCATATCTCGTTCTGGATGGACGACACGATCGGCACCGACTTTCTCAAGTACTCGCGCATGGTATTCGTTTTGTGCTTTTGCTACGACATGCGGCACACCCATCTCTTTAATCATAAGCGTTACTAAAATACTAGCTTGAATATCTTCTCCAATCGCAATGATCACATAATCAAAATTACGAATCCCTAATGAACGCAAAACGGCTTCATCTTGTGCATTTCCAACCACAGCATACGTGGCAATATTCATGTATTCATTCACACGATCTTCGTTCGCATCGATCGCCAATACTTCTTGACCTGCTTCGGCCAAGGTACGGCAAATGCTGCCTCCAAATCGTCCTAATCCAATAATCGCATAGTTTTGTTTCACCTGACAGTCTCCTCTACTCAAGATCCTAAGTGTATTATAACAAAGGTCATACTAAGTTCCTACTAAGAAAACTCACACTTTATTTTGCATACCCATGTTTTAACGCGTAAATGGCTGCTTGTGTACGGTCTTCGACTTCTAATTTTGATAAGATGTTTGAGACATGTGTCTTCACCGTTTTCAATGTAATAAATAACTCATCTGCAATTTCTTGATTACTCTTTCCTTCTGCAATCAATTGCAAGACTTCCCGCTCTCTTGTAGTTAGCTCATCATGTAAATGGAATGTACGTGTCGACAGTGTGTTTTTTAGCTTTTCTGATACTTCTGCTTCTAACACTTTTTCTCCACGGTAAGCTGCTCGGATAGCATCTGCAATCTCGTGTGCTGCAGACGTTTTCAATAAATATCCACTTGCTCCAGCCTCAATTGCTGGATATACTTTTTCATCGTCGATAAAACTGGTTACGATCAATATTTTAGCACTTGGCCATTGTGCTAAAATCTCTTTTGTTGCGGTAATACCGTCCATCTCTTCCATCACCAAATCCATTAAGATCACGTCAGGTCGTAAAGCTAAAGCTTTTTCAACCCCAATCGTACCATCTTCTGCTTCAGCGACTACCTCAATATCTTCTTGAATCGATAAATAGGCAGATACGCCCAAACGAACCATTTCATGATCATCTACTAACAACACTTCGATCATTCTTGTTCCACTCCTTTATCAAAAATTGGAATTTTAATCTCTACACTTGTTCCTTGTTGTTTAAAACTAATGATTTTTAAATTTCCGCCAATACTGTGAACACGTTCTCGGATATTCATCAATCCATAACTGCCACTTTTGACCTCATCCACATCAAAGCCGATTCCATCATCAATAAATCGAAATAACAATAAATGCTCGACTTGATGTAAATACACTTCAACTTCTTCAGCTTTGGCATGACGTAAGGTATTCGAAAGTAATTCTTGAACGATACGAAATACTTGGTCTTCAACATTACTCGCAACTTGTACATCTTCGATTTGCCACGTAATCTGAATATTGACTTTTGTTTTTAACTCGATTAATAATTGTTCAATCCCTTTTTTCAAGGTCTTACCTTCAAGATTGACTGGGCGTAGATGTAAGAGTAAAGCGCGCATCTCAGACTGTGCTTTATTAATAATATCTGTAATAAGGGCGAGTTGTTTTTGTTGCACATCTGGTATTTGATTTTTTTGCGCGACTTCATTCATTGCCGACATCATCATCATTGCTGCAAATAACTCTTGCGAAACTGAATCATGTAGCTCGCGTGCTAGGCGATGCCGCTCGGTTTCTAAAATTTCCTCTTTTGTCTGCCCATCCAAATTGATCGGTTGTGCGGTTAAACGTTGTACCTCGATTGAAATGGTGCGCATTTTCTTTTTGATCGCAAGTAAATCATACAACGGATCCTTTAAATAGGGATAACGCTCTAATTGGATACTAAAGAAACGTTCTTCTTCAACATCACCACTAGCTACTTTATGCAATTCTTCAGTTAACGGCTTCAACAGACGTTTTTGCCAAAATCCCAAAATCAAAAACAATACACCACCGCCAATGCATGCGATGATCAATAGGTACAAAATTACCGGCATAAATAAAATGCGCCATTGAAAAAAATCAAATAGCCATTCTTTTTGCATCCGACTTTGAAAAATACTATTTGCCAATAATAAAGACATCGTAAATAAAAACAGGGTAAATAAAATAGAAATCAACCATTTGATTGAACGTAGACTCATATCCGAATCACCTCAAGATCTCCAATGG
This sequence comes from Enterococcus sulfureus ATCC 49903, assembly GCF_000407605.1. GTDB lineage: Bacteria > Bacillota > Bacilli > Lactobacillales > Enterococcaceae > Enterococcus_G > Enterococcus_G sulfureus. The sequence goes on along the minus strand of NZ_ASWO01000005.1, from coordinate 164,367 downwards.
CGCTTTGCGATAAAATTTTGATTCGACGAATTCCTTCATCGTAAGCTTGGCTATAGGCTGTATACTCTTCGTTGTGCAATTCTACTGTCTGTTCATCAAAAGAGACCTTTCCTAATAAGGCTTGGTGCTGCACCATTACTTCGATTCCTGTCGGAACTAAAATCCGTGTTTTCCCAAAGAATTTACGCACAATGATGACATTATCTTTTTTGGGTAACAATGTATTTCCTAAATCAATAATTGTATCTCCTGAAAACAAAGAAAGCGAAATGTCATCCCATTCATAAATCTTTGTTCCGATTCGTTGATCTCCAATAAACGGTTTTTTTGTAATTGTTTGATTATGTGGATTCGGTGGCTGACTTTCAATGATTTTGATCTCTTTTTTCCCAAACCATTGCTTCGTAAAAAAAGCAGCCTGTGTCAGTTCAAATCCTTTTAGTCCTAGAAAGATGACAACAAAAATCATTAAAAACACAACAGAAGAGGTGTTGATCAATCCGTTTAAGACTAATAATCCTCCAATGATTTGCCACATTCGTTTATGTTTACGTTTACTACCAAAATAAACAATAAAACTTCCTAGCACTAATAGCATCAATAAGTCGATCCGCTGAACAAGTTGCCATAACGAGGCGATGACTAAAATGGATGACACGATCCAAAAGAACTTCCACGAATTTTTCATGTCTTTTCCTCCTTTTGCTATTAGTAGTATTGTAACAAATAAACTCGCTTTTGCCTTCCTACTTTAGAATGAAAAAAAAGCAAGTCCACTATACTAAGAATCCGTTTTATGAATTCAGAGTCATAGCAACTCGCTTTTTTCATTTAGTTTACGTCAATCGCCGTGATTTTAACCAACATATCGCCACCAGGAGTGGAGATCGTCACTTGATCGTTCAATTTTTTTCCAATCAAAGCTTGTGCAATTGGAGAGTCGTTTGAGATTTTTCCTGAAAATGGATCTGCTTCTGCACTTCCAACGATGGTATAGACTTCTTCTTCACCGTCTGGCAATTCAATAAACGTTACTGTTTTCCCAATTGAGACTTCATCATTGTCCAGATTCTCTTTGTCAATGATCTCAGCAAAACGAATCATCGTTTCTAACGTAGTAATGCGGCCTTCCATAAAGGCTTGTTCATCTTTAGCAGATTCATACTCAGAGTTTTCAGAAAGATCCCCAAAACTACGAGCAATTTTGATACGCTCAATGATTTCGCCACGTTTGACCGTTTTTAATTCTTCTAATTCTTGTTCTAACTTTTCTTTACCTTCCAAAGTCATTGGATATACTTTTTCTACCATACTCATAGTTCTCCTTCGTGTTATTCTTTTTCAATTTTCGTATTATTGATTGTCTACGTATTTCGCTTGGTTCACTAAATGTTCTTCATAGGTTTCAGCAAAATACACTTTTCCAGTTTTGATATCTGCGACAAAGTAATAATCCTTATTGCTATCTGGATTCAATACTGCTTGAATGGCTTGTTCACTTGGATTATCAAATGGTCCTGGTCCAAAACCTGGATTTACATAAAGATTATAGGGAGAATCTGTTTTTGTATCTTCGATCGTCACCAATTCTTTATGTTCACCTAACGCGTATAAGATCGAAATATCAGATTGCAATGGCATACCCGCATCCAAACGATTAAAGAATACTTGAGCGATCTTACGACGATCACTGTCAGTTACACCTTCTTTTTCAACTAATGAAGCCAGTGTCATGACTTCTTGAACAGTAAGGTTTTTTTGTTTAATCGTTTCATAGTAAGGAGACAGTACTTCATTAGTTTTCGTCACCATATTGGTCACCAATTCTTCTAATGTCATACCTGCATAAAAATCATACGTAGCTGGGAATAAGTACCCTTCCAAACGATAACGAACATCTGTCGCCTCTTTTGCACTATCGAGTAGATCTGGATATTTTTCGACTAGTGAATCAAAAAACTCTTGATTGCTCATCAAGGTTAGAAAATCCGTTTTTTTGTACGCTGTTTTTTCAGCAATAACGTCTCCGATTTGATCGATATCGTAGCCTTCTGGAATGGTCAACTTCGCATCTGCTTGTTGTCCGCTAACGCCACCATCTTTTAAGGCTTTTCCAATTTCTTCTAGTGTCATACTAGGCGAAAAATCATACGTACCTGCTTGAAAACCGGTTAAGTTATTGAATTTTGTATAATAATTAAATACTGTACCACTTTTAATAATTTTCTTTTCTTCTAAAATCTCACCGATTGATTTATTTGATGACCCAGTTGGGATCACAACTTCAATCTTTTGTTTACTCTTTGTGTCTAATGGTTGTAGACTTGTTGAAACGTAGCGGTAAATATTAAATGTTAAAATACCACCTACAACGAGCACAATCACTAATACAGTCAATGTAATCTTGCGCACAATTTTATCTTCTTTTTTTCTTAGTAAACGTTTATCGTTTTTAGAAGTATCTCCATCGTCTTCTGATATCAAGTGATTGTCATTGATTTCTTCTAGGTTGTCCTTAGGTTTTTTCATTGATTATCTTCCTTATATTATATAGAATTTCTTGCAGCGATTGTGTTTGCATACGTTCCCACTAACTTGTACCATTATACATGAAAATAATTCAAATAAAAACAGCAATCAAGAAAAAGAGAGAAGAAACAAGGAATTCTTCAGATTTGAGTATACTCCTGAACTTAAAAAAAACAGTGAAAGAGGATAGAATACTCTACCCTCTTTCACTCGACTAGTCGTAAACGACTAATGCTTATTTTACTGCGTCTTTTAAAGCTTTACCTGGTTTGAATGCAGGAACTTTGCTTGCAGGAATTTTGATTTCTTCACCAGTTTGTGGGTTACGACCTTTACGTTCTGCACGAGTGCGGACTTCAAAGTTACCAAAACCGATTAATTGAACCTTTTCACCGTTAGCTAAAGCTTCTTGAATAGTAGAGAAGACTGCATCAACAGCTGCTGTTGCATCTTTCTTTGTTAGATCAGTTGCAGCTGCAACTTTTTCGATTAATTCTGCTTTGTTTGCCATGAGATTTGTTTCACCTCCTGAATAGGTTTTCTTTCTCTTTTCTTGATTCTTTGAGTGGTCCAAAGAATCAAAATAATATTGACGAATAGGATCAATATTCTGATAATACGTTACCATAAGAATGTTGTAATATCAAGGATTTCAGCGATTTTATAGAAAAAAAGAGAAAAAACATCAAAAAACAAATATTCTTAAAAATTTTCTTTGTAAATTCACTTTTTTTATGCTAAAATCTACTATTTTCGACGACGCGCAATGATTTTAATTGGTGTTCCTTCAAATACAAAAGCTTTACGAATTTGATTTTCTAAAAAGCGTGCGTAAGAAAAATGCATCAATTCTTCTTCATTTACAAAAATCACAAAGGTCGGAGGTTTTACAGCTACTTGTGTGGCATAAAAAATCTTCAACCGCTTGCCTTTATCTGTAGGCGTTGGATTGATTGCGACTGCATCCATAATAATATCATTTAATACAGCAGAAGGGATACGTAAGTTTTGATTCATACTTACTAATTCGATCAATTCTGGCAATTGATGCAACCGTTGTTTGGTTTTTGCTGAAACAAACACGATCGGCGCATAGTCTAAATACTGGAATTCTTCGCGAATCTCTTTTTCAAAATCACGCATCGTATTGGTTTCTTTTTCGACTAAATCCCATTTATTTACAACGATCACTAATCCACGACCTGCTTCATGTGCATATCCGGCTACACGTTTGTCTTGCTCACGAATGCCTTCTTCAGCATTTAACACCATTAAGACGACATCCGAGCGCTCGATGGCACGCATCGCACGCATTACACTATATTTTTCAGTGGATTCATAGACTTTCCCACGCTTGCGCATTCCCGCTGTATCGATCATAGTAAACTCTTGACCAGATTCACTAACAAAGCTAGTATCGATGGCATCACGAGTTGTTCCTTCGATATCCGACACAATAACACGGTCTTCTCCTAAGATCGCATTGATCAAAGAAGATTTCCCAACATTCGGGCGACCAATCAAACTAAATTTGATAATGCTATCGTCGACTTCTTCAACTTCTGTGCTAAAATGTTTCACAGCTTCATCTAATACATCACCTAAACCTAATCCGTGACTACCAGAAATTGGATACGGTTCGCCTAAACCTAATGCATAAAATTCATAGATATCATTACGCATTTCTGGGTTATCGACTTTATTGACTGCCAGAATCACTGGTTTTTTGCTACGATATAAAATACGTGCGACCATTTCATCGGCATCGGTTACACCTTCGCGTGCACTTGCCACTAAAATGATAACATCGGCTTCATCGATCGCGATTTCTGCTTGGTGCTTGATCTGATCCATAAATGGTTCGTCGCCAAGATCGATCCCACCTGTATCGATAATACTAAATTCTCGCCCTAACCATTCACCAGTTGCATAAATTCTATCTCTTGTTACTCCGGGTGTATCTTCTACAATCGAAATGCGTTCACCGGCAATGCGGTTAAATACTGTTGATTTCCCGACATTCGGACGCCCTACGATCGCTATTGTTGGATTCGCCATTTCTAAATTCCTCCATCTCACTTGAATCTTTACTAGTTTACCCAATGATGCTTGAACTTGCAAGCTTTCTGTTAAGCTACTCAGAAAAAAAGACTGAGCATACGCGCCCAGTCTGATTTGTTAAATTTTTAAGAAGCGACGCATTGAAATGACCGAACCAATCGACCCAATCAAAATCCCAATTACAACTACACCGATCGCTGCTGGTAAAATAAATGTTCCTGGTGCTACTAGTTCATAATTTGAGCGCATCATGACTGGATTGGCTACATAATAAAATTGTTGATAGCCAAACACAATGATCGCAACTGGCACAAGCGCACCTAAAAAGCCGATCCATCCACCTTCTAAGAAAAATGGCCAACGAATATAGCCGTTTTTCGCTCCAACAAGACGCATGATTTGAATTTCACGTTGACGTGAAATAATCGTGATTCGAATCGTATTCGAAATTAAAAACATCGCAATAAATAAGAGCAATAGTGAGCCTACTAGCCCCCACGTCCGAACACCTTTGGCAATACTAAAGATTTTATCTGATAAATCATCTCCATAGCGTGCATCTTGAACATATTTGGTCAAGTCCTTAGCATCTTCTGTAATTCCTTTAACATACTGTGGATCAGTCGCACTGACGATATACACATCATGTAATGGATTGTCTTGTTCAAATAAATCCCATGCCTTACCATAACTGCCTTTGATTTTTGCTAATTGTTCATCTTTACTTGAAAACGTCACTTTATCCACATGCGCAATCGCATTTAATTCTTTTTCTAATTCCTTGCGATCTTCATCGTTAGCACCTGTGACAACAAAAACAGAGACATCTACATTTTTTTCCATATCGTCTGCTAATTTTACAGCATTCATAATAATCGCTGCAAATACCGCCAGTAATGCTAATGTGATCGTTACGGCACTTATGGCTGAGATCGACATCCATCCGTTACGACGTAAACTTTTGATACTCTCTGTTAAATGGCGGAAAAATGTTCTAATCATCGTATCCATATTCTCCTTCCGCTTGATCTCGAATGATCCGACCATTTTCAATCGCAATCACTCGGTGGCGAATCGTATTCACAATCGTACTATTATGTGTTGCCATGACTACAGTGGTCCCTTGTGAATTGATACGATCTAATAAACGCATGATTTCCCATGAATTTTCTGGATCCAAGTTTCCAGTCGGTTCATCGGCAATCAATACTTTAGGTTTATTGACGATCGCACGTGCAATACTAACACGTTGTTGTTCCCCACCAGATAGTTCACTTGGAAACACACGAACTTTATGTTTCAAACCAACGAGATCTAATACTTCCATCACGCGTTTTTTGATTTCACGCTGTTTCTTTCCCGTTACTTGCATCGCGTATGCTACGTTTTCATACACGGTCTTTTTCGATAATAACTTATAATCTTGGAACACGACACCAATTTCACGTCGCAGATAAGGGATATCACGATTTTTAATTTTAACTAAATTATAGCCTGCAACAGTCAATATTCCTTTTGTTGCTCTTTCTTCTCGATACATCAATTTGATGAATGTCGATTTACCTGCTCCCGAAGGTCCTACTACGTAAACAAATTCACCTTGATCAATTGTAATCGAAATATTACGGATGGCTGTTGTACCATTCGAGTACTTTTTTAAAACATCCTTCATTTCAATCATGTTTCTCAAATCCTTTCCCATACCGAACTAGTGTATCACAGCAGTATTGCAACCTATTTGCAGTAAATTACAAATAGATTGCAATACTATAACTTTTTATAGTTTATTCGTTTGTTAATTTTCGTTTGAGATACGCATCGATAAATCCATCTAGATCTCCATCCATGACAGCTTGAACATTTCCAGTTTCATAATTGGTACGATGGTCTTTAACCATTGAATAAGGATGAAAAACGTAGGATCGTATTTGTGATCCCCAGCCGATTTCCATTTGCTCACCACGAAGTGCTGCTGCTTCTTGTTCTTGTTTTTCCACTTCTAATTGGTACAGTTTAGCTTTCAGCATGCCCATCGCTTGCTCTCTATTTTTTAACTGTGAGCGCTGTGCTTGACTCGCGACTACTGTATTGGTCGGGATGTGTGTGATCCGCACGGCAGATTCGGTTTTATTGATATGTTGTCCACCAGCACCACTTGCACGATACGTATCGATTTTTAAATCATCTGTATTGATCTCAATATCGATCGTCGCATCAAGCTCTGGCATCACATCAACAGAACAAAATGACGTATGACGACGATTTGCTGAGTCAAATGGCGAGATTCGGACTAAACGATGGACACCTTTTTCTGATTTTAAGTATCCATATGCATTATGCCCTTTGATCAATAAGGTAACACTTTTGATTCCTGCTTCATCGCCTGCTAAATAATCCAGCATTTCCACTTGAAAGCCTTGTTTGTCTGCCCAACGTTGATACATTCGAAGGAGCATACTTCCCCAATCTTGGGATTCTGTTCCACCTGCACCAGGATGCAGCTCTAAAATAGCGTTATTGTGATCATACGGTTCATCTAATAACATGGCGAGTTCATACACACCCATTTTTTCAGTTAATTGCTTGATACCATCTACTAATTCAACTTCCATGCTCTCATCTGGTTCTTCTTGCAGCATTTCTAACATAACATCTAATTCTTCTAGCGCTTCTGCCAATTCATGGAATTGATCATAGGCTTCTTTGTTCACATTATTTTCATTGATTACCTTTTGTGCAGCTACGGTATCGTCCCAAAAACCAGGCTCAGCCATTCTTTGTTCAGCAATCGAAATCGCTTCTTCTAAATGATCTAAGTCAAAGAGACCCCCTAAAGCTATTGATTTTTGTTTGCATTTCGGCGATTTGATTTCGCATTTCACTGATTTCCATTAAATAATTCCTCCTTGAATATAAACGAAATAAAAAGCTGGTCCTAAACATGCGGCCAGCTTTTTATTTACTATAATCCTTTTCCGTGGCAGTTTTTAAATTTTTTGCCGCTACCGCAAGGACAAGGGTCATTACGACCAACTTTTTCAAATGCAGTCGGTTGTGCTTCATTTATTGGTTCTGCTTCACCTTGTGCGACTTGTTCTCGTTGCACATTTTGACGAATTTCAGCCTTCATAAACAAGCGTGTCACTTCATATTCGATTGCACCGACCATTGCTTCAAACATTGAATAACCTTCTGTTTGATATTCTACTAGTGGATTATTTTGTCCATATGCACGTAAGCCAATTGATTGACGTAGTTGATCCATCGCATCGATATGATCTGTCCATTTTGAATCGACTACACGTAGAATCACAACTTTTTCAAATTCCAATAGCTGCTCTGGACTATTTAATTGTTCCACTTTTTCATCAAAGACCGCTCTAGCACGATCGAATAAGTACGTTTTGATTTCTTCAGCTGATTTTCCTTTTAGATCTTCTTGTGAGATTGAATCCTCATGAACTAGCACACTACCAGCAAAATCGACGATTCCTTCATAGTTCCATTGAGCTTCTTCTAATTGAGTATGGCTATCCACAACACGTGCAATCGTACGTTTGACCATATTCAATAATGGTTCTGATAACGAAACTTCTTCCATAATCACTTGTTGACGTTGTTTATAGATAACTTCACGTTGTTCGCGCATCACATCATCGTATTGCAAGACGTTTTTACGGGTATCGTAGTTGTTTCCTTCTACACGTTTTTGAGCAGATTCAACTTGTTTCGTTAACATCTTACTTTGGATCACCGCATCTTCTTCATCGATACGTAAACGTTCCAAGAACATTTTAATTCGTTCTGACCCAAAACGTTTCATCAAATCATCTTCAAGCGATAGATAAAATTGTGAAACCCCAGGATCTCCTTGACGACCTGCACGTCCACGTAACTGATTATCAATACGACGAGATTCATGACGTTCAGTCCCGATAACAGCTAATCCACCAACTTCTTCAACACCTAATCCTAGCTTGATATCTGTACCACGTCCAGCCATATTGGTGGCAATCGTAACCGCACCTTTTTGACCTGCATTCAATACGATTTCTGCTTCTTTAAAGTGATTCTTAGCATTCAGTACTTCATGTGGAACTTTTTCTTTCGTTAACATTTGTGACAGTAATTCAGAAGTTTCTACAGCCACAGTTCCGACTAGAACAGGTTGGCCTTTACGGTAACGTTCTTTGATATCTTGAACGACAGCTTCAAATTTCGTTTGCAAAGTTGGATACAATAAATCTGCACGATCATCACGGACAACTGGTCGGTTGGTCGGAATTTGAATAACTTGGATATTGTAGATTTCTCTAAATTCTTCTTCCTCTGTCTTCGCAGTCCCTGTCATTCCTGATAATTTTTCATACATTCTAAAGAAGTTTTGGAAAGTGATCGAAGCCATTGTTTTTGTTTCATCTTCGATTTCTACGCCTTCTTTTGCTTCGATCGCTTGGTGTAATCCATCCGAATAACGACGACCATCCATAATACGACCGGTGAATTGGTCTACGATCATGACTTTATTTTCTTGTACTACATAATCGATATCTAAAATCATGATGTAGTTTGCACGCAATGCTTGATCCAAATGATGGGTCAATGCTGTATTTTCTAAATCATATAAATTATTTAGATTAAATGCTTTTTCAGCTTTTTCGATTCCTTGTTCAGTGAAACTGATTGTTTTAGATTGTAAGTCGATTTTGTAGTCTTCTTCTTCTTTTAGACGTTTCACAAAACTATCGGCACGTGTATAAAGTGCTGTTGATTTTTCCGCTTGTCCTGAAATGATCAATGGCGTTCTTGCTTCATCGATCAAAATAGAATCCACTTCATCCACGATCGCATAGTTCAATGGTCGTTGTACCATTTGATTACGGTATACCACCATGTTGTCGCGTAGGTAATCAAACCCTAATTCATTATTTGTACTATACGTAATATCGCAAGCATACGCAGCACGTTTTTCTTCTGAAGATTTTGAATTGATATTCAACCCAACCGTCATCCCTAAGAAATTATACAACTCCCCCATTTCTGTTGAGTCACGTGTCGCTAAATATTCATTTACTGTAACAACGTGAACTCCTTTACCAGAAAGGGCATTTAAATAAACAGGCATCGTAGCCGTTAAGGTTTTCCCTTCACCGGTACGCATTTCTGGGATATTCCCATCATGCAAGACGATCCCACCCATTAATTGGACTTTATAAGGATAGAGTCCTAATACACGTTTAGCCGCTTCGCGAACAACCGCAAACGCTTCAGGTAATAATTCATCAAGTGTTTCACCTTTTTGATATCGGCCACGAAATTCATCTGTTTTTGCTTGTAAAGCAGCGTCATCTAAATTTGCCATTTGATCGGCGTAACCATCAATTTTTTTTGCAATTTGTTCTAAACGTTTGATTTCTTTTTTATCATTTTCAATTAATGTTTTCAAAAAATTTGCCATTCGTATATATATCTCCTTCACGTCAATTTCGTGTAAAACGACAGTCTTCAAGTTATTTTATCATTACTTGAAGAGAAAAGGAACATTTTCTACCGATTCTCTACTATAGTTTAATATTTTTACATAAAAAAACTACCAGAAAGGGAGTGTTTTAAAAACACTCCTTTCTGGTAGTTGCTTAACTGCATTTTAGATAGCGGATTAATTTGTTTCGATTAACCCGTATTTTCCATCTTTACGACGGTAAACGATGCTTGTACCATTTGTTTCCGCATCTTCGAAAATAAAGAAATTGTGTCCAAGCATATTCATTTGTAGAACTGCTTCTTCACTATCCATCGGTTTTAATGAAAGACGTTTTGTGCGAACGATATCCAACTCAGCAATTTCATCATCTAAATCTTTAGTTGCTAAGAAGATGTCTTCTGGTGATACCTTTTCACGGGATTTGCGATTAATTTTTGTTTTGAATTTACGGATTTGACGTTCTAGTTTATCTACAACTAGATCGACACTTGCATATAAATCAGGCGAAGTTTCTTCTGCACGTAATACTAAGTATGGTAACGGAATCGTAACCTCAACTTTAGCGGTTTTATCAGAATACACTTTTAAATTTACATGTGCTGTTGCTTCTGGTGAATCGCTGAAATAACGTTCTAATTTACCAACTTTTTTCTCAACGTATTCTCGGATTGCTTCAGTAACCTCGATATTTTCTCCACGAACATTAAATTTAAACATACAAAGGACCCCTTTCATCTACCAATTAAAAAGAAATATAGGACCACTCTTATTTCTCTTTACATGTATATTATAACTAAGTTCAAGCGAAAAGTAAAAAGAAATCGTTTCCTTTATATTTAACGTGCAAATGAGAAGGTTTGAATTTTTTTAACAGGTAGTCTAAGCAAGCATTCTGCTGCATGAAACATCGTTCGACCTGTTGTATAAACATCATCTACTAATAAAATCGAACGGCCTTCGACCTGATCGGCAGTGATTGCTAATTGAAAAGGTTGCCTAGTCTGTAAGCGTTCATGTCGCTTTTTCTCACTTTGCGGTGCACTATGGATTTCTTTTTTTAATAACATCTGATACGGAATCTTAGCCTGTGTTAAGACGAATTCTACTTGATTAAACCCTCTTTGGCTAAATCGTTGCGTGGATAAAGGAATCGGGCAAATGATCCATTGATCGAATCGACGAAGATGCTGTTTCAATACAGGAACAAACGTAGAAGCCAGCAGCGTCTCTTGATTGAATTTGTAACGTGTCAGCCATTCTTTAAAGCCATCTTTATATTGATACAATGCATGATGACAAAAGGCATATTCTGGATAATTGCATTGCCAAAGAAGACACTCGTCGCATTGGTGATTGGCTTCTTGCGTTTTGCAACAGGTTGGACAACGAAATTTACTGATGGGTATAAAACGCTGTTGGCAACTAAAACAGAATTCTGAGATCGGATAACGCAAACTGATGATTTCACTAAATGTAAGGTTTCTGACAATCGCTTTTTGACAATAACTACACTTCATCGGACTTTGCCAAACGATTCATTTGTTTGATTTCAGCGCAAGCTGCTTTGATTGCTTTCGTCTTGCGGCGATATAAAAACCATACTTCTCCCATGACAACGTCTCCTTTACGATCCACTCGACCAGCAATCTGAACCAAAGCAGATTTTGAATACACGCGATGGTCCGCTGCAAGAACGACAACAGAAACTTTAGGAAATGTGACTCCGCGCTCTAAAATCGTTGTTGTCACTAAAATATCGTAAGATTCTTCTCTTGCATTTGTCACAATGAGATGACGTTCTTCCTCGTTAGCATGGACACATGCAACACGATAGTTTGGAAGCGTTGTTTTTAATACCTTATAAACACTTTGAACCAATTCAATGCTTGGACAAAAAATCAAGGTGAAGGTTTGGCTAGCTAAATGTTCCACTAAACGGCTTAATTTTTTAATCGTACGTTTTGTCAACTCTTGCCAATCCGTATGAAACGCTAAGTGTGGAACCGGTAGATCTCGCCCATGAAATCGTTTTGGCAATGTCCGTTGTTTTGTATTAGTTGGCAATTGTTGTAACAAATGACGCGAAGGTGTTGCTGTTAAAAAAATTCGAGTACCAAGTGTTGTCACTGCCTGTTCTTGCGCATATAACAGCTGCTGGTCGCCTTCATACGGAAATGCATCCGCTTCGTCCAAAATCAACAGATCAAAAGCTTGATAAAAATGAATTAATTGATGTGCTGTGCAAACGGTTAACTGACTATAACGATATTTTTCCTCAGCATCCCCATGAAGTAACACGCAATCTACAGTCGGAAAAGCATCTCTTAGTCTAGGATATAATTCTCGACAGACATCCACACGAGGGGAGGCAATGACGATTCGTCCTTTTTGATTCAAAATAAAGGTAATCACTGGAAACATCATTTCCGTTTTCCCAGCACCTGTTACTGCCCAAACAAGTTGATCTTCTCCATTCTTCACTCCTTCAACCAATTGATCCGCTACCTTTTGTTGTGCCTTGGTTAACTGACCTTGCCATGCACAACCAAAAACTTGATTATGCTGAATAGTCGGACCCATTAACAATCCATCTTCTAAAGTCACTTTTCCATAACGAGCACAAGCTGGACAATACACGACTGGATGATCATTAGGAAATGTAAATTGAAAATTGCACCGTTGACAATGATAATTATTTCGACTAGCAATCAAAGCTGGTCGACTAGTAGGATAATCGATTTGCGAAACAACCTGCATCTTTCCTTCGTCCATTTTCCTCACCTCTATAGTAGATACGCAAGTAGATACGCAAAAAAAAAACCATACGACTATTTTTTATCGACTCGATAAAAAATAGCTGTATGGTTTGAATTATTCCAATAAGGTGCACGCGGAATTTAAAATTCGGACTTCATCCATCATGCCATATGCTGCCATATTGATGACTTCATAAGGAATTTGCTGATCTTGAACTAATTTTTCGACTACTGGTCGCAAATAACGTACTTGTGGACTGAGCAATAAAGCATCTGCATGGTACTGTGCAAATTCTCGTTCGAGTTCTGTTGCAGGTACAGCAATCAATTCTAATGGTAAATCGTTTGCAAAAATCAATTTCTGCATTTTCGCAACCAGGATATTGGTTGTAAGTCCTGTCGTACAGACAAGTAATATCGTTTTTTTCATGTATCTCGTTCCTCACTTTAGTAAATTATGTAATCGATTAAATCGAAAAATTGCATCGCAGATTATTTTTTTATATACTTTCATGGGAGGGAAAGCTATGTTAGACCATTACATCACAATCGCACGCGATCATCAAGCTGAAATCGACATCAAAAAATCACGCTTTATCTGTGCCTTGTATCATATCGAGACCGAAGAAGAAGCAAAAGACTTGATTCAAGCTGCAAAAAAAGAGCATCCAAAAGCAAATCATCACTGTTCCGCATTTATTTTAGGAAAACAAGGTGAGATTCGACGATCTAGCGATGACGGCGAACCTAGCGGAACTGCCGGTGCCCCTATTTTAGAAGTATTGACCCAAAATCAAGTCGTCAATGTCTTAGCGATCGTCATTCGTTACTTTGGCGGAATCAAATTAGGCGCAGGTGGTTTGATTCGTGCCTACTCTACCTCAACTTCGCATGCATTACAAGACGTTGGATTAGTCGACGTGCGTCAAGAAAGACAACTTTTTGTGACGATTGATTATGCTCAAGTAGATAAACTCACACACTATCTTCAAACGATCGATCAGCCTATTCAAAAAATCGATTATGCTGAAACGGTTCAGATGACGTTATGTACATCGCTAGAAGATCAATTCGTTCTAGCTATCACAGATTTTGTAAATGGACAAGTTCAGATTAAACGTGGTGAAATCGTTGAAGTCTGCTATCCCTACACACCAAATTAGAGGTAGGATAAAAAAGTAGACACTGGGTGTCTACTTTTTTATTTTTCTAAGTAAAATTCAAAACGCGACGCAACATATTGTGTACGCACATATTCAAATGGTTGTCCATTATCTAAAAATGAAACTTGCCGCAAACGTAAAATCGCATCGCCTTTTTTCACATTTAAAAAATCTGCTACATGTTCAGACGCGATTGTAGCCGAAATCGTTTGATTTGCTCGGCTAATAGTCTTACCTTCACTTTCTAGTGCAGCATAAAGTGAACGAGTAATCTTTTCTTTTGATAAATGCTCTACGAATAATGCCGGAATCGTAGCCACTTCAAAACAAATCGGAACATTGTCAGCATAACGAATCCGTTCCATACGAACTACCGTATCAGACTCGGAAAGTTTCAAATTCTCACGTTCACTCGATGTTGGTGTAGTAACAAAATAAGAAGTTACTTTACTAGAAGGAATACGTCCTTGCGACTCCATGATTTCAGTAAAACTAGTTGTACCGGTCATTTTTTCTTGAACTTTTTGGTTGGCCACATATGTTCCTGAACCTATCTTTCGTTCCAAGATCCCTTCATCCGATAGTAACTGAATCGCTTGTCTTAACGTCATACGACTTACATCAAAATATTGGGCAAGTTCTCGCTCAGACGGTAAACGATCGCCAATCTGCCATTCATTGCGCTCGATTTTCGCTTTTAAAGCATCATGAATTTTAATATAGATAGGTACCTCTGCCATCTACTTCCTCCTTACATCACTGTGTTTAGTGATTTTTCGCTTTCCACTTGATACGTGCTTGCGTCAATTGTTTTCCTTTAGGGGTATCGCGTTTGGTTTCTTCTTGTTGTTGCTGTGTTTTGGTTAGATCATATACTTCTAAGGCTTTTGCTTCGATTTTTTCCTTTACTTTTTTGTCCATTTCATCTTCAGTTCCTCCTTTAAATTACAATAAAAAAAGAGTATCGAATACAAGATCCGATACTCTTTGCTAAAAGACTGGGGTAGCTGGATTCGAACCAACGCATGAGGGAGTCAAAGTCCCTTGCCTTACCGCTTGGCTATACCCCAATGATGGAGGAGAGTGGATTCGAACCACTGAACCAAAAGGAACGGATTTACAGTCCGCCGCGTTTAGCCACTTCGCTACTCCTCCATAAGTTGTCTAAAACAACTCGACCTATTTATAATACACTAGTCTTTTCTTTTATGCAAGTAAGATATCGAATTTTTATTCTTGTAAATTCCATTGGCGAATAAATAATTCTACGGCATCGTCCATTGTTTTTGCACTCCCGATATGCTCTTCACGTACAAATACTTGAAATTCTTTTGGTGCATAGACCAAAATTTCACCGATTGTTTTTTTACCTAACATCAATGTGGCTACTTCGTATGTCGTACCTTGAATCGTCTTCGTTGTCTCTTCCATACGAATTTCAGTTTCTTTATTTTTTTTCATTTCGTCACCTCTATTAGAGTTTAGCATAAAAGTATAAAAAAATATAGAATCTTTAAATGAAACAAATCCGACTAAAGCGTCGGATTTGTTTTTTAAGGATTAACCAATACGGCTGTCGCTTGATATCCAGCTTGAGTGAGTAAGGACTCTACTTGACTCGCTTGCGTTGTGTCTACTTGAACTTCAATGATCGTTTTTGTCTCTTGGTGATTGACTACTACTGTTACAATACTTAATGCATGATCTGCCAAAATTTGGGCTACTTTTGCAATGATGCCCAATTGATCGTTTACAATTTGGATCGTCACTCTTGTTCCACCTTGAGCGTATCCAGTTATATTTAAAAAGGCGTCAAAAATATCATTGTTCGTAATAATCCCAACCAATTGCTCTTTTTCTAAGACAGGTAAAACTGCAATATTTTTTTTGCGCATCTGATCAATCGCTTGTTCGAGCAATGCATCTGGTGCAATCGTTTCGACTTTTTTGAGCATCACGTCTTTTACTTTAGTTTTTGTAATTAAATAATTCAATTCATAAACACTTAACGAAGTTGCTTTTGAAGGTAATGCTTCATGAATGATCCCTTCTGTAATCAATCCCACTAATTTTTCATCTTGAACAACGGGTAAACGATGAATTTCATGTTGTTTCATCAAATCGATTGCATCAAATACCGGTGTTTCTGGAGTTACCGTTATCACTTTAGTTGTCATAAAATCACGTACGCTCATATTCTATCCTCCTAGATATGCTTTTTTCACTTCTTCACTACTTAGTAACGCTTCTCCCGTACCTTCTAAAACGATTTTTCCAGTTTCCAACACATAACCACGATCTGCAATCGATAACGCCATATTTGCATTTTGTTCGATCAATAAAACCGTTGTGCCTTGCGCTTTGATTTCTTCGATGATTGAAAAAATCTCACGAATAAAGATTGGAGCCAATCCCATTGAAGGTTCATCTAATAATAATAATTTTGGTTTTGACATCAACGCACGCCCCATTGCTAACATTTGTTGCTCTCCACCAGATAAAGTCGCGGCATCTTGATTTTTTCGTTCTCCTAATACAGGAAACTTTTTAAATACTTGAGTGTAGTCTTCTTTCACTTGTTTGTCTTTACGTAAGAAGGCACCCATTTCTAAATTTTCTTGAACAGTTAGTCCCGCAAAGACATGACGGCCTTCTGGCACTTGCGACAATCCAGAAGAAACAATTTTTTGCGGTGCCATTTTTTGGATCGGTTGATCCACAAATGAAATCGTTCCTTCAGATGGACGAATAAGTCCAGAAATCGTACGTAAAATCGTTGTTTTCCCTGCTCCATTGGCTCCAATCAACGAGACGATTTCTCCTTCATTGACATGAAAAGATACATCATGAACTGCCTGGATCATTCCATAGTGGACAGATAGATTTTCAACAGTCAACATTATAATTCGCCTCCCAAATACGCTTGAATTACGCGAGGATTATTTTTGATCTCGATTGGAGTCCCATGTGCGATCACTTGTCCATATTCTAAGACATAGATACGCTCACAAACATCCATCACTAAGTTCATATCGTGTTCAATCAATACGATCGTTAAGCCAAATTCTCGTTGGATTTTACGAATCAATTGCGTTAATTCTGCGGTTTCTTGCGGGTTCATTCCAGCAGCAGGTTCGTCTAAAAACAACACTTTCGGCTTCGTTGCCAATGCCCGAACGATTTCCAATCGTCGTTGTTCTCCATAAGGTAAATTTTTCGCTAGCGTATTGATTTTTTCTTCCATATCAAAGATACGCAGTAACGAAAGTACTTCTTGTCGCATCATTTCTTCCGTTTTATAAAATTTTGGCAAACGAAAGACGCTCGTTAGGAAGCCTTCTTTATTTTTAGCATTCATAGCAATCAACACATTGTCCATTACCGTCAATTCTTTAAACAATCGAATATTTTGGAAGGTTCGTGACAATCCCAGATCAGCTACTTTATAAGGTTTCACACCATTTAATCGTTGCTCTTTATTGCCAACGGTTAAAATCACATCTCCTTCACTTGGTTCATAGACACCTGTTAAAAGGTTAAATAGTGTGGTTTTTCCCGCACCGTTCGGACCAATTAGTCCAATCAATTCATTTTCTTCTACATCTAAATTGACACGTGAGACCGCTGTTAGCCCACCGAAATGTTTTGTTAAGTTACTTACCGTTAATAGGGGCATTTGGGCCATCTCCTTTCTTTGTAAAACGATCAAATAGACGCTTCACTGAAAATTCCCAAGTACCAAGCAATCCACTTGGTTTAAAGATCATGATGATAATCAAGGCCAAAGCATAGATGATCATACGTAAACTACCAAAGTCTTGTAGATACATATTGATCACCCCCAATACAACGGCTGCCACCACAGCACCTGTTGTACTTCCTAGACCACCAAATACAACAATGATCAAGATATCGATAGATTTATTAAACGTATAGTCGCTTGGAAAAACAGATTGTTGGTAACTTGCATAAAGTGAACCTGCAAGACTAGCGATCATCGCACCAAAAACAAACGCGATTACTTTAAATTTTGTTGTATTGACTCCCATCGACTCCGCAGCGATCTCATCTTCACGCACTGCTAGTGTAGCGCGTCCTGAGCCACTATTAATAAAGTTTGAGACAAATAAAATACTGATTACAGAAAAAATAAAGACAATTTGCCAATTGCTAAATTCTGGAATCCCAAAAATTCCAGAAGGTCCATTGGTTAACCATCCCATATTCACAATAAAAATACGAATGATTTCAGAAATCCCCAGTGTTGCAATCGCTAGATAGTCACCTTTTAAACGTAGTGTAGGAATCCCAACAACTAACGCAATGATTCCTGTTACGACCATCCCTGCAATCAATCCAATCACAAAGCCACCAATCGTTGGCATCTGACTTGTAATAATGGCACTTGCATATGCTCCAATCGCCATAAAACCAGCATGTCCTAAAGAAAATTGACCTGCAAATCCAATAATTAAATTTAAACTAACAGCTAACATAATGTTGATTCCGATATTGACAATAATCGCGTCTGTAAAAATATTAATGACGCCACCATTATATAATCCAAATAAGCCAAAATAAAGAACCAAGGCGATCAGTAGCCAAACGAGATTATACTTTAGATTTTTTTTCATTTCAGCCACCTACACTTTCTCTTTAATGTTTTTACCTAAAATCCCAGCAGGGCGAATCAATAAGATTAAAATTAAAATTCCATATACTAAGGCATCTTTATATGCTGAAAGCCCTAGTGCGGTAGATAAGGTTTCTACCAATCCAATCACAAAACCACCGACTGCAGCTCCTGGGATCACACCGATTCCGCCTAATACCGCAGCTACAAAAGATTTCAATCCTGGAACGACTCCCATCATCGGATCAATTGAATTGTAATATAGTCCGATCAACATGCCACCAGCTGCCGCCAACGCAGATCCTAATGCAAAAGTAAACGAAATCGTCCGATTGACATTGATCCCCATTAATTGTGCTGCATCTGGATCCACACTAACCGCACGCATCGCTTTCCCCATACGCGTTTTTTTAATGATCAACTGCAACAAAATCATCAAAACAAGCGAAACACCTAAAATCAATAATTGAATATTGCTAACGGATAAAAAGCCTAGATCATAAGTTTTACGTTCGATCGCTTGTGGAAATGAGCGTTTATCTGGTGTAAAAAAATAGATCATGACATTTTGTAGTAAATAAGATACACCGATTGCTGTAATCAATGCTGAAATACGTGTTGATTTACGCAATGGACGATAGGCTAAAATTTCTATTATAACTCCAATCGCCGCACAACCGATCATCGATAAAATCATCGCAGGAAAAAAACCTAATCCTAATTGTTTAATCAAAAAATAGCCAATAAAACTTCCGATCATATACACTTCACCATGAGCAAAGTTGATCAATTTTATAATTCCATATACCATTGTATAGCCAAGTGCCATCAAGGCGTAAATACTACCTAAAAATAATCCATTGACTAATTGCTGTATAAGCATTTCCATCGTATCGTTCCTTTCTTAAAAAGAAACTGGAACAAAACCATTGACGATTTTGCTCCAGTCTACCTTTTTATTTATGGTTCAACTGTCACGGCAGAACTTTCTTTACCGTCTTTGTATTCAATCACAACTACTGATTTTTCAGGATTATGATCTTTATCTACTGTAATATTTCCAGTTACACCAACAAAATCTTTTAAGTTTGCCAAGCCTTTTGTGATGGCTTCTGAATCAGCTGATTTCTCATCTTCGATCGCTTTTTTCACCATATTCATGGCATCATAGGCTAAGGCGTTAAATGTAGAAGGCTCTTTACCATATTTTTCTTTAAATGCGTCAATGAATGGTTGTACGGTATCATTGGCAGGGGCTAATGTTGAAAAGTGGCCAGTATAATATACGTCGGTAACATTTTTCGCACCGGCTAAATCGATCATCTTTTCATCACCAAAACCATCTGCTCCTAAAATCGGTTGCTCGATTCCTAATTCACGCGCTTGTTTGATGATCAATCCTGCTTCTTCATAATATCCTGGGATATATAGTACATCAAAATCGGTATTTTTTAATTTTGTTAATACGGCTTGGAAATCTTTATCGCCTTTTGTAAAGTTTTCTTCCAAGACGATATCGCCTTTATATGTTTCTTTAAAGGCTTTGGTTAATCCAATTGCATAATCACTTGAGTTATCTCCTAAAATCGCGACTTTTTTAGCATCAAGATTTTTCTGTGCAAACTCTGCTAATACTTTTCCTTGGAAACTATCTTGGAAACTTGAACGGAATACGTAAGGTTGTACTTTGCCATTTGCCATTGTCACAGAATCATCTGTTCCAGAAGGCGTAATCATCGGCACCTTAGCCTTTGTAATATTCGGTGTAGCTGCTTTTGTTGCACCTGAAGTCGCCGGTCCAATGATGGCAACTACTTTATCATTAGTAGCCAAGTTCGCTGCAACAGTTGCGGCTTCATTGTTATCTGATTTATTATCTTTTACGATCAATTCAATCTTTTTCCCTAAAATTCCACCATCTTTATTGATTTGATCAACTGCTAATTCGATACCTTCTTTTTCTTGTGTTCCATATCCCGCAACATCACCAGAAAGTTCTAAATTCGCGCCAATTTTAATGGTATCTCCAGAAGGTTTATTTCCGCCTTCTGCACTATCTTTCCCAGTTGGACCTGCACTACATGCACTTAATAACACCAGACCCGCAAACAAAAATGCAAATTTTTTCTTCATCTAGATTTTCCTCCCTTAATTCCGTTTGAATATGATTCATAATATACCGAAAACTAAAACGAAAGTCAATGAATTTTCAGAATATTTTCTTTATTCTGTCACTATTTGCCAAAGAAAATAAAATAACAAAAAAGAGGAAACGAAATTACTCGTTTCCTCTTTCATTATTGTATTTTGGTTCCACTTTATCTTGCGTATTACGTGTTAGCGAAAACTCTTGTGGGACGTAATCCAAACCACCTTTAACAAATGGATGACAACGTGCAATTCGAGCACTCCCCATCGCCACACCTTTAACAGCTCCATGGACTTCGATTGCTTTAATCATATAACTTGAGCACGTTGGGTAGTACCGACAACTTGGTGGAAGCAGTGGGGAAATCCCTTTTTGATACCCTCTAACAAGTGTAATCAATGCTTTTTTCATGTACAACCTTCTTTTCTAAATGAAAAATGTGAAAATATGTTGCCATAATTTATCACTAAACACACCAAATGGCGATCCATCACCAAACACACCATAGCCAATCATTAATCCAATAAAAAATAGTAAAAAGGCGATAATGATCACAATCAATACTTTGAATAACGCAAGCAATACCGGTTGTGTTGTTCTCAACGAAGTCACACTCCTAAGCTTCTACTTTAGCTGCGGCTGTTTTTGGCATATCTGATACACGTTCTACATCAGCGCCTAAGCCTTGTAATTTTTTATGGAATTCATAGTATCCACGATCTAAATATTTTAGATTACGCACACGCGTTACGCCATTTGCGCGCAACCCAACTAAAATCAAGGCTGCTGCTGCACGTAAATCTGTTGCATTGACGATTGCTCCTTGTAAATCTGCTGCTCCTTCAATCAAAGCTACATTCCCATCGATTTTAACATCTAGATTCATACGACGCATTTCTTCTAAATGTTGGAAACGATTCTCAAAAACGGTTTCCGTTACGACACTACGTCCATTTGCTACAGCTTGAATCGCAGTCATTTGTGCTTGCATATCTGTAGGAAATCCTGGATGTGGCATGGTTTTGATCGTTGTTGCCTTTAATTCTTTAGGACCTACGATTCGAACACCATCTTCAGTTTCAATCACTTTCGCACCCATTTCGCTCAATTTAGACAATAATGGACGATTGTGTTCTGCAATAGCATCTTCAATCAATACATCCCCTTGTGTCATCGCTGCTGCAACCATAAATGTTCCCGCTTCAATACGATCTTGAACAATTGCGTGATTGACAGCATGAAGTGTGGAAACACCTTCGATACGCATTGTTTCTGTCCCTACTCCATAGATTTTTGCACCCATTTTATTCAAAATATTCGCTAGATCCACGATTTCTGGCTCACGAGCAACGTTACTGATTACAGTCGTTCCTTTAGCTTTTACCGCAGCCATCATAATATTTTGCGTTGCCCCTACACTTGGGAAATCTAAATAAATTTCGGCACCCGTTAATTCATCCGCGATCGCTTCGATATAGCCATCTTTTTGGATGATCGTTGCGCCTAAAGCTTGAAATCCTTTTAAATGCAAGTCAATTGGACGCTTTCCGATTGCACACCCACCAGGCATCGCTACTTTCGCATGGCCATTACGCGCTAAAAGTGGCCCCATTACTACGATTGAGGCACGCATTTGGCTTACATATTCATAAGGTGCTTCAATGTGTAATTTTTTTGTGGCATCGATGATCACTTCATTGTTTTCTTGATTAAATGTTACCTCTGTATTCAATTGACGAATCACTTCATTCATCGTAAATACATCCGATAAAATAGGTACGTTATGTAATGTTGTAATTCCTTCTTCTGCTAATAAAGTTGCCGCTAAGATGGGTAACACCGCATTTTTTGCGCCTTCAATTTTTACTGTTCCTTTTAATTGGTTACCACCTTTAACGATGATTTCTTCCATAGTTGTTCCCTCCAAAGTAATCAAAACTATCTTTTTGATTCTTTTTCCTATTTTTTAAAAACCGACTGTGACTAAATTTTTACTTAAGATAATTATTTCTAAAAAGAATTGACTTGCCATATAGCCTAATCCGATGGCTACTAATAACAACAAGATTTTAAGTTGAGTGGTTTTTTGTTTTTGGAAAAACGTCTCCAAACGCAATGCTTGCAAACTCCAAAACGCAAGATAAATAAACGTCAGATGACTACAAAAACGAATAAGAATGTCGACTCCATATACTTGCATATTTTCTTTGCTCCTTTAACAAAAAAACTCATGAGTCCATAATATCACAAAACGAGGGTTAAAAAAATAAATTGTGCTCGAAAAAAGAAAGAGCCTCCATTTTGGAGACTCTTACTGATGCTTCGATACATTGATCCGGTTCATTGCGCGATGAAGCGCTACTGTTGCACGTCTCACTTCATCGATGTCTTCACGTTGTTTGGCTTCTTCAATCAGACGTTCTGCACGCATTTTCGCGCGTTCTGCACGCGTTACATCAATGTCGCGTTCACGTTCTGCACTATCGGCCACAATGGAGACAAGATTATCACGCATTTCCAAAATCCCACCATTGACAGCGATCCAGTCCACATGTGTATCAGAATCCACACGTCTTACTTTCACTTCATCAATCATTAAAGGAGCGATAATCGGTGCGTGGCGAGGCAAGATCCCTAACTCACCACTAATCGTTTTTGCTACAACCATTGTCGCATGGTGATCATACACGATACCATTTGGTGTAACGACATTTACCGTTAATTGTTGTTCCATGAGACACCTCTCTTCTAGTAGCCTAACGTTTTCGCTTTTTCAACGACTTCTTCGATACGGCCAACACTACGAAACGCCTCTTCAGGAAGATCATCGTATTTACCTTCTAAAATCCCTTTAAATCCAGCAATTGTTTCTTGAACCGGTACATAAGATCCTGGTTGACCGGTAAATTGTTCCGCTACATGGAAATTTTGAGATAAGAAGAACTGGATTCTACGCGCACGCGCAACCAATACTTTTTCATCTTCTGATAATTCATCCATTCCCAAAATCGCAATAATATCTTGTAATTCACGATAGCGTTGTAGGGTATGTTGCACTTCTGTCGCAATATGATAATGCTCTTCACCAACGATTTCTGGTGCTAGTGCACTAGAAGAAGACGCCAATGGATCTACCGCTGGATAAATCCCTTGTTCCGTCAACTTACGTTCTAAGTTAGTTGTTGCGTCTAAATGGGCGAACGCAGTTGCAGGTGCTGGATCGGTATAGTCATCGGCAGGTACGTAGATGGCTTGAATGGAAGTGATCGATCCTTTTTTCGTTGACGTGATCCGCTCTTGCAATTGCCCCATTTCGGTAGCTAATGTTGGTTGATATCCCACAGCTGATGGCATACGACCTAACAAGGCAGACACTTCAGAACCAGCTTGTGTAAAACGGAAGATATTGTCGATAAACAACAGTACATCCTGTCCTTCAACATCACGGAAATATTCAGCAATCGTTAATCCAGTCAAGGCTACACGCATCCGTGCACCAGGTGGCTCATTCATTTGTCCAAACACCATCGCTGTTTTTTCAATGACTCCTGAATCTTTCATTTCATAATACAAATCGTTTCCTTCACGTGTACGCTCACCAACACCAGTAAAGACCGAAATCCCACCGTGTTCTTGTGCGATATTGTGAATCAACTCTTGAATCAATACCGTTTTTCCTACACCGGCTCCCCCAAACAATCCAACTTTACCACCTTTTAAATAAGGGGCTAATAGATCGATGACTTTGATCCCTGTTTCTAGAATTTCTGTGCTTGTACTTAATTCATCAAAATTAGGGGCTTTTTTATGGATTCCACTACGCGGTGCATCTTTAGGAAAAGGAGCTTCTAAGTCAATCGTATCTCCTAATACATTAAACACACGTCCTAAAGTTTCTGTTCCAACTGGTACAGAAATAGATTCTCCCATATCGACAACTTCCATCCCACGTTGCAATCCATCAGTCGATTCCATTGCAATCGCACGAATGATTCCGTCACCTAATTCTAACGCTGCTTCTAAAACAACTTTTGTTTTATTGGCATCATTTTTATATACAACCAGCGCATTGTTGATATCTGGTAAGGAGTGATCTAACGAAAACTCTACGTCAACAACTGGTCCGATTACTTGAACAATTTTGCCTGAACTCATTTATTCTCCTCCATTCACTCAAAAATCATTCGAGCGCAGCTGCACCACCAACAATTTCAGTAATTTCTTGTGTAATGGCACCTTGACGTGCTCGATTGTATGAGATCGTTAAATCATCAATAATATTTTTTGCATTATCTGTAGCCGTCTTCATCGCTGTCATACCCGCAGCATGCTCTGCCGTTTTCGCATCAACGATAGCGCCATAAATCAGACTTTCTGCATATTGTGGTAAGAGTTGCGTCAAAATCTCTTCTCGTGAAGGTTCGAAAATATATTCTTGTTCATATGTTTTCGCCTCACTTGGATCAAGATCAACGATTGGCAACATCTTCTCTACTCGAAATTGGCTTGTTAATGAATTGATATGGTGGTTGTAACACACATATAACTCATCAAAGACACCACTTTGGTACATTGAAGTCGCTGTATTCACGATTTTTCGAACTTCTTCAAAACTTGGTTGATCTGATAAATTACGCAGTTCGTAAGCCAATGTAATCCCACGAGTTTTGAAAAAGTCAGCCCCCGTAGCACCGATCGAGATCATGACATACTCATCAGGTGAGGTATGGTCTTCATTGATCATTGTTAACATTTGTTTTAAAATCGAACTATTGTAACCACCAACTAATCCACCATCTGAAGTAATCACAATATACCCTGTTTTTTTAACAGGACGACTAATCAACATACTTCCATAATTGATGCCCACAGAAGAAGCAGGAACAGTGGCTAGATCTGTCAACTGTTGTGCTGCTAAGTGAGTTACGATCTCTCTTACTTTTGATGCATAGATTTGAAATTTTCTCGAATGTGCTTCTGATTTTGTCAATTTTGCTGCAGATACCATTTGCATCGCATTAGTGATCTGACTGGTTTTTTTTGTTGAAGCAATCCGTTGTTTAATTTCATTTAAAGACGCACCCATCCTTATTCACCTCTTCTTTGCTTGTTACGCGTTCGTTAATGATGCAAGAAATAATTCTTTGCATCCATTGATTGCTTGATCAAGAATTTTTTCTTCAGGTAAATCTTTTGTAGTGCGAATCGTTTCAAAAATTTCTGGTGCATTATTTTGAATGTAATCAAATAATTGTGATTCAAAATGTAAGATTTCTTCTACAGGGATACTGTCGATAAATCCATGCGTTAAGGCATATAAAATCACTACTTGTTTTTCAACTGGTAGTGGCTCATGCAATTTTTGTTTTAAAATTTCAACTGTACGTCGTCCACGATTTAATTTTGCTTGTGTGGCTGCGTCTAAATCGGAACCAAATTGTGTGAAAGCTTCTAATTCACGATAGCTAGCTAAATCAAGACGCAACGTACCGGCAACTTTTTTCATTGCTTTGATTTGCGCAGATCCTCCAACCCGTGATACTGAAAGTCCCGCAGCTACAGCCGGGCGAATCCCTGAATAGAATAGATCACTTTCTAAAAAGATCTGTCCATCTGTAATTGAGATAACGTTAGTTGGAATATAAGCCGAGATGTCTCCAGCTTGCGTTTCTACAAACGGCAAGGCTGTCATTGACCCTCCACCTAATTCATCACTTAATTTTGCCGCACGTTCTAATAAACGTGAATGCAAGTAAAACACATCACCAGGATAGGCTTCACGACCTGGAGGACGTCTTAATAGTAAGGATAATTCACGATAAGCCACAGCTTGTTTTGATAAATCATCGTATACGATCAGTACATGTTTCCCATTGTACATAAATTCTTCACCCATAGCAGCTCCAGCATATGGTGCAATGTAGAGCATTGGCGCTGGTTGCGATGCACCGGCTGAAACGACGATCGTATAGTCTAACGCCCCATAACGACGTAACGTTTCTACTTGCGCGCGCACAGTCGAATCTTTTTGTCCGATCGCTACATAGATACAGATCATATCTTGACCTTTTTGGTTGATAATCGTATCAATCGCAATCGATGTTTTCCCAGTTTTACGGTCACCAATGACCAATTCACGTTGTCCGCGACCAATCGGTACTAATGCATCGATTGCTTTAAGACCTGTTTGCATAGGTTCATCAACTGATTTACGTTGCATAACACCAGGCGCAGCAGCTTCAACTGGACGTGTCCGTGTCGTTTTAATGTCGCCTAATCCATCGATTGGTTGCCCTAATGAATTGACAACACGACCAATTAACGCTTCCCCAACAGGTACTTCCATAATTTTTCCAGTACGTTTTACTTTATCGCCTTCGCGAATTGATTCGAAATCACCTAAAATAATAATTCCGACATCATTTGACTCTAAATTTTGTGCCATACCAAATGAACCATTAGCAAATTCTAGCAACTCGCCACTCATCGCATTTTCTAAACCATGCGCACGTGCGATTCCATCTCCGACATACGTTACGGTTCCGATTTCTTCAACTGAAAGTTCATTATGATAATTTTTGATTTGTTCTTTAATCAAGGCACTAATTTCTTCTGCTTTAATCGACATTTAGTTCACCTCTCATCAACTATCTATTCTGATAATTTCATTCGTAATTCTTCTAAGCGACTCTTGACACTTCCATCCACAACTTGATGATTGGCTTCAACCACAACTCCACCGATAATTGTTGGATCGATTTGTTCTGTAAGTTGTGCTTTTTCATATCCCAATAAAGGTGCGATCTGCATTTCAATAGCAGATTTTTGTTGGGCTGTTAATTCAACAGCTGTCGTGACTGTCCCAATAATCAATCCTTGCTTGTCGTCAAAGCGTCGTTCATATTCGTCGATAATCAATAAGAGATCATCCATCCGATTGTACTCAAATACGACAGCCAAAAAATTTTGGATCAACGGATCAAATGAGGGAGTCAAAGCACTTAAAATAGCTTTCTTTTCAGTCATCTCTAAGCGAACATCACTTAAAATTTCTCCAAGATCAGCTACTTCGATGAAGACTTGACGCAGTACGAGTAATTGTTCATAAACGGCTTGTTCTTCATGCACTTCTGTCGCCAATTCAAAAAGTGCCTTAGCATAGCGTTTACCAACAGTCGCCTTATCGAGTTTCATTTGTTGATCCCAATGTATCGATATATGTTTCGATCAATGCTTCATGCGCATCTTTAGACAGTTCTTTTCGCAAGATTTGTTCAGCAATTTGCAATGAGATCGCTGCAACATCATCTTTAACTGCTTGATACGCTGCATCTTTTTCAATGGCGATATCCGATTGCGCTTTTGTTTTCAAACGAGATGCTTCGTCTTTTGCATCTTCTACAATCGTTTGGCGAGTCATCTCTCCATTGTCTTTTGCTTGTTGAATGATTGTCGCTGCTTCAGCACGAGAGTTCAATAACTGAGCTTCTCGCTCTTGTTCTAGAGCAGCGGCTTTTAGTCTTGATTGTTCTGCAGAGTCGATATCGTTTGCGATTTTGTCTTCGCGTTGTTTTAGCATTTCACTTACTGAACCCCAAGCAAAATGTTTAAGCAACAAGAGCAAAATCAACATCGCGCCACTTACGACAATAATATTGCCCCAAGTTGTGTTTTGAACTTCTGCTACTACCAATTGATTAAGCATCGCGCAACTTCCTTTCATTGTTTCTCGTTTTAGTTTAGGTTATCGCTTATTGACCAAAAACTAAAATAAAGGCGATTACGACCCCTAGAATTGGCACCGCTTCAACTAAACCAACCCCGATAAACATTGTTGAACGCAATTGACCTGACATTTCTGGTTGACGTGCCATTGATTCGATTGTTTTTGAAATTACCATCCCATTACCAACTCCGGCACCGATAGCCGCTCCAATAATGATTAAACCCGCTGCGATAAAATTCATGTGTATTTCCTCCTAAGTATGTTTTAATGTTCTGCTTCAATTTTGTGACTAAGATAAACCATTGATAATGTAACGAAAACATAAGCTTGAATTGCTCCAATAAATAATGAAAAGGCAATCCAGATCATCTCTAGTGGTAAAGCAATCGGTAACGACCACCAACCCAAACTAATGAACATATTCGCAAGTAAGCCCAATAGCACTTCTCCTGCAAAAATATTTCCGTATAACCGTAGACCCAAGGTAATGATATTCGTAAATTCTTCGATCAATTTGATTGGCAGCAAGAATCCAACCGGTTTCAAATAAGAATTTACTAGATATCCCTTAAATCCAAATTGTTTCACTCCGAAGAAATGCGTCATTGCAATCACCATCAACGCTAACGTTAAGGTTACCGCAGGATTAGCAGTTGGTGATTTCCATAGCGTAAGTTCATTTCTCAAGATGATCCGTGTCACTAGTCCAATCTCATTGGCTACAAATACAAATAAAAATAATGTAACCGCGATTAAGTGATACGATTTCACTTCTTTGCTTGGCAAATTATCTGCCACGACTTTACGAACAAAATCAATGACCCATTCAATAAAGTTTTGTTTACCAGTAGGCTTCAATTTTAAGTTCCTTGTGCAGACGAACACAATCAAAAATACAATGAAACACGACAATAATGTCATCAGCAGCACAGTCCCATCAAACCAAATCGGCCCAATATGAAACAATAGAGATTGTTCTTCCAAAACAGCTCACCTCTTTTCAACCAAAACCCCAAAAATGATTTTGTGATTTTTCAATCATTCTAAACAACAACGGTATCATACCACCACTAATGCAAAAATTCAAAGTGTTTTCTTCATTTTTTCAAACAAAATTGCGAATTTGAAAAAAAACAGGCTTCATTACATTTGTAAGCGACATCATACCGTTTTTGTCATACTTGCTTACGTCTAATGCTATCAGAATCGACAGCAAAATCAAAGCAAGTTTTATTGATTTTTGTAATTTTTTTTAGTAATTTTTTAGTGCTCGGCTAATTTGACGATCTTGGTCTTTACGTTTTAAGGTTTCACGCTTATCATACTCGCGTTTTCCTTTTGCAATCCCAATCAATACCTTAGCATATCCATCTTTAATGTAGACTTTTAGAGGAACAATCGTAACACCAGCTGTTTTGGTTTCCCCAAATAATTTTTGGATTTGTTTTTTATGCAAAAGTAATTTACGTGTACGTAATGGATCATGGTTGAATAAATTTCCTTGTTCATAAGGGCTAATGTGCACATTATATAAAAAGGCTTCTCCATTTCGAACACGAACGAAACCATCTTTTAAATTGATTCGACTATTGCGAATTGATTTAATTTCTGTTCCTTGTAACACAATACCTGCTTCCATCGTGTCCAATATACTATAATCATGGCGAGCTTTTTTATTTTGGGCGATTAAACGGCCTTCTCCTTTTGGCATAAATTTACTCCTTTACTTTTTTTTCGAACCTTTCTTTTTCTTCACACCTTTATAAAAAGGTTTTTTCTTTCCTTTTTTCCCATGGGATTTCTCTTTGAATCCATTCTTTCGTCCTGCTTGTTGGACTTTTTCTTTAATAGCAGATGAATTTGAACCACGGCGTGTATTTTTTTGTTTCGTTTGAATAGGTAATGTTTCGACTTCTTCAGAAGAAAGCAATTCAAAATCGATTTCACGTGTTTCTGGATCGGATTTTGTTACCCGAATCAAGACTTTTTGACCGATTTTAAACGTACGTCCAGTACGCTCGCCTACTAAAGCCAAATGCGTCTCAACGAAATGATAGTAATCGTCTTTTAAGGCATTGATATGGATTAACCCTTCTACCGTATTTGGTAATTCAACAAAGAAGCCAAATTTAACGACCGAACCAATGATTCCTTCAAACTCTTCTCCAACATGATCTGCCATAAATTCTGCTTTCTTCAAAGCATCGACTTCACGTTCGGTTTCAACTGCGCGACGTTCCATTTGCGAACTGTGCAGCGCAATATCTGGTAATTGCTCTTCCCATTTTTTTTGCGTTGCTTCACTACGATCTGCTAAATACGTACGGATCAAACGATGTACGATCAAATCAGGATAACGACGAATCGGAGAAGTAAAGTGCGTGTAATAATCTGCAGCTAAGCCGTAATGACCCAAGTTTTCTTCTGCATATTTCGCTTGCTGCATACTTCTTAATAACACCGTACTAATAACGGGGGCTTCTGGGCGTCCTTCTACTTCTTTTAAGACGGTTTGCAACGCTTTAGGCGTAATCGAACCATTTGTTTGTTTGACTAAGATTCCTAGCGCTGCTGCGAAATCAAAGAATCGTTTTAATTTTTCTTCTTTAGGATCTTCATGAATACGATAAATAAATGGCAATTGTTGAGTAGCAAAATGTTTTGCGACTGTTTCATTTGCTGCAAGCATGAATGATTCAATCATTTTTTCGCCTACACCACGCGTGCGGACACGAATATCTAACGGATGTCCATTTTCATCTACAACAACTTGTGCTTCTCGATCTTCAAAAGATACGGCCCCTCTATTTTGACGCATCGTATCCAATAAAGCATGTAAATCTGCCATTTCTTCAAACATTGGGACTAGTTTTTCATAGCGTTGACGTGTTTCTTGGTCTTGTTCTTCAATGATTTGATTGATTGCCGTGTACGTCATGCGCTCTGTTGTTTGAATGATACTTGGAAAGATATCGTAGTGTACAATGAAACCTTGTGCATCGATTTCCATCTCACAGCTCATCGCTAGACGTGGCACACGAGGATTTAAGGAACAGATTCCATTAGACAATCGTTGTGGTAACATTGGGATCACACGATCTGTTAAATAAACACTTGTTCCTCGCTCAAAGGCTTCGCGGTCTAACGGTGACTGTTCGGTTACATAATACGAAACATCTGCAATATGGACGCCTAAAAAATAATGTCCATTCGCTAATTTCTTTACAGTAACCGCATCATCTAAATCTTTTGCATCCTCTCC
Organism: Enterococcus sulfureus ATCC 49903; assembly: GCF_000407605.1. Lineage (GTDB taxonomy): Bacteria > Bacillota > Bacilli > Lactobacillales > Enterococcaceae > Enterococcus_G > Enterococcus_G sulfureus. The sequence goes on along the minus strand of NZ_ASWO01000005.1, from coordinate 132,603 downwards.
GTCAATAGTCACGATCAGTTGATCTCTAAGGTCACGACGATCTGGAAAATCTTTAGGATCAATGGTATCTGCAACGGCTTCTGATTGCGCAATCACATCGTCTGGAAACGTCATCGGAATTCCATGTGCTGCAATGACCGATACGATATCCATACCGGGATCATTTTTGTGACCTAATGTTTGGACAACAAGTCCTTCCGCACTTTTAGCATAACCTTTTTCAGGGTAATGCGTTAGTGTGACTTTCACGATTGCCCCATCTACTGGACGAATGCCTTCTGCAGAAACAAAGACTTTCACGCCATTGATTTTTTTGTCTTTAGGAGTCACATAGCCGTAAAGATCCGTATCTTTGATCTCTTCGTCATCAAATAAATGAAACTCGCCCACAACGTCTTGTGCGGCGCGTTCGCGGATTTCGACAACCTTGCCTTCTGCTCCTTTGTCACTACCTGGTTGGGCTACTTTAGTGATATCAATCGCTACAATATCGCCATCCATCGCATAGCCAGTCGCTTCTTGTGGGATATAAACATCTGCTTCTTCATCAGAAATACTCACAAAGCCAAATCCACGCTCATTCCCACGAAACGTCCCTTCCACTAAAAATAAGGGTTGAGGCAATTGAATGTTGCCTTTTTTGTTGAGTACGATCGACCCTTCACGTTCCATAACGGCAATGGTTTGCACGAGTGTTTTAAATTCATTGCTTTTTTCCAAGCCCATTGCTTTAGCTAAGGCTTCCATCGTAATACTCTTTTTATCATATTGCGTAAGATACGCTAAAATATTTTCTTTAATTGTTTGCTTCATATTACTCCTCATTCCAAGAAAGTGTTTCTAAAAACGCTAATACGTCTTGTTCAAACTGCTTTCTTTCTGGTCCAACTGTGACAACATGGCCACTATTTGGATACCAGTTTAATGTAAATTTTTTATCTGTAACTTGTTGTATCGTGTGAAAGACTGATTCAGCCGGAATCATTTCATCTTGAGCAGCCTGAACGAATAAAATCGGACATGTAATCGTACGTAAACGATCAAACGATTGCTGACTATGCGCTTGGATCCCAGCAAGTTGTGTCGCTACTTTTTGGGGAACCGTCTCCAGTTGTTTTACTTTTTCTTCGTCATCTAACTCGGTAAAGGTATCTAAGACCATCTTGGCATACCACATAAAACTTTTTGGGACATTCGTTTCTACAGGTGTGATCGGTGAACAAAAAGAACCGCCTCCGATAATTTGTGGAATCGCTTCTTCTAACAAACGAATGGCGTACATTCCTCCAAGCGACAAACCAAACACTGCTACCTGTTCATAGCCTTTAGCAATCACGTCGTGAACTGCAGCTTTAGCTTCTTCAAACCATTCATCTGGGCTTTGTGCTAAGATATCGTGTGGATCGACCGTTCCATGTCCTTTAAACATAGGGGTGTACACCGTATAGTGTGCTTGTTCTAATTTTCTTGCCAACATTCTGACATCATTTGGACTTCCAGAATAGGCATGAAACAAAATAACTGCTCGCTTGCCTTGTTGACTAAATATTGGTTTTGGCGTTACAAACTTCTTCTTCATTCTTGTTAAACTCCTTTAACTCCCTAAATCTAGAAAAAAAACCTCCCATTTCTGAGAGGCAAAGTTACTATTTTGATGATAAAAATGACAAAAGAAATAGTAAGATAATCCATACAGCGCCTAAGATGGCTGTTGAACGTTGCATCACGGCTTCAAAACCGCGGGCCTTTTGTTTCCCAAACAGTTGGTCAGCACCACCTGTAAAGGCACTTGCTGCGCTATTTTGTTTACTTGGTTGCATCATAATCGTAATTACAATGACAAATGATAAAATAATCACTACTGCTAAAAGAAAATCATACATGTAAAACTTGCCTCCTTTTTCAATCAAAAGTCTCTCAAAGCTACTCTATCATACTTAAGGCCAAGTTTCCACTAATATCAAATGAAAGTTTTATCTTTTCCATACATCTGCATATTGATTATCTTTTTCGAATTTCGCTTTAACATAAGGACAAAGCGGATCAATCATTAATTTTTCTTTACGTGCTAGTTCGACTGCACGGTCGACTAATTGTGCCGCTAATCCTTTTCCTTGATGATTCGCATCTACACCTGTGTGGTTGATTGTCATGATCCCATCTTTGATTGCCCAAGTGATTTCTCCAATTTCTTGATTTCCTTCCGTAATCACAATGCGATTTGCTTCATATTCAAAATCCATTTCGTTATCCTCCTAATGTTTGGTTTATTTTTCCCATTTATAGCCTAGCGCTTCAAGTGCCGATAATTTTACTAAATGTGAATACACGTCACAATTCACAATCGCAGTTCGATCATTAAACTTAATAATTATTCCTTTAATTTCTTCACCTTGAATATTATTACATGCTACTGTATCTCCAATTCCAATCATCATAACGTCCGCCCCCAACATAATGTTTGTTTCTTATACATTATAATAGTAGTACGTTGCCTATTTTTTGGGAAGTATAACGCTAGTCATAAAACTAATTTTTGAAGATTGCATCAAAAAAAAGCTCTAAATCTTGTCAAGACAAGATTTAGAGCCTAAAATTCACATCTATTCAATGCTTATTTGTTTTTTAAGTTGTAGAAAGCTTGTAAGCCTTTGTACTCAGCAACTTCACCTAATTGGTCTTCGATACGTAGTAATTGGTTGTATTTTGCAATACGGTCAGTACGTGATAAAGAACCAGTTTTGATTTGGCCAGCGTTTGTTGCAACAGCGATATCAGAGATTGTAGAATCTTCTGTTTCACCAGAACGGTGAGATACTACTGCAGTGTATCCAGCTTCTTTAGCCATTTCGATTGCTTCAAATGTTTCAGTTAAAGTACCGATTTGGTTCACTTTGATTAAGATTGAGTTCCCAATTCCTTGAGCAATCCCTTTAGATAAGATTTCAGTGTTTGTAACGAATAAATCGTCACCTACTAATTGAACTTTGTCGCCTAAACGTTCAGTTAATAGTTTCCATCCATCCCAGTCATTTTCATCCATACCGTCTTCGATAGTGATGATTGGGTATTTGTTTACTAATTCTTCTAGGTAGTCTACTTGTTGTGCAGCAGTACGTTTCGCACCAGTTTCACCTTCGAATTTAGCGTAGTTGTATACACCATCTTCGTAGAATTCTGAAGATGCACAGTCAAATCCTAGGTATACATCTTTACCAGGTTCTAATCCAGCAGCTTTGATCGCAGCTAAAATTGTTTCAACACCGTCTTCTGTTCCTTCAAAACGTGGAGCAAATCCACCTTCGTCACCTACAGAAGTTTCTAAACCACGGTCGTGTAAGATTGCTTTTAACGCGTGGAATACTTCAGTACCCCAACGTAAAGCTTCTTTAAATGTTGGTGCGCCAACTGGTAAAATCATGAACTCTTGGAATGCGATTGGAGCATCTGAGTGAGATCCGCCGTTGATGATGTTCATCATTGGAGTTGGTAATAATTTAGTATTGAATCCGCCTAAGTAGTGGTATAAAGGCACTTCTAAGTAATCAGCAGCTGCGCGTGCAACAGCGATAGAAACACCAAGAATAGCGTTCGCGCCTAATTTACCTTTGTTTGGAGTACCGTCTAAAGCGATCATTGCTTTATCGATAGCCATTTGATCACGTACATCGTAACCAATGATAGCTTCAGCAATCACGTTGTTTACGTTATCTACTGCTTTTGTAACACCTTTTCCGCCGTAACGAGCTTTGTCGCCGTCACGTAATTCAACTGCTTCGTGCTCACCAGTTGAAGCTCCTGAAGGAACCATTCCGCGTCCGAAAGCGCCTGATTCAGTGTATACTTCTACTTCGATTGTTGGGTTACCGCGTGAGTCTAAGACTTCGCGTGCGTAAACATCAGTAATAATTGACATGTTTTGTCTCTCCTTTGAGTTGTGTAATTAATAAGGGGATTCCCTTTAATACTCTTCTATTGTAATGAACTTTTGCTCAGACTGCAAATAAAAACTGAAAATGAAAGCGAATTATTTCACTGCATCTAATAATGCTAAGAAAGAATCAGCTTGTAAGCTTGCGCCACCAACTAAAGCTCCATCAACATTTTCTTTTGCCATGTATTCTGCGATATTTTCTGGTTTTACAGAGCCACCGTATTGGATACGTACAGCTTCTGAAACTTCTTTACCGTATAATTTTTCAACAGTTTGACGCACAACACCACAGATTGTATCCGCAATTGTTGCATCAGCTGATTTACCAGTTCCGATTGCCCAGATTGGTTCATAAGCAATGACCATTGCACTCACTTGTTCAGCTGTTAAGCCTTCTAAGCCTGCAGTGATTTGTGTTTCGATCCAATCAGCTGTTTGGTTTGCTTCATAAGTTTCTAAAGACTCACCACAACAAAGGATTGGTGTCATGTTGTTCGCAAAAATAGCTTTTGCTTTTTTGTTGATTTCTTGATCTGTTTCGTGGAAATATTCACGACGTTCAGAGTGTCCGATGATCACATAGTCCACACCTAAATCAGCAAGCGCTGCAGGTGAAGTTTCACCAGTAAATGCACCTTCATTTTCCCAGTAGCTATTTTGAGCTGCAATTTTTAAATCTGTTCCCTTAGCTTCAGTTACTAAAGTTTCTAAAAATAATGCTGGTGCTCCAATAACAGAATCTACTGCATCATTTGATGGGATAGCATTTTTCACAGCTTCAGCAAACGCTTTTGCTTCAGAAGCCGTTTTGTTCATTTTCCAGTTTCCAGCGATAATTGGTTTACGCATAATAATTTGACACTCCTTTATTGATCTCGACTTATTTGTCGTTGATTGCAGCTAATCCTGGTAATGTTTTTCCTTCTAGCAATTCTAAACTTGCTCCACCACCTGTTGAGATGTGAGTAAATTTATCTGCAAAACCTAATTGTTCCGCAGCTGCTGCAGAATCACCACCACCGATGATTGTTGTTGCATCTTTTAATTCCGCAATTGCTTTACATACGCCGATCGTACCTTCAGCAAATTTAGATAATTCAAATACACCCATTGGTCCATTCCAGATTACCGTTTTCGCACCTTGTAATTCTTCAGTAAATAATTTCACTGTTTTTGGTCCGATATCTAATCCTTCAAGATTTGCAGGGATATTGTGTTCGTGAATTTCAATGTGTGCATCATTTGAAAAGTCATCCGCACAAACTGTATCGATTGGTAAGATGATTTTTCCATTTGCTTTTTCTAATAAAGATTTTGCAAGATCCACTTTGTCTAATTCACAAATAGACATTCCAACTTCATATCCTAAAGCTTTGTAGAATGTATACGTCATTCCACCACCGATTAAAATTTTATCTGCAGTATCAATTAAGTTTTCGATTACGCCAATTTTATCCGAAACTTTCGCTCCACCTAAAATCGCAACCATTGGATGTTCTGGGTGTTCCACAACGCCACCAACAAAATTGATTTCTTTTTCCATTACAAAACCTGCAGCAGTTGGAATGCCTGTAGAAGCAATTCCGACGTTTGATGCGTGCGCACGGTGAGCAGTACCAAATGCATCATTTACAAATACATCACCTAAAGAAGCCCAATATTTTCCTAGTTCAGGATCATTTTTGCTTTCTTTTTTACCATCGATATCTTCGAAACGAGTGTTTTCAAATAATAAAACATCGCCGTCTTTAAGATCGTTGATTGCTGCTTCTAATTTTTCACCGCGTGTTTGATCTACAAAAGTAACATCTTTTCCTAATAATTCAGATAAACGAGTGGCCACTGGAGCTAAAGATTTACCTTCTTTATCTTCTTCAGTTTTTACACGTCCTAAATGAGAGAATAAAATGGCTTTTCCACCATGATCAATCACGTATTGGATTGTTGGTAACGCTGCTTTGATACGAGTATCATCCGTAATTTGACCGTCTTTTAACGGCACGTTAAAGTCAACGCGGACTAAAACCTTTTTATCTTTCAATTCTAAATCTTGAACTGTCATTTTTGCCATTGAAATTGCCTCCTAGCGTATATTTAGCGTATAAATTCCTAAAAAAAAGCGGAGAAGCGCGTCGCTTCCCCGCTTATAACTTGCAAATTAGAATCTACTAAGAAGTGAATCTTATAAATTAGCGAAGTATTCTAAAGTACGTACTAATTGTGCAGTGTATGACATTTCGTTATCGTACCAAGCAACAGTTTTCACTAATTGTTGATCGCCAACAGTCATAACACGAGTTTGAGTTGCATCAAATAATGAACCATAAGTAATACCTACGATGTCAGAAGATACGATTTCATCAGTTGTGTAACCAAAAGATTCAGTCGCAGCTTTTTCCATAGCAGCATTTACTTCGTCAACTGTAACTTTTTTGTCAAGTACAGTAACTAATTCAGTTAATGATCCAGTAGCTACTGGTACACGTTGAGCAGCTCCATCTAATTTTCCGTTCAATTCTGGGATTACTAAGCCGATAGCTTTAGCAGCACCAGTTGAGTTAGGAACGATGTTTGCAGCAGCAGCGCGCGCACGACGGAAGTCACCTTTAGGATGAGGTCCATCAAGAGTCATTTGGTCACCTGTGTAAGCATGGATAGTTGTCATTAATCCTTCAACAACACCAAAGTTATCGTTTAATGATTTAGCCATAGGAGCTAAACAGTTAGTTGTACAAGAAGCACCAGAGATAACTGTTTCTTTACCTGTTAATGTTTCATGGTTAACGTTGTAAACGATTGTTGGAACATCGTCTCCACCAGGAGCTGAGATAACAACACGTTTAGCACCAGCTTTTAAATGTAATTCTGCTTTTTCTTTAGAAGTAAAGAAACCAGTACATTCTAAAACGATGTCTACGCCTAGTTCGCCCCAAGGTAATTCTTCAGGGTTACGGTTAGCTAAGATTTTTACTTCGTTACCGTTAACGTTGAATGAATCTTCGTGAACTTCAACAGTTCCGTTGAAACGTCCTTGAGTTGTATCATATTTTAATAAGTGAGCTAACATTTTAGCATCTGTTAAGTCGTTGATTGCAACAACTTCGATTCCTGAAACTTCTTGGATACGACGGAAAGCTAAACGTCCGATACGTCCAAAACCATTAATACCTACTTTAATTGTCATTTAAGATTTCCTCCTTATGAAAATCATAAAAAATTTATTTTAAAGGGTTACCCCTTTTAAAATCTCGTTTGCCGCGGCTTCATCTGTAATGAGCCACGTTTGTTTTGGTGCATTTTTCATATATGCATGGATGGCCTTTGCTTTATCTTTACCACCTGCAATCGCAAATACGTATGGAATATTTTGGATGTCTTTTAGCTGTAATCCAATGCGTGGGATTTTATGAATAATTTCACCTTTCTCATTAAAGAAATAACCAAATGATTCTGCCACTGCATTGTGTTGCTTTAACATCAAAATTTCACTTTCAGACATTTTTCGACGTGCTGCCATATGAAGCGCACGGCCAATACCATGAATCACGCAATTTGCTTGGTTAATCAGAGTTAACACTTCTTTAATAGAAGGTTCTTGCAACAAGGTTTCATATGCAAAAGAACTTAACTGTTCTGGAACAAAGAGTGAACGATACTCACCTTGCGATCGAATCGCCATCACTGCACTTACAGAGTTGGCTTGAACACTAACGGTTTCGCCAATTCCACCTCGTGCCGGGACAAAGATGTTATGTCGTTTTTCAGTTTCCAACTGACCAATTTCTTCAGCAACTGCTGCCATTGTCGTACCACCCATTACGGCGATAACATTTTTACCATCTGGTAATCGAGTGGCTAAACTTTCATTTACCATCTCACCAAATGAACTGACTACCTTAGTTTGTTGACTGGAATCTCCTTTAGCAATCAAACATTTCTCAATACCTAAATACTTTGCAAGTTGCAATTCAACTTGCTTCGTTTCAAATAATTGATCCATGATGGTGCCCATTTCAAGATAAACCAAGTCTCCTTTGTTTGTCAACATCATACCACTTTTTGAACTTTCAACTAAACCGATTTGTTTTAAAAAGTCAGTTTCTGTCCGTAATACGCGTTCGGTTAAACCTAGGTTTTCAGATAAATTTCGTCGACCTACAGGTTGCATCCAGTAAATCTGTTGAAGAATACGATACCGTTCTTGCAGTACGGTCAAAATATCAGGAATGATATTCTCTAACAATTTTAATTCGTCTTGCATGTTTTCTCGATCCTTCCATTGGACAATTTGCGTCCAACATAGACTTATTGCGACCCATTAAGACTAAAAAAAATATCGATATAAGGATGTTGTTCCTTACAAAAATTATGATAGCACGATTTTTAGCTTCATGCAACTGAAAACTATGCTTTTTTAGAATCCCCCTTTTTGGCTAAAAAAATAAAGCGCACTCAAAAAATACGTGCACTTTATTCAAATCGTTTACGATTTTTTGACGTAGGAAGTCCTAATGCTTCACGATACTTCGTCACTGTTCTTCTTGAGATTGTAAATCCGATATTAGAGAGCAAATCCGCTAACTTTTGATCGGATAGAGGCTTGCGTTTTTCTTCATGTTCAATCATTCGTTTTAAATGTTCTTTTACTTGCGTCGTTGCAATTTCTTCTCCAGATGACGTCAATACACGTGTTGTAAAAAAGCTTTTTAGTTCATAGGTACCAAATGGGGTCGACATGTATTTTTTATTGACTGCACGACTGACGGTCGATTCATGTAGTTCTAATGCTTCTGCTACTTCACGCATCGTCAATGGATTCAACGGATGATGGTCTTCTAAAAAGAAAGATATTTGACGTTGGACGATCAATTCGCCAATTCTTAAAATCGTGTTCTCTCGTTGGTCTAATGTCTGTTTTAGCCAATCAAAGGTTTTGCGATTACTTTTTAAAAATTGCGTCACTTCTTCATTTTTCGTTTCGTTCAATTCATCATAGTATGCTTGGTTGAATTTTAATGGCGGCTGCATAGAGCGTAAACTCGTTAACGATACATTATCATGATCGATCATTACTTCTAGATCAGGAATGATCAACAATCCCTCTTCTTGCTCAAACGCTGCACCTGGCTTTGGTGTGAGCGTTTGGACATAATCAAATACGCGTTGAATTTCGTTTATACTACACTTTAACTCCTCAGCAATTTGTGCCCATTTTCGTTCAACGAACAACATAAAATACGATTCTAAAATCAAGTAGGCCAGTTCGGGCGCTTGACTGTCGCGCTCGGTTTGCAGCATCAAACACTCTTGTAAATTTTGCGCACCTATTCCTGGAGGGTCTAATTGTTGCAGTAGCGTTAAGGCATCTAGCCATTCTAAATACGATTCTTGATGCTCCTTTGCAATTTGATCAAGTGGTGTCACTAGCCATCCATTAGGATCGATGTACTCGATCAATCTTAAAATACGATTACGAAGTGCTGTATCCCGATAATTTAAATGTACTTGTCCTACTAGAAAATCAAAAAGTGATTGTCGATTGTCTTGTAGCTGACCAAAATTCACTTCATAAGTCGATGCAGTATGACCTCTGTGGCTTAGTCCTGAGAAATAGCGATCGTTTAATTCGATCAAAGGATTGTCTAATGTCTGTTGATTGATAAAGTCAAATAATTCTTCACTTGAATAATGCAGCACTTGTAAAGATTGTTGCAGCTGTTGTGTAAGTGCAAGCTTTTGGGTTTGTTTTTGTTGTTGTGACAACTGTTGTTCAAATTTCATTTAACTCCCCCTTGTTTTTTTAAAAATTTCCGGTATACTTAATGAGTATTTGCATCCTTAGTGTAGTGGATATCACACAAGATTCCGGTTCTTGAGACAGGGGTTCGATTCCCTTAGGATGCGCTTTTAGCATACTCTATAGAGTATGCTTTTTTTGTGTCTTGTTGCATTATATCATAACTCGTCGCTCTTGAATTCAACTTCTTTTTCACGTATTGTACTAAAAAACACTCAGGATCTTCTTCCTGAGTGTTTCTTTTTATTCTGCGTCTTCTTCGTATTCGTCGTCGAATTCGTCTTCTTCATCATCGTCGATAATCGTTAGATCTTCTTCGATGTTTTCAGGAACCACTTCTTCATCGTCAGAATTATCTGCACCAATCTCTTGTAAATCTGAGTTATATGCTGAGATTTCTTCATCATCATCTTCTTCGTCTTCAAATAAATCGTCGTCTTCTTCATCTTCAGACAAATCAGTATCTTCTGGATCATCATCGTTGTAGTCAATAGCATCTTCATCGTCGTTAATAAAGGCATTTACTTTTTTACGTTTACGTTTTCTTGGTGTATCTTCATCATCTTCATCTAAGCCATGATTAATTTCTTCATCGATTGAGTCGATTGCATACCAAGAGCGTAATCCCCAACGATTATCTCCTAATGAAATAAAACTTCCATCAATATTTAAATCCGTATAAAATTGAGCCAAAGCATCACGAATTTCACCATCAGATTTTCCAAGGTAGGTTTGGATTTGATTGACTAAATCAGAAAAATCCATCACATCTCCACGTTGTTCTAAAATCGCATGCGCCACTTCAATCATGGACAATTCGCTTCTATCCAGGCCTTCAAATACATTAATTTCCAATCGGGACACGTCCTTTCACAGTCTACTCCTAATCATACAAAAATGTAGACAAAAAAGCAATTTTTTCTTTTAAATTCTTAAAATTTATGCAGTAAACGTCAAGCGCATTTGATATTCTCCTGCTTTTTGTTCCCCTAAAAATAAATCATAATCAATCGCAATATCGCCAGCCGTGGGTTGATCTTTTAAACTCACATGCATATCGTGTGTGTAGGTGCTAAAAAACATCATGCCATATGGTGTTTTATAATGACTTTCGATCGTTTCTTTGTATTCAAATTTTAAGCGTAAGCGCATCTCACTTGCACGGATCAATTGTAAACTACCGTCAGGTAACAATTTAATCGTTACTGGAACTTGCCCTTCTGCTGTCTCTTCTTTATAGCGAATATATAACGTATCCCCGATTTTTACTAATTGACCATCCAGATCAAATACAAAATTCTGCGTTTCGCCTTCTTGTTGGACAATTGTTTCTAAATGAATCGCAATTGCCTGCCCTTGTTTATTTTCCACACTTTGACCTCCTTGTGTTTTCTGTTCACATTTTCAATGCTTTTGGCCAATTTGTCAACGATTCTTCATTTTAAAAGGAACTTTTCGCCAAAAAGAAACGAAATCGTTTATAATGAAGCTAGAAATAATAGAAAGGATTTTTTTATGACTGTTTTTATGCTCGACCAACTGAGTTTATCTGCTCAAGAGACATTATTGCCATTCGTCTTAACAGATTGCTTACTTGATGAATTGCCTGATGAACAGGCGTATTTACATTTTTGGCAATTGAACCATACGTTTATTTTAGGTATGAAAGATACGAAAGTACCGGATTTAGCTGCTGGTGTACAGACGATTAAAGCACAGCATTTGACTCCTATTATCCGAAATTCTGGTGGCTTAGGGGTTATTGCAGATGAAGGCGTGCTCAATCTTTCGTATATTTTCAAAAAAACTGAAGCGATTCAAACGATCGACGATGCGTATACGATTTGCCTTTCGCTTATCCAACAAGCCTTTCCTGAATTAACGATTGAAGCTTATGAGATTGTAAACTCTTATTGTCCAGGAACATTCGACCTAAGCGTAAATGGCAAAAAAATCGCTGGGATGGCGCAACGACGAATCAAAGAGAACATCGCAGTGATGGTCTATCTTAGTGTAAATGGAGACCAACAGCTACGCGGTCAAATCGCGAAATCGTTCTACGATGCCGCACAAGTATTGCCCGATAGCGGATTCCCTGAGATCGATCCTGCTTGTATGACGACAGTTGAAGCGGCTTTAGGCACAGAGATTGACGTACGTGATGTCAAAAAACGACTGCAAGTTGCCTTTCATGCAGTAGAGAACCCACAAATGCAACAAGAACTACTTCAAACCGTCAAAACGACTCCTCTATTTCAAAAACGAGCAAAAAATATGCTCGATCGAAATGAGGTTTTAAAGGAGGCCGCCGATTGAGTTATAAACAACAAGTACTTCCAATTGAAAAAGTATTTCGCGATCCCGTACACAGCTATATCCATGTTCAACATCAAGTCATCTTGGATTTGATCAATTCTCGTGAAGTACAGCGTTTACGAAGAATCCACCAATTAGGTACAGCATCGTTTACCTTTCATGGTGCCGAGCATACACGTTTTTCACATTCATTAGGAGTATATGAGATTGCCCGCAACATTTGCGACCTTTTCGAGCGAAACTATTCGATTGAACAAATCGGTATTGGTGGTTGGGACGATGAAGAGCGTCTCGTGACTTTATGTGCTGCGTTATTACATGATATTGGTCACGGTGCCTATTCCCATACGTTTGAACACTTATTTCAAACCGATCACGAAGCCCAAACTGTCGCGATTTTGACTTCTCCTGAAACAGAAGTCTATCAAATTTTAAATCGAGTAGAAGCGGGATTTCCTGAAAAAGTCGCAAGCGTGATCACTAAAGAATATCCGAATCCTCAAGTCGTGCAACTAATTTCTAGTCAAATCGATGCGGATCGAATGGATTATTTATTGCGTGATGCGTACTATACTGGTGTAGAATATGGCACATTTGACTTGCGACGCATCTTGCGAGTTATTCGTCCATATGAACACGGAATTAGTTTTTCGATGAGTGGGATGCATGCTGTCGAAGATTATATCGTCAGTCGTTATCAGATGTATGTTCAAGTCTATTTCCATCCAACTTCTCGTGGGATGGAAGTCGGGCTCTCACATTTATTGGCTCGTGCTAAAGAATTGTATACAAAACAGCCGGATTATTTTGATCGTAGTGCCCCACTGCTTGTTCCCTTTTTCAAAGAACACTTTCAGTTGGAAGACTATTTAAAATTAGATGACGGTGTATTAAATACGTACTTTATTCATTGGTTAGAAAGTGATGATCCAATCCTTAATGATTTGGCACGACGCTTTTTAAACCGCAAACCATTAAAATCAGCAACCTTTTTATCTCCTCAAGATGATGCATTACTAGAGGCATTAACATCAGCAGTCGAAAAAGTCGGATTTAATCCAACTTATTATACTGCAACGAATTCTAGTTTTGATTTACCTTATGATTTTTATCGTCCGAATGCAAAAAGCTCACGGACACAAATCGAATTACAAGAAAAAGATGGTACCCTTATTGAGTTGTCTCATGTTAGTGCCTTAGTTGCGGCTTTAGCTGGACAATCTCAAGGTGATCATAGATTTTATTTCCCTCGTGAAATGATTCATGAAGATCATTCAAGTTCCTATGACTTATTTCATGACACATACATGCAATTTCGTGCACATATTCATAATGGTGCACTCATTTAGAAAGGATGAGAAGATGTCAATCAAATTAATCGCTATCGATATCGATGGTACGTTACTAAACGATCAACACCAAGTTACTTCAGAGGTCAAAGCTGCACTAGACGAAGCACAAGCACGTGGAATCAAAATCGTATTGTGTACAGGTCGCCCGATTATTGGCGTATTGCCATTAGTGGAAGAATTAGGTTTAGACAAACAAGATGATTTCGTCATCAGCTACAATGGATCGATTATTCAAGATGCTCATACAAAAGAAAAAATCTCACTTCACGGACTGACACATGAAGACTTTTTAGATATCGAAATGACTGCTCGTCGTTTAGACGTGCATTTGCATACTGAAACAGAAGAACATATCTATACGGCAAATCGAGATATCAGTCCTTACACCGTCCATGAAGCCTACTTAGTGAACATGCCGATTCGCTATCGTACACCAGAAGAAATGACGCCGGATCTATCGATTATTAAAATGATGATGATCGATGATCCTGAAAAATTAGCTCGTGTTGAACAAGAGCTTCCAGATTTTATGCGTGAACGTTTTACAGTAGTGAAAAGCACGCCATTCTTTTTAGAAATTTTAAACAAGAATGTCAACAAAGGAGCCGCAGTCCATCAACTAGCGACTCACTTAAGCTTAACTAGTGATGAAGTGATGGCGATTGGTGATAATGAAAATGATTTAGAAATGATCCAATATGCTGGAACTGGTGTGGCCATGGGTAACGCCACAGAAAACGTCAAAAACCACGCAACAGTCATTACTAAAACCAATAATGAACATGGTGTCGCGCACGCCATTCGCACGTATGCTTTAGTATAAAGAAAACACCACACTTCGCACTACTTTAAAAAAGTTGAACGAAGTGTGGTATTTTTTATAAAGATTTCATCCATTTCTGGACAGCCCATCGATGACTACCGCGTTTTAATAACAGCATCGCTTCTTCTGGTGAGGTCCATAATAATTGATTGGTTTTTTCCGTTGGTTCTGCTACTTTTTCAAACTGGTCCACGACATAAAAATAGCCTGGATGCTCGTAATACGTATCGCGATGACTGGAATAGAAATATTCGATCGCTTCTCCTAAATACTCTCCGACTTGAACTTCAAATCCGACTTCTTCTAACATTTCACGTGCAATCGTTTCCGGATGCGTTTCATTTTGTTCGATTTCACCACCGGGTAAAAAATATGCTCCATTTGGTGCTTGAACCAAAATTACTTCCTGCCCTTCATGACGGTGGATCACCACATATGCACCTTTTCGTTCTTTATACGTTTTATTAGTTTCTTTTTTCCCAAACACTGGTTGTTTATTCATTCACATTCGCTCCTTTTAAAAGAAGTTTAGCGTGTTTTTTCTTTTGGCACAAGTCTAAACTAAACAAAGTAATTCAGGATTTTTATTTGTTATGTTATTATAGACTCATCAACGAAAAGAATGGAGGAATCTTTTTATGAAAATGGCACACACTTGTGTACGTGTAAAAGATTTAGAGGCATCATTAAAATTTTATACAGAGGCTTTTGGATTTGAAGAAAGTCGTCGTCGTGATTTTCCAGATGCGAAATTCACTTTAGTTTACCTTACTTTACCAGGTGACGACTACGAACTAGAATTGACATACAACTATGATCACGAAGCATACGATCTAGGCGATGGCTATGGCCATATCGCAATTGCAACAGAAGATGTTGCTGCACTACATGAAACACATAAAGAAGCCGGTTTTAATGTAACTGATCTTAAAGGACTACCAGGTACACCCCCTTCTTATTACTTTGTAGTCGATCCTGATGGCTACAAAATCGAAGTCGTACGCGCAAAATAATTACACATAAAAGTTGATGCTCAGGCATCAGCTTTTTTTTAAGGAGTCTCTATGATACGAAAAATCGGAATCGCTGGAAATGAACGGACTGCCGTGAATCCAGAAGATCAAAATGAATATACGTTCTCTTATACCCCAAAAGAATTTGTCGAAGGCGTGACTAAAGCTGGTGGACTACCGATTATTTTGCCTTTAGGTCAGCCAGAACAAGCAAAAGACTATATCGACTTAATCGATGTCTTGCTTCTTGCTGGTGGACAAGATGTGGATCCTAGTTTATACGATCAAGACCCACATGAAAAATTGGGAGATCTCTTCAAACAACGTGATACGTTTGAACTTGCGTTGATCCAAGAAGCAATTCGTCAAAAAAAACCGATCGCGGGTGTCTGCCGTGGGATGCAACTATTAAATGTAGCATTTGGCGGAACCATGATCCAAGATCTATCTTTAGATCCAAGTTTAACCCTTGCGCATGTTCAATCTCCCGTTCCACTTACCAAAGCAACACATGAGATTACGATTGAACCCAATAGCTATCTTGCGGAATTTCTACCAGAAACGGTTGCTGTCAATTCTTATCATCATCAAGCAGTTGACCAAATCGCGCCACCTTTTACCGTTACTGCACGCGCGACAGATGGCGCTGTTGAAGCGATTGAAGGCGTAATCGATTCTTCTTGCATCTTGGGTGTTCAATGGCATCCCGAACAAGGATTTAAAACCAATCCAACTGATCAAGAATTTTTCACCTATTTAGTGGAACGATTCAACTGATTAAAACCCCATCACGACTTACGTCTGTGGTGGGGTTTTGTGTAAAGCGTGATACGTATTTTCAGCTACTGCTTTAGGTAAGCCTACTGCTTGTAACTCTTCAATTGTGGCTGCCTCAATTTTTTTCAATGATTTAAATTCTTTTAGTAAATCTTGTTTGCGTTTTGGACCTAATCCGTTTATTCCATCTAATTTTGATGCGAAACTATTTTTGCTACGCAATTGACGATGGAACGTAATCGCAAAACGATGGACTTCATCTTGAATGCGTTGTAACAAAAAGAACTCAGCAGAATTTCGTGCCAAATCGATCGTATCTAAGTTTGGTCCAAATAATAATTCACTGGTTTTATGTTGATCATTTTTAGCTAATCCAGCAATCGGAATATCGATTCCCAATTGATTTTCTAAGACATCCCGCGCAACGTCGACTTGCCCTTTCCCTCCATCGATAATGATCAAATCAGGAAATGGCAATTGGTCTTTGATCACACGAGAGTAACGACGATAAATCACTTCACGCATTGAAGCGTAGTCATCTGGTCCTGTTACTGTTTTAATTTTATATTTACGGTATTCTTTTTTCATCGGTTTTCCATCAATAAATACCACCATCGCCGAAACCGGATCAGTCCCCATGATGTTCGAATTATCAAATGCTTCAATTCGAATCGGTACTGGGATATTCATGGCTTGTCCTAAACGTTCAATGGCTCCAATCGTCCGCTCATTTTTACGCTGGATCAATTCAAATTTTTCAGTCAAAGACACACGTGCATTTTTATTAGCTAGTTCTACCAATTTTTTCTTTTCCCCACGTTTAGGTTGTGTAATTCGAGTCTCAACGATCGCCTCAACACTTACTTGGTCAATCGTGTCTGGAATTAAAACTTCTCGCGGTAAAAAATGATGATTTTCTTGATAAAATTGACCAATAAATGTTAAGAAATCTTCTTCCGCCTCGTTATAAAATGGAAACATCGACACGTCACGTTCAATTACTTTTCCTTGACGAACAAAAAAGACTTGTACACACATCCAACCATTTTCAATCGCATAGCCAAATACATCTCGATCTAGTAAGTCCGTCTGGGTCATTTTTTGTTTTGTCATGATCGTTTCAATCGCTTGAATCTGATCGCGGTATTCACCGGCTTGTTCAAACTCCATTTTTTCAGCTGCTTGTTGCATTTTTTGTTCCAATTCTTTTTGAATGGCTGTATGTCCCCCGTTTAAAAAACGTCTAATTTCAGCTGTCATCTGTGTATACGTATCCTTAGGTACATCAAATACACACGGAGCTAAACATTGTCCCATATGATAATACAGGCATACTTCTTTTGGGAGGACTTTACATTTTCGTAAGGGAAACAAACGATCTAGCAGTTTTTTGGTCTCATTGGCTGCTCGAACATCAGGATAGGGACCAAAATACGATGCTTTATCTTTTAATACTTTTCGTGTAATCAATAATCGTGGATAACGCTCATTGGTTACTTTGATAAACGGATACGATTTATCATCTTTTAGCATGATATTGTATTTCGGATCATTTTTTTGGATCAAATTGATTTCCAATACCAATGCTTCAATATCTGATTCCGTAATGATATACTCAAAATCCTCGATCTCGCTCACCAAACGCTCCGTTTTCGTATTATGACTTCCCGTAAAATAAGAACGCACACGATTTTTCAACACCTTAGCCTTACCAACATAAATAATCGTGCCATTTTTATCTTTCATCAAATAACATCCAGGTTGATCGGGAAGCAAGGCGAGTTTATGCTTGATTTTTTCGTTCATCGACTTCTTCCTTTCGCTTTTTGTACAAAAAAAGATACCGATTGATTCATCAGTATCTTTTTGTCATTATTGGTGTGCTGCAATGACTGCTTCTAGTTGGTCTTTTGTATGAACACCTACTAATTTTTCTACTACTTCACCATCTTTTTTAAGTAATAATGTTGGAATACTCATAATTCCAAATGATGACGGTGTTTCAGGGTTTTCGTCTACATCCATTTTTACGATTTTTAATGCATCTTCATCGTATTCATTTGACAATTGATCTAAAATCGGGGCTTGCATGCGACAAGGTCCACACCAAGTTGCCCAAAAATCGATTAATACTAATCCTTTATCTGTTTCTTCAGCGAAAGTCGCGTCTGTAATATTGTGTGCCATTATGCATACCTCCATTAAGTTTATAGTGCTATTATAACACCGCTTTTTTTTTTCTAATACTAACTTGCTTACTGTTATTTGAAAACGACGATCGTTGCACCATTTCCGCCTTGATTATTCGGAGCAAAACCGAAACTTTTGACACTACGGTGATTTTGTAAATAATTCACGATCCCTTGTCGTAAAGCACCAGTCCCTTTACCATGGACGATCGTCACTTGAGGATAATTGGCTAAAATCGCGGCATCCAAATACTGATCGACTTCATTCAACGCTTCTTCATATCGCTTTCCTCTTAAATCTAATTGAGGGGAAACGTGCGCTTGTTGATTACTTTGAACAGTATGCACGACGCGTTGTTTTGGTGATTTTTCTTGTTGTAACACTTCGATGTCGTCTTCAGAAATCGTCATTTTTAAGATTCCCATTTGAACTTGCCATTGACCATTTCCAAGGGATTTGATCAATTCACCCCGTTGACCATAAGATGTTACTTTTACTTCGTCGCCGACTTTTAAGGTTTTCGCCGCTTTGGCTTTTTTCAGTACTTTGTTTTTTTGCAAGACTTCATCATGTTGCAATTGATTCATTTGCGTTTTCGCATCAATCAATTGATGTTCTTTGATGACTTGATGCTTTCCTTCTAGTTGCATTTTACGCAATTGACGGATCAACTTATCGGATTCTTCTTTGGCTTCTTTTACAATTCGATTGGCTTCTTTTTTCGCTTCGTCAATTTGGCTATCACGTTCTGCGTAAAAATATGCTGTTGCATCCGCTAATTCTTTACGTAAACGATCTGCCTCTTTGACTTCATCACGTAATTGTGTGTATTCAATTTCGGCCATTTTCCGACGTTCTTCAAGATCGGCAATCATTTCATTTAAGTCTTGGCTTTCTCCATCCATGATTTGATGGGCTTGATCAATAATTTCTGTCGGAAGTCCTAACCGTTTTGAGATCTCAAACGCATTACTTCGTCCTGGTACCCCGATTAATAAACGATAGGTTGGACTTAACGTATCTACATCGAATTCCATTGAGGCATTAATCGTTTGGGCACGATTATATCCATATACTTTTAATTCAGGATAATGTGTTGTCGCCATAACATAAGCATTTTTGGCACCGATAGCATCTAAAATCGAAATGGCTAGTGCTGCACCTTCTTGAGGATCTGTTCCTGCACCTAATTCATCAAATAACACTAAACTACGATCATCGACTTGGTCAATAATCGATACGATATTGGTCATATGAGAAGAAAAAGTAGACAAACTTTGTTCGATGGATTGTTCGTCACCGATATCTGCAAAAATTTGACTAAAAATCCCCATTTGACTTTCTTCTGCTACTGGAATCGCAAGACCTGCTTGTCCCATCAATTGTAGCAAACCTAACGTTTTTAACGTGATTGTTTTCCCACCTGTATTGGGTCCCGTAATGACGATCGCTTGATACTCTTTACCAATCACAATATCATTTGGTACAACGTGTGTTTGGTCAATCAAAGGATGACGTGCACTTAAAAAGACGACTTCATTTTTTTCACTGACCGTGGGAATCGTTGCGTTTAATTGTTTTGCATATTGTGCTTTAGCATTCATGAAATCAAATTGACCTAAAATATACGCATTATGATGGATTTCTTTTTGATAAGGAACGAGCTCGGCAGATAGTTCTGCTAAGATACGTAAAATTTCATTTTTTTCGGCCAACTGTGACTGACGTAGTTTGTTATTCAACGAAACGATTTGCTTAGGTTCGACAAATACTGTTTGACCCGATGCACTTTGATCATGCACTACACCGCCAAAGATTCCACGATACTCTTGTTTCACCGGAATCACATAGCGTTCGTTACGAATCGTTACGATCGCATCGCTCAGGTATTTTGTATTATTGCCGCGGATCAATCCATCGAATGTTTCTCGAATCACTTTTTCATTGCGACGAATCTGCTGGCGTAATTGGCGCAATTCTTCAGATGCGTCGTCTGTTACACGACCATCATCTTCGATTGCTTGTTTAAATCGTTTTGTCAATTCAGGCAATACCACAAGTTCTTCGTTAAATGTATAGGCGCGTGTTAACTCGATGTCTAATTCTGCAAGTTCTGCAAAAAAACGGGTTACTTCACTTGTTGTGCTCAACACACGTGTAATTTGAGCAATCTCTACCCCATTTAAATCTGCTCCAATTTGAATACGTTTCAAATGTGGTTCGATATTTTCTAATTTAGGAATTGGGATCCCACCACGTAATCGTTGAATCTTTTGCGCATCACTTGTTTCCGCCAATCGTTGTGTGATTTTTGACGGATTGGTCAATGGAAATAATTTGGTCAAGGTTTTCTTTCCTTGATCTGTGACCAAGTAAGGAGCCAATTGCTGCTTGACTTGATCAAATTCTAACACGTTTAAAATACGTGAATTCATCTGTTTCACCTTCTATGTTTAAATTGACATTATAGAAAAAAGCAGTCGTCTAAAAACGTCCTGCCTTTTCAGTTGATTATCGTTTATATGATGTTGGTTATAAGTAACTGATAAAACCATTTAGACAAAATCGGAGTATGTTTAACAATACCATAACCCAATTCGCCTTCTTTGAACCAGTGCTGGATGAACGATAAAGGAACGAACGATAGAATATACAATACGCCAAAAAATAAAACATACAACATTAACGTATTTAATACTCCTGAAATGATCCAATCGTATCGACCCAAAAAGGCATAATCACGTAGTTTTAAAAAGAAAATCGCAATAAATTTCGTAAGTATCCATCCAAAAAACAAAATACCAAAAAAGGCAACTGCTGCATAATACGCATGTCCTAGTTCAAATCCTTGCTCCATCGAATAAAAGGCAAAGGAAGAATCTGGCGTAACGGACATATACGGAACATATAATTCAATATGTGTGCCTAAGGCTTTATAGTTGCTCAGTGCAACAAAAAACGCAATGACAAAACCAGCTAGATGCACAAGTTGCAGTGCTACCCCTCTTCTAGCTCCATTGTAAAATGCAAATAGACAGATCAATAAAAAAAGTATTCCTAGCATCTGGTATCCTTTCTATCATCCCTGAGAAGATTTTTCTTTGATTGAGCGTTTTCGCTCTTCATTTAGAATACTTTGGGCTTCTAAGTGATTTTGAATGACGGGATCTTTTTTACCATTCTTTTCTAATACTTGACGTGCTTCTTGTTCGATTGCTTCAATGCGCTTCAAACGATTTTCAAGTTCTACGGCCTTGATCGCCGCGTGTTTTAGTTCTTCCACTTGGTTCGTTAAGCGTAAAATTTGTTCTTGTTTGGTCAATTGGTCCGATACAGCATTGATGGCCATTAAAATTGCTGCTTGCTCTTTATCTAATTGTGGCGATAAACGATGCAATTCGGCTAATTGTTCATTGACTATTGAAGTGACCATATCCATATGCTTGGTACTTTGTGTCCCAATGATCGTATAGGATTGATGGTCGATGACCGCTTTATAACGCTTTTTTTGAATCGCCATTTTACTAACTTCCTCCTAAAGTATACTTAAAAAAAGTATACCAATCTACAACTGTTATCTATTATAATAGATAAAGGAGTTTTTTTACAGTAATATTTCCTAATAATTAAGAAACGAGAGATCACTATGGAAACCATTGTTCTTAAATTGACAAAAACGCAAATCCAAACATTAATCGAACATTATCAATCAAAAAAAATCACGACCAAAGCCCCTTACGTAACCTTTGCGGCTAAATCAAATCAAACGACGATCACCGTATATACTTCACAAAAAGTCATGTTTCAAGGACAACAGGCAAATCTCGAAGCACAAAAATGGAGCACGACGCTACCAGAAAAAAAAGCGACAAAAAAAACACAACCAGCACGAACTCAATTGCCTGAAAATTTAGCCCAATTGCCTTTTATTGGAAGTGATGAGGTCGGCAATGGCAGCTACTTTGGCCCATTAGTCGTCTGTGCTGCTTTTGCAGGTCCTGAACATTTTGCTGCATTAAAAGACTTAGGCGTAAAAGATTCCAAACTACTGACAGACACTCAGATACTCACGATGGCACCTAAAATCAAAAAACTATTGCCATATAAAGAATTGATTGTGATGCCCGAAAAATACAATGAGATCCAGCCACAATACAATGCTGTGCGTATGAAAGTCGCCTTGCATAACCAAGCAGTTTGTTTACTTGAACCCCTTGTTTCTAAAGCAGATGGAATCTTGATCGATCAATTCACTCCAGAGAAAAATTACCGTAAATACTTAGCTATGGAAACAACGTCACCTACCTTACCACTATATTTCGTCACAAAAGGGGAACAATATCATTTAGCAGTAGCCAGCGCGTCGATTATTTGTCGTGCGACATTTTTAACAACATTATCGACACTATCTAAAGAAGCTGGGATCACCTTACCTTCTGGAGCTGGAGCAAAATCAGATGATGTTGCCGCACAACTCATTAGTCGCTTTGGAGTCGATGTGTTAACGCGTTACGCTAAGCTACATTTTGCAAATACAAAAAAAGCCATCCAAAAAGCAACACACTAAAAAAGTAGAGGAAGTCTCCTCTACTTTTTCGTTTGTTCCAAATCGGTTTCGCGTACTAAATAAACTGGACGTCGTTTCACTTCTAAATAAATTTTTCCGATGTACTGTCCTAAGATGCCCATAAAGAACAGTTGGATTCCACCTAAAAACAAGATGATCGACACCATAGATGGCCAACCAGATGTAGGATCGCCAAAAATCAATGTTCGGATCACAATGCCTATCATCATAATGATTGCAATCACACAAGAGATCACTCCACCGATTGCCGACAATTGAAGTGGAAAATTCGAAAAATTAATAATTCCTTCAAGAGAGTAACTCAATAGTTGCCAAAAAGACCACGAAGTACTTCCAGCAACTCGTTCTTGATTTTCATAAGCGAGATACGTTGTTTTAAACCCTACCCAACTAAAGATCCCTTTTGAAAAGCGATTATATTCTGACATTTCTAGAATGGCATCAATCATTTGACGCGTCATTAAACGAAAATCGCGTGCGCCATCCACCATTTCAGTCTGCGAGATCTTATTGATGATTTTATAAAAACTTTTCGCAAAAAAGCTACGTAACGCAGGCTCACCTTCACGATCTGCACGTCTTGTCCCCACACAATCATAGCCATCGTTTGTAATCAATTGATACATTTCTGGAAGTAAAGCTGGTGGATCTTGCAAATCGGCATCCATCAACGTCACAAGATCTCCTGTTGAGGCTTGTAGTCCTGCATAAATCGCTGCTTCTTTCCCAAAGTTACGAGAAAAATCAATATAATGAACTGTTTTAGGTGAGAGTTGATGTAATTTTTTTAATTCTTCAAGCGTTGCATCTGAAGAACCATCATTCACAAAAATATATTCTGGCTCAATTGGCATCTTTGTGACCACGTCTTGTACTGCTTTATAAAATAATGGCAAACTTTCTTGCTCATTGTAGCAAGGAACCACAATCGATAATTTCATCATTCGAATCCTTTCTTCATTTGATAATTTTTAAATAGACTAGTGCTATCATATCATTTTTTTATCACTTCTAGTAGTTTCTTTCGTTTTCTTTCATGCATTTTGACACCTTTCTTAAAATATGGCATGCTTTTGATGATAAAGGAGTGGACACTATGAAAAAAATTGCCGTAATCGGTGGCGGAATCATTGGAGCAGTAACTGCCTATTATTTAGCCAAAGAACACTATGACGTCACGGTTTATGATGATGGAATCGGACAAGCTACAAAAGCGAGCGCCGGTATTATTTCCCCGTGGCTTTCTAAAAGACGAAACAAACAATGGTATGCTTTAGCCAAAGATGGAGCTGCCTTTTATACAAAACTGGTGCGTGATCTAGAATTAGATGACTCAATCTATCATAAAACAGGTGCTTTACTTATTCGTCCTAACGCACAGCTAGAAGAACTTGCTGATTTAGCAACCGAGCGGAAAAAAGACGCTCCAGAAATTGGCACGATCGACTTACTGACCGCTAAAGAAACCGCCGCACGTTTTTCATTACTACAACCACAAGCCTCTTTAATGATTTCAGGCGGAGCAAAATTAAATGGACAAGCATTGCTTACTACGCTCTATCAACGCATTCTTAAAGAAGGTGGCGTCATTCACACAAAAAAAGCGCTGCTAAAAAAAGGACCACAAGGATTTATCGTCGAGTTCGATTTAGGAGAACATGCTGTGGATCAAGTCGTGTTAACGAGTGGTCCTCATGTAAAGACTTTATTAGCTCCACTTGGTTATCAAGTCGATATTCGTCCCCAAAAAGGACAATTGATCGCCTTTGATACGACAGTGGATACCCATGATTTACCCGTCGCGATGCTCGATGGTGAAGCTGACCTTATTCCCTTAGCAAACGGAAAAATACTGATCGGTGCTACGCATGAAAATGATGCTGGTTTTGATCTAACACCTACAAAAGACGCATTTGATCGCCTTACGCAATCCATTGCACGCTTTTTGAACACACCAACTCATTTATTTAGTTCACCTTATCATTATCAAATCGGAACGCGCGCGTATACATCTGATTTTGCACCTTTTTTTGATCAAATCCCAAATGAAGCGCTGTTTGTCGCAAGTGGTCTTGGCTCTTCTGGTCTTACTACAGGTCCTTTAATCGGGTACTTGCTGGCACAAAAAATACAAGGGAACCAACCTGATTTAACTGGCTATCAAAAACCATTACACACATATCTGAAAAAAAGCTAGGAGATTCTTCCTAGCTTTTTAATAGGGAATGTTGGCTTGAAGCAAAGGACGATCTAAAATCAAAATTTTGCGTTCAACAATCTTGATGACTTGCTCTTGGCGTAATTTTTGCATCATTCGATTGACACTACTGGCTGAAGTAATCCCACAAAAACGCGCGATCTCTTCATTCGTGATTTCAAAATCAATCAAGATTCCTTCTGCTGTTTCACGTCCAAATTGTTCACACAACTCCTCTAATTCCGCACAGATCGCGCCAAATTTTCCGTTCATCAGCATCTGCTGCATTTTTTTCATCGTATACATCAAATACACCCGATAATATTCTTTGACATATTGTTGCAAGCGAGGATCTTGATTCACATCACGCCAGAACTGTTCACGTTCAATTTTATATAAAGTCGCCTCTGTAGATTCAACTCGGATATTAAAAGGAGCCTCGACTAATGGAGAATATTCATCTTTAAATAAGGAAACGATTTCCATCTCATGAATATACTTTAGATTAAACTCTCTTCCTTCATTTGAGATCATACTCGTTTTGACGATTCCTTCTTTCAAAATATAAACATATCGGTCTTTGATTCCTTCATACGTTAAGTAATGTTTTTTCTTTTTACGAATAATCGGAAAATTATGTTGTTTTAAATATTCCTCTAAAACTGCTCTTTTCACTGTAATTCCTCCTACAATAATCGCTTAGCGTATGCTTGCCATTTTTAGTTAACGTGATTTCAACTAAAAAAACAATACCATTTGTTAATGTATTTTGATAGTATTCTTATTCACTGTATTTCAACATGTACAAAATCGCATGTATGTTTCTGAAATTTTCATTATAGTAAACACATCCAAAAAATACAGCTAAAGGATGGAAAATTATGGAAGAAACAAACTCGCGTCTATTTAACAAAGGATTTATTCTCATTACACTGATCAATTTTATTGTCTTTTTAATTTATTACTGCTTTGTGGTCATTACTGCTCAATTTGCCAGTCAAGAATTGAATGCTTCGAGTGCTCAAGCAGGTTTAGCGACAGGTATTTTTATCATCGGAACACTGGTTGCCAGATTGTATATTGGAAAAATATTGGAGTTGACTGGGCGCAAACAAATTTTACGTTTAGGTGCAATCTTATATGTACTAACTACCGTAGGCTATTTATTTTCTACGACGATTTTATTATTAGACGGCGTCCGTTTCTTAAATGGATTTGCTTATGGCATGATTTCAACTGCGGCAAATGCCATTGTGACCAGTTATATTCCAGAAAGCAAACACGGTGAAGGCATTAATTATTACGGACTAAGTACGAGCCTAGCTGCTGCAGTGGGTCCATTCATTGGAATGCTGCTACTTCCCTTGTTTGGATTTCGATTTATTATTTGGGTCGCTATCTTATTATCTATTTTGACTCTAGTCATGTGTCTGACTTTCCCTGTAAAAAACATCACACTATCCGCCAACGAAAAAGCAGCACTTACTGGCTGGTCTTGGGATCGTTTTATTGAAAAAAAAGTGTTGTTTATCTCGACGATTGCCTTTTTCATCGGTTTATCTTATTCTAGCGTGTTGACCTTTCTTTCTACGTATGCTAC
Organism: Enterococcus sulfureus ATCC 49903; assembly: GCF_000407605.1. Classification (GTDB taxonomy): domain Bacteria; phylum Bacillota; class Bacilli; order Lactobacillales; family Enterococcaceae; genus Enterococcus_G; species Enterococcus_G sulfureus. The sequence goes on along the minus strand of NZ_ASWO01000005.1, from coordinate 106,016 downwards.
TGAATTAAATTTAATCTCAGCCAGTGCATTCTTCTTTGTAGTCTATGCGTTAGCTGTTACGTTTACTCGTCCTATGACCGGACGTTTATTTGACGCAAAAGGTGTAGATTCTGTGATGTATCCTAGCTTTATTTTCCTAACTTTAGGATTAGGCTTACTAGCCATTACAACTACAAGTTGGATGTTACTTGTGGCAGGTGCTTGTATTGGGTTAGGCTATGGTACCTTTATGTCAAATGGTCAAGCTGTTTGTCTAAAATCCGTTGATTTGTCCAAAATCGGAATTGCGCTTTCTACTTACTTCATTGGACTTGATTTAGGATTAGGCGTAGGTCCTTATATTTTAGGTATGTTACACTCAGTTCTTTCCTACCAAGGATTGTACCTATTATGTGCATTAATTCCAGTTGTGATTGCCATCATCTATCGTATGTTTTATCATCCCGTATTTCAAGACAGAAAGGAAACTGCATTATGAACCAAAATGAAGAAATGATTACTTTACTTACAACATTGACTCGCGAAATTCGTGAATTGCATGAAGAATTGCATCAAATCAAAACGATCAATACTCAACTACAAAATGAACGAACTTTTGTGGATCGTGAATTACGCCAAATCAAACTCGCGATTGTCAATGACAATATTATCGGGTAACGTGCAATGGATATCCATTGCTTTATTTTAAAGAAAGCGCTATATTGAAGTAGTACTAAAAAAAAGATTGGAGTGTTTTGTATGACAGATTACGAAAAAAAAGAAGATCACGTACTTGACCATATTGCAAATGCGGTACTAAAATTGGAAGATGAACTAACGAAATTAGATGCCTTAGAAGAAGATGATGCAAAAAAACACGAAATCAAAAAATGGTATGCAGAGAAAAAAGCGTTGCATGAAATCAAACGTATCTTGCATGAAGCTGGCAAATACGACAAATATGAAGAAAAAGAATTAGAACAATTAGATAAATATTTAGACAAATTAAACTAAGAAAAAGGGGGTGTGACAGAAATCTGTCACACCCCCTAAAAAATGTACAAAAAGTGTTCTTCGAGCTGACGACTTTTATTACAGTCTCTTTTGTTGTCTTTGTTTTTTGACCGTCATGGTTAAAATAAATAAAAAAGCGACAAAACACAATGTCATAGAGACCGTGAAGGCTACATGCATTCCTTTAACAAATATAATTGGATCACTTGTAAGATCGTTTACTGGTCCGTTAGAAAATGAATGGACAGCAAGCGTCAAGATTGTCGTTGATAGCCCGACACCTAAAACCATGCCTAGATTTCTAGACAATGCATTTAATGCCCCAGCGATTCCTAAAAAACGCTTTTCAACTGCATTCATAATGATGGTATTATTTGGCGCTTGGAACAAAGAATTGCCCATCGAAGATAAAATAATCGAGGGAATAATAATCGTAAGTGGACTTGTCACTTGCCACAATAAATAAGTCAACTGGCCACAAGTTAATAAACCTAACCCAATAATTGTGAGCACTCGTTTATTCAATCGATCCGCTAAATATCCAGCAATTGGGGCTAATACCACTTGAACAATTGGAAATACCATCATAATCATCCCCGCTTGACTTGTTGAAAATCCTTTAATCTCTTGTAAATAAAAGGGCATGATCATCGTAAAAAAGAATGCGCTGATAAAGACAAATAATGCACTTACTAAACTTTCATCGAATATTTCATTTTTAAACAACGACAATTCAACCAATGGATTACGTGCACGTTTCTCCCAAAAATAAAAAGCGACAAAACAAACAACTGTTCCGATCAGCAACGCAATACTCATCAATGCAGCACTTGTTAAGGTTTGGATCGCTGCATAAAATGTCAGAATCATCCCCGCTAATAAACACATGCCGATATAATCCAATTGTTGTTTTTGACGATGCGCACTTTTTGGTAAAATACGATATCCAAACAACATGCCAATAATACCAATCGGTACATTGATCAAGAAAATCGCATTCCAATTCCATTGACTTAGCAACAATCCCCCTAATCCAGGACCTGTAATCGCACCTAATGAAACAAAAGCTGCCAAAATTCCTAGCGCTCGACCTCGCTGTTGCTTTGGAAATGTTTCAGTAATAATCCCATTACTGTTGCTCATAATCATTCCTGATCCTAATGCTTGCAATACACGTGAAGCGACAAGCATCAGTAAGTTTTGACTTAGTCCACAACAAAGTGATCCGACAATAAAAATGACTCCTCCGGCTTTATATACTGTCGTTTTCCCCAACATATCGCCTAATTTCCCAAAAATCAATAACGTACAACAAATCGTTAGTAGATAACTCGACACGACCCATTCACTTTGGGTCAATGGAATGGCAAGTTCACGGCTAATCGTCGGCAACGCGATATTTACAATACTAGAGTCTAAAGTCGACATAAAAATAAACAAACAGATCGTCAATAAAATCCAAATATTTTGTTTTAATTCCTTCACAGTCTTCGCTCCTTTTCTTATCCATCCTATTATGACGGATAAACGAACGGAGCGCAAAGGAATTTCAAGTATGTGACAATAGTTTTAGTTACGTACCTTGTGTAATTTCAAAATCACTTCTTCACTCAAAAAAGCTTCGATCGGTTGATTCTCCTTTAACGCTTTTTCAACTAGCTCACTGGCTTTTTTGTATCCAATTAATGGGGTTAAACGAGTCGCCAAACTGACGCTTTGATCAACTTGTTGCTGACAATGTCTTTCGTTCACCACAATACCTTCAACACATTTCGTTTGAAACGTATCGCAAACTTGAATCAAACTGGTTAACGAAAGAAATAAATGATGGAATATAATAGGCTCAAACGGATTTAATTCTAATTCACCAGATTGCGCTGCAAGTGTAATCGTCACATCGCTTCCCATTACTTGAAAGGCGACTTGTTGCACGACTTCTGGAATGACTGGATTGACTTTTCCTGGCATGATTGAAGATCCTGCTTGGCGTTTAGGCAATTGAATTTCATTTAATCCACTGCGTGGTCCACTTGCCATTAAGCGAAGATCATGCGCGATTTTCGATAACGCCACAGCCAATGCTTTTAAGCTACTTGAAATCTGAACAAATTGATCGATATGTTGTGTTGCATCGACTAAATGATCAGCAGGATAGACTTTAAACGGTAACAAATGATTTAGCTCTTCATAAATTGCTTGTTGATAGATCGGACTAGCATTTACACCCGTTCCGATTGCTGTACCACCTAGATTTAAAGAGGTCAATTCTTTACGACTTGTAGACAAACGTTTTTGGCAACGTGCTAAACTAGTCGCAAAAGCAGAAAACGTTGTCCCAAAGGTTGTGGGTACAGCATCTTGTAGCTGTGTACGCCCCATCTTTTGAACAGTCGCGTATTCTTGTGCTTTTTTATGGAACGCTGCAATCAAAGATCCTAAAACCCGGTCTAATTCGATCATATATAAATAGATCGCGATTTTACCTGAACTTGGATAAACATCATTTGTAGATTGACTTCTGTTGACATCATCTAGAGGATCTAAATACTGATACTCTCCTTTTGTATATTGCAAATGCTCTAACGCTCGATTGGCTAGCACTTCGTTGATATACATATTCGTTGATGTTCCCGCTCCACCTTGGATAGCATCTAATTTGCAGTCTAAAGAAATAGTCTGATCCAATACATCACGAGTTGCTTTTTTGATTGCTTCGACTTTTTTTGTCTCAATCAGTTCTGCTCGGCCATTCGCACTGGCTGCTGCTGATTTAATTAAAATCATAGCGTGCAGCAATTTGGGATCAACTACAGCTGTACTAATCGTAAAATTTTCCTTTGCACGGTACGTATGGATCCCCTCATAAGAATCTTCATGAATCAATGCTTGTCCTAAACTATCTTCTTCAATCCGCATCATTGTTTCTCCCCCTTGCTATTTATATGATAAACTATCATAGATTCATTAGGAAAATAAGACGATCTGTGTACTTCTTTTATTATCAAAGTACGCAATCGCTTACTTGTTTTTTATCAAAGAAAAATACGCTAAATTTAGAAAAGAGGAAAGTCATGGATCACTTAGATTATCAATTATTAACATTATTACAGCAAGATGGACGCAGTTCGATCAAACACTTAAGTGAACGGTTATTTATCAGCGGTCCTGCGATTTCACAACGCATCAAGCAATTAGAAGAACGCGGAATCATTACGGGCTATCATGCTGCTTTAGATTACGAACAAACAAATTTAGCGATTAAAGCCTATATCCAAATATCTGTTGAACCACAACAAAAACCCCAATTTTATACGTATATCCAAGATATTCCCAATATTTTAGAATGTGATTGCGTGACGGGACCTTATTCAATGCTCTTAAAAGTCGTGTTTCCAACGACTTCTAAATTGGATCATTTTATCAATCAGATTCAATCATTTGGTCGTACGAATACGCAAATCGTCTTTTCAACTCCTTTATCTTCTCGTGGATTTACCTTCAAAAAAACAGACGAACCACTTGATTAAATGGTCGTCTGTTTTTTAAATCCTGTTTTTCCATGATGCAACTGCACTGGGCAAATATATTCTTTAGCCGTCTCACGTTTAGCCAATCGCTTTTCTAACGTTTGAATCGCTTGTAGCGCGATCTCTCGTATTGGCTGAACAATTGTAGTCAAATCGGGAAATAAGGTACGCATCAACGTAGTGCCATCATATCCTACGATCAACAGATCTTCTGGCACACGATATTGGCGTTGTTGTGCAATTTGATACAACATCATCGCATCCACATCATTGGAGGCAAAAATCCCTTCAACATTTGGATGCTCATCAAATATTTTCTGGAAAATTTGTTGTTTTTCTTCATAAGTAATATTAAAATCGACGACAACAGTCTCAGGGACTAAGCCATGTTCTTGCATTGTGTCTTCATAAGCTTTACGTCGACGCATTGCTGGTGTATCTAAATCAGCAGGACCATTCGTATGTAAAATTACTTTTGCTCCTTGATCGATCAAGAGTTGCGTCGCTTGTTTTCCACCAAAATAATTATCGGATTCAATAATCGGAATATCTTCATTCATCACACGATCGATTGCGACAATCGGTAAATGCTCATAACGATATTCTTCAATTCCTTGATTATGCGCACCTACGATCAAGCCATCGACTTGTTCACTTAACAATTGATTTAAATAATCTGTTTCTTTACGACGATTGTTCATTGAATTTCCAATAATCACTTTATACCCTCGTTGATAAAGTTCATTTTCTAAAATCGCAACCAATTCTCCAAAGAAAGGATTAGCGACTGTCGGAAAAATCAAGCCAATCAAATTAGTTTTTTTATTATATAACTGTCTGGCAACTGTATTTGGTTGATAATTGAGTTCTTTCATTGCCGCTTCAACCTTATCGATCGTTTCTTGACTTAAATAGCCTCGCTTGTTTAAAACTCTAGACACCGTCGTTTTGGAGACATTGGCTAATTTTGCTACATCTTCTAATTTGGGACGCATCGCTTCACTCCTTAAAAAAATCCCCGTCATACACAAAGGCATCACGGGGTCATCGCTTATTCTTGTAACAAACGTAGTCCTAATGCAAAGTTTCCTAAAGTTGCCGATCCATTATTTTGGATCAAAGGACGTGTAATATATTTTTCTAATGGAGGTAATTCAACATAATCATTCAGCATTTCAGCAGTTTTTTCACGAATTTTAGTCAATAACACATCATTGACAACACTTCCACCAAATACGATTTTATCTGGACGTGTGATCAGCGTCGCTTGAATCACAGCTTGTGCTAGATAATACGCCAAAATATCCCAAACTGGATCAGTCAACGGAACAGTTTCACCTTTTTGTCCTAGACGAGCTTCAAATGTTGGGCCGGCAACCAAACCTTCTAAACAGTCTCCATGATACGGGCAAATTCCTTCAAAATCTAAATCTTCAGGATGACGTTTAACAAACGTATGGCCCATTTCAGGATGCCCAGCATCGCCTAAAAGACGTCCTTCGATGACTGCACCACCACCGACTCCTGTTCCCACAGTATAGTAGACAACCGAATCGATTTTTTCATTTGTAAGTGTCGACATAATGTATTCACCATAAGCTGAACCGTTCACATCCGTAGTAAACGCTGCTGGAACGTTCAACGCTTTTTCTAGCTGACCTAATAAATCGGTATTTTGCCATCCTTTTTTAGGTGTTGTCGTAATATATCCGTATTTTGGTGAATGTTTACGAATTTCGATTGGGCCAAAAGATGCTACACCTAATGCCTCAATATCAAATTGTTTAAAATACTCGATCGTTTTTGCAATTGTTTCTTCAGGTGTTGTAGTTGGGATCGTCACCTGATCTTTCACACGATAGTCTTCATCGCCTACTGCACAAACAAATTTTGTACCGCCTGCTTCAATACTTCCAATTAACAAAATGGAACCCTCCTTAGATATAGGTAATCGCCTTACTATCTAAAGCGTATACTGTATGTGCAATCGTCGTTGGCTGATCTACAGTCAAACGACAAGCCAGTGGTGCTTCAGAATAATAACGCTCAGTAAATACCGTTTCACCATCATTCAGAAAAATCTCAATTGAACTAGTGTCGATAAATACCTGACATGAGAAAACTTTCTCCTCTTGGATTGTACCATAACGGGCTTCGTTATTGTCGGTTCTACGTAAAATTAATTCATGATTTTTTGGATCATACGTAAGATGCATCACTTGTGCGACATTCGTATCAAAAGATAACGTCCATGCAGTATCTAGGCTTATCTTTTCAAAATCGATGATCAATTCATGTTGTTTCAACTCATGAGCAAGTTCACACTCCGCTTCTATTTTTTGCACTGTATCGCATTGTGTTTCTTGACGCAATGCTTGTAGTTCACGTACCGGCTTCATGTAAAGATGACCGTCTTTTAAAGATAACTCGCGTGGTAACGTGAGCGCACCTGCCCAGCCATCTGCTTGTTCTGGCATCTCACTTTCCCACATATCCATCCAGCCGAAAACCAAACGACGTCCATCTGGGGCTAGTGTGGTTTGTGTCGCATAAAAATCATGACCACGATCCAATTCTTTAAATTCTTTGTGTGCATATGTCATATCCGATTCATTTAACGTTCCTACAAAGTAACCTGTTTGGAAGAGATTCAAATAATCTTTTCCGCGAGCCTCGATTCCTTGCGGAGAGAGCAATAATACAGATGATCCATCTAATTCAAAAAAGTCTGGACACTCCCACATGAATCCTTCTTCAGCTAAACTTTTCGCTTTCGTCATTGGCCCTACATATTCCCAATCAAGCAAGTCTTTTGAGCGATAAATAATAACGCGACCCAAGCCATCATTTTCTTGACTACCTAAGATCATATAATAAACACCGTTTTGTTCCCAAACTTTAGGATCGCGGAAATGATGTGTATTATCTGCAGGTTCTTTTGCAATCACTGGATTGTGTTCATATTTTGTAAAATGAATCCCATCTTTACTGTAAGCCATATTTTGATTTTGCCAAAAATGATCGGGATCATTATCCCCATAATAATGATGTCCTGTGTAAAATAAATACAAGGTGTCCTCTTTTACAATCGCACTTCCTGAAAAACAACCGTCTTGATCTTCTACGTCACCTGGTGTTAAAGCGATCGGCAATGTTTCCCAGTGTACTAAATCTTTACTACGAGCATGGCCCCAATGCATTGGACCCCATTTTTCACTGTATGGATGGTGCTGATAAAAAATATGATAGTAGCCGTTGAAATAAACAAATCCGTTGGGATCATTGATCCAACCATTACTCGCCATAATATGATAGCCTAAACGATAACGCTCATTTTTTACTTCGATAAATTCTTTTTCCATTTTAATTCCTTCTTTCTTTATCTAATGTGTATGTTTTTCATTTTATTGTCGAATAAACGGATCACCTAAAACATCTTGATCATCATTTTTTAATAAGAATGCCGCAAAGATACCTGAAACCAATACGATCAATGAAATAATTCTAAAAGTCATGGTAAATCCAACATTGTCTCGTAAGATTCCTAAAGGAGTAGATAAAATCACTTGTCCAACTTGAGCGGCAATTTGAAATCCTATCATGTAAAGTGTGGCAGATAATTTTGTATCAAAATGCAACGTAAAGTAACGAAACATTGGCAAAATAAACATAGGTACTTCTAATGCATGAAGCATTTTAATCATCGATACAGCAACCGGACTTGTCGTCACACTACATAATCCAATACGTAAACACATGATAGTCACACCAATCAACAACGTTTTTTTCACTCCGATTTTACGCATAATCAATGGAACTACACCTAACATAGCCGCTTCACAAAATACTTGGACTGAATTTAACGTTCCATATACTTGCTGTCCAACTTCTTGTGAGGAGAACAAGTTAGTATAAAACCCTGGAAACATCTGTTGATCAAAGACGTTATAAAATGTCCAAGTAAACATGATAAACACAATGACCACCCATAATTGTTTTAATTTTAATAAAGAAAACATTTCTCCTAATGATGGAACAGTCGATTCTGTCGATGCATCACTCATTTTCGCGATCGCTTCTCGTTCTGCTTTAGGTTTCCAAAATAAAACATTCAGCAATAGACAAAGCCCAAAGAAAGATCCTGCCCAAAAGTTTAAATTAGGATTGATAACAAATAAAAAGCCAGCCAATAATGCTACGATAGCATAACCAAATGATCCCCACGCACGCGCTTGTCCATATTCAAAATCAAATAAACGACTAAAACGTTCTGAAACAGCTTCAAATATACCGACTGCAGAAAGATAGCCCGCCGACAAAACTACTGCACCGACTAAAATTCCAATGTTAAATTGACTTCGCAACAACGGTCCATACACATAAATGAAGAATGGTCCAATTAAGGTAGCGATTACAGAAGCAAAGACTAAAAGTGATCGCTTGATGACTAATTTGTCTTGGACCGCACCATAGATAAACATCAAAATCAAGGTCACGAGTGAATTAACGGAAAATACGGTTCCCACTTGACTACCAGAAAGACCTAATCCGCTTTTTGGTGTGGTTAACCATAATTGGAAAAATGACCACCAAACTCCCCATGATGCAAAAAACAACATTAATGTAACCGAACTTTGTAAATAAGACTGATTTTTAAAGGCTTTTTTCAATTTCGACATTTTCTTTTCCTCCAGATTGATTATACTAACCGGTTGACACAAAAAATATAAGCGCTTTCTATATCTGGATTATAAATCGCTTTCAAAAATATGTCAACCGGTTATCATATAAAAATCAAAAAAAAAAAAATATGACCGACACGTTTAAGCGTCGATCATGTTTTCATTTAATTAATTGCTTCGCCGCCGGTTACGCCATAAATTTGAGCTGTAACGTAGCTTGCTTTGTTTGATGCTAAAAATACATAGACAGGTGCCAATTCGACTGGTTGTCCCGCACGCTCTAATAGCGTATTTTGACCAAATTCTGGTAGATCTTCTTCAGGTTGACCACCATCTAATTGTAGCGGTGTCCAAATCGGTCCTGGTGCAACACCGTTTACACGAATTCCTTTATCTGCTAATTTTTTAGCTAATCCAATTGTAAAATTGGTTACTGCAGCATTAGTCGACGCGTAATCTAACAAGCCAGGGCTTGGATTAAATCCTTGGATTGAAGTTGTCGTCACGATGGCACTACCTGGAGGCATGTGTGGCACCGCTTCTTTTACTAACGCAAACATTGAGATAATGTTGACTTTATACGTTTCTTCAACTTGTTCCATCGTTAGATCTTCTAAAGTTGGTTGAGAGATTTGTTGTGCGGCATTTAAAATCAATGTATCCAATCCACCGAATTCTGCCACTACTTTTTCTACCATCTCTTTTGAATGGTCACTTTCTTTGAAATCATATCCTAAAAGTAACGCTTTACGTCCTTCTTTTTCAATCAATTCTGCTACTTCTTTGGCATCTGTTTCTTCACCAGGTAAAAATTGAATCGCTACGTCTGCGCCTTCTCTAGAAAATGCAATCGCTGCTGCACGACCGATTCCAGAATCTGCACCTGTAATCAATACACGACGATTTTCTAATTGATGATTTCCTTCGTAACTTGTTTCACCACAATCTGGAAGTGGTCCCATTTTATCATCTAATGCTGGTGTATCTTGATCTTGCTTTGGAAATTTTTCAGTGTGGTACATATTTCTTGGATCAACTAAATGTGGTTTTGTCATAAGGGTTACTCTCCTGTTCATCTTCGTTTTTATTATCTTGATAATAGTGACGCGATACTTGAATGAGTTTCTTGTTTCAATAGTCCATAAAGTTCACTTACTAATGTTTCCCAGTGCTCGATCAATGTACTCCCCCTCTTTGTATTCGAGCTAGTACAATTAGACTATCGTGTTTGTGAAATTTTGGCAAAAATTTTGCTTTTTAACTCAAAAGAAAGCAATAGAACATAGCCAAAGAAATAGACCGATCACATGATGTGATCGGTCTATTTCTCAGTGATTGATATCAAACATATGTCGATAGATCTCAAGAAAATTTCGACGTAACGTTTGAGGATTTTTCCATTGTTTTTGATCGAATTTGGCTTTAAAAATTCCATTGCAATAACGATTTTTTAAATTTGACGTAAAAATAAGATCTTTTGAAAAAGTAGCTTTCGTATACTCATTGCATTCAACATTTAAACTGTAATTAATTTCTTTTAACACGGCCATCGCTTTGACGTTGTCCCCATCATCTAAATACTGAGTGCCTTCACTTATTTTTTCCAAATATTGTTCGACCTGCTGATTGATTGATCCATCTGAAACAGCGACTTTATCAAACCGAAAGACAGTTGTCTCCATGTCTTCACATTCCTCTCTTATTGCATGTTTCTTAGCATCTTACCCTATTCGAGTATACTATAACAATTGAAATTTAATAGTAAAGTCTTACGTAAATGTATGATTGATAGTTGTTTCACAGATAGCATTCGTTATTTTAAATGTAGTTTTTTTTTGATGAGAGACCAATAGATACTCTCCCATCAAGCTTTATAAAACAAATAAAATAGATATCGTTATCATTCAATGTATTTTGCTCATTTTCTTTTCGATTTTTCAAAAAAAATGAACTTAACTACAAAAAAATAGCGTATTTGATAAATAATTTATACTTTCTACCGTACAATGAATTCAAGAAGACAAAAAAAGGAGAAACTCTTTTGTATCAAGGTTTCTCCTAGTAATTATTATTCAGCTTCTTCTTCGGCCATGAATGACGTATGACTTTCAAAGAATTATAAAGCCTGTCATAACGGTATTTTAAATCATAACAACAACGTACCTACATCATATAATCGCATATCTTATCAACTATATGTGGGTTAGTGTGTGGGTTACTAAATCTCATTGCGCTTGGGGAGTAATTTAACAATGAAAAAGTCACTTTCTAATGGTCTAATAGTAGAAAATGACTTGTAACTCTAACAAAATATATTTTTATTGATTAAAACGCAAAAACAATTAAAGAAATACCGATCATCATTAAGTAGAAACCTACTAAAAATGCTAATGTAAATGCAGAAACAAGTGGATTGAACAGTAGCATAACTCCTAAGATGATTCCGATAATATTCAAAATAACTACAAACCAGTAATAACCTTTACTAGCACTTTTGAAAATATCTGCTTCCGCTAAGTTGATAACAGAATCTACAATAAACCAGATAGCAAAGATAAAAGGTAAAGCTAGTAGTCCGATCTCTACGTTAAAGAACAGGAAAATACCAATAATCAAATCAAAAACACCTAAAACGATTAGTAAAGTCGATTTTTGATTTGTAAATTCATGTAATTTACGTCTAAAGAATAATTCAAAAACACCTTTTACAATAGCTAATGTTGCAAATAAATAAACAATTGCTGCTAGACTACCTGTTGGATCTTGAAACGCAAATAGAGAAACCAGTACAAACAATACGCCCATTATAAAATAGGGCCAACTAAAACTATTTCTTTTTTCCATGTCAATCATCCTTTCTGTATCTGAAATAAGTATATCGCTTATTAAAAAATAAGGAAACTAATAACCTATAAAAGCCACTTTCTGTTATAGAAAGTGACTTTATTTGTGTTTAAAAAGCTAAATTGATTTCTGCATTGTTCCCCATTGCTTGACTAATATCGTCTACAAATGCAGTAAATTGTTGATTGCCTAGATTGACATTAAACGTTGCACTTTGTTTCGCTTTGCCCATGTTAACTTCGTGTTGGATTGTACTGCTCATGGATCCATTCATATTTGCCAAACTTGCGGACATGTCTAAATCTGGTTGTGCTGCTTGTGCAAGTAAATCAGAAGCTTTAGAAACACTATTTGCACCGTCTGCAATACCAATGGCCAAACCTTCAGCAGTGAAACCGCCCATTTTCTTCATCACTTTAGAAGGGGAGGCAATGTGTAGAATCTTTTGCACTTTATCAGTAATACTGCTCGCAACATCCTTTACTGCATCTTTTACCGCTTGAGCTTTCTCTTTAATCCCATTCACCAAGCCATCAATGATATTCTTGCCAATCTCAAATAGATCGATCTCTCGTAGTTTATCAAAGGTATCTTTGACTGTTTGGATAGCATCAGATATACCTTGCGTCATATTGTCCCAAGCTTGTTTTGCACCGTTTACGATGTTATCCCAAGTTGTAGATAAGAATGTTGTAAATCCATTCCATGTATCTTTCCCCCATTGAATCAGACTATCCCAAGTATTGATCGTATCTGTTTTTGTTTGCGTAACTGAACTAGATACAGTTGTTTTGATACCTGTCCACAAATCACTCAAGAACGTTGTAAATGCGTTCCACAAGTCTTTTGCACCTTGAATGGTATTCGCGATCGTATCTGTTACGAAGGTTTGAATATTCGTCCATGCGGTTTGAACACCATAAATAATATCAATCCATAAGTTTGTAAAGAATAACTTCACATCGATCCAAGCTGTTTTGATACTTGTTGTAATGCTGATCCATAAATTCGTAAAGAACAACTGGATTTGAGTCCACACTTTTTGAGCTGATATAAAAATACCGTTCCATGCTGCATTTAATGTATTTTTAATTGCAGTAATAGTTGAAATAAAGATAAATTGAATGTTGATCCAGATATCTTTAAATGCAGTTACAATGTTCTCCCAAACTGCTTTCATGTTGTTTACTGCTTCGTCCCATCCGCCAGAAATTAAACTAGCGATAAACAAGACTGGAGCCAATACAACGTTTTTCAAGATAGTAAACCCAGATTTGAAAATATCGACCATTCCTACAATCGCATTATGTGCAGCGACCATGAAGTAGCCTTTAATATTCGACAATGCAGTGATTAGTGGTGAGAATAACGATTTAACAAAGTTAAACTTTTCGGTAACTATCGAAATAAAATTCGTTACTCCTTCAGTTACAGAGTCCCAAATACCTTTAAAGAAATTCGTAACAGTCTCCCATTTTGCTTTCACATCATCCACTACTGCATTAAATGTCGATTTTATAGTAGATGAAACATCATCCACGGTTTGTTTGATACTATCCCAGATACCGCTAAAGAATGAAGTAATACTTGCCCAATCGTCTTTCGTTTTTTGTGCTGAATCTGAAACAGTAGAACTCACGCCATCCCAAGCGCTTTTTGTCGTACTCGTTACATTGTCCCAAATGCCATTGAAGAATGATTTAGTACCTTCCCACTTCTCGGTTACCCAATCAGCAGCACCACCAATAACATCTTTAACACCAGACCACACTTTGTCCGCAAATTCTTTTACAGTATCCCAATTTTTATAAAGCAACACACCGGCTGCAACGATCGCTCCAATTCCAATGGCAATCCAACCGACTGGTCCAATCATTCCAATTAATGAACTTATACCTTTGAACTCGGCAAAAGCTTCTTTTATACCGGTTATAACCTTTATTGACTTCTCGGCAGCACTAAAAGCCACAAAACTACTCGCCACACCAGATAATATTGGGATAATCCAGTCGGCGTTATCTCCTACAAATTTAATTGCTTTACCTAGTTTTTCTAGAATATCTGGCAACGCTGCATTGAACGAATTAAACCCTTCTGATATAGCACCTTTTACCTTATTCAACATTTCAAAGATGTTGTCAAAGCCTTGTTTTTTTAACGTGTCATTAATTGTTTTTATCGAGTTAGCTAAACCAGTAGTAATAGCCGTACCGATATTTTTCATAGATGTTCCAATACCCTCGGTGGACTTCTTGGCAATTTCTGCCGTTCCTCCTAATCCTCCTTGAATATCGTATAAACCTTGGTTAAAATCGTCTATGGTAACTTTTCCACTCTGTAACGCCTTGTATAAATCATTTTGGGCGCTTGCTCCGGTAAAACCAAACTTGGCGGCTAATTTATCTAGCCCTACACTCATGTTTTCTTGTAATGATCCGTAGCTATCTAAATCTACCTTACCAGTGCGCAATATTTTCAAATATTGATCTGTTGCTCGTGCCGCTGCATCTCCAGAAGCTCCAGAAGCAAGTAAAGCATTATTTAAAGCGATTGTAGTGTTAGCCGCCTTTTTACCGTCTTTAAACACGGAAAACATTTGTTGGGCCGTTGATGACGCATCTTGTAAAGTCGTTGGCAAACCGTCAATACCTTTTTTTAGTATGTTTGTTGCGTCTGCTGCGTCACTCGTACTTGCCCCTAATGCTTCCAATACTTTTGGAAACTGTGACAACTTATCAAACCGTTCAATAGCACCACCAAGCGAATTTTTAACGGCATTTATACCGGCATCAGCTACTTTGAACAATCCAAGACCTTTTACAACGTTTCCAATTGAAGGAAGGCCTCTTTTTGCGCTATCGTTCATTTTACCAAGGTTCTTACTGGCATTGTCTGCCGTTTTCGTGGTTGCATCAGTCAATTTTTGAACTTCTTTCATAACGCTAGTAAAATTTTTATCTATTGCTGAAAGTACCGCTTGTACCTCGAATGTCTCCATTTATATTCCCCCTTTCCTATTTTTATTTATTTACTCGCTATTAGCGGATAAACCTAATTGAAATCAAAGACCACCGTTAAGGCAGTCCTTGAAAACGTTCTGTAACACCTTTTAAGCTAGTCTTAGTCAGATATACTTCTCGATTGAACCGCTCACGATACACATATTGGGCGATCACTAGATTAACGTAAGACAGTTCATCACTTTCATTCCTCACGGCTCTTTCTTCCGTTTCTAGAATAGTTTTCTTTAATTGTGATTTACTCATAGAAAGCAGATTACTTACATACACATCTAACTTATCTGAAAAATAATCTCGTGCCGCTTGCTTGGCATCTTCTAAATTATATTGGTAGGCCATTTAGTCCCTCCTCATTTTACAATTCTGTTGGCTCTAGCTAATTCAGAAACAGATACTTTTTTCTCGGTTTTTTGTTGTGGTTCTTCTTTGTATTTCTCGGCGATCTTGTCAAACCTATTCACAATTTCTTTGGATAAATCATCTCCACTTTCCAGAACTGCTTTTCTCAGTCCGTTATACATTTCTTCATACATAGTTAAATCGCTCCCTCGTTTTTTAATTGTCTTCTGGCTTCATTAAACGTTACGCTGCTTAGATGTTTATAGAGCGAATAAGGTTCTTGACTTAATTCATGTCTGAAAGCTTTGTCTAGTTCATACAAATCGACTAAGCGACTATATTCTGAACTTTCGCTTGTAAGCTCAATGCTTTTTAAACCTTCTTGACGTTCTGCTTCTCGTACTTTCGCTCTTAAAGTCTCAGTGTTCAAAATCAATTCTTTAACTTCTGCTACACGTTCATTAAAAATAGTTTGCATATCATGTTTTAGCACTTCTAACGCTTTTTTCTGTAAGCCTTGATTAGAAAGAGACTGCACGCCATGTAACTTCTGCTTACTCATGTTGATTGATTTTTTAGCCTTTTCTTGTAAGTCATAATTTTTTTCTAATTGTGGATCATCAAAATTGTTAGCTAAGATTTTTTGATACTCGGCTTTTAAGTTAGATAGCTCTCTGCTTTTATCCTCAATCGTAGTTTCTAGTTCATTTTTACGTGTGGCAAGTTTTTTTCTTTCCTCATATAATTCTGGTAACATTAATTTAATTGTTGTCATATCCATTCTCCTCTTCTAATATATCGTCAATAATAATAACCGTATCACTTGGCAAGCTATCAAAGTCAAATTCTCGTGCTTCTCGATCAGTTATAAACACCGGTTTAGCCTTTTGGCGTTCACGTTTCTTTAGTAGCTGTTCCAATTTCTTTTTCTGGGTTCGCATTGTATAAAGGTTCATGATTTATACTCCTCGTAAATCTTTTGGATAGTTTGACCAGAAATATTTCTATTCCTGTCATATTCTGCCAACGCTTGCCGTTTCATTGGTTCGCTTACTCGTTCTGGGCTAACAATGTATAAAACAGATTCGTCAAACTCCATGATTCTTTTTACACCGTATAGATACAATTCAACTCCTAGCATTACCTCAAATTCATTGGAGTATTTTAATTGCATACGCTTTTTAATTTTTTGTATATCTGTTTTTAGCTTCAGTATGTTCACTTCCTTTTTAGGACCTCAGAAATATCAGGATAAGCAATTTTACACATCTTCCAACTGTTCTTTGATCTTATCTATTTCTTCCGCTAGGTCATCTAATTCAAATGCTCTATAGGTCAAATCAAGCACGTTTCTAGCACTAGATACCCTAGATGATGCCGGCGCTTCTGAATTGTTCATGACTTCTTTTAGGACAACTACCGCTTCCAGTGAAGCTTTTCTTAGACTTTCCGTCACTTGCTGCATAGCATCACGCCGTAAACTTCGATACGCTGCAAGAAACACTGGATCTTTCATATACTTGTAACCTGTTTGACGTGAAATGCCGGCTTTCTTAGAAGCTGCTTCCATTGATGCCGTTTCTAGTAAAGCGTTCATGAATTTCTCTTGTCTGATATTTAACTCTGCCATTGTAAAACCTCCTTTCTAAATTTCCCAATTAACAATACATTCATAATCATAATCGTATCTGTTTTCTTTTATTGGTTCTTTTTCCATACCTAGCTTAGAAACAAATCTTCTGGCCAATTCATCATCTTTCTGGAACACTTTCGCTTGTGTACCGTCTTGCGTCAAAACATATTCCGGCAATACTCTACCTAATACGCTCAACTGGAAAGACTTCAAATACAATTTTCCGGCTTTTAGCTTAAATTCCTCGGCTTGATTCGTTACATACTCTTTTTGTTCTTCTTTTACTTTGTGCAATACCATTTCTAATTTCTTTTCGATTCTTACACGTTTTTTCCTGTACTCTCTGATACTCATATCTGATTTCATTGCCATTACTTCATCAGAATATTGGAGATAAGTTTTTGATATTCCAGTTGAAAAGTTCTCTTGCGCCGGTCTGTCAGTATAGTACTTTTCTCTTAAAAATATGAGTTCTTCTTGATCTAGTTGTTTCAGACCTTTAAAGAAAATCAGTGCTGCATATCGTTCTCTTTTACTCAACCACTCACGATTGACTACATACCCTTTCCAGTGGGCAAAGAACCATTTCAACCGTATAGGCATATCAATGTAATCACTCATGCTGAAAACACCTCAATCATCAAATCTAATTCTTCCAACGGATCGTCAGAAACCTGTATGCGTTCGATAGGTGGCTTATATCCATACTTGAAACAAATAGCCGTCTCGATCTCGTATATTTCATCAAGCGCTTTTTCCTGTAGTAACTCGTTTGCAGTACCATTTAAAAGGCTCTCACGTTCGATTTTAGGCAATGTATGCACAAACCGGATAAAATACTTCTGCTTATCCTTTAGGCGTGCTATTCGCTCCTCTATCAACTCACAAGCTGTTACATTATCAGACACGATATACTCAATCTTAGGCGCTTTGGTATGTATGCCTAACTCGTCATAAGCAATATGAGTAGCTAGTGTTTGATCGTACATGGCTAAACGTGTTTCATGCTTGCGCTGCTCCAGTTCGTCAATCTTTGCAGCTAGGTTTAAATACTGCTCTAAATCAAACTTATCCATACATTTCCCCCAAACTGTCAAGATTTCCATGCAAACGTAAAAAAAGAGGATACAAGAACCCATCAACTCAATGATGAAACTCTTATATCCTCTATTATTCATAGTCAGATAGCTGCTTATTTAACTACCTCTATTATAACATTTTTACCATAATAAAACTACTTAATCATGCTGTTTTTTGTTGTTTTATCAACGTTTTCCGACGTTTTTAAGCTAATAAAATTCAAGTCATTATCTACTCTCGATTTAACCAAATTTCCGTCTTGTAAAATGAGTTCTATCTTACAATAATCTGGCACATTCACATAAGATTGTTTACCCTTCTTATCTACAAAGATTAATTCGCTCATTCGCTACCTCCCTTAATTCGTACAAATATAAGCTGCTCTCCCTCATCAACCATTTTCGCAATCTCCGGCGGTAAAGTCATAACTCCACTTGTCGTGTCCTCTCCGTCTAGTTCAAACTGTGCTATTAACTCATGATTATCCATGAATAAGTGTAGTTCTTCTTGTGCGTGTGATCTCCACAATGGATTGTTTAAATCATAGCGCCACGTTTTAAGGTGTGTATTCCGCAACTGTTCGGCATTCTTCATCATTGTTTTAGCTTGATTTTCAAAGGCTGCTATACCTCTTTGAAATTCATCTTCATCACTCGCAATATACAATCCAAACGGCTTTTCTCTCGATGCTACAATAGGCACTCTTTTTCTTAGTCGTTCGATTGACTCCCTAACCATTCGTTCACTAACTCCCACCATAGAAACTATATCTTTAGTTAAAATACGGCTTTCTCCTACTGGTATCAATCCAAGAACATCTTCATCTATTTTGTTTAAATCATATCTCACAAAGAACCCTCCGATGCTAAATTTTCGATTGCTTCAAATACATCTAGACTTTGATTCGATAACATACCGGCATAAGCATTGAAACAGTTATCTGTGATAGATTCGTTGGATAATGCCTTATCGTTCATTTCATACAGTTCTGTTTCAAAGTATTTTACTGTTCTGGCCACATCTACCAATTCGGCTAGTAATTCATCTTTGCTTAGCTTCTGCCATTTCTTGATCTGATTTTCTAGTAACAACTCTTGTACTTTATCGTAAACGCTCATAATCACTAATCGTTTTTGCTTTTCTCCAGAATACTTGTACATGATCGTGTCGTATTCCTCGGATTGTTTGAATACTTCATAAGCAGCACGTACTGTTTTATTAATCAAGCCACGCTGCATTGCATCTATATTGTGCTTCATTTGCTCGTTCTCCTTTAAGGCAACAAATTAACTTGTTGCTAAATTTATAAAATTAAACTTTGTTGCTTCGCTCTATCCTTACTCCCACAAGAAATATAAAAAACTTAGTAACAAGGCAACAAATCAAAGCTAAATTATATATATATTTATTTTTTTGTATGTTTTTGTATTTATTTTATTTTTTATTTATAATTTATAAAATAAATGTTGCTTTGTTACCAAAATAAAAAGAAAGCCTTGTATATCAAGCGATACAAAAGGCAACAACTTTGTAAAATCCATTGTTGCCGATTGTCGCTTTTGGTTATTTGTTGCTATCTTTTTCTATTAAAGGTTGTTTCTTATGGGTATCCACATCAAATCTAAATTTATAATGAATATCTAACTTTTCTAATTGTTTCAAATCAACTTGGTAAAAATGATGCAACGGTGCTACGTTGTTCCTTATATACGTCCAACCGTCTTTTTCTACAATAGATTTTAGTTCTTTAGTGAAAGTATTCTGTTTCATTGTCGTTGGCTGATTCTCGTAGGCACTCCACGCTTGGAACAACTTAAACAGAAATTTCATTGGTAGCCGATCAGATTCCAATTCACAAAACATTTCTTCAAAGAAAGCTAATACTGCACTATTTTCTACAACTAACTCATGGATTGCTTGGCGACTTTCTTCTGTATCTTCTACTTCATCAAATTCTAAATCTATTACCTTAGATAAGATATATTCTAGTAATCTGTGATCGTAGATATATTCTTCTTTGATTCGTCTATTGTTTCCTGTACCTTTATAGCTATGATTGAATAGAAGTACTCTAAGCCGGCGCTGCATACCGTCTGTTATGTCTTTAAAACGTGGCAAACCATTCATAGATTGAACAACAAACGGTGTTAAAGTCGTTGTAAACGGCTCTCTTCCTTTTGGATTAAGAAGTACACTATCTCCAGTTACAACTGATTTAAAGTTTTCGCTTGTTTCATTAAAATCTTTTGGGTTGTTGTCGTCTCCAATAACCAAGCTTTTACCGTATGCACTAGCTAATTTAAAATCACTCTCAAATTCTTTGATCTTTAAACTGGCAGTATTTTGCTTTCCTACTAAGTTTGTCAATAACTGCTGAAATGTTGATTTTCCAGTTCTACCCTGTTCACTTAGAAAGAAAATAGAAATTTCAGATATATAGTTGGCGTTGATTGCTACAAAAAATAGCTGCCATAACAATTTTTCTTTGTGGTGGTCGCCGTCTGATAATTCTTTGATCCAGTTAGTAAAATTCCAGTCCTCAAATTGCGGTTCTTTTGCTTCTGGAACGTAGTTAGTCGCCACCTTATTAACAAATACATATTCGCTAGAAAATGGCTGCAACTGCTTCAATTTTCGGTTATAGATACCATTGTTTACTACGATTAAATTTTTATCTTTCGTTCTTTTACGCTCGTTACACTCATTCGTTAAATAATGGACTACAGTATTACAAGCGTTGGCGTTTAGTGTTCTCTCTACTGCTAAAGATAAACGATTGATAAAGCGCTCGCCTTTTTGATAGATACCACTGTCTAAATCATAAGCAGCTAAAGGAGAAAGCTCTGGGTTATCTTCATCAATCAAAATAAAATCACATTCACGCTTTAAAATGTCCGCAACCGCTCGTGGCGTTACATTCGGCACTTTTACTTTGCCTGTATTTTCGTTTACGCTAGTATTTTCTTCTCTCCACTGTTCGCCGGCTTCTTGCAAGCGTGATTTTAATTGTGCCATTGTATTGATCGCTGCTTGTTCGTTTATTTTTGCTTGTTCCGATTCAATAAATTCTAAAATATCTTTATCCAATCAATCACGCCCCTTTGTATGTTTTTTGACTCTACTTTTAAACGTGGCAGTTATTTCTTTCACTTCTATTGGTTCATCAAGAAAGTTATCATTCACAACTAGAATTAATTTATAGATCGTGTCTAAATCTGCCCCAACTGCTAACATCTTAGAAATTTGTATCATTATCCAGTTGTTACGATTGCCGTCCTCGCAACCTTTTACCAATTCATCTAAGAACTTTCCAGTATATTTTTTGCCTGTTTGCCGTCCATAATTCGTGGTATATACCGGCTTATCTTTTACCAGTAAATCAACAATCCATTGTGGTAAAGGTTCAATATTAGTTAATTCTCCAACCGCCTTGTATTGACCGTTTTTAGTGATTGTAGGCGCTAAAGGTAAACCGTATCTAATAACATCAATTCCGGTTTTTTCAGTTCCCAAAACGTCTGAAAATATGCTTTGTTGCTGCTCTATCTCAACACCTACTGGCAATTTGAAAATAAAGTGTATTCCGTTGCGTGGTGTAATCTGTCTGTACGTGTTTAATGTATTCAAACCATTGTACTTAGCAGCTATAGCTTTGAAGTTTTCGATTCCATTTACTCCCTCGATATGATTATCACAATCAATAACAATTAAATTATGCTGCTTTAACATCAAACCAATGTTTCTACTAGGTTCATCAGTCCACCATTTACGGATTGTTTCTAAATCGTTTGTGGCATCATTGAAACCGTTTGAACCTTTAAGCGGTACTTTTGTATTCGACGCTAATGGATAGATGAAAAAGCCGTCTTTTTGCAACTTTAAGGCTCGTTCTAAGTGATTTACCATAGCTTACACCTCTAATATTTTTTCCAAATCGTCTGCATGCTTTTCTGCTAAACATTTCAACGCTTCACTTGTGGCAATGAGTATGGTTTTATTTTCTGTATCTTCTAAATTTGAAAAATATAAACTATTAATCACACCTTTTAGTGCATTCGTAATATAAACTGCTTGTACTGTAAGATTTTCTAAATCATTTTCTAAACAATGTATTTTTTTCATGTAGGCACTCTCCTAATTAGTCTGGGCAAATATCATTACTTACATCTTGGATTGTATTTCTAATATCAGAAATGACCTCTCCAATATCTTCTAATACTCCAGATTGTAATTGATGATTAACAGAAAACTGATCTTTGTTGATGCGTGCATATTCCACGTTTTCAATCAATCTTTCTGCTAGTTTTAATTGGTTAGCTGCTGCCGTCAGTGTAACGGCTCTTTTCAAAAGTTCTTGTTCGTTCATTTTTGTTGTCCTCCAGATTTCATTTTTGATTGAAAGCAAAATTCTTCATAGTCCAATAACAAAATCATAAATATTGGCAAACCAATAAATAATTTTAAAAATATTGGTGCTGCTGAAAATACGAGAACCAACAAAATAACAGCTAATGTTCTTCTAATTGCATACATTTCTTTTATCTCCATTCTATTTAGTGTATAATGGAGCAAAAGATAATAAGCTTAATAGCTTACTGTGTGCCTTTAACGTCAAACTTTGGTCGGTGTGAACGTTATTGGCTTTTTCTTTGCTCTCATTCATTTTTTTACTCCTTTAATCCTCCAATTCAAATCCTAGCAACTCTGATAAGAGCATTAATCTTTGGATAAGAAAGTCCTCTGATTCTTCCGGTTCAAAAGTTCTAATAAAATCATTGTGAACATTGAAATACATTTCTTGGATAACATCTTTTACAGTGATTTCTTCCGGCAGTACATCATGATAAGATGCTTGTTCATAAACTAAGTTATAGACTTGCTTTAATTCCTCCCCTTTTAGGTTAGCCACCTTTTCGGCTGACTCTACTCCAATTACTTTTACCAATGCTTTTTGAATTGCTTTTGTTTGTTCGTCCATTTTATTTTTCCTCCTTGTTATCAACGAAAGATTTAACTTCTGATAAATCATCTTCAACATTTGAAATTAACATTTGCAATTCAGAATTTTCTTTTCGACTTTCTACACCGTCTAATAAATTGATTACACTAAATTGTAAAAACTCCACTAATTCTTTAATTGTTTTTTCTTGCATTGTTTTTCCTCCTATTATCAAACCATTTGCAACGGACAACTTAACTCATTCTATACAGCTCCCCAAGCGTAGTGAGTTATTTTTTGTTTTTTGCTAAAAAATCATCTACATCTTTTTGGTCTACTCTTACAATTCCGTCAACTGTAATAAGCGGTAATCCGGCTCTTACAAATTTCTGAAATGTGTTAAAGCTACAACCGATATACTCGGATGCTTGCGCTTTAGTCATGTACCTTGGCAACTCTTGGCGCTTTGTGCTAACTTGGTTAGCTTCTTGAATTGCTGCGGCAATTTTTTCAACGATTGGTTGAAATGCCGGATCAGCTAATTCTAATGATTCGATTTTCAATTCCATTTGTATTCCTCCTTTCAGTCCCTTTATGCAACTTCAAAATATTTAATTTAGAGTCACTTTACGTAACTCCGTATACATAAGGTATCATGTATGATAAAATAAATCAAGTCACTTTGTACAACTTTTTGAGACAAATTGAAATTGAAAGTAGGTATCTACTGTGAATAACGTTGATAAACAAGCCGTAGGACAACGTATTAAATCTTTGAGAACTCAAAAGGGTTTAACTATGGAAAAATTTGGAGAATTGTTCGAACCTCCGGCAAGCAAAAGTATTGTTTCTAGATGGGAACGTGGGAAAACATTACCTAGTAGCGACCGTATCAAAAAAATATCTGAGATATACGGTATATCCACCTACTATATATTGTATGGTAAAAAAACTTTTGAAGATTTATATCAAGACTCTTCTGATTTACAGAATAAAATAAAAGAAATTGATGTAGATAATCCAGAAGCTTCTGTGGAGTTACTTAGTTTTCTTGCTAGTTCTATTGAAAATTCAAATACTGAGTTTATATTAGAAAAAATAGCAACTATTGATTTAAATAATCTTAGTTCTAGTAAAATTCAGTTATTAAAAATGACTTTAGAATTAATAGAAAGCGATATTGATAACGAATTTATATATTCTATGAATAGATTTTTAAGGCTAATTATAGAATTCACTGATTACGGAAAAAACGTTTCTCCCTTAGACAGAAAATTCTTAATTAATGAATTAGAAACTCTAAAAGATATTTTGATTTAACTCCTCCTAATATGCTCCCCAAGCGTAGTAACTGGAGGAAAAACAATGGCAACATTTAAACAATACGACACAAAAAAAGGTAAGAAATGGAAGTTTAAAGTCTATCTAGGTATAGATGCTGCAACTGGTAAACGCATCGAGACTACTAGAAGTAATTTTGACACAAAAAAAGCCGCTCAATTAGAATTAAGCCGGCTACAAGTTGAGTTTGAGAAGAACGGTTTGCAGCAAAATGCTAAACAAACGTTTAAAGAAGTGTTTGAATTGTGGCTTGAAAGTTATCAAACGACTGTGAAAGAAGTAACATTTATAAAAACACAAATCAAATTTGATAAGTGGATCTTGCCCAAATATGGCAAGATGAAAATAAAAGAGATCAATGTGGCTACTGCTCAAAAGATTGTCAATCAGTGGGCAAAAACTACGGATCAGTATAGAGTGCTACACTCTACCACTAGCCGTGTGTTCAAGTACGCTATTAATCTAGGTATCATAGACCGTAACCCACTAGAGTACGTTCTAATGCCTAAACGTGTGAAAGAAGTTCAACAAGCTGAAAAAGTAAAAGTCTACACCAAACAAGAACTAAAGCAGCTATTTAACTATCTAGATCATACGAAACCAAGCTATAACAATGATTTTAATAGTGTACTGCTGCGTTTCTTGATCTATAGCGGCTGCCGTATCAGTGAAGCACTGGCGCTTAATTGGTCGGATATAGACTTTACTAACCAAACTGTATCTATCAATAAGACACTAAGCCAAACGAAAAACGGTTATAAGGTATCTACCACTAAGACCGTTGCAAGTAATGCAACTGTGATTCTCGATGCTGCAACGATTAGCAAATTGAAGAAATGGCAAATAGACCAAAGAAAATATATGCTCACTTTGGGCATTACTGAACCAACTATGATTTTCTGCGGTATTTATAAACAAGTTGTTACTCATCATGCTATCTATGCACGTTTAATCACAATCACTAAAGAAGCTAATGTGCCATTCTTAGGCGTTCACGCCACAAGACACACACACGCTTCTCTTTTACTGGATAGCGGCGCAAATATGAAAGAAGTCCAAGAACGTTTACGTCATACGAAAATTTCTCAGACCTTAGATGTTTACGGTCACTTGGCTAAAGAAACCAAAGAAAAAACAGTTGAAAAACTCGTAAAACACCTAGAATTATAGTCAATGTGGGTTAGTTTGTGGGTTAATAAAACATAAAAAAAGGAGAAACCCTTATGTATCAAGGTTTCTCCTAGTAATTATTATTCAGCTTCTTCTTCGGCCATGAATGTGTTGAACACTTCTTCGATCATGTCCCATTCTTTTTCGGTTTCGATTTGTTCTAAATCGCCTTCCATGCCGTCTTCTTTTTCAACGTAAGCATATGCTAGTAATTCTACATCTTCATCTTCAGGAACGCCTGCTGGATAAAGTAATACGTAGTTGCGGCCAAATTCTTCTTGACCGTCGATTGTAAGTAAGATTTCGTATAACGTTTCGTTGCCTTCATTATCCACTAATGTAATGTGTTCATGTCCTTCATGATCGTGATCATGGTTATGATCGTGTGTATGTTCTGCCATTCTTTTTTCCTCTTTTCATTGGTTTAAAATAATTTTTTTCCTGGGCCATCAAGATAATTTTGCAAGATCATCACAGCAGCAACTTTATCAATCACTTTTTTACGCTTTGCACGTGATGTATTGGCTTGTTCGACAAGCATACGTTCTGCTTGAACTGTTGTTAAACGTTCATCTTGATACTCCACAGGTAGTTGGAATAATTCTTCTAATTGTTTTCCATATGCCATTGATGCTTCAGCACGTGGTCCAATCGAATTATTCATATTTTTAGGAAGACCTACAACAAAGCGTGAAATTTCATATTCTGAGATCAAGTCTTTTACACGATCAAACCCAAATTGGCCTTCATCCTCATTGATTCGAATAATCTCAATACCTTGTGCTGTCCATCCCATCGGATCACTTACAGCAATACCTACTGTTCTTGACCCTACATCTAACCCCATAATGCGCATTATAAATTAACCCCATGATTTCCCAGATATTCACGAATCAATACTTCTAAGATTTCATCTCGTTCATAACGGCGAATTAAATTTCGTGCATCTTGATAACGCGGAATGTAAGCCGGATCACCTGAAAGTAAATACCCAACGATTTGGTTGATCGGGTTATATCCTTTTTCTTCTAGTGCAGTGTACACAATCGCCAATGTTTCGCTTACTTCGCGTTTACGATTGTCTTCAAAATCAAACCGAACTGTCTTATCTGTAAATCCCATAGTACGACACCTCTTTCGTAAAAGAATACTGTTCTTCTTTTCTATTGTACTAAAAATAACGAGAAACTACAATTAAATCCTTCTATTCAAAATCAAAAAGTCCGATAGACATATTCGTTTTTAGGTGCATCGATTTTTTTGATTTTTTCAACTTTGACGGTAGGCAAATCGCGTTGGAACGGCTCGTAATAATCCGATTCAATTACACCATCTACTGAGAACCATTCATTATCTGTAGCCGTCGTCCCATCTGGCAAAAACACGCGTAGGCCGAATACACCAGAATCTGCCACACAATGAATGATTCCAAAACGAAACAAAAAATCACCTTGATTTTTTGGTGCTTTAAATAAAAATCCTTCGTAATGAATCGGACGATTGATAAATTCACTTGGATAATTATAAATCAGTTCCATGACTTCCAGATAATTCTCCTCTGTAACGGTTAGTTTTCCATCCTTGATGTACTTTTTACGTAATCCATCCATTTGTTTTTGATAATCTTCTTTATTGTAATAAATACTCGTATTGGGTTGAAGATATTGTGTATTCATCTCAGGATCACCCACAGATTCTTTACTCACAGGAAATTGGAACCCTTTTGCCTGAACGATCGTAGCATCTAAACTTACCGTTGGAAATAACAAGCCCACAATCATAGGCAGTACTAATAACACATACGCCACTAGTTTTTGCGATCTACTCATCGTATGATCGTGATCTTCGTGGTGGTGAGCATGCGACTTGTTTTGTTTAGGATCTTCTCTCACCCAAAAATACAGTTGAATCAATCCTAACAATAACGATAAGACCATCGAAATCACCGCTAAATATTGATAATGAATATTGATAAACTGATCCAACTTACCGGTCAGCTGTAAATACATCATCATTTGACTATAGCCAATTAAAATTAAACTACGAATCATCTTTTACACCACCCAAGCAAAAATTGTGACAATTACTGCAATCAAGGCCACCAATTGAACAATAAATTTCGTTCCAAAATACCGTTTCATCATGAGTAAGTTTTTGATATCGACCATTGGACCGAATACTAAAAATGCGACAACAGGCGCGACACCAAACAAACTAAGCAAACTACTTCCAATAAATGCATCAGCTTCTGAACATAACGACATAATCACCGCAAGCGCGAGCATGACTAAGATAGCGAGTAATTTCGTTGACCCTAATGTTAAAATAATACTTGTCGGCAAGTACACTTGTAACCCTGAAGCAATCAAGGCTCCAATAATTAAGTACCGCCCAGTATCAAAAAACTCATCGATACTATGTTGGAACATATGACTTGTTTTTTCGATTTTACTTGGTGGTGTACAAGCAACATGTTGATGATCGTGTTGATGATCGTGCTCATGTTCATGAGTTGACCCAGCTTGGTAGCTTTCTTTCAAAGGATTTTTGGTATAAATATATGCCAACCAAATTCCAACCAGTAGCGCGACGAGCAGACTTCCCAAAACGCGCAGGAAAACAAATTTCCAGGAATTGCTAAAAGCAATAAAGGTTGAAAACAAGACGATTGGATTGATGATCGGAGCGGTCAGCATAAAAGGAAATGCAGTATAAGTCGGCACTTCTTTTTTTAAAAACTGATGCACGATCGGCACGATCCCGCACTCACAAGATGGGAAAAATACGCCCAATACTGAACCCACAATAATGGCTAAAAATTTATTTTTTGGCAAGAGCTTATTCACACGTTCTGCACTTAAAAAGACATGCAAAAACCCTGAAATCAAACAGCCTAATAAAACAAATGGTAATGCTTCAATGACAATCGATAAAAAGATCATGCCCATTTGTAAGACAGACGTTGGTAATGACTGAAACATAGGATTCTCCTTTACTTTTACTTTGAACCTGTTCACACGATACACCTAAATTGTGAAAAAAACTAGTTCGTCTCTTGTTTTTTGTCATTTTTTAAGAAAATAAAAACACCGTATCGCTCTAAATTGAACGATACGGTGTTACTTTTTTATACGATTTCGTCTGTAAATGTAGTGGTATCACCAGAATGAAGGAAGTAAATCAATGTTTGTAACTCATTGGTTAAATCAACATTTTGCACCAAAATATCACTAGATGCCGTAATTCGAGCAGGTGTAAAGTTTAAGATCCCTTTGATTCCTGCCTCAACTAATTCATTGACTACGTCTTGTGAACGTTGCGCTGGAACAGTTAAGATTGCGATATCGATTTGTTGGATCGCAATCTGCTCTTTCATATCCGTCATAGGATAGACCGGGATTCCATCCACGATACGTCCCACGATATCCGGATTCACATCAAATGCAGCACTCACGCGAATGCTATTGCTTTGGTGGAATTTATATTTTAAGAGCGCACTACCTAGATTTCCGACTCCAATCAAGGCAACATTAGTCATATGATCATCATTTAACGTACGTGCAAAAAATTGCATCAAGTCGTTTACGTCATAGCCATATCCGCGTTTTCCTAACTCCCCAAAGTAAGAAAAATCACGTCGAATCGTTGCACTATCGACTTGTACTGCCTCACTTAGCTCTGTTGATGATACTTTCTTTTTCCCAGCGTCATTTAAAATTCTTAGATAACGATAATACAAAGGCAACCGCTTAGCTGTTGCTTTTGGAATTTGATTGTCTTTCAAAATTAAAACCCTCCATTGTGAACAATTCACTAGTACAAGTGTTATAATACAAAATTCACGTATAAAAGGCAATTTGATTGCTCAGAATTTAGCAATTTTTCACAAAAGTCTTTTCTTCTCATATCGCTAGTTTCTTTAAAATATGATAGACTAAGCATGCACAAATCCTAGTTTTATACGGATTTTAGATCAATTGCTATTAGATAAAGCAAAGAAAGAGGCCCTTAATGATTTTATTACAAGTGAATCAAGTCGCACGACTTTTTGGTGCAGATATTTTATTTCAACATATCCAAATGGAAATTAGCAGTCACGCACGCATTGGTCTAGTGGGACGTAATGGTGCTGGAAAATCCACTTTATTAAAAATAATCGCTGGAGTGGAACAACCGGATGAAGGCGCTGTGATTAAAAACAAACAAGCTACATTAAGCTATTTAGCCCAAGATACTGGATTGATTTCAGAAAAAACTGTCTATGATGAAATGTTGGATGCCTTTTTGCCGATTCGCAAATTAGAAGCAAAAATGCGCGAAATGGAACTTAAAATGGGTGAAATCGACCCGACTACACCAGCATATACCCAATTGTTAGCTGAATACGATCGCATTCAGCATGAATTTAGTGAACAAAATGGCTATGGTTATGAAAATGAAATCCGTTCGGTTTTACATGGATTTCAATTTGATGCATCATTTTACGATCAAGCGATCTCCACGCTTTCTGGCGGTCAAAAAACACGACTTGCTTTGGCTAAAATGTTGCTACAAAAACCAGATATTTTGATTCTAGATGAGCCGACGAACCATTTGGATATTGCGACCCTTTCTTGGTTAGAAACGTATTTACAAGGCTATAGTGGCGCCTTATTGATCGTCTCTCATGACCGGTATTTTTTAGATAAAGTCGTGACAGAAGTCTACGAATTAAGCCGTCATAAAATGCGTCATTACAAAGGAAATTATAGTCGCTATCTGGATGAGAAAGCGACACAACTGGCGAGTGAAATGAAGGCTTTTGAAAAGCAACAAGATGAAATCGCCAAATTAGAAGACTTCGTTGCACGTAACCTTGTACGCGCTTCAACCACCAAACGAGCGCAAAGCCGCCGGAAGCAACTAGAAAAAATGGAACGTCTAGACCGTCCACAAGGTGATGAAAAATCTGCTCATTTCTTATTTGAAGTTGAAAAACCATCTGGCAATATCGTTTTACAAGTTACCGATGCTGCAATTGGATATGAGGATACGATTTTATCCGAGCCCATCAATCTCGATATTCGTAAACATGATGCCGTAGCGTTGGTCGGACCAAACGGAATCGGAAAATCGACTTTACTAAAATCGATCATTCACAGACAACCGTTTTTAAAAGGTCAAGCAACCTTTGGCGCAAACGTTTCTGTCGGCTATTATGATCAAGGTCAAGCTGAACTATCGACAAGAAAAACGATTTTACAAGAATTATGGGATGCACATCCTACTTTACCAGAAGGTCAAATCCGTACCGTATTAGGTAGTTTTCTTTTTTCAGGTGAAGATGTTGAAAAACCGATCGGATTATTAAGTGGTGGAGAAAAAGCTCGAGTAGCGCTTGCGAAACTGGCTATGGATCATGACAATTTCTTAATGCTCGATGAACCGACAAACCACTTAGATATCGACAATAAAGAAGTCTTAGAAAATGCGTTGATTGATTACGATGGCACGATTTTCTTTGTCTCTCATGACCGTTACTTTATCAATCGAATTGCTTCGACCGTTGTCGAACTCTCCGAAGAAGGAGCACGTGTTTTCTTAGGTGATTATGATTATTATTTAGAAAAGAAACAAGAAGAAGCTGAACTTCAAGCACTCTTAGAACAACCGTCGATTGAAACGGTTGTATCTGAAGGAAAACAAAATTTCCAACAATCAAAAGAAAAACAAAAGAAAATTCGTCAATTTCAACGTAAAATCGAAGAAATTGAAACACAATTGGCCACGCTTGAAACAGAACATCAAATGTGCCAGGATAAAATGGTTCAACCAGAACATTTAAATAATCATGTCTTTTTACAAGAATTAACCCAAACAAGTGAAGAAATCGAAACCCAACAACTATCCTTGATGGAAGAATGGGAACGAATCAGTCTAGAATTAGAACAGGAAGAAACCGTGTAATCACGTGATATGAGGAACTAAATGAAAAAATATATTGGAGATCGTGCCTTCTATCTGCACGTCTTGACGATCGCTGTACCGATTATGATCCAAAATGCGATTACAAATTTTGTTGGCCTACTGGATAATTTAATGGTGGGACAAATCGGAACAGCCCAAATGTCTGGTGTTGCGATTGTCAATCAACTGATTTTTGTATTCAACTTAAGTATTTTTGGAATTGTTTCAGCTGCTAGTATTTTTGGGACTCAGTTTTATGGAAAACGAGATTTTGTTGGTATGCGAAATGCATTTCGCTTTAAATTGATCGGTAGTGCACTGATGTGTCTGATTGCGATCGTTGTCTTATTCTATGCACAAGATATGCTCATTTCATTATATCTACATGGGGATAAAACAAGCACACAACTTACAGTAGCTCATGAGTCTGCGCGAGAATTTTTATGGATCATGCTTTTTAGTCTTCCCTTCTTTGCCTTATCTCAAAGTTACGCTAGTGCCTTACGTGATATGGGGAAAACTATTGTGCCGATGTTTGCCAGTAGTACAGCCGTAGTATTGAATACCGCCTTAAACTTTTTATTGATTTTTGGATTATTAGGCTTTCCTAAATTAGGGGTATTAGGTGCTGGGATCGCTACTTTGCTTGCACGTATTTTAGAATGTGCGATCATTGTGATCTGGGTCCATACACATGCCACCGAGCATCCGTTTTGTATCCAAGTCTATCGCAACTTCTCGATCCCTTGGACCTTGACCAAACAAATTTTGATTAAAGGATCCCCTTTGATGGCCAATGAGATTTTATGGGCGATTGGACAAACGATGATTTTGCAAGCTTACTCCGTTCGTGGATTAGCTGTCATCGCGTCTTTAAACATCGCCTCTACGGTTTCTAATTTATTTAACATCGTCTATATGGCGTTAGGGAGCGCTGTGGCGGTCATTATCGGACAACTATTAGGTTCTAATAAAATGCAAGAAGCTCGAGATGCGGCCCGAAAATTATTGTTTTTTGCGGTCGTAAGTTGCTTGATTATTGGAAGTCTCATGTTACTTGTTGCGCCACTATTTCCAGCCATTTATCAGACAGAACCCGAAGTAAAGACCTTAGCCAGTCAATTTATTCGTATCGCGGCAATCTGCATGCCCCTTTATGCATTTAACCATGCAAGCTACTTTATTTTACGCTCAGGTGGCCAAACCTTTATCACCTTCTTATTTGATAGTGTTTTTGTTTGGACGATCACCTTTCCATTAGCTTTTGTTTTAAGTACACATACTGAATTGGCAATTGTTTGGGTCTATTTTATCTGTCAAGCAGTCGAATGGATCAAAAGTTATTTAGGATACCGTCTAATTCGTTCCAATGCCTGGATGAAAAATGTCACACAAACAATTTAAAGGAGCGCTGTTTATGGAATTACGTTGTTTACAACCAAAAGATGATCGACAACTTGCAACATTGATTCGCACCAGTTTAGAAGCAGCTGATTTAGCTATTCCTGGAACAGCCTATTTTGATCCTGAATTGACAACACTTAGTTCGTATTATAATCATCCAAAAGCTGCTTATTGGGTAATTGTAGATCAGGATGAAGTGATCGGTGGAGTCGGTATTGCACCTTTAGCAAGCGTATCACAAACCTGTGAGTTACAAAAACTATATGTCTCTTCTGCCTATCAAAAACAAGGACTTGCGCAAAAGCTTATGGAAACAGCTCTAGATTTTGCGAGTCAACAGTATGCCGTCTGCTATTTAGAAACGCATCATTCACTAGACGCTGCGTGTCGATTATATGAACGGTTTGGCTTTCAAGCTTTAGCGAGACCACTACTTGAGACAGAACACCAAGCAATGGATCGTTGGTATCAAAAAATGCTACACGCAAACTAAAAACAGGACACAAAAAGGTGCAGCCTAGCGCTTCCTTTTTTGTGTCCTGTTTTGTCTGTCGATTGATTAATTCCGATACATCTTCAATTCTAGAAATAGATCATTATAAATCCCTAGATATTCCGGACCTAGATCTTTATACACTTCCATTTTTTTCAACGCATCTTCTGAAGGATAAAATTGTTTATCTTCTGTAATTTCTTTTGGCAATAACTTCAATGCGGCTTCATTTGGTGTAGAATAACCAATATATTCCGCATTTTGTGCAGCATTTTCTGGGCGTAACATAAAATTGATAAAGGCATACGCCCCTTCTTTATTTTGCACCGTTTTTGGAATCACGATATTGTCAAACCAAAGATTGGTCCCATCATTTGGAATCACGTAGTGCAAGTGTTCATTTTCAGCCATCATATCGGCTGCTTCTCCCGAGAACGTGACCGCAACTGCACTTTCTTCATTTTCCATGTACATTTTGATTTCATCGGCAACAATCGCTTTAATATTTGGCGTTAATTTTTTTAATTTATCATAGGCTTGATCAAGCTGTGTCATACTTTTACTATTTAATGAATACCCTAAACTATTCAATCCTAGCCCAATTACTTCACGCGCTCCATCGATCAACATGATATTGTCTTTTAGTTCAGGACGCCATAAATCATTCCATGACGTGATCTTTTTTCCATCGACCATTTTGTCGTTATAGACAATTCCTAACGTGCCCCAAAAATAAGGGATCGAATACTGATTCTTAGTGTCAAAATCAAGATCTAAAAAGCGGGGTTCGATGTTTTCTAATCCTGTGATCTTTTGATGGTCTAAAGGCATCAATAGTTTCGCCTTGATCATTTTTTGGATCATATATTCACTAGGAATCGCGATATCATAGGCCGTTCCGCCTTGTTGAATTTTTGTAAACATCGCTTCATTTGAATCAAAGGTGTCATAATTGACTTTATACCCAGATTCTTGTTCGAATTTTTTTAAAAGTGCAGGATCGATGTAGTCACCCCAGTTGTAAATATTCACAACCTTCGCACCAGACATTCCAGTTGATCGTTCTAATTGATGTGCACCTGCAATCAATACAAAAATCACCGCGACAATCCCGATAATTAAAGAAGTTAATTTTCTCATCGTAAAATCGTCGCCTCCACTCTCGTCTTTTTCGCACGCTTTGGTCGGTTGTCTTTACTGATAAAGTAATACCCGATCACTAAGACCATTGAGAATAAAAAGACCAATGTACTTAACGCATTGATTTCTAAACTGATTCCTTGTCGAGCTCTTGAATAGATCTCTACGGATAAGGTTGAAAAACCATTTCCTGTGACGAAAAATGTCACTGCAAAATCATCCAATGAGTACGTAAACGCCATGAAATACCCGGCGATGATTCCTGGTGATAGATAAGGTAAGATGATATTTTTGACCACTTGGAACTGGTTGGCACCTAAATCACGTGCCGCATCGATCATCGAATCATTCATCTCTTGCAATTTCGGCATGACCATCAACACGACGATCGGAATACTAAATGCAATATGCGAAAGTAACACACTGAAAAAGCCCAAACTAAAGCCTCTGATCCATGAACCAACTAAGGTAAAGAAAATCAAAAAGCTTGCCCCAATGATGACATCCGGTGAGACCAATAAAATATTGTTCAAGCCTAAAAATAATGCGCGTGTCTTACGCTTTTTCGTATAGTAGATCATCATAGCACCGATCGTACCAATCACTGTAGCCACAAGTGACGATAAGAACGCCAACATAAACGTATCCAGCACAATAATCAATAATCGCGTGTCTTCAAAGACAGCACGATAATTGTCCCAAGTAAATCCAGTAAACTCATTCATCGTGCCCCCGTCATTAAATGAATAATAAATCAAATAAAAAATAGGCGCATACAAAACGACAAAGACGAGTACTAGATAAAGATTAGACCATTTAAGCACAGATAATTTTTTCATCGTCTTCCTCCTTTGCCCTTACGTGATTCACCGGTGAAGAACATGACGATAAACATCGCAATGATCAAGACGACACCAATCGTTGAGCCCATCCCCCAGTTTTGTGTCACTAAGAAATGTTGCTCAATTGCTGTCCCGAGCGTAATCACACGGTTTCCACCAATTAAGCGTGTCAACATGAACAGTGAAAGTGATGGAATAAATACTGCTTGAACACCACTTTTTACACCGCTTAACGACAACGGAAAAATCACGCGACGAAACGTTTCAAAAGAATTTGCACCTAAATCTCGGCTTGCACTGATCAAGGAAGGATTTAGTTCTTCTAAGGCGTTAAAAATCGGCATAATCATAAAGGGAAGTTCAATATAGGTTGCAACCGTCAAAAAACTAAAATCGGTAAATAAAATTTGTTCTGGTCCGATCCCAAATAACCCTAAAAAGTTATTCACACTTCCATGAATACCAAAAATCCCAATAAATGCATAAGCTTTTAATAACAAATTGACCCACGTTGGTAAAATAATTAATAACAGCCATAAATTTTTATGTTTCAATTTTGTTAAAAAATATGCTGTTGGATAACTAATGATCAATGTAAACAATGTAATCAAAAAAGCGTACCAAACTGAGTTCAATGTCATCGTCAAATATTTCCCCGATGTAAAATACGTTTGATAATTGATGAGTGAAAATTGACCATCAATATTAAAAAACGATTGATACACGATCAACAGTACTGGTGCAATAACAAATAATATCAGCCAGAAGAAATACGGGATCGCATACAACGGACGTTTTTTAGTCATCTTCTCCCTCCTATTCTTCGTAGCTTTCTAAACGTGCATCAAAATCTTCTTCTGATTCATTGAACCGCATGACATGGATGTCTTCTGGTTCGAAAAATAGACCGATTTGACTACCTTCTTTTGCTTTTTTAGTTGAATGGACCATCCATTCATTGCCTTGTTCATCGTAGCAGATAATTTCATAATGTACGCCACGGAAAAGTTGAGTATCGACCTTGACACTTAGTTTTCCATTTTCTAAGGTAGTCAATGACAGATCTTCTGGTCGAATTACGATTTCAACTGGTTCATTGGGCCGCATACCGCCATCGACACACTCAAAACGTTTGCCTACAAATTCGACTGTATTGTCTTCGATCATAATGCCATTCACAATATTGCTTTCCCCCACAAAATCAGCAACAAAATGATTGATCGGTTCATCATAAATATCGACTGGTGTACCGCTTTGAACGATTTTCCCTTTATTTAAAACAAAGATTTCATCACTCATGGCCAACGCTTCTTCTTGATCATGTGTAACAAAAATAAAGGTGATCCCTAATCGCTGTTGTAATTCACGTAATTCATATTGCATATCGGTACGTAACTTTAAATCAAGTGCAGATAAAGGTTCGTCTAACAGCAATACCTTTGGCTCATTGACAATCGCACGCGCAATCGCCACACGCTGACGTTGTCCACCTGACATCTCACTGATCTCTCTTGTTTCGTATCCTGCTAATTGTACCAGTTTTAAGGCTTCCGTTACTTTTTTAGCAATTTCTGCTTTCGGTAATTTTTTTATTTTCAACCCAAAGGCTACATTATCAAATACATTCATATGTGGAAAT
Organism: Enterococcus sulfureus ATCC 49903; assembly: GCF_000407605.1. Taxonomy (GTDB): domain Bacteria; phylum Bacillota; class Bacilli; order Lactobacillales; family Enterococcaceae; genus Enterococcus_G; species Enterococcus_G sulfureus. The sequence goes on along the minus strand of NZ_ASWO01000005.1, from coordinate 68,984 downwards.
AAAGCATAATCTTGAAAGACGGTATTGACTTGACGTTGGTTTGCCGGTACGTCATTGATTCGTTTTCCTTCAAAATATACATCTCCTTTAGTGGCCTCTGAAAATCCTGCAATAATTCGTAAAATCGTCGTTTTGCCACAACCTGAAGGACCTAATAAAGTATAAAAACGCCCCTCTTCTATTTCAAAATTGACATTTTTCAAAATCACTTCATCATCGTATTGTTTCACTACATTTTGGAATGAAATAATTGGTTTCCCCATTTGTTTCCTCCTTCTATTCTTTGATCTTGCATTCTAATTTAATGCACTTTGTCTGCTGTCATTCGTTTTCTAAACAAAGATAGACATACTGCTTAAGAATAGAATTTTTTTCAAAAAAACACAAGTCTAGAAGGCTGTGTTTTGTTAAAAAATCACGAAAATCTAACCAAAATTTCCGTTAAAAAACTAAAATTATGTTATGATACGTTTGGTTTACTGATTTTTCACTAAAAAAATTTGATGATCATAACACGATAGTAGATACATTCAGTCAGACTCTTGATTTGAGTCGATTCATCATCGAATAAATTACAAATAACACGAGGCAAGCATAGGAGGACAAATATGAGAATCTTAGTTACGTTAGGTGGTACAAGTGAACGAATCGATCAAGTGCGCGAGATTACCAATCAATCGACTGGTACGCTAGGTTGTTTGATCGTTGCTGAATGGTTAGCACAACAAGCTACAGTCGATGCAATCGTTACGACACATGCCAAAAAACCTGCACCTCATGAACAGCTTAGCGTCTATCCCATCCACGATACCGCTGATCTAGTAACGACAATGACAACATTACTGACAACGCATACTTATGATGCGGTAATCCATAGTATGGCCGTGAGTGATTTCACGCCAAGTGCGAGTTTATCCCAAGCACAATTACTTGAAGCATTAAACCAGTGGCACTATACTCATCCTAACGAAGACTTTACAGCACAATGGTTTGATACATTGCCTCATCCTGTAGAAAATAAACTCTCGTCGGCGACAGATCACTTGACTGTCATTTTAAAAAAAACACCCAAAGTCATTCAACTGATCAAACAATACCAACCTACTACGCTATTAGTCGGCTTTAAATTATTGGTTCAAGTCGAACAAGATGAATTGATCGCTGTAGCAAAAAAAGCACAGCAAACCAATCAAGCAGATTTTGTGTTAGCCAATGACCTTAGCCAAATCACAGCTTCTACACACGTAGGTTATCTTGTGAATGAACAAGGAATTTTAGCGCAAGCCAATACTAAAGCAGAAATCGCGCACGTAATCGTGTGCACGCTTGTCCCTATAATCAAAAGAAAGAAGGCATAATTAGATGAACGCAAAACGAATCGTATTAGGTGTCAGCGGAAGTATCTCAGCTTATAAAGCAGCAGATTTAGTGAATGAATTGACCAAATCTGGATACGAAGTCGATGTCTTGATGACTCAAAGTAGTCAATCTTTCATTACACCGCTAACACTTCAAGCATTATCTAAACGTAAGGTCCATACGAGTGTAATGGATGAAGAACAGCCTGAAAAGATCAATCACATTGAACTAGCGAAACAAGCAGATTTATTTATAGTTGCACCAGCTACAGCCAATACCATTGCGAAATTAAGTCACGGCATGGCAGATGACTTGATTTCTACTGTAGCGTTGGCCTTACCTAATGAGGTACCGAAATTAATTGCCCCCGCCATGAATACAGTTATGTACGAACATGTCTTGACACAAAAAAATCTTGCTTCCTTGAAAGAAATCGGCTATGATGAAATTCTTCCTAGACAAGCTTTACTAGCCTGTGGCGACTACGGTCGTGGTGCATTGGCATCGCTAGAAACTTTACTAGAAGCCGTCGATACAACACTTAACACATAATCAGGGGGAACGTGACATGAATCGTCGATCTAAACACTTCGACTTAGTATTAACTGCATTTTTTCTAGCTATTTTATTGCTTTTTGCTTCCGTACCATTCTTAGGCTTTATCCCTTTAGGTCCTATCAATGCTACAACGATGCATATTCCAGTCATTATCGCTTCCATCGTATTGGGACCACGATTAGGCGGATTTTTAGGCGGTTGTTTTGGCATTATCAGTATGATTCGCTCAACTGTTATCGTCACGCCACTTTCATTTGTATTTTCGCCTTTTGTTGCACCGATTGGAGCTGAACATGGAAGTATCCAAGCTGTAATCATCGCGCTTGTTCCACGTATTTTGATTGGGATCGTGCCTTATTATGTGTATCGTGCCTTATTAAAGTTGACCAAACAACGCTATCAACCAGTGCTATTGTTTATCGCTGGAACCTTGGGCGGGTTAACGAACACGATTTTAGTCATGAACGGGATCTACTTTCTGTTTCAAGCTCAATATGCACAATTGATTGGAAAAAGTGGTAGTGCTGTCTATACCGCAATCAATGGCATCATTTTGACACAAGGCATTCCAGAAGCGTTAGTAGCTGGAATCGCAACGAGTGCGATCGCGACCGTTTTATTGAAACTTTATCAACGTAAACAATAAAAAGCAGTCCCATTTTGGGACTGCTTTTTATTGTTCGCCGATAATCCGAACTTCTGTCTCTAGAGAAACCGCAAATTTTTCAAAAATAACGTGTTGAATATGCGCAATCAATTCCACATAATCTGTTGCTGTAGCATGATCGATATTCACAATAAATCCTGCATGTTTCGTCGAGATCTGTGCACCACCGATACACATCCCCTGTAACCCTGCATCTTGAATCAATTTCCCGGTAAAATGGCCTTCTGGACGTTTGAAGACACTACCACATGATGGATATTCTAACGGCTGTTTGTCTTCACGTAAACGCGTAAGTTCTTGCATTTTTTCTTGAATTTCTTGTACGACACCTTGCTGTAACTCAAAGGTCACTGACAAGACGATTCCTTTTTTCTCTTGAACGGCACTATGACGATAGGAAAAAGCCATGTCTGCTGCTGTTAGGGTGCGAATCGTACCTGTTTCATCTAAATAATCACACGAAACAAATACATCTTTGATTTCACCACCGTATGCGCCTGCGTTCATATATACTGCACCGCCGATACTTCCTGGAATCCCACATGCAAATTCTAAACCAGTCAATTGGTGCTCTCCTGCAGCTTTTGAAACATCGATCAAACGAGCACCCGCTTCTACTTGAATCGTTGTATGGTCAATCGTCATATTGGTCATTTTCGTCAGCATCAATACGACGCCACGAATCCCTCCGTCACGTACGATTAAATTACTTGCATTTCCAAGAACTAACCAAGGAATCGTATGTTGTGTGCAATACGTCACGATTTGTTGGACTTCGTGCTGTGTTTTCGGGAAAACCAAGTAATCTGCCGGTCCTCCTGTTTTCGTATAGGTATACTTCATCAACGGTTCGTGCGTCAAAATTTCCATTTCTGGAAATTCTATCGTTAATCCTGCATTATCCATATTGTACATTCCCTCTCTTTTTTAAGCATCTGCTATAGTGTAGCATGATTTCTTCAAACTTACCTTAATTTCTGTTAAAACCTTAAGAAAGATTTGCATGCCTTTCATTTGAAAACAGGATTCAGTAAAATAGAGCTATGCAAGGAGGAATACAGATGAAATTTATTTCTTGGAATGTAAATGGCTTACGTGCCGTAATGAAAAAAAACTTTATGGAGGTATTTGACGCGTTCGATGCTGATTTTTTCTGCTTACAAGAAACAAAGCTACAAGCTGGTCAAATCGACATGCCTCTAAAAGCGTATCATCAGTATTGGAACTATGCTGAAAAAAAGGGATATTCAGGAACTGCTATTTTTACAAAACATGAACCACAACACGTCACTTATGGAATCGGACAAGCAGAACATGATCAAGAAGGTCGCGTTATCACATTAGAATATCCGAATTTCTTTGTGGTTACTTGTTATACACCAAACTCACAAAACGAATTAAAACGTTTAGATTATCGTATGGAATGGGAAGATGCCTTTCTAAGCTATATCAATCAATTAGATGCACAAAAACCCGTTATCTTGTGTGGCGATTTAAATGTTGCACATCAAGAAATCGACTTAAAAAATCCAAAAACCAATCAAAAAAATGCTGGATTTACGATCGAGGAACGCCAAAAATTTACTACACTATTAGAAAATGGCTATATCGATACGTATCGCGCGTTGCATCCTGAACAAACTGGCGCCTATTCTTGGTGGAGTTATCGATTTAATGCGCGTAAAAACAATGCCGGATGGCGAATCGATTACTTCGTGATCAGCGAACGCTTGCGTCCACAATTACAAGAAGCAAACTTGTATCCGCAACTTTTAGGAAGTGACCATTGTCCAATTGAAGCGACGTTGGACCTTGAGTTAAATCCATGAATTTTTTAGCACTAGATTTTGAAACAGCTTCTTCTCAACCACATAGCGCCTGTTCCATCGCGCTGACAATGGTTCGTGAAAATAAAATTGTAGGTGAATTTTCGACATTGATCAAACCGGATACTCCATTTTCACCTCACACGATCAACGTACACCACATTACACCAGATATGGTGCAAGATGCCCCCACGTTTGCACAAGTGTGGCCAGTGATTAAACAGTATTTTAATCCAAATAGTTTGATCGTCGCCCATAACGCAGCCTTTGATAATCGTGTACTTTCAGCTTGTTTAGCTTATTCTGGATTCACACAACCAACGTATTTAACTCTAGATACGGTTCGAACAAGCCGAGCCTGTTATAAAAAATTGCCGAACCATAAACTCAATACCGTAGCCGATTATTTAAATATCTCTTTGAATCATCATGATGCATTAGAAGACAGTCGTGCTTGCGCTTTGATCTTGATTCATCAAGCGACACACTTTGATCTTTCCTTACTCAAACCTTTTGTCTCTTATTACCCAAAATAAAAACACGATCTTCTGATTTAAGCAGAAGGTCGTGTTTTTTTATAGGACATAAACGAAAGTGTAGCATATGGAACTTCAGGTAAATAGTGTTGTATGGTGTCATCAAATTGAAAACCAAAATTTTGATACAAGTTGATGGCAACAGTATTATTTGAAACGACGCTCAAACAAAGCTGATCAAGTTCTGACTCTTCTTCAAACCATATCAGCGCTTCTTCAAGTAAAATCGATCCAATCCCCATTCTTTGAAAAGTTTTTGCAACTGCAATACCGACTTCACCACGCTGTGTGTCAAGCGCTTGAATCGAAATCAATCCGATACAATCTGTCGTCGTTGCAATCAAAAATAAATGTTGCGGTGAGTCATAAATGACTGCTAATTGTTCAGCAAAGCGTTTTGGCGATAACGCTTTTATCTCTGGGTCAAAGTATACAGTGTCACTGTCTTGACTCATTTGAGAAATAAAGGCCTTGATCCTCGCAGCATCGGAAGGAATGGCTTTACGAAAACTTACTTCCATGGTGCGACCATAATCCGATCATAAAACGCTTGCGCTTGCGCACCTTCGATCGAAAATACTAAATGACGTACCGTTTCATCTGCGGGATCTTTTTTTAATGTGATCTCTAAAAAGTCATGTGGCAGTTCTTCTAACTGACGTCCCCACTCGACTACGCTCAGCCCATCACCTTCAAAATAATCTTCTAATCCAAGTTCATCCGAACCCGAAACGATCCGATAGACATCCATATGATAAAGTGGCAAGCGACCATCATATTCTCTAATAATCGTATAGGTTGGACTTTTGATCATTTGAGTAATCCCTAATCCTTTAGCGATTCCTTTGGTAAAAGTTGTTTTTCCAGCACCTAGATCACCTGTTAACAGTAAAACATCTTGTTTTTCAGCTACTTGTCCAACATGTGTCGCAAATGCTAGTAATGCATCGATTCCTACTAAACGCATCTTTTTTCTTCCTTTCAAATTGTGATAGAAAAAAGGAAAGTTCATTTTCAGAACTTTCCTTTTAAGATTTAGCTGTTTAATGTTTGTGCAGCTGTAATGATTGATAATTTGTAAACATCTTCTTCATTACATCCACGAGATAAATCAGAGATTGGTTTGTTTAATCCTTGTAAGATTGGTCCAATTGCTTCAAAGTTACCAAAACGTTGCGCAATTTTGTAGCCAATATTTCCTGATTGTAAATCTGGGAAGACAAAGACATTTACGTGACCTGCAACTTCTGAATCTGGAGCTTTTAAGTTCGCTACTGCTTGACTATAAGCGGCATCAAATTGTAATTCGCCATCAATTGCAAGTTCTGGTGCTAATTGTTGGGCAATTTTTGTTGCTTCTGCTGTCGCATCTACTTGAGGTGCTTTAGCAGAACCTTTTGAAGAAAAGCTCAACATTCCAACTTTAGGGTCGATATCAAATAATTGTGCTGTTTCAGCTGACGCAACAGCAATCTCAGCTAATTCTTGTGGTGTTGGTGCTACATTGATCGCGCAATCTGAAAAGATATATTTTTCTTGCTCATTCCCACGCATCATTAAGAACGCACCACTTGTACGGCTGATTCCTGGTTTTGTTTTGATGATTTGTAAAGCTGGGCGCACAGTGTCTCCTGTTGAGTGAATCGCACCAGACACTAAACCATCTGTGATTCCCATATATGTCAACATTGTACCAAAATAGTTTTCATCTTTTAGTAATGTTTCTGCTTGTTCACGTGTTACTTTACCGTTACGACGTTCTACGAATGCCTCTACGATTTGATCCCAACGGCCACAGTTGTCTGGATCATAAATTGTTAAATCTGAAATATTGATTCCACGTGTTTTTGCTGCTTTTTCGATTTCTTCACGTTTTCCAATCAATACAGGTTCGATCAATTCTTCTCCGTTTAAACGGGCAACTGCTCCTAAAATACGTGTATCTGTTGCTTCTGGGAACGCAATTTTGATTCCGCGACGTACGATTCTAAATTTTAAACTATCAAATAATTCCATTAGTAAAGACCCTCCATTTTTTACACATCATTCTCGTTTATCATACACTATCTACGTCAAAAAAAACAGTTTTTTCCTCCTGTATTACTATTTAGTAAGAAAGAAATGATAAGTCTTTAAAGCAATGCGCGTTTTTACTCGGGAATTTGCCATTGGATTAGACTTTGCCCTAATTCCGCCAAGGCTTGATTTATGGTAGAAAACGGCCGCGAACCAAAAAAGCCACGATATGCCGATAATGGACTAGGATGAGCTGCTGTAATAATTTTATGTTTTTGTGTATCAATTCGTTTACTCTTTTTCTGTGCTGATCCACCCCATAATACAAAAACGACTGGTGTTTGACGTTGATTGACTGCATCGATAACAGCATCTGTAAACTGTTCCCACCCTTTTTTTTGATGAGAGTTGGCTTGATGTGCTTTTACCGTAAGCACAGTATTTAACAATAACACTCCTTGTTTTGCCCAAGCATGAAGATCTCCATGTGTAGGGGCGTTTACCTTTAGATCAGACTCCATTTCTTTATACATATTTCGTAAAGAAGGAGGGATTTTTTGCCCTTTATTAACAGAAAACGCTAGTCCATTTGCTTGATGCTCATTATGATAAGGATCTTGCCCTAAGATCACGACTTTTACATCCTCGTAAGGTGTTTGTTTTAACGCTTCAAAAATTTGTTCTTGTGGCGGGAAGATTTGTTCTGTGGCATACGCTTGCTCCACAAATGTACGCAAGTCTTGCATCATTTGGGTAGAACAAATAGGTGCTAGCTCTGTTTTCCATGTTTTATTCGCCATAAAAGCCAACTCCCTCATCTTGCCAGCCTTGATTGACGAGCGCTTGTTTTTCACCAGGATTAAACGTATAGTGATGCGTCCCGGTTTTTGCATTAGGATTGTATACACGTAAAATTTCTTTTCCACCATTGGAATAAAAACTAATGCCTTCTGCACGCCAGCCCACTGAAACTAAATGCGCTACCTCTTGCTGTTGCATCGTATAATGATGATCTCCACTATTTGGATTGTACACGCGATAGACGGGATCTCCTGAAAGCGAAGAATTCCAAGCGATTCCTTCATATTTCCAGCCTACTGTAATCAAATGTTGCTTTTCATTGGTGTCGTAAGTATAAAAATGTTCGCCGCTATTTGGATTATATAAACGATACAGTGCCACAGAATTAGCTGAAGGTTGATCGTATTGTGTAAGGTCATAGGTCTCGATCAAGCGATTTAATTTTTGGTTATACTGTGGATCAGTGGCATATTTTCCAGTCAAAAATGCGGTGGCATCCTGATACGTTGGCGCATTGCTTTTCCAAGCCCCAGCATAATAGTAAACACCTGGTGAAAATGAACGCGTTCTTAATTTGTGCACATGATCTAGCAATGATTCGTTATAAGAAGGATAACGTTTAAACGCAGCATTGACTTTGATCCATTTATTGTTGACAAATTCTGATGTCTCGATCATCACCGATGCACCTTGATAATCTCCTTTGATCCCAAATAAATTATGATTTGGGGGTGACGCCAATGTACTTTGTCCCCAGTTACTTTCTAATATAGCTTGCGCAATCATCACCGATGCATATAAATCATTCTCACCAGCTAATACACGTGCATCTTCACCAACTGTTTCAATAAATTGTTGCTGACTAGCTGTCACGGCTGCTGCTTGAACTTGCGGCACCTCAAGTAGCGAACTCAATCCAATCCCAAAACAAGCAACTGCAGTCATCGACCATATTCTTTTTTTCAACGTCATCTCTTCCCTCTTTTATAATCATTTTTCTAACATTCTCCTTTATGTTACACTATATCTGTCTACCGATGCAATTCAAAAAGGAAGTGAATCGAGATGCCAGAATATTTTATCCAAGAACAACGATTAGGCACCAATACGCAAACGATCGTCAGAGATAAAGACGGACAAGCGCTTTACCTTCTGATCGGGCATTGGGGAACTAAAAATGATGTGCTCTCACTTTATTGTATGGATGGGTCGCTTGCCGCAAGCGTCAAACAAACCAGTGTATTAGTAGGAAGACGTTTTGATCTTTATCTCGACGTTCAAAAAGTTGGAACCTTGAAGAAATTGTTTAATTGGCCAGGTGATTTTTACTATATTCGACAGCTTCATTGGACTGTTTATGGAAATATCTACCATCATCACTATGCGATTCGTCATTTTCATCATCCAATCATGCACCTCAATAAAGAAACCTACCTTAAAGAAAACTATTATAAATTAACGGTACACGATGCAAAAGATGCACCGCTTTGTATTTGTATCGCAGCGATTATGGATTATTGGCTCTACAACCGAAAAAAAGAGCCTGAACCTTATTTGGCTCAACCTCTTTTTGCTTAGCTGTAGATCAGCTAAGTTTTTTTTGCATATGATCGTATACATGACCGCTGATTTGTTGTGTTTGTACGACACGATACCCAAAGGATTCGTATAATTTTTTTGCCTGAGGATTTTGTTGATCACAACACAAACCAAGATAAGATTGATCACTTGCTTTGGCTTGTTCTTCGACTGCAGCGAGTAATTGCGAGCCGATTCCTTGGCCACGCTGGCGACTAGACACACAAATCGAGTCTAGATACCATTCATTTGGTAACGTTTCTTTATCTGTAAACAATTGCCATGGTCTTACAATGTTATGCGCTCTAGCTACATGTTTCCAAGCATCATCAATAATTGCTTCTTCATCTGCTAGATAACCAAATGCGACACCTACAACTTTACCATCGACTTCTTTGACTAGTGCTCTGGTTTCACTATAACGATAAGTCGGATCTGACATCGCTTCTACGACGAATGCGATCAACTCCTCTTTAGAATACCGTGCTACGAGCGGCAATTCCATATCGGAAAAGATCACATACACTAATTCTGCCATTTGGTTTCGATCTTGTACATTTGCTGGACGAATCATCTTCTCATTCCTTTCATTGTTTAAACTAGTCGTCTGTTTTAATTCTTGCTATACTACGTAAAGAAGAAAAGGGGGAAATTTATTTTGAATATACTCTATATTTCAATCTCTGGAAATACACGTTCATTCGTCACGCGTTTACAAGCATACGCGGCGGAACAAGGAACTGTATTTTCAGTAAAAGAAATCCACGACAATACTCCATTTACGAATGAAACAGAACCATTTGTCGTCTGTGTTCCAACCTATTTAGAAGGGGGAAACGGCATCGATTCGGGTGACCAAGAGATTTTAACAGAAGCCATGCGGGACTATATCGATTATGGCGATAATCAAAGGTATTGTAAAGGCATTATCGGCAGTGGTAATAAAAACTTTAACAATCAATATTGTCTAACGGCAAAACAATACGCCGCACAGTTCCACGTTCCTTTTTTAGGAGATTTTGAACTTCGAGGCATGCAAGATGAGATTGAAAAGATTTATCAGGCTATCCTAACTGCTTCACTTATCCACACGGATCGCCAATAAAAAAAAGTTTCACGCATGAAAGCTATACCATTTTGTTTACATGTTAGACTAGCTTTCTATTTTTAGGAGTTTTTTTTACATACGGTATTTTCGGATGTGAAACATCTTTTTTTTACAACTAAATCTGTCTTGACAAAGAAAAAAAGCTACTTTTCGCTGACAAAAACGAAAAGTAGCTTGTTTAGATACTGGATTATTGCGGCAAAGTAAAGAAATCATCCAAACTATATTGTTCTCCAGCTACAATATCGTACGTGATTAATTGATAGTCATGGAAAATTTTGGCTTGTTCTTTGGTCAATGTTCTAGTGGCTTGCCAATTTTTCTGTTGATAACTCTGATTTTTTTCTTCGGCAGGTAAAAATTCTGAGACTTGATGAAGTAAAGCATAAAATCCAGAAATCGGTAATCCCCGATCGACCAATAGTTCAGGTGCAAAATAATAGGGACTTAAGATCAAATCATTCTGAGGAGTAAATGCTGTTTTTGAGTCGTAAAACATAAAATCAGTTAAATGCATTTGCACCTCTTCATTTTGTTCTCGAATCGTTTCATCATAAATACCAGGTAAATGGTCTCCCCAAAATACCACTAAGGTTCGCTGATCTAATTGCTTGAGATCAGCTAAAAAGTCCACAAAGGCTTCACTGCTAAGATGGATATCTTCTAAATAGTCTGCTGCTACCTCTGTATCAAATCCAGCCATTTGAAAAGGATGTGTCGTGTATTTCGTCCCATATGGCATATGCGTTTGCATCGTGACAAGATGGACAAATTGCGGAGTGGAACTATTTTTTAATTGTGCGAGTACTTTTTCATAGGCACTTTGATCGGATATATAAGGATTATTTTCCTGACGTACAGCGTTTTTAAAGTCACTTTGATCATAAAAGTGATCAAATCCTAAAATCGAATACACTTCTTTTCTACGGTACATAGACGTATCATAAGGATGAATCGCAGTCGTTTCATAATTTTGAGCATTTAAAAAGGAAACGAGTGAAGGCATATGGTCTAGTTTCGGAACTAACATCGTATATGACGTAGTCATTTGAGGAGCCAATAAACTCATCGAAAAGCCCGTGAGTGCTTCAAATTCGATATTTGCCGTTCCTCCCCCATAACCTTGCGATAGCATTTGACCCGCGCGTGTTTGTTGTTGCTCTACACGGTAGCGTTCAAGTGGATCATTTGGTAACGTGATTCCCTTTAAGCGTGACGGGTCAGAAAAGCTCTCACTCATTACGTATACGATATTTGGTTGCTCAGTTTCAACGACTTCTTCTTTCGCACGTGTATTGTAACGCGTGACGATATCCTCGATCGCTTGTTTAGAATAGCCTTCGACAGGCTCCATCGTGGGAACAAATAAGTTATATAAAAATCCTCCAACAAACCCTACATTATAATAATTCATTTCTTGTGAATACGGAATCCACAAAGCACTTTTGTTATATGCTTGGCGCATCCAGTTGCCCTCTTGATTAAATTGGCCCAAACTCACTAAAGCGACTGATGTCAGTAAAAAGACCACTAGACGTTTTGTTTGGTACCATTTTGGTCGAATAAGACTTCTGACGATTTGTCCTAACACTAGACCACACATACCCAATACGACAATTAAAATCAGCCAAAAAAGCCAATTCGGGATCAAATCACGAAACATTTGCCATTGAAACATCAGTCGAAAATCATCTGGATAGAGAGGTTCATTGCGATAACTCATTTTTTGGCTAGTCACAAAACCAACTAAACCGATCCCAACAAAATAAACCATCGCCCCTAACTTATACGATCCAATTACTGTAGAGAGCCAAACATATACTAAGGCTAAACAGATACTCCCTAATAAAAATTTTTCTGTATGCCATTCAAATGCAAATTTATAGGCTAAGGATACTGAAAAATGATTTTGACACCATTGTAAATAAAAATGCGAGGCAAAAATATAAACGATACTTGCAATCGTTGCACTACATTTGGCAACAAACGAAGGTCTGTTCACGTACTTCACTCCTGACAAAAAGAGAATAAAAAAAAGAGGAAACATTGCTGTTTTCCTCTCGACGTTGTTGACAGAGTCTTCCCCAAAACTCCTGTAATGTTATTATAAGACAATCCCTAATTTGTTGCAAATAAAATCCTGTTGATTTCAAAAAAATAACATCAGAAACTTTAAAATCGTTGTTATTTTTACTTCCAAAAGTCGTCAAAAATCGTAATTGGCAAGTGACGTTTATGTTGCGTTTTATTCCACCAGCGTTCAATCGTTTCTTGATCTTCAGCACGAACAGCTTTGCCTTCTAAGTAATCATCGATTGCATCATACGTTACCCCAAGTGCTACTTCATCGGCAACCAATGGACGGCCGTCTTCTAAATCGGCTGTTGGGATTTTTGTATATAAAGCCTCTGGTGCACCTAATTCTTTTAATAACGCCTTACCTTGGCGCTTATTTAAACGGAATAAAGGTAAAATATCCGCGCCACCGTCACCATACTTGGTAAAGAAGCCAGTGATATTTTCTGCTGCATGATCGGTTCCCAATACTGCCCCATGACGTTCACTTGCAATCGCGTATTGTGAGATCATACGTTGACGTGCTTTGATATTGCCTTTGTTGAAGTCACTAACAGGAATTCCCGTATCTGCAACTGCTTGAACTTGTGCATCGACTGCATCTTTGATATTAACACGTACCTCAATGTCTGCTTGGATGAATTCTAATGCACGCAAAGCATCTTCTTCATCAGCTTGTTCCCCGTAAGGCAAGCGAACTGCAATAAATTGATAATTGGGATTGCCTGTTTCATTTCGCATTTCTTCGATAGCCAGTTGTGCCAAACGCCCTGCTAATGAAGAATCTTGTCCTCCACTGATCCCTAAAACGAATGTTGTTAAAAATGGATATTGTTTTAAATAAGTTTTTAAAAAATCAATACTTTTCCGAATTTCTTCTTTTGGATCAATAGTTGGTTGTACACCTAATTCTGCAATAATCGCTTCTTGTGTCGTCATTTAGATTCCTCCTACTTTATTCCTCTACTTTTAGCGCTTGAACATTTTTTCGTACTTGTTCAATCAAACGCATCTTATGATTCCAACATTCTTGTGATAAGTCCACAGGATACGGTTGTGGATTTAGATCACGTTTGTATTCATCCCATAATGAATCTAAGCTCGCTTTTGAATAAGCTTTGATTTCTTCTAAAACAGGTAAGTCATAGACTAGCGTTCCTTCTTGGTAGATATCTAACAATAAAGGACGCGCGTGGAAATCTTTGATGGTTTTATTGATAAATGTGTGGACCGGGTGGAACATAAACAACTCCGTTTGAGTCCGTGGATCTTCATCCCAAAGCGTGATGTAATCTCCTTCTGATTTCCCATTCGAACGTCTTGTGATTCGCCAAATTTGCTTTCTTCCTGGTGTGGAAACTTTTTCTGCATTACTGGACAACTTGATCGTATCGATCATTTGTCCATGATCATCTTCCATCGAAACCAGTTTATACACAGCGCCTAATGCGGGTTGGTCATATGCGGTAATCAATTTTGTTCCAACACCCCATACATCGATTTTCGCTTTTTGCATTTTAAGACTTAAGATCGTACTTTCATCTAAATCATTTGATGCAAAGATTTTTGCATCTGTAAATCCAGCTTCATCTAATTGTTCACGTACTTTTTTTGAGATATATGCCATATCTCCACTATCGATTCGTACACCTAAAAAGTTGATGCTGTCTTTCATTTCGTTTGCAACGCGGATCGCATTAGGTACACCTGAACGCAAGGTATCATACGTATCGACTAAAAAGACACAATCACGATGCGTTTTTGCATACGCCATAAAGGCATCATAATCGTTTCCATACGATTGAACCAATGAGTGTGCATGGGTTCCGCTTGCTGGAATCCCAAAAATTTTACTTGCACGGACATTACTCGTAGCATCTGCTCCACCAATAAAAGCAGCACGGGTTCCCCAAATGGCCGCATCTAATTCTTGCGCACGTCTTGAGCCAAATTCTAATAACGGATCTTCTCCAATGACAGATTTGATACGCGCGGCTTTTGTTGCAATCAACGTTTGGAAATTGACCATATTCAATAGGGCAGTCTCAATCAATTGGGCATGGGCGATCGGACCTTCTACTTGAATCAACGGTTCATTGTTGAACACCAATTCCCCTTCTTTTACAGCACGCACGGTACAGGCAAATTTAAATTCACGTAAATACGCTAAAAAACCTTCGGAATAGCCGCCTACTTCGCGTAGATAAGCTAAATCTGTTTCAGTAAATTTCAAATGTTCTAAATAGTGAACAAGGCGTTCTAAACCAGCAAAGATGGCGTAACCATGTTGAAAAGGCATGTCACGAAAGTAACATTCAAAAACTGCATGACGATCAGCTCTGCCTAATTCCCAATATGTTTGCATCATATTAATTTGATAAAGATCAGTATGTAGCGTTAAACTATCATCTGGATAGATATTTTGCATGAGTGCAACTCCTCTTTTTTAATCTTTCCTTATTTTATAACAGATAGATTGAAAAAAGAAGTAGAAATGTTCCGCTTCACCTTTTCCCAAAGATTCATCAGGAGTTTTTCATGTTATACTTACCTCAAATAAGATTGGAGGAACTGAGCATGGGATTATTCGATGGACTTTTAGGCAACAACACAAAAACAGATACGGCCAATGTAACACGCGAATTGCAATCGATCTTGATTTCAAATGAAACTGTCGATTTAGCGTTCACTTTGATTCGCGACTTAGTCGTATTTACCAACAAACGCTTGATCATTGTTGATAAACAAGGCGTAACAGGGAAGAAAAGTCAATATCATAGCATTCCTTATCGCAGCATTTCACACTTTAGTATTGAAACAAGTGGCCATTTTGATTTAGATGCCGAACTAGACATTTGGATTTCTAGCGCGGTAGAACCGACAATCACATTACCTTTTCGAAAAGATGACAGCATTCTTGCCATCCAACAAGCGTTAGCCACTGCAGTATTGCACTAAAAAAAGAACTTGCCTAGGCAAGTTCTTTTTTTTTTACATCATGCCGCCCATCATAGATGGATCCATTGGTGGCATTGGTTTTTCTGGTTCTGGTTTATTGGCCACAACCGCTTCTGTAGTTAATAATAATGCTGCTACGGATGCTGCATTTTGTAATGCCGAACGCGTTACTTTTGTTGGATCAACGATTCCAGCTTCTAGCATGTTCACCCATTCGCCAGTTGCTGCATTAAATCCAATGCCTAGTTCAGCTTGTTTTAATTTATCAATAATGACTGAACCTTCGTAGCCTGCATTTTCTGCAATTTGGCGTACTGGCTCTTCTAATGCACGAACAACGATACGAATTCCTGTTGCCACATCACCTTCTGCTTCTAATTGTGCGACTTTTTGAATCACGTTGACTAAAGCAGTTCCTCCACCAGAAACCATGCCTTCTTCAACAGCAGCACGAGTTGCATTTAATGCATCTTCAATACGTAGTTTCATTTCTTTTAATTCCGTTTCAGTTGGTGCACCAACTTTTACTACTGCCACACCACCTGCTAATTTCGCTAGACGTTCTTGTAGTTTTTCACGATCAAAGTCTGACGTCGTTTCAGCGATTTGATTGCGGATGATTTGAACTCGAGCAGCAATCGCTTCTGTTTGTCCTGCTCCTTCAACGATCGTTGTGTTGTCTTTATCCACAACGACTTTACTTGCACGTCCTAACATGTCGATTGATGCATCTTTTAATTCTAATCCTAGATCTTCTGTAATGACTGTGGCACCTGTTAAGATCGCGATATCTTCTAACATCGCTTTACGACGATCACCAAAGCCTGGTGCTTTAACCGCAACTACGTTAAATGTACCACGGATCTTGTTTAACACTAAAGTTGGCAATGCTTCACCATCGACATCGTCTGCGATGATCAATAGCGGTTTGCTTTGTTGTAAAATTTGTTCTAGTAATGGCAATACGTCTTGAATATTTGAGATTTTTTTATCTGTAATCAAGACATATGGATTTTCTAAAACAGCTTCCATTTTATCATTGTCGGTTACCATGTATTGTGAAAGGTAGCCGCGGTCAAATTGCATCCCTTCTACAACATCTAGTTCTGTTTCGATCCCTTTTGATTCTTCGATCGTAATCACGCCATCATTGCCCACTTTTTCCATTGCATCGGCAATATAGCTACCTACTTGTTCGCTTCCAGAGGAAACAGCAGCTACTTGAGCAATCGCTTCTTTAGTATTGACGATTGAAGAGATCGCATGCAATTCTTCCACTGCAGCTTTTGTTGCTAGTTCAATTCCACGACGTACGCCTAATGGGTTTGCTCCAGCCGTTACATTTTTTAATCCTTCACGGACGATTGCTTGCGTCAACACAGTTGCTGTTGTCGTACCGTCTCCAGCGATATCATTTGTTTTCGATGCAACTTCTGAAACCAATTGCGCACCCATATTTTCAAAATGATCTTCTAATTCGATTTCTTTTGCGATCGTCACACCATCATTTGTAATCAAGGGTGAACCAAAGCCTTTTTCTAATACGACATTACGGCCTTTTGGTCCTAATGTTACTTTTACTGTATCTGCTAATTTATCTACACCACGCAACATTGCTGCTCGTGCATCTTCTGCAAATTTAATGTCTTTTGCCATGTTTTATTCACCTCAAAAATATTTTTTTATTCTACGATAGCCACGATATCTTTGGCTGAAAAAATCATATAGTCTACGCCGTCATATTTTACTTCTGAGCCTGCGTATTTTTCAAATAAGACTGTATCGCCCACTTTTACTGGAACCGGTGCTAGTTCTCCATTATCGAGAATACGTCCTTCGCCAACTGCGATCACAGTACCAGTTTGTGGTTTTTCTTTTGCTGCTGAAGCTAGGACAAACCCGCTAGCAGTTGTTTCTTCTTCTTTTGATACTTCGATCAATACACGATCACCTAATGGTTTTAACACGTTTTATCCCTCCAAAAAAATAGGTTTTTTAGTTTTAGCACTCTCTTTAATCGAGTGCTAACTTACACAGATTATATTACTCATTTTTCCATCAGAATGCAAGTTTTTTGAATAATTTTTAAAAATTCATGGAAATAAGATGCTACTTGATTTTTTTGTTATACTACTAATGAAGAAAGGAGGCATTTCATGTCTTTAAAAAAATACAGTACGCTCACGATTTTAACGTATGCTATCTGCTATCTCCTCCCCGCATTTTTTCCAGTTAGTCTTAGTTTGTGGGTCACGTTGATTACGTATATCTTTGGTGCAGTCTTTTTGATTTTGATTTATCTAAAACACGGATTGATCGGATTTGAAAAGCGACCTGCAAATTGGAAACAAATCTTACTTTGGGGAATCGGCGGGATCTTTTTGGCTATTCTAGTTCAAAGTCTAGCAATGCAACTTGAAATCGCTCTATTTGGCGTTCCCGAAGCGTCGAAAAATACGGAACAAATTATTTCACTGGTAAAATCTCAACCCTTCTTTATTTTGGCAGTGACGATCGGTGGACCGATCATGGAAGAATTTGTGTTTCGTCGGGCAATCTTCAGTTCTTTAGCCTCACGCACTCCCGTTTGGTTTGCCATGTGTGTCAGCAGTTTATTGTTTGCGCTCATGCATTTTGATGGCCATCTCATTTTATATGCAGCACTAGGTTTATTCTTTAGTTTTCTCTACATGCGAACTGGCCGCATTTGGACCTCGATTATCAGCCACGTCGGAATGAATACTTTAGTCGTCGTTGGCACGCTATTTCTCACATAAAAAAGACTTGCTCTCCTTTCACCTGATGTCAAAGGAGAGCAAGTCTTTTTTAAATGGCAAATAATTCTGTCGCGCGATCTGGGTCGGTATCGTATAGATGGAAGGCTTCACCGACACCTTTATCGTATTCTTTTAAGGTGGTTTCCATCGTAAGATGCGCTAATTCTTTCAAATTGTTCTCTCGACTCAAATGACCTAGATAGATACGTTTCGTACGATCTCCTAGAAGATCTTTCATCGCAAGCGCACCATCTTCATTGGATAAATGGCCCTTATCGCCTAAGATGCGTTGTTTTAAATTCCAAGGATATGCTCCCATACGCAACATTTGCAGGTCATGATTGCTTTCAATCAAATACGCATCGGCATCTTTTACAATCCCACGCACGCGATCGCTACAATATCCCGTATCCGTTAATACCACAAAAGACTTACCAGCCTTATTAAATTTGTAAAATTGCGGTGCTGCTGCATCGTGAGATACCCCAAAACTTTCAATGTCCAAATCACCCAAAGTGAGCACGCTCTCCATATCAAAAATATGTTTTTGTGCCACATCGACTTTACCGATCAACGGATCCATCGCTTGCCAAGTTTGTTGATTTGCATAGACATCTAAATGATATTTTCGCGCCAAAACGCCTACGCCATGAATATGATCACGATGTTCATGTGTCACTAAAATGGCATCTAAATCTTCAGGCTTACGGTCTACTTCGCTCAATAATGAAGTAATTTTTTTACCACTTAATCCAGCATCGACTAAAATCCGTTTTTGTTCACTTTCAATGTAAAGTGAATTTCCTGAGCTACCGCTTGCTAAAATACTGACTTGAAATGCTTGGTTGGTTTTCATTACGTTTGACCCCTTTTTGTTTCTACTTTACGTAGTATACGCGAAGCACTAATAATTTTCCACCTTGCGAACAGAGGAATTGGTAATAATTCGATTGCTAAACGCATTGACGACTTCTAACTGACGGGAATTGTCTGCTTTTTTGACAGACACGATCCAAGCTGGAATGTACACGTTTTGTCCCCGAACATTTAAAATCAGCGTATAGGCTAGCTGTGCCCATTCGATCGTGGATTTAGCAGGCAAACGATTGTTACTATACAGCGTCGCGATAGCCTCTTTTTCTGTATATAAAGACATCGATTCACGCAGCGGTGTCAAATTACTGACAAACGTTTGGGAGTAATTCGTATTGACATACTCTTCATTTTCTTTAGCAAAATTTAAGATCAATTGACTTGATGGATCATTGATTGGAATTCCTTCATAAGATTGCGTCGCAACGATTTCAATTTTCTCATCAGACAGCGTTGAAAAATTGCGTTGATAGGTGTATTCATCTCCACGCATTACGCTCTTTTTCCAATAGGTTTGACTTGCTGCAACTAAATCTTCTTTTTCCGGTACGATAAATTTGTCCATTGTTTGATGGATTAAGCGTGTGCCATCAAATTTCGTTTCACCATCACTCAACAGCTGGCTATTGTTTTTCTTGATTTCTGTATATAAACTTTGCATCGTAGCAGGTTTTGCACTTAAGTAATATCCAGTCAAACTTTGATCAGATAGTGTTCCTTCGTATCGAATTTCGTCATTTTCTAATCGTTGCTCGATAGGAATTTTTTGACTTTCAGGAGATACGATCATTTGATCACTTTTTGACGCTTGAAAAATATTCAATAAAAAAATATTTACACCTAAAAAGGCGATAAAAAAGATCCACTCGATTCGTTTAAATCCCATTATCGTTCACCTGCACTTTGCTGCAATTGATTGCTTAATGCTTGTTGACTTTGCCATGTATGATCATATTTGATATACCATGTCGGGATCAAATCGACTACATTCGTATCTTTGATATCATTCCACTCATAGCCGATCATAATAGCTGATACTCGGCTAAGATCAAGCCCTTGTGCTTGTAGATCCAATAAAACAGATTTATTAGATGGCAATTGGATGGTTTTATCAGAAGGAATCGGGATTTGGATCGTATTTAAACTTGCTGCGATTTTTACCGCCCATTCATCTCCAGCTTGCGCTTTTTCTGTAAACTGCATCGAGATCAATCCATCGTTATTGTTGCTAAATACTGGAAATCCTTCCACAAAGATCCGATAATTTAATGTATTCTCAAAACGATCTAAAAAGCGTAAGTTTCCGTAATTCATCCCTAGGTTCCGGATATAATCGTAGCTTTTCACATATAAATTATCGTGTACACCTGTGATATCAGTATCTCGATATTCTACTAAACGATTGTCTAACTGTACCGTCATCATTTCAGATTGATCGGTCAGCATCAAATCATTGGTGTCATCACTCAAACTAGCTTCTTGAGGAGAATGGAAGAAACTATCGCGAAATATCGAATACGGCTGTACCGTCGAGATATAGCTGTACAATTTCATTTCAACTGGTTGATCGACTAAATAATGTTGTAAAAGTAAATCAGGTGTAAATTCTACAGCTTGCCAAGCCACTTTATCTTGTTTTAAAATCGTTTGAACTTCGGTTTCATTCAGATTTACTTTTACGATAAGTTCTGAT
The DNA here is from genome assembly GCF_000407605.1 of Enterococcus sulfureus ATCC 49903. Lineage (GTDB taxonomy): Bacteria > Bacillota > Bacilli > Lactobacillales > Enterococcaceae > Enterococcus_G > Enterococcus_G sulfureus. Next base: position 48,158 of record NZ_ASWO01000005.1, on the reverse strand, counting down.
TTTTTAGACGCATCGATAAAATGAAGTGTCTTGGTTTCACTGTTGTAACTCATTTGATCAAACATCAATTCTTTTTCGACTTGTTGTGGTTCTAAGTCTAATTTTAAATCAAAAAGATCGATTGCTTCATTCAATGAGATTCGATTCATAAAAATAAAATCAAATCCATTTTTTACACTCGTTTTTTCGATAAATTCATTGGGAGCCTCATACGTAACTAGTTTAGGCTGTTGCATCTCATTACTGCCCACTTCGCTCAATAACGTTTTGATGATTTGTTCGGAATTCGTTTCATTCGCTTGATCTTCATTGATCCAAACCAATTGTAACGGTAAAAAGACATCCGTTAAACTACGGAAGTTTTTCGTGGTCATTTCACCTTCTGTTGTGATCTCTTTTGTTTGTGGTAGCGTCGCAACAGCTTTCGTTGGATTGAGCCAGATCAAATAAGACAAGTAAAAACTAGTCGCAATGGAGATACACAACGCGAGACGTAAAAGTAGTCGTTGCCATTTCATTCCCACCAATCCTCCTCATACGGTTCATAAGGTAAACTAATAAAAAAGGTCGATCCATAATTTTCTCGACTTTGTGCCCAAATCGAGCCACCATGAGCTTTGATGACTTCACGAGAAATCGCAAGTCCTAAACCAGTACCACCTTGTTGACGTGCTCTAGCTTTGTCCACACGATAAAAACGTGTAAAGATTTTGGTGAGATCGGCTTTCGGGATCCCCAACCCTTGATCACGGATACTTAATAAAATATGGTTATGTGTTTCAGATAGTGAAACCGTGATCGTGCCCCCATCAGGAGAGTATTTGATGGCATTGTTCATAATATTATCGATCACTTGGATCATCCGATCGGCATCGACTTCCATCCACAATTCACGTTGCGTAAACTCACGACGAATGGTATATCGCTTCGTTTGATTGGTAACCATCATATCAAATCGGTTTAAGACAAAATTAACGAGTTCATTAAAATTGACCCATTCTTTTTGCAATTCCGCATTGCCACTATCCATTCGAGATAGATTTAATAAATCATTGATCATGCGGATCATGCGATCAGTTTCATCTAATGTGACTTTTAAAAAATTCGGTGCGATTTCTGGATCTTGCCAAGCTCCTTCGCTTAGTGCTTCGATATAACTACGCATACTCGTTAACGGCGTACGCAATTCATGAGAAACGTTTGAAACGAATTCTCGACGTTCTTGTTCTGTTTTTTCTTGTTCAGTTACGTCATGAATAACCGCAACTAATCCTGAAATAAAGCCAGATTCCCTACGGATCATTGAAAAGTCGACACGTAAAATCAATTGACCCCTTTCGACTGAATCCGATGGTCGTTCGAGCAATAATTCATTTTGATTTTCTAATAAATCGCGCAACGTATAGTCTGCTTCCATTTTCAGCATCGTTAAAATCGAAAGTCCTATCGCTTCTTCTTCTGTTTTTAGATCCAATAACGACAAGGCCATCTCATTGATCGTGATCACTTTTCCTCTACGGTCGGTCGCAATAACACCATCTGTCATATGTGACAATACACTGTTCAATCGATTTCGCTCGGATTCGATTGCTTCTTGCGTTTCTTCGATTCGCTCGGCGAGTTGATTAAAAGTATCCGCTAACTGACCCAGCTCATCTTGAGCATGAATGGCTACCTTACCACTATAGTCACCACGTGCGATGCGAATCGCTTGTTGACGCATTTCACCGATCGGTTGCGTGATCGAACGTGCAATAAATAGTGCAATGATCATCGAGATCCCTGCTGCAATAATAGAAGACGTCACAAAGATCAACGCTGTATTTTTAATTTGTTGGTATTCTTTTTCTAAATCACTTTTGATGTATAAGGCTCCAATCACTGCTTCACCAGAAGGCGATTGGATCGGCTGTACATTGATTTGTACTCGTTTCCCATCTGGATCGACGGTAATAAAACTTTTGGCTGAAAAGTCATCGATATCGCGATAATCGTTTCGCTTGCCGACAGAACTTTGGTCACTAACATCTGTTGTTGCTCGCACAATCCCTTTTTCATCGACAACCCGCATCTCGATGACTTCTGCATTGTCACTATTTTCAAGTAATCGTTGAATCGCGGCATTCGTCGTCGTCTCATCGGTATTGTCTTGTTTACTTAATTCATTGGCCACAACATAGGAAATCGAAGAGGCACTGTTGTTCATATCCGTAATAAAACTATTAATCGTAGAACGTTCCAATCCGCGAATAAAATACGCCCCGATAATCTCGATTGAAATCAACAAAATCAAGATAAATGTCAGGGCGATTTTAAAGTTCACCGACTGGACGAAGCGAACTTTTGTCTTCATATTTTACTTACTCCTGTTCTGGATTGCGTAAATAGTAGCCTACACCACGGCGAGTCACTAAATAGTTTGGATGACTCGGATTGTCTTCAATTTTTTCACGTAAACGTCTGACCGTTACATCAACAGTACGAACGTCACCAAAATAATCGTATCCCCAAACCGTTTGCAATAAATGTTCTCTGGTCATCACTTGCCCGATATGTTTGGCAAGATAATGCAATAGCTCAAACTCACGGTGGGTCAGTTCAATCGCTTCGTTGTGTTTGGTTACCATATACGCTTCTGGATGGATCGTTAAATCCCCAATGCTCAATTCTGCATTTGCAGGCTCTTCAGCTTCTTTGGCACTCGTTGCTCCACGACGTAAATTTGCTTTTACACGTGCCACGAGTTCTCGATTAGAAAATGGTTTGGTCACATAATCATCAGCACCAAGTTCTAAACCAAGTACTTTATCGATCTCAGAATCTTTTGCTGTCACCATAATGATCGGCATATCGTATGTTTTTCGGACTTCTCGTGCCACTTCTAAGCCATCCATTTTAGGTAACATTAAATCTAAAAGAATTAAATCAGGTTCGACTTCACGCACTTTTTCAAGTGCTTCTTCTCCATCATATGCGGTAAATACTTCATACCCTTCTTTATTCAAATTGAATTTAACGATATCTGAAATTGGTTTTTCATCGTCCACAACCAAGATTTTTTTCATATTGGCCACCTCTTTTTTCTTTCCGTTTACTTTATCTGTTCCATTATACAATATTTTGACTTGGGTTTCATCTTTACATAAAAAAAGAGCCTATTGGTTTGGGGAACCAATAGGCCGGAGTAAAAATGAAAAAGTGTTAGGGTTGTCTTTAATAAGACTTTGTTGGTATAAATAGACTATACCAATTAATTATGAATAAAGTATGAACAATTTCCTCGCTTTTACTTAAGGCTTCTTCTTTTCTAACTCGATTTGTTCAGACAATCGTTTGACCAAGTGAGTCAATTCATCGACTTGTTTCGTTAATTGATGCAATTGCGTTTCTTCTAATTCTTCTTGAGCATCACTTTCTGTATCGTGTTGTTTGGTTTGTTTATCTTTAAAATAATTGGTGATCGTAGACGTCAACATCCCGATAAATCCAATCCCAAATACCATCGTAATCGATGCAATCACTCTTCCCCAAGGGGTTTGAGGTACGATATCCCCATATCCGACTGTCGTCATCGTCACAATACTAAACCAAATACTGTCCACGTAGCTAATATTTTCCACGATACTATAAAAGCCACTTCCTACAAAAACGATGCATGCACTCGCATAGAGCGCGTAAATAAATCCATTACGATATAAAATACTATTTTTATTTTGACCAAGTTTTGCTAAAAGATTAATAATTCGAAAAATTCGATTGGCTCTTGATAAAATGCCAATGTTTAGTAAATTTAAAGGAACAATCGCCAGTAAATTAAATATATTGTCGATCATATACCGCCGTTTTTTAGGCGCGCGGACAAATCCAATGATGTAGCTGATGGTAAAAATCAGTAAAATCAGTTGATCAAGATAGACATAGGGCGCTTGGTTGATATCGATCATGCCAGCTAAACTCAATACAAAAAGCGCAATCCAAAATAAAGTTAGCATAAAATCACAAAATACATATAACTTATGTAAACGTTTTTTCATCATGGGTGTATCACATCCAACTTTCGATTTTTAGCCCCTAGCTCCCCTTTTGATATAGTATAGCACAAAAAAAAGAGAATGCGCATCTCGTCTTCGAAACGTCCGAAGACGCCGACAAGATACCATTCTCATGGGTTTGGCACCCATGGGACGTGAGGGGTTCGAACCCACGACCCGCTGATTAAGAGTCAGCTGCTCTACCAACTGAGCTAACGTCCCTAAAATGAATACTCGCTTATCTTACACCTCTGTTTTGAAAAAGTCAATTGTTGCTTACACTTTTTATAACATAAATTATTCTACTAATAATAGTAGGAAAAATATTTTAAATCGTTATTTTATTTATAGATAAAGTCATTTTTTTTAAATCCTCTCGATTGAAGTGATGTTATTATTTCTATATCTATAGGAAAAATCTGTTGTGTGATCACTCTTGTAACTGCTTGTATGTTATCCAAACACGAATGAAATCAAAAAGATCCTAATTAAAATTATCGTTTTCCTGTTGTCAAGCAAAAATCGTGTTTTCACGGAAAATAAATCCCTATTTTTTTAGTATCTTTTGGTTCCTTTTTACTCAATTTTATGATTAAATGGAATATGTCGGATCGTTTCAAATTGATTATTTTCATCGCCGATTCAATCTTGTTCAATTCAAATTTTTATCTGTTATCTATCGATTGAACAAACCGCATAACATATACAACAAACAAGCCGAAACACAAGTTATTGTGTTTCTTTTTTATTTCAAACACAATATCTAGTGTTTTGAGGTTGACTTTCCTAAAAAGTTCGACTAAAATTCTCTATAACAACTACTAGAAAATTCCCCAGGAGGAGACAATTATGAACGTTAAATTATTCTCAAAAAACAATTGCATGCAGTGTAAAATGGCGAAACGCTTTTTGACACAAAACAATGTTTCATTTGAAGAAATCAATATCGATACTCAACCAGAATATATCGATATTTTAAAAGAACAAGGATTCCAAAGTGTACCCGTTGTCACTTCTGATAACAGTTCAGCGATTATCGGTTTCCGTCCTGATCAATTAAAACAATTAGCTAGCTAATTTTCTTGATTTTTTATCTGTTGGATTTGTCGGTCGTACGACTACAAGTCCATCTTTTTTATTTTATTTTACGTAAAGGTGTGTGTATCCATGAGTTTATACTCTTTAAACGATGTTAGTTATTTTAAACTAAATAACGAAATCAACCGACCTGTAAATGGTCAAATCCCCTTGCATAAAGACAAAGAAGCACTAGCTGCATTTTTAAAAGAAAATGTGGAACCCAATACTAAAACTTTTTCTTCAATTAAAGAAAAAGTCGACTTTTTAATCGAAGAAGACTATTTAGAAGAAGAATTCTTAGCTAAATACTCATCTGAATTCATCGAACAACTCTACACCTTTTTAGATGAACAACAATTTACGTTTAAATCATTTATGGCCGCGTATAAATTCTATTCGCAATATGCTTTAAAAACAAATGATGGCGCCTATTATTTAGAATCTTATGAAGATCGTGTGGCCTTTAACGCCTTATACTTTGCAGATGGCAATGAAGAGCTTGCACTTGCGTTAGCCGATGAAATGATTCATCAACGTTATCAACCGGCAACTCCTTCTTTCTTAAATGCTGGTCGTAAACGTCGTGGAGAATTAGTGTCGTGTTTCTTGATCCAATTAACTGACGACATGAACTCGATCGGTCGTGGAATCAACTCGGCTCTACAACTTTCTCGTATCGGTGGTGGTGTGGGAATCACGCTGTCGAACCTACGTGAAGCGGGTGCGCCGATCAAAGGATATGAAGGGGCAGCAAGCGGCGTGATGCCGGTTATGAAATTGTTTGAAGATAGCTTTAGCTACTCAAACCAATTAGGTCAACGTCAAGGTGCTGGTGTCGTGTATTTAAACGTCTTCCACCCAGATATCATGGCCTTCTTATCTGCGAAAAAAGAAAATGCCGATGAAAAAATTCGTGTCAAAACATTATCTCTAGGTGTCTTAGTACCCGATAAATTTTACGAATTAGCCCGTAAAAATGAAGACATGTATTTATTTAGTCCTTACAGTGTCGAACGTGAATATGGACAACCCTTCTCTTATATCGACATTACGGAAAAATACGACGAATTGGTTCAAAATCCACGTATCCGCAAAACAAAAATCAAAGCACGTGAATTAGAAAATGAATTGTCTAAATTACAACAAGAATCAGGTTATCCTTATATCATCAACGTAGATACCGCCAATCGCGCGAATCCTGTTGCAGGTAAAATCATTATGAGTAACTTGTGTTCAGAAATTTTACAAGTTCAAGAACCTTCTGCGATCAACGGCAAGCAAGAATATGAAGTATTAGGTACCGACATTAGTTGTAACTTAGGCTCAACGAATATTGTGAACTTAATGGATAGTCCCGACTTTGGTCGCTCTGTTCGTACAATGACACGTGCGTTGACCTATGTAACCGATGCCTCTGATATTGATGTCGTCCCTTCGATCCAAAATGGAAATAGCTTAAACCATACGATCGGTCTTGGCGCAATGGGTCTACACACTTACTTTGCCAAAAACCAAATGGAATACGGTTCAAAAGATTCTCTAGAATTTACTGATATCTATTTCATGTTGTTAAACTACTGGACGTTGATGGAAAGTAATCAAATCGCCAAAGAACGTAACGAAAGCTTCCATAATTTTGAACAATCAAAATATGCGGACGGCTCTTACTTCACACCTTATATCGAAGCCGATTATCAACCAAAATCAGCTAAAGTAAAAGCTTTATTTGAAGGAATTCATATCCCTACTGGTGACGATTGGAAAGCTTTATCTGAAGCGATCCAAAAAGATGGCTTATACCATCAAAACCGTTTAGCCGTTGCGCCAAATGGTTCGATCTCTTATATCAATGATACAAGTGCTAGCTTACATCCGATCACACGTTTGATTGAAGAACGTCAAGAAAAGAAAATCGGTAAGATCTACTATCCAGCGGCACATTTATCAAATGATACGATCGGCTACTATAAATCAGCATACGATATGGATATGCGTAAAGTCATCGACGTCTACGCGACTGCACAACGTCATATCGACCAAGGCATGAGTATGACACTCTTCATGCGTTCAGATATTCCTGAAGGCTTGTATGAATGGAAAACAACGACTAAACAAACGACACGTGACTTAAATATTTTACGTCACTATGCGTTCCATAAAGGCATCAAATCGATCTATTATGTACGTACTTTTACAGACGATGCAGAAGAAATCGGCAGTAACGATTGTGAGAGTTGTGTGATCTAATCACGCACTCTCTCTTTTAATGAAAGCAAGGAGGACTACTTATGTCTGAGACTTACTATAAAGCAATAAACTGGAATGCGATCGAAGATATCATCGATAAATCAACTTGGGAAAAATTGACCGAACAATTTTGGTTGGATACGCGTATCCCCTTATCAAATGATCTAGATGATTGGCGTAAACTAAGCGCTGAAGAAAAAGAACTTGTAGGCTATGTCTTTGGTGGGTTAACACTTTTAGATACACTCCAATCTGAAAATGGAATGGATGAATTGAAAAAAGACGTGCGCACCTCTCATGAAGAAGCAGTATTAAACAATATCCAATTTATGGAATCTGTCCATGCTAAAAGCTATTCTTCAATCTTTAGTACGTTAAATACCAAAGCTGAGATCGACAATATCTTTGAATGGACGAATACCAATCCTTATTTACAGAAAAAAGCAGAACGAATCAACGAGATCTACAAAAACGGTACGCCTCTAGAGAAAAAAATCGCCAGTGTTTTTCTAGAAACCTTCTTATTCTATTCTGGTTTTTATACACCACTGTATTATCTTGGAAACAATAAACTAGCAAACGTTGCGGAAATCATTAAATTGATCATCCGTGATGAATCAGTTCATGGCACGTATATCGGCTATAAATTCCAATTAGGCTTTAATGAACTTCCTGAAGAAGAACAAGCAAGCTTAAAAGATTGGATGTATGATCTATTATATGAATTATACGAAAACGAAGAAAAATATACTGAGCAATTATATGATGGAATTGGTTGGACAGAAGAAGTCAAAACCTTCTTACGTTACAATGCCAATAAAGCCTTGATGAATCTTGGTCAAGATCCTTTATTCCCAGATGGCGCAAGTGATGTCAATCCGATCGTCATGAACGGGATCTCTACTGGAACAAGTAACCATGACTTCTTCTCACAAGTCGGAAACGGCTATCTATTAGGTAGTGTCGAAGCGATGCAAGAAGACGATTATTTGATCGGAATGGACTAAATATAAGAAAAAGCAGTTTCTCATGAGAGAAGCTGCTTTTTTTATCCACTAAACGTCAAATAAAAAAAAGCTCTCCTTTTTCAAGGAAAGCTTTTTTACAATCAAAATTATTCTGCAGCGTTTTGATCTTTGAGACCGTATTTTTTGTTGAAACGATCCACACGTCCGTCCGCTTGCGTGAATTTTTGACGTCCAGTATAGAATGGATGAGAGTCAGAAGTTACTTCGACACGGATTACTGGGTAAGTGTTTCCGTCTTCCCATTCCATAGTTTCTTGTGAGTGTTTAGTAGAACCTGACAAGAATGTGAAACCTGTAGTTGAGTCTAAGAAGACTACTGGATGGTAATCTGGATGAATATCTTTTTTCATTATGCTTTTCTCCTTTGCCCTGAGTCATGTGCTGAATCAGAGTTATTTGTTTTAATACAACAAGAGTATCTTATCATTTTTTTACTGAATTAGCAATTATCTTTTTTTAGTTTTTGCATTTTTTTCTGTAAACGTGACATCCTTAAAAGCTTGTAATAAGGCCTCGTTCGTTGGCGTTTTTTTCATGAACCGTACGAACTGTTCAGTGTATTCTAACGAGTCACCTTGCATTTGATTGCGAATACGCCACGTTTCTTCTAATTGTCCTTCTGACATCAAAAGTTCTTCTTTACGTGTGCTTGAGCGTTTCAAATCGATAGCTGGGAAAATACGGCGTTCAGCTAATTGACGTGACAATTGCAATTCCATATTTCCTGTTCCTTTGAACTCTTCATAAATGACGTCATCCATTCGACTGCCGGTATCCACTAAGGCAGTCGCAATAATCGTCAAACTGCCGCCTTCTTCGATATTACGAGCAGCACCAAAGAATTTTTTCGGACGATACAACGCAGCTGGATCGATCCCGCCACTTAACGTTCGTCCACTTGGTGGTGACACTAAGTTATACGCACGCGCTAGACGTGTGATACTATCCATTAAAATCACGACATCGCGCTTATCTTCGACTAGACGCATCGCACGTTCTAAAACGAGTTCAGAGACACGTGTATGATTACTTGGTTGCAAGTCAAAAGTCGACGATACGACATCGCCTTTAACACTGCGTTCAAGATCCGTCACTTCTTCTGGTCGCTCGTCGATCAAAAGCACGATCAATTCGACATCTGGGTGATTTTCGGTGATTCCACTGGCGATTTCTTTTAAAATACTCGTTTTCCCAGCTTTAGGTGGTGCTACGACCAATCCACGTTGTCCAAAACCGATTGGCGCAAAAAGATCGATCATTCGAGAAGATAGTCGTCCTTTTGTGGTTTCAAGTGTTAACTTACGATTTGGATAAAGTGGCGTTAATGCTGGAAAATGAGGACGCTGTTTTGCTTCTTCGGGATTTTTCCCATTGACGCTATCGACATGCATCAAACCATAATAGCGCTCCGATTCTTTTGGCGGACGCGCTTTTCCTGCGACTTTGTCTCCATTACGCAAGCCAAAACGGTTGATTTGTGAAGACGAGATATAGATGTCTTCCGCACTTGGCCCATAGTTGATTGGACGCAAGAAGCCATAGCCATCTTGTCCAATAATATCTAAGATCCCTTCAACTAAAAAGAATCCTTGCTTTTCTGCTTGTGCCCGAATCACCGCTAATGCTAGTTCTTTCTTATTCATTTGACTATAATACGGAATTTTAAATTGTTTTGCATATGTGTAAATTTCTTTTAACGTTTTATGCTCTAATTCTGAAATCGTTAAATAATCTGCCATCCTACTTAGTCCTCAATCATTTCTATCTGTGCGCCTAAATCCGTCAACTTCTCAACAATATGGTCATATCCGCGTAAAATGTGTTCCACATTTCGGATCGTCGTTTGACCTTCAGCCATCAATCCTGCAATCACTAAACAAGCACCTGCGCGCAAATCACTTGCGGCAACTTCTGCTCCTTTTAGTTGTGCAGGCCCGGTTAAAAGCATCAGATTGCCTTCAATAGAGACATCTGCTCCCATACGAGCAAGTTCTGGAATATGATTGACACGTTTTTCATAGATCGTATCGGTTACTTGAGAATTTCCGTTAGCTTTTAGTAACAATGGTGTGATCGGTTGTTGCAAGTCTGTTGCAAAACCTGGATAAGGGAATGTTTTCACATTGACTGGTTTTAGATCTGTTGATTCGTGGACATAGATCGAATCTTCTCCAATATCCATTTTAACACCCATTTCCGCTAATTTAGAAAGATAGCTTTCTAAATGTTCATGGATCACATTTTGGACTTTGATTCCTTTTCCGACAGCTGCCGCCATTGAAATATATGTTCCCGCTTCAATCCGATCTGGAATGATTCCATGGGTACAGCCGTGTAAAGCGTCCACTCCTTCGATGCGGATCATATCGGTTCCGGCCCCTTTGATGTTTGCACCCATTTTATTTAATAGATTCGCTACATCGATGATTTCCGGTTCACGAGCCGCATTTTCTAAAATCGTTTTCCCTTTTGCTTTCACGGCTGCTAGCATGATATTGATCGTCGCTCCAATAGATACCATATCTAAAAAGATGTGGGTTCCATTTAAACCATTTTCAGTTGTTTTCAAATACATCGCTCCGTGCTCATTTTTCACATCCGCACCTAGCGCTTCAAAGCCTTTGATATGCAAGTCGATTGGTCGTGGTCCTAAATAGCATCCGCCAGGTAATCCAACGACTGCTTCACCAAATTTACCTAATAATGCGCCCATAAAATAATACGACGCACGGAAACTATTGATTTTGCCAGTTGGCATGGGGATAGAGACAATTTCCGTTGGATCGATGGTCAGTTCGTGGTCGACAAATGACGTTTTTACGCCCATAATTTCTAATATTTCAATTAAAGAATGAACATCTTGAATATCTGGTACACCTTTTAATACAACCGGAGAGTCTGCCAAAACAGCCGCGGGAATCAATGCAACTGCACTATTTTTCGCGCCACTGATGGTAATCTCACCAGTTAGTGGTCGATTGCCATGTATCACTATTTTTTTCATTTTATATTCACCTATGCTTTACGTTCTTTCTGCGTCATTGTGACGCATCGTTCATTATTTTACCATAGATTAGGCGAAAAAAAAAGATGACTAGCCTAGGCTAGTCATCAATCATATGGTCTTATTTAGCTTTTCCAGCTGAACCGAACCAGTCAATATGTTCTTCACAATCTTTAACAATTGCAGCTTTACCTGGAGCTAATAATTTACGAGGGTCAAATCCTTTACCTTCTAAATCTTTACCAGCTTCAATGTATTCGCGAGTTGCTTTTGCAAATGACAATTGGAATTCAGTGTTTACGTTTACTTTAGAAACACCCATTTTGATTGCTTTTTCGATTTGATCTTGAGGAATACCAGATCCACCATGTAATACTAATGGTACATCTTGTCCAACAGCTTCAGCGATCGCTTGTAAGTGATCAAATGCTAAACCAGTCCAGTTTTCAGGGTATACACCGTGAATGTTACCGATTCCGCAAGCTAAGAAGTCGATTCCTGTTTCTACCATTTTTACACACTCGTCGATGTCTGCTAATTCACCAGTACCGATGATTCCATCTTCTTCTCCACCGATTGAACCAACTTCACACTCTACAGAGATTCCTTTAGCGTGAGCTTTTTCAACTACATCTTTAGCAAGACGTACGTTTTCTTCAAATGGTAAGTGAGAACCATCAAACATTACAGAAGTGTAGCCTACTTCGATACATTCTAATGCATCTTCATAAGAACCATGGTCTAAATGTAGTACCACTGGAACAGTGATATTCATTGATTCGATTAAATCTTTCACCATGTTTACAACTAATTTGTAACCACCCATGTATTTTGCAGCACCCATTGAAGTTTGGATTAATACAGGTGCTTGTTTTGCTTCAGCAGCTTCTAGAATCGCTTGAGTCCATTCTAGGTTGTTTGTGTTGTACGCGCCTACTGCATAGCCGCCTTCGCGAGCTGCTTTGAAAACTTCAGTTCCTGATACTAATGGCATAATTTTTCCTCCTAAATTTAAAAACGCATTATTTGTTAAGTTTAACTTAACCAACATTGATATTTTAGCAAATTTTCCCTTTATTTCCAAGTAAAACTATCAAAATAAAAGGAGAATCTCAAAAAGATCCTCCTTTTTCGTAAAATTATGCTTCTTCGATCGCTGCACCCACGAATGCTTTGATCAAGCTTTGTGGACGATTTGGACGTGAAATCAATTCTGGATGGAATTGACAGCCGACAAAGAATTTATTTTCTGGGATTTCGACGATTTCCACTAAACGGTTATCTGGAGAAACACCTGAGAAAACTAATCCATGTTGTTCGAATAATTCACGGTATTTATTGTTGAATTCATAACGGTGACGATGACGTTCTTGAACGACTTCTTGGTTATTGTAAGCCGCAGCTGTCTTCGTTCCTTTTTTCAATTTACATGGGTATAGACCTAAACGTAAAGTCCCACCTAGGTTTTCTACATTTTCTTGATCCGCCATCAAATCGATGATGTTGTTTTTCGTACCTGGAACGGTTTCTGCAGAATTGGCATCTTCTAGACCAACTACGTTACGGGCAAACTCGACACACGCCATTTGCATTCCCAAACAGATTCCTAAGAATGGGATATCGTTTTCACGTGCATAGCGCGTTGCTTCGATTTTCCCTTCGATTCCACGATCACCAAATCCACCAGGGACTAAGATTCCATCCACACCACTTAAAGCCGCATCGATATTTTCTGGTGTTAAGTCTTGTGCTTTGATCCATTTTAGATCGATATCGGCATCATAAGCAAATCCAGCATGTTTCAATGACTCGACTACTGAAAGATACGCATCTTGTAATTCCACGTATTTTCCAACTAATCCGATCGTTACTTTTTTGCTTAAGTTTTGTACTTTGTGTTCCAATTCGCGCCATTCGGTCATATCTGCTTCTGGAGCATCTAATTTCAAATGATCACATACGATTTGGTCCATTTTTTGTGCTTGTAGATTTAACGGGATAGAGTACAATGTTTCTACGTCACGAGACTCGATAACAGCTTCTGGTGACACATCACAAAATTGTGCCAATTTGTTTTTAATATCTTGAGAAACAGGTTCTTCAGAACGCACGACTAAGATATTTGGTTGGATCCCTAATCCACGTAATTCTTTTACGCTATGTTGTGTTGGTTTAGTTTTCATTTCGCCTGCGGCTTTTAAGATTGGCAATAGAGTTGTGTGGATATACATTACGTTATCAGAACCTACATCAGCTTTCATTTGACGTAATGCTTCTAAAAATGGCAATGATTCGATATCTCCTACTGTTCCACCAACCTCAGTAATGATCACATCAGAGTCTGTCATGGTAGCAGCACGCATGATTTTTTCTTTGATTTCGTTCGTAATGTGTGGAATTACTTGGACAGTTGCGCCTAAGTATTCTCCTTTACGCTCTTTACGCAATACTTCAGAATAAATCTTACCTGTTGTTACGTTTGAATATTTGTTCAAATTGATGTCGATAAAACGCTCGTAGTGACCAAGGTCTAAGTCCGTTTCTGCACCATCGTCTGTTACAAATACTTCTCCATGTTGATATGGACTCATTGTTCCTGGATCCACGTTGATATATGGATCGAATTTTTGGATCGTCACTTTTAAGCCACGGTTTTTTAACAAGCGACCTAAAGATGCTGCTACGATTCCTTTACCGATTGAAGAAACCACTCCACCAGTTACAAAAATATATTTTGTCATAAATTGAAAAACTCCTTTGTCTCTATATTTCGCAGGTGAAAGCGATAAAAATAAAATATCGCTCCCTATTCGTTTGATGGAATAGGGAGCGATGTACTATCGAACTTTCTGACTCTTTCAAAGAGTGCCCAAACAGTATATTACCTTCTCATCGATCAAAAGTCAATTTAAAAGTTTTTAATTTTTTATGCGTAATGCGCTCGTGGCCCTCCGATATATTTAGGGCGACTCGTCAGTGCGGTCACGTGGGCTGCACCGATCGTTTTAACTTGTGGTCGATACGGTACTTGAACGTGCTTGACTTGCATCCCGATCGCTGTATCGCCAATATCGACACCCGCTTTAGCTATTACATGTTCCACTTCAACTGGATGTGTAAATTGCTCAAATGCTGCAACCGAACACGCACCTCCTGCATGTAACTGTGGAATAACTGAAACGATACTCAATTCATGTGCTTCAGCGTATTCTTCTTCGACGACTAAAGCTCGGTTTAAATGTTCACATCCTTGAACAGCTAAAAAAATCCCTTTTGGTTTTAGCACAGCTAATACAGCTTCAATGATCCATTCTCCAACTTCTTTGCTTGAATGTTTCCCAATGATACCGCCTGTCACTTCACTAGTAGAACATCCTAAAACAAAAAGCTGACCTGATTTTAATGTTGCAGCCGTTAACACTTCTTCTATCAATGCCGTCATTTGCGTTTGGATTTGTATTTTTTCCATGCTTACACTCCCTTTTTAAAATAGCTATACTGAAAGGCACGTGTTAACACCTTTAACAGTGGAATACCTAAAACTACTCCGACTACACTTTGGATCACATTCCCTAAAATCGATGCCATCCCAGCCGCTAGACCATACAGTAATGTCGTTGCTAGAGCGTAGCCAATAATCAAAATCGCTGCGCCAAGAATCAATCCAATCGCTTGTTTTGGAAGTGATTTATGTCGAAACTGGCCTACAACGTATCCTTGAAATCCGTGAATGATCAGTGAAAATATGATCCATTGTGGATAGCCAGAAAATAAATCGATCATCCCGCCACTTAATCCTCCAACAATCCATCCCGCTTGAGGGCCAAATAATAACGCTACCGCATAAATGCCTGCATCCGATAAATTGACGAATCCACCTGTTGCGGGAATTGGTACAATAAAAAATAATGAAATCACGACAATCATCGCACTTAATAATGCATACCGTGTCACTGCTCGAGTCATCAAATTCCTCCTTTAGGCCAAATACTGGCAAATGTTTCATTCACATAGATTCCTTGTGTGATACTTTCATACACAAACTGTTTGGCTTGTTCGACTGCCTTTGCAAGCGACGCGCCAACTGCAAGATTGGCCGCAATGGCACTAGCAAAGGCGCACCCTGCACCATTAGTCGTCTGTTTTGTAGAAAGAGGTAACGTATACGTGTGAGACGTTTGGAGTGTCGCTAAGACATCGACTGCTTCACGATCAAGAAAACGCGCACCGCCCTTTACACACATCGGAATGTGATAGCGTTCGACCAACTGTTTAGCCAATTGCGTCAAATCCGATTTTGTTTCTGGCTGTTTTTCTTGAACCAATGCCCGCGCTTCGCTTAAATTTGGTGTACAGACTGTACTCATCATTGCCAAACGTTCCATTACGTAACTAGCTAAAGATTCATTTTGTCGTTCATCGGTCTCTTTAAGCGCAAACACTGGATCTAGTACTACAGGTATTTGTGGATGCTCGGTTAAAAAATCTGCAATAAGATCGACTTGCGCTTTTGTGACTATTAATCCAATTTTGATTGCTGAGAAATGAATATCTGTTAAAGAATCGAGTTGTGCTTTTACGATTTCCTCTGCTACGCCATGGATTTCAAATCGTCCGTTCACATTGGTCACAATCGATGTCAACACACTGATGCCAAATACATTGTGTGCTTGCATAGTCATTAAATCGGTTTGGATTCCACCACCAGCATATGGATCTGATCCACCAATCACTACTACGATCGCTGTCATCTTCTCACCTCTTTTTGTTTTAGTTATCATAGCTGATTTTTAGTATAAAAAAACAACCAATTGGTTGTTTTTTTCTCCGTCCAATTTTTAATACAATTCTAAATATTGATCACGTTCCCATTGTGAGACAGTTTGACGAAATGCTGCCCATTCCATTTGCTTGGCGCCAACAAAATTTGCATAGATATGTTCGCCCAATGCACTTTGGATCACTGGATCTTTACGAAGCGCTCGCAATGCACTGTTTAAAGTAGACGGTAGATCAAAGATATTCATTCGGACCCGTTCTGTCTCATTCATCACATAGATATTGCGATCGACTGGTGCAGGTGGTGTCGTATGATGGAAAATCCCATCTAATCCTGCTTGCAATAGTGCAGCGATCGCAAGATAAGGATTTGCTGATGGATCGACCGAACGAACTTCTAAACGAGTCGAAATACCGCGAGATGCTGGAACGCGTACGAGTGGCGAACGATTCCGACTCGACCATGCAATATATACCGGTGCTTCAAAACCAGGGATTAAACGTTTATAGGAATTGACGGTCGGATTACAAATTGCCGTATATCCCTTAGCATGTTCCAATAAACCGGCTAAGAAATGATGCGCCGTTTGACTTAATCCATCTTCAGTTTGCGCATCATAAAAGGCATTTTCTTTCCCTTTAAATAAGGACAAATTACAATGCATGCCTGATCCACTAATTCCATAAAGAGGTTTTGGCATAAAAGTAGCATGCAACCCATGTTTTCTTGCGATCGTTTTCACAACTAATTTAAAAGTTTGAATGTTATCACACGCCTCAATGGCATCTGCATATTTAAAATCGATTTCGTGTTGTCCTGGTGCCACTTCATGATGGGATGCTTCTACTTCAAACCCTAAACGTTCCAATTCTAACACGATATCTCGCCGACAGTTTTCACCAAGATCGGTAGGTGCAAAATCAAAATAGCCTCCACGATCGTTTAATTCAGTCGTCACTTCACCATTTTGTGCCAATTGAAATAAGAAAAATTCAGGTTCAGGTCCTAAGTTGAATGCACTAAAGCCCATTTCTTTCATTTGGTGTAAGACGCGTTTTAGATTTCCACGAGGATCTCCTGCAAAAGGTGTTCCATCTGGATTATAAATATCACAAATCAAGCGCGCTACTTTTCCATGTTCGCTTTCCCAAGGAAAAACCAACCAAGTAGCTAGATCTGGATAGAGATACATGTCACTTTCTTCGATTCGAACAAATCCTTCAATTGAAGAACCGTCAAACATCATTTTATTTTGAACGACTTTTTCCAATTGAGAAACAGGTACTTCGACATTTTTGATCGTGCCCATAATATCTGTAAACATCAACCGTAAAAAGCGGACATTTTCTTTGAGTATGCTTTGTTTAATACTTTCTAACGTGTGCACTTGCTTTGACATGTTCGACATCCTTTACTTTCTTGTTTTAACGTTTTGGTCCACGTGGTAAATAAGGATTGGGCTGATTTAATCCACCAGCCAACCCACCTTGAGATAAAATCTCATCGTAAAAGATACGACGAACGTCATTATCTGTTAGGGATTTTTTATGTTTGATTGCTTCTTCTTCTTCTTTTTTCATTTCATAGACACGTTTGATCCCAGCCATGTTTAAGCCGTCTGATAGATAATCTTTGATCTCTAACAACACATCAATGTCGTTTAACGAATACATGCGACGATTGCCTTCGCTTCTTTCAGGATGGATCAATTCTTGCTCTTCGTAATAGCGAATTTGACGAGCGGTTAAATCAGTTAATTTCATAACGGTCCCAATCGGAAAAACCGACATCGAACGTCGAAGTTCTTTTTCGCGCATTATCCGCACTTCCTTTCTTCACAGCCTCTATAGTTCAAACTATATCAATTGTTGAAAACAGTGTCAAGATTCCATGTCAGAATAACTAACATCAGTACGATTTTCAGGAGCAACGAAGCCTTTGACCTCATACTGTCCATGTTCTTCGTCATATTCTTTCGCAACTACGAGTGTCTGACGTTCTAAATTGGCTAAACGATAAGCTTCTTGATCTGGTAGTGAGAGAACGTATGGGTCAAACTTTTCCATAATCAATTGCTTGATTCCTTTTGAAACAAGCGCAATGCTTTCTTTGTCATAAGCTGAAATCAAAATATTTGGAAATACAGTAGGAATAAAATTTTCCTCTTCTAGTTTATCGGCTTTATTGTATACCGTTAATACGGGGATATGGTCTAAACCGAGCTCTTTCATTAACGCCAATACCGTTTTTTCTTGAATTTGACGATCACTAGCTGAGGCATCGACAACATGCAACAAGATATCCATCGCACGACTTTCTTCCAAGGTAGAATGAAACGCATCAATCAATTGCGTAGGCAAATCTTGCATAAACCCTACCGTATCCGTTAACGTGAGCATCAATCCTTCTGGCAAACGCCATTTTTTTGTCAATGGATCTAACGTGGCAAAGAGTTGATCTTTCTCAAATGTTTGTGCATCTGTCAACCGATTTAACAATGTCGACTTTCCAGCATTGGTATATCCAATCAATCCGACTTGAATCAACTGACTTTGACGTCTTTTTTCTCTTGTTCGTTCACGGTGAGCCGCTAATTCTTTCAACTCTCGTTTCACTTTCGTCATACGATTACGGATGTGACGACGATCTGTCTCTAACTTCGTTTCTCCGGGACCACGTGTACCAATTCCTGCTCCAAGTCTCGACATTGCAGCACCTTGTCCGACTAAACGTGGCAATAGATAGTTGAGTTGCGCTAGCTCTACTTGTAATTTCCCTTCTTTAGAACGTGCTCGTAGTGCAAAAATATCCAATATCAATTGCACACGGTCGATGACGAGTACTTGTAATCGATCCGAGAGTGTTTGGTGTTGTCGTGGCGTCAACTCGTGATTAAAGATGACGATATCGATTTCTTCAGCATCGACTGCTAACGCGATCTCAGCAAGTTTTCCTTTTCCCACAATCGTTTGGCGATTGACTACCGGACGTTTTTGTTCCATGACTGCTACCACTTCACCATGCGCTGCTTGTACTAATTGGCGCATTTCGGTTAACGAAGAATGGAACGTGCGATAATTTTCTTCCGTTTCGACACCTACAATGAGTACTCGTTCTTCTTTCATATCGTTTCCTCCATCCAATGTTGCACTTGTTTTTTGATTGTTTCATACTGTTCTGGATGCCTCACAAGATCAAACCAATGTGGCGACAAACGATTCCGAAACCAAGTCAATTGTCGCTTCGCATATCGTCTTGAAGACATTTTTATTGCATCGATCGTCTCTTCTTGCGTTTGTTGAGCTTGAAAATAAGGAATAAATTCCTTGTATCCAATTCCTTGCCAAGCATGCGCCTGAGGATATGCGAGCAATTGTCGCGCTTCTTGTTCTAATCCTTGTTGCATCATCTGTTCAACTCTAATGTTTATCCGTTCATATAAGACGTGTCGATCTGTATTTAATCCGATTAAAAAATAATCGTATAACGCGACAGGGTTTTCTTTAGGTGCTACAATACTTTCTCCAGTCGTGCGGTACACTTCTAAAGCACGTAACACTTTGCGGGTATTGTTTACATGGATTGTTTTAGCTGCTAACGGATCACACGCCTGTAATTGTTGCCAGATCTCTTCTGGCGTATGCGTTTGTTCTAACACAGCAAGTTCATGTTGGATTTTTTCTTGCTCTGGTGTCACGCTCGTCGAACTACCTAATTTAAAATCATATAAAAGCGCTTGGATATATAATCCTGTTCCACCCACAACGATCGGGATATGTCCTCTTTTTGTGATTTCTGTTATTTTTTGACGCGCTTGTTTTTGAAATTCGGCCACAGAATACATTTCAGTCAACTCACAAATGTCCAATAAATGATGCGGTATGTCTTGCATTTCTGCTGGTGTGACTTTGGCTGTTCCTATATCTAATTGACGATAGACTTGCATCGAGTCTCCACTGATGATCTCACCGTTTACTTCTTTTGCTAATTGGACACTCAACGCTGTTTTTCCGACAGCAGTAGGGCCAACGATTACGATTACTTTTTCCACAGGCTTCTTCCTTTTTTTGTATTCTCAAGATACGAATAAAGCTGACCTGTATGTGTACAGATCAGCCTCATTCACATCGACTATAATGGTTTTGAAAAATAGGTATACGGTTGATCCGTCATTTGCTGTACCTGATTTTTTCGCTCATAGATCATTTCTTTGATTTCATCTGAAAAACTTTCCATCAACATCCGACCACCTTTAAAGGCATATCCTCCGTATTGTACTGTTTCTTCAGGCGATAAGACGACTTTACGTGTAGCGATTTTTTTGAAAAACTCTTCTACGAAATAATTAGGTAAATAAAAACTATTCTGAGCGGTAAAAGATTGCAAGTAGATATAATCATCTACTGAAATATAACAGTCATCAAAAGCATCAAAGCTTAGATACTTATCCATCATCACCATTCGTTTTTCTAAAATTTCGTTAATTTTTTTATTTAATAACACTAACGTTTCAATTTCTCTAATTCGGTGATCTAACTCACGTTGGCGTTTTTCTTTACGCTCGTCGTAACGAATCCGTAAATTAAAGGTAAACGTAACGATGGCTGCACCTACCAACACACCGATCAATCCAGTAACAAAAGCTATCATCTACGAACCTCCTTAATTTCTCTTCTTATTCTAGCATTTTTCTAAGCGTTTGACACGAATTTACACAGGTTTTTTTATTTGACCTTTATTGACCTTGTGTGTATACTTACTCTTAGGTTTTCACCCTAGTTTGTGTTAAACTAATTTCATTCTATTAGAGGAGGCTGTTTCAATGAATTTAATTCCTACAGTTATTGAACAATCATCAAGAGGTGAACGTGCGTATGATATCTACTCTCGTTTACTAAAAGATCGTATTATTATGTTAAGTGGACAAGTGACCGATGATTTGGCAAACTCTATCATCTCACAATTGTTGTTCCTAGATGCACAAGATTCAGAAAAAGATATCTATATCTACATCAATTCTCCTGGTGGAAGTGTGACCGCAGGACTTGCGATTTACGATACAATGAACTTTGTTAAAGCAGATGTTCAAACCATCGTAATGGGAATGGCTGCATCAATGGGAAGCTTCTTATTAACAGCAGGTACTAAGGGCAAACGTTTTGCCTTACCAAATGCAGAAATCATGATCCACCAACCTTTAGGTGGCGCACAAGGACAAGCGACTGAAATCGAAATCGCTGCACGTCATATCTTAAAAACACGTGAACGCTTAAATCGTATTTTAGCAGAACGTACTGGTCAACCAATTGAAGTTATCGAAAAAGATACTGACCGCGATAACTTTATGACCGCAACAGAAGCAAAAGAATATGGCTTGATCGATGAAATCTTAGTCAATAAACAATAAAAAAGAGTGAGGATCAAAATAGATCCTCACTTTTTTTATTGTTCAGGATACGTTCCTGATTGAAATTCTTTAGCTAATTGTACATAATGTGCGGTATTCTCATGATTGGCGTTGATTTCAGCTTCAGTCAACGGTCGAATCACCTTGGCTGGACGACCAAAGGCAAGAGAATTCGGTGGGATCACCGTGTGTTTTGTAACTAAAGAGCCTGCACCGATCAAGCTATTTTCTCCGATGACAGCCCCATCTAGAATAATCGAACTCATTCCAATTAAGGCACCTTTTTTGATATGACAGCCATGAAGCATACATTGATGTCCTACTGTCACATCCTCTTCTATGATCGTAGGCTGATCGTGTCCGACATGAATGATCGTGCCATCTTGAATATTTGAACGCGCTTGAACAATAATCGGTGCAACATCTGCACGAAGTACACTTTGATACCAAATACTTACTTCTTTACCAAGCGTTACGTCCCCTACCACATGCGCACCTGTTGCGATAAAATGCTCCATCTTCCGCCTCTTTCTACAATTCTTCTGCAAATTGACTATTGTATAATTTACTATAAAATCCACCTGATGCCAGTAAACTTTCATGTGTCCCTTGTTCTACGATCGACCCTTGGTCAAGTACTAAAATCAGATCGGCTTCACGAATCGTAGATAATCGATGGGCGATGACAAAACTTGTGCGTCCTGTCATGATTTTTTCCATAGCTTTTTGAATCAATTGTTCCAATCGTGTATCGACAGAACTTGTCGCTTCATCTAAAATCAAAATTTTAGGATCCGCCAAAATCGCTCGGGCAATCGTCAATAACTGTTTTTGTCCTAATGAGACATTCTCACCTTCCGCATTGATCACCATCTCATAGCCATTTGGCATCGTTCGAATGAAATGATCTACATTGGCGGCTTTTGCTGCATCGACAATTTCATAATCAGATGCATCTAAACGACCAAAACGGATATTGTCTGCGATCGTTCCTTCATAAAGCCATGCATCTTGTAAGACCATCCCAAATTGTTGTCTAACAGCTTGTCTGGATACAGTTTTAGTATCGACCCCATCGATTTTAATTGCACCTGAATTCACGTCGTAAAAACGCATCAATAAATTGATCAAGGTTGTTTTCCCGGCACCTGTTGGTCCTACGATCGCCACTGTTTGTCCAGCTTTTACTTCAAGGTTGAAATTCTTGATCAATGGTTTATCTGGATGGTATGAAAACGAAACATTTTCAAAACTAACGGTTCCTGTAACAGGCTCTGGTAACTGTTGATCTTCACCAATGATCGTCTCTTCTTCTTCATCTAAGAAACTAAATACCCGTTTTGACGCCGCCGAAGCACTTTGTAACAATGCCGATAGCTGTGTGATATTGCCTAAAGGTTGACTGACTTGCCAAATGTATTGAATAAAGGCTTGTAATTGTCCCACTACTAAGACACCAGCAATCACATAATACATGCCCAACACAGCCATAACGACATAGGTCAAATAGGATGTCAACTGTACAAATGGCATCATCAATCCTGAAATGACAGTGGCTTTAAAGCCGAATTGACGCAATTTCCCATTGACTTCATGAAATTCTTCAACCGTTTGTTGTTCACGACCATACATTTTAAGTACACTAAAACCTGTCATATTTTCTTGAACGAACCCATTCATGGTTCCTAGTGAGTTTTGCATCCGATTGAAGTAAATCTGTGACTTTTTGACGATATACTGAGAAATAAAATACGATACTGGAATCATGATCAAGCTCACTAATGCCATAAAGACATTGATGTAAAACATCAACGCTACAGCAAAAATAATGCTTAAGATCGCTGAAAAGATCCCAATCAATGCTTGTTGCATCGCACCACTTAAGGCATCTACGTCATTTGTGACGCGAGACAAAATATCTCCTTGTTTTTGACTATCAAAATAAGACATAGGCAAGCGATTGATTTTTTGTTCGATATCATGACGTAAATCGCGCATAGCGGATTGTACAACATTGGTCATCATCACACCGGCAAGCAATTGGCAAATCCCATAAGAAAACCCGACAAGCAAAATCCAGACTAGTGTCTGTTTGATATACCCAAAATCAACTGGGTTGCCTTTTGTAAGATCTTGTGCGATTTTAGTCGTCGGCAAGCCAATTACATAAGGTAAGATCCCATTAAACGCTGAGCTGGCAATGGTTAACAACAATACAAAACCAAATCGAATCTTATAAGGTTTCAGATACTCTGCGATCCGAAATAATGCTTTTATCTGTCTCATTTACGTAACTCCTCCTCTGTTAATTGTGAGGATGCAATATCGTAATAGATGGCACACGTCTCTAATAATTCTTCATGGGTGCCTTCTCCTACTACGTTTCCTTCGTTTAATACCACAATTTTATCTGCTTGACGAATCGTTCCAACGCGTTGGGCGACGATCAAGACAGTCGCTTGTGTCGTAACTGGTTTTAATGCTTCACGTAAAGCAGCATCCGTTTTGTAATCTAGAGCTGAAAAACTATCGTCAAAGATATAGATCTCTGGTTGACGAATCACGGCTCTGGCAATGGCTAAACGTTGTTTTTGTCCTCCAGATAGATTCGATCCGCCTTCTGAAATCTTCGTATCAATTCCTTCCGGTAAACGCGAAATAAACTCCGTTGCTTGTGCGATGTCTAATGCGCGATAAATCTCTTCATCGGTTGCCTCTTCTTTTCCATAACGTAAGTTTTCAGCAATCGTTCCGGTAAACAATAAGGCTTTTTGTGGAATATAGCCGATTTTTTGACGCAAATGCGCTAAGTCATATTCAGCAGTCTCATAGCCATCGATTTTCACTTTACCGTGTGTCGGATCAAAGAAACGTGGTAGCAATTGAATCAGCGTCGATTTCCCACTTCCTGTACTTCCAATAAACGCCACGGTCTGACCGGGATGGGCTTCAAACGAGACATCTCGAATCACAGGTGACTCACTATCTCCTGGATAAGCAAACGTCACCCGTTCAAATGCGATCTCTCCTTTCGTTGTCGTCGTGGTAATACCATTTTCAGGACTTTGAATCGTTGGATTGGCTTCTAAGGCTTCCTCGATACGTCCAGCTGAAACGGCTGCACGAGGATACATCATAAATACAGTCGCAAATAGCATAAATGAGAACAATGCGTGGAAAATATATTCAATAAACGCGATCAAATTTCCGACTTCAAGATCACCGGCATTGATTTGGATACTTCCTTGCCAAATGATCAATACCATAACCGTATTGAATAAAAAGAAAAAGGCAGGTTGAGTAATCGCCATGATTCGAAATAACTTTTTAGAACTTTGTGTATAGTCGCGGTTAATGTCTTCAAAGCGTTTTTCTTCAAAGGATTCATTCACAAAAGCGCGAATAACACGTAAACCAGAAAGTGTTTCACGCAAGGAACCATTTAGTTTATCTAAGTTCTTTTGTTGTTTTACGGATAACGGATCAGAGATCTTTGCAATGATGACGATTCCTACAAGTAAGAAAGGTAACGCCCCAAACACATACCATCCAAGAGAGGCACTTGTTCGAAAGACCAACACTAAACTGGACACAAACATAATCGGTGTGACCAATCCCATTCTTAAGGTACTTTGTAAGAAGAGCATAATTTGATAGGCATCGTTTGTCACACGTGTAATCAATGACGATACGCCAAACCGTTCATATTCATAATGTGAATAAGTTTGCGTCTTTTCAAACAATTCATTTCGGATATCGGCAGTGATATTCGAGGTAATTCTAGCTGTCGAAATCCCCAGTCCAATATTCATCGCAACACCTAAAATAACAATTCCCAACATCCACCATCCCATTTTTTGGACATACGCAAAATCATTTTGTCGTAACCCGACATCGATCATTTGCGCGAGCAATGTTGGCAATCCAAGTTCAATCAAAATAAAACCAAACGCACAAATAAGATTCAAAAACAGCAATCCTTTATATGCTTTTGTGTAACGCCACATAACTTTCACTTATCGTTCCCTCCTTTTTAATCATTCTTCCTTACTATATCATAGTAAATTTTGAAAGAAAACTTTGAGCTAGACCAAAGAGTTTGGTTGCTTTCTATACTTATTTTTCTTTTTATGCTAAAATATGGATACGTATAGGATAAAATTATCCTAGTATCCGGTTGAACAGATTTAGCAGACAATTTGAAGGCGTAGACAAGGCTTTCTCTTAGACTAGACATCCGTGTTTGGTATGAGTATATCGTTTAAAAATCCAGGTCCCTTTGACCTTATTTTGTGTTGACTAAACACTGTCCCCAATTAAACAACTGCATGACGCAGATAAAGGAGTTTATATTATGATTTATAAAGTTTATTATCAAGAAACAAAAGAAAGAAACCCAAAAAGAGAGCAAACACAAACGCTCTACATCGAAGCAGAATCTGACGTAATCGCACGTCAACTTGTTGAAGAAAATACCCCATATAACATCGAATTCGTACAACTACTAGATGGCAACCATTTAGAATACGAAAAAGAAAACACTGATTTCCAACTTAAGGAGTTTTAAGATGAAAGTCTCACTAAAAAATAATGAGACTGGCGTATTTGGTATCGGTGGACTAGGTGAGATTGGTAAGAACTGCTATGGGGTTCAATTTCAAGATGAAATTATCATTATCGATGCTGGAATCAAATTTCCAGAAGATGAATTATTAGGAATCGATTATGTTATTTCTGATTATAGTTATATCGTACAAAATATCCAAAAAGTAAAAGGGTTAGTGATCACCCATGGTCACGAAGACCATATCGGTGGGATCCCTTTCCTTTTACGTCAAGCCAACATTCCGATCTATGCTGGACCACTAGCTTTGGCATTAATTACCAATAAACTAGATGAGCATGGATTGTTGCGTGATGCGACACTGCATGAAATCAATGAAGATACCGTGATCCGTTTTAGAAAAACATCTGTTAGTTTCTTTAGAACGACACATAGTATCCCTGATGCCTTAGGTGTAGTTGTCAAAACACCTTCTGGAAATATCGTGGCGACTGGTGACTTTAAATTTGATTTTACACCAGTAGGCGAGCCAGCGAATTTACACAAAATGGCTCGAATCGGTGAAGAAGGCGTGCTTTGTCTGCTATCCGATAGCACCAACGCTGAGATTCCGACATTTACAAAATCTGAGAAAACAATTGGTTCTTCGATTGTGAAAATTTTTGAAAAAGTAGAAGGCCGAATTATTTTTGCTAGTTTTGCTTCCAATATCTTCCGCTTGCAACAAGCGGCCGATGCGGCTGTCGCAACGGGAAGAAAAATCGCTGTTTTTGGACGCAGTATGGAAAATGCAATCGTGAATGGCCAACGTTTAGGCTATATCAATGTGCCGAAAGGGACGTTTGTTGATGCCCACGAACTCAATCGTTTACCTGCAAATGAAACCATGATTTTATGTACCGGATCTCAAGGTGAACCAATGGCTGCCCTTAGTCGAATTGCCAACGGAACCCACCGTCAAATTCAGATTCACCCGGATGATACTGTCATCTTTTCAAGTTCTCCAATTCCAGGAAATACAACAAGTGTCAATCATCTGATCAACTTATTGCTAGAAGCTGGCGCACATGTGATCCATGGAAAACTAAACAATATCCATACTTCAGGTCACGGTGGCCAAGAAGAACAAAAATTAATGTTACGGTTGATGAAACCAAAATTCTTTATGCCTGTTCATGGTGAGTTTAGAATGTTGAAGATCCATACCAAGTTAGCTCAAGCAACTGGTGTGCCAAAAGAAAACTGCTTCATTATGGAAAATGGGGATATGTTAGCCTTAACTGCAGATAGCGCCCGTCTTGCTGGTCATTTTAACGCCAGTGATGTCTATGTGGATGGTAATGGAATCGGCGATATCGGGAATGTCGTGTTACGTGACCGTCGTATTCTTTCTGAAGAAGGTTTAGTGTTAGCTGTTGCAACTGTCGATATCGCGAAAAAAGAAATTTTGGCCGGACCAGAGATCTTGTCACGAGGATTTGTCTACATGCGTGAATCCGGCGAAATGATCAATGAAGGACAGACGATTTTATTCCGCGCTTTACGTGAAGCTTTGCGTCAAACTGATTGTACAGAACATAAATTAAAAGAAGCCATGGCTTCTGCCTTGCAGCCGTTCTTATTTGAACAAACCGAACGTCATCCAATGATTTTAGGGATGATTATGACACCAGATGAATTAACTGCATAAAAAAAAGCTCATTTCATAATGAAATGAGCTTTTTTGCTACAATGATCTATGCTTTAGTAACGTTTGCAGCTTGAGGACCACGATCTGATTCTTCAACGTCAAATGTTACAGTTTGACCTTCTTCAAGTGTTTTAAATCCGTCTGTTTGGATTGCTGAAAAGTGAACGAATACATCGCTACCGTCTTCACGCGTGATAAATCCAAAACCTTTTTCTGCATTAAACCATTTTACTGTACCTTGTTCCATGTAAATAACCTCCTCATGCAAAAGCATTAAATTATCGTAAATTGCTCGTGTAAGACAGAGGCCTGACAACCTTTGCTTCAAAATCTTTTCAAACAAATTACACCTAGTATATTACACGTGTATTTGATTTTTTGCAATAGAATTTCAGAGATTCTCCCTAGATAACGCCTTCTTCTTTTAAACTAACATACTGTTGGTGTCCTACGACAATGTGATCTAGTAACTCGATTCCCATTAAGAATCCACACTTTTTCACGCGTTTCGTAAATTCATAGTCTTGTTCTGATGGTTTGGGGTCGCCACTGGGATGATTATGGGCAATTAAAATTCGAGCGGCACTATGACGTACGGCCCCTTTAAAAATTTCTCGTGGATGCGCGATCGATTGATTCAAAGATCCAATAAAAATCGTTTCTTTTCCCATTACCTCATTTTTGGTATTCAAGTAAAAGCACAGTAAATGCTCTTGCGCTAAATCACGCATCTCCTCCATCAACTGTTGCGCGATCATAAAGCTCGACGTAATTTTTCCAAATTTAGTTTGTTGACTCACTTGGATCCGTCGTCCTAATTCGATCATTGCCTTTAACTCGACTGCTCGTACCAATCCAATCCCATTGACTTGCTGTAATTCAGCTAAATTTGCAGTACGTAAGGCATGAAGCGTTGGAAATTGTAGCATAAATGCCGTGACGATTTGATTTACATCGTATTGTTTATTGCCGCTGCGAAATAAAATAGCGAGTAATTCTGCTGTGTGCAACTGGGTTTCTCCATATAAAACTAACCGTTCACGAGGTGGAAGATTCACTTCTTGTTCCATCATACGCCTCCTTTTACTTATATATACGCAAAAAAAAACAAGTCACAGCCTCTCACTGCGACTTATTTTTTAAATAAATCCTTGTTCAACTAAATAATGAGGAACATCTGATAGACTTTCTAGAACGGCTTCCATTTGCATATCGACTGTTGGTGGCAATAAATCAGGAATCATGATCACTGAAATATCTGCTCGATTGGCAGCTAGAATACCATTATGTGAATCTTCCAAGACGAGCATGTGTTGTGGTTGCGTTTGAAAATATTCTTTAGCAGCGATAAATAAAGCTGGATCTGGTTTGGCTTTGGCGACATCATCTGCTGTAAACACGGCATCGAATCGCTCGAATATCCCTTGTTTTTCAAGTAATTGTTTAACTAAAGGACGGGTATTACTCGATGCTACACAAGTTTTGATCTGATGTTGAGCACAAAAATCCAAGACTTCTACCACACCAGGTTTTAACTTTCCTTCCCCTTGCTCGAACAAGTCTAAACAACAGGCATAACTTTCTTCAATAAATCGTGTAACTAGATCTGCCCCGTGGATGTCATCGTAGATTTTGTGATACCAAGCGTATAACTCTTCATCTGATAATCCCAAACCTTCTAGATAGGTTTCTTTTGTATACGCCATTTCATATTGATCAGCAATTTTTTGACTTCCTAAATAATAGACTTGTTCTGAATCAATCAATAATCCATCCATATCAAATATAAGTACCTCTAGTTTAGCCATTATTTTCCTCCAATAAAGTTAAAATAAACGCGCGAACTTCTGACACAAAATATAAAGAACCTGTAATCAACAATACATCATCTTCTTGCATTTTTTCGAGAATCTCTCCAAGACCTACTTGCCATAAAGATACAAAAGATAACCGTTTTGGTGCCTTTTTTAATAATGAATCACTTAGTACTAAGGCTTTTGGAAAATCAAATGTCGTCAGTAAAATCTCACAATTTGGAATCGTAAGCAATTGATCGATCATTTGAGTAACAGGCTTTGTTTGTAAAGCAGAAAATAACACGTAAATCTTACGTTGACTAAAGTCTTGTTGCATATTCTCAACTAAACGTGCCATCGCATGTTCATTATGTGCTCCATCTACGATAATCAATGGATCTGTATGCAGTCGTTCCATTCGTGCTGGCCAGTACGCTTGTTTTAATCCACGTCTGATCTCTTTTTGCTGCGGTTTCAGATTCATTTGTGTGCAGTAATTCAAAAAGGCTTCCAAAGCCACACTCGCATTTTCCACTTGATGACGCCCCATCAGCGGGATATATAGCTCTTGAATTCTGCCTGCTTCGTTATAAAATGTCCACCATTCGCCCCACTGTGCATCTACATGTTCGTAGTGTGGATGAAAATTCTGATCATAAATACTTGCCGGTGCTTGTTTATTTTTTGCGACTTGTTTTAAAACCGACAATGCCGGTTCGGCTATATTCCCGATGACTACCGGAACAGAAGGCTTAATGATTCCAGCTTTTTGAAGGGCAATCTCTTCGATCGTATCGCCTAAAATATCCATATGATCTAGTCCGATTGTAGTGATCACACTGACTTTTGGCGTAATCACGTTCGTGGAATCGTATAATCCACCTAGGCCAACTTCGATGACCGCGACATCTACATTTTCTTGTGCAAAATAAAGAAAGGCACATGCCGTTAAAATTTCAAATTCTGTGATTCCAGTTAATTCTGGATCTTCATCTAAGGCCATCACAACCGGATAAATCCGATTGACAATCGTTACCAATGCTTCGTCGGAAATAAACGTTTGATCGATTTGGATTCGCTCATGAAACCGTTCGATATAAGGAGAGGTAAATATGCCGACTGTCAATCCTTGTTCTGCCAACAAAGACCGTAAAAAACTCACCGTCGATCCTTTCCCATTCGTTCCAGCCACATGGATTGTTGGGATTTGATGTTCTGGATGGTCGCATTTTTCAAGCAAAGATTCAATGCGCATCAAACCAGGTCGGACTCCAAATTTTTTTCGACTATGGATCCACTCGATTGCTTCTTCTACCGTTGTGTACATGTTTTCTCCTCCACTTCAAAAGATAAAAAGATGACAGGAAAGTTTTTCACTGCCATCTTTTCAACACGTTCTTACAAGCTACGTAACTGTGCAATACGATCGGTTACAGCTTGTTGTTTTTCTAAATAATCGACTTCTTTGGCTTTTTCTTGTGCTACGACTTCTTCAGGTGCATTGGATACAAAGCGCTCATTAGATAGCTTTCCTTGTACACGTTTCACTTCTTTTTGCCATTTGTCTAATTCTTTTTCTAAACGTGCAATTTCTTCTTCCACATTGATCAATCCAGCAAGTGGCAAGTAAATCGTTGCTCCAGTCAAGACAGCAGACATCGCTAGTTCTGGTGCCTCTAAGGTTGTTGAGATCACCAATTCTTCAGGATTACAAAAACGCTCAATATAATTTTTATTGGTAGTTAAGAAGGTATTGATCTCTTCATCTGCTGTTTGAATCAGTAAGGTGATTGGTTTAGATAACGGTGTATTCACCTCGGCACGAATATTACGAACAGCACGAATCAAATCACTTAATACGGCCATTCCTTTTACCGCAGCTGGATCATCAAATGCTTCATGCGCAACGGGGTAGTCTGCTACAACTAATGATGTCCCTTCGTGTGGTAGTTTTGACCAAATTTCTTCGGTTACAAATGGCATGATCGGATGCAATAGACGTAAGATTTGATCTAATGTATAGACCAATACGGCTTGGTTCATCGCTTTTGCTTGTTCATTTTCGCCATATAGCGTTTCTTTACTCATCTCGATGTACCAGTCACAAAAATCATCCCAGATAAAGTTATACAATTGACGTCCGGCTTCACCAAATTCAAAACGGTCAAATAAATCCGTTACTTTTACGATCGTTTCATTTAAGCGAGACAAGATCCAGCGATCTGCAACTGATTTTTCACCTTCGATCGAAAGGTCGGCTACGGTTTTTCCTTCACAATTCATTAAGACAAAGCGTGAAGCATTCCAAATCTTATTGATGAAGTTCCATGCTGCATCCATTTTTTCATAACTAAAACGAACATCTTGTCCCGGTGCTGAACCATTTGATAAGAACCAACGCAATGCATCTGCACCGTATTGTTCGATCACTTCCATTGGATCGATCCCGTTTCCAAGTGATTTACTCATTTTGCGCCCTTGTTCATCACGGATCAACCCATGAATCAAGACATTGTTAAATGGACGTTCATTTGTAAACTCTAAACTTTGGAAGATCATACGGCTTACCCAGAAGAAAATAATATCATAGCCTGTGACTAGTGTATTCGTTGGGAAGTAGCGTTTAAAATCTTCTGCCTCTTCATTCGGCCAACCCATTGTTGAAAAAGGCCATAGAGCTGAACTAAACCATGTATCTAACACATCGTGATCTTGATGCCAATTTTCAGCATCTTCTGGCGCTTCCATACCGACGTAGATTTCACCCGTTTCATTATGATACCAAGCAGGAATACGATGCCCCCACCATAATTGACGTGAAATTACCCAATCATGGACATTGTCCATCCAACGTAAGAACGTTTGATTGAAACGTGGCGGATAAAAGTCAACAGCATCCTCAGTTTCTTGATTTTCAATTGCACGTTTTGCCAAAGGCTCCATCTTCACAAACCATTGTGTAGATAAACGTGGTTCTACTACAACACCTGTTCGTTCTGAGTGACCCACACTATGGATCATTTTTTCGATTTTGACTAAACGACCGGCTGCTTCTAAATCCGCAACGATTTGCTTACGAGCAGCAAAGCGATCCATCCCTGCGTATTGTCCTGCCAACTCATTCATTGTCGCATCGTCATTCATCACGTTTACTCGTGGAAGATCATGACGGTTCCCTACCTCAAAGTCATTTGGATCATGTGCGGGTGTGATTTTTACCACTCCTGTTCCAAATTCCATATCGACATATTCATCGGCGATAATTGGGATTTCTTTATTGATCAACGGTAAGATCACATGTTTTCCAATCAATGCTTGATAGCGTGTATCTTCTGGATGTACCGCAATAGCTGTATCACCTAAAAGCGTTTCTGGTCGAGTCGTCGCAATTTGAACTTCTCCAGAACCATCTGCTAAAAGATAGCTCATATGATAAAACGCACCTTCGATATCTTTGTGGATTACTTCAATATCGGATAACGCAGTTCGTGCTTGAGGATCCCAGTTAATAATGTATTCCCCACGATAAATCAACTCTTTTTCATACAGAGTAACAAAAACTTTACGCACCGCTTCTGACAATCCGTCATCTAATGTAAAGCGTTCACGGCTGTAATCAAGAGATAAGCCTAATTTAGACCATTGCTCACGAATATGACCAGCATATTCTTCTTTCCATTCCCATACTTGATCGACAAACTTCTCACGACCTAAATCATAACGAGAGATGCCTTGCTCACGTAATTTTTCTTCTACTTTTGCTTGTGTAGCAATTCCAGCATGGTCCATACCAGGTAACCATAGCGTATCAAATCCTTGCATTCGTTTTTGACGAATGATCATATCTTGCAATGCAGTATCCCAAGCATGACCTAAATGGAGTTT
Organism: Enterococcus sulfureus ATCC 49903; assembly: GCF_000407605.1. Taxonomy (GTDB): domain Bacteria; phylum Bacillota; class Bacilli; order Lactobacillales; family Enterococcaceae; genus Enterococcus_G; species Enterococcus_G sulfureus. Next base: position 14,646 of record NZ_ASWO01000005.1, on the reverse strand, counting down.
TCCAGTTACGTTGGGTGGTGGGATCACGATTGAATAGGGTTTTGCTTTTTTATCTCCACTTGGTTTAAATAAATCTTGATCTAGCCATGACTGATAGCGGCCACGTTCGACATCTTGGGGTTGATACTTACTTGATAATTGATTGTCTGTCATAATGTTCCTCCTTATTTTTCCATAAAAAAAGTCCTAATGTGTTAAACACATTAGGACGTAAATTACGCGGTACCACCTAAATTGCAGAATGCTCTGCCTCTTAATACGTGTGTTAACGAACACGACACGATGGCTCCTACTTTTTGTTCAAAGCCATAACTCACAAGCTACCTTCTGTTACGTGCGACAAAAACCTTTCAGCCTTGGGTTTTTTTTCTGTAGACACACGGATAACATACTCCTCTTGCTCTTTGTTTGACTACATTTTACAACAAGCACGGATCAAAAGTCAATCAGACTAAGTCTTTTGCCACCATTAAAGCTTTCGCATAATCTGGTTCATGACTCATTTCCGATACGATTTCACGATGACAAATCACACCATTTGCATCCAATACAAAAATGCTACGTGCGTATAAACCAAGAGCTGGCATCATTAAATGATACTGCTCATCAAATGTTTTCTCCGGATCATGCAACATCGTCATTTCGATACCTTCTTGTCCACACCAAGCAGCTTGCTCTTCTTTGGTATTCACAGATAGCGTTAAAAAGTGGATGCCTTCTAAACGACTGGCTTCCTCATTAAAGCGTTTAGTTTGTAATGCACATACTCGCGTGTTGATATCTGGAATCACACTAATGATTACTGGTTGACCAGCTAAACTTGATAGTGTGACGAGTTGTTCATTCATGTCATATAGATGAAAATTGGGGGCTTTCTCATTCACCTCTGGTTGTTTTCCTGGTACTTCGATGGGCTCCCCTTTACGTGTAATGTACATTAATTCCACTCCCTTTATCTTGTTCTACTCTTTTAGTATACGGTAGATAAAGATAAAAAAACAATCATTCTGCTTTAACTTTTTCCTTTTGATTCATCATTGAATCAAAGAAAATCAGGGTTTGTAACTCTGTTGTTAAATCAATATATTGAATATGGATTCGTTTTGGTACTTTTACTCGATCTGGTGCAAAATTCAAAATCGCTGTGATTCCGGCATCTACGATTTGATCAATCGCATTTTGCGAGTATTGGCTTGGTACAGTCGAGATCGCAATCGTAATTTGCTCTTCTTCAATAACTTGTTTTAACTCATCCATCCCATGAACATAATAGCCCGCAATCGTTTTACCAATTAAGTTGGGATCGTTATCAAATACACATACAATTTGTAGATTCTCGTTGCGTCGGAAATTATTATTTGCCAAAGCCTTTCCTAAATTTCCAAACCCAATCAACGCGATCCGTTTTTTTTGATCACTTTCTAATAAGTCTGTGAAGACTTCAACCAAATAAGGAACATCATACCCATAACCACTGCGTCCTAGTTCACCGACATAAGAAAAGTCACGTCGAATCGTTGCAGAAGGAATTTGCGTGATTTGAGCAAAATCTTTTGATTTGATTCGACCAATTCCCGACTCATTGAGCATATTCAAATATCTTAAATACAAAGGTAATCGTTTTGCTGTCGCTTTTGGCAATTTTTTGTGTAATTCTTTTCCCAATGCTCTCACCTCTTGTTAATCTTTTCACATATAAGTGTATCATGCTTCTAGTCAAAGTGCAAATTTTCACGAAATAAAAAAACTACCCAGTCCTATCCTGACTAGGTAGTTTAAAATAGATTTCATTATAAAAATTCATCGAATTCAGATACTTCATTAGAAGAAGAAACTAAAATTTCTTCAAATTTAAGATTAGCTAACGCCCGTTCCATTAATCCTGCCACATCAATTCGTCCTTCATATTTTTGAACTTTTTCTAGCTGTGGACGTGTTTTAGGTTGAGGCGGCGCAAAAATCGTACAGCAATCCTCAAAAGGTTGGATCGCAATATCAAACGTATCAATTTCTTGAGCAAGTTCAATGATCTCCAATTTATCCATTGTCGCGACTGGACGAACGATCGGAGTACTGGTTACTTCGTTGATTGCGACCATACTGTGTAAAGTTTGTGAAGCCACTTGTCCTAAAGATTCGCCATTAATAATCACTAGACCATTTTGTTGCATACGAATCGCATCAGTCAATCGCAACATCATTCTACGTGTGACCGTCATCCAATATGCCTGTGGAATGCACCGTTTGATTTCTTCTTGTACTTCAGTAAATGGGACTTCAATAAATGAGATCGAGCCACCATAAGGCGTTAATTTTTTTGTCAGATCTTTTGCTTTGCGTAAGGCTTGTTCGCTTGTATACGGAGGACTAGCAAAGTGCACAGCTTCTAATAATACCCCACGTTTCATCGCCAAATAACCGGCAACTGGTGAATCGATTCCACCAGAAAGCATCAACATGCCTTTACCCGCTGTTCCTACAGGTAAGCCGCCTGCACCTTTGATCGTTTCACAAGATAAATACGCACCATCTAAACGAATTTCTACTCGCAAATTAATGTCTGGTTTTTTCATTTGAACATCGATTTTTGGAAATAAATCAATGATTGCATTTCCAACCAATACATTTAGTTCACCACTATTTTTTTCGAAACTATGATCACTTCGTTTAGCGGTCACTTTAAACGTCTCTGTTCCAGAATAACGTTCTTTCATCATCGCTTGTGCCATATGGACAATCGCCGCGACGTCTTTTTCAACTCGAATACTTGGCGAAAAATTTTGAATCCCAAAAACTTTTTGCAATTTTGGAATGATTTGAGTACTATCTTCACCATTTAATAATAAATGCATTCGATCGCGATCGGCATTGATTTTGATTTTAGGAAACTCACCTAATGTTTGACGTACGTTTTCAGCGAGTTTCATAATAAATTTGCGACGATTTTTTCCTTTCGTCGATAGTTCACCGTAGCGAACCATAATTTCTGTATATTTCACATTGACACTCCTTATCCTACTTTTATAAATTTTTGATAGAGCTGATTGAAAATGATCATAAATTGCTCAACTTCTGCCATTGTATTTTGTTCATCTAAACTTATTCGGACAGCGCAAGTAGCTAGATTTTCTTCTACTCCCATCGCATAAAGTGTACTACTTGTCAGTTTATTACGACTAGAACAGGCACTTGTTGTCGAAATAAAGATTTGTTTTTCTTCAAATGCATGGACTAAGACTTCACCTCGTATTCCACGTAAGGCAAAACATAAAATATGCGGTGCATACTCTGGACCTTCTGAAAAGACGGTGACTTTGCGATATCCTTTTAAGGCAGATACAAGTGCTTCTTTTAAACGTGGCAGTTGATTTTTTTTCACTATAGCTCGTTCATTTGCTAAACGTAACGCTTTTGCCATCGCGACGATCGCAGGTACATTTTCAGTACTACTACGGTAATTTTTTTCTTGGCCACCACCTGTTAATAATGGAGCTAATTTACGTCCTTCACGCCAAAAAATAAAGCCGACTCCTTTTGGCCCATGAAATTTATGCGCCGAAAAAGTAGCAAAATCAACGCGATCCGTTAACCAATCAGCTAATTCTAATTTTGTGATGGCTTGTACGGCATCCACATGAAAGTGAATCTTAGGAAACTGTTCGAGTAACGCACTGATTTCTTCAATAGGTTGGATCGCACCTACTTCATTGTTTACAGCCATTATGGAAACTAAAATCGTATCTTTTTTTATCAACTCACTTAATGCAGACACCTCGACGATTCCTTTTTCATCAACTGGAACTTCGCTGATTTCAAATCCTAGTTGTGCCAGTTGTTTCGCAGACTCTTTAATTGCCGGATGTTCTACACTTGAGATGATGATATGATTTCCAAATTCACGTTTTTCTAACGCTGTACCTTTTACTACCCAGTTATCACCTTCTGTTCCACCACTGGTAAAAAAGATTTCCTTTTCGCTCACGGCTAAAGAAGTGGCGATCTGTTTTCGCGCTTGTTCCAATAAACGTTTTGCTTGATTTCCTAATTCATGTAAACTAGAAGGATTGCCCATAATTCGCTGGCTTGTTTTTATGTATGTATCTAATGCTTGAGGGTCGATCGCCGTAGTTGCACTATTGTCAAAATAAATCACAGTTGTTTTTCCTCACTTTCGAAATTCTTATCCATTATACGGCCCCACTTCTATTCTTTCAAGGTATCTTATTTAACTCTTTTTAAACCCTCATCACTTATTTAGAAAAAAAAACAAGTAACAGAAAATTCTGCTACTTGTTTTTCACGTTATACTAGATCTGGATGTTCAAAGTAGAAATCTTCGATTCGCTTGAAAGCACCTGGTTCAACTTGTTCTAAAGCTGTTCCAATTACATCTAGTGCTTCTTGGTATCGATACTCATGTTTGAACAAATCTAAACTGCGATCGATAGCCGCTTTGATATCTGGATGTGAATGACGGTAACGGTTCGCGTATTGCAACATTTGTTCTGTTAACGCAGCTGCATCCACAAATGAATGTGTTTGATCCGTGAGTTCAATCATATCTTCATCACAAATTGTAATCAGTTTGTTGATTTGATCCATATCGATACGGATTTTATTTAAAGATTTATTTAGTTCTTCTACACGGTCTGTTACGGTAAAGAAATAATCTAAATAATCTCCAGGAAGCCCTGGTAAACGTTGTTTTTCAACAAATCGTTTTAAATTACGTAAAGTGAATTCGTAATGTTCCATTTTTTCTTGTGCAACTTTTTCACCTTCGCGCAATTCATGAATGCCCTCATCAATTGCAACTTGTTGGTTTTCGATCGAATCTAAAATTTGGAATGCATCTTTTAAAAAGGCTTGAACTTCAGTAAATGGTAATTCATGATGTTCAATTTGAGGTGCTAGTCCTTCGTTACGACGCGATAATTCTTCGATTTCAGATTGGAATGCACGTACTTGACCTAATTCATTATGATTCAACGCATAGCTTTGTGCCGTATGATCAAGTTCAATCAATAACTGACGATTATTACGAATCGAATGATTGATATAATCTGCTAACACTTTACGGTTACGCAAGACATATTTTTTCGCTTCATATTCTTTTTCCATAAAGCTATACAATGTTTCAATTTGATCATTGATTTCTTTAGATGTCGTTTCCACACTATCCAATGAAAGTTTTTCTAACTCTTCTAGTGCTGTCTGTACTTGATGATCGATCTGGTTTACATCTTCTAGCACATGATCTTCAGGAAATACGTAATTTTCTTGAATCATTTTTTTGTATCCAGTTTTTAAATCAGTTAATTGATCTGGAAATTGTTTCTTTAATTCATCTGCCAAAGGAGGGATACGTTTCATTGTTGTTTCAAGTGCATACGTATCTTTTTCTGCATTTGCCAAGACTTCGCGCGCTTCAACTGGATCGCCTGAAGTGTTTAGCATCACAAATTTCGCAAATTCACTTTCCACTGTCTTCGCTAACTTTTGCAATTCAGCAAATGCAGGTTCAAATTTATCTGATTCTTCGCGTAATTCGGTTTTTAGTTCTTCATAAAGATCAAGTGCATTTTGTACTGCGACTGAATTGCGTTCTTCTGTTTCACGCAATTCTTTTAGGCCCTTACGAATTTCTTGTGCTTGCTGTTCCATTGCCGTCATCGTTTGTTCTGCATCTTCAACTGCAGCTTTAGCTTTAAAGAATTTTAGCGATTCATTCAAGCTTTCTACTTCAAAGATTTGACTTTCCAATTCAGCAAATGAAGTGGTTGATAGATCTGTCCACTTTTGTTTCCATTCACGAAATGTATTTTGGCTTTGGCCAACCAAATGCATTTTTTTGATTTCGTCGATTTCTTCAAGGACGGGTAAATCAAATAAAATTTCTTTACGTTTTTCTAACGCATTGAGTTTTTCTTGATTTTTCTTTCTAATAAAATAGCCGACTAAGTAAAAAGCTGCGACTACGACTAGAATCACCACGACCAAGCCAACGACTCCGTTTTTTCCCATTCACGGTTCCTCCAATTTTCAAACTTTCGCTTTAAGTCCGATGATTACACGATCGAACCATAATCGGACGAGAAGAAAGGCATTTCTTCAAATAAAGACATCTACGTTAAATTATACCATAAAGCCTTGCTTCGTTCACTAATCTACTAAAAAAAAAACACATTTTCCATTTGCAGCTTTTTTCTCATCAAATCTTCGGAATTTTTTAAGAAAACTATTGATTTATTAGGCTTAAAACTGTACCCTAGATGAAAATGAATGAAAACAAAAGGACGGACGATATGAAAGTAGCCAAATTCGGAGGAAGTTCACTTGCTTCTGCACAACAAGTGACCAAAGTAGTTTCGATCATCAAAGACGATGCCACACGTCGTGCCATTGTGGTTTCAGCACCGGGAAAACGTAGTAAGGAAGATACCAAAGTAACCGATCTATTGATTGAGTTGCATCAAGCCATTTTAGATCAGGCACCGACAGATACGTTAGTTCATGCTATCTATCAACGTTATGTTGAGATCGGTATGCATTTTAATGTCGAGACAACAGTATTAGAAGAAATCAAACATGATTTAGAACAACTAACATTACATGATGAGTTTTTTACGCCTTATTTTTACGATCGTGTTCTAGCAAGTGGTGAGAACAATAATGCACGTTTGATTGCAGCCGTATTAAATACACAACAGGTGAATGCGCGCTACGTCAGCCCGCAAGAACTCGGTATGCTCGTTAGTGAAGAACCTCAAAACGCACAAATTTTGCCTGAAGCTTATAAACGAATCGCGAAGTGGCAACGTGCTGAGGAAATTTTAGTCATCCCAGGTTTTTTTGGCGTGACAAAAAAAGGAGAAATCTGTACATTTTCTCGTGGTGGGTCTGATGTAAGTGGTGCAATCGTTGCTGCTGGTTTAAAAGTGGATCTTTATGAGAACTTTACAGATGTCGATGGGATTTTTGCTGCAAATCCAAACTATGTTCATCAACCAGAACTGATCAACGAACTGACGTATCGTGAAATGCGCGAACTCGCTTATGCTGGATTTGGTGTTTTTCATGAAGAAGCGTTGATGCCTTCGTTTAAAGCACATATCCCAGTAGTCATCAAAAATACGAATAATCCCACACATCCAGGAACAAAAATCACAAATCAACGGGATACCACCCATCAGCCTGTGGTCGGGATCGCTAGCGATGAAGGATTTAGTATGATTTATATCAGCAAGTACTTGATGAACCGCGAAGTCGGCTTTACCTTACGCGTTTTAAAGATTTTCGAAACGTTTGGTTTAAATTATGAACATATGCCTTCTGGTATCGATGATATTTCGATTATTTTACGTGCAGATCAATTAACCGATGTTTTAGAAGAAGAATTATTGCGTAAGATCGCCTACGATATCGATCCAGATGAATTACGCATCACCCATGATCTATCGATGGTAGTCGTCGTTGGCGAAGGAATGCGTCAACGCGTGGGGATCACGGCCGAAAGTACGGCTGCTCTTGCCCGTAAACAGATCAATCTTGAGATGATCAATCAAGGAGCGTCTGAGGTCAGTATTATGTTTGGTATTCATAAAGAACAAGAACAGCTTGCCATTCGCAACTTATATTACACATTTTTTGATTAAAAAAATGCTCTCTATTGGCCGACTAAACCATTAGAGAGCGTTTTTTTTGTTTTTGTAAGGATACCAAAATGTTCCATTGCCTCACAGATCCCATCATCTTGATTTGATTTTGTGACATAATCAGCCACAGCCTTCACGTGATCACTGGCATTCCCCATTGCCACACCGATTCCTGCTGCTTGTAACATCCCCATATCATTTTCATGATCACCAAACACCATGATCTCATCTAAAGAAATGTCCGTAAACCGTCCAAACATTTGAATCCCGACGATTTTATTCCCATCTTTTGGTACGATGTCTACCGAATAGGGATTCGACCGCAAAACGTCGACTTGTTCTAGTTGATGCAAAGAAGCCTCGTCACTTGGCGTCGTCAATACCACACATTGATACACTTTCAGTTGTTGGTCAAGCATTTGTCTGACACCTCTAGACAAGCGCTTGGTTTTAAGATACGAAAACAATTTCGTTACTTTTTCTAGTGGAAACCATTTTGAAAGCACTGGGATCCATGCTGAGAATGGATAAGTATGACCAATTCGAATCGCGAAACTACCTATTTTTTTCGTTCTTGTTTCAAAAATCATTTGACGTTTTTGATGGGTACATACTTCGACTAATTCTTCTAAACGCTCTGGCGAAAACGTTCGTTCGTAAATCGATACATCTGCCATCTCTACTAATGATCCATTATAACTGACACAGACATCGATCGGTAAATCTTGAATCAGACGTTGGATTTCAAATGGAGCTCTTCCTGTCGCAACCCCACAAAAAATACCTTGGCTTTGAGCCGTTTCAATCGCGCAACGTGTTGAATGACGGATTTGACCTTGACTAGTTAATAATGTCCCGTCTATATCAAAAAAAATCGCTTTGATGTTTTTCATCGACTCAGCCTCCTTTTATTAGAATAAATCCAATTGTGATGGATTTAAATCATGGTATGTAATCTCTAACAGTTGAATCAGCTGGCGAGCATTTTCAGCTGCATCTCCACCTGAATTATTATTGAAAATAAATGCGACATCTGCAGTCTTTTTTGTGAGTTCTTTGGCAAGAGTAGCAAATTCTTGTAATTCTTCTTGCGAATATCGATATAAGGTACGGAATTTTCGTGCATCTTTTCCCGTATGCAGCCATCCTGCATCATTTCGTCCATGCAAGCGTATCACGCCTATTGTTTTGTTGGTAATCGTTGGATCTAATGGCACAGTAGTTGGCAATTTTTTAGGTTCATCTACAATGACTAATGACAGCTGATGGGCATACATAAAACGATACATGTTTTTGTTATACCGCTTATCATACCAACTTCGATGTCGAAATTCAATCGCTAATGGAATAGTTGAAAATAACTGTTTGAGTTCTTCTAGATAAGTAACATGCTCACTGGTACAAGTGAATCGTGCCGGAAATTGAGCTAAAACGCAAAATAGTCGACCTGTTTGATATAAGGGGGCGATTCTTTCCAAAAAGCGCTGTGCCTCTTGTTGAAATGTCGTATTTTCTGGTAATGGATGGTGTGTCGTGAATATGCCCGGTACTTTTAAAATAAATCGAAAACTTGCTGGTGTTTCTCGGATCCATTTTTTAATTGCCTGTTGTGTTGGGATAAAATAAAAACTTGTATCCAGTTCAACGATCGGAAATTGACTGGCATACTCTGATAATCCTGTTTTTGTTTTTCCAGTAATCACTTGATGTTCTTCAAATCCAGTACACCCAATATAAATCATGACCTCACATCCTTTAAAGAAATTTCGCTATTTTTAGCATTTGCCCTTGTATATCTCAGATAGCTTGCGTATACTTTTTTTACACGACGACGAAAAAGGAGCACACGTTATGAAACAAATTCTCGTATTGCATACAGGAGGCACTATCGCTATGAAAGAAGATGCAACTGGTGTATCTCCTGATGCCATTAATCCACTACTGACAACCACTCTTTCGATTCCTGAAAGTATTACTTTGACTGTAGAAGATTTTTTAAATGTCCCAAGTCCTCATATGACATTCATTGAAATGATTGCATTAAAACAACGGATTCAACAAGCCAAAGCAGAAGGCTTTGACAGTATCGTCGTGACGCATGGAACGGATACATTAGAAGAAACCGCCTATTTTCTTGACACGACTATCGGAGATTTATTGCCTATCATTCTAACTGGTGCGATGCGCTCTAGTAATGAGATCGGCAGTGATGGACTGTATAATTTTGCCAATGCACTACGGGTAGCAGAATCTGATGAATCTATCGGAAAAGGCGTATTGGTAGTCTTAAACGATGAGATCCATACTGCACGCTACGTAACCAAAACGCACACGACCAATGTGGCGACGTTTAGAACGCCCACTTTAGGACCTATCGGAATCATTACAAAACATCGGATTTTGTTTATGTTAGAATCTTTAGATACGATACGGTATGATGTCAATCAAATGCAAGGATTGGTCCCGATCGTCAAGGCCTATGCAGGGATGACAGGAGACTTTTTTCACATTTTAAATCAAACAAAAATTGATGGAATCGTAATCGAGGCCTTAGGTGCTGGAAATCTCCCACCTGCAACATTACCCGAGATCCAAAAGTTGCTAGATAAAGATATCCCCATCGTATTGGTTTCACGTTGTTTTAATGGCGTTGCTGAACCGGTATATGGATATCCTGGCGGTGGAAAAGAACTTGAAAAAATGGGGATTATTTTTTGTAATACCGTCAATAGTCAAAAAGCAAGAATCAAATTATTGATTGGGAAAAATGCCCAGTTGTCCGAAACAGATTTCCGCCAATTTATTCAAAAATAAACGAACGCATGCGTTCGTTTATTTTTTTTGCCATTCAATTTCTGCCTCGCAGCACCGATCATCTCCGACTTGAATCAAATGTCGGCTACATATAGTCGTCTCATCGATTTGAACTAAACTATCGATTTGATTGCCATACGAGACTTCTTTTTCATAACGAATTGTAATGGACTTTGGTTGATGCTGATTTAAAAAATCGTATCCTAAAGCGTCTAAAATCCAATTAAAATAAATTGCATTGTTGACGTGTTGATTGCTATCGATATCATAAAATCGGACACGATAAGGCAACTGTGTGTAAGGTTTCTCTTTATCCAACTTAGTCAGTTGACCAAAACGACGAATCTTACTGATCTTCTCACTCTCAAATGGCGCAATGATTTCTTCTGTGACCCGGCTCATCTTACGGGTATGGATATCCATCAATGCAAAAACAGATTCGATTTTGACCAATTCATTTCCTGCTTCATCATAAAACCAAAACGTCCGGTAACAAAAGTATTTATTATATTCTTGTGCCTTTGTTGTTACACTAACGGTTTCGCCTACTTGAGGTAGACGTGAAATCGTCACATGATAGTTGGTTAAAATCCATGTCACGCCAAAGGATTGGATAAAATCTGTTCCTCGATTCAACTGGTCACTTTGTTCTTCTGAAATACGAATTGCGATACTGATCAACATCGGAATCGTCATGGATCCGGTACGATCGCATTCATAATAAACGACTTCATGTTGACGTGTAAATTCTTTTGCCATTTCTGTCCCTCCTACTGCTAACTTAAGTATACCATGAAACAAAAAAAGACTGATTTTTTAAATCCCGCCTTGTTGAATTTTAGACAAAAAAAAACATCCAAATTGGATGTTTTAAACTCCGGCAGTAGGACTCGAACCTACGACATCATGATTAACAGTCATGCGCTACTACCAACTGAGCTATGCCGGAATAACTTCTTCTATAATATAACAATTTTGTCACGATTTCGCAAGTACTTTTTTAAGTTTTTGCGAATATTTCTTCATTTTTATCCATTTCAATAAAATCGCCGTACAATAAAGAACAAATAGGAGGACTCATGAAATGAAGAAACTCAGATGGTTTATTATATGCTTAGCATGTGCTCTATTCCCCTTACCGATCCATGCAGATACATCCGTACTTTCACCAAGTAATTCTTTCGAACAACAAGGGGCGACTTATGATCAATGGCTAAAAGATGCTCACTTTATCGGAACGGCATTGGTCGTAAAACAACACCACGTCTTACTATATAAAGGCTATGGATTCCAAAACAAAGCAGCGTTTATTAAAAATTCTATTGAGACACATTATGAAATCGGATCTATCCAAAAAGCATTTACTGCAGCTTTGATTGGACAATTAATTGATCAAAAGCAGTTGTCTTTTACAACAAAACTAGCTACATTTTATCCTCAGATCCCGCATAGCCAAGAGATTACTATCAAAGAAATGCTCGATATGGTCAGCGGTTTACACTTGAGTAAAAAACCAAAACATCAAGAATCTGAGACCGCACTTTTAGATTATTATGTAGCTCATACGACGTTTAGTCATCCAAAGCAATTTGTCTATAGCCCAATCAATTATCACCTTTTAGCAGGAATCATCCAACAACTCACACATCAAAGTTATTGGGAGGCTCTCCAGAAAAAATTGATTCTCCCTTATCACTTAACGAGTATCTCTTATTTTACAAATTGGCTAAATGAACCCCAGCATAGTCAGTCTTACAAACAAACCACTTTTGATCCCTATGGGGAATTGATTCCTTTTTCAACGGATACGTATGAAAAAGAACTAGGTACTGGAAATATTGATATGACGATTAACGATTTGTATACATTTTATACTTTACTCTTTCAAGGACAACTGCTCTCACCAAAAACAAAAACAACAATGTTAGCACCATTATATAAAGAAACGTATGTCGGTGGACAATATAACTATTTGAATTACTATCGTGCGCGAGGTGAAATCGCGCAACAACAAACGCTGGCTTTATTTACGCCTGCGATGGATAATGTAGTAATTTTAATGTCCAATAATCGAGAAGATGATACTCAGATGAGCAGCATCAGTTCTATTTTTTCCGATATGATTCATCAAACCATTCAATTTAAATAACATATATAATATTATTCCATCCGTAATTTTTGACATGATTTTTCTTTTAAGTTATCATAATATAAATAAATGGTTAATAAATTTATTTAATATTTCAAGAAAATTATTTATATTAAATAACAAAGGAGGAAAATTATGTTTTATACTGGCATGGCGCTTTTATTTCTAGCGATCATTAGTTTGGTGTGGTTAGTGGCAGCATTTATTCGTAAAACAAATAAAAAAATACCGGGTATCGTTTTTGCCTTAAGTTTGATTGGGTTTATTGTAGTTGTCACCATCACAGGGACAACTAGTGATACAGCAAATCAAAATACAGTTCCATCTGTTAGCACATCTAATTCATCTACTATGGAAAGTACGACAAGCAATACGGAGAAACAAAATACAGCTCCATCCGTTAGCACTTCTAACTCATCTACTGCAGAAAGCACAACTGCAACTGCTGAAGAAAATGATGTTGCAAAGAAGAATGATGAGATTCTAAAAACTACATTTGATGACTACAACGATGGCAACTATATGGATGCTACTGGAGCAGAAGTCTTAACCAATGATGATGGCTCCATTAAATATGTTCAACTAAACGTAAATGATAATTGGAAAGATCTTTCTAAAGATGAACAAGAAAAATATATCGATTTGTTAAAAGCGATCTCTGGTCCATTTAAAGATGGCGAAACCTATCCTTATATGCAAATTCAATCTGATGGTAAATTAGTTGCACGTTCAACTGTACAAGATACCTCAATGATTGATATCGTAAACGAATAAAACACTTGGCTTAGCCAAGTGTTTTTTTGAGTAGAAATTTTGACTTTTGAAACACAGCTAGGTACACTAAACATATACCTAGTTGTCTTGGAACAAATACATGTATCCGCTTTATTTACCAAAGGAGTGAGGATATTATGTTTTATACAGGTCTAATGGCACTACTTGCATTTATTGTCGGGCTGATTTGGCTGATCACTTCATTCGTTTCTTCTAAGCCTAAACGTTTTCCCCTTTTGTTTTTAGCATTCGCTAGCTTTACGTTTTTACTGTCGATTAGCGTCGTCCCTAAATCTTCTTCTACGATTTTACAGTCTGAAACGTTGTCTGCTTCAGTGAGTAAACTTTCTCAAACAGCAAATGAACGACTAGCGACTCTACTTCATACCACTCGTTCTAAAGAACTACCTTATATTCAAAGCGCTTCTGTTTCTCTATACGAAAATGGAGAAGTTCGTCATATCCAATTGAATGTAACAGAGAAGTGGCATACCTTATCTGAAAGTGAAAAAATACAATATGTCCGTTTTATTCAATCTTTAGGTCGATCTTTTGTAAATAAAAGCCGTATGCCGTTTATGCAAATCCATTCTGGACAAGAAGTCGTGGCACGATCTGGTGCGCAAGATCCTAACAGTTTTCATTTTTTCAACTAAAATAAGCGAAGAAATGAGAAAACTCATTTCTTCGCTTATTTTCTTGACTCCGGCAGTAGGACTCGAACCTACGACATCATGATTAACAGTCATGCGCTACTACCAACTGAGCTATGCCGGAATAATTACAGCATGGCAACGTCCTACTCTCACAAAGGGAAACCCTTCACTACAATCGGCGCTAAGAAACTTAACTTCTGTGTTCGGCATGGGAACAGGTGTATCCTTCTCGCTATCACTACCACACTAATTTTTTTTGGAACAAAGCCACTTGACGGGCTTGAACCGTCGACCTCATCCTTACCATGGATGCGCTCTACCAGCTGAGCTAAAGCGGCAAACTTAGGTAATTCGTTATTTCAAAACATAAAAACAAGCTATGTTTGACTCCGGCAGTAGGACTCGAACCTACGACATCATGATTAACAGTCATGCGCTACTACCAACTGAGCTATGCCGGAATAATTACAGCATGGCGACGTCCTACTCTCACAAAGGGAAACCCTTCACTACAATCGGCGCTAAGAAGCTTAACTTCTGTGTTCGGCATGGGAACAGGTGTGTCCTTCTCGCTATCGCCACCACACTATGGTGAGTT
>NZ_ASWO01000004.1 GCF_000407605.1 Enterococcus sulfureus ATCC 49903 | reverse complement strand
GAATGAAAAACTCGACGAGTTTTGATGAAGTACTTCAATCCAGTTTTGAGTGAATAACTCACCATAGTGTGGTGGCGATAGCGAGAAGGACACACCTGTTCCCATGCCGAACACAGAAGTTAAGCTTCTTAGCGCCGATTGTAGTGAAGGGTTTCCCTTTGTGAGAGTAGGACGTCGCCATGCTTTATCATATTGGAGGTTTAGCTCAGCTGGGAGAGCATCTGCCTTACAAGCAGAGGGTCAGCGGTTCGATCCCGTTAACCTCCATATGAGTCGTTAGCTCAGTTGGTAGAGCATCTGACTTTTAATCAGAGGGTCACAGGTTCGAGCCCTGTACGACTCATTTTCACATGCGGGTGTGGCGGAATTGGCAGACGCACTAGATTTAGGATCTAGCGCCTTCGGGCGTGGGGGTTCAAGTCCCTTCACCCGCATATTAGTTAGGCCGGCTTAGCTCAGTTGGTAGAGCATCTGATTTGTAATCAGAGGGTCGAGGGTTCAAATCCTTTAGCCGGCATCAGATAAACGCGGAAATAGCTCAGTGGTAGAGCACCACCTTGCCAAGGTGGGGGTCGCGGGTTCGAACCCCGTTTTCCGCTTAGCCAATTTCACGCCGGGGTGGCGGAACTGGCAGACGCACAGGACTTAAAATCCTGCGGTGAGTGATCACCGTACCGGTTCGATTCCGGTCCTCGGCATTATGCGCCCATAGCTCAATTGGATAGAGTGTTTGACTACGGATCAAAAGGTTAGGGGTTCGACTCCTCTTGGGCGCGTAGTTTTTTTTTATTTCGGGAAGTAGCTCAGCTTGGTAGAGCACTTGGTTTGGGACCAAGGGGTCGCAGGTTCGAATCCTGTCTTCCCGATTTTAAGACATATCAATCGATATGTCTTTTTTTGTATTCAGATTTTTTTGAATAGGTGTGATACAATGAGAAAGAAAAATAGTATGAGGAGGCGGATATTTGCAAGGAAGAATCCGTAAAGCAGTAAGTGGCTTTTATTATGTAGAATCAGAAGGAAATATTTATCAAACTAGAGGTAGAGGGAATTTTAGAAAACAAAACATTACACCTTTGGTTGGAGATACTGTTATTTTTGAAAGTACAAATAAAACAGATGGCTATGTTTTAGAGGTTTTACCTCGTAAAAACCAATTGGTTCGACCAACTGTAGCCAATATTGATCAAGCGGTCGTCGTAACAAGTTTAGTTGAACCTAATTTTTCTTTCAACCTTTTAGACCGATTTTTAGTAACACTAGAACTTAATGAAATTAAGCCTATTATTTATTTAACAAAAGTTGATCTTCTTGAAAATGTAGAATTAGTGCAAGAGATTGTAGCAATTTATGAAAAAATTGGTTATCCAGTGATTTCTGCAACAAGCGATAACAATTCTATTCATGAATTGGAAGAAACTTTTTCTGGCCAATTAACAGTATTTATGGGTCAGTCAGGTGCTGGTAAATCAACATTATTAAATGAGATTCTTCCTTCTTTAGACTTACCTACAGCAGCTATTTCAGAATCTTTAGGTCGAGGAAAACATACAACACGACATGTAGAATTATTAGAAGTTGCAAACGGGCTTGTTGCAGATACACCTGGATTTAGTGCAATTGATTTAGCAACAATTGAATCAGAAGTTTTACCTAGGTTATTTCCTGAATTTGTTGCAATTATGGATCAGTGTCGATTCAGAGAATGCAAACATCTTAATGAACCAGATTGTGCAGTTAAAGAGGCAGTCGAATCCGATAAAATAGCTTTTTCCAGATATGAAGATTATAAGCAATTTATGTCAGAAATTGAGAATCGTCGTCCGATATATAAGAAAAAAAATAAAAATTAGGAGAGAAAAAAATGAAAATTGCCCCTTCCATTTTAAGTGCAGATTTTGCGAATTTACAACGAGATATTGAACTAGTCGAAAAAAATGGTGCTGATTACATTCATATCGATGTAATGGATGGTCATTTTGTTCCAAATATCACATTTGGACCTGCAATGGTAAAAGCTATCCGTCCAACAACTAAACTGACTTTGGATGTTCACTTGATGATTACAGAGCCAGAGCGTTATATTGTGGATTTTGCAAAAGCTGGTGCGGATATTATCGGTGTCCATGTCGAAGCTACTGCTCACATCCACCGGGCATTACAAATGATCAAAAATGAAGGTGTTAAAGCTGAAGTCGTGATCAATCCTGGGACTTCGGTAGATCAAATTTTACATGTTTTACCTTTAGTCGATCAAGTATTAGTAATGACAGTGAATCCAGGATTTGGTGGACAATCATTTTTACCAGAAATGATGTCAAAAATCGAAGAGCTAGTCGAACTGAAAAATAAATTTGGCTATACTTTTGATATTGAAGTTGATGGTGGAGTAGATGATAAAACGATTGGATTGTGCGCTAAAGCAGGGGCAAACGTGTTTGTCGCAGGAAGTTATGTATATGGTGCCGATGATCCTGGAGAGCGTATCCAAACGTTAAAGGAACAATTGAGTTAGTATGAAAATTTTATTAGTTGGAGGACAGCCAGTTTCGACTTGGCCTATTCTGGAAGAATTTGATTATTATATCGGTATCGATCGAGGTGCGTACTATTTAATGGAACAAGGTCTTCCTTGTGATGCAGCAATTGGTGATTTTGACTCGTTGACTAATGAGGAACAACAACGTGTATTTCAGCATTCAGTGATTGTTAAAAAATCTCCCGCTGAAAAAGATGATACGGATACGCAATTAGCATTGGTACATGCTTTAAAAATAAATCAGCACGCCGATATTACGTTAATAGGTTTGACTGGAGGGAGAATCGATCATTTCCTAGCAAACTTATGGCTACCTTTAGAACCGAGATTTCGTGTACACTGCCAACAACTTACTATAAAAGACCCTCAAAATACAATCAGATATTTTGAAGCAGGAAAGTATACGATCTCAAAAGAAAAGGAAATGAATTATTTGGCTTATTGTTGCTTAACACCTGTGAAAGAATTGACACTTGAAGGGAGCAAATATACGCTATGTAATCAGGATGTTCCATATTCTATATCGTATGCAAGCAATGAATTTTTAACCGAAACCGCAACCTTTTCTTTTAAAAGTGGTCTAGTAGCAGTTATTCAAAGCAAAGATTAAGTCTATAGGTGAAGAGACGACTAATGTTTCAAAAAACGTTAAGAGTCGTTCTCATCACCTTTTGTTTCGTTTGAATAAGTGGTACAATTCAAGTTATGAGTTTCATTTATTTTGAAATTATTGAGGTGCTTTTGTGAAAAAAATAAATCCGAATAAAAATATTATTATTGCTTTAATTATTGTGATTATTATCGTTACAGTTTTGAGCATAACGATTGCCCGTAGAGCGGTATCTGAAAAAACCAATGTGGTTCAGTCTACGGTAAATGACTCGATTGCTTTAGTTGATCGTGTGATTCAAGCGCCATTTAATTTTATTAGTCGAACAGTAGATAATGTCCAGGACTTATTTACAACATATGATGAAAACCAACGATTAAAAGAAAAAATTGATCATTATGAAGAACTATCACAACAAACAAAAAATGATCAACGTGAAATTAGTTCACTAAAAGAACAATTAGAACTGAATAATACATTAACAAGTTTTGAAAAAATTACTGCAAATGTCATTTCAAGATCTCCAGATACATGGCAAGACTTTTTGATTATCGATAAAGGATCCAAAGATGGGATCGAATTAAATATGTCTGTTATGGCGACAAAAGGATTGGTTGGTCGTGTTATTGAGGTCAATCGTGCCTCTTCAAAAATTGAGTTATTAACGGCTGAAAACCAAACATCAAACCATTTTCCAGTGAGAATTTCGACTAAAGATGGTGTATTATTTGGATTATTAAAGGGATTCGATGAAGAAAAAAATGCTTTAGTAGTTGAACAGGTAACCGGAGATGCTAAATTTGAAAAAGGGGATGTTGTTCAAACATCTGGACTAGGTGGAAATTCACCAGCTGATTTGGCAGTGGGAACGGTATTAGAAGCACGTGCTGATGATTTTGGGCTTCAAAAGAAATTATACGTGCAACCTTATGCAAAAATGTATGATCTATCGGTTGTAACCGTAATTAAACGTACAGTAGGTGAGTAATGTGAAGCGATTTAGTATCCAATATTTAACATATCTTTACGTCGTATTTTTTTTCTTAATGTTAATCGATGCGCATATCACCAACTTTTTTACTAACTTTAATCATAATACAAGTATTTGGCAATCTGAGTTATTGTTGTTGGTCATGCTATTTGCAGCAGGTTACCTACCGCAGCGATATATGATTCTGAGTGCACTAACGATTGGCGTACTATTTGATCTTTACTTTTTAGGGCTAATTGGTGTATATGCGGTAGCTTTACCAGTTGCTGTGTGGTTAATGTATGTGTTCCATTCGATATATTATCAAAATTTAATGACTTTATTCTTTAGTTGGATCGTTTCATTGACGATCGTTCAGTTGGTTACATTAGGGATTCAATTGATGTTTAAAATTACAACAATCAAAGGGGAATTTTTTGTTACAAATTCTTTTGCACCGACTTTGATTTTAAATATTATTTATTTTGCAATCTTGATGTTTCCACTAAAAAAATTATTTAAATTAGATATTCCAATCGTATAAATGCTTGATCCTTAGAGGATCAAGCATTTTTTTTGTAAGAAAACTAGAAATATCAATTTATTTACTGTAAAATGTCTTAATGTAGTCTCAAAAAGACTAAATCAAGATATTTGACATCATATTGAAACATTTCCTTTATCTCTGTGTCATATCTCTATGATACAATTCTCTTTGTCTTAAGGAAAAATTAGTCTAATAAACATAGAACGTACATAAATAATTTAGAACCCTGTGGAGGAAAGCAGATTGAAGAAAAGCATAAGTAAGTCATTATTGGTTTGTACATTACTTTTATCGACAATTGCAACAGTACAAGTGAGTGCAGATGATTTCGACAGTAAAATCAATGAACAAGATCAAAAAATCTCATCTATCAAAGAGCAAACAGCGACTGCTGAAACTCAAATCGCCTCTTTAGAATCAGATATCTCTACGATTTATGATAAAGGTGTAAAATTACAACAAGAACAAACACAACTTGAAGCAGATACTGCTCAATTAGAAAAAGATATTGATGCGTTAAAAGTTCGTATCGAAAAACGTACAGCAACAATTAAAAAACAAGCTCGTGATGTTCAAGTAAATGGTCAAGATACAAGCTTTGTAGATGCGATTTTAAATGCAGATTCAATTACTGATGCTGTTGGTCGTGTACAAGCTGTAAACACATTTGTAAAAGCAAATAATGACTTAATTACTGCTCAAAAAGAAGATCAAAAAGCAGTAGAAGAAAAGAAAGCTGAAAACGAAGAAAAACTAGCTCGTTTAGCAGATGCAAAAGCAGAGTTAGATGTTCAACGTGATCAATTAGCTGTAAAACAAGCTGATTTGAAAGTTCAAAAAATTTCTTTAGCAGCAGAACAAGCAACTGCTGAATCAACTAAAAGTGATTTATTAAATCAAAAAGCTGCAGCTGAAGCAGAACAAGCTCGCATCGTGAAAGCTCAGCAAGAGCAAGCCGCAAAAGAAGCTCAAGCAGCGAAAGAAGCTCAAGCAGTTCAAGTAGCAGCTCAGACAAAACAAGCTGAAACGAAAGCAGCAACAACTGCCTCTACTACAGAAGCAAAACAAGAAACAGTAGCTAGTGAAGCACCAAAAGCAGAAACAACTACTTCAACACAAGCACCAGTAGAAACACCACAAGTGACACAACCTTCTGAAGAGAAAGTTGAGACACCAGCTGTGAGTGAAACACCAGTTTCTAAACCTGTTGTAACACAACCAGTGCAAGAAGAAAAACCTGCAACAACTGCTCCTGCTTCAGGAGACGCAACGCTAGATGCATTAAATGCTTTACGTGCTTCTCATGGATTGAATCCAGTAAGTTGGGATGCTGGTCTAGCAGCAACTGCTTCTGCTCGTGCATCATTAATCAATGGTAACGGTGGATCGATTCCAAATGATCACTGGTCACGTGGAGATGAAGTAATCGCCATTTTATTTGCACCAGGTTCAGCCGTAATCAACGCTTGGTATAATGAAACAAATATGACGACCTCTTCTGGTTCAGGCCATCGTGATTGGGAAATTAACCCAAGTATCACACGTGTTGGTTTTGGTTACAGCGGTGGAGTTATCGTTGGTCATTCAGCATAATAGATATAGTAGAGCTTTTATTTAGACAATTGGTCTAGATGAAAGCTCTTTTTTTGACATCTATTTGTAATATTTCTATTATTTTATTGACATATTCCTATGGTAAACTGCCTTTGTGATTAAGAAAACGTTAAGAAAGTAATCGTGATGTGAGATGGAGGAATGTGTGTGAAGAAGCGGATCTATGCTTCAGTGCTTTTAAGTTCAGTTGTAATGACCTCGTTAGCTGCGCCAACTTTAGCTACAGCAGATTCAATTGACGACAAAATCAATCAAGCAGATACAGTAATTAGTGAATTACAGAACAAGCAAGTAGATATTCAAAGCCAAGTGAGTGATTTAGAAACAAAAGTATCTGCAATCAACGAACAAGCACAAAATTTAGTTGCAGAACAAGCAACGTTGCGTCAACAATCGGAAAAATTAAAAACAGAAATTGAAGGATTACAAGTTCGAATCGAAAAACGTACCGAGACGATTAAAACACAAGCTCGTGACGTTCAAGTAAATGGACAAGATACTAGCGTAATGGATGCATTATTAAATGCAGAATCATTGACTGATGCAGTCTCTCGTGTACAAGCAGTAAATACTTATGTCAAAGCAAATAATGATTTAATCAAAGCACAAAAAGCAGATCAAGAAGCAGTAAAACAAAAACAAAAAGATATTGATCAAAAAGTAAAAGATTTAGAAACTAATCAAACACAGCTTGAACAAAAGAAAGCGACCTTAGAGCAAACACAGGCTAGTTTAGCGGTAGCAAAAGCTGATCTTGCTTTGCAACAATCTTCTAAGGAAGAGGAGAAAGCACAGTTAACAGCTCAAAAAGCAGCCGCTGAAGCTGAACAAGCTCGCGTAAAAGCCGAGCAAGAACGTGCGAAAGCCGCACAACAACAAGTAGCGGAACAAGCAAAAGCAGTAGCAAAAGAAGAAACTACTAAAACGACTCAGGTAGAAACTGCCAAAGAAGAGCCAGTAAAAGCGGTAGAAGAAACAAAAACAACAACGGAGACCGTAAAAGAAGAAGTCAATACACCAAAAGAAGAAGTTACAACTCCTTCAACAACACCATCGACTTCAACTGAGCAGCCAACTCAAACTCCAGTTGAAACACCAACTAGTAGTGAAACACCAGCACCAAAACCAGTAACACCGACACCAGCACCATCTCAAACAGTTAATGGTTCAGCGATCGTAGCTGAAGCAAGTAAACATCTAGGTAAAGCCTATGTATGGGGAGCAAAAGGCCCGAATGCATTTGATTGTTCTGGTTTTACTTCATATGTCTATATGCAAGCAGCAGGAAAAAGTATTGGTGGATGGACTGGAGCGCAAGAGTCAGCTGGAACAGTGATTCCAGTAAGCCAAGCGCAACCTGGTGATCTATTATTCTGGGGTAGTCCAGGAAGTACGTATCATGTAGCGATTTCGTTAGGTGGAAATGGCATTATTCATGCCGCAACGCCAGAACTAGGCGTCGTACAAGGAACGACTGTTGGGTTTACACCAAGTTTTGCAGTTCGTGTTCATTAAGAATCAGCTTAAAGCCCCTTCGTATTCGAAGGGGCTTTTTTTTAATATATCCATAAGGAAAGGAGTAACCCAAAACTTAAAAAAGGGACGAATGGAATGGCGACGATATTTTTTTTCAATACAGAAGTGGACCAGTAATAATAGAAGACGCCAAGCAGACTTGCACTCCAAAGTAGTAGATAGAGTTGATCAAAGGTCAACCAAGAAAACCAGCTTAGTGCTAAAAAAAGATCTGCACTACCAATAAAGGACCAATGTTGACCTAGAAAATAAATTAAAATACAAACTAAAGCTGTTGCTACATGAAAGTGAGCGTGTGTTAAAAAAAGGTTGATCCAAAGCACCAAAGTCATAGCGTACAATAACCAAGTATCGATTTCATAATAAAACATATCAATTAAGCTAAGAACAAAAGCACTAGTCAACCAAATGACGATAGAACTTAGGTGAAATCCAAAATGATGAGCATAGTGGACCATACTAAACAATAAAAGACCATAACAACACTCCGCTACTACATAAAGTTTGGGGATTTTGATTTTACATCGTGAGCACTTTCCTTTTAAAAAAGTAAAGGAAATCAAGGGGATCAATTCATAAAACCGTAACGTTTGTTTACAGTGGGGACATTGACTACGAGTACTCCAAAAATTTTCTCGAAGGGGCATCCTTTCAGCAAAGACGCAAAAAAAAGAGCCTAAGCAAGCACCAATTACAAATAACATTTCAATCACACTCCTTAGTTATAATTACGTTAAATTAGTTGAGAAACCTTCTCAGATAGAGTAAATAATTGTACTTTTTTCGCGAAAGTCGTTATCCTTTATGTATAGAAACGAAGGAGGAATAGTGGGATGAAATTTGAAAAAACGAAAGAAACTTTAAATCAATTAGTGGCGGACTTAAGTCAGTTTTCAGTTGTGATCCATCAAACACACTGGTATATGCGTGGTCCTGAATTTTTAACCTTACACCCAATGATGGATGATTTTATGGATGAAATCGATGCACAATTAGATGTGATTTCTGAACGTTTGATCACTTTAGATGGCGCACCTTATTCTACTTTACAAGAGTTTGCTGATCATACTGGAATCAAAGACGAAATCGGTACATATGACCGTACGATTCCAGAACGTATGGCAAAATTAGTTGAAGGCTATCGCTATTTAGCAGATCTTTACCAAGAAGGGATCGAAATTTCTGGTGAAGAAGGCGATGACTCAACTCAAGATATTTTTATTGCGTTTAAAACAGATATCGAAAAGAAAATTTGGATGGTCCAAGCCAAACTTGGTTATGCTCCAGAGATTGATCCAGAACATTCTGTACATCATTAACAAAAAAAGAAGCCGATTCGGCTTCTTTTTTTATTGGAATGTTTCTTTAGCACGTTCGATTTGACCGAGGACTTGATCAAACCCCGTTCCTCCGAAAGAATGACGATTTTTGACAGCATTCGTACTATCTAGTTTTTCATAAATGTCTGCGGTAATCGCTGGATGAATCGTTTGATAAGTTTCTAGTGGAATATCTTGTAAGTAGTGTCCATGTTGAATTCCTTCTAACACGAGTTTCCCTACGATCTCGTGCGCTTGGCGGAAAGGAACACCTTTCGTTGCTAGATAATCTGCAAGTTCAGTAGCATTTGAAAAATCTTTTTCGGTCGATTGTTTCATCGTATCTACTTTGACATGCATCGTTTCAACCATTCCAGTAAAAACAGCAAGGCTATGAGAAAGTGTTTGGACAGTATCAAACATGCCTTCTTTATCTTCTTGTAAATCTTTATTATAAGCCAATGGAAGTCCTTTTAAAATCGTGAGTAAACTAAATAGATCTCCATATACACGACCAGTTTTTCCACGAATTAATTCTGCCATATCAGGATTTTTCTTTTGCGGCATAATCGAGCTACCAGTTGAATACGTGTCGGTTAATTCAACAAATTGGTATTCATGGCTACACCACAAAATAATCTCTTCGCAAAAACGAGATAAGTGCATCATGATTAGCGATGCGTTGCTTAAAAATTCGAGAATAAAATCGCGATCGCTCACGGCATCTAAACTATTTTCGTACACTGAAGTGAATCCTAATTGTTCTGCTGAGTAAAAACGATCGATTGGAAAGGTTGTACCAGCTAAAGCTGCTGCACCTAATGGAGAAACATCGATTCGTTTTAGACTTTCAGTCAAACGAGCGGCATCGCGAGTGAACATTTGATAGTAAGCAAGTAAGTGGTGACCAAATGAAATCGGCTGAGCATGTTGTAAGTGCGTATAACCAGGCATGATCGTATAGACATTTTCTTCAGCTTTTGTGACGAGCACTTCACGTAAATGATGAAGTAAATCAATAATTTGGGTTACTTGATCTTTTAAGTAAAGGTGCATATCTGTTGCGACTTGATCATTACGGCTACGTGCAGTATGCAGTTTACCTGCGACAGGGCCAATCAATTCGTGTAAAAAGACTTCCATATTTAAATGGATATCTTCATTTTCAACAGAAAAATTCAATTCACCAGCAGCCAGTTTTTCTTCTAGCTGTGTGAGTCCAGCCAAAATTTGATCCGCTTCATCAGCGGGTAAAATTGCTGTTTTTTTCAACATGCTGACATGTGCTTTGCTACCTTGTAGATCGTATTTTGCTAATGCTTGATCATATGCAATCGATGCACCAAAGGCATCGATCCATGCTTCATTTTTGCCATCAAAACGGCCACCCCATAATTTTGCCATACCTTTAAAACTCCTTTATTTTTGAGCGGCTTGCACTTCAGCATGTACTTTTGAAGGCAGACCCCATAGTTTAATGAATCCAACGGCAGCTTCTTGATCGAATGTGTCCGCTGAAGTATAGGTTGCTAAGTTTTCATCGTATAAACTGTTTGCTGATTTACGTCCTTCGCAGATTACGTTACCTTTAAATAGTTTTAAACGAACCGTACCATTTACGACTTGTTGTGTACTCTTTAAGAAAGCGATCAAAGCATCTGTTAGTGGATTGAACCATAGTCCATCATAAATCACTTGTGCTAATTTTTGTTCTAAGATCGGTTTGAAATGTGCCACTTCGCGAACAAAGACTAGATCTTCTAATTCTTTATGCGCAGCCATTAATGTCATCGCTCCAGGACATTCGTACACTTCACGTGATTTGATTCCAACTAGACGATTTTCGATATGATCGATCCGACCGATTCCATGTTCACCAGCAATCGTATTTAATTGTAAAACGATTGAAGCAAAGGTATCTTCTTTACCATCTAAAGCGACAGGTTTACCTTCTTTAAACGTAACTTCGATGATCGTTGGTGTATCTGGAGTATCTTCTAATTCTTTCGTTAAGGCGTAGGCACCTTTGGGAGGTGTTGCCCAAGGATCTTCTAATACACCACATTCACAGGCACGTCCCCAAAGGTTTTGATCGATTGAATACGGGTTATCTAAGTCTGCTGGGATTGGAACACCTTTTTTCGCAGCATAGGCGATTTCTTCTTCACGTGACCATTTCCATTCCCGAACTGGGGCGATCACTTTTAAGTGTGGATCCAGTGCTGCAATCGCCACTTCAAAACGTACTTGGTCATTTCCTTTACCAGTACAACCATGGGCGATTGTTGTGGCACCCGTTTCGTGTGCTAACTCAACTAATTTTTTTGAGATCAATGGACGAGATAGGGCAGAAACTAATGGGTATGAATTTTCATAGAATGTATTTCCTTGTAACGCGATCAAGGCAAACTCATTGGCAAATTCTTCACGCGCATCGATCGCATAAGAAGCACTCGCACCAACTGTTAACGCTTTTTGTTTGATTGTTTCAGTATCTTTTCCTTCACCGATGTCTAAACAACAGGCAATCACATCGTATCCTTCATCAACTAACCATTTTACTGAAACTGATGTATCTAGACCGCCAGAATAGGCTAAAATTACTTTTTCTTTCATATACATTTCCGTCCTCTCGTAACTTGTTTTCTTGAATGAATTCATATTAACAAATAAATATAAGTAAATCAACAAAAAATATAATATTTATACAAAATAATTGAATATTATCTATTAAATATACAAAAAATGCTCATAAGCATGAACATTCACAAAAGTTTCATTTTCTTTAACTAAAAAGATTGACGAATGGGGTGGATCTGAGGTATTATATTAAATGGTATTGTTTACCCCATTAGAGCCCCGGAAACTCAAGTGTAAGTAAACATTCGAAATTGATATTGGAGGAAAACTAATCGTGCGTACAACATATATGGCCAAAGCAGGCGAAGTAGAACGTAAATGGTATGTAGTAGATGCTACAGATGTTCCTTTAGGACGTCTTTCAGCAGTTGTAGCTTCTGTCCTACGTGGAAAAAATAAACCAACATTCACTCCTCATGTGGATACTGGTGACTTTGTAATCGTAATTAATGCAGATAAAATCAAATTAACAGGTAAAAAAGCAACAGACAAGATTTATTACCGTCACTCAAACTTCCCAGGAGGATTGAAATCAATCTCTGCTGGAGAATTACGCGCTAACAATTCTCGTCGTTTGATCGAAACTTCTGTTAAAGGCATGTTACCTAAAAACACTTTAGGCCGTGCTCAAGGCATGAAATTACATGTTTACGGTGAAGCAACTCACCCACATGTAGCTCAACAACCAGAAGTATTGGACATCACAAACTTAATCTAATCAGGAGGGAATTTCATTGGCACAAGCACAATATATCGGCACAGGCCGTCGTAAAAATGCAGTGGCTCGCGTACGCTTAGTACCTGGTACTGGTAAAATCACTGTAAACAAAAAAGACGTTGAAGAATACATCCCACACGCTGACTTGCGTGAAGTAATCAACCAACCATTTGGCGTTACAGAAACAAAAGGCGCTTACGACGTATTCGTAAACGTTAACGGTGGTGGATATGCTGGACAATCTGGCGCTATCCGTCACGGAATCGCACGCGCATTACTACAAGTAGATCCTGACTTCCGTTTAGCTCTTAAACAAGCTGGATTACTTACTCGTGACGCTCGTATGGTTGAACGTAAAAAACCAGGTCTTAAAAAAGCCCGTAAAGCATCACAATTCTCAAAACGTTAAGAGGAATCTCTCTATATCAACGTTTACAGATGTTTTTTGGTCTTGGTTGGTCTTGTTAAGGGTCAATCAGACAAAGAACTTAATAAATTTAAAGCATCGGCTTCTTGCTGATGCTTTTTTTCTGGCATCAATTCCAAATAATAATTCATTGTTGTTTGCAGATTTGAATGACCTAACATCTTTGAAACATAGTCCAATCGGATATCATTTGAAAATAGAAACGATGCGATAGTATCACGTAATCCATGAAAGGTCGTGTTGGGGAGTTCTAATTTTGCTAATAGCTTTTTCAATCTTTGAGATTGTTTAAATCCATCGGGGTCAAACAAATAGCCATTTGATTTTGGTTGTACTGAACGAATGATAGTATAGACTTCATCGGTAATTGCAACAGTACGTTTTGATTTGGCTGTTTTTAAACGAGTATCATCGTTCGTAGGGCTTATAGAACGGTTGATATGAATTCCATTTGAAGAAATATCATCGGGTTTTAACCCAAGAATTTCTCCTCGTCTAGCACCAGTTTCGAGTGCAATCAACGCAATGATATTAAATTCATCTTCTGTGTGAGAGAGAAGATAGTTACGAAGAGTTTTCATATCGTTCATTGATAAAGCCTTGTTTCGTTTCTCTAATTCTTTTCCACGAGTTTTGACAAGGGAACCAAAATCATTATCTAATAATCCACGTGCATATGCATAGTGTATAGCAGTTCTTATTTTTAACAGAACTTCAGTTGTCGTTTTTCGAGAATGAGTTTCTCCATACTCATCAATTTTCATCTGTACTACTAAATCATCAAGATTACTGATTTTGATATCTTTGAATAGGGAACGGACAATTGTAACAGTACGTTCATAATTGATAAATGTTGCAGTACGTACATCATTACGTTTGACGGTATAGACCCATGTTTCAAAAAAATCAGCAAAAGTATCTTCACGTTTCGCAATATTTTTTCCTTTTCCTTTTAATACTTCTTGTTGGTGTGCCCAAATTTTTGCTTCAGACTTGGTAGCGAATGTTTTTGTTACTTGTTTTTGTTTACCATGTTCCATGACCGATACACGAGCACGGAAGGAATTTTTTCCTCGTTTTTCTATTGTTGGCATATATCAACTTTCCTTTCTGTATAAACAAAGTTGACAGCTGGCTATTTTGATTACATCTCTATGATAAATTTTTTTAAGTCAACTATCAACTTGTAATTAATTTACAGAATTCTTAGCAATGAATTCCTTTAAATCTGAAATGGTATATCGTTCTTGTTTCCCTATCATAAACCGCTTTAGGTCATTTCTTTGACGGAAGTATTTATCAAATGATTTTGGATCAATACCAAGGTATTGAGAAGCGGTTTCTCTTGTCAAGAGATAAGGCATCTGCTTATTATCTTTCATAATAGTACCTCCTATCATTTTATAATAAGAACAAGGGTTCAGGCGATGTTCTGTAATGATAATGAGCCTTGAGCTCAATTGAAACAGTATGTTTTAATCTAAGAAGTGTCATCAGTCTTAGATATAGGAGTTGAGAGATGATTTTTTTTTGCTTTAATTAAATAATCATTTGTTTTTTGCACTAACTGACCAGTTGCATCTTTTTCCAATTTATAGATAACTTTTTCGAGAACATTATTTCCGTTCTCATTTGTTTCAACTATTCCAAAATTTGGTATAAAATCTTTTAAGTTATCTGTTTCTGAATTGATATAATCAATTTGTGGTTTCTTTAAGCCTTTGCTATTGAAATATCTCTTTTTTCGAAACATTTCTTTGTCTGTCATTAACTCTTTTGTGATGTATTTTGTTAAATAACTAGCCGTCCGTTCTTTATCTTCAATTTCTTCACAATCAGTGAATCCATATGTCCAATCAGTTAAGTTGTATACCTGTCGCTCGTTCCGTAAAAGTGGTACACCTGTTTTAGGATGTTTTGCTTCTATAAAATTTGCTGGGATATCTCCCAGTAGAGAATGGAAATGAACAGCACCATTTTTGTGTAACTCGGGAACAATTAAGTAATCAAAATTACCATATCTATCGCGCATTTTTCGACACCATTTTAATAACAGCTCTTTTGAACTGTTGTAATCGAGACTATCATATTGTTTAGGGTCTATTGTTAGGGTTGTGAACCATTTGAAATCATTCGCCAGTGCATATCCTCGTATTTTCCGTTTGATTGCATAGCTTTGATTTTTTGTCCGTTCTTCTTGTGCTTCATCACTTATCTCTGATTTATCGGTTGCACCACCCTTGTGTTTAAAACTACCTAATTGTCGTATTTGATAATCGTGATAGACAGTGATTTCAACCATGCCATTACCAAAATCGACGATTTTTTGATTGTATTCTTCTAATATCTGTTCCTTGTAATCATCTTTATTAAATTCCATAAAATCCCTCATTTTTCTATTTATTCTTGCTCATACTGGCTTTTTCGTCGTAACGTCGCCTTTTGTCAAGTAAGCGACGGAAACTGACTCGAAGCCATGCTCCCATTGTTGCGATACCTGCGAGGGGCACCCCTAGACACCGCTCTGGTATGCGTGCCTGCAGAGCGTGTTCGAGTGGTCTGCCTAAAAGTCCGACCACTCGAACAAAAAACACTGCACGCATGCTCAGAGCGCTTTAAGGTGTGCTGTTCGCAGGGTCACATACTGGAAAACAGCATCGAGCATGGCTACTTCGTCCGTTTCCGAAAGCCTGCACTAAAATAATAGTCTTGCGATAATAGAGCCACATAAAGTCCTTGTTGAGCTAGTTGAGGCTTATCAACAAAGTAATCTAAGGCAAACCATCGAGCCATTTGACGCTTGTCCGAGTTGATTACACGAATACTACCATCATCAAATTCGGTTACTTGGAAACTTTTAATCACTTTTGCCATCGCTCATACCACTCCTTTGAAAGAGATAAATCAACTGTCGAAAATCATTCGATTTGTATTTCATATAAGGTGCTTCAAAATAACTGAGACCTAATTTAGGTGTAACAGCGTAACCTTTTCCGACATCACCCAAATAAGAGCTTGCTAAATCTTTTTTATAGGCACCAGTTCCAATATGAAATAATTCTTCTGATATATTCGAACCCATCACATATCGTGTCTGACATTGTTCGGTTACAGCCTTGGGCAGGTCGGTAGCTAACAGACGTTGAGAAGTCAGTACAATGACATAGCCTGCTAAACGTCCTTTTAGAGCCAGTAATTTAAGCAAACGTTCCATTTCAGCTTTTTGCTTCTTATCACCACTTTCAAGTGCTGAAAGAACTTCATCGAAAATGAGAACGTGAGCAGGCAGGTTCAAATCTGAGAAATTTGTGTCTAGTCCTACTTGGTCGGTGGAATAGAGGGTTTCATAGTCATGCTCCATTTGTTCGACAAGTGACGTCAGTAAACAAAGGATTTCCTCAGCACTTGAAGCAGTATAAATTCCTGTACTACGGAACGTTGCACCGAAAGAACTATTTTTTGCATCAATAATATATAATTCATGCCCACGCTTCAAAAGCATTGCTGATAAATAGCTTAGGAAAATTGTTTTTCCTGCACCACTTGGAGCAAGTAGAAGCGTGTGACAGGCTTCTGTTGTTAAATCCCATTCAAGTGAATCATAAATTGGGATAGGTTTATAATTGGTCATTTTCTAATACCTCTTTTCCATTCAAACGAGCAGGGAATTGCCCAAAGATAAATATGACGTATTGTGAAGCTTCTTTGTAACTCAATAAGTTTTCAGCAATAAACTCTGATAGCTGTCCACCTAATTTTCGTTTGTCATCCACAAGTCCGTTTGAATATAATTGAATAGTTATTTTTTTGTCTTTTACTTTGTAATGCCATTTGACGGAATGTTTTAACTTGCCATCTTCGGTTTGCTTTGTGAGCTGTTCTGTGAACAAGATTAGCTTCTTCCGAATTTGCAACGATTGAATCGGACTGAACCTTGAAGAAAGGTAAATGATACTAACAGTTGTTAGGAAGCAGGCTAAACCAATGATTGAAATAGTCATAAACAAATTCACTTCTAAATGGAAGATTTCTTTGCCGTTGCTATAGATAAGCATAGGTAGAATTGCTAAAGCTAGTGAGGACATCATTGAAAAAATCTTCAATGACGTCATCAAATTACTAGCAACACGAACGGTTACGGTATGCTTCATATTATTTGCCCTCGTTTGTGACTGGGATTAGTTTTGTAATGAGTAGTTTCAAACCTGTTGGTGAGTATCCACCAAAGTTACCACCACGCATATTTGCTTCTAATGCAAAACTATATTCAACGATTTGGAATTCTTTGTTAATTGCTTCCGTACCGTCAATAGATTGATTAACCAAAGTGAAATCAAATTCCATCATATCAACGAGTGACGTACCAGCTACTGCATGCACCTTTTGTGTTGTCTCATTTGTTTCTTCGTTTTTAAACGGATTACGAACAGACTTAACAATTACTTTTGTTGGAACTTCTACTGCTTTTTTGAGGAATGTTTGAATCTCCGGATTTGCTACTAATTCTTTTACTTTTACTTCGTTGTACTTTGTTTTTGTCATAATGATGACTCCTTTCGGTATGAACTGACTATCAGCAAATAATCAGTGAGTGAACCAATAAGTGATATCCCATATTGATTTGCAACTATAAAAGAGAGTTTGCTGTTCTCTTTATGTATACATAATATCAATTTAATTACGGACAATAAAAGGACTAAATTGTTTGAAAATGCAAGTATATAGGGATATAATTTGATTAAATAAGGACACAGGGGGTATTTTTTTATGAATGAGGAACAATACACTGTTTTGGAAATAGCAAAAGAGGCTTTGAAAAAGTACAAAGTGGATGAAACTGAAGGAACGTTACCGGCTTTAAAAAAGAAAATTGAAAGAATCATAAAAAAATATAATTATGAACCTGCATCAGAACAAAAAAAATCTGTTTACTCTAAAAGAATAGCAAAAGCATACTCTTTGGAAGTGAAGAACAGGATTGTAGATGATTTACTGTTCGATTATATGATTATCTTGTCGAAAGATGAACTGTTGAAAGAAATTGAAAATTCTAACCATTATAAAAGTGCAGTAAATTCTAATGATCGAATTGAACATGAATTTTCAAAATTTTTGAATAAGACTCCAGAAGAGCAAAATGTTATGATTGAAAATCAAAAAAGTGTTACATGTTTTAATGAGAATCATCCATTTATTCGAGAAAAGAAGATGGAAGTCATGTTGGAAGCGTTATTCTCTAAGTACTATACGTTAAAAATTGATGAATTAATTGATGACGCAAATAAGATAAATTCATTAATTAATGACAATCAATCTTTTTTTGATGGAGCAGAATTACGAGAAATAGCCCGTTTTAATAATTGGGAAAGCTATGTAGAAGAGAGAGAATAAGGAAAAGCGGTGTACAGCCGTTTTTTCTTATTTCTTTTTTTGTCCGTTTTGATTAAGATTTAGTGTAAAATAGAATTTATAGAAATAAATGTAATAGAGGAGGATGTATAGTGAAAATTGAACCAAGACTCTTTGATGAATTAAAAAAAGTTTTAGCAGATTTTGGAGATAGGTATTTTGTAGGTGAGGAGTTAAATCGATCTAAATTGAGTGAAGATTTAAGAAACTATGATGAAACTTTGCTTGAGAAATTATTTCAAACAGATTTTATTAAACAGCATTTTATTAAGGAAGTTGCAGGACAAAAATTATTTCAGATTGAACAGCTAGAGGAAGCAATTCTATATAATGATTATTGGGATACGAGTTATACGAAATACGAAAATCGTATTGGATTAGCTTCTAATGGAAAATTCTTAGAGGAGTGTCAAGACGTAGTATTAGATTTTCCATTTAAAGATGGTGTTCTAACAGCTTCGATGACAAAAGAAGATAATGAAGATAGTTATGACGATGCGTTTTTAAATGAAGTGATTGAAAAAGATGAGATTGATCGATTATTTGATAAGAAAATATTTGTGAACAGCAAGCGATATGATAAAAATGGCGACTCAGTGGTAACAGAATTCAATGAAGATACAGATAACTTGATTATTAAAGGAAATAATCTACTCGCATTGCATGCGATTAAAGAGAAGTACGCTGGGAAAGTGAAAGTAATCTACATTGATCCACCATATAATACAGGTAGTGACAGTTTTTTATATAATGACAAATTTAATCATTCAGCATGGCTGACTTTTATGAAGAATCGATTGGAGGTAGCGAAAGAATTACTTTCAAATGATGGAATGATATTTGTTCAGACAGACGATAAAGAACACGCTTATTTGAAAGTGCTTATGGATTCTATCTTTGGTCAAATTAAATATTTGAATACAGTAATTATAAAAGCAAAAGCATCGTCTGGTGCAAGTGGTGGTGGTGAAGATAAGCGGTTGAAGAAAAATGTTGAGTTTCTTTTAGTCTATGCTAATGAAAATGCTCAAATTAAAATTCAACAAAAACCGTTTTTATTAAGTGAATACATTGCAGAGCGAAAAGAGCAAGGGAAAAGTTTTGCTTATTCTAATGTACTAATAAATGAGGGAACATTAAGTAAAATAGGAGAAACCTTGGATGGACGAGGAGAAGTAATAGAGTTATATGATGTTACTGGATATGAAACAAAGTCAGTGTCAAAGTTAGCAAAAGAAGAAAATATATCAGAGGAAGAAATATATGTAAAATATTTAGATAAAATTTATACCACTGAAAATGCCCAAACTTCAATTCGAGATAGAGTCCGAGATGCTGTCCAAGATGATGGTTATACAATCGCACGTTATGTACCAGTTTCAGGGAAAAATAAAGGGAAAGTAACCGATGTTGGATTCATAGGTACAACCAAACGTCTGATTAGTTTTTTGTCAGGAACTAGTTATGTTGAAGAAGGCATTGCTTATAAAACAGAAAAAGCAGGAACCCTTTGGGAAGATATATCTTGGAGTAGTATTAAGAATGAAGGGGGAGTTGAATTGAGTAATGGTAAGAAACCAGAGAAATTACTACAACGAATTATCGCAAGTGGAAGTGAGGAGAAAGATATTATTCTTGATTTCTTTATGGGATCTGCCTCTACGCAAGCAACAGCAATGAAAATGAATAGACGTTTTATTGGCATTGAACAAATGGATTATATCAATGAGGTATCAGTTTCAAGATTACAAAAAGTGATTGCTGGTGAACAAGGTGGTATTTCTAAAGATGTAAATTGGCAAGGTGGAGGTTCCTTCGTTTATACAGAATTAATGCCTAAGAATATGGGTTATCTACAAGATATTATTCATGCAAAAACATTAGATGACTTGAAAGTCGTGTACAATCGTATGTTAGAAGGAACAGATACTATGGAACCTGCTGATATTTCTTTCCGCGCAGACTTAGATAAAATTGATTGGCTGGAAGGGTTTAATGAAAATAAACGCTTGTTGATTAAGTTATTGGATAAAAATGGACTGTATTACAACTATTCAGAAATTGACGATGCAAATGTACGAGAGTTGATTTCTGATGAGGACTATCGCTTTAACAAACAATTTTATAAAGGCGGTGAGTAGGGATGGTAAAAGCACAAAGAAATAAAACTAATATCCGCCACTTCCCTCTGATAGAACAAGCAAATTTAGCAGAAAAAGATTTATTTAATGCCCACCAAGGCTATACAATACCTGAATACATTAATGCCAATCTACTTCACACACTGCGACATTATCAAGATGAAGCGATACGAAATTATCATTATACTCAGACACAAATTAAACCAAGCCCACAACATGTTTTGTTTAATATGGCAACAGGTTCGGGAAAAACAGACTTGATGGCGGGATTAATTTTATACCTCTATCAAGAATATAATTATCGAAACTTCTTATTTACCGTCAATACGAATTCTGTTTTGATGAAAACGAAAGATAATTTGGTGAATAAAAATAGTGATAAATATCTTTATCAGGACAAGATAGAAATTGACGGTACACAGATTTCTATTGTAGAAGTGGAACGCTTCCCTAGAATCCAGCAAGAAAATACCATCTATATCAAATTATCTTCTGTTCAAAAGGTGTCAGATGACTTATTTGTATTAAAAGAAAACACAATGGGATTGTCTGATTATGAACGTCAACCAGTTGTAATTTTGGCAGATGAAGCTCATCATTATTCTGCAAGTACCAAGTCTGAAAAAGAAGCCGAAAATACATGGGAATCTGCAATTAATAAAATTTTAAATGTAAGAAACGAACAGGAACAAAAAAATCTTCTTTTAGAATTTACAGCAACCGTTGATTTTGATAAGGAAGTTATTTACGATAAGTATCGTGATAAGGTCGTTTATCGCTATCCACTAAGTAAATTTATGTTTGATGGCTATTCTAAGCAGGTTAAACGAATTGAAACGTCCGCAAGTGATGAAGATAAAATGTTAAATGTGGTACTCCTATCGCAGTTTAGAAAGTATCGAGCGTATTCGGAAGGAGTAACCAGCACATTCAAACCAGTGATTCTATTTAAATCTCCCAAAGTGGCTGTTTCTCTGGAAGCAAATCAAATATTCAATCAAATGATTGAAAATCTTAATGTGAGAGAGTTGATTGCCTTTATCAAACGTCAACAGCTAATGGATAGTAATGCGAGTTCAGCATTAAGTCTAGTTTATGATTTTTATTTGAAGAATGAAGATGATTTAGGGAAGATTATTAGAGAAATCAAGAATGACTTTGATAGTAGAAATGTTTTAAATGCCAATGATACAAGTGGAAATATGCTTGAAAAAGGGCAGTATCAGGCATTGAATACACTAGAGAATCCGAATAATCTCTACCGTGTTGTTTTTGCGGTAGCTAAGCTAACGGAAGGATGGGATGTTCTTAATCTGTATGATATTGTTCGTATAGAGAAAGAAGCAGGAACGAATAAAAAAGCAACTATGGCTGAAGCTCAACTGATTGGTCGTGGTGCTAGATATTATCCATTTGAAATAGAAGGGCAGAAAAGTTATCAAAGAAGATTTGATAACGAACCATCCAATAAGCAACTTTTTCTTGAAACGTTACATTATCATACGATGAATGAACCACAATATTTAAAACAATTAGTGGGTTCTTTAAAACAAATGGATTTACCTACAGGTGAAGATAAAAAAAATCCACCTATTGAAATTAAGGTAAAGTCATCCTTTAAGCAAACAGAGGCCTATAAAAATGGAAAGATTTATTACAATGAAGTGGTGGATGTGGAAGATGAATGGTTTGATTCGATTGATAAGTATGGTATCAATCATCAAATAGATATTTCACGTAGTTTGAATTATGGCAGTCGAGAGGTCTCCTACCAGTCAAATGTTGGGGTGAATGAAACAAAAACAATTAGTCTTGGTCATCTTGATGAAAGGTATATAAAGAAAGCCATTCAACGATTGGATTTCTATCAATTTGAACAATTAAAGAAATATATCCCATTACTACCATCAATGAAAGACTTTATTTATGGAAAGAATTGGTTAAATGCTAATAAATTAAACCTATTTTTAACTGTACCGAAAGAGTATAAATCAACTGATGTCACGCCAGATGACATATTGAACGTTGTAATTGAACTTTTAAAAGAATATGAAGTGAAATTTAAATCAGGCTATGTCAAACAAAGAGGAACCAATAAATTTATCGGCTATCGAATCAATGAATATTTAACCAATTATAATAAGCGTGTTCCAGAATATGATACGGCTAATTTATTTAATGAAACGATGCAAAAAATTGCCGTTTATGAAATAGAAGATGATTTTTATGTTTACGAAAAAGCAATCGTGAATAAGCTTGAATATGAGTTGATAGAACGTGTGAAGGCGCATGTTAATGAATTGAAAGAGAAGTATCAAAAATCGGTGTATTTGCTTCGTATGGATGAAAATATGCATCGTGAATCTGCGAAGAGCGAAAAGCTAAAACTTCATCAATATGGTTCACGTATGAATCGAGAAGGTGAAATCACAGAAACTCATTTACAAGGTTTTCAGCCTGATTTTATTTTATTCCTTGAAGATAGTGAGTTTTATTTTCAAATCTTTATTGAACCAAAAGGTATGAGTGGGGATAGATTTATTAGTGAATTATGGAAGCAAGATTTACTCCTATATATGACAGATAATCAAGGTGAAATGGAATTTGAAGCAAATGAAAAAAATGTTCGTATTAGTGGATTAAAATTCTATACTCGAGGTGATGGACAAAAGACAATGGAACAATTATCCAATATGGTTCAAATAAAAAACCAGTGTAATAAACTGGTTTAAATAAAAGTATAATCAAATCATAGTCAGTATCAATCTTGGTCATAACTGGTCTTGTCTTTGTCAATTTCTATCCATATTCATCCTGTTTTAAGAAGTTTAAAGTTTGCAAAAACTTGATATGAAAGGATTTGTGTGGATGAGGTTGGATTTCTATTGTGCCTTATACTTCTCAAAACGTTAATTATTTGGACTCGTTGCGAATTTATTCGCTTACGAATGCAATATGGGACGGAGATTTTCTCGAAAATCGAGTACCATACAATTACGTATTGGCAAAAAAAGACATCCATTTGGATGTCTTTTTTTTGTTTATTGAGAATCGTACTGGGCGAAGCTTTGCTGAGCGCAGTTACCTTTATGTATAAAAAATCTCCCACACAAACTAAATAAGCACCTACCGTTTGTCTACGATAGATGCTTTTAGTAAGAATAGTCGTTGTCCATTAGGGATAGTCTCTCCTATGCGATTTTTTCTAGTTCTTTTACTGCTTGTTCAATTGTGGTACCGGTAGCTACTTTGTTGTGATCTGTTGTCGAAAAAACGATAAATAGATTCAACTCAGTATCTAGTGTTACTTTGTACTCTAATTTTTTGTTTGTGAATGTCATATGGCATTCTCCTTTCTGTGTTGTATTGAAAGGCAACCATAACGTCTTCTATAACGAAATTCCATCCTTAGTATACACCTCATGTGAAAAAATTGTCAAATCAACTATAGGGATTCTTAAGCTTTTTTTCAGTAAGAATCAAGAAAAGATAGGCAAAGATGTGAAATTGTGATAAAGTGAAGCGATGTGTCACTGTAATTTAGAAACGAGGAATAAAATGGATAACAAAACAGCAAAAATGTTAGATCTAATCAAGCAAAAAAAACAACAAGGTGAAAAGCCTGCTTCAAAAGATACACCCAAAAATGACCGTACACGTATGCGTAAAGGTCCAAAAATCTATATCAAGTAAGCTAAAACCAGCAAATTTGCTGGTTTTTTTGTATCGTTGAACGTGTTTCTACTATTATAATAGCTAAATTAGTTCGATAAAGTAGTAGAATTAAACTCTATATGTAAAAAATAACAAGATAATATTGAATTATTTTTTACATAAATGTAATATAAGAACAAATTTTCGTATTCTAACTACTGATTTAAGAAATTCTCAAAAATATTTCGAATTTATTGTTAAGATAAGATTACATAAAACTTGTTACAAACCTTATTAAATCAAGGTTTATTATTTTTAAAAATAAAATATCGCCTGTTTTTTTCGAAAATGCCTTTTTTGAAATATTTCGTTACATGGTTGTCACCAAAAGGGACTTAGAAGTTGTTATTATAGTCCTTGTCGATGAGTTACTTAGAAGTTTTCGAAATTAAAGGAGATATTTAAACATATGAAATTTTTTAAATCACTAGCATTAAGTACAGTAGCATTAGTTGGATTTGTCGCTTACACTGGTACAGCAAATGCTGACGAAATTAACTATACAATCCAACCAAATGACACATTATCAGAACTATCAGTAAAATATTTTGGTTCTGCTGATTACGTAAATAAAATTGCTGAAGACAACAACATTGCAAATCCTGGTATGATCTATGTTGGCGAAACTTTAGTGATCAATACTAATGGTGAAGTTGCAACTGCGGCACCTGTACAACAAGCGCCTGTAGAGCAAGCTCCTGCACAAGAAGCAGTAGTAGAACAAGCGCCAGTACAACAAGCACCAGCTCAAGAAGCAGTGGTAGAACAAGCTGCTCCAACAACAACTTATACTTCATCAGCTTCAGGTTCTGAATCTGCAGCGAAAGAATGGATTGCACAAAAAGAATCAAGCGGTTCTTATACTGCAACTAACGGTCAATACTATGGTCGTTACCAATTAACAAACACTTACCTAAATGGTGACTACTCAGTAGAAAACCAAGAACGTGTAGCAGATTCATACGTACAAAACCGTTATGGTTCATGGACAGCTGCTCAAGCTTTCTGGATGGCTAATGGTTGGTACTAAGATTTAACAGACTTTTAAGACACTTTCCTTTTTGGAAGTGTCTTTTTTAAACGGCTTTTTTGAATGTTTCCTAAGTTATTAGTATAATAGAGATGTTTGTGAGCAAGTAGAGATAGGAGCATATACATGAAAGAAAATTTTTGGGCCGAATTACCAAAGCCTTTTTTTATTTTAGCACCCATGGAGGACGTGACTGACGTCGTCTTTCGTCATGTCGTGAAAGAAGCGGGCGCACCAGATGTCTTTTTTACCGAATTTACGAATTCAGATAGTTACTGTCATCCAGATGGTAAAGATAGCGTCCGTGGACGACTAGTATTTACTGAGGATGAGCAACCCGTTGTCGCGCATATTTGGGGCGATAAACCAGAGTTTTTCCGTGAGATGAGTATTGGAATGGCTGAAATGGGCTTTAAAGGCCTTGATATCAATATGGGATGTCCAGTACCGAATGTAGCCGAGCGTGGAAAAGGTAGTGGACTGATCAGAAGACCAGATATGGCAGCAGAATTGATCGAAGCAGCCAAGGCTGGTGGGATTCCAGTGAGTGTCAAAACACGGATCGGTTTTGAACAGATCGATGAGTTAGAAGGGTGGATCACACATTTATTAGAACAAGATATCGTGAATTTATCTGTTCATTTGCGCACGCGTAAAGAAATGAGTAAATACCCAGCACATTGGGATATGATCCCTAAAATCGTCGAATTACGAGATAAGATCGCACCACAGACGTTGATTACGATCAATGGTGACATTCCAGATCGTAAAACTGGTTTAGAATTAGTTGAAAAATACGGTGTCGATGGGGTCATGATCGGTCGAGGAATCTTTAAGAATCCTTTTGCTTTTGAGAAAGAGCCAAAAGAGCATTCATCAAAAGAATTACTAGATCTATTAAAATTACAGCTAGATCTACAAGACAAATATTCAGAACTTGTTCCACGTTCGATCGTAGGTCTACATCGCTTCTTTAAAATCTACGTTAAAGGATTTCCTGGTGCAAATGATTTACGTGTGCAATTGATGAATACCAAATCAACTGCTGAAGTTCGTGCTATTTTAGCTGAATTTGAAGGATAGAAAAAAAACACCAGCTATGTAGCTGGTGTTTTTTTATTGGATTAAATTATGCTCATTATTGTTATTTTTTTGTTATACTTTTTTAAACTAAATAAAAAGGAGTGAGAGGATATGGACAAAGCAAAACATCAAGAACGTCAATTAGTTCGTTCAGAATCTTTACATAAGCATATTTCAGGTAATCTTAATTTTGATTGGCCGGATTTAGCTATTTTATTTTGTGCTGTCGTTATCGCTAGTGTGGGATTAGCGGAAGAAAATTCACCGATTATTGTAGGCTCAATGCTCATTTCACCGTTGATGAGTCCTTTATTAGGAGTCGGTTATGGTATCACTCGACGGGAATTTACAATGATCAAACAAGGCGTATTATTATTAGGGTTACAATTGATCATTAGTTTGGTTGCATCGACTGGATATTTTCTTGTTATGCAAAATGCAACGGTCAATGAAGCGATCTTAAGTCGTACGAGCATTACGCTTGGCGTCGCTATTGTAGCTTTTTTTGGTGGCTTAGCTGCAATTATTGGCTCAGCTAAGAAAGATTCAGGCAATATCTTACCTGGAGTAGCCATCGCGGCTTCTTTGATGCCACCTTTAGCGACTGTTGGATTTGGATTAGCAAACGCTTCTTGGTCGATTGCCTTACATGCAGGCGAATTATTCTTGTTAAATGTTGGAATGATTATTATTGGGGCAGCACTTGGGACATTGCCGATCGTGAATCGTCAACGAGCTGAAAAACGTCAAGATAATCATAAATGGAAAAGTAAAGGAAATTAAACGAGCAGCCATTTTGCTGCTCGTTTTTAATATTCGCGATAAAAAGCACGCATTTGCTGTGTACCGACTTCTTCAAATCCGGTTGCGTTATAAAATGTTTGTGTTTTTGTACTGTCATCCGTTAGTAATACTTTTTGACGGACATGAGGATAGTCCGCTACTACGGTTTCTAGTAGCGTTTTGCCATATCCGCGGCGTTGATATTCTGGATGGACCAAAAGATCTTGGATATAAAGAATCGTTTCACCATCTCCAACAGCACGAATGAGGGCAATTAATTTTTTGTGGTCCCACAGCGT
The DNA here is from genome assembly GCF_000407605.1 of Enterococcus sulfureus ATCC 49903. GTDB lineage: Bacteria > Bacillota > Bacilli > Lactobacillales > Enterococcaceae > Enterococcus_G > Enterococcus_G sulfureus. Next base: position 60,690 of record NZ_ASWO01000004.1, on the reverse strand, counting down.
GTGTACAACAAGGGATTGTTCGATCGCACGCTTTAGTGTTTCTGGTTCAGTTGTATAGGCATACCAACCTACTGAGTTATAAAGGTCTAATAATTCGGTCAAGGGAATCTGTTTGGACGTCTTTTTTTCCATAGTGATCTTCCTTTCGTGGATCTGTCTTCTACTTTTAGAATATGCTATTCTAGAAGAAAAAGAAAGTAGGATAAAGATGTTTACAACTAAAAGCAGTGGCAAGTTGGTTACGATCCGTCCATTAAATCGTTTGGATTACAATAATTGGTTAGATTCATTTTTACAACGCCAACCAGCGAAGCATCCATATGACGAAGGGGCAATCGATATGAGCGAATGTACACCTGAATGGTTTGATGCACTCATTATGCGCCAGCAAAAACTCGCTGAAACAGACGATACCTATGTTTTTGGTATCTTTCGCAATTCTGATGGGAAGCATCTTGGTGCAATTGATTTTACAACGTTACTACGAGAAGATTTCCAGTGGGCTAGAGTAGGGTATACGATTCATAATCAATATTGGCGCAAAGGTTATGGAAAAGATGCGATGACAGTTGCTTTAGCAGTTGGGCAAAAAGAACTAGGGTATCATCGGATCGAAGCACATATTAATTTAGACAATCTTCCTTCACAACAATTGGCAAAATCGATTGGAATGGAGTGTGAGGGCATACGTAAGGGATTTATCTTTGAACATGGTGAATGGGTAGATCATATCGTATATACAAAAGTAAACTAAGAGAAGAGTAGATAATGATGGAAAAAGTGATAAAAGTGGTTGGCGCGATTTTGATTGAAGAGGGGAAAATTTTGATTGCACAACGAGTACCAGGACGATCTTTAGAAAATATGTGGGAATTTCCCGGTGGTAAAATCGAGATGCATGAAACACCTCGGGAAGCTTTGATCAGAGAGATCATTGAAGAACTAAAGATCCAAGTACAAGTAGAGGAAGAAGTGTTTGAATGCACACGTTATGCTTATGATTTTGGGACAGTAGAATTGACGACATATCGATGTCAATTAATAGCTGGTACCCCGATGTTGATGGAACATACAGCAATTGATTGGGTGACGCCAGAAGAATTGGATCAGTTTGTTTTTGCACCTGCGGATATTCCAGCAGTCGAAAAATTAAAAGTACAAGGAGTCGAGTGATGGCTACGTTAGAAGAAGGATTGCAGAAGGGATTTATCGATCGACAAATTTTGACGAGTCGCTACGTGCCGAAGATGATCATCAATCAGCCGGAGAAAAAAGAATTTTTAGCTAACGTATTGCAAGAAGAGCTATCTCAGTGTGAAACGTTTGATTTTTCAGTGGCGTTTATCACACAAAGTGGTTTAAATGCTTTAAAAGTACAGCTGGCAGATTTATATCAACATGGAAAAAAAGGCCGATTGTTAACTTCTACGTATCTAGCTTTCAATGCTCCCGAGATTTTTTATGCGTTATTGCGTATCCCTAATCTAGACGTACGTATTTCAGAAACACCAGGATTTCATGCGAAAGGCTATTTATTTAAACAAGCAGAGCATACGTCGTTTATTATTGGAAGTTCTAATCTGACGCTTCAAGCTTTGAAACAAAATTATGAATGGAATGTCCTGTTGACTTCTAAAGAAAATGGAGAAATCTTGCATCAATTGGTGACCCATTTCAATGAGGAGTGGCAAAAAGCGCAATTGCTGACAACAGAGTGGATCTTGGCGTATCAAAAGGTATACGAGCAAGAACAAGTGAAAAAGATCAAAGATTTAAAGATAATTGACCCAAATGAAAAATATGTCGTGCCAAATCGTATGCAAAAAGCTGCTTTGGAAAGTTTGACCCAACTACGTGCAACTGGAGCTAAAAAAGGGTTAGTCATTTCTGCAACTGGAACAGGAAAAACTTATTTAGCTGCATTTGACGTGTTACAAGTAAAGCCTAAAAAAATGCTATTTGTGGTGCATCGTGAACAAATTTTACGAGCTGCGCAAGCTTCTTTTAAAAAAGTAATTGGAGGGCAAGCTCAAGATTTTGGAATATTTTCTGGAAATAAGCGAGAGCTAACGGCAAAGTATGTATTTGCTACAGTTCAAACTTTATCCAAACCTGAAAATCTAGCCTTGTTCAAAGCACATGAGTTTGAGTATATCTTGATCGATGAAGTCCATAAAGCTGGAGCAGAGTCTTATTTACGTGTGTTGGACTATTTTGAACCTGAGTTTCTCTTAGGAATGACCGCAACACCTGAACGAACAGACAATTTTAATATTTTTGAATTATTTGATTACAACGTAGCTTACGAAATCAGATTACAAGATGCTTTAGCTGAAGATCTCCTGTGTCCATTTCATTATTTTGGCGTAACTGATTATGAAATCGAGGGTGAATTAGTAGACGATAAGACATCGCTAGATCGTTTGACGATGGATGATCGCTGTCATTTTTTATTGGAAAAATTAGCTTATTATGGTTGCGATGATTTAGTTCCAAGAGGACTAGTGTTTTGTCGTTCGCGAGAGGAAGCGCAAGTCTTAAGTGGGAAATTTACCGATTTGGGCCATCCTTCAAGTTTTTTGACTGGTTCTCATACGATACAAGAACGTGAACAGGAAATTGAGCGACTTGAAAAAAATGAATTGGAATATATTTTTACAGTCGACATTTTTAATGAAGGGATCGATATTCCGAAAATCAATCAAGTGATTATGCTGCGTGCGACACAGTCCAATATTATTTTTGTGCAACAGCTTGGACGTGGATTGCGAAAAGATCCATCAAAAGAATTTGTCACGGTCATTGATTTTATTGGAAATTATCAAAACAATTATATGATTCCGATGGCATTATCAGGCGATGTCAGCCGGGTAAAAGAACGATTGCGTAAAGATACTGTTGAAACGAATTACTTAACAGGCCTTTCGATGATTAATTTTGAAGAGATCGCAAAACAACGTGTATTTGAAGCGATCGATCGCGCGCAGCTAGATGGCATGAGAGAATTACGCGAACTTTACATCCAAGTGAAACAACGCTTAAACCGAATTCCAACATTATTGGATCTCGAACAAAGTGGGATCATGGATCCGTTAGTCATTACAGATAAATATAAGAACTATCCACAATTTTTATTAAAAATCAAAGAGATCAAACTGACGTTTCCAGAAAAGATGCTAGGCTATTTTACCTTTTTCTCACAAGAATTATTATCAGGTAAACGTAAACAAGAATTATTGATATTAAAAAAATTATTATTTCTTGAAAAATTAGAGGTCAAAGAGTTAAATAAGGTGTTTGAACCCTTCGCTCTAAATGCTGTTCCTTGGTCGATACGATCTGTTGTCGATACGTTAACGACGGACTTTTATCGTGGTGGAGTGAAAAAAACATATGAACCATATGCCTTTATCCAGCAAAAAGAGCAGCAGCTTTACTTACACCCAAACTTTCAACTAGCTTTAGCCAATTCACAATTTAGACAGTTTTTTGTAGATGTTCTTGAGACCGCGATACATAAAGCGGCTCGATACGATCATGAGCCATTCACGGTATATGAAAGCTATCGTCGGCGCGATGTCTTGCGTCTACTTGGTTGGAAAGAACAGATGGTTGATCAAAATGTTGGTGGGTACACATATAATCGTGAACGCAAACAGTTTGTAATCTTTGTGACGTTGAATAAAGGGGAGACCTTTTCTGGCGCACAAATGGCATATGAAGATCAATTATTAGATGTCGAAACGATGCATTGGTTTACTAAGGCGCCACGTAGTATCAACTCGCCAGAAGTCAGAATCATGCTGGAAGAGGAAGGCTGGACCTATCATTTGTTTGTGAAAAAATCAGATGATGAAGGTACGAACTTTTATGCTCTTGGTCAAGTTATACCGGTTAATGAAACGATCAAACAAGAAGAAAAACCGACAAATCAAGGAACGCATAAGTCTGTTGTTCATATGAATCTTAAATTTAATGAGCCAATGCCATATGACTTATTTCGTTATTTTACAACATAAAAAAATCACGCATGATCATCCATGCGTGATTTTTTGTAACCAATTTTTCGCTTCCTCGACTTCAGCATAGGTCAATTGATGTGACGGAGTCCATAAAGTGGTCACTGTAGCTTTACGGCTTTCTAGTAACTCTAAGACGTGGTCACTTTCCGTAACGGGAACGATTGGATCGTGTGTTCCGAGTGTCACCAACACCTCAGATTGAGTCAATGCTTGATCTGCAATCTGTTTTACAGGATACATAGGATGAAATAAAATCCCTTTTTTAAATAAATCAGAACGATCAAGTAAAAGCTTTAACGCAATATTTGCGCCATTTGAGTAACCAACAAAGACTAAGTTTTGTAAGTTAAGCTGGTTTTCTTTAAAGAAAGTGACTAAAAAATCAGCTAATTTTTCACCTTGGTCGTGTAGATCATTTTCGTCATAGATTCCTTCAGCTAAACGTTTAAAAAAACGTGGTGCTCCATTTTCTAAAACATTTCCACGAATGCTTAAGACGGTTGCTTCAGAATCTAATGCCTCATGTAGAGGAAGTAAAGAAAATTCATCGCCACCGGTTCCATGTAATAAGACTAAAACTGGTGCATCAGATTTTCCAGGTCTAAATTGATACGTAAACATAAACGTTCCTCCTTATTCTAACGGACGGGCAATCGTAGTGATTTCACCGATGTTGGCATAATCATTTCCCGCCAAACGACTAATTGCACCTAGTTGTCTTGGATCAATTTTTCCTTCATGATAGATCGATTCATCGATTTGAAAAGCTTTGATTTCAAGTAAAAAAAGATCTGCTGTGATTTCTGTATCCGTGTTTACGGGGATGTGTTGATATAGTGTAGTTTCAAACCGCACTTTAGCAGGTTTTAATCCTGGTGTCGTAATTGTAGTCGAAGCGACAGTTTTAAAGTCAGCTCGAGTCAACTCACTGGTTTCAGGATCTAAAGGTGCAGCCGTTTCATTAGCCAAATCTAGATTGGAATCATCCAAAATGTGGACCACGGCTTCCTTTGTCTCAAGTAGATTGCGGGCAGTATCTTTCATTACACCTGATTTTCGTTGAACCGATACGGAAACAAGAGTAGGAGAAGTGCTGACGATCGAAAAATAACTAAAAGGCGCAATATTTAAAATCTGTTTAGTAGATTGTGTAGCGACTACTGCAACCGGTCTAGGAATGATCGATCCAATCAATAATTTATAGATTTCACGGTCGCTCAGTGTTTCTGGATTTAAAGTAAGCATAGGCTCATTCCTTTACGTAAATTTAGGTAAGTGTAGCATAATTTCGTCACGTTGGTGTTCGTATTGGTTAGGTAATTTTAACTGGCTACCCAAAGTTTCTGCAGGTTCGTCGACTGTAAACCCTGGTCCAGCAGTGGCGATCTCAAATACGACGCCACCTGGTTCGACAAAATAGATCGCTTTAAAGTAATCACGGTCTTTTTGTTCCGTCACGGCAAAGCCTCTGTTCATCAAATTTTGTTGCCACGCAAGTTGTGTCGTTTCATCTTCTGCATAAAAGGCGATATGGTGGACTGTTCCGACGCCAAATCGACCAGCTGGTAAACTGTGAGTTGGGACAATCAATTCATGTTGACTGGCTCCAAGTAGTTGCCATTTTTGACTTAAAGTCGTGTCCTCGACAAGAGAAAATCCCAAAGTAGATAATGTTTTTGCTGTTTTTGTAATATCTTCAGACAACAATACACTCCCATGAAATCCAATGATAGCTGGCGTATCTTTTTGTACATCTGTTTCGACAAGGGCTAATTTTAACCCATGGCGATCCGTAAACTCTAATGTTTGTCGATGAAATAATTGTGTTTCTTGAACAGAAATACGACGTGCGTTCAATACATCTAGCCAATATGCACGACTACCTTTCGGAATACGAAAGGCTATCGTACCGATTTGCCCACTACCGATACGACCGACATAGCGATTTGGCCAATTAAAAAAGGTCATGACCATCCCGTCGTCATCAGAGGGTGTTGAAAAATATAAATGATACGTATGTGGATCATCAAAATTGACGGTTTTTTTGATCAATCGTAGACCTAAAACATGTCGGTAAAAATCTGCAGTCATTTGTGGATCACCGACGATCGCTGAAATATGATGGATTTTTTGGATTTCTTGCATCTAGATCCCTCCTTATTTTGGGGTAGAGTCAAATGGGTGAATCGATTGCTCGATCTGTGTGCGACGGCTTTCTAAGAAAGGCGCTAATGATAAGCGTTCACCTAATGTTTCATAAGGTTCATCTCCCATAAAGCCAGGTTCATCTGTTGCTAATTCAACTAAAATCGCACCGATGCGAACATATAACGATTCAAAATAGTAACGATCGACATAGCCAGAATGATGTAAACCAAGTTGATCAAATGCTTCTTGCCAAACGGCTAAGGAATCGCGATGAGCTAAACGAAATGCGACATGATGGACTTGGCCATCTCCTTGACGAGCAGGCGCACTGACTGCATCATCAACTAAAATGATCTCAGCCCCATTGCCACCTTCACCGACTGTATAAAGCGTACGATTTGCTACTGTTTGGATTTCTTTAAAACCAAAAATAGTTTTAAAGATTGAGGCATAGGCTTCAAATTGAGAAATCGTCATTTCAACGGGACCTAAACCGTAGATGGCAAATTCATTAGGAACAGGGCCTTTTTTCCAAGGTGTTCCAGCAGCAACACCTTGATTTTGTTCGTCTGAAATCAATTGATACGCTTGATCATCAAAATCATAGAAACGAAGGACTTGTTTACCAAAGTCTGTTGTGATCGCGTCGTGTCTGACTTCATGTTCAACAAAACGCTTAGCGTAATAGTCTAGTGCTGCATCAGACGGTACTCTAAAACTTGTACGCGTAATAGCATCTGTTCCAGCATGTCCTTTTTGGCTGTTTGGAAAATCAAAGAAAGTCATGGTAGTTCCGGGTGTACCATGATCATCGGCAAAATAAGTGTGATAGGTGTAAATATCGTCTTGATTGACAGTTTTTTTAACCAAACGCATGCCTAGAATTTGAGTGAAAAATTCATAGTTGCGTACGACATCACTTGTCATTGCTGTAACATGGTGGATTCCTAATAATTGATCTTGTTTATTCATAAGAGTTCCTCTTTTCAGTTTAGTTTTTTTAATAAGGTTTGGAGCTGTTTCATTTCTTCTATAGATAAGACATCAAACTTTTGGCGAATCGTTTGTGCATGTTTGGGAAAAATTTCTTGCATCAATTGTTCACCAGAAGTGCTCAAGCACAATTCGATCACGCGTTTATCTTGTGTATTTTTTTCTCGTAAGACATAGCCTTTTTTGACAAGTTGATCGATAACATAGGTAGTACTGCTACTAGCGATCAAAATTTTTTCCTTAACGGATTGAGTCGTGTGACGCCCTTGATGATAAAGTAGTTCCATCACGGAAAATTCTGTGATATTTAATCCATAAGTGACGACATCTTGTTTCGCTAGATGTTCGAGTTGAGTGCTTGTACGAAGCAAGCGAATATATAGTGGAAGCGCATATCGTTCTTTATTCATCATAAACTCCTTTTTGAAAAAAAGTATTTCGAATTCGAGATAAATATAACTTATTTTTAGTAAGTTGTATAGCAATATGCTTGAGATTTACTTTGATAATTAAATAACGATAGTATTGATTTTTTTGGATGCGAATCTTTTGGGTAAATTTTTGACTCGTGGTACCATAGACTTATCAAATGATAAGTTAAAGGGGGAAATGGGGATGAAATCATCCGCAACGGGAAGTAAGATTTTTGTCACGATCATGTACGTCGTGATGGTGGCAGTTAATGCCATGGCTGTATTGTTACCATTAAACGGGGTCACGACACAAGAAGTATCGGATAGTTATCCGAATCTATTTGCACCAGCTGGAGTTACCTTTTCGATTTGGTCGGTAATCTATACGCTATTATTGCTATTTGTTATTTATCAATGGTTACCACCAAAACCAAAGAGTCTATTAGCTGATCCGCCGATTGCTCGTAAAATACGAGGGTTGTTTATTTTAACATCGATCTGTAATAGCCTTTGGATCTTCGCGTGGCAGTATTTCTATGTTGGGTTATCGGTTATTATTATGTTGGTCTTTTTGGTATCTTTGATCTATGGAAGTGTATTATTAGCGCGTACTAAGAAAACGAAATTAGACTATTGGTTGATTCGTTTACCTTTTAGTGTTTACTTTGGTTGGATCACGATTGCAACGATCGCGGATATTATCGCCTTTTTTGTGGATAAAAAATTAGCATTTATCAATGACCATCAAGTAGGATGGACGATTGCGATATTGATCGTTGGACTAGCGATTATCGTATTTACAACATGGTTTAATCTAGATATTGCCTATGGAATCACCACGATTTGGGGATATGCAGGAATCTTGATCAAACATCAAGCGGCAACGGATGGGTTTAATGGAAAGTATCCTTCGATTATGACAACAGTAGTCGTTTGCCTAGTTGTTATTGCGATTGCTTGTGTAGTGGCAGCATTCAGATTACGCGGACAACGAACACGTAGCGGTTCATTTTTAGAAAACTAAAAAAACGACGATCTCAATCCGAGATCGTCGTTTTTGTTTAGTTTATAGTATTTGGTTCTTTTTTATAGCTAAACCAAATGAAGGCATATAGTACTGCAGTTAGTGCAGTGATGGTAATTGGATTATTGATCAAAATACCAATAAAGATCAAGAACAATACGATGATCGCAAATGCTTGGAAGGAAACCGCACCGATTTTCTTTTGTTGCAGTGCTAAAACAAATGCAGCGATCGTAATCAATAACCATGTAAACAATACAGTATAAGAAATTGATCCAACAAGATAGTTGAATAATTTATCACCAACAAAGTAAGACAAGATCACACCGATATACAACGTTCCAGTACAGAATAAAACGGCATTTCGTGGAACACGATGATGATTTAATTTTGTTAGTTTTTTGGCAAAACCACCACGATTTTGTAAACGGAAGTAAAGCGTACGTGATGATGCATATACACCAGAGTTGATTGATGAGAATAATGCCAATACAATGACGAAGTTAATGAAATCCGCGGCAAATGGGAAATTCATTTTTTCAAAAATCATCACAAAAGGACTTGTTGTACTGCTTGCTAGTGTATCCCAAGGATAGATGATCAAAAGTAAAAATAATGGAATAATATAAAATGAAATGATTCGGCCCATTACCCCTTTGATCGCTTTAGGAATGGCTTCTTTAGGGTTTTCAGCTTCACTTACAGTAATGGCGATCAACTCAGATCCTCCGTAAGAATAAATCACAACTAATAAAGAACTGATCAATCCTTTCATACCATTTGGAGCAAAACCACCATGCGCATTCATGTGTTGCACAGTTGGGAACAATCCTTCTGCAATCGCCATTTTTCCAACTAGAAAGACACCGAAGATAATCAATAGGATGATTACTGAAATCTTAGCAAAGGCTAACCAGTACTCTGTTTCGGCAAATAGACGAACGGAGTATAAGTTGATGACAGTCGTTAAAATCGCAAGGAGTAAAACGAATAGCCATTGCGGAATGTTGGGAAACCACAGTTGTAAGAAACTTGCGGCGGCGACACCTTCAGCAATAATATTGATCATCCAAAGCGACCAGTAGATCCAATCGATAAAATCGGCAGTGTGACTTCCAAGAATCGGACGAATCAATCCAGATAGACCGTGGACGTTATCATTGTGTAAGACAAGTCGTCCCAAACCGCTCATCACGATGAACAGTACGATCCCTCCAAGCAAGAATGCTAATAAGACAGATGGTCCAGCGATTCCAATCGCTTCACCACTTCCCTTAAATAATCCAGCACCGATCGCGCCACCAAGAGCGAGCATCGTAATGTGTCTGGAGGTCATTTGTTTTTGTAGCTTATTTTCCATAAAACACCACTTTCTGTTAAACTGACTAAATATAAGGATTATTTTTCTTCGATTGTGATTAAACACAAAATATTCTGAAAATAATAACGAAATAAAAATGACAGATTATTCATTTTGATGAGAAAACCACAATGAAATCATGAGAAATGCTCCGTTTACTAGTGTATCGTAACCAACTGTTATTTAAAAGAGAAGTTTGAAAATAATTTGAAAAAATAAAGGAGTCGTCTACGAATGGCCAATGAACAAAATGAAACGATGAATAAAATCAATGCATTTCGCGATGCGAGAAATTGGCGCCCAGCGCACAATGAAAAAGATTTGGCGCTGTCGATTAGTTTAGAAGCAGCTGAATTACTAGAGATCTATCAATGGAAAAGTGCTGAAGAAGGCAATCAAGATTATGAGCATTTGAAAGAAGAAATTGCGGATGTATTGATCTATAGCTACATGCTAGCAGACAATCTCGGGATGGATATTGATGAAATTATCGCTGAAAAATTAGTAAAAAATGCTAAAAAATATCCTGAACCAATAAAAGACTAGTTCAAACTTGAAGAACGAATTGAAACTTGTTATACTTTAACAAAATATGACTAAAGTGAGGGATCGTCGATTGAAAAATTAAGCCGCTGATGAAAGTTGCAGAAGACACACAACGTAATGGGTGGAGTCTGCAGATTTTCAAGTGAAGCTTAATGTTTCGATCGAGGGTCTTTTTGTGTACTCTTTTTTACGCTTTACTTGAAAAGCACTTCTGGTTTGCTTGTCATGCGACAAGAGAATAGGAGTCTATATGTCTTCAATTGAATTTAAACAAGTAACATTTGGTTTTGATCTACAAGAAGAAAACTTATTTGATCACATCGATCTAACGATTCAAACAGATTGGAAATTAGGGTTGATCGGGCGCAATGGACGTGGTAAAACGACACTCCTAAACTTACTATTAGATAAATATCCTTATCAGGGTGTGATCCATACCACAAAAACATTTGTCTACTTTCCCCAAACAGTAAGTGATCCTACACAACTTACGCAATTTATTATCGAAAAATTGATGCCAAGTGAGTTATGGCAAGTCAAACGTGAGTTAAATCTGCTTCAAGTCGACCCAGATATTTTATGGCGTCCGTTTCATAGCCTATCTGGTGGCGAGCAAACAAAAGTATTGTTGGCTTTATTATTTAGCGATGACACACAATTTCCACTCATCGATGAGCCAACGAATCATTTAGATAAACAGGCGCGTAAACATGTCTCGACTTATCTGAAGCAAAAGAAACAAGGATTTTTACTAGTTAGCCATGATCGTGAGTTTGTTGATGAAGTCGTCGATCATATCGTATCGATCGAGCGCCATCAACTGGTGTTATATCAAGGGAACTTCACTGTTTATGAACAAGAAAAAGCCAAACGCGATGCTTATGAGCAAGCACAAAATGAAAAATTAAAAAAAGAGATTTATCGTCTACAAGAAACCGCTGCTGAAAAAGCACGCTGGGCTTCAAATCGTGAAAAAGATAAAACAAAGGCCAAAAGAGGCTTTATCGATAGTGAAGATCGTCGCGTCAACAAAGGTGCAGTCGGTGCGGATGCAGCTAGAACGATGAAGCGTTCTAAGGCGATCGTTAAACGAATCGAAGATCAAGCGATTCAAAAAGAAACGTTGTTAAAAGATATCGAAACAGTAGATACTCTAGTGATGCATCCAAAGCCAACACACCATGAAACGCTGATCGAAGTGAAACATCTACAACTTCTTCACGATGGTGTTCCCTTGTTTTCTCCCATTAGTTTTACTTTAAAAAAGGGGGAACGTATCGCGATCACTGGACGAAATGGATCTGGGAAATCTTCATTACTGGCGGCGATTTTAGGCACATTCACAGGGGAGATCATCGGTGAAATCAAATGCGCTCACGGGATTTTATTTAGTTTGATCCGGCAGCTTTACGAAGACAACCATGGTTCATTAGAAGCATTTGCAGAAAATCAAAAATGTGCGTATCAAGAATTGTTGCATAATCTAAAAAAATTAGGCTTAGAGCGTGAGAATTTTATTCAGCCGATTGAAACGATGAGCATGGGACAACGTAAACGTGTTGAAGTTGCCCGTTCATTGCTGGAAGAAGCACATGTATTTATTTGGGATGAACCCCTGAATTATCTTGATGTATTCAATCATCAACAGTTAGAGCAAGTGATTTTAGCGACACGACCTACAATGTTATTTATCGAACACGATAGTCGATTTATTGACACAATTGCTACCAAAATCATTGACCTTGATCAAGAACGTGACTAGATTGTTATTGGACGAATGCATCATTCTTCTTTAGAATAGAAGGAAACTAGAGAAGGTGGGGCGTATTATGTTTGGTGTGGATGCAGGAGTCTTATTAGAATGGCTCGTATTTTTATTAAATCTATTTTCAATCGCGATCTTGCTAGTCGGAATCGTTTTAGTAGCGAAAGGGATCTTTTTCAATCAACCGATCAAAAAAAATTATGCACTGCGGAACAATCGAAATGCGGAAGTGCGTAAGATTTTAGCAAGTTATATCTTACTTAGTCTAGAAGTGTTGGTTGTTGCCGATATTGTCGAATCGATCTTAAAACCAACGTGGCTCGATATTTTAAAATTGGCGCTAACGGTCATTATTCGAACAGTTATCTCATACTTCTTAAATCAAGAAATCGAAGAAAAAGCGCAAGCAGAACATGAGGTGGACCAATGAGTGCAGAATGGATCGAACAGATATTGTCTTACTTTGAATATATCGTAAAAGGGTTGGAACTATTTGCGATCATTTGGTTGCTTTGGGGTGTTTTATTATCGGCCAAAGATTTCTTTATGTTCACCTTTGAAAAAGTCCCGAATAAGCAAATGCGCATCGAAAAAAACAATGCGATCAAAAAAATGCTCGGTGGCTATATTTTATTAAGTTTAGAGATCTTGATTGCAGGTGGGATCATCGAATCGATCATCAAACCGACACTGCAAGATATCTTCCAGTTGGCAGCACTCGTCGTGATCCGAACGATTATCTCTTATTTCTTGAATAAAGAAATCGGACCGGTAGATGTGGAAACAGGAGAATAAAGGAAGACACCGAAACGATTTTGTTTCGGTGTTTTTTTGTGCTCATAAAATCTAAAATTTTTTATATTAATTATTTTAAATGACGTTTTTAATAAGGTATTTAAGTATAAAAAGGAGTAAGATAAATTTAAGAGAAGGATATCAAAAGCTAAAGTCTTAAATTATCAATAGAGTTAAAAAAGTTAAATTAGATAAATATTATTTTTTCTTTAGACAAAATAGTTATCAAAAAATTTAACATACACGTTAAAATTAAAATCTATTCGAAAAAAATTTGTTATTATTTGTTTGTTGTAACAATTTTAAATTATTAAAATTGTCCACTTTAAGTCTATATGATAAAATTAATGTGTTAGAACAATTGTTTCATATAAATTAAAAAACGTAAATTATAATAAATATCGTTATTTAATTTAGGAGTTCAGATATATCTTTTTACAGTCTATAATTTAAAAATTTTAAATACAAAAAAATATTTTTCTTTTCAGATTTTAATTAAGATGAAAAGCTTGGGAAGGAAGTGAATCAAACGAACATGAAAAAAATAGCATATCTTTTTTTATCAAGTACCTTGGTTTTAGGTCTGGTTAGTCCAGTGGTAGTCAAAGGGGAAGAAAGTACTACGAGCACTACTGGGACAAGTGACATTGGCTCGACAGTCAGTTCAATCAATAGTGGCACTTCCCAGACAAAATCTAGTCCAGATACAACAAGCGGTTCAATATACGAATCAAGTAATACTGAGGAGACAACAATTGATACTGAAAGCACCTCAGAAACAAGTAAAACGGTAGAACCAAGTTTATTTGCGACGAGAGCTAACGTAATAAATGGAATAGTCGGGGATGGCACTCAAGCAAATCCATTTCAGGTGAACACTTTCACTGAAATGAAATCAGTTGCTACGACAGTTAGCACATCTTCTTATTATACTTCTACTAATACTGGGAGTGTATATATCAAATTGATGGCCAATATTACTTCAACAGGATCAGGAGCTGATTTTTCTAATAATACAAACTCTATTATTATTGATGGTGCTACAACGAGTACTTCGGGAACTGATGGGAAATTTTCAATACTTTATACGGGCAGTACAACTACTTCGGGGGGGATTTTTAGCTTAGGTTCTTCCAATATGAATATTAGTTTCAATAATATTAATTTTGGATCCACAAGTTCTTCAATTAGTACTTATTATGGGTTTTGTACAAGTACAAGTGCATCCAATACGATGAATATTAGGAATGTGAGTTACTATGCCCAAACTGGTGGACAACCTTTTTTTGTTACAGGTTCTAACAGTGTATTAAATTTTTATGGAAATAATAGTTTTGTAGTATCCAATACGGGTTCTCAAAATCAAGAATTTGCAGAATTTACTGGTATTATGAATTTTAAAACTAATAGTAAAACTTCAATTGTACAAAAAACTAACGAAGTCTTAGCATTTATTTGGAATTATTCTAGTGTTCAGATGAATGTTGAATCAAATGCCGAAGTATTTATTCAATCGGGTAAAACCGAAATGTTTTATCCTAGTAGATCTGCTATAATTTCATTAGCCGAAAATGCAAAATTTACTTATTACTTTGATCCGAGACTTTCTTATATAGATCCAAGTACTGTTTTTGGCGAGCAAGCTGACTATAAAATAATAAGTCAAACAGGAAGTACTAACGCATCTTCCAATAATTTTTTTGATGGAAAGACTACACTGAATATTGTTGCAAATAAGAATTCGTCTTTAAATTTTTTAACAAATAGCTATCCATATCAAACTGGGAACCTTGATATAAGTTCTGTAGATACTTCAAAAATAACTTTTAAAAATACAGATTCAAGTAAATCAGCATTAAATAATGGTAGCTACACACCTACTTTAAGTTTTACCAATTCTACAGCGAATAATACTATATATAATTTTCAAAAAACTACGTTGGGTAGTTCGCCTACTATATCAAATGATTTTATATTGCCAAGCAAAAGTATTACTAAAATGACTAGTGGTTTTGAAAATTATAATTCACTTATCTTTAAACCTGCTGTAAAAATTGATGGTATTACTTCTACGGGTAGCAGCGCATCGAGCTCTAGTAAAGTATCAAGTAATTTAACAGGTGTTTCTAGCGCGTTAGACAACACATTTACGTATCAATCTCAATACTATGTTTCAAGTAGTACAACTATACTTGACGATGCAACTGTAGCTTCTAAATATACGAATGCGAGTGCAACACCTAGTAATTCGAGTATACATTATGATGGAAGTGTATATAAGGCTTTGACAACTTTGCCTTCTATTTCTAGTACTACTGGAGATCAGTCGACGAGTACCGCGCTAGATCAACTATTACCTGGAACTTACAGAGTTTATGGTCGTTTACAGATTAAAGATTCAAGTGGAAATTTTTATTATACACCTTGGCAAAATACGACAGCTACAATTAATCCATATAGTTCGTTTGTTTTTCCAAGTTCAGTGAAATTAAATGATAGTTTTACTTATCAGCGAACGGGAGGTACACTTGGTTTGAAATTCGATCAAACGAAGTTGTATACGATATCGAGTAGTAGCAATCAAGTTATGGATGTCAAACCAACTGCTATGGTTTCGAATTCAAGTAATCAGGTTACTTTAGTTTCAGGTACTCCAGGAACAAACAATGATAAAAAATTACAATTAAAACTTATTTCCAGTACAACTACTCCTAATTGGAATTTAGGTGATTTAACTAGTCCAACGGTATTAGAATTGCAACCCTATTGGGATACAACCAACAGTAAAAAGCAATTTTATTTTGATGGGGTTTATAGTGGGCCATTTATTACAAACAGCAAGGCATTAATAGATTACAATTTGATATTTTCAATGGCTGCTAAATAAACTATTTTAAGTATTAAAGGAGTTGGGTAGATGCAGACAGAGCAGAATAGGAATGAAGAGGAAAAGAAAAAGAAAAAACGCCTGATTTGGTTGATACTGTTACTATTATTACTCATTATTGGAGGATTTTTTACCTATAAATTATTTTTTGATACGCAAACACAAAAAGTTGCAGTTGTAGCAGGAGATTTTTTACCAGATGCTAAAGATGCTTCCAAAATGACAGAAAAAGAAAAATTAGAATATGCACAGACTAAGGTCGATAAGAGTAATTTTAATATGCGTATCGTATCAGAAGCGCATTTTGATAAAGAAACAATGAAAGGGAGTTTAGCGATACAAAATCCTCCACAAAACTCCCAGCCTGTAAATGTGGTGGTAACTTTGGACAATGACAAATCAAAAGTTTATGAATCAGGCGCTATCCAACCTGGTGAAGAAATCAAAGAAGCAACTCTATCTCAGAAATTGAATCCAGGATCTTATCCAGCTACTGCAACATTTAATATTTATGATCCAACAACAAAGAAAAAGCAGGGGCAAGTTCAAGCGTTATTAACTTTAATAGTTGATAAATAGATAAAAATAACAGGTAAAGGGGAAATGTATCATGAAAAAAACATTACTAGGTTTATTGTTGTCGACAAGTTTATTAACAGTTGGAGCTGTTAGTGTATCTGCTACAGTTACAGATAATGGTGATGGCACTCAGACTATCAGCGGAGAGAATTCAGCAAAGGTAGAAATCAACGGGACGATTGGAGCAAGTAATACAGATCCTGGTGGTGGATTACCAGAAACAGATGATTCTTGGATTAATGTTACTGTTCCAACAACAACGACTTTCGGTGCTCGTTCAGGAGCTGCAGGAGCGACTTTATTATCACCGACTTATACTGTAAAAAACAACTCAGGACGTGGAGTAGCTGTAGGCTATACTACAATTACGGGTAGTACATCTAGTGCAGGTTTAAATTTAAATCTTGCACCTACTGCTGGATCAAATGCACAAGTCGTAGCTACGCCGATTGCTTTAGTTACTAACGATACGCTTCAGACTACAGCTAAAAATCTAGCTAATTTAGGTCCTGTTACGAGTTCTACAGCAGCTGATGGTGGAACGTTTACGTATGAATACACAGGTAGTGTAACGAAGGCAGTAGATACTGTTACACCATTAACTTATGAAATGACATTATCATTTAAAGCACTAACTAAAGGCGCAACAATCGATGTTCCTACAAACTAGTGCTAGTGTAACGTATAGTTCGTGAAGGAGGGATGTCATGGATGGCCAAATTGAAATAAAAGGTATCTTAGGGCAAGAAGAAACGGAAGAGTCACAAAATCCGATGCAGCCGGGAGATGGAAATACTACGAAGCCGTCGACTACACAGACGTATTATGGGGTGTTGCCAAGTACTAATGAATACTTGAGCTTTTATCTTTTGGGTCTAGGAGTGACGATCTGCCTGACCGTACTAGTGTTACATCGCTTAAAGAAAATCTCCAATCAATTAAAATCTACTGATCGACGATAGTTGACGCAAAGTTTTATGGCGGAAACTCATTGTTCAGAAGATGTCGAAATAGGCAACCGAGGTCTTTTACCAAAGATCTCGGTTTTTTTAATTAAAGAAGAACAATAGCTAGAAAGTTATGTAAAACATCAGGCAGATAACATAACACTCATTATAAGGTTAACACAGATGTGACTAGACACCTAGGTCATAATTTTCAGGATTTGTGGACAAAAAAGAACGAAGGAAGTTATATCAAAGAATTCTAGTAGTAAATTTCGCATTATTTTAGTTTATGCATTATAATGTAAGCGAAAACATTTCTGTTTATTTGTCGCGTTATCCGACAAAATTCTTACGTCAATTGCTCAAAAAAGTTCTAAACTAAATGTATCGAACAAGTAGTAAATAAAAAGAGCTTCTAGTTGTATAGGAGACGAGGAGGAAAATAATTATGTATCGAAGTAATGGAAATTATGAAGCATTTGCCCGTCCGAAAAAACCTCAAAAAGCAGATCAAGTATCGGCATATCTGATTGGTTCAGGTTTGGCTTCATTAGCTGCAGCGGCATTTTTGATTCGCGATGGTCAAGTTAAAGGTGAACGTATCCATATTTTAGAAGAATTACCTTTAGCAGGTGGTTCTTTAGATGGCCGCTATATGCAAGAATACGGATTTGTGATTCGTGGCGGTCGTGAGATGGAAAGTCATTTTGAATGCTTATGGGATCTATATCGTTCGATTCCATCGCTTGAAGTTGAAGATGCCTCTGTCTTAGACGAGTTTTATTGGTTAAATAAAGAAGATCCTAACTCTTCACACTGTCGTTTGATCCATGAGCAAGGTAAACAAGTAGAATCTGATGGTTTATTGACATTAAGCGAGCAAGCCAATAAAGAGATTTTAGCTCTTTGTATGATGAAAGAAGAAGAATTACAAGACAAAAAAATCACTGATGTCTTTACAAAAGAATTTTTTGAATCAAACTTTTGGTCATACTGGTGTACGATGTTTGCATTTGAGACTTGGCACTCCGCCATGGAAATGCGTCGCTATTTATTACGATTCATTCATCATATCGATGCTTTAGCTGATTTTTCATCATTAAAATTTACGAAATACAATCAATATGAGTCTTTAGTCCTTCCGATATTAGCTTATTTAAAAGAACACGGTGTGCATTTCCAGTATGATACACGTGTCAGCAACGTCATCGTCAATACGAAAAATGGTGAAAAAGTTGCGGAAAAATTGGTCATGACGGTAGAAGGAAGAGCGAAAACCATTGATCTTGAAGAAACAGATCTTGTTTTTGTGACGAATGGCTCGATTACAGAAAGTTCAACTTATGGAAATAATACGACGCCAGCTCCTGTAAGCCATGCATTAGGTGGAAGTTGGAATCTATGGAAAAACTTAGCTGCTCAAGATGAAGCGTTTGGTCATCCTGAAAAATTCTGTGAGAATCTACCTGAAGCAAGTTGGTTTGTATCGGCGACGATTACGACATTAGACGATAAGATCGCACCATACATCGAAAAAATCAGTAAACGTGATCCTTATGCAGGAAAAGTCGTCACAGGTGGAATCGTCCACGCAGAAGATTCGAATTGGAAGCTAAGTTACACCTTAAATCGTCAACCACATTTTAAAGCACAACCCAAAGATCAATTGGTTGTATGGTTCTACGCATTACTTTCTGATCAACCAGGAAATTATGTTCAAAAACCTATCACAGAATGTACAGGAATCGAAATTGCTTCTGAGTGGATGTATCATATGGGAGTTCCGATCGATCAAATCGATGAACTAGCGAAACAATCATGCAATACGATCCCAACATATATGCCGTATATCACGTCTTATTTTATGCCAAGAGCATTAGGCGATCGTCCATTAGTTATTCCAGAAGGATCTAAAAACTTAGCCTTTATCGGAAATTTTGCCGAAACAGAACGTGACACGGTATTTACTACAGAGTATTCAGTCCGTACGGCGATGGAAGCTGTTTATACATTTTTAGAAATCGATCGTGGCGTACCAGAAATATTTGCTTCTTCTTATGATATTCGTATGCTTTTACGTGCTGCGTATTATCTAAATGATCAAAAAGGATTAAGTGAACTCAAAGTTCCTTGGTTGGCTAGTCTGATTGGCAAACATGAGTTGAAAAAAGCCAAAGGAAGCTTTATTGAAGAGTTATTACAAGACGCCCATTTATTACCATAAATACAAAACACCTTGAGATCGTAAGATGTCGAGGTGTTTTTGAATCGTAAATAAGATAACTTAAGCTATCATTTATGTAAGGCATTCGTTCGTTCTTTTGTACACAAAATCCGCTATAATGAAGATATCAATAAAAGATGGGATACTTCGGACTTTGGTCGTGGGGAGCGGTCATCATCATAAACTAATTTGAAAACAACTAGGAGGAAATGTAAATGAGTGAAGAAACTTCAATTAATAGTCCAATTTTTGGTTCAATTCAAGCAAGTGAAAATGTGATTTTGAATAAACTACGTAAAGAACCGGTGAATGCGACATTAGCCTATCGTTTAATTAAAGATCAATTGATCGACGAGGGCAATGCTAGACAAAATATGGCAACTTTTTGCCAAACTTATATGGAACCAGAAGCTCAAAAATTGATGGCAGAAACATTTGAAAAAAATGCGATCGACAAATCAGAATATCCAAGCACAGCCGCAATCGAAGAAGCCTGTGTCAATATTATTGGGGATCTTTGGAATGCGCCCGATCAAAAACAATTGATTGGAACGTCTACAGTAGGTTCTAGTGAAGCATGCATGCTAGGTGGCATGGCGATGAAATTTAAATGGCGCAAAGAAGCAGAAGCACGTGGAATCGATATTCAAAAACAGCGCCCGAATCTGATTATTTCATCAGGTTATCAAGTATGTTGGGAAAAATTCTGTGTCTATTGGGATGTCGATATGCGAACTGTACCAATGGATGTCAATCATATGAGTATCGATGTCGATAAAGTCATGGACTATGTCGATGAGTATACGATCGGAATCGTTGGGATTTTAGGAATCACTTATACTGGAAAATATGATGACATCAAAGCGTTAAATGATAAAGTGGAAGCATTTAACCAAGAAACAGGCCGTGAATTAGGCATCCATGTCGATGGGGCCAGTGGTGGGATGTTTGCACCCTTTGTATTCCCAGATTTAGAGTGGGATTTCCGTTTGAAAAATGTCGTGTCGATCAACACTTCTGGCCATAAGTATGGATTAGTCTATCCTGGTGTCGGTTGGATTTTATGGCGTGACCGTCATTTCTTACCAGAAGAATTGATTTTCAATGTTAGCTATCTAGGTGGCGAAATGCCAACGATGGCGATCAACTTTTCACGTAGTGCAAGCCAAATTTTAGGACAGTACTATAATTTTTATCGGTTTGGATTTGATGGATATCGTGAGATTCACTTACGCACGCAAAAAGTAGCAATGAAAATTGCGAAAGCGATCGATTCTTTTGATATTTTTGAAATCTATAATGACGGCGAGAATTTACCAATTGTATGTTATCGTTTGAAAGATGATGCGAATGTCAATTGGAATCTTTATGATTTAGCCGATCGCTTGCAAATGAAAGGCTGGCAAGTACCTGCGTATCCGTTACCTGAAGATTTAGAAAATGTTGAGATTCAACGATTTGTTTGTCGCGGTGACTTTGGAATGAATATGGCGAATGCATTGATTGAAGATATCAAAGCAGCTGTAGCAGAACTAGATAAAGCGAATGTGTCGATGCATGCTGATGAAGGACCGCACGTTCATGGCTTTACGCATTAAGGAGTGGATCGATAATGAACGAGACAAAATCAGGTAAGATGTCACGTTTTGCTTTCTTTTCCATGACCGCTTCGTTATTTATTACGGTTTATGAGTACCCGACGTTTGCTGCGTCGGGTAAATCCTTGATTTTTTTCTTATTACTTTGTGGGATTACATGGTTTTTACCCGTAGCTTTATGCGCCGCAGAACTTGCGACGATCAAAGGCTATCAAGAAGGTGGAATCTATAGTTGGGTCGGAAAACCTTTAGGTGAAAAATTTGGGTTTGCGGCACTATTCTTTCAGTGGTTTCAAATTACAGTTGGATTTGTGACGATGATTTATTTTATCGTAGGAACTCTTGCATATGTGTTAAATATCCCTGAAATGAATAGCAATCCTTTAGTTAAATTTTTAGCAGTGATTTTAATTTTCTGGGTTCTGACAGTAGTACAGTTCAAAGGAACAGAAATGACGGCGCGGTTGGCAAAATATGGCTTTTCGATTGGGATCGTATTGCCTGTATTGGTATTGACGGTGTTTACGATCATGTATTTCATGCACGGTCATACCCTATCGACGAATTTTACGAAAGTGCCTTTTTTCCCAACGACAAAAGACATCGGTGCTTTGACTTCATTTGTCCTTGCCTATATGGGGGTAGAAGCTTCAGCGCCTCATTTTTCATCATTAGAAAACCCACAAAAAAATTATCCTAAGCTTTTGATCGCATTGGTCGTTGTCGGAATCGTTATGAGTACGTTAGGTGGCAGTATCGTGTCTATGGTACTAACAGGAACCATCTCTTCTAATCAAGGTGTAGTCGATACTGCAACATTATTATTCTCACCAGGTCATCTAAGCTGGGGAGTGCGCGTTATTGGCTTTTTGATTTCATTTGGAATTTTTGCACAAGTTAGTTCGTGGATCGTAAGTCCTACAGAGGGATTGCAATTTGCAGCGACAAAAGGACTATTACCAAAAGGACTAGCACAAAAAAATCAACATCAAGTTCCAGTGAAGATTTTAGTGATCCAAGCCATCATCGTGACGATTTGGGCCGCGTTATTGACATTTGGATCAGGTGGTTCAGGTGGGATCGCCTTTCAAGCGGCGATCTCAATGACCGTATTGATTTATCTTAGTGCGTATATTTTGTTTTTTATTGCCTACTTTGTTGTTTTAAAAAAACATGCAGATCTACCACGCGATTATCAAATTCCTGGAGGGAAATTGGTGAAAATCATCGTAGCTGGATTTGGCTTATTGATTTCAGTCAGCGCAGTCATTACTGCATTTATTGTCCCTACGACGATTGCTAAAAGTGACAGCCATTCTTATCTATTATTATTGGCCACTTGCTTTATTGTGACGTTAGCACTACCTTTTGTGTTTTATCGTTTCTATTCCATAAAAAATATTCAAAAACAAAAACATGATCTTACCCGTTAAGGTAAGATCATGTTTTTTAATTGCGTTTTTCTTTTGGTAACACGATACTAGTGTAGATCCAAATTGTAGCAAAATAATACAAGGCATAAAGAACGATAAAGATCGTAAATGGAATCCAAATATTATGATAAGGCTGACTAAGGAAGTTTTTAAACATTTGTAAGCCAAATAATACATGGATACTTCCTAAAATACCTGGTAATAAGAACAAGATGCCGATTTCTTTGAAAATCGCGCGTTTTAATAGACTTTGTCTTGTACCGATCTTACGAAGCATTTCATAACGAATGGCGTCACTATTAGCTGAAGATAAGATCTTAAACATCAAGCAACTAGCAAGCATCGTTAAAAAGGCGATTCCTAGGAAGAAGCCCATAAATTCAAATCCCGAAAAGAACGTATTGTACAGGTTGTACACGTAGTATTTTTGAGAAAAACTATTTTGTCCTTCAGCACCACCTAACGAAGGATTATTTTTTTCATTTTCTTCGATCAATGTCTTGATTTGAGGTAGGATCGTTGTAAAATCTGTCACATTGATCACTTGTAACTGACTCTCATCTAGACCTAATGTGTCAAAGTCGGCTTGACTGATTAGCTTGATTTGTTTTTCTTTTTGTTCTGGTAATTCAAGATCTTGTAAGGCTTTTTGAGCTTGTTCATCTTGTTCCATTTTAGCAGCATCATATTTTAGTGTTTTATCATTAACTTCACCTGATAAAAAGACAGATTGATCTTTTTGCTCAAATGGATGTTGATCGAATTGTTCTTTAATATAATAGATCGTTGTGTCATCGTATTTTTGATCATACGTCACATTTAAAGTAGGATCTAATGTGTCGATTTTTTGTTGATCGATTTTTTGAGCATTATTTAATACAATATCATATGTTGCTGCCGTATTCGTAAACGTCATGATTTGATTGCGGAATCCCAGTCCGACAGTCAAGGCACCTAATGCTAGTGCGAATAAAATCGAGACCATAGACAGAATCTGCGTAAAATCACGAACACGAAAACTTAATTGTGAAAGTGTGAAATTGTTTAATTTTTTAAATACGACTGCATTAGATTTTTTCAATAAACTAATAACAAAAATCACGACCGAATGGAAGATTAAATAACTTCCTAAGATAATTGTTACTAAAGCGATGGCTAATCCCATAATTTGGAATTTTACGATTTCAGCTAAGAAATAGTAGCCAATCGCTAAGGAAAGCAAACCAATGATTGTTTCAATAAATAGTAAGAATGGATTGCGTTTAAACCGAGTAGGTGTTTTTTGTTCATTCAGTAATTGTAAAATCGATTTTTTCACGATCGAAGAGGCATTGATCATCGAAGCAATCAAAAAGACTGCGATAAAAAAGATCAATGTAACGAGTAGTGCAGCGGTGTTAAATGGTGTGTAATGACTAACTACGATTCCCATTTGATTTACGAGCAACCGATTGACTAAAGCCGTTAATCCTACACCTACCACCATACCAACGACTGTGGCTGCGATCCCTGCAACAAATGTTTCAATAAAAATCATTTGCGCAATTTTACTTGTACGTGCGCCTAGCATCATCAACATCGCATACGTCTTTTGCCGTAAGGTCATTAAAAAGGAATTGGCGTACAGAATATAGACAAACGTGATGATCCCTAATAAGACTGTACCTAAATGAAAGACGATACCGACGACACTTACAGTATTACTGTGTTCAAGAAATTCTTTATTAGTGGCTAGACTTTCAAACATATAAAAGATCGCCGCCGCAATCGCAAGTCCAGAAAATAAAATCATATAATCACGTAAACGCGTCTTCATACCGGTCAGAGAGAGTTTCCAAATCATACTGATTTCCTCCTACTGTTCCAGATTTCCAAGAGTGGTCAAGATCTCTTGGTAAAATTGATTTCGTGTTTTTCCGTCACGTGTTACTTCTTTGTGGATGACACCATCTTTAATAAATAAAATTCGTTTACAATAACTAGCAGAGAAAGGATCATGTGTTACGAGTAAGATCGATACTTGATCTTTTTGATTCAATTCTTCCATCATGTCCAGAAGATCTTTCGCGCTTTTTGAGTCCAACGCACCGGTTGGCTCATCGCCAAGTAAGATCGCAGGTTGCGTGATCAACGCACGTGCTGCAGCCACCCGTTGTTTTTGTCCTCCTGATAATTCAGTAGGGTATTGTGTCAGGATCTCTGTAATACCTAGTCGCGTCGCAACGGTTTGGATCCGTTCTTTGATTTCTTTAGGTTTTACACCTTGTAGCGACAACGGGATCGCGATATTTTCGCTAGCTGTCATAGTTTCTAGTAAATTAAATTCTTGGAAGATAAAGCCAATTTCTTTGGCACGAAAATCGGCTAACTGATTGCCTTTTAATGAGGTCAAGTTACGATCATGGATCGTGATTTGACCAGCTGTTGGTTGATCTAAAGTAGATAAAATATTCAATAATGTTGATTTACCAGAACCAGATGCTCCCATGATTCCAACGAATTCACCTTTTTCTACTGTAAAATCGATCCCACGTAATGCATGTGTTTGTTTTTCATTTTTTTTCCCATAAACCTTTGTTACTTCTTTTACTTGAACAATTGTTTCCATAAGTTCCTCCTGTAAGTAAGTTGTAGTTAAAATCGATCGCGAGTATTTTTAGACTCTGCGATCGATCTTTTCTTCTTTATATTAGTTGATTGATTCTAAAACCTCTAGGGACTTAAGAGGTATTTTTGATTTTTCGATATCATTTGGACCACTAACGATTCTTGTCTTACTGATTTCTGCTGAAATATACGCACCTGGTGTCAACGGTTGTGGATCTTCACCGCTTAATTCATAATCCATTTCGACTTTTTCGCCTTTAGGTGTAACAAAGGTGAACGTATAATCATAGGAATAAGAATTTCCTATAACTTTTCCATTTGAATCTTTTGTTTCATGTTTTTCAGGAACCGTCGTCGGGACTTTTGCATAAGCTTCGTGCCCGTTATACGTATTTTGATAATATTGAAAGCCGAAGAATCCCACTACAACGACTGCTACGATTACGATAATCCCAATAATTTTTTTCATTTGTAAAAAACCCCTTTACTTAATTGATATCTCTATTATCCAGTCTTTACGTTTAAAAAACCATAGAATCAACTAACAGAAGTGTTAGAATAGCGTTTTCTTAGAGCGAGATAGCTAAAAAAGCGTCTAAAACGTTGATAAATTAGGAAACTATTTCATTAAAAGAATCTTAAGAGGAAACTTAGATAGGAGGTATAACTTATTTTTCTTGTGTAATTTAGATTCGTCAAGATGTTGTCTAGAGGGGTTTTATGCTATGCTAGAATTGAAAAAACGAAAAGGAGTTCAATCAAGATGAACGAAACGATTCAGAATTTAAAAGCCCATGTATCTGTGCGTGCTTTCGAGGATACACCGTTATCCGATGAACTAAAAGATGCATTGATCCAAGCAGCGCAAAGCGGATCTACATCTAATTTTGTACAAGCATTCTCGATTTTAGAGATTACTGATCCTACTTTACGTAAACAACTAGCTGAAATCACAAATAGTGCTGCATATGTTGAAAAAACGGGAACTTTTTATGTTTTTGTAGCGGATCTTTATCGTCATGCGATGTTATTAAAAAACAATGGTCAATCAATTGAAGGTGCAAGTAATACAGAAGCGTTGCTTGTCGCAGTGGTTGACGCTACGATTGCAGCTCAAAATATGGCAGTGGCTGCTGAATCGTTAGATCTAGGGATCTGTTATATTGGAGGGATCCGCAATGATATTCCTAAAGTAGCAGAGTTATTAGCATTGCCTGATCACACGCTGCCTTTATTTGGGATGACGATTGGAGTACCTGTTCATAAGAACGAAACCAAACCACGAATGCCCCGATCCAATCAAGTTGCAGAAAATCATTACCCTAAGGAAGTCTTTACAGATTTTTCTCAATATGATGCGCAACTGACGACTTATTATCAAGAACGTAGTAGTAATGCACAACAAGCAGACTTTTCTACTAAAATGGCAGAATTTTTTAGTGTGACACGTCGCCAAGAAATTGCAGAGTTTTTAAAAGCACAAGGATTTGAACTAGATAAATAATCAGAAAAGAGGAGCAGTATGTATATTAAACCATCAAAAGTAGCCATCGTGGGTACAGGACTAGTAGGTTCATCCACGGCCTTTAGCTTGATTACACAAGGAGTATGTGACGAAGTATTATTAATTGATATCAATGAAGAAAAAGCGGCAGGAGAAGTCCGTGATTTACGTAATTCGATTCGTTATTTGGACCGTAATGTCAAAGTGAAAACCGCGACCTATGCGGATTGTAAAGATGTCGATATTATCGTCATCACAGCAGGAGCGCCACCAAAAGCGGGACAAACACGTTTAGATACGTTAGATCTCAGTGCTAAAATCGTGAAATCGATTGTGGAACCGGTGATGGAAAGTGGATTTGATGGAATCTTTTTAGTTGTATCCAATCCAGCAGATATGATGGCTTATCTAGTCTATCGTTTATCTGGCTTGCCAAAAAATCAAGTGATCGGAACAGGTACATCAGTGGATTCAGCGCGTTTGCAAAACTTTGTGGCTGATTTAGTAGATGTTGATCCACGTAGTATTTATGCTTATGCGATGGGTGAGCACGGAGATTCCTTGATGGTGCCTTGGTCAACGGTTACTGTAGCTGGAAAACCGATTTTGGATGTAATCAAAGATAATCCTGAGATCGTAGGGGAAGTTGATTTAGCTGACCTTGTGACAAAGACGACTAAAGAAGGTTGGGAGATCTATAACCGCAAAGGGACGACGTATTACGGAATCGCCTCCGCTTGTGTGGGAATCATTAAAGCGATCTTGTTTGATGAAAATTCAATCATTCCCGTTTCCACTTTACTTGAAGGGGAGTATAACGAAGAAGATATTTATGCAGGTGTTCCGGTAGTATTGAACCGTGAAGGTGTATTCGATGTGTTGGAAATGCATATGACATCTGAAGAACAAGCCCAATTTGCTCATTCTGCGGAAGTGATTCGTACGTATACGGAAAAAATCCGTTCATATATCGACTAAATCAAAAAGACTTTGTTTTTTCCGAATCGAAAAGGCAAAGTCTTTTTTCTAACTTGATCCGATAATGACAATCACACTATTTTGTCATATTTTTTCAAAGCTTTCCTCACGATTTTTTCAAATAAACTTGATATAATAAACAAGCATTTTGCATAAAAGGAGGAACCATTATGGTTTATCGTTGTCAATGGGTCAAAGAAAATCCGATCGAGCAAGCATATCATGATACAGAATGGGGGAAACCTCATGAAACGGATGAAGCATTATTTGAAGCACTGACTTTAGAACTAATGCAATCCGGTCTTAGCTGGTCAACGATTTTGAAAAAAAGACAGAATTTTAAAGAAGCTTTTGCGAATTGGTCGATTGCTGAAATCGCTCAGTTTACGCCAAAAAAAGTGGATGAATTAATGGAAAATACAGGGATTATTCGACATCGTAAAAAAATTGAAGCTGTGATTACCAATGCAAAAGCTACTCTTGAGATTCAAGAAACATTTGGGGATCTAGCAACTTATTTACAAACCTTTACCGTTTACATGCCAGATCCCAAAGAAACAGCATTATTTTTAAGTAAAGAATTAAAAAAACGAGGCTTTAAATTTGTCGGACCTACAACAAGTTATTCGTTCATGCAAGCCGTTGGAATGGTCAATGATCATGAAGAACAGTGTGCATTTAGAGAGGTGTGACCCGCATTAAAAAGTATATCCAAGCAATTTGTTTAGGAATTGCGTTACTCTTTGTCATCTATTTTTTGATTAGATATTGGTTTGTTACTTGTTTACTAGTCTTAGCTATTTTAGCTTTAGTTGTTCAGACGAGTATAGCGCGTAAATTTCAATTGCGTAATCGGTTGATCGTATACCTAGGAATTACGGGATTATTATGGACTGTTATGACGATGACGATCATCCAATTTGATATTCCTAAAGTATTTGCCTTACCTGTAATATCAAAAAATTCAGCTTCTACGCAAGATGAGGTGGCGAAACAAGCGCCCACAACAGATCCAACTCTTGAAGAAAAAGTAAAAGCTGCTTGGCAACCCATTTTAGCTCAACATAAAGAACCAATCGCTTTAGCGGTCTGGGTAGACAATCAATTGATTACAGATCAGACAAGTAACGAGCCTTTTTATACAGCAAGTATCGTGAAAGTAGCAGTGGCTACACGATTATTACATACGTTGCAAGAAACAAATGAGACACTAAGCGCAGATGATACCGAAGCGCTTCGCTCTATGATCGAAGATAGTGATAATGAAGATACGACTTATCTTTTAGATGAAAAATTAGGTGGCGTCACGGCTTTAAATCAATTATTTAAGGATTTAGATATGAAAGACACCACAAGTGATGAGGAAAGTTGGGGTCTAACGAAAACCACGGCTAGCGATCAAATCAAATTATTGCGCACGATTTTTGAGCCTTCCGATTATTTAACGACAGACAGTCAAAATCAAATCAAAGAATTGATGCAAAATGTCTCGACTGAGCAACGATTTGGATTGGGCGTACTTTCTGATCAAGTGGCGTTAAAAAATGGCTGGTTAAATGACGAGAAAGAAGATGGCAGTGAAACTTGGATAGTCAATAGTATTGGAGCGATTCCGACTAATGACAATCAAGACTATTTGATGGCTATTCTAACTTCTGAAAATGAGTCAATGGAAAGTGGACAAGCTTTACTCCAAGAGCTAGCTGAAGCGACAAATCAAGTCATCGTTTCAAAATAACTTGCGCTTTTTTATCATTATGTTATGCTATCTAGGAACAAAAAAATTGAATGATTCACAAAGGGGAGTCCATTTGGGCTGAGAATGAGCAATGCTCTAAACCCTCTGAACCTGTTTCGATCATGCGAACGTAGGGATTGTGAGAGTGACATAGATATGTCCTCCTTTGTGGATTCAGACAAAGGAGGACTTTTTTTGCAACAAAAAAATCGGATATGGGTGGAAGGAACCATTATGGCAGCACTTGGAATCGTGTTGTCCTTTATTCCACTAAATATCGGCAGTAGTTTTTCAATTTCATTAGGCCAAATCCCTTTAATCGTATTTGCCCTAAGACGTGGGGTCAAAGCAGGAATGGCAGCAGGACTTGTTTGGGGTTTATTGCATTTTGTCACAGGAATGGCTTATTTTTTAACACCCGTTCAAGTAGTATTAGAATATCCAATAGCCGATACTTGTCTAGGCCTAGCGGGTGTCTATGCGCTTAAACTGCAAAATGGCTTAATACAACGTAACCGTCGTCAAGCAACCATTGCTGCAATTCAAGGTGTTTTCCTTGGGACATTTGCCCGTTATGTATTTCATTTTATCGCAGGCTGGATTTTCTGGGGAGCGTATGCACTTTGGGGAATGAAGCCTTGGCTGTTTTCACTTGTTATGAATGGGATCAGTGGGTTAGCCACAGCGCTTGCTAGCTTGATAGCCGTCTTGATTTTATTGAAAATCAGTCATATCTTCCAACCAAAATAAAATGAACCGAGAGCGACTGCTCTCGGTTCATTTTTTCACAAAGGACATTAACCTTTAATAATTACGTTCAAGTAATTGTCGTGTTAATTTTTCAATTTGATCACGTGCTTCACCTTGAGGCAATTGTTGAATGCCATCTAATGCTCGCTGTGTATAGTCTTTAGCAAATGCTTTTGCTTTTTCAACACCCTTATAGGTCGTCACTAAAGCCGCTACTTCTTTTGCTTCTTCTGGTGTAATTTCAGCTCGTTTATCTAATAACGGTTTAAACGCTTCTGGATGTTCTGCTTTAGCTAACAATAACGGCACGGTGTAGACCCCTTGTGCTAAATCTTCTAAAACAGGTTTTTGTAAAACTTCTTCTTGTGCAGTGTAGTCTAAAATATCATCATAGACTTGGAAGGCGATCCCGATATTACGACCGATCTCTCCCGCTAGTTTTTCGATTTCTTGAGAAGTTTGGCCAAAATGAGCACCCTCTAAACAAGCTAACCAAAATAATTCTGCAGTTTTTCCATCTACACTTTGAACATAATCTTCGATCGTTTCATTTTCTTTAAATCGGTTATTCATTTGATCAAGTTCACCTAAGAGCAATTGTTTCATGGCTTGCGCATTGGTTTGCATGAAAGGCGAACCATTCATAGTATCGATCAATAATTCAAAAAATAAAGTAAACAATAAGTCTCCAGTGTAGACGGCGACGTCTTTACCATAATGCGATTGCACAGTGATCACGCCACGACGCAATGGTGAGTCGTCAATAATATCATCATGGATCAAAGTAGCCATGTGAAGTAATTCAATTGATGCCGCGATTTTTGCTAAGCGGTCTTTGTCTTGTTTTGTACTATCTCCCAATTCAGCAAATAAAAAGAAGAAAGCTGGACGAAGGTATTTACCACCTGCGCGGCTAAATTCAACTAATGTTTCTTGAATTTCTTTGTTACGAATCGTCATGTGCTCTTCTAAAATTGAGCAAACGACTTGGAGTTTGCTCTGAATTGTAGGATAATCGTTCCAGTATGAGTGCATAATACAGCCCTTTCGGTAGTTATAATAGGATAGTCATATTCTACCTTATTTTCTATCAAATTGGCTAATTTTATGCAACTTGTAACAATTCGATGAAAGGAGAAGCGTATGTCATTAAAAGTATTCTTAGAATTAGTAGAATTTAAAGCAAAAACCGCAAGTGTGTTACCATTTTTGATCGGATTGTGTTATAGTTGGTATCATTACCGGTCCATTCATCTCGGATTTGTTCTAATTTATTTTCTTGCAATGTTTTTATTCAATATGGCGGTCGATATGCTCGACAACTATAACGATTACCATCATGCAACAGATGTTCATGATTATCGCGAAAAAACCAATATTATTGGTCGTGAAAATCTATCCGTTCGCTTGGTGTTCTGGCTGATGACCAGTATGATCATCGTTTCCGCAATTATGGGCTTGACCCTTGCGTATTTTGTTGGCTGGCCACTTTTTTGGATGGGATTATACTGTTACTTAGTGGGAATCTTTTATTCATCAGGTCCTAGACCGCTGTCTAGCTTACCTTTAGGTGAGTTTTTCTCAGGGTTTACGATGGGCTTTATGATTTCATTGATCTGTGTGTATTTAAACACATATGAGTCGTTTGAATGGAATTTCTCAAGTATATTCAGTATTTTTATTATAGCATTGCCAAATACACTGTGGATTGCAAACTTGATGCTTGCAAACAACACGTGTGATATGGAAGAAGATGAGAAGAATAAACGGTATACATTAGCACATTATCTAGGCCGTAAAGGGTCATTGAATTTATTTGTGTTTTTTAATCTGTTTGCATTTATAGGAATTATCGCGTCTGTACTACTGCAATTGGCACCTGTAACAGTTTTATTGTCATTATTGATTGTGCCTTTTGTTTACAAACAAACGAAACTGTTTTTAGCAAAACAAGTGAAAAGAGAAACATTTATCTGTGCTATTCGTATTTTAGCTGTCGGATCGGCGGTGCAAGTACTAACTTATCTGTTGGGTATCTTAATTTAATTTTTTATATAGAAAGAAGAGGGACGAATCGTGAAAGAAGTGACGATTTTAGGTGCAGGTTACGCAGGCTTAATGGCCTTAAAAACTTTGCAGAAAAAAGCTGGAGATTTCCATATTACATTAGTGGATCAAAATGATTACCACTACGAAGCAACTTATTTACATGAAGTAGCTGCTGGAACACAACCAAAAGAAAAAATTTGCTATCCAATTAAAGACGTAGTGAATGAAAAAGTAACAACATTCATTCAAGACCGCGTTGAAAAAATTGATGCAGACAAAAAAGAAGTAACATTAAAAAATGGATCACCAATCCATTACGATTACTTGATCGTTTCTTTAGGTTTCCGTTCTGAAACATTTGGAATCGAAGGCGCTGAAGAAAATGCATTAGAGATGGTAACTATCGATTCAGCTAATAAGATCCATGAGCATATTTTAGCAAGCATGGCAAAATACAAACAAACAAAAGATAAAAAATATCTGAAATTAGTAGTTTGTGGTGCTGGATTTACAGGAATCGAATTAGTAGGTTCTTTAGTAGAAGCACGTCCGCGTTATGCAAAATTAGCAGGTGTTGATCCTAAAGAAATCGAAATTTTCTGTGTGGAAGCTGCACCAACAATCTTACCAATGTTCAATGACGATTTAACAAACTACTGTTTAGATCACTTAGCTAAATGGGATGTTAAATTGATGACAGGTAAAGCGATCAAAGCGATCAAACCTGAAACGGTTGTTTACCAAGATGGTAAAGACGAAACAATGGGTGAATTAGAAGCAGCTACAATCATCTGGACAACAGGTGTTAGTGGAAGTACTGTAATTGGTGAGTCTGGATTTGAAGAACGTCGTGGTCGCGTAATGGTGAACGCTGACTTAACAGATCCAAACCATAATGATGTTTACCTAATCGGTGACGTTTCTGCTGTAATGGATAAAGAATCAAATCGTCCTTACCCAACAACTGCTCAGATCGCACTAAAAATGGGAACGCATGCTGCTAAAAACGTATTGAACCAATTAAATGGTCAAGCAACTCAAGAATTTACCTTTAAATCTCAAGGTTCTGTAGCTTCAATCGGAAATACACATGCATTTGGTATGGTTGGAAATACAGGGATCAAAGGTTATCCAGCTTCATTCGTGAAGAAAATGATTGAAAATAAATCATTAATGGAAACAGGTGGATTCAAAGAAGTATTTGCTAAAGGTCGTTTTGATTTATATCATTAAGCCGATTTTTCAAGAAGCAATCAAGGAAACTTGATTGCTTCTTTTTTTTTCGTTACAGTTAAAACAAAGAATGAAGGAGTGATCAAGATGTTTCGTGCAATTGATATTGGAGGAACACAAATTAAACAAGCTGATATTGATGAAAATGGAGAAATAAGTTCTAGTACTGAAGTTGAGACACCAAAAACTAAAAGCGCTTTTTTAGCATGTTTAGATAAAGTAATCGATTCATTACCAAAAGAGTGCCAAGGGATTGGGATTAGTTGTCCTGGTAAAATCGATACCCAAACGAAAACAGTCTATCACGGTGGTTCATTAGAATTTTTAGATCAGTTTTCTTTTGCCGATTATTTTGGTGAAAAAAATTGTGAGATTCCTTTAGCTGTTCAAAATGATGGAAAAGCAGCAGTCTTAGGTGAATACTGGCTTGGAAATCTGGAAGGCACTCAGATCGGTATTGCGCTCACTTTAGGAACGGGTGTCGGTGGTGGAATTATGATTGATGGCAAAGTATTAGAAGGAAAAAATTTTCAGGCTGGAGAATTTAGCTTTTTACTTAACCGAGCTGCATGGCCTGCAAAAGAGACGATGATTGGGGCTGATCTTTCAGCAGCTCGTTTTATCAAACGTGCTGCCAAAATTTTAGAGCTAACGGATACAACGGATGGTAAAAAAGTATTTAACGCGTTATCGACATCAGCGAATCCTGAACTATTAGAATTATTTGAAGAATATTGTTTTAAAATCGCTGCTTTGTTGCTCAATCTACAAATTATGTTTGATCCAGAAAAAATCGTAATCGGTGGTGGTATTAGCGCACAAGCTAAACTATTAGAAGAAATCAATCATCAATACACGCAACTATTGCAGCATAATCCTTTTTATCAGCAGTCACTTGAACCAGTAAAGATTGAAGCGTGCCGATTTCAAAATCGTGCCAATTTATTAGGTGCAATTTATCCTTTGCGAACAGAATTGTCATCTAAATAATTAATCGTTGACAATTGTAAACGCAAGAAGTAGGATAGAAGAAAGAAAAGAAATTAGAGGTGAGCTCTTATGCATAAACAATATCAAGTGGAAGGAATGACCTGTGCCAGTTGTGCTCAGACTGTTGAAAAAGCGATAAAAGGTCTCTCTGGTGTTACGAATGCGTCAGTCAATTTAGCGACAGAAACAGTGCAAGTAACTGAAGATACAGAACTTCCTTTTGCTGTTCTTTCTCAATCTGTCGAACAAGCAGGCTATCATTTAATCGACCCAATTACACATCTTACGTTGCCAGTTGAAGGGATGACGTGTGCGAGTTGTGCCCAAACTGTTGAAAAAACGGTACAAAAAACTGTTGGTGTCACAGCTGCTTCTGTTAATTTAGCGACTGAAACACTACAAGTATCTTTTGATGGAACACAAACATCGATCGAGGCTATCGCACAAGAAGTTTCTCAAGCCGGTTATCAATTAGCCCTAACGAATACGCCCTCAACTGTTAGTGCGAAAGATAAAAAAGAACAAGCGATCCATCATATGTGGCAACGTTTTTTTACTTCTGCAGTGTTTACTGTTCCTTTGCTTTATCTTGCAATGGGCGAAATGATTGGATTACCAATTCCGCAATCAATCAGTGCTCATCATGCTCCTATGATCGCAGTAACCATACAGCTGTTACTTGCATTACCTGTTTTGTGGATCGGGCGTGCATTTTTTAGTAAGGGATTTAAAGCATTAATCAAAGGACATCCTTCGATGGATTCACTAGTGGCCTTAGGAACGAGTGCCGCTTTTTTATATAGTGTGTATGGCACACTTAGAGTGTATCTAGGAGATCATACAGCGGCAATGAATTTATATTATGAATCAGCCGCGGTGATTTTAACCTTGATCACTTTAGGGAAATATTTTGAATTAGTATCTAAAGGACGAACTTCGGATGCGATTCAAAGTTTATTGAATCTTTCTCCTAAAGAAGCGAATGTCCTTATTGATGGAAAAGTCGAAAAACGTCTCGTTTCAGCATTACAAGTCGGTGATGTCGTTTTAGTAAAACCTGGTGAAAAAATTCCAACTGATGGTATCGTAGTCAAAGGGAGTACAAGTATCGATGAGAGCTTGATCACTGGTGAAAGTTTGCCGATAACTAAAAAAATCGGTGATACGGTAATCGGAGCGAGCTTGAATCAACAAGGTAGTATTGAAATGAATGTGACAAAAATCGGTGCCGATACAGCATTGGCCCAAATCGTAAAACTCGTTGAAGAGGCTCAAGGATCAAAAGCACCGATTGCAAAATTAGCCGATCGAGTTTCAGGTGTTTTCGTGCCGATCGTCATCGGACTTGCGTTACTTTCTGGGCTATTGTGGTTGAGTTTAGGTCAACAATCGTGGGTATTTGCGTTAACGATTACGATTTCTGTTTTAGTCATTGCCTGTCCTTGTGCATTAGGATTAGCAACACCAACTGCGATGATGGTTGGAATGGGGAAATCTGCTGAACGAGGCATACTGTTTAAGACTGGTGAAGCTTTAGAACACACGCATCAAGTCAAAACAGTCGTACTGGATAAAACAGGTACGGTAACGCAAGGAAATCCTGAAGTGACAGATATTTTCGCAAGTTCAGGATTCACTGAACGAGATGTACTAAGTTATGCTGCTGCATTAGAAAATACATCGGAACATCCTTTAGCAAAAGCTGTGTTGAAAAAAGCGGAGACAATGAACATCGAATTAAAAGAGGTAGATGAATTTCTCTCTCTACCTGGTGTTGGAATCAAAGGGATCATCGATCATGAGTCGTATGCTTTAGGAAATGAGACACTTTTAGAAGAATTTACTGGATTAAACGAGGTAAAATTGCTAGCAAAAGAGTGGGCTAGTCAAGGAAAAACTGCTATTTTTCTAGTGAATAAGCAAGTCGTGATAGGTTCTTTAGCGATTGCGGATCCAATCAAACCAAGTAGTATAACGGCAATTAAAGAATTGAAAAACCAAGGCTTAAACGTGGTGATGCTAACAGGGGACAATCAACAGACAGCTCAAGCAATTGCTAAACAAGTTGGAATAACAGAAGTCATTAGCCAAGTCATACCTTCACAAAAAGCACAAACAATCAAAAACTTACAAGATCAACATGAAGGACTTGTAGCAATGGTTGGTGATGGAGTCAATGATGCACCAGCTTTGGCTCAGGCAGATATTGGAATGGCGATTGGCTCAGGAACAGATGTGGCGTTAGAGTCTGCTGATATTATTTTGATGAAGAATGAACTCACGGGAGTCGTTCAAGCGATTCGTTACAGTCAGCTTACCATCAAAACGATTAAAGAAAATTTGTTTTGGGCATTTGCCTATAATATTTTAGGTATTCCTGTCGCGATGGGTGTTTTACATTTATTTGGTGGACCACTACTTAACCCTATGCTAGCTGGCGGCGCGATGAGCTTTAGCTCGGTCTCTGTTTTATTAAATGCGTTACGTTTAAAACGAAAAATCTAAAAAGAACGCTTGATGACTACCATCAAGCGTTCTTTTTTTAGATATAATCGTTTGTAAGTTCCATAAATTCATGTACATCTTCTAATACACGATCGATTCCAGCCTGCCAAAAATCAGGTTTGGTTAAGTCGACTTGTAAGTGTTTCTGTGCTAATTCTTCAGTTGTCATCGAAGCTGTATCACGTAAAAGAGCGATATAATCATCTTCAAAACTTGTTCCTTTATCGGCTGCATAAGCATAGATTCCCATACTAAATAAATAACCAAACGTATATGGGAAATTATAAAATGGCACATCGTCGATAAAGAAGTGCAATTTAGCTGCCCAAAAATGTGGATGGTAGCTGCCGAGTTGATCTAAATAACTTTCTTTTTGAGCTTCTAACATTAAATTCGTGATTTGTTCTTCAGATACCAAACCTTTTTGACGAGCAGTATAGAAGTTTGTTTCAAAAATGAAACGTGCGTGGATGTTCATAAACATCGCGATCGCATTTTGCATTTTTGTATCAAGTAAATTGATTTTTTCTTCAGGTGTTTGTGCTTCTTTTAAAGTAGCATCTGCTACGATCAATTCAGCGAATGTACTGGCTGTTTCAGCAACGTTCATCGCATATTCTTGATTGACGCTAGGAAGATCCCACATCACGCTGCTATGAAAAGCGTGACCTAATTCATGGGCTAATGTAGCGACTTCGTTAACTGAATTACTATAGGTCATAAAAATACGTGACTCTTTTGTTTCGGGTAATTCTGTACAGTATCCACCCGGACGTTTTCCTGGACGATCTTCTGCTTCAATCCAAGATTTTTCAAAAGCAGATTGTGCGAAATCAGCCATTTTAGGACTAAAGTCTTTAAAATGTTTGATAATAAATTCTGCCGCTTCATCAAATGAATAAGTTCTTTCTTGCATATTGCCTAAAATAATCGGAGCATCTTGATCTTGCCACTCCATTTTTTCTTTACCGAATAATTGTGCTTTACGCGTTAAAAAATCCATAATCGGTTGCTTGTTCTTTGCAATCGTCTGCCACATAGTATCTAGTGTTTTACGAGAGAGACGGTTGTATTCCAAAGGCTCTTTTAAGAAATCTTCTACTCCATGTAATCGTTGAGTTGAAATTCTAAAACCATCTAAGTGATTTAATGTATCGGCTAAAAGAGGTGCTTTTTCACTCCAAGCTTTTTCCCATGCAGCAAATAAAGTCGCACGAACAGATGCATCTGGATCCCCCGTCATCTTGTTGAAGGCTTGTCCTGCAGAGAGTGTCTGTTCATTTCCATTTTTATCTGTAAATGGGATCGCAATCGTAGCCACAATCGTATCGTAATGTTCACTCCAAGCATTTAGCCCATCTAAAGCTAAGGTATGGATAATATTTTCTTCCGCTTCACTCAATAACTCAAGTCCATCGCGACGCATTTCATTTAAACGAAAGGCTACATCTTGTAACGTTTCACTTGTTGTCATCGTATTCCAGTCTGTTTCACTGATTTCTGTTAATTTTTTAGCAAAAAGTGTGTGTGCAGATTGAAAAACAGGCGATTTTGCAGATAATTCACCCATTAATAGCTTTGCTTTTTGATCATTCACATCACTAGAAAGCAAGGCACCGATAAAGCTGCCACATTGTGAGAAGCCATTGCTGCAAATCTCTTCTTTTTGTAGAATAGTTGCAATCACTTCTGGAGTTGTTTGTGTCACATCCCACGCTTCAATGGCTTTTTGGTAGTTCTTGATTTGCTGTGAGAGTTCTTCTAAACGTGCAGCGAGTGCACCTGAATGACTTCCTCCTTCAAAAATTGAATCTAAATCCCAATTAATCGCATAATGCATGTGTCAATTCCTCCTTTTTTAGTAGTATAGCACAACCAGGATTTTCTATCATGAAAGCCTTATCTATTTATTCGGTATTTTGAAATGAATATGCTATACTATCTAAAGTAAGCGATTTCTTTTTAAAGGAGAGAATAGTGATGACAGAAAAACAAGATGAAAAAAAACAGTACGTGGAACAAATTAGGGCAATCGTTGAAAAACTTGAAAAAGATTTATCTGATTTAAAACATGATGAGTCGCTCTCGTCAAAAGACAAAGATCTAGCAGCATTTAAGGCGCATAAAAAAGCTTTATTTGAAATCAAAGGAATCTTGCATCACGCTGGAAAATTACTAGATTTTGATCCAGCATATTTTGATGAACTTAAAATATTAGAGTCGATGCCGATGTACTATTCTTCAGAAATGCCATTCCAACCGTATTTATATTAAAAACAAAAGCAAATATGCTTTTGTTTTTTTTGTTATCTTCTCAATTGTGAAAGAACGTGATAAGATAAACTCGTTGGAGGGATGTCAGTGATCAAACAATATCGAAAAGACGGTCGTCTATATTTGTGGATTGCCTTTATACTTATGGGCGTGTTATTCTACAGTTCTTCTCAAACCTATGAGCAGCAATCACAGATTGGGTTATTATCCACTTTACTGCATAATGAACCTTTTTCAAAAGGATTATCGCATATCGCATTTGACTATGCCGGTAGTGAAGTAAGCATTGAGGCAAAAGGATATTTTTCATTTGTCGAATTCTTTATTCGTAAGGGAGCTCATTTTGGAACTTACTTTTTAATGGGAGGGAGCTTGTTTTTAGGCCTTTTTCCTAGAATTAGGAGTGTGTGGTTAACCGCAGTCATCGCTTGGTTAGCAGCAACAGGATATGCTGGTCTTGACGAATTCCATCAGATGCTGACGGGTGGTCGAACACCGTTATTTCAAGATGTCATGCTCGATTCATCTGGAGCAGCGACAGCCATTATACTTTGTATGATCGTTTTTTATCTACAAAAGAGACGTGTCATCTAAAACTGAAGAAGGAGCGAGATATGCTAATGATTTTAGAAACAGATCGGTTACGTATCCGACAATGGACAAGAGGAGAAGAAGTTGAGTTGACTGAATTTTTAGCAGATCCAGAAGTCATGCTAGCTTACGAAGAACCTTTTACTCAAGAAGAAATTGTTGAGTGGTTACGTTGGAATATCGCTTCTTATGAAACCAAAGGATATGGATTATGGGCAGTAGAATTAAAGGAAACCAAAGAAGTGATTGGTGAATGTGGATTGACGGATCAATGGATAGACGGTCGTCCATATTTTGAGATCACCCATCATTTTAAAAAAAGTGCTTGTCATGAGGACTACATGCTTGAAGCGACGCAAGCAATTATACAATATGCTTTTGAAAGTTTAGGTGCACATGCCATTGTAGCTATTGTTCGAGATGTTAATGTTGAATCGATGAATGTGGCCATTCAAAATGGTATGACTATTTTGAAACGTATTATCAAAGAATATAAAGAAGTTCAAATGCCTCATTATATTTTTAAAATTGAACGATAAAAAAAGATCTAGCTACGCTAGATCTTTTTTTATTAACTTAATTATTTTTTTGCATCTTCTTCTTCAAGTTTTGCAAATGCACTCGTTAAAATGTCTTTTAATTGTTTAGCAGAAGCTTCCATTTTTTCTTGTTCGCTATCGGTTAATGGAATTTCAATGATTTGTTTGATTCCTGTTGCATTGATCACAGCAGGTGTTCCAATATATACATCATCGATTCCATATTCACCATCTAAATAAACAGATAATGGCAACACTGCATTTTCATTATCTAAAATTGCGCGTGTGATACGTGCTAGAGATACGGCGATTCCATAGAAAGTGGCCCCTTTTTTCTCAATGATCGTATACGCTGCATCGCGTACGCTAAAGAACAAGTTAACCATTGCTTCTTCATCGACCTCTGGATTATT
The DNA here is from genome assembly GCF_000407605.1 of Enterococcus sulfureus ATCC 49903. Classification (GTDB taxonomy): domain Bacteria; phylum Bacillota; class Bacilli; order Lactobacillales; family Enterococcaceae; genus Enterococcus_G; species Enterococcus_G sulfureus. Next base: position 19,785 of record NZ_ASWO01000004.1, on the reverse strand, counting down.
TTTGATCCATTCGTAAATTTGTAGACCAGCTACATTGGCATGTGACCAAACTGGAAATTCTGAATCTCCATGTTCACCTAAAATATAGGCATGGACGTTACGTGCATCTACGTCGATCAAATCAGCTAGTGCGTGACGGAAACGAGCTGAGTCTAAAGAAGTTCCAGATCCGATAACACGTTCTTTAGGGAAACCTGAGAATTTCCAAGTAGAATACGTTAAAATATCAACTGGATTTGCTGCAACTAAGAAGATTCCTTCAAAACCTGAATCTACGATTTGAGTTACAACTGAACGATTGATTTTTAAATTTTTATGAACTAAGTCTAGACGAGTTTCACCTGGTTTTTGTGCTGCACCTGCTGTGATCACGACTAAATCTGCATCATGAGCGTCAGCGTAGTCTGCGGCATAGATTTTTTTAGGTGAAGTAAAGGCTAAAGCATGTGATAAATCAAGAGCATCGCCTTCTGTTTTTGCTTTATCGATATCGATAATTCCAACTTCTTGTGCAATATTTTGAGTAAGTAACGCAAACGCATAACTTGATCCAACCGCGCCATCGCCTACTAAAATTACTTTTTGATGTCTTTTCGCTGTACTTTTAACCATTTATATATCATCCTTTCTAATTTCGCATCTCTTACAAGAACTATGTTAACACTTTATCAAACTTTTGTCATGTGATTCAGCAAACAATATAACAGTTTTTTTAACTGTTTTCATCTTAAAACGCTTTCTTTTAACAAATGTAAACGTAACATATGTTCTTTAAAAGTACAGTTGCTCAATATGTCACAATTTAAAATAAATCATCGTAACCAAAAATGAACACTATACAGATATTTCGCAGAAAAATATGCAATATGGTATAATTTAACTATTGTATAGTAGAAACGCACTGGTCAGCATCTGTTGGCCAGCATTTTGCGTTTGAAAATCAGATAAAGAAAGAGTTGGATGAAACATAATGAAAATGATTGTTGGCCTAGGAAATCCTGGTAAAAAATATGAGTCTACAAAACATAATGTCGGATTTATGGTACTTGATCAGTTAGCCAAAGAAAATCAAGCGACATTTAAAAAAAATACATTTGAAGCCGAAGTTGCTGAATTCTTTCATAATGGAGAAAAGGTTCTGCTTGTGAAACCTCAAACGTATATGAATGATTCTGGACGCTCTGTTGGTCCGTTAATGACGTACTTTGGAATTTATCCTGAAGAACTTGTCGTAGTGTATGACGATCTAGACCTTGTGGTTGGGAAAATCCGATTACGTCAAAAAGGAAGTGCAGGCGGTCATAACGGAATAAAAAGTTTGATCTCTCATCTGGGGACTCAAACATTTGATCGAATCAAAGTCGGGATCGGTCGACCAAAAGGAAGACAGACTGTTATCGATCATGTTTTAAGTGGATTTGATAAGGAAGATCGACCACTTATTTTGCAAGGAATCGATGCTTCGGTAGATGCTTTGACTCATTATATTGATCAAGGTGATTTCATGGCCTCTATGAATCGTTTCAATAAAAAAGGAGAATAACTCGATGGATATTCTAGATTTGCTTGGTCGTTCTGAAACGATCACTCAGTGGCAAACGCAACTTAAACAAAATACACCACGTCAGTTGATTACGGGACTTGCTGGTTCTGCTAAGCATCTGGCGATTTTAAGCGCATTTAAACAATTTGATCGTTCCGTCGTTTTAGTAACGTCAAACTTGTATTATGCCAATCAAGCTGCAGATGAATTGCGTCAATGGGAATCAAACGTATATGTATTTCCCGTTGATGAAGTGATATCGGCAGAAATGGCTTTTGCTTCACCAGAAGCGAAAGCAGAACGTGTAGCTACACTAGATGCGATTGCGACAAAGAAAAAAGGGATTTACATCTTGCCTATTGCTGCCTTAAAAAAACGATTGCCGGATCAAGAAACTTGGGATCAAGCGAAGATGACTTTTGCAGTAGGAGAAGAAATCGAGATTACTGAATTGCCTGCTCGTTTCGTTCATATGGGATATACTCGAGAACAGATGATCGAAAAGCCTGGTGATTTCAGCATCCGTGGTAGTATTGTCGATATTTATCCGCTCGATCAAGCGGATCCAATCCGAATGGAATTATTTGATGTAGAAATTGATTCGATGCGAACGTTTGATGTAGCGACACAGCGTTCTTTGGCAACCGTCGAGCGTTTTACAGTCTTACCGGTGACGGAACTTATTTTTTCAAAAGAGAATTTCCAACATGGACAAGAATTAATCGAGCAAGCATTGCATCAGCGATTAGCTGTTACAAAAGAAGAAACCGATCGCTTACTTTTAACCGATTATTTTGAACAATTGATGACAGATTGGTCAAATGGTATCGCAGGAGAACAAGCGGCTTTTTATACGGACTTTCTGTATTCTGATGCAACAACAGTAATTGATTATTTCACGGATCCTTATTTTTTGATGGTAGATGACTATGCTCGAATTATGGAAACGTCGCGTGAAATGATGCATGAAGCTGCAGAATGGCACACGCAAAAAATTGAAGAATTACGTTTATTTTCGACACAAGAGGTTTTGATTGATGATCCACAAGTCTTGCATCATATCGATGCGCCAACGACATTCTTTTCTTTATTCCAAAAAGGGATGGGGAATTTAAAATTTCAAGCGATTCATAATATCCAGTATCGACCAATGCAACAGTTTTTCGGTCAAATGGGGCTATTAAAAGCTGAAGTCGATCGTTGGAGCAAATTATCTTACACCATCGTTTTCTTAGTCGGGACGATCGAACAACAAAAAAAATTAGAGCAAGAATTTCGCGATCATGAAATCTATGCTGTGACGACGAAACCAGATCAATTAACTTTGCAACGGGCTCAAATTATTGAAGCAAGTCTGCAAAACGGGTTTGAATTGCCAAATGAACAGTTGATCGTCGTGACCGAACGTGAAATCTTCCAAAAAGTGGCAAAGAAGCGTGCGCGCCGTCAAACGATCTCTAATGCAGAACGCTTAAAAAGCTATAACGAATTAAAAACTGGTGACTATGTCGTCCACGAAAATCATGGGATCGGAAAATATATTGGGATGGAGACGCTAGAAGTAGATGGCGTCCATCAAGATTACTTAACGATTCTCTATCAAAATGATGATAAGCTGTTTATTCCGGTCACACAATTGAATTTGATCCAAAAATATGTCGCTTCTGAATCGAAATCGCCTCGCATCAATAAACTTGGAGGAAGTGAATGGACAAAGACCAAACGCAAAGTTTCTCAACGTATTGAAGATATCGCGGACGATTTGATCCAACTGTATGCCAAACGAGAAGCAGAAAAAGGCTTTGCTTTTGGTCCTGATGATGGCTATCAAAAAGAATTTGAAGATGCGTTTCCTTACTCTGAAACTCAAGATCAATTAAGAAGTACGATTGAAATAAAAAAAGATATGGAAAAAGAAAAACCAATGGATCGTTTATTAGTGGGAGACGTTGGATTTGGAAAGACAGAGGTCGCTTTGCGCGCAGCATTTAAAGCGATCCGGGAAAGTAAACAAGTCGCGATCTTAGTTCCGACTACGATTTTAGCGCAACAACATTATGAAACGATGGTCGATCGTTTTCAAGGATTTCCGGTAAATATTGGTGTTTTGAGTCGCTTTCAAACAAAAGCACAACAAAATGCGACATTAGAAGAATTACGAAAAGGACAATTAGATATCGTTGTAGGTACGCATCGATTGTTATCAAAAGATGTTGTGTTTGCTGATCTAGGTCTACTAGTCATCGATGAGGAACAACGATTTGGTGTAAAACACAAAGAACGTTTGAAACAATTGCGTTCACAAGTTGATGTATTGACACTAACTGCGACACCGATTCCCCGAACGCTACATATGTCCATGTTAGGGGTGCGTGATCTGTCCGTGATTGAGACGCCACCTGAAAATCGTTATCCTATTCAAACTTATGTGATGGAAAGCAACCCAGGAGCAATCAGAGAAGCGATCTTACGCGAAATGGCTCGTGGTGGACAAGTATTTTATTTATACAACCGCGTAGATACAATCGAACAAAAAGTTGAAGAGCTACAAGCTTTAGTCCCAGATGCACGAATTGGATACGCACATGGTCAAATGACCGAAATTCAGCTGGAGAATACACTTTTTGATTTTATTGAAGGGGAATTTGATGTTTTAGTGACCACGACGATTATTGAAACGGGTGTCGATATTCCAAATGCCAATACATTATTTGTGGAAAATGCTGACTTTATGGGACTTTCAACACTTTATCAATTACGTGGACGAGTGGGACGAAGCAGTCGGGTGGCATATGCGTACTTTATGTATGCACCACAAAAAATTTTAACTGAAGTCAGTGAGAAACGATTACAAGCGATCAAAGATTTTACGGAACTAGGATCAGGATTTAAAATCGCAATGCGTGATTTATCGATTCGTGGTGCAGGAAACCTTTTGGGTGCTCAGCAACATGGCTTTATCGATTCTGTCGGTTTCGATTTATATGCACAAATGCTTGCTGAAGCAGTTGAACGTAAACAAGGAAAGAATACCCAGTTGCAAAAAACGAGTACGGAAATCGATTTAGGATTAGATGCTTACTTGCCAGGAACCTATATAGAAGATGAACGTCAAAAAATTGAAATCTATAAACGTATCCGTGAACTAGAAAGTATGGAAGCCTTAGACGAGTTGCAAGATGATTTGCTGGATCGTTTTGGAGACTATCCGGATGAAGTGGCGCATTTATTGATGATTGGCGAGATCAAAATGAATGCAGATCGAGCTTTGTTTGAGAGTATCCGTAAAAAAGAACAGCAATTGTTATTTACATTAAGTAAAGTTGGAACCAAACTGTACTCCGTTGAACAACTGTTTGAAGGGTTGGCTAAAACAAAATTAAAAGCGACACTAGGGATCGAGCAAGACAAAATGGTGATTCGCTTAACTATTCCAAAAGAAATGAAATCGATGGTATGGCTACAAGAAGTAGAAAATTTTGTTCGTGCTTTGCGTGAAATCAGATACCAACAACAGTTAGTAGCTAGCGCAGACTAAGGAGGCTTTTTTATGGCAAAATCGCAATTGCATCATTTGATGCGTGGCGCCCTTGTTTTGACGATTGCTTCCTTTGTCGCAAAACTTTTGAGTGCAATCTATCGAGTACCTTTTCAAAATTTAGTTGGTGACCAAGGATTCTATGTCTATCAGCAAGTCTATCCTTTATATGGGATCGCTATTACGCTAGCGTTGACTAGTTTTCCGCAATTTTTATCCCGCGTGACGGTAGGCCAAAATCCATTAGAAAAACGTGAGACGTTAAAAGCGTATTTTCCGATGATTGCAACGCTATCTTTAGGGCTTTGGTTTTTTCTTTTTACCTTTAGTGGTATCGTTGCGTTTGCGATGGGGAATCGTGAATTAGCCCCCTTGATCAGAGTGGTGTCCTTTACGTTTTTGCTGATTCCGTCACTTGCGATTCGTCGAGGAGAATTTCAAGGGTCAATGCACATGATCCCGACTGCAGTTTCTCAAGTAGTAGAACAAATCGTACGTGTGATTGTCATTTTATTAGCTGCCTATAGTTTTAAGGTATTTGATAAAACTGTTTATCAAGTCGGAACGTATGCATTAAGTGGATCACTAGTAGGAGGTATTGCAGCATTTTTTGTTCTTCGTTATTATGCTTACCAGATTCATGGTGGACATACACGACTCACCCAGCTGCTTGGTCCTTATCCGGAGAAAAGAATTCGTTACCGTTTTTATAAAGAAGCAGGGATGTTAACGATCTATGGTAGCTTATTGATTATTTTTCAATTGATCGATTCTTTTTTTGTAGTGAATGGATTAGTCGCATCAGGTATGCCATTGCATGAAGCGCAAGTCACGAAAGGGATTTTTGATCGTGGTCAGCCGCTTGTTCAGCTAGGACTTGTTGTTGCGACCGCACTGAGCGCAAGTTTTTTACCAGCATTAACCAATTATTTAACTGCAAATCGCGAAGCTCAATTTCGTTTCTCAGCAAAAATGTATTTGCGCTTAACGGTCAGTGTAGCTTTTGCTGCTTCGCTAGGATTAGCTAGTCTGATGCCTTTTATTAACTATACGCTCTTTAAAGATTTTAAAGGAACGAATACATTGTTGATTTTTGTCTTTTCCATCGTATTGATGGCAACGGTCCAAGCGTATCAAAGCATCGCTCAAAGTCAAAATCGCTTGCGCTTATCCCTTCGAGCTGCTTCATGGGGATGCGCGATAAAATTATTTTTGACTGGGATTTTGACCTATCGTTTTGGGACAGTTGGGACTAGTTTTGCTACATTAAGTGGACTCTTCGTTGTTTTTTTAGTTTTTTTACGCTATGATGACCGGAAATTGTATCTGTTTTTTAAAGAGCGATCTTTTTTTATTCGGTTAGGAATTGCCCTATTTGGTATGGCAGTAAGTTTGCTTATTTATGATCTTGCTTGGTATTATGGAATTCAAGAATGGCATCGTTCAACGACTCTGTGGATCAGCTTATTAGGAGTCGTACTTGGTGCGAGTGTCTTTTTATTTTTAACGATTAAATGCCAAGTGTTTACAGTGCGCGAGTGGTTGTATTTACCTAAAGGCGCAAAAATTTTACGTTTAGGAGTGAAGAAATGAGAATTGATAAATTTTTAAAAGTGTCGCGTTTGATTAAACGCCGTTCAGTTGCAAAAGAGGTAGCGGATAAAGGCCGAATTAAAATCAATGGTAAGTTAGCGAAATCAGGAAGTAGTGTAAAAGTTGGCGATATCTTGAGAATTCAATTTGGTAATCGAATCGTAGAAGTCAAAGTAGAAGTCTTACAAGAGTCTACAAAAAAAGAAGATGCTGCACAAATGTATACTCTATTATCTGAAGAAAGAGTCTCAGAAACAAGTACAAAAGAGTCTTAAACTTCTCTTCAATATTGTTAGACAAGTCTTGTGGATGTTGGTATAATAAGTATCACAATCATACAAGACTGGAGCGAGCGATTTTTGAAAAAACAGAAAAAAAGCAATGTTGCCTACTTGCCAACTGATTTTGCAAAAGAACAATATGCGAATTATGCGAAACAACAACGCCAAGTGATTTATCGTCGTCGCCGTCTATTTGTGATTTTTGCGGTTGCCGCAGTTGTGGCGATTTTGTTTGGTATTAGTTTATTACGTGATTTCTCACGGTTGCATCAATTAGAAACATATCAAGATAAAACAATTGTGCAAAAAGCTGAAACCGATCAGCAAATCACATCATTGAAAAAAGATGTCGCACTCTTAGAAGACGATGATTATGTTGCAAAACTTGCACGTAGCCGCTATTTTTATTCTAAAGAAGGCGAAATTAATTTTAGATTGCCAGATTCAGTCACGCAATCGCAAGAAGAAACTACAAAATAAGTGAATGTCTATCGCAAGATAGTCCATTATAAAAGGGTAATTAAATTAGGAGGAACATATTTTTTATGTCAATCGAAGTTGGAGCAAAAGTACCAGGAAAAGTATCAGGAATTACAAATTTTGGTGCCTTTATTGATCTTGGAGCGGGAAAAACTGGCTTGGTCCACATCAGTGAAGTGTCAAATGGTTTCGTGAAGGATATCAATGAAGTATTAAAAGTTGGCGATGAAGTAACAGTTCTAGTTACAAACATCGGTACGGATGGAAAAATAGGCTTATCGATTCGTAAAGCTGAAGATAAACCACGTGAAGAAAAACGTGAATATCCTAAAAAAGAGTTTAATAGAGGACCTAAAAAACCTTTTACACGTAATCAACCTTCACAAGCACCAGCAAATACAAAACAAGACTTCGATTCATTAATGTCCTCGTTTTTAAAGGATAGCGATGATCGTCTATCTTCATTAAAACGAAATACTGAAGGAAAACGCGGAGGCCGTGGAGGTCGTCGTAACTAAGTAAATTTATAAAGGTTGAGCCGTATCGGCTCAACCTTTTTTTATCAATAGGAGGAAAAATGATTCGGGAAAAGCTACTACTTCATCTTCGTAAACAAGCTTTATGGGAGCGCGATCAAGCTATTCTTTTAGCAGTTTCCGGTGGAGTTGATTCAATGGTACTGTTTGATTTATTGATAAAATCGCCTGATCTATACCAGCACTTGGCTGTAGCCTATGTCGATCATCAATTGCGCGATCAAACCAAAGCAGAAAAAGAGTTGGTACAAAAAATTTGTGCGCAACATCAGATTCCTTTTTTTTCTACAACATGGACACCTACAAATCATAATGTCGAAGCAAATGCTCGAACGTTTCGTTATACTTTTTTTGAGAGTATCTTACAAACGAAAGAATACGATGTTTTGTTAACGGCGCATCATTTAAATGATCAGGCAGAAACGCTGATTATGAAATTGATTCGTGAAGGTCAGTTGTTTGCATTAAAGTCTTTAGTCGCAAAACAATCTTTTAGTCAAACTAAATATTTAATTCGGCCGCTTTTAACGGTCAAAAAAGTAGAACTTTATCAGTACGCTACTGAAAACCAGATTGAATTTTATGAAGATGAAAGCAATCAGGGCGATGCGTATACTCGAAATCGAATTCGTAAGTATATTATTCCGCAATTGACTAAGGAAAATCAGCGCGCACTGGAACATATCCATCAAGTTAGCGAACAAACTGCATATGCCCAACAACTTATAGAAGAAGAGTATGCAGAGTGGTCTAAAAAAATAATCGTTAAAAACAAAAGCTATTGGTGTATCGATCTCACGCAACTTCATGCATTATCAAAAGCAAAACAATATTATTTTTGGGAATATTTGCGACTAGAAAGTTTTGTGCAGATCAGCCAAAAGCAAGTGGAACAAGTACGCCGATTACTTGGAAAAAACACAAGCCAGTGGCAACTGGATCTCGCCAACCAAATAAAAATAAAACGGCGATATGATAAATTATGGATTATTATAGAAGAAACGCGTTCAAAAATAGAGCATGAGCCGTTCCAATTATGCTTAAATCAGACCTATCGATTATCTGAATATGAACAAATTGGAATCTTTGCTTCAACGCAATTACCAGATTGGCAAGCGGATTACCAAGTACACTTAGCCCCGCAAGAGGAGTTTTGGTTACGAAAAAAACAACCTGGAGATCGCATTTGGCTCACGAACAAACTGTATAAAAAGATCTCACGTTTCTTAATCGATCGCAAAATCCCTCTTGAAGCACGTGAAAATGGCTGGGTTTTAGAAAATAAAGATAAGAATCTTTTAGCATTCTTACCTTTTGTCTGTTCCTATTTGAGTATTGGTAAAGAAACTGATAAAATACACTACGTACTTCTTTATAAATACAAGAAGTAACGGTTGAAAGGAGACTTATATGCTAGAAAAAGATATTGAAAAAATTTTAGTAACAAAAGAGCAGATTCGTACACGCTGTGAAGAGCTTGGCAAAGAATTAACAGCAGAATACCAAGATAAAAACCCATTAGTTGTTGGGGTATTAAAAGGTGCAGTACCATTTATGGCAGATATCGTACGTGAAATGGATTGCTATTTAGAAATCGATTTTATGGATGTCTCAAGCTACGGGAACGCATTAGTGTCTTCTGGGGAAGTAAAAATCGTTAAAGATCTTGATACAAATGTAGAAGGTCGCGATATGTTGATCGTAGAAGATATTATTGATAGTGGACGCACTTTAGCGTACCTAGTCGACTTATTTAAATATCGCAAAGCAAAATCTGTCAAAATTGTTACCTTGTTAGATAAACCAGAAGGTCGCGTTGTCGATATTGAAGCAGATTACATTGGATTCGATGTTCCAAACGAATTTGTTGTCGGATATGGTTTAGATTACATCGAACAATACCGTAACTTGCCGTATGTAGGCGTATTAAAACCGAGCGTTTATCAATCTTAATAGTGATTATTTTACAACAACTATGATACAATAAAATTGGTCAATATAAGACAAAACAGGCAAGGAGGGGCCGCATGAACAAAAAAGGAAACGGTACGGTCAAAACGACCTTATATTATGTACTCGTCTTATTGGCGATGGTCATGGTTGTCTATTATTTCTTTGGCAACGGTGGCAGCAAATCACCTGAAATCGAGTATTCCACATTTACAAAACAGTTAAAAGACGGTGACGTTGAATCATTTACCGTTCAGCCTTCAAACGGTGTTTATCGCATTACGGGTAAATACAAGAGTGAACAAACGATTAGCAATGACAGTGGATTGAGTGTGTTTGGGTCAACTTCTTCTAAATCGACATCATTTTCAACAATTATTTTGCCGAATGATTCGACTTTAAGTGAAATTACGACACTTGCAAGTGACAATTCAGTGAAAACGCAAATCGAACAAGAATCAAATAGCGGAATCTGGTTATCATTATTAGTCAGCTTCTTGCCACTTGTGATCATCATTTTCTTCTTCTACATGATGATGGGGCAACAAGGAGGCGGCGGTGGCGGTGGCGGCCGTGTCATGAACTTTGGAAAATCAAAAGCCAAAGAAGCAGATAAAAAAGCTAACCGAGTTCGTTTTTCTGACGTTGCTGGTGCAGAAGAAGAAAAACAAGAACTTGTTGAAGTAGTGGAATTTTTAAAAGATCCACGACGTTTCTCAGCATTAGGTGCACGTATTCCAGCAGGGGTGTTATTAGAGGGTCCTCCGGGAACTGGTAAAACATTGCTTGCTAAAGCAGTTGCAGGTGAGGCTGGCGTACCATTTTACTCAATTTCAGGTTCTGATTTTGTGGAAATGTTTGTCGGTGTCGGTGCAAGCCGTGTACGTGATTTATTTGAAACAGCGAAGAAAAATGCTCCAGCAATCATCTTTATCGATGAAATCGATGCTGTAGGTCGTCAACGTGGCGCTGGTATGGGTGGTGGACACGATGAACGTGAACAAACCTTGAACCAATTGCTTGTTGAAATGGATGGATTTGGTGGTAATGAAGGTGTAATCGTTATTGCGGCAACTAACCGTTCTGATGTATTAGATCCTGCGTTACTTCGTCCAGGTCGTTTTGACCGTCAAATCTTAGTAGGTCGTCCGGATGTTAAAGGTCGTGAAGCGATTTTACGTGTTCATGCGAAGAATAAACCTCTAGCAAACGATGTAGACTTAAAAGTCGTGGCACAACAAACACCAGGTTTTGCTGGTGCAGAATTAGAAAACGTCTTGAATGAAGCAGCCTTAGTTGCTGCTCGTCGTAATAAAAAACAAATCGATGCTTCAGATATCGATGAAGCAGAAGATCGCGTGATCGCAGGACCTGCTAAGAAAGATCGTGTCATCAGTAAACGTGAACGTGAAATGGTTGCTTACCATGAAGCAGGGCATACGATTGTTGGTTTAGTCTTAAGCCGTGCTCGTGTCGTGCATAAAGTAACGATCATTCCTCGTGGACGCGCTGGCGGGTACATGATCGCTTTGCCTAAAGAGGATCAAATGTTGATGACTAAAGAAGACATGTTCGAACAAATCGTCGGTCTTTTAGGTGGTCGTACAGCGGAAGAATTGATCTTCAATGTGCAATCAACTGGAGCATCCAATGACTTTGAACAAGCAACAGCTCTTGCAAGAAGCATGGTAACTGAATATGGAATGAGTGATAAATTAGGACCTGTTCAATATGAAGGAAACCATCAAGTCTTTGTTGGTCGTGATTACGGTCAAACCAAAGCGTATTCTGAACAAGTAGCCTATGAGATCGATACAGAAGTACGTAAGATCTTAGTTGATGCACACAATAAAGCACGTGAAATCATTCAAACGTATCATGAGAAACATAAATTGATTGCAGAAAAACTTTTAGAGTTTGAAACGCTAGATGCAAAAGCAATCAAATCCTTGTTTGAAGAAGGACGTATGCCTTCTGATCATGAGCATAGCGAATTTCCAAGTGAAAAAGCACAAACGTATGAAGAAGCAAAACGTGCATTAGAAGAAAAAGACGCTCAAAAACAAGCAGAACAAAAACCTTTAGATGAAGACATTACGCCTTTAGATGAAGATGACCATCTATAATAGGTAGATAAACGAAGGATGCTACTTGTAGCTCCTTCGTTTTCTTGTTTTAAACGGTAAAGTTGAAAAAAAGTGAAGATTTGAGTATGATTCAGTCATAAGCAAAAGGAGAGAAAAAAATGACCAAAGATTATTTAGTAAAAGCATTAGCATATGGTGGATTTGTCCGCGCTTATGCTGTAAGTGCAACTGAAACGGTCGCTGAAGCACAGCGCCGTCATGATACATGGAACACAGCGTCCGCTGCATTAGGTAGAACGATCGTAGGTGGATTGTTATTAGGCAGCACGCTAAAAGGCGACGATACGATTACAGTAAAAGTTCAAGGAAATGGTCCTGCTGGATTGATTATGGTCGACAGTAATGGTCGTGGTGAAGTGAAAGGATATATTCAAAATCCTAACGTCAGTTTACCGTTAAACGAAAAAGGAAAAATCGATGTTCGTGGTGCAGTGGGAACAGAAGGTGTATTTACGGTCATTAAAGATTTAGGTCTAAAAGAACCTTTTTCTGGTCAAACGCCAATCGTTTCTGGTGAATTAGGTGAAGACTTCACGTATTACCTAGCTGTATCTGAACAAGTTCCTTCAGCAGTCGGGCTAAGTGTGTTAGTGGATACAGATGATTCGATTCGTTCTGCTGGTGGATTTATGCTGCAAATTATGCCAGGAGCTTCTGAAGAAGTTATCGATAAGATCGAAGCTCGTTTAGCGAACTTACCACTTGTTTCAAGCCTTTTAGATCAAGGGAAAACACCAGAAGATATCCTGGATACAATTTTTGATGGTGAATCACTCATGATCTTAGATACAATGCCTGTAGAGTTTAAATGTGATTGCTCAAAAGAAAAATTTGGTAACGCCATTTTAACTTTGGGTACAAAAGAAATCCAAGACATGATCGATGAAGACCACGGAGCAGAAGCTGTCTGTTCATTCTGTAATAATAAATACTATTTTGATGAAGCTGATCTTGAAGAAATTAAAGCTGAAATCACTGGAGGTAACTAATGGACCACTCCTGGAAAATCGGTAACGTTGAAATTCCTAATCGTGTGGTCGTAGCGCCGATGGCTGGAATTAGTAATGCCGCTTTTCGAGTAACCGTAAAAGAAGCTGGTGCCGGGATGGTCGTGTGTGAGATGATCAGCGACAAAGGAATCAACTTACGGAACAAAAAGACATTGAGTATGTTGCATATTGAAGAAACAGAGCATCCGCTTAGCTTGCAGATTTTTGGAGGCGACAAAGATAATCTAGTAGAAGCAGCTCGTTTTGTAGAAGCCAATACGACTGCTGATATTATTGATATCAACATGGGATGTCCAGTAAATAAAATCATCAAAGCAGAAGCAGGGGCTAGATGGCTACTAGATCCTGATAAAGTATACGAAATGGTTCATGCCGTTTCATCAGCTGTTTCGATTCCAGTTACTGTGAAAATGCGTACGGGTTGGGATGAGGAACATTTATTTGCAGTCCAAAATGCTCAAGCCGCTCAAGCCGCGGGTGCTTCAGCGATCGCCATGCATGGGCGAACACGAGTACAGATGTATGAAGGACAAGCCAATTGGGATATTTTAAAAGAAGTAAAACAAGCAATCGATATTCCATTTATGGGAAATGGCGATGTGCGAACACCAGAAGATGCTAAACGTATGCTTGAAGAAGTCGGATGCGATGCAGTGATGATCGGTCGTGCTGCTTTAGGTAATCCATGGATGATTCGTCGAACAAAAGAATATTTGGAAACAGGTATTTTAATCGATGAACCGTCACCGCGCGAAAAAATCGATATTGCAAAATTACATTTTGAACGTTTGGTTGCCCTAAAAGGTGAAAAATTGGCTTCATTAGAATTTCGTCAACATGCTGCCTATTATTTAAAAGGTGTACCACGTGCAGCAAAAATAAAAGCGGCGATCAATAAATCAGAAGATCGTCAAACAACATTAGATTTGCTCGACTCATTTTTGGAAAAGGTTGAAGCAAACGCCTAACGAATATGAAAGAACAAGTCGAAGTGCCATCTTCGACTTGCTTTTTTTTCAGAAACTTGTCATTATTAGGAAAGAAGTACAAGTGAGAATGGAGGAACACTCGTGGCAGAGGAAAAAGTAGAAGCACAAGTGGAAACGCAAGAAGAACTAAACGATCAAATGGTCGTTCGTCGTCAAAAAATGGAACAATTACGTGAAGAAGGAATCGACCCATTTGGTCAACGTTTTGAACGTACTCATCAATCAGCTGAATTACATGAGGTCTTTGATCCGAGAACAAAAGAAGAACTAGCAGAAATGGGCTTAACCGCAAGTATCGCTGGTCGTATCGTAACAAAACGTGGAAAAGGAAAAGCAGGTTTTGCGCATTTACAAGATCGCGAAGGTCGTATCCAAATTTATGTACGTCAAGACCAAGTAGGTGAAGCTGAATATGAAGTGTTCAAACATGCTGATCTAGGTGATTTCTTTGGTGTGACTGGTGAAATCATGAAAACGAACACTGGCGAAGTGACGATTAAAGCAAAAGAAATTACAATCTTATCAAAAGCATTACGTCCTTTACCGGATAAATACCATGGATTGACTAACGTCGAACAACGTTATCGCCAACGTTATTTAGATTTAATTAGTAACCAAGAAAGTTTTGACCGTTTTACAAAACGTAGTCAAATTATCAGCGAAATCCGTCGCTATTTAGATGGTTTAGGATATATCGAAGTAGAAACACCTGTACTTCATAACCAAGCTGGTGGTGCTGCAGCTCGTCCATTCATTACTCATCACAATGCTTTAGATATGGACTTGTATTTGCGTATAGCGCTAGAACTACATTTAAAACGTTTGATTGTTGGTGGTATGGAAAAAGTATACGAAATTAGTCGTGTGTTCCGTAATGAAGGAATCGATACTACCCATAATCCTGAATTTACGATGATGGAGTGTTATACAGCGTACACAGATTATAAAGATATTATGGATCTAACAGAAGGAATCATTCGCAATGCTGCTGAAAAAACATTAGGTACAACACAAATTACCTATGATGGACAAGCTGTTGATCTAGGATCTGAATTCCGTCGTTTACATATGGTAGACGGTGTAAAAGAACAAACAGGTGTAGACTTCTGGAAAGAAATGTCTATTGAAGAAGCACGTGCTTTAGCTAAAGAGCACAATGTTGAAATCACAGATAGCATGACAGTCGGACACATTTTGAATGAGTTCTTTGAAACATTTGTGGAAGAAACACTGCAACAACCTACTTTTGTCTATGGACATCCAGTGGAAGTATCACCTTTAGCGAAGAAAAATCCTGAAGATCCTCGTTTTACAGATCGTTTTGAATTATTTATCGTAGGACGTGAATTTGCAAATGCCTTTACAGAGTTAAATGATCCAATCGATCAACGCGAACGTTTTGAAGCACAAGAAAAAGAACGTGCTGCTGGAAATGATGAAGCGCATGGAGTCGATGAAGATTTCTTAGAAGCGTTAGAATATGGTATGCCGCCAACTGGTGGATTAGGAATCGGGATTGACCGTTTAGTGATGTTGCTAACGGATGCACAGTCAATTCGTGATGTATTATTATTCCCTACAATGCGTTAGAAAAAAAGCCCTCATAATTTGAGGGCTTTTTTTATACGAATAAAGAGATGGTTTGATAAGAAAAAAATAGAATTATCACTTTAAAAAACGAACGAAATCTTCTTGATGATATAGATCAAACGCTTTTTGAAAAAACTTGAAAAAGAAGCATAAAAATGTTTGACCTAGAGAAACTTAATTGGTATATTATTACTTGTCTCAAAGAGAGACACTTAAAATATTTAGTGAAAAAAAGCTAAAAAAAAGTGTTGACGTGAGAGCAAGCAAATGATATTATAACTGAGTCGTTAAAATACAACTTGAATTAAACGTTGATGTAACAATCAATTAAATAAAAAAAGTTGTTGACAAATAACAAATAACTTGTTATGATAATCAAGTCGTTAAAGACAAACTGAATTTTGTTTGAAAAAAACTTTTAAAAAAAGCATTGACATAGATTGTATGGTGTGTTATGATTTAAAAGTTGCTACAGCGACAGGATAGACCTTTGAAAACTGAACAAAGCAAGCAAACGAACCAATAGTGTAAGGTGTTTCTATTTAATAGAAGCAAAACAAAACAGCAAGCAATTATTGCTAGCAAAGTCAATTTAGAGCTTAACGATCGTAGATCGTTTCAAATTTTTTTATGAGAGTTTGATCCTGGCTCAGGACGAACGCTGGCGGCGTGCCTAATACATGCAAGTCGAACGCTTCTTACTATCGAACTTCGGTTCACCAAGTAAGAGGAGTGGCGAACGGGTGAGTAACACGTGGGTAACCTGCCCATCAGAGGGGGATAACACTTGGAAACAGGTGCTAATACCGCATAATTCAGTTTACCGCATGGTAGAGTGATGAAAGGCGCTTTTGCGTCACTGATGGATGGACCCGCGGTGCATTAGCTAGTTGGTAGGGTAATGGCCTACCAAGGCAACGATGCATAGCCGACCTGAGAGGGTGATCGGCCACACTGGGACTGAGACACGGCCCAGACTCCTACGGGAGGCAGCAGTAGGGAATCTTCGGCAATGGACGAAAGTCTGACCGAGCAACGCCGCGTGAGTGAAGAAGGTTTTCGGATCGTAAAACTCTGTTGTTAGAGAAGAACAAGGATGAGAGTAAAATGTTCATCCCTTGACGGTATCTAACCAGAAAGCCACGGCTAACTACGTGCCAGCAGCCGCGGTAATACGTAGGTGGCAAGCGTTGTCCGGATTTATTGGGCGTAAAGCGAGCGCAGGCGGTTCTTTAAGTCTGATGTGAAAGCCCCCGGCTCAACCGGGGAGGGTCATTGGAAACTGGAGAACTTGAGTGCAGAAGAGGAGAGTGGAATTCCATGTGTAGCGGTGAAATGCGTAGATATATGGAGGAACACCAGTGGCGAAGGCGACTCTCTGGTCTGTAACTGACGCTGAGGCTCGAAAGCGTGGGGAGCAAACAGGATTAGATACCCTGGTAGTCCACGCCGTAAACGATGAGTGCTAAGTGTTGGAGGGTTTCCGCCCTTCAGTGCTGCAGCTAACGCATTAAGCACTCCGCCTGGGGAGTACGACCGCAAGGTTGAAACTCAAAGGAATTGACGGGGGCCCGCACAAGCGGTGGAGCATGTGGTTTAATTCGAAGCAACGCGAAGAACCTTACCAGGTCTTGACATCCTTTGACCACTCTAGAGATAGAGCTTTCCCTTCGGGGACAAAGTGACAGGTGGTGCATGGTTGTCGTCAGCTCGTGTCGTGAGATGTTGGGTTAAGTCCCGCAACGAGCGCAACCCTTATTGTTAGTTGCCATCATTTAGTTGGGCACTCTAGCGAGACTGCCGGTGACAAACCGGAGGAAGGTGGGGATGACGTCAAATCATCATGCCCCTTATGACCTGGGCTACACACGTGCTACAATGGGAAATACAACGAGTTGCGAAGTCGCGAGGCTAAGCTAATCTCTTAAAGTTTCTCTCAGTTCGGATTGTAGGCTGCAACTCGCCTACATGAAGCCGGAATCGCTAGTAATCGCGGATCAGCACGCCGCGGTGAATACGTTCCCGGGCCTTGTACACACCGCCCGTCACACCACGAGAGTTTGTAACACCCGAAGTCGGTGAGGTAACCTTTTGGAGCCAGCCGCCTAAGGTGGGATAGATGATTGGGGTGAAGTCGTAACAAGGTAGCCGTATCGGAAGGTGCGGCTGGATCACCTCCTTTCTAAGGAATATTACGGAATACACACGTTCGTTTCCACTTTGTTCAGTTTTGAGAGGTCTACTCTTAATACTCGGGGCCTTAGCTCAGCTGGGAGAGCGCCTGCTTTGCACGCAGGAGGTCAGCGGTTCGATCCCGCTAGGCTCCATAACGACTTTAGTCGTTAAGTTGTTCATTGAAAACTGGATATTGAAGTAAAGAAATCAAAACAAACCGAGAACACCGCGTTGAATGAGTTTTTTAATACGTTCAATTGCTTATTTTTCTTAATCATCTTCTATCGCTAGAAGACAATGATTAAAACCCAACCGTAAGGTTGATAAGGTTAAGTGAATAAGGGCGCACGGTGGATGCCTTGGCACTAGGAGCCGATGAAGGACGGGACTAACACCGATATGCTTTGGGGAGCTGTAAGTAAGCTATGATCCAGAGATTTCCGAATGGGGGAACCCAGCATCTTTTATAGGATGTTACTTTTCAGTGAATACATAGCTGATTAGAGGTAGACGCAGAGAACTGAAACATCTAAGTACCTGCAGGAAGAGAAAGAAAATTCGATTCCCTGAGTAGCGGCGAGCGAAACGGGAAAAGCCCAAACCAAGATGCTTGCATCTTGGGGTTGTAGGACTCCAATATGGTAGTACGATCAGATAGTCGAATGACTTGGAAAAGTCAGTCAAAGAGGGTAAAAACCCCGTAGACGAAATTTGGTATGCACCTAGGAGGATCCTGAGTACGGCGGAACACGAGAAATTCCGTCGGAATCCGGGAGGACCATCTCCCAAGGCTAAATACTCCCTAGTGACCGATAGTGAACCAGTACCGTGAGGGAAAGGTGAAAAGCACCCCGGAAGGGGAGTGAAATAGATCCTGAAACCGTGTGCCTACAACAAGTCAAAGCCCGTTAATGGGTGATGGCGTGCCTTTTGTAGAATGAACCGGCGAGTTACGATTGCATGCGAGGTTAAGCTGAAGAGGCGGAGCCGTAGCGAAAGCGAGTCTGAATAGGGCGTTTTAGTATGTAGTCGTAGACCCGAAACCATGTGATCTACCCATGTCCAGGTTGAAGGTGCGGTAAAACGCACTGGAGGACCGAACCCACGTACGTTGAAAAGTGCGGGGATGAGGTGTGGGTAGCGGAGAAA
Organism: Enterococcus sulfureus ATCC 49903; assembly: GCF_000407605.1. Taxonomy (GTDB): domain Bacteria; phylum Bacillota; class Bacilli; order Lactobacillales; family Enterococcaceae; genus Enterococcus_G; species Enterococcus_G sulfureus. The sequence goes on along the minus strand of NZ_ASWO01000004.1, from coordinate 804 downwards.
TTCCAATCGAACTTGGAGATAGCTGGTTCTCTCCGAAATAGCTTTAGGGCTAGCCTCGGATTTAAGAATGATGGAGGTAGAGCACTGTTTGGACTAGGGGCCCATCTCGGGTTACCGAATTCAGATAAACTCCGAATGCCATTCATTTATATCCGGGAGTCAGACTGTGAGTGATAAGATCCATAGTCGAAAGGGAAACAGCCCAGACCACCAGCTAAGGTCCCAAAATATATGTTAAGTGGAAAAGGATGTGGGGTTGCACAGACAACTAGGATGTTGGCTCAGAAGCAGCCACCATTTAAAGAGTGCGTAATAGCTCACTAGTCGAGTGACCCTGCGCCGAAAATGTACCGGGGCTAAACATATTACCGAAGCTGTGGAGTGTACCTTTGGTACACTGGTAGGAGAGCGTTCTAAGGGCGTTGAAGGTAGACCGTGAGGACTGCTGGAGCGCTTAGAAGTGAGAATGCCGGTATGAGTAGCGAAAGACAGGTGAGAATCCTGTCCACCGAATGACTAAGGTTTCCTGGGGAAGGCTCGTCCGCCCAGGGTTAGTCGGGACCTAAGCCGAGGCCGACAGGCGTAGGCGATGGACAACAGGTTGATATTCCTGTACTCGTTGTTTTTGTTTGAGCAATGGAGGGACGCAGGAGGCTAAGGAATGCAGACGATCGGAAATGTCTGTCCAAGCAACAAGTCTTAGTGAGAGTCAAATGCTTTCACTTTCAAGGACAAGTTGTGATGGGGAGGGAAATAATAGTACCGAAGTTCCTGATGTCACACTGCCAAGAAAAGCTTCTAGTA